>NZ_CP124535.1:2525000-3895730 GCF_029953595.1 Fuscovulum ytuae | reverse complement strand
CATAAATCGGGACGAGGGTTTCCGTTTCGAAGAGCGACGAGACCGAGGTTCCGTTCCAGATGTTCAGGATGGCCTGCGCGAAGATCGGCGCGGTGGGGACGATGCGGATGTTGCTGGCGGATTTCACGCGGTCGGTCGGTTCGATGCTGTCGGTGATGACGAGCGACTTCATCACTGAATTCTGCACCCGCTCCACCGCCGGGCCGGACAGGACGCCGTGGGTGATGTAGGAATGCACCTCGGTTGCGCCATTTTCCAGCAGCACCTCGGCCGCTTTGCACAGCGTCCCGGCCGTGTCGCAGATGTCATCCACGATGATGCATTTGCGGCCCCGGACATCGCCGATCACCGTCATGCCCGCCACTTCGCCCGCTTTTTCCCGCCGCTTGTCCACGATGGACAGGGGCGCGTTGATCCGTTTGGCCAGTTCGCGCGCCCGCGCCACGCCGCCCACATCGGGCGAGACGATCATCAGATCCTCCATCTGCCCCTTGAAATGATGTTCGATATCAAGGGCAAAGACGGGGCTGGCATAAAGGTTGTCGACGGGGATGTCGAAAAACCCCTGAATCTGCGCCGCGTGCAGGTCAAGCGTCAGGACACGGTCCACCCCCGATGTCTCGATCAGGTTCGACACCAGTTTCGCGCTGATCGGCGTGCGGGCCTTGGCGCGGCGGTCCTGACGGGCATAGCCGAAATAGGGGATCACGGCGGTGATGCGCGCGGCGGAAGACCGGCGCAGCGCATCGACCATGATGAGAAGTTCCATCAGGTTGTCATTGGCCGGGTTCGAGGTGGGCTGGATGACATACATATCCTCGCCCCGGACATTTTCGAACACTTCGACGAAAATCTCCTGATCGTTGAAGCGTTCGACCCGCGCATCCACGAGGTTGACCGACATGCCCCGGTGCATCGACATGCGGCGGGCAATGGATTTGGCAAGCGACAGGTTCGCATTGCCGGAAATCAGTTTCGGCTCGGCAAGCGGTCCCATCCGCGCCCCTTTCTTCTTTGGGTGAAGCGATCAGGCCGCCGTGCGGCCTGCCGTCGGGAACGTGCGCTCGGGGCGATAGCTGCGGAAGCTCGAAAGATCCTGCCCATTGCATTCCGCCTGCCAGCGGCTCCCCGGCACCACCGCCGTGATCACCGGGAACCGCGCCGCAAAGGCATCCGTCGCCTCGCAATTCTCCATCGCGATGGTCACCAGACCCGCCACGATGCCGCCTTGCCGTTCCACCAGCTGGATCGCGGCCTCCATCGTGCCCCCGGTCTGAATCCACTGATCGGCCAAAAGCACCCGCGTCCCCTTGGCAAAGGCAGGCTGGCGCATCTCCATATCCTGCGTCTTGCCGGAATAATTGGTGAAACTCACCCGATCCGTATCGACGCACAGCTTTCCGGCCTTCCGCACCGGCAGGAAACCCCGCCCCGTGCGCGCGGCCAGCCCCGCCCCTAGCACAAAGCCCATCGCATCGCAGCCCCCCACGACATCGAACTCCACCCCCGCCAGATCGGCGATCATGTCATCCAGCATGTCCTGAAACGCCACCGCGTTGATGTAGATGGATGTCGGGTCCAGCCACGCAAATTTCGGGCCTTTGGTATTGGGCGACATCAGCGACAGATACCAGCGGTCGTCGCGCGGTCCTTTAGGATCGGTCATCGGGGGCTCCATAGGCTCGGGTTAGGTCAAGCAGCGCCGAAAGGCGTGCCGGGTCGATGTTGTAAAAGTCGTCCTTGCGGTTGATGCCGGTGGCGACAAGGAAGCAGTCCACATCCGCCGCGTAATCCGCCGCATTCTCCGGCGTCACACCCGAGGCGATGGCCAGCGGCGCCGCCCCCAGCCCGCGACGGAAATCCTCGATCTTCGATGGGTCCGTGGCATGGCCAGTGGCCAGCCCCGATGTCGTGACCACATCCATGAAGGGCCGCGCGATCCGCGCCGAATGTTCGTTCAAGGTCGGGTCCACAGGGCGCTGCTTCTTGAAACAGACGCCCCCGAAATACAGCCCCTTCCAGCCGCTCGCCGCACGGATCGCGGCAATGGACTCGGCCTCGCTCTGGGTCGCCTGCCGTTCATCCATCCGGGCATCATCGGCCCAATAGGCATCGATGACACATCCTTCCTGCGCCAACTGGCCCAGAACCGGAAAGGCCAGATTGCCCGGCTGGGCCAGAAAATTCACCCCCAGCCACAGGTCAGGGCATTCCGCCCGCGCCGCCCGCAGGATGGGCAAAAAGGGCTCCACCGGAAAGTCGTGATTGATCAAAAAGAGACCCGGCGCCCCCAACCGCACGGCATGGCCGATATTGCCAAGGGTCTGGCGCAGGTCCTGCACATGGATGACCGGCGTCACCACGGGACCGGGGCATTTGAACAGTCGATGAAAGGCGCTTCGATCCATGATCCTCTCCTTCGGGCCAAGGATTAGGAAGCGCTTGGTGATTTTCGAAATTGATAATTACAATGCTTTCATAACATCCGCAAATGTGAGGACCCGATGCTGACCAATGTCCCCACCGATCTTCTGCGCACCTTCGTCACCGTCGTCGATCTTGGCGGCTATACCCGCGCGGCCGAAGCGCTGGGTCGCACCCAACCCGCGATCAGCCTGCAAATCCGGCGGCTAGAGGATCTCTTGCGCACCCAACTCATCAATACCGAAGGGCGGCAAATCCGTCTTACCGACAGCGGTCTGGCCCTCGGCCCCTATGCGCGTCAGATCCTTCGCCTGAATGACGACATCGTCGCCCATTTCGCGGTCGAATCCCTGTCAGGCTGGATTCGCGTGGGCCTTCCGACCGACTTCTCCAACACCTTCCTTCTCGGCGCGATCACCCGCTTTGCCGTCAGCCATCCCGACGTGCGGATCGAGGTCGACAGCCAGCCCTCGCGCATCCTGCGGCAGGAACTGGCCGCTGACCGGCTCGACCTCTCGGTCGCCATCGCCCCCACACAAGACGAGGCCTATCTCGTCAACAGCGCGACCATCGCCCCCATCTGGGCCGTGGCCGAGGGCTTCCGCTGGACGCCGGGCCAGACCCTCCCGCTCATCCGCCACCCCGATCCTTGCGAATATGCCGACCGCATGCGCAGCGCCCTGCGCGGTGCCCGCCAAAGCTGGAAGACAAAACTCATCTCCGGCGACGTGACAGGCATTCAAACCGCCGTTGTCTCTGGCCTCGGCGCCAGCGCCCTCACCCCCGCCACGCTGATCGATGGCATGCGGATCGGCACCGCCGCCGAAGGGTTTCCCCCCCTCGCGCCGCTGCGCATCGGCCTTTTTTACAAACATGCCCGCCTGACCAAGGCCGCCCACGGCCTTGCGCAATGGCTGATGCAGCAAATCACACTGGCCGGTCAGGGGGCCGGTCAGGGGGCCGGTCAGGGGGCCGGTCAGGGAGCCGGTCAGGGAGCAGACCAATCTTCATAAGCAACCCTTATGGGCGCATAGAAATACAAAATTTCCGATATGCTTCTGGCTGATCCTAGATTTGCCCCAAGGTCCGGGCGAATCGACCCTTGGGCCGCGACAACAGGGGACGCCAGATGACCACAAGCCTTCACCTGACCCGCCGCCGCCTTTTGCAAGGGGCAGCCACGACACTCCTCGCCACGCCCATGCTCAACCGGGCCTGGGCGGCCGATCCGACCACGATCAACATGCTCGCTTGGTATGGCCATGCCGAACCCGATGTCGTGGCGGAATTCGAGGCCGCCAACAACGTCAAGTTCGTGCCGAAATACTATGCCGGCGGCGACAACATGCTGGCCCTGATCAGCCAATCGCCCCCCGGCACCTATGACCTGATCCTGTCGGATGCCGAATTCGTCCAGCAGCTCAATGCTGCGGGTTACATCGAACAGATGGACCCCTCGCTGTACCCGTTCGACGACTTCTTCCCCGAATTCCAGAAATTCCCCGGCCACTGGACCGATGACACGCTCTGGTCCGTGATGGTCCGCTACGGCCTTCTCGGCGTCAGCTACAACACCGACGCCCTCACCCGCGAAGAGGCCATGAGCTATAACTGCTTCTGGAACCCCAAGGTGACGGGCAAGGTCGGGCATTTCGACTGGCACCTGCCCTCGCTGGGCCAGATGTCGCTCCTGAACGGCAACAAGCCCCCCTTCGACATCGACGAGGCGGCATGGGCGGCGGTGCAGGAAAAGACCCTCTCCCTCAAACCGCAGGTGGGCGGCTATTTCGACTATGGCGGCACCTTCAGCAGCCTGAAGAACGGCGAGATGCTGGCCATGGTCGGCATCGGCGACTGGATCACCGGCGTTCTGGAAAAGGACGGGGCCAAGGTGGCCAGCGTCATCCCCGAAGAGGGCGGCATCCAATGGACCGAAAGCTATTCCATCGGCGTCGGCACGAACAAGCATGAGATCATCAACAAGTTCATCAACTACATGCTTGGGGCCGAAGGTCAGGTCAAATCCATCCAGATGGCCGCCTATCCGGGCCTGTCGCCCAACAAGACGGGCTGGAAAGCGATCCAAGCCGCCAACCCGGATGAGGCAAAGCGTTCAGGCCTGATCGAAGGCGCCGACAACGACCCGATCAAACTGCTGCGCGAAGGCCGCATCTTCTTCCGCGACACCCCCAAACAGCAAAGCCTCGAGGACTGGAACGACTTCTGGTCCGATTACAAATCCGCCTAAGGGACGGGGGCGGCCCATTGCGGCCGCCCCGATCCACCATGACCCCATCCCGCAGGTTTGATCCTTTCCCCCTCATATGGCGCTTGCCGCTCCTGCTCTGGCAGGGTGCCTTCTTCGTCATCCCCCTCCTCTTCATGGCCGCCATGAGCTTTTGGCTGGTCAAGAACTACCGGATGGAACCGGCCTTCGCCTTCGACAACTGGGCGCGGATGCTGGGGCGCGGGGCCTTCTGGGATGCCTATTGGATCACCCTTGGCCGCGCCGCGCTGGCAGGCCTTCTGGCCACCGCCATCGCCTTTCCCGCCTCGCTCTTCCTCGCCTTCCGGCTGACACCGGCGGGGCGCACCTTCGCGCTGCTCTGCCTGATCGTGCCTTTCTTCACCTCTTTCCTCGTCCGCGCCTATGCCTGGCAGGTGATCCTTGCCGAAAGCGGCCCGGTCAACGCGGCCCTCGGCAGCCTCGGCCTTGGCCCTTTCACCATGCTCAATTCCGGCTTCGGCGCGATGGTCGGCTACCTGACGCTCGTGCTGCCCCTAGTCGTCATCTTCCAGACATGGAGCCTTGTCGCCATCGACCGCAGCCTGATCGAGGCTTCGGGCAACCTCGGCGCCTCTCCCGCCCGCACGCTGGTCAGCGTCATCCTGCCCGCCGCCCGCACCGGCATCGTCCTTGGGGCGCTTTTCGCCTTCATCATGACCTTCGGCGATTTCGTCAGCCCCTTCTACCTCGGCGGCTCCAAACCGCCCACGCTGACCATCCTCATCATCGACACCACCAAATCCGGCCAGCAATGGCCCCGCGCGGCGGTGGTGGCGATCATCATGATCCTGACGCTCTTTGCCGTGGCGACCGCCGCCCTCAAAGCCGCCTATGGGAGGCGCGGATGAAAACAACCAACGCCCTCGGCTGGGTCTACCTCCTTGCCCTTTTCACCTTCGTCTTTGCCCCCATCGCGGCCAGCATCATCTTTTCCTTCAACTCCGACCGCTTCCCCACCCTGCCCTTGGGCAGTTTCACGACCGAATGGTATGCCCGCGCCTTCAGCCGCCCCGAAGTATGGGAGGCGATCGGCAACTCCCTCATCGTCGCCACGATCACCAGCCTTCTGTCCACCTTCATCGGCTTTGCCACCGCCTATACCGATTTCCGCTACGGCTTTCGCTTCAAGCAGGCCTATCTCGCGCTCGCCCTCCTGCCGCCGACCCTGCCGCTGGTGATCCTCGGCCTTGCCATGCTTGCATGGCTGTCCCAGACGGGCTTGTCGGGCACCCTCACCGGGATCGTGATCGCCCATGTCGTTCTGGCCACGCCCTTCGCCATGGCCATCTGCCGCCTGCGCCTGTCGCAAATGGACCCCGCGCTCGAGGCTGCGGCATGGAACCTCGGCGCGGGCCAATGGGCGGCGATGCGCCATGTCATCCTGCCCTTCTGCGCCCCGGCAGTGGTCAGCGCCCTCTGTCTCACCGCCGCCGTGTCCTTCGACGAATTCATCGTGGCTTGGTTCGTGTCCGGCCTGAACCGGACCGTCCCGGTCCTGATCCTTGAAATCCTGCAAGGCAATGTCGACCCGCAGATCAACGCCATCGGCACCGTCGTGTTCCTCACGTCGATGACCCTCGTGATCGTGGCGCAGGCCCTGATCTTCCGGAGACGCAAGCATGTTTGACGCCCCCTCCACCCCGCTCGTGCAGTTCCGCTCGGTTCACAAGGCCTTTGGCACCTATGTCGCGGTCAAATCGCTCGACCTTGATATCCGGCGCGGCGAATTCCTCGCCCTGATGGGGCCGTCAGGCTGCGGCAAGACCACGACCCTGCGCATGCTCGCGGGGCTTGAGGCACCAACCTCCGGCAGCATCACCATCGGCGGGCGGGTGATGAACGACGTGCCCCCGCATCGTCGCGACACCCCGCTTGTCTGGCAGTCGCTCGCCCTCTTTCCCTTCCTTTCCGTGATCGAGAATGTCGAATTCGGCCTGCGCATGCGCGGCATATCCCCCAAAGAGCGGCGCGAAAGGGCGATGGTCTGGCTTGACCGCATGGCGCTTGCGGGCTTCGAAAACCGCCGCATCGATCAGCTTTCCGGGGGCCAGCGCCAGCGCGTCGCCCTCGCCCGCTCGCTCGTGACCGAACCCGAGATGCTGCTTCTCGACGAACCGCTCTCCGCGCTTGATGCCCATCTGGTGATCCGCATGCAGGGCGTGCTGACCCGGCTGCAAAAGGAATTGGGCATCACCTTCGTCTATGTCACCCATTCCCAATCCGAAGCCTTCGCCATGGCCGACCGCGTCGTCATCATGGGCCATGGCGAGATCGAACAGATCGGCACCCCGCAGGAAATCTTCCGTGGCCCGCGCTCGCGCTTCGTGGCCGAATTCGTGGGGCGCAACAACATCCTGTCCGGCCCCGTGACCGCCGGCATTATGCAAACCCCGCAGGGCGGCATCCCCGTCTCCGCCCCCGATGGCCAGCGCGACATCGTCGTCGCCGCCGACCGCGTCACCGTCAGCCGCGACCGCCCCGAAGGTGCGGCCCTCCGCGCCGCCTTCCTGTCCGAAGAATTCGCAGGCACCGGCATCATCTGCTATTTCGAAACCCCCGACGGCGCCGAATGGAAGGCGCAGGTGGGCGAAAAGCAACTTGCCGCACTCAATCCCGAAAGCGGGCAGGATTTCTGGCTGTCATGGGACAGCACCAACACCCATGTGATGGAACGCTGAATGGACTGGCCCAACCGCGCCCCCTTTGCCGCTGCCATCACCTTCGACATGGATGCCGACAGCCTGATCCACGCCGCCGACCCCGAAGGCTGGAAACGCCCCTACGCCATTTCGATGGGCCAATACGGCCCCACCGTGGGCGTGCCACGCATTCTGGAAACCTATCGCCGCCTTGGCCTCCGCCAGACCTTCTTCATCCCCGGCTGGTGCGTGAAAACCTACCCCAAGGCCGTCGAAGCCATCCTGAAAGACGGGCACGAAATCGGCTGCCACGGCTGGATACACGAAAATCCCTCCGCCCGCTCCCTTGCCGAACAGGCCGAAGATCTGGACCGCGCCCTTGACGCCATCGCCGCCTTTTCAGGCTACCGCCCCCGCGGCTACCGCGCCCCGGTCTATCTGCTGACCAATGACACGCCCGCCCTCCTCGCGGATCGCGGCTTTGCCTATGACAGCTCGATGATGGCCGATGACGAACCCTACGCGCTTGATCTCGGTGGCCGCAGCCTGATCGAAATACCCACCCATTGGGGCATCGACGACTGGCCCCCCTTCGCCCATTACGCCGAGATCGGCTATATGATGCCCGTGCGCGGCCCCTCCGAAGGCCTCGCCCCTTTCTTCGAAGAATTCGAGGCCGCCCGCCGCGACGGTGGCCTCTGGCATGCGGTCTGGCATCCTTTCCTCACGGGCCGCCGCGCCCGCTGGCAGGTGGTGGAACGCTGGCTGGAAACCGCCCTCACCTCGGGCGCATGGTTCGCCACCTTGGGCGAGATCGCAGACCATGCCGAAGGCCTGCGTCAAGCAGGCCAACTCCGCACCCTGCCCTTCCCCACCTACACCCAGCGCCAAACCTGACGCGACAGGCAGGCGACCCGGCACCCCGCGCCGCCTGCCGATGCGCCATCTCAGGCGGCGGCCCGCTGCGGTTCCGCCATGTCCACCACCATCCGGGCCGGGGGCGGGGTGTGAACAGGCTCGGCCTCCGACACCACCTCCCCACCCGGCGCATCCAGATGGAAATAGCCAATCGTCCCGCGCACCTGCTCGGCCTGCGCCGAAAGCTCCACCGCGCTTGACGACAGGCTTTCCGACGCCGCCGTGTTCTGCTGCGTCACGCTGTCAAGGCTCTGGATCGCCGTCGCAATCTGCGTCGTC
Organism: Fuscovulum ytuae; assembly: GCF_029953595.1. Classification (NCBI taxonomy): domain Bacteria; kingdom Pseudomonadati; phylum Pseudomonadota; class Alphaproteobacteria; order Rhodobacterales; family Paracoccaceae; genus Fuscovulum; species Fuscovulum ytuae. The sequence continues at coordinate 3,887,183 of NZ_CP124535.1, read as the reverse complement.
CCGATCGAAAGCTCGCGCGCATTGGCCGACAACCCGGTCACAAGCTGCGATGTCTCCTGAATAGCCGGCACCAGCCGCTGCAACATCTCGCTCGCCATCCGCGCCATGCGCAGCGTCTCACCGGCCAGATCAGAAATCTCGCTCGCCGAAGATTGGCTCTTCTCGGCCAGCTTGCGCACCTCGGCCGCCACAACCGCGAACCCGCGCCCGTTCTCGCCCGCCCGCGCCGCCTCGACCGCCGCGTTCAAGGCCAGCAGATCCGTCTGCCGCGCAATCTCTTGCACAACGCCGATCCGCTCTGAAATACGCGCCATTGCCGCCATCGCATCGGCCACGGCCTGCCCCGACTTCTGCGCATCCTGCGCCGATTGCGCGGCGATCTTCTCCGTCTGCGATGCGTTTTCCGCCGAATGCTGGATATTCGCCGTCATCTGCTCCACCGCCGCAGAAACCTGCTCGGTCGCCGCCGCCTGCACGCTGGCGCTCTGGCTCAACTGGGTCGACGACGATGCAATCGCCGCACTCCCTTCGGTCACGCCATCAATGGCAAAGGCCACATTGCCGACCACGCCCCGCAGACTTTCCACCATCTCGCTGATGGTCTGTTGCAATTGCGCGATCTCATCGCTGCCGCGCTGCTTGACCACCTCGGTCAAATCCCCCTCGGCAACCCGCCGCCCGATCTGCGTGATGGCTTTCAACGGAACCGACAGCGTCCGGTGCAAAAACCACGCCGCCCCCGCCAAGAGCACGCCCAGAATTGCGGCCGCCAACCAGAGAACCCGCATCAACTGCGCCTCGGCCTTCGCCTCCATCTCGGCGCTGGACCAGCGCGTCACAACCACGCCCGCAACATCACCCTTTTCACCAAACAGGGCGGGCGAGGCGATCAAAAGCCCGTTCTCCGCCACTTCCACCTGACCCGAGGCCAAGGCCTTCTCGGCCAAGGTCGTGGCCAGCGCCAAGTCTGCATCGCCAACCTCGCCCGCCTGCGTGCGCGGCACGAAATCGGCCCCAAAGGCCACCGCCGATGAAAGCTTGTCGGCAGCGCGCGCCTCAAGATCGGCAAATACGGTGTCGATCAACTCCGTCTTGCCGAACTTGATGGCTCCCGCCACCTCGCGGGCGGTGCTGCGCGTGCTGTCATAGGCAAGGGCCTGCAACCCCTCCATCGCGACATCCCGCAACAGCTCCGATGCCTTATAGGTAATACTCCCCGCGACAATCACGGTAAGCAGGACGATCATCGCAAGGCATTTGCCAAAAACCGAAAATCTGATCCGTCGCGAAGAGCGTTCCATCATCAGAGGCCTCCCATTCCTAGATGCTTCAGGGCCATCACATCAACGCTTCGGCATTGACCCCGATCGTCATCGTGCCAATCACTTCCGACGTGGCCGGATCGGTGATCGAGATGGAAATCTGCCCCTGATAAGTCTGGGTCGACTCGTCCAATTCGATCTCGCCAAACAGCACGCCCTCTGCGCCCTTCGGGAAGACGTCGGTGAACTTCTCCTCATCCCCCTGCCACATGTCCGATGTCGGCGACGACGCCGCGACATTCAGCCCGACATTGTCGGTGATGAAGACTTCGGTGATCTTGCCGCCCGACGCATCGACCTGCCCGCGCAGGAAATCGGCGGCCGCATTGGTCATGACCGGGGTCATCGTCGGCGTGTCGGCCTGCCCGACCTCGGCCCGCCAAGCGGTGTCCATTTCGTCGATCTTGGCCTGATCAAGCCCGGCCCGTTCGGCATTGGCAGCGGTGATGGCCTGCACCAGAACCGGGTCATTGGCCCAAGCCCGGATCGAACCATCCAGATAGTCCTTCATGGCCGCATCATATTCCGATGCAACCGAGGCAGTGGCGAAAAAGGCAAGCGGCAGAACCGCGACGCGAAGCAGTTTCATTGCAATCTCCCTCCGAGATTTCAGGATCAACCTGAAGAAGAGGACGGTTTGCCGCAGACAACTGTTAACAGATCACCGCGATTCAGCGTCCGCCCCCGTCCATCGCCCCGCAATCCTACCGCCTTTCGGATGGGTGCCCCCTCCCGTCCTGACGGCTGTCCCGCCCCCCGCTCACCCGCTGCGCCCCACCATGCACGGCAGGCGGCCTTCCTCCCGATGGCTCTGTCCGGCGGGCATCAAGGGGGCGCGGTTTTGGTGATGACGGGGGCCACAAGCGCCTCCATACCCGCCGATCTCGGCGAAGCAGGCAGAACGGCCCCAAGGCTCCACCCCATGCGCCAGACGTGAAAGCCAAGGCTCCGTCTTCGCAGCGCAGGGCCGCACAGGCCCGACCTGCGCCAGACAGCGCGCCCCGCCCGACTCACCGCATTTCATTAACCTTAACGGCGCGTAAGCCCTCCGTGCGTGGCCACAGGTTGCGGCACAAAAGGCGGCACAAAACAGGGCACAACCGATACAGGCAAAACCGTCAGATTTATCCAGCGTCCGCAGCGGTTTACCCCAGAACCGCCGCCACCCGCGCCATGAAATCCTCGCCCCGCTTCTCGAAATTGGGATATTGGTCGAAACTCGCCGCCGCCGGGGCCAACAGCACCACTTCCCCCGCCTGCGCCTCTTCCGCCGCCCGCGCTACAGCCCGCTCCATCGTCTCACAGATCTCGTGCGGCACATCCCCGATCTGCAAGGCAAAATCCCGCGCGGAATGGCCGATAAGATAGGCCTTCACCACCGATCCCAACAGCGGCTGCAAGGCGACAATGCCCCCCTCCTTGCCCATGCCCCCGGCAATCCAGCGTATCTTTTCAAAGGCTTGCAGCGCCTTGGCCGCGCTGTCCACATTGGTGGCCTTGCTGTCGTTCACATACCGCACGCCCCCCCGCTCGCCCACCAACTGGCTGCGATGCGGCAGGCCCGCAAAACTCCGCAACGCCGCCTCGATCTCCTTCGGACCAAGGCCCAAGGTTCGGCAGGCCGCATAGGCCGCGCAGGCGTTCTGATGGTTATGCGCGCCGGGCAACCCTTTGATTTCCCTCAGGTCTATGGATGCCACCTGCCGTCCCTTGCGCCATTCCGCCAAAAACCCCTTGCGCGCAAAGACCGCCCAGCCGAACCCCTCCAGCTTCGTGCCGGATGACACCCGGATCACCCGATCATCCGCCGCCCCCTGCCCCAGCTGATCGGCCAGAAACCGCCCCTCCACCTCATCCACACCCACCACAGCACGGTCGGGGCCACCTTCCGAAAACAGCCGCCGCTTGGCCGCGAAATACCCGCCCATGCCGCCATGCCGATCCAGATGATCTGGCGAAAGGTTAGTGAAAACAGCCACATCCGGGGTCAGCGCGCGCGCCAGCTCGGTCTGGTAAGACGACAGTTCCAACACCACCACCTCGCCATCCTGCGCCGGATCAAGGTCCAGAACCCCCCGCCCGATATTCCCCGCCATCTGCACCGGCCGCCCCGCCTCATCCAGAATATGCCGGATCAGCGCCGTGGTCGTCGATTTCCCGTTCGACCCCGTCACCGCCACCACCCGCGGCGCCTGATCGAACCCGTCCCAATCCCGCGTGGCATAGCTGCGGAAAAAGAGGCCGATGTCATTATCGACCGGCACCCCCAACTCCATCGCCCGCCCGATAACCCTATGAGGTGCGGGGTAAAGATGCGGGATGCCGGGGCTCGTCACCAAAAGCGCCACCTCCTCCAGCACGCCATGCCGCATCAGGTCCAGCGTCGCGAAGCCCTCCGCCTCGGCCTTCCCCCGCGCCTCCGGGCTGTCATCCCACAAAAGCGCCTCCGCCCCCCCGGCGATCAACGCCCGCGCCGTGGCCAGCCCCGACCGGCCCAAGCCCAACACCGCCACCTTCCGCCCCTGATAGCCCTGCACCGGGATCATCGCGCGCCTCCACCCATTCCTGCCCATGGGATAAGAGAAAGCCACGCAAAGGAAAACCCCGCCCCCGGCTTCATCTTGGCAAGAAATACTCCGGGGGAAGGGGCGCAGCCCCGTGGGGGCAGGGCCCCCGTCTTCCCGTCCAAGGAAAACGCGCGGATGACCTATAAGCCGGATTCTGTCCCGGGTCCGATCTTGCGATCCTCCCCATGGATGACCATTCCTCTGCCGACCGTGTCACCACGGCGGTCAAGCTGCCAACCCGGGCCTCTGGGCTGAAGCGTCCCTGCGGAGGTCTCTGCAAGTGCAGACCTTTCCGCGCGAGGCCCCTATTCGGCATTGCTCCGGGTGGGGCTTGCCGTGCCGTCCCGGTTGCCCGGTCCGCGGTGGGCTCTTACCCCACCGTTTCACCATCACCCCGCATGCGGGGCAGACTCTTCTCTGTGGCGCTTTCCCTGGGGTCGCCCCCGCCGGGCGTTACCCGGCACCCTTGCTTCATGGAGTCCGGACTTTCCTCGAAGGTCGCCCCCCGCGGTCATCCAGCCATCCGCGCGATGGCGGGCTTACGCCGCCCCCGCCCTTGCGTCAAGCCATGCCCCCATCCACCGGAAAGCGCGCCGCCAATTCCGCCGCAAGCCCTGCGTCGATGTCATCGACCGGCCCCTCTGCCCAAGGCCGGAACCGCAAGCGAAACGCCCGCAGGATCAGCGCCTCCTCCCCCTCCGGGTATCCGAAGCGGCGCGCATGGCCGAGGAACTCGGCCTTGCGACCGACGCTTCGCCCCTCAGGCCAGACCGATAGCCCCGCCTGCGCCAAGCGCCGCCAATCGAACCTTGCACCGGGGTCGCTCTTGCGCAAAGGCGCCATATCGGAATGCCCGATCACCCGTTCAGGCCGGATCGCCCAACGCGCCATGATCCCCGCCAGCACCCGCTCCAAGGCGGCCATCTGCGGCTCAGAAAAAGGCTGCGCGCCGGTATTGGCCAATTCGATCCCGATCGACCGGGAATTCACATCCGTGACCGCGCCCCAAGCCCCCGCACCTGCATGCCAGGCGCGCAACGCCTCATCGACCAATTGCTCCACCGCGCCATCCGGCCCGATCAGCCAATGGGCCGACACCTCATGCGCCGGATCGCACAGCCGCGCCCGCGCCTCGGCCATGCTGGCCATCGCCGTGTAATGGATCACCACAAGATCGGGCCGCGCCCCAAGGCGGCGTTCCCCGCAATTCGGCGACGGAAAGCTCACTGCAACCGGAACGGCCGCGGGTCCCAATCGCAGGCGAAACCGTCGCCATCCGGGTCCAGCCCGCGACGATCCCGCTCCGGCCCGCCGGCCGCAAGAAACGCCTGCTGCGCCAAGTCGGGCGAGGCATAGCGCGCACAGGCCGCCAGCGGATCGGTGAACCGCAGCGAAGACCGCGAATAGACCTGCGTGCCGGGGTTATGCGTGGTGGCCAGCGCGAATTGCACGATATTCGGCCCCGTCTCGGTGCGTTCCGGCACCGCCGTCGGCTGGATCACCGTATATTGCGCCCGGTTGCGCGCCAGACGTTCGGCATCGCTTTCAATCGTCTCGCGCTGCGACACGGCGGCGAAATCCTGTTCGTCCGAAATGCCCGTATTGCTATGCACCATCTCGCCCGATTGCGGGGCGATGTTCGTGGGCGCATTGCCGCGCGGGCGGTTCGGGTCGTTCGGATCAAAGGCCGCAACAGCCCCCACCGCTTGGGTATTCGGATCGGGAAACACCACCGCCGCAGGCTGCGTGGCCGAAAGCGGCGCACCCACCGACACCCCCGATGCCCGGTCAATCGCCGCCGCTGCCAGATCGGGCGAAAAGCCACCCGCCGGAGCCGGGGCCACAGCCGTGCCAAAAGGGGCCACCGGCGTCACCGGCGTCGCGGCCCGCGGGGCCGCCGCCGCCTGCTCGCGCAGATAGCTGTTATAGTCGTTGAACCCCACACCGGCACCGGAATCCGGCACGCTCTGGCTACAGGCAGCCAGCGCCCCGATCAGGGAAAGCATCACGACAGATCGCATCTTCACGCCTCGGTTTCCTACGGTCCGGCGAATTACCACCATTTCGCGGGTTTCGCCACAAAACCCGCCGCCCGCTCCAGCACATAGGCGTGATTCAGCAGGTCACCTTCTTCCCAAGGCCGCCCGATCAGTTGCAGCCCCAAGGGCAGCCCCTGCTTGTCCAGCCCCACAGGCACCGACACCCCCGGCAATCCGGCAAGGTTCACCGTCACGGTAAAGACGTCGTTCAGATACATCTCGATCGGATCGGCACTCGACATCTCGCCCAGACCAAAGGCCGCGCTCGGCGTCGCAGGCGTCAGGATCGCATCCACGCCCGCTGCAAAAGCCTCTTCGAAATCCCGCTTGATCAGCGCCCGCACCTTCCGCGCGCGGTTATAATAGGCGTCATAGAACCCCGCCGACAGCACATAGGTCCCGATCATCACCCGACGCTGGACCTCTTTGCCGAAACCCTCGGCGCGGGTCTTTTCATACATCTCGGTGATGCCGTCGCCCGCCGCCAGCTTCGCGCGATGCCCATAGCGCACCCCGTCATACCGGGCGAGGTTCGAAGACGCCTCCGCAGGCGCGATCACGTAATAGGCAGGCAGCGCGTATTTCGTATGCGGCAACGAGATATCCACGATCTCCGCCCCCGCATCACGCAGCATCGCCGCGCCATCGGCCCACAGCTTGTCGATCTCGGCAGGCATCCCGTCCATGCGATATTCGCGCGGCAGGCCGATCTTCTTGCCCCGAATATCCCCGGTCAGCGCCGCTTCGAAATCCGGCACCGGCAGATCGGCGGATGTGCTGTCCTTCGGGTCATGCCCCGCCATCGCCTGCAGGAAAATCGCCGCATCCTGCACCGTCTTGGTCATCGGCCCGGCTTGGTCAAGCGATGAGGCAAAGGCCACAATGCCCCAGCGGCTGACGCGCCCATAGGTCGGCTTGATCCCCACGATACCGGTAAAGGCTGCAGGCTGGCGGATCGACCCGCCTGTATCCGTCCCCGTCGCGGCCAGGCACAAATCCCCCGCCACCGCCGCCGCCGACCCGCCCGACGATCCGCCCGGCGTCAGCGCGGTGTCGTCATTGCCACGACGCCACGGGTTCACCGCATTGCCATAGCACGAGGTTTCGTTGCTGGACCCCATGGCAAACTCGTCCATGTTCAGCTTGCCCAGCATCACCGCGCCCGCATCGAACAGCTTCGTGGTGACGGTCGATTCATATTCCGGCCGGAACCCGCCCAGAATGTTCGACGCCGCCTGTGACGGCACGCCCTTGGTGCAGAACAGATCCTTGATCCCCAACGGAATCCCGCACATCGACGGCGCATCCCCCGCCTTCAGACGCGCATCCGCCGCCCGCGCCTGTTCCAGCGCGATCTCGGGCGTCTTATGGACAAAGGCCCCCAGCGCATCCCCTGCATCGATCGCGGTCAGGCAGGCCATCGTCAGGTCCGTGGCCGAAATCTCACCCTTGCGCAGCGCATTCCGCGCCGCCGCGATTGTCCAAGCGTTCGCGCTCATTCCACCACCTTCGGCACGGCAAAGAACCCCTCGCGCGCATCCGGCGCATTCTTCAGGACGGCGTCCTGCATATTGCCATCCGTCACCCCATCCTTGCGCCGCTTCAGACGCATCGGCGTGACCGATGTCATCGGCTCCACCCCCGTGACATCCACTTCGTTCAGCTGTTCCATAAAGGTCAGGATGCCAGACAATTCCCCGGCCAGTGCCGGAAGATCGGCCTCTTCCACCCGTATCCGGGCCAGCTTCGCCACGCGCCGCGCGGTATCGATGTCGATGGACATGGGTCTTTCCCCTGTTCTGATCCCCGCCCGTTTAGCTCTCTGCCCCCCGTCCCGCAAGGTGTCCCGCGCGCAGGACACCGCCCCCCGCCCAGCCACTGCAAAAATCAGACACTGCACAAATCAGGCCCCGCGCAAATCAGGCCATTCCCTTCCGCGCCCGGCCCGCTACCATCCCGCATCCAATAATTTGATGTCGCAGGCACGGAGACGCATATGAAGATCACTTGGCTCGGCCATTCCGGCTTCCGGATCGAGATTGCAGAGGCCACCCTCCTCATCGACCCCTGGCTGACGGGCAACCCCATGTTCCCCGCCGACCGCCGGGCCGAAGCGCTGGACGGGGCGACCCATGTCCTTCTCACCCATGGCCATGGCGACCATTCCGCCGACGCCACCGCGATCTGCAAGGAAAAGGGCATCCCCCTCGTCGGCATCTATGACCTCGTCAGCTTCTTTGAAACCCGCGACGGCATCGCCAGCATCGGCTTCAACAAGGGCGGCACCGTCGATCTGGCAGGCGCCAAGGTGACCATGGTCAATGCCGTGCATTCCTCCACCCTGACGGGCGAGGCAGGCCCCGTGGCCGCAGGCTCCGAGGCAGGCTTCATGATCGCAGGCGAAGGCCATACGATCTACGTTTCGGGCGACACCGACATCATGGCCGATATGCAATGGATGGGCGAACTCCACGCCCCCACCATCGGCATCCTCTGCGCGGGCGGCCATTACACGATGGACATGAAACGCGCCGCATGGGCGGCTCGGCGCTTTTTCAACTTCCGCGCCGTGATCCCCTGCCACTACCGCACCTTCGGCGCGCTGGAACAGGACGCGACCGAAATGGTGGTGGCCCTCCCCGGCGTGCAGGTCATCGAACCGCAGGTTCTGGAACCCATCTCCCTCTAAGAAACGGGGGGGACAGCCGTCCCCCCCGCCCCCCCTTTCACCGCTTCGCGGCGAAGAAGCCCTTCAACAACCGCTCCGCCTCGGCCGCCCCGATCCCGTCATAGACCTCGGGCACATGATGGCATTGCGGATGGGAAAACACCCGCGCCCCCACCGCCACGCCCCCGCTCTTGGGGTCCGCCGCCCCATAATACAGCCGCCCGATCCGCGCCGCCGAAATCGCCGCTGCGCACATCGGGCAGGGCTCCAGCGTCACGTAAAGATCATGCCCCCCCAACCGCTCGCGCCCCGCTGCCGCACAGGCCGCCCGGATCGCCAGCATCTCGGCATGCGCCGTCGGGTCGTTAAGTTCCCGCGTCCGGTTCCCCGCCCGCGCCACCACCGCCCCGGCAGGCGACACCACGACCGCGCCCACGGGAACCTCCCCCCGCGCGCCCGCCGCCCGCGCCTCTTCCAGCGCGACCTCCATGAAAGACCGGAACTCCATACCCCTTCCTGCCTCGCCAAAATCAAAGGCGCAACCATGCCCCTTCATCTTGGAAAAAATACTCTCCGGGGGTCCGGGGGTGGAAAACCCCCGGGGGTTCCGTTAGGCATCACGCTTGGCCCTTCAAGGACACCCCCATGACCCGCCCGCCGAAATCCCCCAACACAAAGCCCTCCCCCGAAGGCGACCGCATCGCCAAGGTCCTCTCCCGCGCGGGCGTCGCCTCCCGGCGCGAGGCAGAGCGCATGATCGCGGCGGGCGAGGTGGCGGTGAATGGCAAGGTCATCGACAGCCCCGCCCTAAACGTGTCCCCCAAGGACCGCATCACGGTGAACGGCCAGCCCTTGGCCCCGCCCGAACCCCCGCGCCTCTGGCTTTATTACAAACCCGAAGGGCTGGTGACCTCTGCCGCCGATGAAAAGGGCCGCGACACCGTTTTCGACCACCTCCCCGAAGACATGCCCCGCGTCATGTCCGTGGGCCGCCTCGACCTCAATTCCGAAGGCCTCCTTCTCCTCACCAATGACGGCGAATTGAAACGCCGCCTTGAACTCCCCTCCACCGGTTGGCTGCGCAAATACCGGGTCCGGGTCAAGGGCAACCCCACCGACCCCGATCTTGAACCGCTGCGTCAAGGGATCACCGTCGAAGGCGAACGCTTCCAACCCATGCAAGTCGCCCTCGACCGCCATCAAGGCGCGAATGCCTGGCTCACCATCGGCCTGCGCGAAGGCAAAAACCGCGAGATTCGCCGCGCCATGGCCGCCATCGGCCTGACCGTGAACCGCCTGATCCGCGTCAGCTACGGCCCCTTCCGCCTGAACGAATTGCAACCGGGCGAGGTGGAGGAGGTGCGCCCCCGCGTCCTGCGCGACCAGCTCGGTTTCGCCCCCGAACTCTTCGCCGCGACCGATGCCGCCCCCGCCAAACCCGGCGCGCGCAAACCCGCAGCACCGGCCCGCCCGGCCAAACCCGCGCCCCGCGGCGAAGGCCCCGCGCGCCCCGCCCGTGGCCCGAAATCCGATACCCCCGCACCCCGCACAGAGCGGGGACGCAGCACAGCCACCCAAAGCGCCAAACCTGCGCCCCGCGGCACGTTGGCCGATGCGGCGTCCCCCCGATCCTCCAAACCCGCCACCCAACGCCCCACCAAACCCGCCCCGCGCGGCACCTTGGCCGATGCCCCTGCGCCTCGCCCCTCGAAACCCGCCCCCCGCGGCAGTGCCAAGCCGAAACTCCAGCCCAGCCGCAACCAGCCCTCTGCCGCCGCTGGCAAACCGCGCCCCTCTGCCCCCACGGGTGGCAAACCCCGCCGCCCCCCGCGCGGCTGATCCGCCTTCCCCCGGCCCCCGCCCTCGCCTATAGTTGCGCGCAACACAGCCAGCAGGGGGCAGGACAGGCAGATGACAGGCACCGGGTTGCAAACGCTGGCCTATTTCGTGCTGCTCGCCCTCATCCTTTACACCGCCGGCAGCGGGATGCAGTGACATGGCCCAGCGCTTTGGTGGAAAATATAGCCCCGATCCCCAGCGCCGTGGCGATGGCGACGAGGCCCGAAGGGCGCGGCAGAACGCTCAGCCCGTCGCGACGGGCGGCCCCGAAGGCCCCCACCGCTTTGACGGCAAGCGCCCCATCCGCAAGGGCGCGCGGGTCAATTTCTTCTTCTTCATCGCCCTCACCCCGCTCATCCCCGCCTTTTCCGGCGGGCCCGAGGCGCTCTTTCCCGGCCTCGGCGCGACGGGCCTTCTTCTCCTCTCCGCATGGCTGACCCGCGAAGGCACCCGCGCGCATCAGGAATATGATGACCGCCGCATCGCCCGCCGCCCCGCCATCCCGCGCAAGATCTTTGGCGCAGTCCTGACAGGGGCAGCCCTCGCGCTGGCTGCCTCGATCAGCCAGCCGGGCCTTCTCCCCCTCGCCTTTGGCGCGGTGGGCGGCATCCTCCACCTTGCAGCCTTCGGCCCCGACCCGCTGCGCGACAAAGGCGCCGAAGGCATCGACAGCTTCCAAACCGACCGCGTCGCCCGCGCGGTGGACGAAGCCGAACGCCTTGTCGCCGGCATGAAGGACGCCATCCTACGCGCCAATGACCGCGCCCTCGAATCCCGCGTCGACCGCTTTGCCGATACCGCCCGCGCCATGTTCCGCACGATCGAGGCCGATCCCCGCGACCTCACCTCGGCCCGGAAATACCTGTCCGTCTATCTGGCAGGGGCCCGCGACGCGACGGTGAAATTCGCCGATTTCTACGCCCAAAGCCGCGATTCCAAGGCCCGCGCAGAATATGAGGCGCTGCTTGCCGATCTGGAAACCAACTTCGCCTCCCGCACCCGCGCCTTGATCGAGGATAACCGCACCGATCTCGATGTCGAAATCGGCGTCCTGCGCGAACGGCTGCAAAGGGAAGGCTGACCCCTTCCCAAGCCCGGCCCCGATGCGCTAAGGCGCGGGCATGGCCAAGCTCTATTTCCACTACTCCACGATGAATGCAGGGAAATCGACCCTGCTCTTGCAAGCCTCGCACAATTACCGCGAGGGGGGCATGGCGACCTACCTGATCACGGCGCAATTCGACAACCGCGCCGGGGAAGGCCGCATCGCCAGCCGCATCGGGATCGGCGAAGAGGCCGACACCTTCGCCCCCGGCGAGGATATGTTCGAAAAACTCCGCGCCCGCCTTGCCCAAGGCCCCGTCGCCTGCGTCTTTGTCGATGAGGCGCAGTTCCTGTCAAAGGATCAGGTCTGGCAACTCGCCCGCGCGGTGGATGACCTTAAGGTTCCCGTCATGTGCTACGGCTTGCGGGTGGATTTTCAGGGCAATCTCTTCCCCGGCTCTGCCGCCCTTCTGGCTTGGGCCGATGAGATGCGCGAAGTGCGCACCATCTGCCATTGCGGGAAAAAGGCCACCATGGTCATCCGCCGCGGCCCGGATGGCCGCGCGCTGACGGCAGGCGAACAGGTGGTGATCGGCGGCAACGAAACCTATGTCAGCCTCTGCCGCCGCCATTGGCGCGAAGCGGTGGGCGACGCGCAACATCCGTAAGGTGCGCGGTTCCGCGCCCTCCAAAAGGGCGCGGGCTCGCACGCCCCCCTACCCCTCCACCGCCTTCGCCCGCAGCGCGATCATCGACCCCGCCGCCACGATCAGCACCATGCCCAAGACCGCCAAGGGGGCCAGCCCCGTCCCCCACAGCACCCATGTCCAAAAGGCCGAAGCGGGCAGGATCACATATTCCAGCACACTCGCCTTTGACGCCTCGGTGATCTGATAGGCCCGGATCATCATCCCCACGCCCAGCAAAGACCCCGCCGCCTGCACGAAGGTCCAGAAATAGAAGGTCCCGCTCGCCCAGACCGGCCCGCGCTGCAAGAACCCCGCCGCCCCCTCCGGCACCGCAATCGGCGCCAACCACAGAGCCGCCATCCCCACCGCGCCGATCACCCCCAGCGCGGCAAAGAACCCCGCCAGTAGCGTCTCGGCGCTTTCCTGCGCGCACCATTCCCGCGTGGCGATATTGCCCATCGCATACATCGCCCCCGCCAGCACCGGCAAAACCGCAGGCAGCGACGCCCCGGCCAGAGCCTCTGGCCCCAAGACCAGCACCACACCGACAAAGCCAAGGATCACCGCCACGATCCGCACGGGTCCAATCGCATGGCCATAGACAAAGCGCGAAATCAGCAGAACCCAGATCGGCGCGGTGAACAGCCCCGCCGCCACCAGCGCCACGTCCAAAAAGGCCAGCGCCCCGAAATAGATCACCATCGCCGCGCCATGGATGGACGACCGCGCCACCACCGCGCGCCAGCGCACAGGCCGCAACCGCAACCGCAGCGGCACCGCCACCAGCGCCAGCAGCACCGCCGCCATGCAGGTCCGCGTGAAATGGAACTGCCACAGCCCCGCCTCCTCGGCGATCACCCGCACATAATTGTCGGTGAAGCCGATCACCATCGCATAGACAAGGATCAACCCCGCCGCCGCCAACGTCCTGTCGGAATTGCCCATCGAAAAGCCTGTCTCCCTCTCGCTTCCTGTGTGAACCCTGCTACCTTCGCCCGTGCGCGCCCGAAAACGACATAAACCGACGAAACGACAAGAGAGGGACAGGAATGGGCTGGCTGACCGATGAAACCGGGTTGGGAAAATGCGCCGCGAACTATGCGCCGCTCACACCACTGTCCTTTCTGAAACGCGCCGCGGATATCCACGCCAACCGCTTGGCCGTGGTCTGGAAATCCACCCGCCTCAGCTATGCCGAATATGCCGGGCAGGTCAGTCGCCTGTCCTCTGCCCTCGCCCGCCGGGGCATCGCGCCGGGGGATGTGGTGGCAACCCTGATCCCCAATATCCCGCCGCAGGCCGTGGCGCATTTCGCCGTCCCCGCCGCAGGCGCGATCCTGAACACGATCAACACCCGCCTCGACGCCGATACCGTCGCCTATATCTTCGGCCATGCCGGGGCAAAGATCGTCCTCTGCGACACGGCCTTCCTGCCGCTGGCGGAAGAATCGATCCGCCGCATGGAAGGCCCGGCCCCCCAGATCATCGAAGTGGTGGATGAAGGTTTCACGGCCTCAGGCCACTACCTGACCTATGACGCGCTTTTGGCAGAAGGCGACCCAGACGCAGCCTGGATCATGCCGGAAGATGAATGGGAATCCATCGCCATCAACTACACCTCCGGCACCACGGGCCGCCCCAAGGGCGTGGTCTACCACCATCGCGGGGCCTATCTTTCCGCCACCGCCAATATCCTGTCCTGGCGCATGGTGCTGCACCCGGTCTATCTGACCATCGTGCCCTTGTTCCATTGCAATGGCTGGACCCATACGTGGATGGTCCCCATCCTTGCCGGCACCCTCGTCTGTTGCCGCGACATCACGGCCAAGGCCATCTACGACGCCATCGCGGATGAAGGCGTCACCCATTTCGGCGGCGCCCCCATCGTTCTGAACACCATCATCAACGCCCCCGAAACCGACCGACGCGCCTTTTCCCATATCGTCGAGGTCTTTACCGCCGGCGCACCGCCCGCCGCCGCCACCCTCGCCGCTTTCGAACCGCTGGGGTTCAACGTCACCCAAGTCTACGGCCTGACCGAAACCTACGGCCCTGCCACCGAATGCACATGGCGCGAAGAATGGAACGATGCCTCGAAAGAGGACCGCGCCGCCTACAAGTCCCGCACCGGCGTCGCCATGCCCATGCTCGACGGGGCCGAGGTGCATGACACCCACGGCAACCCCGTCCCCCGCGACGGGCAGCACCTTGGTGAAATCGCCATGCGCGGCAACATGGTCATGAAGGGCTATTACAAGAACCCCACCGCCACGGCCGAGGCGTTCAAGGGCGGCTGGTTCCGCTCCGGCGACATCGCCTTCCAACACCCCGACGGCTATATCAAGATCACCGACCGCGCCAAGGACATCATCATCTCCGGCGGCGAGAACGTCTCCTCCGTCGAAGTCGAAGGCGTGCTGATGCACCACCCCGCCGTCCTCCTCTGCGCCGTCGTCGCCAAACCCGATGATAAATGGGGCGAAGTGCCCTGCGCCTTTGTCGAACTGAAACCGGGGCAAAGCGTCACCGAAAAGGACCTTATCGCCTTCTGCCGCGAACGTCTGGCAGGCTTCAAAACGCCCAAACATGTGGTCTTTGCAGACCTGCCAAAGACATCGACAGGCAAGATCCAGAAATTCGAACTCCGCGCCGTGGCGAAACTCATGGGCCAACCCGGCTGACGACCCCGCCGTGACGGCCCTGACGACGTTGTGCCGCCCCCGTGCCTGCGCTATCGTCGGGGTCGAACGCAACGGAACGGCCGGACCAACCGCCGCAGCACCGCAGGCAAGGCATGACCGCGCTGAAGAAATACCAGAGGCTGGAAAGCCCCGGCCTCTGGCGTGACAGTCCCCAGTCTCAGCGGCGCGAAGTTGTCGTCGCCTTCCGCGAGGCATCGCTCGTCCTGTCAGACCCGCGCACGGAACTTGCGCTCTCGCATTGGTCGCTGCCTGCCATCGAACGGATGAACCCCGGCACCCTGCCCGCCGTCTACTCCCCCGGCCCCGATGCCGAGGAAACGCTGGAAGTCGACGATCCCGACATGATCGCCGCGCTGGAAACCATCCGCAGCGCCGTGCGCCGCCGCACCCCGCGCCCCGGCCGCTTGCGTGGCACCCTCCTGATCGGCACCACGCTGGCGATCCTTGGCATCGGCGCGGTTTTCGTCCCCGACGCCCTGATCCGCCACACCGCCGCCGTCCTGCCCCCCGCCACCCGCGCCCAGATCGGCGAGGCGGCGCTGGCCGATATCTCCCGGCTCACCGGCGCGCCCTGCGAAACGCCCTTGGGCAACCGGTCCCTGACGATCCTTTCCGAACGGCTATTTGGCGGCGCAGGCATCCGCTTTGCCGTGCTGCGCGAAGGCCTGCCGCAGGCGGCGATCCTGCCCGGCAACCTCGTCCTGCTTGGCCTGCCGATGCTCACCGACGCCCCGCTGCCCGAGGTGCCCGCAGGCTTCGCCCTCGCCGAAACCCTTCGCGCCGAAACCGATGATCCGATGCAGCTGATCCTGCGTCATGCGGGCCTTGCGGCCACCTTCCGGCTTCTGACAACCGGAACCCTGCCCATCAGCGCGCTGCAAGGCTATGGCGAGGCCTTCCTCGCCGCCCCCCGCCCCCCTCTGTCGGATGAGGCGCTTCTCGCCCGGTTCGAAGGGGCTGCCGTCTCGTCTGCCGCCTATGGCTATGCGCTTGATCCGACCGGGGAATCCACCCTCACCCTGATCGAGGCCGATCCCTATCGCGGCGGCAGCCCCCGCGCCCTTCTGAACGCCGAGGATTGGAACAGCCTCAAGGCCATCTGCGGGCCTTGAGGCTGCGGTCCGTCACTTCACGAAGGCATCGCCAAACCCGGCCCCGCGCGCCGCGCGCAAGGCCGACTGCGCCGCCCCGCTATCGCCAAAGGGTCCGGCAAGGATCACCTGCACCGGCTTGCCGCCGATCCGGCCTTTCGATCGCGCCACCGGCAGGCCCAGCGCCGCCAGACGGCCCGCCGCCCCTTCGGCATTGCTGGGTTGCGCAAAGCTTCCCACCTGCACGAAATAGCGCCCCGCCGTGACGGGTTGTTCCACCGCCCTTGGGGCCGCTGCCTTTGGGGCCGCCGCCGCAGGGGCCGACTTGCTGCTGATCGTCAGACGATCAAGGAAGCCGGGTTTTTCATCCACCGACTGCGCGGGGACCGTCCGCGTCAGGATGCGATCCTGCGCCGCCTGCCCCTCTGCCGTGCCCACCCCGCGCAACGGGTTGAACCGATCATCTTCCCAAGCCAGCTTGTATCCCTTCGGAACGGCCGTCGGCACCACGACGCGCGCAGTTTCCACGCCCCGCCCCGCCGCCGAAGGCTGGCCAAGCGGCACCATCCGCGGCACCCCGTCATGGGACAGCGATGCGCCAACCCCCGCCCCCTGCGGATAGATCGGCGCGCGCAACCCTTCCAGCGTGCCATCGCCCCGCGTGCAAACCACGACCGTCCCGCCATGCGTCAGCTTCAGCCGCGCAGGCACCGGGGCCGATGTGGTGCAGCCGATCTGCCGCCCAGTCCCCGCCACCAGCGGCGGCGCAGTCACCACAGGTGCCGCTGCCACGACCGGCGCCGTCACGACCGGTGCCGTCACCCTCGGCTGAACCGCCACCGGGCGCGGTGTCACCGCCTGCGGCCGCATCCCCGCCACCGGCGCGGGGGTATAGCTTTCCGGCGGTGGCTCCGCCGTCCTCACGCGTGGGGCCGCCACCTGCGGCGCGGGCGCAGCGGCCATCGCCGTCGCGCCGCCCCCCGACGGCGGATAGCCACAGATCGCCCGCCGATTGCGATCCACCCGCGGCACCCAATTGACCCGCCCACCGATCCCGGCACGCAGGAAAACGCAACCGCGGCTGTCCACGTATTGCTGCCCGTTGAAACCGGGCGGGGGCAACTCGCGCGGCCCCCCGATATCAGATGCAGATTGAGCAAAGGCGCCACTTGCGCCCAGAGCGAGGGCCAGGAACGCCCCCCCCAGAACCTTCACGAACATGACTACCCCCCAGTAGCGTGAAGGACAGAATGCGCGATGATTGTTTCCCCGTAAAGGGGTGAGATTACATTATTTTGTGCCGAACATGCGGTCGCCCGCATCGCCTAGTCCCGGCACGATATAACCGTTCTCGTTCAGATGACTGTCCACCGCCGCCGTCACAATCGGCACATCGGGATGCGCCGCCTTCATCCGGGCGATTCCCTCTGGCGCGGCCAAAAGGCACAGGAATCTGATCTCCTTCGCCCCCTTGGCTTTGATCAGGTCCACCGCCGCCGCACTCGAATTCCCCGTGGCCAGCATCGGATCAACAACGATGGTCACCCGATCTTCCAACTGCTCCGGCAGCTTGCAGTAATACTGCACCGGTTGCAGCGTCTCATGGTCGCGATAAAGCCCCACGAACCCCACCCGCGCCGCCGGGATCAGTTCCAAAATGCCATCCAGCAGCCCATTCCCCGCCCGCAGGATCGACACCAGCGCCAGCTTCTTGCCCTCAATCGCCGGGGCATCCATCTCGCAAAGCGGCGTCTCGATCCGCTTCGTCGTCATCGGCAATTCGCGCGACACCTCATAGGCCAGAAGCAGGCTGATCTCGCGCAACAACTGCCGAAAGGACGCGGTCGATGTGTCCTTCTCCCGCATCAAGGTCAGTTTGTGCTGGACCAGCGGATGGGTGACGACAGTGAGATGGTCAAGCATTCCGGGCCTCCAGCTTCTTTCTGATGCGTTCCCGCGTATCGCCATCGCAGAAGGCCGCGTCAAGCGAGGTCCGCGCGATCCCGTCGAAAACCCCCTCATCCCATTCGAATGCGGCGTTCAACCGATCATATTCCCGCGCCATGGTGGTGTGAAAGAACGGCGGATCATCGGTCGAGATGGTCACCTTCACCCCCCGCCGCCAAAGTTCGCCAATCGGATGCTTGCGCCATTCCGGGTAAATCCCCAAGGCGATATTCGACCCCGGACAGACCTCCAGCACAATCTCGCGCTCGGCCAGTTCATCCACCAGCGCAAGGTCCTCAATGGCCCGCACGCCATGCCCGATCCGCTCCACCCCCAGATCGCGCACCGCATCCCGCACGCTGTCGGGTCCCCCCCATTCCCCCGCATGCGCCGTCAGCCGCAACCCCGCCTCGCGCGCGCACTCAAAGGACCACAGGTAATCCTTGGGCTTGCCCACCTTTTCATCCCCGGCGATGCCAAAGCCCACGATCCAATCCCCCGCCGTCTCAGCCGCACAAAGCGCCGTCTCGCGCGCCTTTTCGGGGCCGAAATGCCGGATACAGGTGATGATGCCCCGCAAGGTGATGCCCATGTCGCGCTCGGCCTTGTCCGCCGCCTCGCGCATCGCATGCAGATATTCCCGCCACGCCCCCACATCCCGACCGCCGCAAAAATCGGGGGACAGGAAGGTTTCGGAATAAACCACGCCCGATTTCGCGCTTTCCTCCAGCACCGCAAGGGTCAGCCGCGCATAATCCTCGGGGCTGGTCAGAACCGATGTCGCTGCCTCATAGACCTTCAGGAAATCCCAGAAATCCTTGTATTTGTAATTGCCCCGCTCGTCGAAAATCCCGCCGATATCGGCCTTCTTTTCGCGGGCCAGCCCCCGGATAAAGGCAGGCGGTGCCGCCCCTTCCAGATGCAGATGCAATTCCACCTTCGGCATGTCGGTGATCACAGGACACTCCTCCCCGGCCCCATGGCCGCAACCCCCAGATGCGCCGCGACAGACGCCCCCACATCCACAAACCCGCACAGGCCGAAAGACCCCGCCCCCGCGCCATAACAGACCACCGGCACCCGCTCGCGCGTATGCTCCGTCCCGCGCCATGTCGGGTCATTGCCATGATCGGCGGTGAACACCGCCAGATCACCGGGAAGCAGCCGCGCCAGAAACGCCCCCACCCGCGCGTCAAACCATTCCAACTGCCGCGCATAGCCCGCCACGTCGCGGCGATGGCCGAACGTGCTGTCAAACTCCACAAAGTTCGCAAAGGTCAAGGAACCGACCTCCGCCTCGCCCGCCAAGCGATCCAAATGATCGAAAAGGGCAGCATCGTCCTTGCCCTTATGCAGGTGGCTGATGCCTTGATGGCTGAAGATATCCCCGATCTTGCCCACCGCATGGGTCACCCGTCCCGCGCCTTGCACCCAATCGAGCAGCGTGGGCGCAGGGGGCGCAATCGCGAAATCCCGCCGGTTCCCCGTCCGGTGAAAATCCCCCGGCACACCGATAAAGGGGCGCGCAATCGCCCGCCCCACCTTCATCGCATGCAGGCGCGGCGCAAGGTCCCGGCACAGGCTGACCAACCGCTCCAGCCCAAAGGCCTCTTCATGCGCCGCGATCTGGAACACGCTGTCCGCGCTGGTATAGCAGATGGGCCACCCCGTCCGCAGATGCTCTGCCCCCAGCCTGTCGATGATCTCGGTCCCCGAAGCGTGGCAATTGCCAAGGATACCGCCCACCCCCGCCAGACGGCAAACCTCCGCCACCAGATCATCGGGGAAAGCAGGCAGCGTATCGGGGAAATAGGCCCAATCCCACGGTACGGGCACCCCCGCCAATTCCCAATGCCCCGACGGTGTATCCTTGCCCCGCGACACCTCCGTCGCCGCCCCCCAGCGCCCCACAGGCACCGCCGAAAGCCCCGGCATATCGTCACCTGAGGCAAGCCGCACCGCCGCCCCCAACCCCAGCGCATCCAGATTGGGCACCCGCAGCGGCCCGCTGCGCCCCAGATCGGCACGGCCCTCCGAACAGGCCGCCGCGATATGGGCCAGCGTATTGGCCCCCGCATCGCCAAAGGCCGCCGCATCCGGCGCGCCGCCGCAACCCACGCTATCCATCACGATCAAAAAGGCCCGCGCCATCACCCCACCCGCCGCAGCACAAGGGGCGGCTCTTCCGGGGCCGAGGTCGCGATGCGATAGGCCGCCTGCACCGCCTTGACCGCCGCCTCCGCCGCCGCCTCATCCGCCGCATGAACAAGGGCAAGCGGCACATCGCGCGCCACCCCCTCGCCCAGACCCGCCATATCCGACAGGCCCACCGAAGGGTTCACGCGATCGCCCTCCCGCAATCGGCCCCCGCCCAGATGCACCACCGCCTCGCCCAAGGCCCGCCCATCAATCGCCGCAACGAACCCGTCGCTCTCGCAGGGCACCTCCACCACCACAGGCGCGGCGGGCAGCCGATCCGGCCAACGTTCCACGAAATCCGCAGGCCCCCCCTGCGCCGCCACCATCCGCCCAAACCACTCCGCCGCCTGCCCGTTTTCCAAGACGGCGATGATCCGCGCCTCACCATCCTCGGCATCCGCCGCCAACCCGCCCAGCGCCAGTGCCTCGCCCCCCAAGGCCGCCGTCAAATCCCACAGCGCCGCATTCACCGACGTCCCCGTCAGCGTCTCCATCACCTCGATCACCTCCAGCGCATTGCCCGCCGCCGTGGCCAAGGGCTGGCTCATATCGGTGATCAACGCCCGCGTCATGCAGCCCGCCCCCTGCGCCGTCGTCACCAACGCCTGCGCCAAGGCCTCCGCCTTCTCCAGCGTGTCCATAAAGGCACCCGACCCGCATTTCACATCCAGAACCAGCGCCTCCAACCCCGCCGAAAGCTTCTTCGACAGGATCGACGCCGTGATCAGGTCCACACTCTCCACCGTCGCCGTCACATCGCGGATCGCATAAAGCCGCCGATCCGCAGGCGCGATCTCGGCGCTTGCCGCCACGATGGCACAGCGCACCGCCCCGATCTGGCGGCGCAACTGATCCTCGCTCAGCCCCGTGCGAAAACCGGGGATGGATTCCAGCTTGTCCAGCGTCCCCCCCGTATGGCCAAGACCCCGCCCCGAAATCATCGGCACATAGGCCCCGCAGGCCGCCAAGGCCGGGGCGAGCAGCAGCGACACGCAATCCCCGATGCCCCCCGTGGAATGTTTGTCCACCACAGGCCCGTTCAGATCCCAGTCCAGAACCCGCCCAGAATCCCGCATCGCACGTGTCAAAGCCACGCGCCCCGCCTCGCCCAAGCCCTTCAGCAGCACCGCCATGGCAAAGGCCCCGGCCTGCGCATCGCTGACCGTGCCATCCGCCAAGCCCCGCGCGAACCATCCCAGTTCCGCCGCCGAAGGTTGCCCGCCATCCCGCAACCGCGCGATGATCGCCCGCGCGTCCACCTTACGCCCGATCCATATGCGCGGCGGTAAAGACGCCGGGCAAAAGCTCCGCCACCGTCATGACGCGCGATGTGCCATCCGTCGTGCAAAGCGTGACCCGCACCTCCTGCCCGGCGAATTCCGCGATCTTCTGGCGGCAGCCCCCGCAGGGCGGCACCGGGTCTGGGCTGTCGGCAATCACCAGAACCTCGGCAATCCGCGTCTCGCCCCCCGCCACCATGGCCGCAATCGCGCCTGCCTCGGCGCAGGTGCCTTCGGGATAGGCCACATTCTCGACATTGCAGCCCACAAAGACCGCCCCCGATGCCGTCCGCAACGCCGCCCCCACTTTAAAGCGGGAATAGGGCGCATAGGCCTTTTCACGAACCTCGGTCGCAGCGGCAAGAAGGGACATAGGGGGGAACTCCTGAAGGAATTTCTGACCAATCGGTCACAGTCTGGAAGCCCGCGCCCGGATTGGCAAGCGGTCCTGCAAGCCCCACCGTCGTGGGGGGTCTTTGCGCCCCCCCCTCGCCGCTCCCAAGTCACGCCGCCGCCGGATCAGACCCTGACCGTCACAGGCGCCCCCGGCAACGTCACCTCCAGAAGTTCCAGATCGGCAGAGGGGTCGGCATAGCGCGTGGCCATCCCCGGCGGGATGACAAAGGCATCGCCCGGCGACAGGCGATAAGGGTCCTTCCCCTCGCCCTCCAGCGTGAATTCCCCCGCCATCACGAAGGTGAAAAGGATATCCCCCTCATGCCGCGTCCAGACCGTGTCCCCCCCATCCGGCCGCGCCACCATCACCGAGGCGACACCCTTCGTCGCATCGCAAATCCCCGTATCCCGCGCCACAAATCCCGGCAGGCGGAAGGGCGCGAACACCCCCTCTGCCCCCTTGTCATAGACAAAGCGCTGCCCCTGCCACTCCCGGTCAGGCCGCAGATGCGGGGTCGGCAATTCCATCTCGTGGTCGATCTCGGTGATATGCTCCGCCGGAACCCCGATCTCGATCACCTCGATCCCATCGCTGGCATGCAGCACGCGATGCCGAATTTCCGGCGGCTGGATGAAACAATCCCCAGCGGTCAGCCGGATCGGCGGGCCCTGATCCTCATAGACCACATCCACCCAACCATTGATGCAGAAGATCAGCTGGAACCCCACCTTGTGGAAATGCACCATATCCGGCACCGGCCCGCCATCCGGGATGCGGATATGGCTTGCGATCATCGCGCCGCCCAGCCGCGACGGCACCAGATCGCGATACTGCATCCCCGCCCGCCCGATGATCCAAGGCGCCTGTTCCGCCAGCCTGCGCACGACAAAGGCATGTTCCGTCTTGGGCAGCACCAGCGGCGGGTTGGCCTGATCGATCTCTACCCGCGTGCCGTTCGGCGCGATCAAAAGCCGCTCGCCCCCCGCGAACCCCTCTTCATCCGTCAGGATACGCACCGTGCCGGGATGTTCCACGGCTCCCTTCTGGATGCGCAGCCGCAGCCCATGGCCCGACAGCACCGCCACCTCCGGGTTATCGGCCGGATAGATCATGTCCAGCCGGAACCCCAGTGTCTTGGTCCAGAATGGCAGGTCATCGCGCAATTCCTGCGTCGGCAGTCGCACCTCAGCCCGCGTTTCGCCCTTGACCTCGAACATCTTGCCCTCCCTTTCGGCCCGCAAAGAATGGCCGCGCCCGACGGGGATTTGCAAGCCGCCCCGAAAACGCCTATTGGAAAGCGTGGGAACTGGTTCGACGCAAAGTAGTTTAACGTTGAACAAACGGGCGGAGGGCGCGATGGACGAACAGGCAAAGGGCGACGGGCGGGACAATGCACGCCAAGCAGCGCTCGACTATCACGAATTCCCCAAGCCCGGAAAACTCGAAATCCGCGCCACCAAACCCTTGGCCAATGGCCGCGATCTGTCCCGCGCCTATTCCCCCGGCGTCGCCGAGGCCTGCCTTGAAATCAAGGCCGATCCCGCCACCGCCAGCCGCTACACCGCGCGCGGCAATCTTGTCGCCGTCGTCTCCAACGGCACCGCTGTCCTTGGCCTTGGCAATATCGGCGCGCTCGCATCAAAGCCGGTGATGGAAGGCAAGGCCGTCCTCTTCAAGAAATTCGCCAATATCGATTGTTTCGACATCGAATTGAACGAACCCGACCCTGTGAAACTGGCGGACATCGTCTGCGCCCTCGAACCCACCTTCGGTGCGATCAACCTTGAGGACATCAAGGCCCCCGACTGCTTCATCGTCGAAAAGCTCTGCCGCGAACGGATGAACATCCCCGTCTTCCACGACGATCAGCACGGCACCGCCATCGTCGTCGGCGCCGCAGCCACCAATGCCCTCATCGTGGCGGGCAAAAAGTTCGACGAGATCAAGGTCGTCTCCACCGGCGGCGGGGCGGCGGGCATCGCCTGCCTCAACATGTTGCTGAACCTCGGCGTCAAACGTGAAAATGTCTGGCTCTGCGATCTGGCCGGGCTGGTCTATCATGGCCGCCAGGATCAGATGACGGCCCAGAAGGAAGAATTCGCCCAAGGCACCACACCCGCCACCCTGATGGACGTGATCGAAGGGGCCGACCTCTTCCTCGGCCTTTCCGGCCCCGGCGTACTGACGCCCGAGATGGTGTCGAAAATGGCCCCCCGCCCCATCGTCTTTGCCCTCGCCAATCCCACGCCCGAGATCCTCCCCGATCAGGTCCGCGCCGTCGCACCCGACGCGATCATCGCCACCGGCCGGTCGGATTTCCCCAATCAGGTGAACAACGTCCTCTGCTTTCCCTTCATCTTCCGTGGCGCGCTGGATGTGGGGGCCACGGTCATCAACAAGCGGATGGAACTGGCCTGTATCGAAGGCATCGCCGCCCTCGCCCGCGCCACCACCAGCGCCGAGGCCGCCGCCGCCTATTCCGGTGAAAAGCTTTCCTTCGGCCCCGAATACCTGATCCCCAAACCCTTCGACCCCCGCCTGATCGGTGTCGTTGCCACCGCCGTGGCAAAGGCCGCGATGGAGTCGGGCGTCGCCACCCGCCCCATCGACGACCTCGACGCTTATAAGAGCAAGCTCGACGGCTCCGTCTTCAAATCCGCCCTCATCATGCGCCCGGTTTTCGAGGCGTCAAAGGCCGCCGCCCGCACCATCGTCTTTGCCGAAGGCGAAGATGAACGCGTCCTGCGCGCGGCGCACGCGATGATGGAGGAAACCAACGACATCCCCGTCCTCATCGGCCGCCCCGAAGTGGTCGAGATGCGCTGCGAACGCGCAGGCCTGCCCATCCGCCCGGGCCGCGACGTGCATCTGGTGAACCCCGAAAACGATCCCCGCTACCGCGATTACTGGGGCACCTATCACGACCTGATGGCCCGTCGTGGCGTGTCCCCCGATATCGCCCGCGCCGTGATGCGCACCAACACCACCGCCATCGGCGCGGTCATGGTGCATCGCGGCGAAGCCGATAGCCTGATCTGCGGCACCTTCGGCCAATATCACTGGCACCTGAATTATATCCGTCAGGTTCTGGCGCGCGGCGGCCTGCATCCGGTCGGCGCCCTCTCGCTGATGATCCTCGAAGATGGCCCCCTCTTCATCGCCGACACGCAGGTGAACCCCGAACCCACGCCGCAGCAGATCATGGAAAGCGTGATCGGCGCTGCCCGCCATGTCCGCCGCTTCGGCCTTGTGCCGAAAATCGCGCTCTGCACACAAAGCCAATTCGGCAACATGGACAATTCCGCCGCCCAGCGGATGCGCGCCGCGCTTGAACTCCTTGACGCCCGCGAACCCGATTTCTGCTACGAGGGCGAAATGAACGTCGACAGCGCCCTCGACCAATCCCTGCGCGACCGCCTCCTTCCCAATTCCCGCATGGATGGCGCGGCCAATGTCCTTGTCTTCGCCTCCACCGATGCCGCTGCCGCCACGCGCAACATCCTCAAGATGAAGGCCAACGGGCTGGAGGTCGGGCCGATCCTGATGGGCATGGGAAACAAGGCCCATATCGTCACCAACTCCATCACCGCGCGCGGCCTTCTGAACATCTCCGCCCTCGCAGGTACGCCGGTCACCCATTACAGCTGACCGCTGCTCCTTCATCTTGGCCAAAATACGCAACGCGACGGCGGCCCCCCGCGCCGCCGTGGCAAACCGGGCACCGCGCCCGCTGCCCCGGAGGATGGGCAATACGGCCCATCCTACCCTGAGTCGTCGCAAAATTTGCAAATCCCGCCTCTCTTCGCGCCGTTTGGCGAAGCCGCGCTGGATTTGCAAAAATTTGCAGACCGCACTTGCAATAATCTGCAAACATATTGCCGCACCCGGCCCCTGTTTCCGGTAACAGCATTGCGCGCGCCCCCCCGCCTCGCGTAACAAAACCCAACTCGTGGAGGAGGGCATACAATGGCATACCGTGAACTCTATGCGAAATGGCAGTCCGACCCCGAAGGCTTCTGGCTGGACGCCGCCGGGGCGATTGATTGGGTGGAACGCCCGCAAACCGCGCTGAACGCCAGCCGCGCGCCGCTTTACGAATGGTTCACCTCGGCCTCCGTCAACACCTGCTGGAACGCCGTCGACCGCCACGTCATCGCAGGGCGCGGGCAGCAACCCGCCATCATCCATGACAGCCCCGTCACCGGGACAAAACATGTCATCACCTATGCCGAACTTCAGGACCGCGTCGCCCGCCTCGCTGGCGCGCTCAAGGCCAAGGGCGTCACCAAGGGCGACCGCGTCATCATCTACATGCCCATGGTCCCCGAAGCGCTGGAAGCCATGCTCGCCTGCGGTCGTATCGGCGCGATCCATTCCGTCGTCTTCGGCGGTTTCGCGGCCAATGAACTCGCCGTCCGCATCGACGATTGCACGCCCAAGGCCATCATCGCGGCCAGCTGCGGGATCGAACCGAACCGCGTCGTGCATTACAAGCCGCTCCTCGATGCTGCCATCGACATGGCCGCCCATAAGCCCGATTTCTGCGTGATCCTTCAGCGCGAACAGGAAGTGGCCAAGCTCGTCGAAGGCCGCGACGTTGCATGGCACAGCTTCCAATACGGCGTCGAACCCGCCGATTGCGTGCCCGTCGAAGGCAATCACCCCGCCTACATCCTCTACACCTCCGGCACCACGGGCGCGCCCAAGGGCGTTGTCCGCCCAACGGCGGGCCATCTCGTGGCGCTCGCCTGGACCATGCGCGCCATCTACAATTGCGGCGTGGGGGACGTGTTCTGGGCCGCCTCTGATGTGGGCTGGGTCGTGGGCCACAGCTATATTTGCTACGCACCACTCATCGCGGGCTGCACCACCATCGTCTATGAAGGCAAGCCCGTCGGGACCCCCGATGCGGGCGCCTTCTGGCGCGTCATCGCGGAACACAAGGTCCGCTCCTTCTTCACCGCCCCCACCGCGCTCCGCGCGATCAAGCGCGACGATCCCGAAGGGCTGCTGGTCAAGGATTACGACCTGAAGAACCTTCAGGCCCTCTACCTCGCTGGCGAACGCGCCGACCCCGATACCGTCAACTGGGCAGGCCGCCATCTCGGCGTGCCGGTGGTCGATCACTGGTGGCAGACCGAAACCGGCTATGCCATCGCGGCCAATCCCCTTGGCATCGAACAGCTGCCGATCAAGGTGGGCTCCCCGTCCGTCGCCATGCCCGGCTTCGATGTGCAGGTGCTGGATGAAGGCGGCCATCCCGTGGCGGCAGGCCAGCTTGGCGCCATCGCGATCAAGCTGCCGCTGCCCCCCGGCACCCTCCCCACGCTCTGGAATGCCGAGGAACGGTTCAAGAAATCCTACCTCACCCATTTCCCCGGCTATTATGAAACCGGCGATGCGGGCTATATCGACGAAGACGGCTATCTCTACATCATGGCCCGCACCGATGACGTGATCAACGTCGCAGGCCACCGCCTCTCGACCGGCGCGATGGAAGAGGTGCTGGGCTTCCACAAAGACGTCGCCGAATGCGCCGTCATCGGCATCTCCGACACGCTGAAAGGACAATCCCCTTTGGGCTTCCTCTGCCTCAACAAGGGCTGCACCCGCCCGGCGGATGAGATTGTGAAGGAATGCGTGGCCCTGATGCGCGAAAAGATCGGCCCCGTGGCCGATTTCAAACGCGCCCTCGTGGTGGATCGTCTTCCCAAGACGCGCTCGGGCAAAATCCTGCGCGGCACCATGGTCAAGATCGCCGACGGGCAGGATTTCAAGATGCCCGCCACCATCGACGATCCCGCCATTCTCGACGAAATTCGCACCGCCCTGCAAAGCCTCGGCCTTGCCAAGGCCTAACGAAAACGCGCGGATCACCGCCAGAGGCGGCGCGGCGGGGATGTCAGGTCTTCGCCGCCACTAGACAAAGACAGGCACGCCGATAGTCTGGGGGGCATGCAATACTTTATGCCCTGCCTCCCGACCTCGCCGCGCGCTCCAAGCCGCGGGCCTGACCAAGGCGCGCGCCCATGATCTCTGCCGATCCGACCGTCATCCTTGGCGATGGAAAACGTCTGGCCGATATTCTGGCCCTAGCCGGTCCCGACACCGCGCCCCTGATC
Organism: Fuscovulum ytuae; assembly: GCF_029953595.1. Lineage (NCBI taxonomy): Bacteria > Pseudomonadati > Pseudomonadota > Alphaproteobacteria > Rhodobacterales > Paracoccaceae > Fuscovulum > Fuscovulum ytuae. The sequence goes on along the minus strand of NZ_CP124535.1, from coordinate 3,859,277 downwards.
CTGCGCCAGATGGAGCTTGATCTGGCCGCCGTTGAGGCCGCCATCTCCCCCGCGCTGCGCAGCCGCGACTGGACCGCGATCCGCGCCCAGACCCATGTCCTTATCTCGCTCGCGGGCACCATCGGCGCCGACCGTCTGCATGCCGCCGCCATCGATTTGAACGTCGCCGCCCATGACCGGGCCGAGGCGCATGTCACACGCCTCGGCCCGCCCCTTCTGTCCGATCTGGCCCATCTTCGCGCGGCCCTCGCCGGGCGCGATAGCCCGCAAAACGTTGCCCCATGACCGACCAGCCGCCCCTCCTGCTGATCGAGGATACGCCCTCGCTCCAGATGGTCTACCGCGCGGTTCTGACCAATGCAGGCCACGCCGTGCGCTGCGCCGGAACCGCCCGCGAAGGCCTCGCTGCCTTCCGTGAAAGCGGGGCGACGGTCGTTCTACTCGACCTCATGCTGCCCGATCGCGACGGTCTGGAACTGATGCAGGACATGCTCACCCTGCGGCCCGAGGTGAATGTGATCGTCATCACCGCCAACGGCTCCATCAGCAAGGCGGTCGAGGCGATGCGCGGCGGCGCCTATGAATTCCTCGTCAAACCCTTCGACGAAACCCGCTTCCTCGGCGCGGTTGAAAATGCGCTGGCAGGCCGCGGCCCGCGCCGTGCCAGCCCCGCCTCCCCGCCAGCACCGGCCCAGCCTGCACCCACCCTCGCCCCATCCCCATCGCAGGCGGCCCCAACCCAGCCCCTTGCCGCCACCATCCCTGCCCCGCACCGCCCCAATGCCCTCGCCGCCACCGGCCTTTTCGTCGGCTCCTCCGACCGCATGGCCCGCATCCATACCAAGATCCGTTCCGTCGCCCGCTCCATGGCGACCGTCTTCATCACAGGCGAAAGCGGCACCGGCAAAGAACTCTGCGCGCTGGCCGTGCATGACAATTCCCCCCGCGCCTCTGGCCCCTTCATCGCGCTCAATTGCGGCGCGATCCCCCAGGACCTGCTGGAATCCGAAGTTTTCGGCCATATGAAAGGCAGCTTCACAGGTGCCATCTCCGACAAGCCGGGGGCCGCCGCCGCCGCCGATGGCGGCACGCTCTTCTTGGATGAAATCTGCGAAATGGCCCCGGCGCTGCAAACCAAACTGCTGCGCTTCCTGCAAACCTCCACCGTGCAGCCCGTAGGGGCCACCCGCCCCCGCAAGGTCAATGTCCGCATCGTCTGCGCCACCAACCAAGACCCGCTCGATGCCGTCCGGCGCGGGCAATTCCGCGAAGACCTCTATTATCGTCTCTTTGTCGTGCCGATCCACATGCCCCCCCTGCGGGAGCGGGGCGATGACGTGATCGAAATCGCCGAAGAGGCGCTCGCCCGCTTCGCCTCCGAAGAAGGGCGCAAATTCGACGGCCTCTCGCCCGAGGTGGCCGCCCTCTTCCGCCGCCTGCCTTGGCCCGGAAATGTGCGCCAACTCCTGAACGTCATCCGCCATATCGTGGTGATGAACGAAGGCGGCCCCGTGACACTCGACATGCTGCCCGACATCGTCTCGGACGAAGGCACCAGCAACCGCCCCACCGCCTATACGACCCTCGCCGCCCCCGAACCGATGGTCGAGGCGCTGGTGGGCAAACCCTTGGCCGAAATCGAACGCTTGGTGATCGAAGCGACGCTCCGCCGCTTTGACGGATCGGTGCCCAAGGCGGCCCGCATCCTCGACCTCGCGCCCTCGACGCTTTATCGCAAGATCGACAGCTGGAAAGAGGCGTAGGGCGGGGGTTAACCCCGCCCCACCCTTGGTCTCAAGACAGAACCCGCCGCAGCCTTGGCATCTGCCGCAGCAGCACAAGGTCCAGCACGATCACCGCCGCAATCGCCGCGCCGCCCAAGGGGAAAGCCACCCCCAGCGCCACGACCAAGGCCGCCGCCGCCCACCAGAAGGCCAGCCCCTGCGGCGCAGGCGGCGCGGCAAGCCGCAAGGCCCCGTCCGGCCGCCGCTTCCACCACATCACCAGCCCCGACACGGGCAGAAAGATCATCGACAGGCAGAAGACCGTGTTCAGCGCAAGGTTCCACAGCCCCATATCGCCCTCGTGAAAGGCGATGCCATAGGCCATCGCCTTGGCCCAAGGGCTGTAATCGGCATAGCCCACATCGGCCAAAACATTGCCCGAATACTGATCAATATGGATCGTGCGATCCGCGCTTGGGTCCGGCCCGTCATTCGACATGCTGTCATGGCTGATCGTCCAGACCGCCGTCTCCTCACCCGGAATGGCCAGCTGGAACCGCCCATCAAAGCCAAGCCCGCGCGCAAAGGCCACGACGCTGTCGATCTCCACCGCCCCCGCCACGGCAGGCAAACCCGCAAGTGACCCGCTTTCCGGAAGCGGCGTCTGTTCCAGACCCCAAGGCACTTCCTTCGCCGCGCCGTGGTTCATATCGGCATGGGTCTTGTCGGACAGCGGCGCATCCCATTTCTCCGCCGGAAAGGTGGACCAAGCCTGCACCATCTTGCCGCCCCAGATGCCCGCCCAGCTCAGCCCCGAAATCAGGAAGACCAGCAGGATCACCGACATCCACATCCCAACCGCGCCATGCAGCGCCTTCCATGCGCCGCGCGACGAGAAGGCCAGCTTCGGCAACAGCGCCGCGCGCCATGTCGTCCCCCCCCGGACCGACGGGCGCGGCCAATGCAGCCAGACGCCCGTCACCACAAGGATCACGCCCAAAGACGCCGCCGCCTCGATCAGCCAGTCGCCCAGATCCCCGATCAACAGCGTGCCATGAATCTCGGTCGCGAAATCATACCAGCCCGCGCGCCACGGGAAGGTGTCGACCACCGCACCCGTATAGGGGTTCAGCAGCACGGTCATGTCACCGCCCTCGCCCGTCACCTGAAACACCGCCACCCGATCCGGCCCCATCGGCTCGATATAGGTCACGGCCACACCGCCCGGCACCGCGGCCTCTGCTGCCACCTCCAGCGCGGAAACCGCCATCGCCGCTTCGCCCGGGGTGACAATTGTCCTTTCGCCATTGATCTCGGTCATCGCCGAAACCCACAGCATGATCAGGCCGGTCACCGCCAGCATCATCAGGAAGGGAAACACGTAGAGAGAGCAGTAGAAATGCCAGCGCCACACCGTGAAATAGCGCCGTTCCGTCGCCGTCCGGGCGACATCTTCCGTCGTGGAAACCATCTTGGTTCCTCCTTGTCCATGAGCAGGCCACCGCACCGCGCGGCAGCCGGAAAATCGCGTCAGGAAAGGGGAAAGGACGGGGGGCCCCGCGCCGGGGGAAAGAGAACGGGTTGCGATGGGACGGCAGGCGCGACACGGGCATAAACGATGGTTTCAGCCTGCCCCGTCAGCCGAAGGATGACGCCCTCTGCCATCGGCACAAGCGCGCCCGCCTTTTGCAACACGCAGGCCGGGCATTCGATCAGGGCATGGGCAGGCCCATGCCCGCCTTCCCCCGCCACATGGCACAGGTCGTCCAGCGACCCGCCCGCCGCAAGGAACAGGGACAGCGCCGCCGCCTCCCCCGGCCGCTCCACCGGGCGATGCGCCGCCCCCGTCCCGGCCAACACAAGGGCCAGGATCAGGGCCAGCGCGGCCCGCAGCAGCCATGGAAAGCGCGTCATCACCATGGATGCAGCGCTAACGTATCTTATCCCCACCGATCAAGGGCCAAAGGCCCGACGATCCGCGCGAAAAAGGTGCTGCTTAATGGGTGGCGGTCATGATCATAGGAAATGACTATAACCATCCCTCCAAACCCCGCCGAACCACGGAAATTTGCCCCGACTCACCCGCAGAAAGTGGTTAACGCCCGTTTTCCCCACCGCGCGTGGCCACAGAATGCGGCACAAGATGCGGCACAAATCAGGGCACAGCCGTTTTCCGCAGAACCGGGCAGTAAAGGCAGCGTTCGCAAGGGGTTAGACGAACTGCTCGTTGATCAGCCGCTCTTCCAGTCCATGGCCGGGATCAAACAGGATGCGGTGGCGCACCTCCGGCTCTGACCGGATCTCCACGCTCGCCACCTCACGCACCGATCCCCGGCTGTCGGCATCCGCCATCACGGGCCGCTTGGCCGCCTCCAGCACCTCCAGCCGCACGATGGATGTCTTGGGGATCAAGGCCCCCCGCCAGCGCCGTGGCCGAAAGGCCGCCATCGCCGTAAGCGCCAGAACATCCGCCCCGATGGGCAGGATCGGACCATGCGCCGAATAGTTGTAAGCCGTTGATCCTGCTGGCGTTGCCACCAAGGCCCCATCGCAAACCAGCTCTTCCATCCGCACCCGGCCATCCACGATGACCCGCAGTTTTGCCGCCTGCGGCCCGGCGCGCAAAAGGCTCACCTCATTGATGGCCAGCGCCTGATGCACCGTGCCATCCACCCTCACGGCCCGCATCCGCAACGGGTTGATGACCGCCTCCTCGGCGGCGGCCAACCGCGCGGGCAGATCGCCGGGCTGATAGGTGTTCATCAGGAACCCGATGGTGCCGCAATTCATCCCATATACGGGCAGCGACAGCGCTTCTGTCTCATGTAGCGTCTGCAACATGAAGCCGTCACCCCCTAGGGCGACCACAACATCTGCCTTCTCCACCGCCACCTGCCCATAACGCGCCGTCAGCACGCGCAGGGCCTCCGCCGCCGCCGGCGCGGGCGAGGCTGTAAAGGCAATCCGTGCAAAGGCCATCGCAATTCCCCTCATCCGCCCCCGGCCATCCTTGCGGGTCCGCCGCGCCAAACTCAACCCCTGCAAAACGTTCCAAACCGCCCCTTGCGTTCCGATACGCACATTTATTTCGCACGAGCCTCGTTTGAAGTCGTTTTCCTGCCTTCCCGCATCGCCCCCCTTGCGTTATCTGCTCCCCAAGCCCGCAAGCACCCCCCTGCAAGAACCCTCACTAAGGAGGTCCCCATGAACGCTCCCCACCGCGACACCGGATTCTTCACCGAACCGCTCGCCACCCGTGACCCGGAACTCTTCGGCGCGGTCACTCAGGAACTTGGCCGTCAGCGGCACGAGATCGAACTGATCGCGTCCGAGAACATCGTCTCACGCGCCGTGATGGAGGCTCAGGGCTCCGTCATGACCAACAAATATGCCGAAGGCTATCCCGGCAAGCGCTACTACGGTGGCTGCCAATATGTTGATATCGCCGAGAATCTTGCCATCGAACGTGCGTGCAAGCTCTTCGGTTGCAGCTTCGCCAACGTCCAGCCGAACTCTGGATCGCAGGCCAATCAGGGCGTGTTCCAAGCGCTGATCCAGCCGGGCGACACGATCCTTGGCATGTCGCTTGATGCTGGTGGCCACCTCACCCATGGCGCGGCCCCCAACCAGTCGGGCAAGTGGTTCAAGGCGGTGCAATACGGCGTGCGCAAGCAGGACCTTGAACTGAACTACGATCAGGTCGCGGAACTTGCCGCCGAACACAAGCCCAAGCTCATCATCGCAGGCGGCTCGGCCATCCCGCGCGTCATCGATTTCAAACGGATGCGCGAAATTGCCGACAGCGTCGGCGCCTATCTCCTTGTAGACATGGCACATTTCGCTGGTCTCGTGGCGGCGGGCCTGTATCCCTCGCCCTTCCCGCATGCCCATGTGGCCACCACCACCACGCACAAAACCCTGCGCGGCCCCCGTGGCGGCATGATCCTGACCGATGATGAAGCCATTGCGAAGAAGGTGAATTCCGCCATCTTCCCGGGCATTCAGGGTGGCCCTTTGATGCATGTGATCGCCGCCAAGGCCGTGGCTTTCGGCGAGGCGCTGCAACCCGATTTCGTCACCTACCAAAAGCAGGTCATCGCCAATGCCAAGGCTCTGGCGGATGAGTTGATGAAGGGCGGCCTCGACATCGTCACCGGCGGCACCGACACGCATCTGATGCTGGTCGATCTGCGCCCCAAGGGTGTGAAGGGCAATGCCACCGAAAAGGCCCTTGGCCGCGCCCATATCACCTGCAACAAGAACGGCATCCCCTTCGATACCGAAAAGCCCACCATCACCTCCGGCGTCCGCCTTGGCACGCCCGCAGGCACGACGCGCGGCTTCGGCGAGGGTGAGTTCCGCCAGATCGGCCGCTGGATCACCGAAGTGGTGGACGGACTTGCCGCCAATGGCGAAGAGGGCAACGCCGCAGTTGAGGCCAAGGTCAAGGCCGAGGTGGAGGCGCTCTGCCACCGCTTCCCGATCTATCCGAACCTCTGAAACCCCTGCATTTTCAGGAAAAAGGGGCGCAGGTCACAGCCTGCGCCCCTTTGTCATTGACGCCGCCTCCTGCGCGAGCCACCATTGACTGAACAGTCAGTCGCAGGTCCGAATGTCGCCCGATCCCCGTTACGCGCCTCTGTTTCAGCCGCTTCGCATCGGCCCCGTGACCGCCCCCAACCGCTTTTGGCAAGTGCCGCATTGCTCCGGCATGGGCAACCAGCACCCCGCCACACTGGCCGCGATGCGCGGGATCAAGGCCGAAGGTGGCTGGGGCGTGGTAAACAGCGAATATTGCTCCATCCATCCCACATCCGACGACACCCCCGCCCCCTATGCCAGCCTCTGGGACGATGGCGATACCGCCAACATGGCCGCCATGGCCGAGGCCGTCCACAGCCACGGCGCGCTTGCCGGGGTTGAGCTTTGGCATGGCGGTGGACGCAGCGCCAATGTCCTAAGCCGCGCGGCAGGCCTTGGCCCCGAAAGCATTCTGTCGGATACCGCCCCTTGGCAGAACCAGCGCATGGATCGTCAGGATATCAAAGACTTGCGTGACTGGCATCGCGCCGCTGCCCTGCGCGCCAAGGCCGCCGATTTCGACGTGGTCTATGTCTACGCCGCCCATACCTACCTGCTGGCGCAATTCCTTGACCCGGCGCTGAACGCCCGCGCCGATGACCATGGGCGCGATTTCGACGCCCGCACCCGCCTGATCCGCGACCTTCTAGCCGACACCCGCGATGCCGTAGGCGACCGCGCCGCCATCGCCATCCGCATCGAAGTGACGGATGAAGACGGCCGCGGCGCCGAAGCCCGCGCCGAATTCCTTGGCCAGATCGCCCCCCTTGTGGATGTGTTTGACGTCACCATCCCCGACTACGGGGTGGAAATGGGCCCCTCCCGTTTCGTCAAGGAAGCCGCCCTAGAAACCCATGTCGGCCATATCCGCAAAGCAACGGGCAAACCCGTCGTTTCCGTTGGCCGTTTCACAAGCCCTGACACGATGCTGTCGCAACTGCGCCGCGGCATCCTCGATTTCATCGGGGCCGCCCGCCCGTCCATCGCCGACCCCTTCCTTCCGGCAAAGATCCGCGACGGGCGGCTTGATGACATCCGCGAATGCATCGGCTGCAACATCTGCTACGCTCATGACGGCCTCGGCGCGCCGATCCGCTGCACCCAAAACCCCACGATGGGCGAAGAGTGGCGGCAGGGCTGGCATCCCGACCGCGTCCCCGCCCTGATTGGCCAAGCCGATCCCGTGCTGATCATCGGCGCTGGCCCTGCGGGGCTTGAGGCGGCCGTCACCTTGGGCCAGCGCGGCATCCCCGTGGTCTTGGCCGAGGCAGGCGAACCCGGCGGCCGCGTCACGCGCGAGGCGCGCCTTCCCGGCCTGTCGGAATGGGGCCGCGTGATCGATTGGCGACTGACCCAGATTGGCAAGCTTTCGCAGGTCACGCTTTATCCCGGAAGCGCGATGACAGCCGATGACATCCGCGAAACAGGTCTTGCCCATGTCATGATCGCCACTGGCAGTCTCTGGCGTGCCGACGGGCGCGGGCGCAGCAATCCGGGCGGCGTGGCGTCCTTTTCAGGCCCAAACATCCTGACGCCGGATGAGGTGCTGAATGGCGCAAGGCCCATGCAGGGCCCCGTCGTCATCTTTGATGATGAAGGCTATCACATCGCTGCAGGCCTGGCCGATCTGCTGGCCGCCGAAGGCCATGCGGTAACCTATGTGTCCCCCGCGGGAACTGTCGCGGAATGGACCACTTACACCGTCGAACAAACCCGCCTTCAGGCGCGGCTGATCGAACGGGGCGTCAGCCTGAAGCTTGGCCAGATCGTCACCGCCCTTGCCCCCGATAGCGCCACCCTCGCCTGCGCCTATACCGGGCGCGAAACCTCCATTCCTTGCGTGACGCTGATCCCGGTGACCTCGCGAGAACCTCAGGACGCGCTTTATAATGCCCTGCAAAACAAGGGCTTGGCCACGCTTCGGCGGATTGGCGATGCCCGCGCGCCGGGGCTGATCGCGCATGCGATCCACGATGCCCATGGTGCCGCCCGCGCCCATCTGACAGCGCAGCCTCCACCCCGCCGCGAACGCCCCATCATCGCGTCCTCATGATCCGCGACACCCGCAGCCTTGAACATCGCCTTGGCGACGCGGCCCGCGCCCGCCTGCCCCTGCCCGTGGCCGAGTTCACGCTGTTCGTCCTGAAACAGGGCTGGGCCTGCCTCTTCGGCGGGCTGATGCTCGCCGCCATCATCGCCTCGCGGCTGATCTGGCAGCCCGATTGGCCGATCCACCGCTATGACGCGCTGTTCCTCTTTGCCCTTGCGACGCAGGCAGTCTTCCTTTGGCTAAAGCTGGAAACATGGGAAGAAGCGCGGGTCATCTTGCTGTTTCACCTGACGGGAACGGCGATGGAATGGTTCAAGGTCGGCGCAGGCTCTTGGGCCTATCCCGAACCCGCCCTGCTTAAGGTGATGGAGGTGCCCCTCTTCTCCGGTTTCATGTATGCCGCCGTCGGCAGCTATATGGCCCGCGTGATCCGCATCTTCGACATGCGCTTCACCCCCTATCCGCCCTTTGCCCTGACGATCCTGCTTGCAGTGGCGATCTATGTGAACTTCTTCGCCCACCACTTTCTGCCCGATATCCGCATCGCCCTTTTTGCGGCAACGGTGGTTCTTTACGCACGCACTCGTGTCTGGTTCCGCATCACCGACCGGGCCCACTGGATGCCCCTCCCCCTTGCGGCCTTCCTTTCGGCGCTTGCGCTTTGGGTTGCCGAAAATATCGGCACGGCCACCGGGACATGGCTTTACTCCGGGCAGACCCCTGGCCAATTCGTCAGCTTGGGAAAGCTTGGCGCGTGGTATCTCTTGCTCTACGTGTCCTTCGTCACGGTGACCGTGGTAAGCCGCAGCGCGCTTGGCGGTCCTGCCCCCGCGCGTCAGATCAACCCGGCATAGGCAAGGCCCACACCCAAAACAACGACCGACGCGACCGCCGTCGCCACACCGGTCACAAACCGCCAAACCGACGGTCCCGGTGGTCGCACACGCCCCGGCTCGATCGCCTGAAGGTGGCGCAGCAGAACACGATAATCGTCGTCAAATCGGTGCGCGTCGACATCCACGATCCCGGCAGAGCGCCTTGCCAACTGCCCCGCCGCCGCCAAACGCCGCCCCGCCGCCCGCGCGTCATAAGGCAGATGGCGGCTTGCATGCCGCAGGCCCGCCTCAAGCGAGGTGCCGGCCTTGACGCCGACCCGCTCTTCCAGCAACGCACTGATGCGTTCCGCCTTCTGCAAAATGATGACTGCCACGGCAGGCATATACATACCCTTGAATAGATTATGGCAGAATAAAGGCTGTATTGAGGCAGGACAATGCCAAGACCCGGAAACGACCCTGACGCAAAAGGGAAACAATGCTGAACCTGATCCCCCATCCCGCCGCGACCAAGGCCGAACACCCGCCGCTCATCATCGCGCATGGCCTTTTCGGTTCAGGGCGCAATTGGGGGGTCATTGCCCGCCGTCTGGCCGATCACCGCGATGTCTTTGCCGTCGATATGCGCAATCATGGCGAAAGCCCGCGCCAGCCCAACCACCGCTATCCCGATCTGGCCGCCGATCTGGCCGGGGTGATCCGCCATATCGGTGCGCCCGCCGATCTTTTGGGCCATTCCATGGGCGGCAAGGCCGCAATGCAGCTTGCCCTGACCGAACCCAGCCTGATCCGCCGCCTTGTCGTGGCCGATATCGCCCCCGTCGCCTATGGCCACGACCAGACCCGCCATATCGATGCGATGCGGGCGCTGAACCTGTCCGATCTTTCCACAAGGGGCGAGGCGGATCGCCGCCTCTCTGCCCTGATCGACGATCCAGCCCTGCGCGCTTTCTTCCTGCAATCCTTGGACCTCAAGGCCGAAGGCGGCCCGCGCTGGCGGCTTAACCTTGACGTGCTTGAGGCTGAGATGCCCCATATCGTCGGCTGGCCCGGCACGATGGGGCGGTTCGACCACCCCACGCTTTTCCTCACCGGGGCCGAAAGCCACTACGTCAAACCAGAATACCGCGACACGATCCGTGCGCTCTTTCCGGCCGCGCGCTTCGCCCGTATCCCCGGTGCAGGTCATTGGCTACATGCTGAAAAGCCACGCGAATTCGAAGAAACGGTCCGCGTCTTTCTGGATGCGCCCGCGCGCGACTGACCTCAGCCCGGGCGGCGCATCCTGTCCATCAACCCATCCTTGCGGACAAGCTGATGCCAGACCGCCGCCCCGGCATGCACGGCGATCAACAGGATGAAGGCGGGTTTGCCCAACTCGTGCAGCTCTGCCAGATCGTCCGACGCAAGGAACCACGCCAAAAGCCCCATCACCGGCACCCCGATCATCAGGGCATAGAGCGCCGCATGACCCAGATGCGCGGCCAGCCGTTCCTGCGCCTTCATCCCAGCGGGCAGGTCCGGCACCCCGCGCCCAATGCGCAGCGCCAGCCGCAGCACCACCAAAACCAACACCGCCACCCCGATCCCGATATGAGCCAAGGCCCCCGCGTCATAGACTGGGCCAAAACCATCTTCGATGGATTCCCACCCCGCCTTGATCCAATCCTCGAAAATCAAGTTGACAGCGATCAGCCCCGCCATTGCCCAATGAAGCGCGATCTGCGCCCGCGAATAGCCCCTCGGCGCCATATACCCTACCCCCGCTGATCTGCCAAAATCGGCCCGGTCAGCAGACCAAGCCCGACCGCCAGCATCACAGCCGCAAACAGCCAATCGCCGCGCACCTGACCCATGCCCAAGGAAAAGGCAAGCGCGACAGCACAAAACAAAAGGGAAAGCAGAAGGGAAGGCAGCAGGAAACGCATGGCACACCATCAGGAAAGGAAGGGGTCTCACCCCTTTTTCCCTGATGCCCACAGCCTCGCGCCTTGATCCTTGTCAAACGCGATCAGAACAGGATGTCGTCCAGCGTCTCTTCCGCGGCAGCCTCTTGCGGGGCCACAACAGGGGCAAGCCCCGCACCGATCACCCCGTCATGGATCGCCCGCTCGGCCTGCATCGTATAGCGCGCGCGCTGGCGGGCCAAAACCTCGGCCTCATGCGTGCCTTCGACCATCGGCAGCACCGGGTCGGCCAGCATCATCCGCCGCAAAAGGAACCCTGCCTCCAGACGCGCCAATTCGTCCAACGCCCGATGGAACGTCTCAAGCCGCTCCGCCGCCTGACCCAGCTTCATCGGCAGCGCCTTGCCCGCCTGATCAAAGCCCCGCGCCGTATCGCTGACCACGCGGTCGATCTGGCCCATGGCCTCATTCAGCGCTTCGGCATCCCCGATAAAGCCCGACAGCGCCCCCTCCAGACGGTCTACCCCCGCTTGCCCCGCCTCGCGGGTGCGGTTGCGCGTCTCGGCCAGATGGCCTTGCAGGCGCTGCACGATGGCATCGCTTTCATCCGTCAACGTGCGCAGCCATTGCGCCAATTCGCGCAAGGACCGCCCCTCTTCGCCCAGCTTGGCGCAGATCAGCACCGCATTCAGCCCCGACAGGCGCACCTGTTGGGCAATCTGTCGGATTGTCGCCTCATGCTTCAGGATCACATCCAGCCGCCCGCGCAACTGTTCGGCCCGTCCGCGCATCACGGAAAGGTTCCGCTTGACCCGCGCCAGGCTGGCCGACAGCGCCTCGGCATCCCCTGCCGTGCCGCCATCACCGCTGCCGCGACCTGCCTTCGCGAAATAAAAGCTGCGCGCCGCAGCCATTGCCTGATCGGCGCTTGTCCGCACCGCAGAGAGTGCAGAAACCGACACGCCAATCTCAGCCTCGGCATCCTCGCGCGCCGCCGCCGACAGTGCCTTGGCAAGGTCGACCAGCACCGCCTCCAGCCCCGATCCGGGCACCATCGACGCCTCGGCCAGCACCTCGCGCACCCGTTCCAGTCGCTGGCGCGTGCTGTCCCCGGTCTGCAACGCCATGATCATCCGCGACACTTCGGAAAACACCACCCGCATCCGCGCCGCCAGATCGCCGCTCATCCGCGTCATCTCGGCCCGGCCATCCTGCACGGACTGCGCGATGGCCGCGAAACGGCTGAGCCGTGGCAAGACATGCAGCATCAATTCCTGCCGCAACTCCAGCAAACTGGCTTCCATCGCCCCGGTGTCATGCCCGATCCCGACCATGGCATCCTTCACCTCGGTCAGGATGCTTTCGGCTTCCGATGCCATCGAGGCAAGGCGTTCGATAAAGGAATTCACCTGCGGGCGCGGCGGCACCAGCCCATTGCCCTGAATACGCGCATTGATCGACACATTGGAAATGGTCCGCACCACGCGGTCCAATTCGTTCACCTCCACCCGCACGTTGCGCACTGCGGCACGCAGCGCCACGGCATCGCGGCTGAACCCGTCGAAATCGGCACGGATCACCTCCACATTGGCGAAGGTTTCTTCGATTAGGGACGCCAACTGTGCGCTCGTCTCATCGCCCAGCGTGACATCCAGCCGTGCAAACAGCGTTTCGGTCCCTTTCAGGATCTCTACCGCGCCAGAAAGGGCGTCGCCCGCCTGCACAAAGGTTTCTTCCGTGATCCGCAGCACACCTTCCAGCGGATCGGCCACCGCCTGTCGCGCCTTGGAACCGAAGATGGGGGTTGCGATGGTCATGCCTGAACTCCTGTCCTGTGGCGACGGGCGAAAGCCATGATCGTCGTCGCCATCTTGTCGAGGGGCAGGGTCTGCCCCACGCTGCCCATCCGCACCGCTTCGCGCGGCATGCCATAGACGACGGAACTCGCCTCATCCTGCGCGATCGTGGCGGCACCCGCCGCCTTCATCTCACCCAAACAGCGCGCCCCGTCATCGCCCATCCCCGTCAGGATAATGCCCAGCGCATTGGCCCCTGCCGATCCAGCCGCCGACCGGAACAGCACATCGACCGACGGGCGATGGCGGCTGACATAGGGCCCCTGCACCACCGACACCCGATAGCCGGACGTAAGCCGCCGCAGGATCATATGCTGGTCGCCCGGCGCGATCAGCACCTCGCCCTGCCCCACCGTGGCGCCATCGACAGCTTCGGTCACCTTCACCTTGCACAGCCCGTCCAGCCGCCGCGCGAAGGCCGCGGTGAACCCGGCAGGCATATGTTGCACGATGCAGATTGCAGGCGCATCTGGCGGCAGCGCCACCAGCACCTGGCGCAGCGCCTCTGTCCCGCCGGTCGATGCGCCGATGCAAACGATAGGCTCGGTCAGGGGAACAGGCCGCGTCAGATTCGGCGGCGGCAGAATCTCATCCGCCGTCAGCTTCGCCCCCGGTGCCCGCAGCGCGCCGGGCAGGATGCCCGCACGCCCCCCCTTCCGGCTTTGAGCCGCCGCGCGCAGGGCATCGCAGATGCGCACCTGCGCCTCGGCCCGCGCACGGTCATCGCCCGCCGAAGGCTTCAGGATCACCTCCACCGCGCCCGCCTCAAGCGCCGCGATGCTCTGCTCAGATCCGCGCGCCGTCAGCCCGGAGCAGATCACCACCGGCAAGGGCTTTTGCGCCATGATCTTCTTCAGGAAGGTCATCCCATCCATGCCCGGCAGTTCAAGGTCCAGCAGGATCACATCCGGCAGGCTGTCCCGCATCACCTTTGCCGCCTCGAAGGCGTCGATACAGACGGCCATCACCGAAAGACCCGGGTCGCTTTCCACAATTGCCCGCAGCATCGCCCGTGCCGAGGCGCTGTCGTCCACGATCAGAACCTTTGCCGCATCGTTGGGTTTCAGCGCCATCTCACACCTTCCTGAAAATCGTGGGCCGGACCTGCCGCAGCGCGGGATGCCGCACCACCATGCTTTCGGCATGTCCGACAATCAGATACCCCCCGGAAAGCAGATGCCCGGCAAGGCGATCCACCACCTGCTCTTTATCCGTCTGATCGAAATAGATCAGCACGTTGCGCAACATCACCACGTCCACATCCCGGTCGACGGGATAGCGGTGATCCATCAGGTTCAGATGGCGGAAGCGCACGTTCCGGCGCAACTCCGGCACCACGCGCGACTTTCCCGCGACGCTGGGGTCGTCCGAGGTCAGGAAATACCGCCGCTGCAAAGCCGCGGGCACCGTCGAAAGCTGGTCATTCGCGTAGATCGCGGCCTGCGCGCGATCGACCATCCGCTGGCTCAGATCGGTGCCAAGGATCGCCCAATCGCACCCCTTCCCCGCGCGACGCGCCTCTTCCAGAACCATCGCTGCCGTATAGGCCTCGGCCCCTTCCGAAGCCGCCGCCGACCACAGCTTGAACCGTGCCGGCATCCCGTGGCGAACCTGTGCCATCTTCTCGGCCAGCACCACATCGATCAGAAAAGTGAAATGCTCCGCCTCGCGGAAAAAGCTCGTAGTGTTTGTGGTGATTAGGTCAATCACCTGTCCCAGCTCATCCTTCGGCAAGGCCCCGGCCATGAGCTGCGCCAAATAGGTTTCCGTATCCGGCAGGCCAAAGGCCATCACCCGCCGCCGCAACCTCTGATCGATCATCTGCACCTTATGCGGCGGCAGACTGATCCCGGTGATCGACCGGATCAGGTCGCGGAACCGGTCGCTGGCCTGTTGGACATTTTCACTCAGCATCGCGCCATTCTCTTCTGCCTCTCGACCGCCCCTGTCGCGGGGCGGCCAACCCTGCACCCGCACCCTGTCAGGCGGCGGCATCGGCCAGATCGAACGGTCCTGCCTCGGCAGCCGCCATGATGTCGGGCCGCGCGAACAACCGGTCGAGGTCCAGCACACTCACCACCGCGCCCCGGCAGCGCGCGATGCCCGCCACGGCACTGCCCGTCCAACGCAGAAGCTCTGCCTCGGCCAAGGGCTTGAGCTCTGGCTCATCCAGCGCCGTCACTTCGATCACCCGGTCGGTCTTGATCCCCAGCACGATTTGCGCGCCTTCATGGCCCACCTGCACCACAAGGATACGGCTCTGCGCCGTATCCTCGGTATCGGGGCGCCCCAGCAGGCGGCGGAGGTCCACCACCGGCACATTCGCACCGCGCAGGTCGATCACCCCCAGCAAATGCGACGGCGTACTGGGCAGCGGGGCAATCGGGCGCAGGTCAAGGATTTCCTGCACCCTTTCGACTGGCACCGCATACAACGCTTCATCCGCCACAAATGTCACGACAGTTGCATTCTCGGTCATCGTCCCTCCTCAGGCCGCATCGCGGCGCTTGAATCGCGCGTCCAATTCGTCATCCGACTCCCCACCCAGATCGAAGTCGAACCCGCCTTCGACCTTCGGTGCAGCCTTCGCCCGCGTCACGGGCCGCATCTCGGCAGGCGCGGCTTTCACCACCACCTTCACCGACTGCGCCTCTGGACCCGTGCGGAAAAACGCCATTGCCTCGGACAACATTTCAGCCTGGCTCGCCAGTTCAGTGGCGCTGGCCGACAGCTCTTCTGCGGCCGCGGTGTTTTCTTGCGTGACCTTGTCCAACTGCTGGATCGACAGGCTGATCTGCGCCGAACCCGTCGCCAATTCGCGCGACGCCACGCTGATCTCCGTCACAAGGGCCGAGGTCTTTTCGATATCCGGCACCAGCCCTTGCAGCATTTCGCCCGCGCTGGCCGCCGTCCGCACCGTCGATGCTGACAAGGAGGAGATTTCTGCCGCTGCCGTCTGGCTGCGTTCTGCCAATTTGCGCACCTCTGCGGCCACCACGGCAAAGCCGCGCCCATGTTCGCCCGCCCGCGCCGCCTCGACCGCCGCATTGAGCGCCAGAAGATCGGTCTGCCGCGCGATTTCCTGCACGATCATGATCCGGTCCGCGATTGTCTGCATCGCCTCGACTGCATCGGCCACAGCCTTGCCGCTGGCACGTGCATCTTCGGCCGATTTCGCCGCGATCTTCTCGGTTATCTGCGCATTCTCGGCGCTCTGCTTGATGTTCGCCGCCATCTGCTCAACCGCGGCCGAGGCCTCTTCGGTGGACGATGCCTGCTCCGTCGCGCCTTTGCTCATTTCCTCAGAGGTCGATGCCATCTGCGTGGACCCCGACGCCACATTGCGCGCCGATTGGTTCACACTGGCCACGATTTCGCGCAGCTTCACCACCATGACCGCCTGCGCCTTCAGTAGATCGGCGATTTCGTCATTCGTGCGTGCCTCTGTCGCCACCGCCAGATCACCCTCGGCGATCGACGTGGCCAAGGCGACGGATTGCTTCAAGCCGCGCGACAGACCCGCCATGATCCAGAAGGCCGCCGCCGCCGTCACCGCCGCAGATACCGCGAACAGCGAGAGCATCATCAACTTGGCCGAGGAGTATTCCGCATTTGTCAGCGCCTCGTTCTCATGCGCGATGACCTGCACCATGGTGCGCAATTCGCCCAACGCCGTCGTGATCTGGTCCGCGACCTCACCGCCCACCGTGTGATACAGCGTGTTCGCCTGATCGCCATTCCCGGCAAGCTCGGCATCGATAATCCGCACCTGCAGCTTGAACGCTTCCTGATGGATGGCGTCGAATTGCGTGATCTTGTCAAGGATGGCGGGGTCCGTCGTCTGCGACCGCAGATCGGCAATCAGCTCATCCACACGGGCCGCCCCGGCCTTCACCTTTTCCACAAGGTTCGGGATGTGATCGGCGGGCGCATTCGGCAGCCCGATCAGAACCAATCCGACATTCTGGCGCACCAACAGCTTTTCGGTCACCAGATCCTCGATCTCCAGCAACCGGACGATGTCGCGCTGCACCGTCTCGGCATAGCGATGATTGGCCGCGCTCAGATAGGTCACCGAAAGCCCCGTCGACACGCCCCATAGCGCGAAGACAAGGACAAAGGTCGCAGCCAGTTTGGTTTTGATCGTCAGTCTCATCACAGGCCCTTTCCAGGCGTTAAACAATTGGCCTCTGGGCCAACACAGATAAAATGTGGTCAAGGTCGGGCATCAGAACGAAACCCTCGCCGCCACGGTACAGACCGGTCAAATATTCCGGCGGCCATGCGCTGGCCGTCGCGGGAACCGCCTCGATGATCGCGGTTTCGATAGTGGCCACCTCATGCACGGCATCGGCCTCGATCGCGACAACCGCTGCCTCGCCCGCAATGGTCACATCCAGAACAAGGATGCGGCGGCGGTCATCCGCTTCCACTTCGGGGATACGCAGCACCTGCTTCAGGTTCGCAAGCGGCACCACCGTCCCCCGCACGTTCAGAACCGCCGGAACCAGTGGCCCGGCCCCCGGCACCCGCGTCACGGGCATGGGATCAAGGATCTCGCGCAGTCGCACCGCCGGGATGGCAAGCACCTGCTTACCCAGCGACAGTGTGACCACCGTCAGTGACCGATCTTCCTTCAGATGATGGATCGTCATGCCAGAACCTCCTGCCGCGCGACCTGCGCCGCCTCACCCTGCTGCCGCGACATGCCGACGAGGTGCCCCACATCAAGGATCAGCGCGATGGACCCATTGCCCAACAGCGTTGCCCCAGACAGCGCCCGCACCCCGGCATGCAGCTTCGACATCTGCTTGATGACCGTCTGGTTCGTGCCGATGATCCGATCCACGACGATGCCCACCCGCGCCTCACCCGCGCGCACGATCACCACATTCTGCCCCGATCCCGGCTCGCCCGCGCAGTCAAACAGGCTGCGCAGCCGCAGGAAGGGAACGAATCCACCCCGCACATCCAGGAAATCTTCGGTCCGGCTGGGTTCCACCTTCTCGGGCGGCAGTTCCACGATCTCCTGCACATTCGTCATGGGCAGAATGTACTGTTCGCCCGCCACTTCGATCTGCAACCCTTCGATGATGGCCAGCGTCAGCGGCAGGCGCAGCGTCACGGTTGTGCCGCGACCAAGCGCGGATTCGATCTGGATCGTCCCACGCAGCGCGTCGATCGTCCGGCGCACCACATCCATCCCCACGCCGCGCCCCGACAGATCGGTCACGGCCTCGGCGGTGGAAAAGCCGGGCTCGAAGATCAGCGCGAAGATCTGCGCCTCGGTCAGTTGCGTCTCCGCAGTGATCAAGCCCTTAGCAATCGCCTTTTCGCGCAGTTTGGCCGGGTCCATCCCCTTGCCATCGTCGCGCACCTTGATCAGAACCTCGGCCCCCGCATGTTCTGCGACCAGTTCCACCAGCCCCTCGCGTGCTTTCCCGGCAGCGACGCGGGCATCCGGCATTTCCATCCCATGATCCAGCGCGTTGCGCAGCACATGGACCAGCGGATCGGCCAGCTTTTCGATGACCGTCTTGTCAAGCTCGGTTTCCTCACCTGTCACGCGGAATTCAACCGGCTTGCCCAGCTTGTCCGACAGATCAAGGACAAGCCGACGGAACCGCCCGACCAGCGACCGCATCGGCACCATGCGCATCGTCATCGTTGCATCGCGCAGACCGCCCGCCAGCCGGGTGATCTGTTCCGCCGTGGCCATAAGTGCGGGGTCGCGCAGGTCGCGCGCCAACTGGGTCAGCCGTGCCTCGGCGATGACCAATTCGCCCACTGCATCCATCAACGCATCCAGACGCTCGGCTGGAACGCGGATCGTCGCACCGGCATCCGATTTGGCCTCGGCCTTCGCTTCGGCTTTCGGCTCCGGCTTGGCGACAGGTCGGGCCACTGGGGCGGCAGGTGCCGCAGCAGCCGCCACAGCCTCTATCGGGGCCGGCACAGCCACCTCGGCCTCGACCACGGCCGCAGCCGCCACGGCATCTGCCTCAAGCGCCCATTCCGCATCGACGAAAAGGAACACCTCTTCCACCTGCGCAGCTGTCACCGACGCCGGCAGCTGCATCGACCAGCCAATCGCGCAGGCCTCTACATCCAGACGGTCCAGCGGCGGCACATCGGCCAGATCGGCCACGATCCCCGTCGCGCCCAAGCCGCGCAATTCGTCCAGCACCAGGTCAGGCCGCGCGCCCAGCGCCAGCGCCGCCCCGGTCAGCCGGAAGGTCAGGCGCATGGCCCCCGCCACAGCCACCTCCCCTGCTTCGACCGTGTCCCCGGCCGCTTCGGGTTCGCCAGCCGCAGTGACAGGCCCCCCGCCAAGCAACCCGTGCAGCCCGGAAAGGATCGCCCCGCGCCGACCTTCGGGATCGGCCTCGCCTTCGACCAAACCGGGGATTTCATCCTTCGCCGCAAGGGCAAGGCGCAGAAGATCGGGCCCCACGGCCAGATGGCCGGACCGAACCTTGTCGAACACCGTCTCGAATTCATGGATGAAGGCGGCCAGTTCGGTGAACCCGAACATCGCCCCGCTGCCCTTCACCGTATGCAGGTCGCGAAAGACCTGATTGACCAGACCCATATCCTCGGGCCGCGATTTCAGGTCCAAAAGCCCCCGCTCAAGGCTTTCCAGTAAGTCTCGCACTTCCTCGCGGAAGATCGCCGTCATGTCATCCATCATCAGCCCAGAACCTTCTTGATCACGGCCAAAAGCTTGTCCTGCGTGAAAGGCTTCACCATCCAGCCCAGCGCGCCCGCCTCGCGCGCCTGCTGCTTCAGCCCTTCCTCGCTATCGGTAGACAGCACCACGATCGGAACGCCCTTGCCCTGCGGGTGCTGACGCAGCGCACGAATGAAGCCCAGACCATCAAGGTTGGGCATGTTCTGATCGGTGATGATCGCGTCCATCGGGCGGGCCAAGGCCTTGTCAAGGCCATCCTTCCCGTCCACCGCCTCCACGACATCATACCCCGCCTCTTGCAGGGTCATCGCGATCATCCGGCGGATCGACGGTGAATCATCGACGGTCAATACGGTCTTGGGCATCTTGCTGCGCTTTCCTCACTGATGTTTTCGCTCCGGCAACCGGACCGTTAGGCCAGTTGCGCGGGGTCGATTGCCAGTCGGTCCAGCAGGGCCGCCAGCACGCCGTCCTTCGGCAGGTCGATCTGCAATTTCCGGTCCATCTGCGCCGCTGTCGCCCGCGCCGAAACCAGCACCTGCACGATGGCGGAGTCCACGGCCGTCAGTCCTGCCGTCTTCACCCGCAGATCGCCCTTGGTCAGCGCCGCCACCAGATCATCGCGCAGCGTCCCCGCCGCGCCCGCACGCAGATCACCCGACAAGTCCTTGCTCTTGATTGCCATGGCATCCCTCCGTCCTGTCTGCACCGCCCGGCTCATCCGCAAGGCGACCTTCACGCATCAGGACGACGCGTCGGGGCAGAGTGTTAGCCTGAACTTGGGGTCCACCGCGAAACAGCAGGGATCAAAGGGACGAGGTCACCCGCAAAAGGCGACCCCGATCCATACTTTCGATTGGATGTCCGGTCAGAACCGCAGACGCCAGCCCAGCGCCGCCACGCGGTCGGTCTGCCCCGCCACATGGCCCGCATTGTGCCGATAGCTCCAGCCCAGAACCATCTCGCCTTGCGCCGACAGGGGCATGCCATATTCCAGACCAAGGTTCACCTCGCGCGCCTCTGGCACGAATGAGACAGCCACCGTCTCGAACCCCGACGCAGGCACGGCCCCATCCGCCGCGACCGCCGCCGCCTGCATCGCGCCAAGGCTGGGCAGCGTCACTGCCGCCTGCCCCGCCACTGCACCCAAGGGTGTGTCCACAAAAACCGATAGCCGATCCCCGCGCCGCCACAGCGACCGCTGCACCAATTCCACCCCGGCCCGCGCATAGGAAAGGGCTGAGACATCCGTCACCACCCCCCCCGCCGATGGCGCGATCTGACCGATCTCGCCCTCCAGCGCCAATTCGATGCCCGATCCCAAGTCCTGCCGCAGGCCGACTGTGGCGCTCACAGCCTCGGCTGCGTCCGTCCCGCCCAGGTCGATGCCGAACAGCCCGTCACGCCCCTGCATCGCGGCCAGTTCCACCGTGATCCGCCTCGATCCCGTGTCCCAATCGCGCCCCAGCGCCGCGCCGGAGGCGATACCCGTCCCATCCGTCAGCGCTGCCAGATGCCATCCCGCATCCCCTTCCAGCAGCGTCACGCGTGCCAACCCATTGGCTTCCGCCCCATCGGGGCCGACCAGCAGCCGCTCCCCTTCTCCCCGGCTCCAGTTGATATGCGCGGCACTGGCCACATCGATGGGTGCCGCCGTCGCCACGAAACCCGCCATCGGGGTCGCGAAACTGCCCGCCATCTGGTCGCGGAACCCCAGCGAAACGCCCGACAGCCCCTGCACCAAAGCATCCCCCGCCAGCATCCCGCCCGCCAGCGTTAACTCATCCAGCGGGATGACCACCCCGGCCGCAGTGGCCGTCACGCTTTGCCCTATCGGGATTAGCGCATCGCGCACATTCAGGAAACCATGCCCGAATTCACTGTTATACCCATGCTCCACCCCCGGCACGAATTCCAGCACATGGGTTGGCGTGAAAAAGGAATTATCCGCCGAGGCCAGCAGACGGTTGCGCAACTGCGCAGGCGTCAACCCCGGAAAGGCCTGCGCCAAAAGGCCCAGCGCCCCTGTCACCTGCGGCGCGGCATAGGATGTCCCCGACCCCAGCACATAGTCCGTATCATTGTCGATATCCGCCCCTTGCAGATAGCCCGTCGCCGCCAGACACCACCGCGCCGCCTCCAGACAGCCGAGCGAGCGCCGCGCAACACCCGTGATCCGGTCCGTCGCCGCATCATAGCTTGCCACCACGTTGATGACGGCCAACCAGCCCTGCTCCAGCCCCGGCACCTCGGCAGGCAGCCCCGCCATGAAAGAGGAACTGGTCTGCGTCGTGTCATTGAACTGGGCAAAGACCACCACGCCATTGGCCGTATAGGCCTGCAAGGCCGCCAGATAGGTGGCGAAATTCGGCCCCATCGTGCCAATGCCGGAATTGGCCACCGTTGCAGGCACCCCCCCCGACGACACGGTCCAAGAGTTGTTCACCGCCACCGCGCCCGCCGCCCGCGCACCATCCATGATGCCGCCCAGCGTGGTGTAGTTCAGTGTCGCTCCCGGCTGATAGGAAATCTCGCCATTGTAGATCTGCGCGGCCGGCGCATAGCCCATGACCGGGGCCGTCCCACCCACCCCGCCCGTCCCTGCCATGATCGACGCGACGAAAGTGCCATGCTCATCGGTCCCCTCATGGACAGAACCGGGATTGGCCAAAAGCTTGCCCGCCTGCGTCGCGAATTGCTCATGGGTCGACCGGATCGGGCTGTCGATCATCCCCAGAACGACACCCGCCCCCGTCAGGTCGGGCAGTCCGTCCGGCGTATCGGGCACGCCATTCGTCACCCCGCTTTCCCTGTCGATCGCGCGCACCCAGTCCAGCCTGCTCGCCTGCAAGGGCTTCACGTTCGTCAGGCCGTTCACGGAATAGCTTTGCGCAAAGGGGGCCGCGGCCCGCACCGTCGCAAGTCGGGCCTGAAATTGCGGGGTCTGCATTTCGGCAGGCGTGATGAAGGCTGCATCCAGCGCCGCCTGCATCTGCGTCAGCGCAGGCCCCGTAAGGTTCAGCGTGAACCGCGTGACCGAAGACAGGTCGATCCCGCCGCCGCCCCCACCGCAAGCCGATAGCATCATCAATGCAGCCAGCGCCGGAAGATGCGCCCGCCACGGCCCGCCCTTGCCCCCCTGCCCCACCGTCATCGAGAAATTCCGTCCAAGTTTTCGCTCCACGCGCCGTTGCGCAAGAACCGTGCCACTCGTCCGAAAAACCGAAATCAGCATCCACCCTTCGTCAGGGGATCACAAGACATCATCGCACCCCAGAGGACGCGCCATTCATCACTTTAGGACCAAAAACCCCTGCGCCGAAAAACGCGCCCCCGCAGCCTCTTGCGAAAGCGCCTCAAGGAATGCCCGGTCCGCCGCATCCGCTGCCTCTGTCAACAGGGCCACAGGATAGACAATCGGCTCGTGGCTATCTTCCGGAAACCTGCCCACCACGCTCACATTGTCATCCGCCACCGCATCTGACGAATAAACGATGCCAAAAGGTGCCTCGCCCGTTGAAACGAGGGCCAGCGCCGCCCGCACATTTTCCGACTGCGCCACCGCCCCCTCGACCGATGGCCAAAGCCCAAGGCTTTCAAGCGCCTCCTTGCCATACTGGCCCGCAGGCACCGATGCCACCATCGCCATTGACAGCTTTTCGTCCCCCAGCATCCCAGCCAGATCAAGCCCCGGCCCAATCTCCACGTCAGGGGCCTCCGTGCCATGCGCGATCAGCACCAGCTGATTGCCCAAAAGATCCGCGCGCGTTCCCGCCACGACCAGCCCTTCCTTTTCGACCTCATCCATCCAGTTCACGGCGGCCGAGATGAAAATATCCGCAGGTGCCCCTGCCATAATCTGCTTGGCCAATTGGTTGGACCCGGCATAGCTGACCGTCACCTCATGCCCCGTCGCCGCCTCGAAATCCGCAACCACCTGATCCAGCGCGGTTTTCAATGAGGCCGCCGCGAAAACCACCACCTCTTCGGCAGCAGCGGGCTGGGCCAAGAACCCGGCAAGGGCCGTAGCAATCGCAAGACGGCGGGTCATGCTATCCTCCAAGCGATATATTCCTCAAAACATATCACTCAGCCATTCCATCCGAGGCAAGCGTTATTTTCCGCTCAATATTTCGCTCGCCTGCTTTGCCCGCAACATGCCCTCCAGCGCTGCCACCGCAGGGGCCGCGGCTTGTTCCGACCGCGCCACCACCTCGCGATAAAGGCGCAGCACCTCTTCGCCCGTCTCGGTCAACCGCGCTCCGCCGCCCCCCGGCCCACCCCGCGCGCTGCTCACCAAAGGTTGGACAAAAGCCGTGTTCATCTCTTCAACCAACAGCCACGCCCGCCGATAGGACATATCCATCTGCCGCCCTGCCGCCGCGATCGATCCCGTCTCACGGATATGTTCCAAAAGCTGGGCCTTGCCCGGCCCAAGCATCGCCCCGTCGAAAAGAATGCGCAGTTTCAACGCGGTCATGGACCCAACCCCCCGATGCAAGATCCGATACTTCCCGAACCGGTCCCTGCTGGCAACCCGTCGCGCCAAGGCTCGCCCCGGCATGCTGCTTTTGGCCACGTTGCCAAGGGGCCCGCTTCCCCGCACACTCACCCCAACCTGCCGACCAAGGCGGCACCAGCCGCATCACCGGGGGACGCCATGCCATCGCCTGCCAGTCAGCACGTGACCCGTGTCGAAACCGCCATCCGCGCGGGCCATGCCGCCCGCTCCGCTCTGGCCGCCTCTTGGGCGCGCTCTGCCACGCTTTACCGCCTGGACCCTGCCGATGCGCGCCTTGAAAATCGGCTCAGCGCGGCGGAACTCGCCCTTGCGCAGGAACGGGCGGGGGTGCTTCTGCCCACCGCGGCCCCCCATCTTGACCGCCTGTTTCAAACCGTGGGCGGCCTTGGGGCCTGTATCGTTCTGGCCGATACCGATGGCGTGGCGCTGGACCGCCGCGGCAATGCCGGAGACGACCGCGACTTCACGGCTGCTGGCCTCTGGACAGGCACCGCATGGTCCGAAGCGCAGGCAGGGACCAATGGCATCGGCACCTGCCTTGCCGAAGCCCGCCCCGTAACGATCCACCGCGACCAGCATTTCCTTGCGCGCAACATCGGGCTGTCCTGCTCCTCTGCCCCCGTCTTCGGGGCCGATGGCGCGCTGACCGCGGTGATCGATGTCTCTACCGCCCGCGCAGACCTGCCCGAAGCCATCAGCAGCCTGATCGCCGCCACCGTGGCCGAGGCTGCACGCCGGGTCGAGGCCGATCTTTTCACCCGCCTCTACCCGCGCGCGCGCCTTGTGATGGTGCCCGGCACCGACCGCGCCCTTGGCGCGATGCTGGCAGTGGATGCCCAAGACCTTGTCATCGGCGCAACCCGCGCCGCGCGCGCGCAATTGAACCTGGCAGGTGACCTTGCCGCCACCCCACGCCCGCTGTCCGATATCCTTGGCACCGACGCCCCCGACGGCTTTGCCGATGCCGAACGCGCCGTCATCGCCCGCGCCCTTGCGCGCAGCGGCGGCAATATCTCTGCCGCCGCCCGCGCCCTTGGCCTGTCACGCGCCACGCTTCACCGCCGTCTCGACCGCGGCTGACCACATTTTCCCACCGCACCTGTCGCAACCCTGCGACAGGTCCGCCCCGGCACCTGCCGCCATGGGGATGACCGACTCAGGCACCCTCCGCAGTCTAAACACAGGCCGCGAGGAGGCGGCCCTGTCCAGAGGAGGACCCCATGAACGAGATGACCAAACCCGAAGCCCTCATCGGCTCGCCCTTCAAAACCCGCTACGACAACTTCATCGGCGGCAAATTCGTGGCCCCCGTTGCGGGCCGCTACATGGACAACATCACCCCGATCACCGGGGCCAAGGTCTGCGAAGTCGCCCGCTCGGACGCGGCCGATGTCAACCTTGCCCTCGACGCCGCCCATGCCGCGAAAGAGGCTTGGGGAAAGACCAGCGCCGCCCACCGCTCCAACGTGCTGCTCAAGATCGCCGACCGGCTCGAGGCAAACCTAGAACTCCTCGCCACAGCCGAGACATGGGACAACGGCAAACCGATCCGCGAAACGGTGAATGCCGACATCCCCCTGTCCGTGGACCATTTCCGCTATTTCGCGGGCGTCCTGCGCGCGCAGGAAGGCACGATGTCCGAAATCGACCATGACACCGTCGCCTATCACTTCCACGAACCGCTCGGCGTCGTGGGCCAGATCATCCCGTGGAACTTCTCCATCCTGATGGCGGCATGGAAACTTGCCCCCGCCCTGGCCGCAGGCAACTGCATCGTGATGAAGCCCGCCGAACAGACCCCCGCCGCGATCATGGTTCTGGCCGAACTCATCGCCGATCTGCTGCCGCCGGGTGTGCTGAACATCGTCAACGGCACGGGCGCCGAGGCGGGCGATGCCCTTGCCCGCTCGACCCGCATCGCCAAGATCGCCTTCACAGGGTCCACCGCCACGGGCCGCAAGATCATGGAAGCCGCGACCGTCAACCTGATCCCCGTCACGCTGGAACTGGGTGGCAAGTCGCCCAACATCTTCTTCTCTGACGTGATGGCCGAAGATGACGCATTCCTCGACAAGGCCGTCGAAGGCTTCGTCCTCTTCGCCTTCAATCAGGGTGAGGTCTGCACCTGCCCGTCCCGCGCGCTGATCCAGGAAGACATCTATGACCGCTTCATGGAACGCTGCATCGCCCGCGTGAAGGCGATCAAGCAGGGCGACCCGCGCGACATGACCACGATGGTCGGCGCGCAGGCGTCAAAGCAGCAGCATGACAAGATCATGTCCTACTTCACCATCGGCCGCGAAGAAGGGGCCGAGGTTTTGGTCGGCGGAGACGCCGCCCGCTTCAACGGCGATCTGGCCAGCGGCTATTACATCCAGCCCACCATCCTGAAGGGCCACAACAAGATGCGCGTCTTTCAGGAAGAAATCTTCGGCCCCGTCGTATCGGTAACCACCTTCAAGGACGAGGCAGAGGCCCTCCAGATCGCCAATGACACCATGTATGGCCTAGGCGCCGGTGTCTGGACCCGCGACGGCACCCGCGCCTACCGCTTTGGCCGCAATATCGAGGCAGGCCGGGTCTGGGTGAACAACTACCACGCCTACCCCGCCCATGCGGCCTTTGGCGGCTACAAGCAATCGGGCATCGGGCGCGAAACGCATAAGATGATGCTCGACCATTATCAGCAGACCAAGAACATGCTGGTCAGCTACAACCCCAACAAGCTGGGCTTCTTCTAAGTCGGGCCAAGCAGGCAAAAGGGGGGGCGGCCCGCCGCCCCCTTTCCTACCGCCCGGCCAGCTCTCGCCAGCGCGCCGCATAGGCCGCAAGCCGCGGATCGCCCGCCTCGGGCTCAGGTGCCGCCATGTCGGGCAGCACCCCCTTGTGAAACAGCAGCGCCGCCCCGATGGCAGTGCCCGTCACCGCCGGTGATGCCATCACAGCGCGCCCGGTCGCCGCCGCAAGCATCGCCCGCAGCCAAGGGTTTGCAGCCATAGGCCCTTCCACGACCACCGGCCCCTCTGCCCCAATCAGATCAAGGCAGGTCGCC
Source organism: Fuscovulum ytuae (assembly GCF_029953595.1). NCBI lineage: Bacteria > Pseudomonadati > Pseudomonadota > Alphaproteobacteria > Rhodobacterales > Paracoccaceae > Fuscovulum > Fuscovulum ytuae. The sequence continues at coordinate 3,832,058 of NZ_CP124535.1, read as the reverse complement.
GTCATCAGCCCCAGATAATAGCCCAAGGCCACTTCGCGCATTTCGGGCGTTGCAGGCTCCAGCGTCCATCGACCGGCCGACTGCGGAAAAGGCCCCGTCCCCGGCGTCACCGATGGCAACAGCATCACCCCGGCCGCCAGCACCCGTTCGGCATCAGCAGGCCCCGCCCGGACCGCGCCCTCCGGGCGCATCACCTCATAGTCCCGCCCGCCCATGAAACGCGCCGATGGCACCGGCGCACCCACCGCACTGACATTGACCAGCGTATCCCGCGCCGGGTCCAGCGCCACCTGCCGCCCCCCAACCGCCATCGAGATCACCCATGTCCCCGTTGACACCACCGCAAATGGCGGTCGCCGACCCAGCAGATGAGGCAGAAGCGAAGCGTTGGAATCATGTATCCCCACCCGCACCGGCACCGGACCCAACCCCGTTTCCGCCTGCACCAGCCCACTCACAACCCCCAGCACCGCATCCGGCCTTTGCGGCGGGGCCATCTTCCCCTCCAGCCCCAGCCGCGCGGGAAGTGTGGACCAGCGCCCCGCCGACGGGTTCCACAGATCGGTATGACAGCCCAGCGAGGAAAGGTCGCAAGCCATCCGCCCTGTCAGCCGAAACCCCCAATATTGCGGCCATGTCACCACATGGGCGATCCGGTCCTGCAGCCCCAGATCGAGCGCCAGCATGTAATGCAACTGCGCCCCGACATTCAGCCCAAGGGGCAGCCGGGGCGATCCGGTTTCCGCGAAATCCGGGCGCAGCGCATCATAGGCAGCGGCCTGGGCATCCGGGCCGGGATGTTCGTAATCCAAGACCGGGGCTGCAAGGTTGCCGTCCCGATCCAGCAGCGCGCAGCACGCCCCATGCGTGGTGACCGTGACCCCGTCAATCGCATGCGCCACGACCATGCGCCGCAAGCCATCGATCAGGAACCGCCATTGCGCATCGACATCGAAATGCGGCCAGGGCGGGCCGGGCAGCACCCGGTTCGGCGCGGTGATGACTGCCACCTCTGCCCGCGCCGTCAGATCGACCACCGCCAGCTTCAGATTGGTCTTGCCGATATCCAGAACGGCGATCCGCGCCATGGCCCCTGCTCAATCCATATGAAAGACGGGAGCCAGCAGCACCGCCACCGGTTCGTTATCCGGCTTTGTCACCATGATATCGGCCATATGCGCCCACCATCGCCGCATCACGGGATGGGTCGGCAAAGCCGCCATCCCGTGATCCTTCTTCCGCCACAACACGCCGAACAGGATGCCAGTCTCGCGGTCCAGATGGATGGAATAATCCCGTACCCCCGCCTCGCGTAAAAGATCCACCAGTTCCGGCCAAATCTCGTCATGACGGCGGCGATACTCCTCCTCCATCCCAGGATGCAGCTGCATCTTGAAGGCGTATTTCTCCATCATCTCCTCCGCAACAGCAGGGGTATCGCGATTGTCCCGATCAGCAGAAGGCCAAGGAAGATCGACATCACGATCCCCGGCACGTTCAAAAGCCCAAAGCCAAAGGTCACCATCCCCATGATCAGCGCGGCCAACACCACCCCCGTGATCCGCCCCGATCCACCAAGGATGTTGACGCCCCCCAGAACCACCATGGTGACGATCTCCAACTCCCATCCCGTCGCGATAGAGGGCCGCGTCGATCCCAACCGCGAGGTCAGGCAGACGGCGGCAATCCCGCTCATCATCCCCGTCAGCAGGAACAGGACAAACCGCACCCGATCCACCCGGATGCCCGAAAACCGCGCGGCGGTAGCGTTGTTGCCGATGGCATAGACCGCCCGCCCAAACCCCGTGCGATGCAAAAGCGCCCAGTAAATCACCGCCGCCACAGCAAACAGCACCAGTTCAAAGCTGATCACCCACCACACATAGCCCTGCCCGAAATAAGCGAATTCCTTCGGGTATCCGGTAAAGGCCTTGTCGCCCAGCACGACAAAGGCCACGCCCCGGAACAGGCTCATCGTGCCGATCGTCACCACGATGGAGGGAAGACCCAGCCCCGCCACCAGCACCCCGTTGATTGCCCCGCAGATCAGCCCCGTCACGATGCCCGTCAGGACGATGACAGGCACCCCCGCCCCCATCGTCATCACAAGCCCCATCGCCGTTGAGGCGAGCGCAATGATCGACGCCACCGACAGGTCGATATCCCCCGCGATGATCAGCATCGCCATGGCAAAGGCGATCAGCGCCTTTTCCGTGAAGTTGAAGGTCGCGTCCGACAGGTTCCAGGCGTTCAGGAAATAAGGCGACAGAAAACTGTTGGTCAGGCAAACCGCCAGCAGCACGACCAGAAGGATCGTCTCCCAACTGCGCAGCGCCCGTGCAAAGGGCGATTGCAGCCGATCGGGAATAGCCCGCGCCATAGGGTCCTGCATCGTCATCGCGCGGCCTCCCGCAGGATCAGGCGGCCCTTCGGGCGGCCCTGCGCCGCGTTGAAGGCAACGGCAAGGATGATCGCGCTGCCCGAGATCGCCATCTGCCAGAAGGGCGATATCCCCACCACCGGCAGCGCATTCTTGATCACCCCAAGGAAAAGCGCCCCAAGGATCGCGCCCCAGATCGACCCTGCCCCCCCGGCAATCGCCACCCCGCCAATCACGCAAGCCGCGACCACATCCAATTCAAACCCGCCCGCGATATCGACATAGGCCACCGCATAGCGTGCGACCCACAGATAGCCCGTAATCCCCGCCAATACCCCCGAAAGCGTAAAGGCCCAGAATTGCGTCCGCCCCACATCGATCCCGGCATAGACGGCGGCATGTGGATTTCCGCCCACCGCATAAAAGGCCCGCCCCAAAGGCGTGCGGATCAGAACCACCGCGAAGACCGCGATCAACGCCACCGCCACCCAACTCATCACCGGCAGGCCCAGCACCACCAACCGTGGCAGCGCTTTGAAGGCATCGGTCATCTCATGCGCATTGACCCATTTGCCGTCGGTCAAAAGAAAGATCACGCCGCGATAGATGGTCATCGTCCCCAGCGTCACCACGATGGACGGAATGCCCAACTTCCACACCAACAGCCCGTTGATCGCCCCGAGCGCCGCCCCCATCACGACGACCGCCAATAGGATCACGGGCAAGGGCACACCTGCGCCATTCATCAACGCCGCCACCATGCCCGTCAGGGCCAGATTGGCCGCCACCGACAAATCAATGCATTTCGTCAGAATGACGATCATCTGCCCGATCACGAGGATCATCAAAGGCGCCGTGTCATTGAACACATTGGCAAGGCTCGCCGGCGCGACAAAGGCAGGAAAACGCAGCGCAATCACAACCAGCGCAACAAGGATGGCCAGCGCCAGAAGTACCTCACGGTGACGCAACAGGCTCATGCCGCCACCGCCAATCCCGCCGCCGCACGCAAAAGCGTCTCAGGCGTCATCCGCTCTCCCGTCACCTCATCCACGATGCGCCCCTCGCGCATCACGATCACGCGGTCCGACATGCCCAGCACCTCGGGGATTTCCGACGACACCATGATCACCGCCAATCCCTGCGCCGCCAGTTCCGCCATGAAGGCATGCACGGCGGCCTTCGACCCGATGTCGATCCCCTTCGTCGGCTCATCAAGGATTATCACCTGCGGCTTGGTGGCCAGCCATTTGGCGATCACCACTTTCTGCTGATTGCCCCCCGACAACAGCCCCACATCCTGATCCAGCGCCGCCGCCCGCAGATCAAGCCGTTCCACATAGGCCCGTGCCAGTGCGAATTCCTCGGCCATCTGCAAGAACCCGCCCCGGCTCACCGCGCTCAGCGAAGGCAGCGTGACATTCTGAAAGATCGGCAACCCCTTCACCGCCCCCTGCCGACCGCGATCTTCGGGGACATAGACGATCCCTGCCTCCACCGCCTCGGCCGTGGACCGGATCACCCGTACCTGCCCGGCGATCCGCACCGCGCCCTTCGACGGCCGCGTGATCCCGAACAGCGCCTGCATCACCTCGGACCGCCCCGCGCCGACCAAACCGTAGAACCCAAGGATCTCGCCCCGATGCAGGGTAAATCCGATATCGGCAAATTCCGTTGGATGGCTATAGCCGCTCACCGTCAGCACAGGCTCGCCCACGGAATGGATGCGGGCAGGAAAGATCTGATCCACCGACCGGCCCACCATCATCTGCACCAGTTCCGCCTCGGTCACCGCCGCCATCTCGCCCGCGCCAACGAATTGGCCGTCCCGAAAAACGGTGTAGCGGTCCGCGATGCGGAAGATCTCGTCGAACTTGTGGCTGATAAAGAGGATGGCCTTCCCCTGCGCCTTCAACGTCTCAACCAGATCGTAAAGCTCTTGAATCTCCTTATGCGAAAGCGCCGCGGTGGGTTCGTCCAGCACCACCACCCGCGCCTCGATCGACAGGGCGCGCGCAATCGCCACCATATGGCGCGAGGCGATCCCCAGATCGCCCAGCCGCATGTCGGGCGACAGTCGCGCCCCGATCTCTTCCAACAGCCGCACCGCCCCCGCCCGCATCGCCTTGCGGTCGATCAGGCCCCAGCGCGTGCGCGGCGCATGGCCCAGCCAGATATTCTCGGCCACCGTCAATTCGTCAAACAGCACCGTCTCTTGATGGATCGCCGTCACCCCGGCCTTCGCCGCAGCATCCGCACTCGGAAACCGCACCGGACGGCCCTCCATCTCGATCACCCCTTCATCGGGTTGATAGATGCCAGTCAGAACCTTCACGATGGTCGATTTGCCCGCCCCATTCTCGCCCACCAGCGCGGTCACCTGACCGGGGAACAGGTCAAGCTCCACCCCGTTCAGCGCCTTCACGCCGGGAAATGACTTGGCAATACCGCGCAAGCGGAGGATGGGCTGCATTCGCATCTCGCAGGAAAAAGATGCCCCCGGACGGACGAACATCCCTCCGGGGGCCGTGGATCAGAAGATCGACTTGAACTGCTCGATATTCGACGCGTCATAGGTGAACGGGTCGGACATCGCGCCTTCGTTATTGGCGTCAAGCTTCACATTGCCCATCCGCCCCATGCCGATCTCGGCATCCGGCGCGGCGGTCGCATTGCCCTTCACCAGATTGTAGCTGATCATCGTGGCAGCATAGCCCAGATCGATCGGGTTCCAGATCGCGAAGGACTTGGTCGCCCCGGACGCCACCGCGCCCGCCATTTCCGACGGCAGGCCAAGACCCGTCACATTCACCTTGCCGATCAGCCCGGCATCCGTCACGGCTTGGCTTGCCGCCAGAATGCCCACGGTCGTCGGGGCGATAATCGCCTCAAGGTTCGGATATTTCGCAATCAGACCCTGCGCCTCGCGATAGGACTTGTCGGCAAGGTCATCGCCATAGACCACCTCGACCAGATTGATACCGGGATAGTTCGGCAGCACCTTCTGCGCCTCTTCGATCCAGATATTCTGGTTCGTCGCCGTCGCGCTGGCCGACAGGATGGCCACTTCGCCGCCGTCCGACATGTGATCGGCCGCCAGCTTGATGATCGTATTCCCGATCAGCGCATTAGACGATGGGTTCAGATGCATCTGCCGCCCTTCAGGGGCCACGCCCGAATCCCAGCTGATCACGGTGATCCCGCGCTCCATCGCCTTCTGCAGGGTCGGCACCAACGCATCCTTGTCATTGGCGCTGACTGCAATGGCGTTCACGCCCTGCGCGATCAACCCGTTGATCACCTCGATCTGGCCTTCCGCCGTGGTGTCGGTCGGGCCGGTATAGATGATCTCCACATCGCCAAGTTCCGCCGCCGCCTCTTCGGCCCCCTTGGCAGCGGCTTCAAAGAACCCGATGCCCAGCGCCTTGACCACCAGCGCCACTTTCACAGTCTCGGCCGCCGCCGCATTCGCCATCAAGGCGGTCGCGACTGCCGCCGTTGTCAGTGCCTTCTTCAGAATGCCCATTGGTTTCCCTCCCTTACAGGCCGTTTTATCCCCGCCTCAGCCTTCGCTTTGGCGTCCCTCCAACCGTTCGGCGGCATTGGTGCGCGCCACAATCAGCCGCACATCCGCCGCCTCCAGCATCGCGGCATCCCTGTCCGTGATGCCCTCATCCGTGATCACCGTGCTGATCCGCTTCAGCGCGCATAAAAGCAGGCTCGACCGCGCCGCGAATTTGGTGCTGTCGGCAAGCACCACCAGTTCATCCGCCTGCCCGATCAACTTCTGCTCCGCCTGCACCAGCAGAGGGTCCCCCTCCATCAGACCCAGCGGCCCAAGCCCCCGGCACCCCATGAACATCCGCCGCGCATAGAAATGGCGACTGCCATCTTCATCGAAAGGCGACAGGATGATGTTCTGCTCACGATAGATCGCCCCAGCTGGCAAGAGGACCGTGTTCTTGGAATGCTTCAGCAGATGGTCCGCGATGGGAAAGCTGTTGGTGAAAACCTGACAGCGCTTCGTCGACAGCGGATGCACCATCTGGAAGGTCGTCGTCCCGCCATTGATGATGATCGCCTCGCCATCCTCGACCAAGGCCACAGCCTCGCGCGCGATGGCCCGCTTTTCCGCCAGCCGGATCGATTCATTCACGCTGAAGGGCCGCGCATTGATCCCGACGAATTGCGCCGGCGTGATCGATTCCGCCCCGCCCCGCACCCGCCGCAGCTTTTTTTGCATATGCAACGCTGCGATATCGCGCCGGATCGTCGCCTCACTCGCCCCCGTCAGGGTGACTAGGTCCGAAACCGTCACAAGGGGCCGCCCCTCGATGGCTGACAGGATGATCCGGTGCCGTTCGCTTTCGTGCATGACGTCCTCCCCGGCGATCACGTTCCCATTGGCTTCGCTCACTGTCAATCATTTTCAATCACAGCATAGATTTCTGCGCCGCAGCATGATTGAAGATGATCGTTTACGATTGACTTCGCCCCCACTCTTGGCACATTTGCAACAGACCAGAGGGAGGATCGCCATGACCGCAGCGGGCAACCGGTTGCAAAACCTGTGGGATGACACCCGCGCCGCAGGGCTAAGCGAGCCGGAACAGCTTCTCTACCGATCCAACCTTCTGGGATCGGACAAGCGCGTCACGAATTTCGGCGGCGGCAATACCAGCGCCAAGGTCATGCAGACCGATCCCCTGACCGGCCAGATGGTCGAGGTGCTTTGGGTCAAAGGATCAGGCGGCGATATCGGGTCGATGAAACTCGACGGCTTCTCCACCCTTTACATGGATAAACTGCGTGCCCTGAAAGGCCTGTATCGCGGGGTCGAACACGAAGATGAAATGGTGGACTACCTGCCCCATTGCACCTTCAACCTAAACCCGCGCGCTGCCAGCATCGACACCCCGCTCCACGCCTATGTGCCCCGCCGCCATGTCGATCACGTCCATTCCGACGCCATCATCGCCATTGCCGCTTCGGCCAATTCCAAGGCCCTTACAGCCGAAATCTTCGGCGATGATATCGGCTGGCTGCCGTGGAAAAGGCCGGGCTACGAACTCGGCCTCTGGCTGGAACGTCTGGCCGCCGAAAACCCCGGCATGCGCGGATGCGTCTTGGAAAGCCACGGGCTGTTCACTTGGGGCGATGACGCAAAATCCTGCTACCTCACCACTCTGGAAATCATCAACAAAGCCGCTGCATGGCTTGAAGCGCGCATGGCGGGCAAACCAGCCTTCGGTGGCGCGGCCCTCCCTACCCTGCCACCCGAAGAACGTCAGGCCATCGCCGCCCGCCTCATGCCCGCGATCCGCGGCCTGATCTCGCAGGATCGCCACAAGGTCGGCCATTTCGACGATTCCCCTGCCGTCTTGGAATTCGTGGGCTCCGCCATGCTGGGCAGCCTAGCCCCCTTGGGCACATCCTGCCCCGATCACTTCCTGCGCACCAAGATCAGACCGCTTGTCGTGGCCTTCGATCCGGCCAAGCCCGATCTTGCCACCACGCTGAACGGCCTGCCCACCGCCATTGCGAACTACCGCGCCGATTACGCCGCCTATTACGACCGCTGCAAACACCCCAATTCCCCGGCCCTGCGCGACCCCAATGCCGTGGTCTACCTGATCCCCGGCGTGGGCATGATCACCTTTGCGCAAGACAAGGCCACCGCCCGCATCTCGGGCGAATTCTACGTCAACGCCATCAACGTGATGCGCGGTGCCTCGGCCATCTCCACCTATTGCGGCCTGCCGGAACAAGAGGCCTTCGATATCGAATACTGGCTTCTGGAAGAGGCCAAGCTTCAGCGCATGCCGAAACCTAAATCGCTCGCGGGCCGCGTGGCCCTTGTCACCGGAGGCGCAGGTGGCATCGGCTCGGCCACGGCAGAACGCCTGCTGCGCGAAGGTGCCTGCGTGATGCTCGCCGACATCGACGGCACCGCCGCCGAAGAGGCCGCCGCCGCCATGGCTCGCCATTTCGGCCCCGATGTGATCCGCGCCATCGCAATGGATGTGACCAGCGAAGATCAGGTCATCGCCGCCTGCACCGCCACAGCGCTGGCCTTTGGCGGGCTTGATATCCTCGTCTCCAACGCAGGCATCGCCAGTTCCGCCCCAATCGAGGAAACCACCCTCGCGCTCTGGAACCGCAACATGGATATCTTGTCCACCGGTTACTTCCTCGTCAGCCGCGAAGCCTTCCGCCTGATGCGCGGCCAAGGCATCGGCGGATCGGTCATCTTCGTTGCCTCCAAGAACGGTCTCGCCGCAAGCCCTAACGCCGCCGCCTATTGCACCGCCAAAGCGGCCGAGATCCACCTCGCCCGCTGCCTCGCCCTCGAAGGGGCCGAAGCGGGCATCCGCGTCAATGTCGTCAATCCCGATGCCGTCTTGCGCGGGTCAAAGATCTGGTCGGGCGAATGGCTGGACCAGCGCGCCGCCACCTACAAGACCGACAAGGAAGGGCTGGAAGAGATGTATCGCCAACGCTCCCTCCTCAAGCGCTCGGTCCTGCCCGAAGACATCGCCGAAGGCGTCTATTTCTTCGCCTCCGACCTTTCGGCCAAATCCACCGGCAACATCCTCAACGTCGATGCCGGCAATAAAGAAGCCTTCTCGCGCTAGGGGAACGCCATGACCACAGCTTATGAACAGGCCCGCGCGGCCTTTGCCGAATGGGGCGTGGATACCGAATCCGCCATGGCCACCCTCGCGCGCATCCCGATCTCGGTCCATTGCTGGCAGGGCGATGATGTCGGCGGCTTTGAACGAAAATCCGGCGCCTCGGGCGGCGGGATACAGGCCACCGGCAACCATCCGGGCCGCGCCCGCACCCCCGATGAACTGCGCGCCGATCTCGATTTTGCCTATGGCCTGATCCCCGGTCGCCACAGGCTGAACCTGCACGCCTTCTACATGGACACGGACGAAACCCCCGACCGCGACCAGATCGAACTGCGCCACTTTACGCCGTGGCTTGATTGGGCGCGTGATCGGGGCATTGGCCTTGATTTCAACCCCACCTTCTTTGCCCATGCAAAGGCCGACGACAACCTCACCCTGTCGCATCCCGATGCAGGCATCCGCGATTTCTGGATCGAGCATGGCCAGCGCTGCCGCGAGATCGCGGCAGGCTTCGGCAAGGCGCAGGGCTCCCAATGCGTCATCAACCACTGGGTGCCCGACGGATCAAAGGACATCCCCGTCGACCGCATGGCCGCCCGCGAAAGGCTCTGGGCCTCGCTCGATCGGATGCTGACCCCGCAGCATGACCGCGCCCATATGCTTGACGCCGTGGAGTCAAAACTTTTCGGCATCGGCGTCGAAGCGATGACCGTGGGCAGCCATGAATTCTACCTCGGCTATGCCATCCACCGTCGCATCGCGCTTTGCCTCGACATGGGCCATTTCCACCCCACCGAAAGCGTGGCCGACAAGCTTTCCGCCGTCGCCCTTTCGGTGCCGGACCTCCTTCTCCATGTCTCGCGCCCGATGCGCTGGGACAGCGACCATGTAATCCTGCTCAATGACGACATCCTCGCCATGGCGCAGGAACTTGTCTTCGCAGGCCTTCTGCCCCGCACCCGCATCGGGCTGGATTTTTTCGACGCCACCATCTCACGCACCGCCGCATGGGTCATCGGTGTGCGCAACATGCAAAAGGCGCTGCTGCGCGCCCTTCTGCTGCCGCAAGACAGGCTCAAGGCCGCCGAGGCCGCGCTTGACTTCACCCAGCGCCTCGCCTTGACCGAGGAATTGAAAGACCTCCCCTTCGCCGCCATTTGGGCTGAACATTGCGCCCGCGCCGACCGCCCGACGGGTGCCACTCTCGTGGCCGATCTCGCGCGCTATCAGGCATCGGTTGCCGGGCGCGGCTGATCCCGCGCCCCTTACTCGGCCTCCACCGGCACCCGGATCATGACCAAAACCCGCGTGCCGCGCCCCGGCGCACTGTCGATGCTGATCTCGCCATCCATCAGATCGACCAGCCGCCGAACAATGGTCATCCCCAAACCGCTGCCGCCAAAGCGCCGCGCCGTGCTGGCATCCGCCTGCTCGAATGTCTCGAAGATCCGCGACACCTGCTCTTCGGTCATCCCGATGCCTGTATCCGCCACCTCGAACAGCACCCGATCCGGCTGGTTCGCCCGCACCTTCAACCGCACCGACCCGCTTTCGGTGAATTTGATCGCATTGCCCACCAGATTGTGCAGCACCTGCACGATCCGCGTCTCATCCCCCTTGCGCAGATAAAGACCGCCCGAGGAATGCAGGATGTCAAAAGTGATCCCCTTCCCCTGCGCCGTCGCCGCATGCAACGCTTCCAACCGGTCGACCGAGGCGCGCAGATCGAACACCCGCGCATCCAGAACCATCTTCCCCGACTCCACCTTCGCAAGGTCTAGGATATCGTTCAACAGCGACAGAAGGCTCCACCCCGACGCCCTTATGGTGGACAGCATCTTTTTCTGGCGGCTGTCCAACTCCGTCTCGGCCAGCAAATCCGCCATCCCCAAGACGCCATTCAACGGCGTGCGGATCTCGTGGCTCATATTCGCCAGAAACTCCGATTTCGCCCGGCTGGCCGCCTCCGCCGCCTCTCGCGCCCGTGTCATCTCGGTCACATCGACACGCAGGCCGACCCGCCCGCCATCCGCTGTCCGCCGCTCCAGAACCTGCACCACCGTGCCATCCGGCAAGATCTGCCGCACCACCGCCTTCGACGCTGCAACATTCAACTGCTCGGCCAGCCAAGCCTCTTCCCGCCCCACAGCCTCCAGAAACTGCCCCTGCGCCAGCCCGTGCCGCAAGATATCCTCAAACCGCGCGCCCGGCAGAATGGCCTCTGCGCTGCGGGCATAAAGCTCGCGGAACCGTCTGTTGGCGATCACCAGCCGATCCTCGCTGTCAAAGGACACGAACCCGTCGTTCAGCCCCTCCACCGCATTCAAAAGCTGCTGCCGCGTTGCCTCCAGATCCGTCAACCGCCCCTGCGATTCCACCAGCGCCGCGGCCAGTGCCGTATCGGCCCGCGCCTGTTTGAACAGGTTTTCCGCAATGTTGTAGATATACAAAACAAAGGCGATGATCAGCAAAGCCAGCCCGTATGGCCCCGCCCGCTCAATTTCATTATGTGCAATCGACCAGATGACGAATGAGGTCGAAATCAACACCGGCCAAAGCATCTGCAACGTGTAAAGCGGCATCTTCCCGAATGCGTTTGTGATGTGGATGAACACACCGCAGGTCCAGATCAAGCTCAGCGCGACAACCGCCACATCCGTGTTGGTCGACATGATCATCGCCGGGATCATGTAAAGAAAGGCCAATCCCGCATTCAGCGTCCAATGCAGCCCGAAGAACCACAAGGGCACCGGCCCCCGCCACGCCATTTCCCGCTTGTAAAGAAAGTTCGAAACGCCCTCGGCAATCAGGATCGCCAGGCCACAGGCCAGCGCCGCCTCCATCTCGTCGATAAGAAAGATGATGGTCAGGAAAAACCCTGACATGCCCAACCGCTTTGGCAGGTCACGCATGTCGATCGGTCGCAGAAGGTTCGACTCCTCCCGGAACCGATCCTTCAGACGTTTCCTTCCTGCCGTCATCACGGCCCGCTCCACCCCATCAAATTCCTCCCAGTCAGCGGCTGATGCACCGCTAATGAATATGAATCGCCCTGTCGCGCAAACTCTTTTGATTAACGGATCGAACTTTCAGAATCTTCGTTCCAACGGCCCGCGCTTCCGCGATTTCCGCCAAATTGCGCCGCGAAACCCCACATGCGCCCATCCGCCGCCACTCTCACAAGGCGGATCAGCCCGAACAAGGTCAAGCTTTTCTATCGTGAAGGATGAGATTGGTGGAGCAGAGGGGGATCGAACCCCTGACCTTATCATTGCGAACGATACGCTCTCCCAACTGAGCTACTGCCCCATCCGCGCGCGCCTTCTCGCGCAAAGCCTGTGCCTTGTCAAGCGACGGCCCCTTGACCTCAACCGCGCGCCATCGCGACATGCGACCGCACGAAATCCACGATCTCCGCCGCAGGTCGCGCCCCGGCAATCCGCGCCACCTCGCGCCCGCCCCGATACAGGATCAGGGCCGGAATGCCCCGGATTGCTGCCCGCTGCGCCACCGCCGGATGCGCCTCTGTATCCAGCTTGCCAAACCGCACCGAAGGGGCCAACGCCTTCGCCGCCTTGGCAAATTCCGGCGCCATCATGCGGCACGGCCCGCACCACGCCGCCCAGTAATCCACCAAAAGCGGCAGCTCATCCCCCCGCACCGCCTTGTCATGCGCGGCGGCGTCCAATGCCATCACCCGGCCATCCAGCAGCGCCGCCCCGCAGACCCCGCATTTCGGCCCCGCCGCCAGCCGCGCCGCCGGGACCCGGTTCATCTGCCCACAGTCTCCGCAGCACAGCTTCACCCCATCCGCCATCGCGCCCTCCATCAAATTCAACTTATCGCATATGTTGGACGCAAAACGCCAGATTCAACCCCTTCAACTTGGCCAAAATACGCAGAGGGGGTGAATTGGCCGCAAGGCAAAGAGGGCGCGAATGCGCCGACGACACGCAAAGACGTGCGGCGGCACGCCGCGCCGTGACAGGCGTCTCCTAAAGGAAATCGCCCTCGACTTCCGTCACATCTATGCCCAGCGCCTCAAGCCCCGCCTCAAGGTTCTCGGCCAGATGCGGCATGCCCATCAGATATTGATCCGTGGGGATCGTGGCCTCCGTATAGGCCGTCTCCACCGCTGTCTCATAATCCTCAGGTTCAAAAGCCCCCCGCCCGATCCAGGCGATGGCCGTCAGATGCGCCTTCTCGTCATCGTTCAGACCGTCGATGAAGGCATGCAGCTCCTCTTCCGCCGCATCCCCCTCGCGGAACTGGTAAATGATATGCACAACCTTTTCAGGGCTGATCTCCAGCATGGCACGACTCCCTTAGGTCATGCTCTATGGTTGCGCCGGATGCCCTGCCATGCAAGCCCTAACCGGCCAGCGCAAAGCCCGCCGCATAGGCCACGGCCCCTGCCAGCGTCGCAAGAACGACCGACCGCCGCCAGACCCAGACCGCGATCACCGCCGCCGTGCCCAAAATCGGGGCCAACACAGTCCCTTCGCGCAAAAACGGCAGGCTGGATGCCACAAACAGCGTGGCAATCGCCGCGGGCCCGACGGCGGCAAGGAACCGCGCCAGAAGTCCGCCCTCCGACCCGCCCCCCAACCCAAAGCGGATGGGCAAATAGCGAAACCCCCAATTTGCCGCCCCCACCAACAGCGCCAGCACCAGCACATCCCAACTCATGCTCGCCCCCGCAGAACTCCGGCCAAGGCACCGGCCAGCATTCCGCCCAGAATGCCCGTCGTCGCCGAAACCGCCAGCGTGCCGCCCACACAGGCCAGCCCCGCCACCAAGATCACCGGCACCTGTGGCCGCGTCAGGATCGACAGCAGAAGTGCAAGGAACAGCGCAGGCAGCAGAAAGGAAAACCCCGCCTCCACCACCGGCCACCCGGCCAGCGCCCCATCCCCCGCCATGGCCCCCGCCAGCGTGCCCGACACCCATGCCGCATAGGCCGGCAGCCCCAGCCCGAACATCCAGGCCTCGGCAAAGCGCCGCCCCCGCGCCATCTCGCCCAGCGCCGCGCCAAAGACCTCATCCGTCAGGCCCCAGCCCCAGGCCCAGGCATAGCGCCGCCCCGCGCCTTCCCCCGCCGCCTTCATCAGCGCCGGGCCATAAAGCACATGGCGCAAATTCATCGCGATCAGCGTCGCCGCCGCCACCGGCAGCGCCGCGCCCGAGGTGATCAGCGCCAGCGCCAGAAATTGCGACGCCCCCGCATAGATGATGACCGACAACGCCGTCGCCCCAAGCGGCGTAAGCCCCGCCCCCACCGCCGCAACCCCAAAGGCAAAGGCGATCGGAAAATAGCCCAGCGCGATCGGCACCGCCGCAACCAGCCCCGTGCCGAAAGTTCCGCCCCACCCGTTGCCCAAGATGCCCCCCATGCCTAGCGCTGCGCAGGGCTACCCGCCCCGCGCCGCCCCGTCAATCGCGCCCCACCCCGCCCAGGATGGGCAACATTGCCCTTCCTACCTTGCACTCCCCCTCCGCATTCATGCACCAAAACCAAAAGGACGCACCCGAAGGTGCGCCCATTTGTATGCACAACTGTCTGCACAATATGCGGCACAGGTCACGGCACCGTCCTGGGATCAGGGCGCCGCCTCATTCCGCCGCTTGGGCATAGCTCTCCACGGGCGGGCAGATGCAGATCAGGTTGCGGTCGCCATGGACATTGTCCACCCGCCCCACGGGCGGCCAGTATTTGTCCACCCGGAACGCACCGGGGGGGAAGCAGCCCTGTTCGCGCGGATATTTCCGCGTCCAGTCCGCCACCAGATCCTCCACCGTGTGCGGGGCATGGCGCAGCGGGCTGTCCTCGGCGGAAATCTCTCCCTTTTCAACGGCTTCAATCTCGGCCCGGATCGCCATCAGGGCGGTGATGAAACGGTCGATCTCGGCCTTCGTTTCGCTTTCCGTCGGCTCCACCATCAGGGTCCCCGCCACCGGCCAGCTCATCGTCGGCGCGTGGAACCCGTTGTCGATCAACCGCTTGGCGATGTCGTCCACCGTTACGCCAAACTCCGCAAACGGCCGCGTATCAAGGATGCATTCATGCGCCACCCGCCCCTTGTTCCCCATGAACAGGATCGGATAGGCCCCCTTCAACCGCGCCGCGATATAATTGGCGTTCAAGATCGCCACCCGCGTCGCCTGCGTCAGCCCCTCGCCCCCCATCATCAGGCAATAAGCCCATGAAATCAGAAGGATGGAGGCCGAACCAAAAGGCGCGGCACTGACCGGACCTTCCGTCCCCCCGGTTTCGGGATGCCCCGGCAGATAAGGCGCCAGATGCGCCTTCACCCCGATCGGCCCCATGCCCGGACCGCCGCCGCCATGCGGAATGGCGAATGTCTTGTGCAGGTTCAAATGGCTCACATCCGACCCGATCTCGCCGGGCTTCACCAACCCGACCAGCGCGTTCATATTTGCCCCGTCCAGATAGACCTGCCCGCCATGGTCATGGGTAATCTTGCAGATCTCCTTCACCGTCTCTTCGAACACCCCATGGGTGGACGGATAAGTGATCATGCAGGCCGCCAGATTTTCCCCTGCTTGTTCCGCACGTTGCCGGAAATCATCCAGATCCACGTCGCCATTCGGCGCCGATTTCACCACCACGACCTGCATCCCGGCCATCTGTGCGGAGGCGGGGTTCGTGCCATGCGCCGATACCGGGATCAGGCAGATGTTCCGGTGCCCCTCGCCCCGCGCACGGTGATAGGCCTGAATGGTCAAAAGCCCTGCATATTCCCCCTGCGCGCCGCTATTGGGCTGCATGGAAAAGGCGTCATACCCCGTCACCTCACACAGCTTGGCCGTCAAATCCTCGATCGCCTCGCGATAGCCTGCTGCCTGATCAGACGGGGCAAAAGGATGCAGTGTGCCAAATTCCGGCCAAGTGATCGGCATCATCTCTGCCGCCGCATTTAGCTTCATCGTGCAGGACCCCAACGGGATCATCGCCCGGTCCAACGCCAGATCGCGGTCCGACAGACGGCGCATGTAGCGCATCATCTCAGATTCCGCGCGGTTCATGTGGAATACCGGATGGGTCAGATAGTCCGACTGCCGCACCATCTCCATCGGAAAGCCCAGCGTCGCCCGATGCGGCGGCACGCCATCAATCCCAAAGGCCCGCAGCACACGGATCAGCACCTTCTCATCCGTCGTCTCGTCCAAGCTGATCCCCACGCGATCACTTCCGATCTTGCGGAAATTCAACCCTTCATGCCGCGCGGCAGCCAGAATGCCTGCCTGCCCGACACCCACCTCCACCGTGATCGTGTCGAAAAACGCCTTGGGCGACACCTTTGCCCCCGCCGCCTTCAGCGCGCGCGCCAGACGGTTCGTCAGGAAATGGACCCGTTCCGCAATCGCCCGCAGGCCCTTCGGTCCGTGGAACACCGCATAGAAGGACGCCATCACCGCCAGTAGCGCCTGCGCCGTGCAGACATTCGAGGTCGCCTTCTCGCGCCGGATATGCTGCTCGCGCGTCTGCAAGGAAAGGCGATAGGCCTTATTCCCCCGCGCATCGATGGACACCCCGACAATCCGCCCCGGCATCGCGCGCTTATAGTCGTCCTTGCAGGACATGAAGGCGGCATGCGGCCCGCCATAGCCCATCGGCACGCCGAAACGCTGGCTCGACCCGATGGCGATATCCGCCCCCATCGCACCGGGTTCTTTCAGGATGGTCAGCGCCAGCAGATCGGTCGCCACGATGGCCACCGCCTTCGCCGCATGCAGCGCTGCGATTTCCTTTGTGAAGTCAATCACATGCCCATAAGTGCCCGGATATTGGAAGATCGCGCCAAAGACCTGCTCCGGCACCAGCTTCGCCGGATCGCCCACGATCACCTCAATCCCCAAAGGCAGGGCCCTTGTGCGGATCACCGCGATGGTCTGCGGATGGCAACCATGATCGACAAAGAAACCCCGCGCCTTCGACTTGGCCACCCGCTCCGCCATCGCCATGGCCTCGGCTGCCGCCGTCGCCTCGTCCAGCAGCGACGCATTGGCCACCGGCAGCCCGGTCAGATCGGCCACCATCGTCTGGTAATTCAACAGCGCCTCAAGCCGCCCCTGAGCAATTTCGGGCTGATAGGGCGTATAGGCAGTATACCACGCCGGGTTTTCCAGAATGTTGCGCTGGATCGCGGGCGGCGTGACCGTGCCGTAATAGCCCTGCCCGATCAGACTGGTCATCACCTTGTTGCGCGCACCGACAGCCCGCATTCGCGCCAGCAATTCATGCTCGGACAAGGGCGCCCAACCTAGAGGTACGCTCTGCCGGATCGCAGCCGGCACCGTCTGGTCGATCAATTCGTCCAGTGTCTTGACCCCCACAACCTTCAGCATCTCGTCCATTTCGGCGGGCGAAGGGCCGATATGGCGACGATTGGCAAAGTCATAGGGGTTGTAGTCGACCGGGGTATAGCTCATGGCGCGCACCTTGGATTGGGAAGGCGGGGGATTGGGGAAGGCGGGCACGCAGGCGCCCACCAAATTCCTTCGATGGAACTTGCAAAAGTTTCCGAAAAACTCTTGCCCTTCAACGGCCTGACGGGGATCACCCGATCAGGTCGTTATATTCATCCTCGTCCATGAACTGATCCAGCACGGACAAATCATCAAGCTTCATCTTGAAGAACCACGCCGCACCCGTCGGGTCCTCATTCACAAGGCCCGGATGATCCGTCAGCTTGGAATTGACGGCGACGATCTCGCCATCAACCGGGGCAAGGATGTCGGACGCGGCCTTCACGCTCTCGATCACCACGACCTCGTCGCCCGCAGCGACCATGGTTTCGGTCTCGGGCAATTCGACAAACACCACGTCGCCCAATTGCGTCGCGGCATGCTCGGTGATCCCGACGACGACCAGATCGCCCTCGACCCGTAGCCATTCATGTTCTTCGGTGTATTTCATCGCGCATCCTCAACGCTTGTAGGTGGTGGGATTGAAAGGCATGTCCGCAACGGTCAGGGGCTGCCGTTTTCCGCGCAACTCCCCTTCGATCACCGTTCCGATTTTCGCATAAGACGCGGGCACATAGCCCATGGCAACAGGGGCCTCGACGCTGGGGCCAAACCCGCCCGAAGTGATGCGACCAAGCGGCGTGCCATCTGTCGCAAACAGCTCCACCCCCTCGCGCATCGGCGCCCGGCCTTCCGGGCGCAGTCCAACGCGGCGGCGCTCCGGCCCCTCGGCCAATTCCCGCAGGATGCGCGCGGCACCCGGGAACCCGCCCTCGCGCGCCCCGCCTGCGCGCCGCGCTTTCTGGATCGCCCAAGTCAGAGCAGCCTCGACAGGGCTCGTCCCTGTGTCGATGTCATGCCCGTAAAGGCACAGACCCGCCTCAAGCCGCAGGCTGTCGCGCGCCCCAAGGCCGATGGGGGCCACGCCCTCTTGCGCCAAAAGCGTCCGGACAAACCCTTCCGCCCCTGCCTCCGGCACCGAAACCTCAAACCCGTCCTCGCCGGTATAGCCGGACCGCGACACCCACAGCTCGTTGGATTGCCACGGAAAAACCCCCACATCCATGAACCGCATAGCCGCCACCTCCGGCACCATCGCCGCCAGCGCCGCTTCCGCCCCCGGCCCCTGCAGCGCAATCAGCGCACGGTCGGCGATGAACTCCACCTCTGCCACATCCGCCAGATGCGCCCGCATATGCGCCACATCGGCCTCCTTGCAGGCGGCATTGACGACGACAAACAGATGATCCCCCCGATGCGCGAACATCAGGTCATCAAGGATGCCCCCCGTCTCATTCGTGAAAAGCCCGTATCGCTGCCGCCCCTCCGCCAGTCCCAGCACATCGACGGGCATCAGCGCCTCGAACCCAAGGCACAGCGCCTCCATCCCGCGCTTGGGGCGCAGGATGACCTGCCCCATATGGCTCACATCGAACAGCCCGGCGGCGGTACGCGTGTGCAGATGCTCCTTCATCACGCCCGCCGGATATTGCACCGGCATCTCATATCCGGCGAAGGGGACCATCTTCCCCCCCAATTCCACATGCAGGTCATGAAGACCCAATCGCTTCAGGTCGGACACGCGTCCCTCCCCTTCCAAAGCGCCGGTCTTTGCAACGCGGCACCGCCCGGACAGGCCGATCCCTGTCCTACGATGCCCCCTCTGTCCCTGCCCATTGGGGCGCCTGAGATCGTTATCCCTTCGGCGGGCGCAGCTGCGCCACTCTCCAGAGTTCTTCGCCAGCAACGGTCCTGTTGCCTGAGAGTTTACCGGGGCGGTTGCTCCTTCGGCACCGGCTCCCACGGGGTTGCCCACGTGCGCCGGATTCTCCCGATGCTGACGCAATCTGGGTAACCCGACTGGCACATGTCAGGCAAGGGGAATTTCGGATACGACGGTATACAATCCCTAACCGACATGCAGGCCCGCCGATCGGCTCAGACCTTCGCCCCCGCCGCCACCCGGTCAACCACCCGCAGCGCCAGCCAGACGGCCAGAATACCAAACAGCACCCCGCCCAGCGCCTGACCGATCAGCACGCCCTCCGCCCCCCACCAAAGACCCAAGGCCCAGGCAAATGGCACGGTCCCGATCGTATGCCGCCCCCAGTTCACCATCGTGGACTGCATCGCCGCGCCCAGATTGTTGCAGGTCGCATTGGCCACAAAGATCAAGCCGTTGAAGAAGAACAGCAGGCTCAACGGCCCGCAGAAGAGAAAGATCAGATCGCGCGTCAATCCCTCGGCATGGAAGGCAGCCGCGATGTATCCCCGCGCCATGAATAGCAGCGCCGACATGGCCACAATCACCAGCCCGGCGAACAGGATCGAATCCCAAAAGGCCCGCCGCACCCGGTCCATCTTCTTCGCGCCAAGGTTCTGGCCGATGATCGGCCCCACCGCCCCCGACAGCGCAAAGATGATGCCAAAGGCCACCGGGGTCAGCCGCCCCGCAATGGCCATCCCGGCCACCGCAGCCTCACCATAGCCCGCCACCATCCGCGTCACGACCGCCTGCCCAACCGGGGTGGCCAACTGCGTCAGAATCGCTGGCCCGGAAATCGCGAACAAAGGCACTGAGGCGGCCGCCACACTCGCCCCCGAAGGCCGCCCGAACCCGCCATAATGCCGCCAGATCGGCCACAGCGCCATGCCCGCGATGGCCGCCCGCGACCCCCATCCCGCCAGCGCCGCCCCCGTAAGGCCAAGGTCCGCCCAAAGGATCAGCACCGGGTCCAGCGCCGCCAGAACGATGGCCCCCCAAACCGTCACCATCATGCTGCGCCGCGCATCTCCATGCGCCCTAAGCACCCCCGCCCCGATCATGCCGATCATCAAAAGGGGCTGCGACGGGATCAGCACCCGCAGGAAATGCAGCGCCTCCGCCGCTGTCCCGCCCGTTGCCCCCAAAAGCCCCACGATCGGCGGCAACAAAACCCAGACCAGCGCCGCAAAACCCGCGCCGAACCCCGCACCCAGCAAAAGCCCCTCGGTCGTCCGCTGCCGCGCCAGCGCAAAATCCCGCGCCCCCACCGCCCGCGACACCAGCGCCGACACGCCCACCGAAAGCCCGATCCCGAAGGCCGTGGTGAAGAACAACACCGCCCCCGCATAGCCGATGGCCGCCGTCTTCTCTGGGTCCTGCAACCAGCTGATATAAAGCATGTTGATCAGGTCCACGACGAAGATCGCCATCAACCCGACCGACGAGGTCAGAGACATCACCGCAACATGCCGAAACAGGTTCCCCGTCACGAATTTCGCCGTCACGGGTGCCGCTTCGCCCACCGCACCAGTCTCGCCATCAATCGTCGCCGCCACCTTTGCCCCCAATGCCGGAAACACGCCGACCGGCCTGCACATTTGCTGTCTGCGAATATCCCACGGGGGTCCGGAAGTGTGCCCCCCGGTCCGACGCATCAGACTTCATCAAGGTCGCCAGTAAAGCGCCCGGGTCTTCACCCGGAAGCCTAAGGTCACCCCGCCTTCACCACCTTCAGCAAGGGCATGACCTCGGCCATTTCCGGCCCATTCGCCCGCCCCGTCAGCGCCTTACGCAAGGGCATATACAGCGTCTTGCCCTTCCGCCCCGTGGCGGCCTTCACCGCCTCGGTCCATTCGCCCCAGGTGGCCCGCGTCCATGGCCGCGCGGGCAGCATCGACACCGCCTGCCGGATGAACTCTTCATCCCCCGCCTCGACCATCGGCTCGGCCCCATCGCGGAACAGCGCCCACCATTCCTCCAGATCGGCCAGCACCGTGATATTGCCCTTGGCCACATTCCAGAAGGCCTCTGCCTCCTCCGCCGGCACGCCCAGCGCCGCGATCCGCTCTGCCACGGCGGCAAAGGGCAGGCCCTGCACATGCGCGCGCGTCAGCGGGAATAGGTCCTCGGCATCAAACTTCGTCGGCGCCGCCCCGAAAGATCCCACATCGAACCCGTCGATAAGGTCTTGCATCGATGCCGCCAGTTCCACCGGTTTCGAAGACCCCAGTCGCGCCATCAACGACATCAGCGCCAAGGGCGCCACGCCCCGCGCCCGCAGGTCGCGCAAGGACAGCACACCCAGCCGCTTGGACAATTCCTCGCCCTGCGGCCCGGTCAGCAGGCTGTGATGGGCAAATTGCGGCGGCGTGCCGCCCAGCGCCTTCATGATCTGGATCTGCGTGGCCGTGTTCGTCACATGGTCCGCGCCCCGCACGATGTGGGTGACCCCCATATCCACATCATCCACCGACGAGGCAAAGGTATAAAGAACCTGCCCATCCGCCTTGATCAGCACCGGGTCCGACACGGACGCCGCATCAATCGAAATGTCCCCGATGATCCCATCGCGCCACTCGATCCGCTCCTGATCCAGCAGGAACCGCCAATAGCCCTGCCGCCCCTCGGCCCGATAGGCTGCCTTCTGCTCCTCGGTCAAAGACAGGGCCGCCCGGTCATAGACCGGTGGCCGCCCCATGTTCAAAAGCTTCTTCCGCTTCAGGTCCAGCTCGGTCGGCGTCTCGAAACATTCGTAAAACCGCCCCGCCGCCTTCAACTGCTCGGCGGCTTCGGCATAGCGCGCCAGACGCTTCGACTGCTGCTCCACCCGGTCATAGCGGATGCCCAGCCAGTCCAGATCCTCCATCAGCCCGTCGATATATTCCTGCTTCGACCGTTCCTGATCCGTATCGTCCAACCGCAAGATGAAGGTCCCCCCCGCCTTGCGGGTGATCAGGTAATTCATCAACGCAGTGCGCAGATTGCCCACATGGATATATCCGGTGGGCGACGGCGCGAAACGGGTGGTGACGTTGGACGGCGTGGTCATGGGAAAAACGGGCTCCGTTGGACCCCCGTTCCTCTTTCATAGGCGGGCGCTTTTGTCCATATCTGGGGGCAAAGCAAGGGGCCGCCATGACCACAGCCGACAATCCCGATCCGCAAGCCCCCGGCTGGGATGCCTTCCCCGCCCCCGACCTCGCGCTTTTCGAACAGCTTGCCCATGAGGCGGTGGTCAACCTGCCTCAGCCTTGGCGCGACCATGCCACCCACGTGGCGCTGCGCATCACCGACTTCCCCCCCGATGACGTCCTCGAAGCGATGGGAATGGAAGACCCCTATGAACTCACCGGCCTATATGAAGGCACGCCGCTGACCGAAAAATCGGTGATGGAACAGCCCACCCATCCCGATATCGTCTGGCTCTTCCGCCGCCCGATCCTTGAAGAATGGATCGATCGCGGCGATGTGGGCTTGGGCGATCTGATCGCCCATGTCGTGGTGCATGAACTCGCCCATCACTTCGGCTGGTCCGACGACGATATCGCCCGCATCGACCCATGGTGGGAGTAGGCTGGGGCCGCCCTCCCACCATCACCCGCACATGCCCTGTGCAGGGCTGCGCAACCCCTGACAAAGCCGTGACTGGCCCAACCCGCCCATCGGCCTATCCTTCCGGATAGTCACAACCCCGGAGGATGCCATGACGACCCCGACCCTCTCGCGCCGCAAAGCGCTTTTTGCCGGTGCCGCCCTTCCCCTCGCCGCGCCTGCGCTGCTCAGCGCCCGCCCTGCCCTTGCCGCTGCGCCGCAACAGGGCGCGATGCACGCCCCCTTCCACCGGGTGACCTTGGGCGGGTTCGAGGTGACCACCGTCCTCGCCGGCACCCGCGCCGGGGATAAGCCGCAGGAAACCTTCGGCATGAACGTGGCACCCGAGGAATTCGCCGCCGTCTCGGCCGCGAATTTCATCCCCGCCGACAAGACCTTCAACTTTTTCACCCCCGTCGTGGTGAACACAGGGTCGGAACTGGTCCTCTTCGACACCGGCCTTTCCGCCGCAGGCACCACCGCCGCACTGGCCAGCGCCGGGATCACCCCCGATCAGATCGACATCGTTGTGATCACCCATATGCATGGCGACCATATCGGCGGCCTGTCAGGCGAAGATGGGGCGGCGACCTATGCCAATGCCCGTTATGTGACGGGGGCCACCGAACATAACAACTGGTCCGCCGCCGCGAATGAGAATTTCGATGCCAAGGTGAAACCCCTGAACGACAAGTTCACCTTCCTCGACGATGGCGGCGCAGTCGTCTCGGGCATCACCGCCATGGCGGCACCCGGACATACGCCGGGCCATTTCACCTATATGCTGGAATCGAACGGCTCACGCATGGCGATCCTTGCCGATACGACCAACCACTATGTCTGGTCGCTTGCCTACCCGGATTGGGAGGTGCGCTTCGATCAGGACAAGGCACAGGCCGCAGCGACCCGTCGCCAGATTCTTGGCATGCTGGCCGCCGACCGCATCCCCTTCGCGGGCTACCACATGCCCTTCCCCGCGATCGGCTTTGTCGAGGCAAACGGCGATGGCTTCCGCTACGTTCCGGCCAGCTATCAGCTGATGCTTTAAGCTCCGCGATTTCTGACACAGAAATCGCCCCGAAATCTGCGCGCAGATTTCGACGCGGAATTTGCGTCAAATTCCGCTTGCCCCAAAAGGCACGGGGGGCACCGCTTGCCCCCCGTGCCCCGTTAGCGCTATCATGCCGCCCATCGCCAGACGAAGAGCCGCATCATGCCTGACACGCCTCCCTCCCCTCAGGCCCCAATCCTGACCCTCACCCTCAACCCCGCGCTCGACATGGCGTCTGCCGTGCCCGTCATGGTGCCGGATGAGAAACTCCGCTGCTCTGAACCCCAGCTTGACCCCGGCGGTGGCGGCCTCAATGTTTCGCGCGCTGTCCACGCCCTAGGCGGCGAATCCCTCGCCCTTGTTGCCCTCGGAGGATTGACGGGTGACCGTCTGGCCGAACTGATCCGCCGCGAAGGTGTCATGTTTCTCGGCATCACCGGCCCCGGCGAAACCCGGCAAAGCCTTACCGTGAATGAAGCCTCGACTGGCCGCCAATATCGCTTCATGTTGCCCGGCCCCGTCTGGCATCAGGAAGATCAGGACCGCGTCTTCATGCTGTTGCGCGCGGCTGGAAAACCCGGTGGTTTTGCCGTGATCTCCGGCAGCCAACCCCCAGGCGTGCCGATGGATTTCCCCGCCCGCCTTGCCGCCGCCATGGCGGGGATGCGCGTCGTGCTGGACACCTCCGGGGCTGCGCTGACACAGGCCGTCGATCATCCGATCCCCGATCTTGAGGTTCTCCGCATGGATGGCGAAGAGGCCGAGGCGCTGGCCCGCCGCCCCCTTGAAACCCGCGCCGACACCGCCGATTTTGCCCAATCCCTCGTGGCGCGCGGCGTGGCAAAGAAGGTGATCGTCGCCCGTGGCGCCGATGGTTCCGTCCTTGCCGATGCAAAGCAGCGCATCTTCGCCAAGGCCCCCAAGGTGCAGGTCCGCTCCAAGGTCGGCGCAGGCGACAGTTTCGTGGGCGGCTACACGCTCGCCCTCGCCCGCGGGCAATCCGAGGCCGAGGCGCTGGCCCAAGGCGTCGCCGCCGCCGCCGCCGCCGTCATGTCCGACGCCACCGAATTGTGCCGCGCCGAAGATGTGGCCCGCCTTCTGCCCGAAGCGGCGGTCAGCGCCGTCTGATCCTCCGAAGGGCCATGCCGCACGCCCGACCCACCCCCCGGGGCTTTGCCCCGGACCCCAGAGTATTTGGGCCAAGATGAAGCCAATCCTCTTCTTCTTGAAAGAAAGATGCTCTGGGTGACGCCGCCACAGGCCGCGTGGAGGCAGCGCCCCCGTGGTCCTCAGGCCCCGCTTTGATCCCGCCAGCGCATCACCATCGGATAGCGGCGATCCAGCCAAAAGGCCTTTTGCGTCAGCCGCACACCGGGGGCGGATTGGAAGCGCTTCCATTCGCTGGTGTAAAGCAACCCCTCCACCCGTTTCACCGTGGCAAGGTCATGCCCCTGCGCCACGATTTCGGCCACCGAAAGCTCTTTCTCCACCAAGCCTTCAAGGATCGCGTCCAGCACCGGGTAAGGCGGCAGCGAATCCTCGTCCTTCTGATTGTCGCGCAATTCGGCGCTGGGCGGCTTGTCGATGATCCGGGGCGGGATGACCTCGCCTGTGGGACCCTTCATCCAAGGGCGATGCGTTTCGTTCCGCCAGCGGCAGGTGTCGAAAACCCGCGTCTTCCACAGGTCCTTGATCGGGTTATAGCCGCCATTCATATCGCCATAGATCGTGCAATAGCCCACCGCCACTTCGGATTTGTTCCCCGTGGTCAGAAGCATCGCCCCGAACTTGTTCGACAGCGCCATTAACAAAAGACCGCGCAGCCGCGACTGGATGTTCTCCTCGGTGATCCCCGGTTCCGTCCCGGCAAAGAGCGGCCCCAGCGCCTCACCCACCGCCTCTTGCGGCCCCGAAATCGGGATCGTGTCCAAACGGCAGCCCAGCCGCCCCGCGCAATCCGCCGCATCCTCAAGGGAATGGGCCGAGGTGAAGCGTGACGGCAGCATCACGCAATGCACATTTTCAGGACCAAGCGCATCGGCGGCAATCGTCGCCACCAGCGCGGAATCGATCCCGCCCGACAGACCCAGCACCACCTTGGAAAACCCCGACTTCCCCAGATAATCGCGCAGACCCACGGTCATCGCGTGATAATCCGCCTCCGCCACCGGCGGCACGGGGGCAAGCATCCCCTTGGCTGCCACCCAACCCTCTGGCCCGCGCGTGAAATCGACATGGGTCACGCAATCCTCGAACTGCGGCATCTGCACCGCCAGATGCCCGCCGGGGTTCAGCACCATCGAACAGCCGTCAAAGACCTGGTCATCCTGCCCGCCGGTCATGTTCAGATAGACCAGCGGCAGCCCCGTCTCCACCACCCGCGCCACCATCAGGTTCAGCCGCAGATTAGGCTTTCCCCGGTGATAGGGTGATCCGTTGGGCACCAGCAGAATCTCGGCCCCTGTTTCGGCCAGCGTCTCGGCCACGTCGGGATGCCAGCTGTCCTCGCAAATGGGCGTGCCAATGCGGACCCCGTTCACCACATAAGGCCCATGCACATCGGCCGGCGTGAAAAGGCGCTTTTCGTCGAACACCCCGTCATTGGGCAGATGATGCTTCAGAACCGTCGCTGCCACCCGGCCGCCCTGCAAGACATAATAGCCGTTGTAAAGCCGCCCCTCGCGCAGCAAGGGCCCCCCGATGCCCAGCGCCGGGCCATCCGCGCAGTCCCGCGCCAAGGCCTCCACCGCCGCCATCGCATCGGCCACAAAGGCAGGCTTCAGGATCAGGTCCTGCGTCTGATATCCGGTGATGAACATCTCGGTCAGCGCGGCCATATCGGCCCCTGCCGCCTTCGCCTGATCCCAGACGGCCCGCGCCTTGGCGGCATTGGCGGCAATCGCCCCAACCGTGGGGTTCAATTGCGCCAGCGTAAGGCGAAAGGTATCGGCCATGCGCGACGGTTCCCTCATGTTCTCCCCCTCGTTCTAGCAGAACCCTTGCCGAGGGAAAGGTGCCCGACTTGCGGCAAACCGGACCGACGGCTAGGCTTTGCCGGGGCCTTGGCAAAAGGCGGCGCAGGAACGGGCGGGTGCAGGCGATGCGGATCGGACAGGTGATGGTGGCCGTGGTCATGTCGGCAGCATTGGCAGGGGCCCTCCCCGCCGCCGCGCAAGACGAAGGCGAGGTCATCACCAAGCAATATGATGACGGCTCCGTCTATGAAGGCACCTTCCGCGACGGGCTTCAGCACGGCATGGGCACCTATCGCCTGCCCAATGGCTATGAATATTCGGGCGAATGGGTCGACGGGCAGATCACTGGCACGGGCCGCGCCACCTATCCCAATGGGGCGGTCTATGAAGGGGCCTTCCTCAATGGCCAACCCGAAGGCAAGGGCCGCATCACCTATCCCGACGGCGGCACCTATGAAGGCGATTGGCTCGCAGGGGCCATCACCGGCAGCGGCACCGCGACCTATGCCGATGGCACCACCTATACCGGCCAATTCACCGCAGGCCGGCATGAAGGGCAAGGTATCCTCGAAGGTCCGGGCGGCTATCGCTATGAGGGCACATGGGTCGCGGGTCAGAAAGAGGGCACGGGCAAGATCATCTATCCCGACGGCGCGATCTACGAAGGCAACCTCAAGGCGGGCCAGCGCCAGGGGACCGGCATCCTCACCCTGCCGGATGGGATGACCTATCAAGGCAATTGGGCCGAAGGTCAGATCAACGGCCAAGGCAAGCTCACCTATGCCAATGGCGATATCTACGAGGGTGGCTTCCGCGACGGGCTGAAGGATGGCTCCGGCACCCTCACCTTCGCCTCGGGCGATGTCTATCAAGGCGCTTTCGCTGCCGATCAACGCAGCGGTCGCGGCACCTTCCGCAGCAAGGACGGCTATATCCTTGACGGCATCTGGTCCGAAGGCGCGCTGAACGGTCAGGGCAAGCTCACCTATCCTGACGGGTCGGTCTATGAAGGGGCCTTGCGCGACGACCGCCCCGAAGGCCGTGGCCGCATCACCTATCCCGATGGCGCCACCTATGACGGCACATGGGCCGCAGGCGCGATCACCGGCCAAGGCAAGGCCACCTATCCCGGCGGCGCGGTCTATGAAGGCCGCTTCGCCAATGCCCAACCGGACGGCACCGGAACCATGACCCTGCCCGATGGCTATGTCTACACCGGCCAGTGGAAGGCAGGTCAGCGCGAAGGCAAAGGCACCGCCACCTATCCCGATGGCACGGTCTATGAAGGCGAGTTCCGCATGGGCCAGCGTCACGGCATGGGCAAACTCACCATGCCCGATGGCTTTGTTTACGAAGGCCAATGGCAGATGGGCGAGATTCACGGCCAAGGCCGCGCCACCTATCCCGGCGGCGATGTCTATGAAGGCCTGTTCGAAAAAGGCAAACGGCAAGGCGCGGGCAAACTTACCTATGCCTCCGGTCAGGTCGCCGAAGGCAACTGGCTTAACGGCATCCTCGTCGCCCCGCCCGAAACGCCCCCCGCAACCGAGGCACCCGCCCCCGCAGACACGGCCAGCCCGTCAGAAGGCACAGCGCAACCCGCTTCCCCAGCCACCCCCCCAACGGAGCCCGCGCCGCCCACCGAAGGCACGGCCCCCGCAACCCCCTGAAACCCGTTCCGCAACCCCGCATTAAGGGTAACGCGCCCCACCCCCTTGTTTTCTGGCGAAAAAGATCCTCGGCGGTGAAGTGGCCGCAGGCCAAAAGGGGGCAGACTGCCCCCTGCAACACCAGCCCCCAGCGGAACGCCTCAGACCGGCTCCCCCGCCTCCATCCGCGCCAGAAAGGCCTCCGCGCCCGCCAGCACGGCGCGACGATGGCCCTCCTCCATCCGGTCCCATGTCCGATACATCTGCGCCATGCGCGGATTGCCCGCAAACCGCTCCCGGTGCCGCAGCAGGAAATGCCAGTAAAGCAGGTTGAACGGACAGGCCCGCTCCCCCGTCTTCTCCTTCACCCGGTAATGGCAGCCGCCGCAATAATCCGACATCCGGTCGATATAGGCCCCCGAGCTGACATAGGGCTTCGACCCCACCACCCCACCATCGGCGAATTGGCTCATGCCCACCGTATTGGGCGCCTCGACCCATTCGAAAGCGTCGACATAGACCGACAGATACCATTCATGCACCGCCCAAGGGTCCACCCCGGCCAGCAGCGCGAAATTCCCCGTCACCATCAACCGCTGGATGTGATGGGCATAGCCCATGTCCCGCGTCTGCCCCACCGCATGGCCCATGCAGGCCATCCGCGTCTCGCCCCCCCAATAGACCGCAGGCAAGGCGCGCTTGTGGCCAAGCGCGTTCCGCGCCGCATAATCCGGCCCCTCCAGCGCCCAGATGCCGCGCACGAATTCGCGCCAGCCGATAATCTGGCGGATGAACCCCTCCGCCGCATTGATCGGCACGCGCCCCGCCTGCCATTCCGCCTCAACCCGCAGACAGACCTCCATCGGCGACAAAAGCCCTAGGTTGAGGTAAGGCGAAATCAGCGCATGGCTCAGCGTGGGGTCCCCCGCCAGCATCGCATCCTGCTCATCCCCAAATCTGGGCAGCGCATGGCGCAGGAAATGGTCCAGCGCGGCCAAAGCATCATCCCGCGTCACGCCCCAGCCAAAGGGGCGCAGCGCCCCGAAATGCGACGCGAACCGCGATGCCACCAGCGCCAGAACCTCCTCCGTCACCGCATCGGGGGCAAAACGCGGCGGGCGCGGGCGGAACAGATCCGCCTTCGCAGGCTTGCGGTTGTCATGGTCGAAATTCCACTGCCCGCCTGCGGGTTTCTCCCCCTCCATCATCAGCCCGGTCTTGCGCCGCATCTCACGATAGAAGAACTCCATCCGCAATTGCTTGCGCCCCTCGGCCCAAGCCGCGAATTCGGCCTCCGAACACAGGAACCTATCATCCGGCAGAACCGTCACCGGCACCGGGCACTCCGCCAAAAGCTGCCGCAGCCGCCAATCCCCCGGCGCCGTGGCCATCACCTCGCCCGCGCCGAACTCCGCCGCGCGGCGGATCAACTCGCCCACGATGCTTTGCGTGTTCTCGGCATCGTCCAGCCGCGAATAGGCCACCCGCCATCCGCCCTCGCGCAAAGCTTCCGCGAAATGCCGCATCGCCGACAGGATCAGCGCGATCTTCTGCGGGTGATGCGGCACATAGCTGCCCTCCGCCATCACCTCGGCCATCACCACCACATCGCCGGGACGGCCCGCCCGCAAGGCCGCCATATCCGGCGCCAGCTGATCGCCCAGCACAAGGATCAGACGCGGCGCGCTCATGCGCCCCTCCATCCTGCGGCGCATCCCGCCGACAGGTGGTATTTGAGTATTTGGGCCAAGATGAAGCCACCGGTCAGAGAAAGGGTCACCACGGCACGACCTCCCCCTTCCAGTCAAAAAACTGCCCCGATTGCGCCGGCCCGACCCCGTCCAGCACGCGAAGCAGGTTCCCCGCCGCGACATCCGGCGTCACGGTCGGATGCCCGCCCGCATAGGCCGCCGTCAGGGGCGTCGCCACCGTGCCGGGATGCAACGCGACCAGAGCGGCATGCGGATGCGTCCGCGCCAATTCCACCGCGCAGGTCCGCACGATCTGATTAAGCGCCGCCTTCGCCGCCCGATAGCCATGCCAGCCGCCCAGCCGATTGTCGCCGATCGATCCCACCCGCGCCGACAGCACCGCCACCCGCGCCGCCCGATCCCGCGGGATCATGCGCCAGACATGTTTCAAAACCAGCGCAGGCCCGATGGTGTTCAACGCGAATTGCGCCGCCATCGCGGCACCGTCCAGCGCCTTCACGCTCTTTTCCGGCCGCGCCCCCGCAATCTCCAGCCCCCCCGTCGCCACAAAGACCAGATCGAACGCCCCCTCCAAATCCCCCAGCACCCGGACAAGCGACACCTCATCCGTCACATCCAGCCCATCGCCGGATCGCGACAGCCCCAGCACCTCGGCCCCGCGCCCCCGCAAGGCCCCGCAGACCGCCCCGCCGATCCCCCCCGATGCCCCGATGACCAATGCCCGCATGCCGCCCTCGCTTTCCGTCCGGGCAGATAACCCGCCGAAAACCCGCTTCAACCCGCGTTTTCGGCCTTGCGCTGCGGCAATTCCTGCGTATCGTCGCGCCCCATGACACGGGACCGGCATATCCTTTCGCTGACGGGAGCGCTTTGCGCCCTCTCTCCCCGTGGCCTGCTTCTCCTTACCCGCCTCTGAGCGTGCCGAAGGGCGCGACCGCTCAGAGGTGACCAGCGCCCAAAGGAAAAGCAGCAAGACGGCACAAGGACCACAGCCATGACCGACAAAAGCACGCAACCCCGCGTCCTGATCTTCGACACAACGCTCCGTGACGGCGAACAAAGCCCCGGCGCGACCATGACGCATGAGGAAAAGCTCGAAATCGCGGGCCTCCTTGACGAAATGGGGGTGGATATCATCGAAGCGGGCTTCCCCATCGCCTCGGAAGGCGATTTCGCCGCTGTTTCCGAAATCGCGCGGCGGTCGCGGAACTCCACCATCTGCGGCCTTGCGCGGGCGAATTACAAGGATATCGACCGTTGCTGGGAAGCCGTGCGCCATGCCCGCTCGCCCCGCATCCACACCTTCATCGGCACCTCACCGCTCCATCGCGCCATCCCCAATCTGGACATGGACCAGATGGCCGAACGCATCCATGACACCGTCACCCATGCCCGCAACCTGTGTGACAATGTGCAGTGGTCGCCCATGGATGCCACCCGGACCGAGGCCGATTACCTCTGCCGCGTGGTGGAAATCGCGATCAAGGCAGGCGCCACCACGATCAACATCCCCGATACGGTGGGCTACACCTACCCCTTCGAATCCGCCAAGATCATCCGCATGTTGCTGGAACGCGTGCCGGGGGCCGATACGATCACCTTTGCCACCCATTGCCACAACGACCTTGGCATGGCGACCGCCAATGCGCTGGCCGCGGTAGAGGCAGGGGCGCGCCAGATCGAATGCACGATCAACGGCCTTGGTGAACGCGCGGGCAATACCGCGCTGGAAGAGGTGGTCATGGCGATGAAGGTTCGCAATGATATCCTGCCATACAGCACGGGCATCGACACGACCAAGATCATGCACCTGTCGCGCCGCGTCTCGACCGTTTCGGGCTTTCCGGTGCAGTTCAACAAGGCCATCGTCGGCAAGAACGCCTTCCTGCACGAAAGCGGCATCCATCAGGATGGCGTGCTGAAGAACGTCGAAACCTTCGAAATCATGCGCCCCGAAGATATCGGCCTCACGCAGAAGAACATCGCGATGGGCAAACATTCGGGCCGCGCCGCGCTGCGGGCCAAGCTCAAGGAACTCGGCTACGATCTGGCCGATAACCAGCTGAACGATGTCTTCGTGCGCTTCAAGGCTTTGGCCGACCGCAAGAAGGAAGTCTATGACGACGACATCCTTGCGCTCGTCGCCGATGAACAAACCAACGATGCGCATGACGCGCTCGTCCTGAAAAAGCTGCGCGTGGTCTGTGGCACCGACGGCCCGCAAGAGGCTGACATGGTCCTGTCCATCGACGGGGTAG
This sequence comes from Fuscovulum ytuae, assembly GCF_029953595.1. Taxonomy (NCBI): domain Bacteria; kingdom Pseudomonadati; phylum Pseudomonadota; class Alphaproteobacteria; order Rhodobacterales; family Paracoccaceae; genus Fuscovulum; species Fuscovulum ytuae. The sequence continues at coordinate 3,799,552 of NZ_CP124535.1, read as the reverse complement.
ATCACCACATCGACGCTACAGGCGACGGCCCGGTGGATGCCGCCTTCAACTGCGTCAAGATGCTCTTCCCGCACAAGGCGCGGCTTCAGGTCTATCAGGTGGCCGCCGTGACCGAAGGCACCGATGCGCAGGCCACCGTTTCCGTCCGTCTGGAAGAGGATGGTCGCATCGTCACCGGCCAATCGGCGGATACCGATACGATCGTGGCCAGCGTGAAGGCCTATGTGAACGCCCTCAACCGCCTGATCGTCCGCCGCCAGAAAACCGCACCGGGCGAGGATGTGAAGACCGTGACCTATCACGGCGAGTGATCTTGCAGGGGGCGGCCCAGCCGCCCCCCCTCACACAACCCCGAACCGCGCCCGGATCGCCGCCACATGGGCGGCCAGTGCAGGCAGCCCTGCCCATTGCGCCAAAAGGTCCGCCCAGCGCACCGGCACAAAGACCACATCCGCCCCCTTCACGCGGCTTGCAAAATCCGCCACCTCCGCCGCATGGGCACGGATAGCCCCCGGATCGACGGGCTTGCCACTGGCCCAAGCCTCAGGCGCGGCATGCAAATAGACCAGCACCGCCCCCCGCCCACGCTTTCGCGCCTGATTGCGCAGCCCATAAGCGTGCTTCACCAACTGCACCGCATCCAGATGCCGATACCGCAGGCGCCCCGCCGAAAGCTCCGCCCGCAGCCGATCATAGGCCGCCATCCCCGGCCCCCAGTCGCGGCTGTCATAGGCCTCGGAAAACAGCACGGCCTTGCCCGGACGGAACGGCTCATAGCGCTTCGATTCCACCCCCACCAAGGTGGTGGCCGTCGTCACCGCCACATCCAGCCAAGGATGCCGCCCGCCCGACCAAGGGAAGCGCATCTCTGCCTCAACCTCCACAGCCTCAGGCCGCCCCATCGGCACGCCGGGCAAAGGCGGCAGGGCATCGGGCCGCTCCAGAAACCAGCCAAAGGCATTCACCGCCAACGCGGATGAGGACTCGGGGCTCGCGAATTTGCCGCTATCCACCTCGTTCCCCGGACTGCGCCGCAAGGCGGCGAGCAAGGCATCAACGGGAAGATCGGGCAGGAAATCGGGCATCTCGGCACCTCTCACTTTCCCCCGCCATAGGCCCAGCCCGCCCCAAAGGAAAGCCGCCCGCGCCCATCGACACGGATTTCCTTCCGGCCTTTCACGCGAAAAAGTGGCCACACCCCCGCCCGGCCCCCGGAATTTGCATCAAATTCCGTCGCGATTTCTGTGTCAGAAATCGCCGCCCGCCCGCTCTCATGTCCGAAAAGCACAAAGCGACCGCGCCAACACGCCCGCTCCACCGCCAATCCCACCGCAAAACCGCAAAGCCCCACCCCTACACGCGGAATTGCGCGGCCCGCTGCCTCACGGGCTTTCCCCACCCCCGGCCTGTCTTTATATGGAAACGTCCGTCCCGGCCCTGCCTGAGTCGCGGGGATATGTCATTTTCGTTTCAACTAGGATCACCCCAGCATGTCGGTACTCTCGAGCATCTTCTCGTCGGACATGGCGATCGACCTCGGCACGGCGAACACGCTCGTCTATATCCGCGGCAAGGGGATCGTGCTGAACGAACCCTCCGTGGTGGCCTATCACGTCAAGGACGGCAAGAAACAGGTCCTCGCCGTGGGCGAAGATGCCAAGCTCATGCTCGGCCGCACCCCCGGCACGATCGAGGCGATCAGGCCGATGCGCGACGGCGTCATCGCCGATTTCGACAGCGCCGAAGAGATGATCAAGCACTTCATCCGCAAGGTGCATAAGCGCACGACCTTCTCCAAGCCCAAGATCATCGTCTGCGTCCCCCATGGCGCGACACCCGTTGAAAAACGCGCCATCCGCCAATCGGTCCTTTCCGCTGGCGCGCGCCGCGCGGGGCTGATTGCCGAACCCATCGCGGCGGCCATCGGCGCGGGCATGCCCATCACCGACCCCACCGGAAACATGGTTGTCGATATCGGCGGCGGCACGACCGAAGTCGCGGTCCTGTCCTTGGGGGACATCGTCTATGCCCGCTCCGTGCGCGTCGGCGGCGACCGGATGGATGAGGCGATCATTTCCTACCTGCGCCGCCACCAGAACCTGCTGATCGGCGAATCCACCGCCGAGCGCATCAAGACCTCCATCGGCACCGCCCGCATGCCCGATGATGGGCGCGGCACCTCGATGCAAATCCGCGGCCGCGACCTGCTGAATGGCGTGCCCAAGGAAACCGAGATCAATCAGGCCCAGGTGGCCGAAGCCCTCGCCGAACCCGTCCAGCAAATCTGCGATGCCGTCATGCAGGCGCTCGAAGCCACGCCCCCCGACCTCGCCGCCGATATCGTCGACCGTGGCGTCATGCTGACCGGGGGCGGGGCGCTCTTGGGCGATCTTGATCTGTCCTTGCGCGAACAGACCGGCCTTTCCATCTCGGTGGCCAACGAGTCACTGAATTGTGTCGCCCTCGGCACCGGCAAGGCGCTGGAATATGAAAAGCAGTTGCGGCATGTGATCGATTACGACAGCTGATCCCGCACCGGGGCAGGCCATCGGAAAAGGGTAAGCCGTGGCAAAGTCGCGCAGCACAGGACCGGAAGATTACGCCCGCCCCCTGCGGCGGCTGTTTGTCGGCCTGCTTGTGCTTGTCCTTATCGGCCTGTTCCTCCTTTGGCGGATCGACAGCCCCCGCGTCGAACGCTTCCGCGCCGCCTTGGTGGATCGTGTGGTGCCCTCTTTCGACTGGGCGCTTCTGCCGATCACCAAGGCCGCCGCGATGATCGACGAATTCCAAAGCTACGCGAGCCTTTACGAACAAAATCAGGAACTCCGCCGCGAATTGCAGCAGATGAAGGCCTGGCGCGAGGCGGCGCTGCAACTGGAACAGAAGAATGCCCGCCTGCTTGACCTCAATCAGGTGCGGCTTGACCCGAAACTGACCCATGTCACAGGCGTCGTGCTGGCCGATAGCGGGTCGCCCTTCCGCCAATCCGTGCTTCTGAACGTGGGCGCGCGCGACGGCATCCGCGACGGCTGGGCCACGATGGATGGCATCGGGCTGGTGGGCCGCATTTCCGGCGTGGGTGAACGTACCTCGCGCGTGATCCTTCTCACCGACTCGAACTCCCGCGTTCCAGTCACCGTGCAACCCTCTGGCCAGCGCGCGCTTCTGTCGGGCGACAACAGCGCCTTGCCGCCACTCGAATTCCTTGAAGACGCCGATCTCGTCCGCCCCGGCGACCGGGTTGTGACATCGGGCGATGGCGCCATGCTGCCGGCTGGCCTTCTCGTCGGCCAAGTCGCCATGGGCACCGACCGCCGCCTGCGCGTGGTCCTTTCGGCCGATTACGAACGGCTGGAATTCCTGCGCGTCCTGCGCAGCCATGACCTCACCCCGATCACCGATGCGGGTGCCCTCATCGCCCCGCCCCCCGCCCCGCCCGAGGCCGAGGCCGAAACCGGCGAAGGCACCGCCACCAGCCCCGACCCCGCCGATCAAGGCAGCACGGGCGACGTGACCGAAGGCTCGCCGGGCCAAGGAGGAGCCGATGGTTGACAGCCTTCGCTCTTCCGTCTGGCTGTACCGTCTGGTCTTTCTGGGCCTCGCGGCGGCCTTCCTCTTTCTGAAACTCCTGCCGCTTGGATCGGTTGCAGGCGAATGGCCGGGGCCGGACATCCTGCTCTGCCTCATCTTCGCATGGGTTGTCCGGCGTCCCGATTTCCTGCCCGTCCCCCTGATCGCTGCCGTCCTGCTGCTGGAAGACCTGCTCCTGATGCGCCCCCCCGGCCTTTGGACCGCGCTCGTCATCCTTGCCACGGAATTCATCCGCTCTCGCGCAGCACTGACCCGCGAATTGGGCTTTGTCACCGAATGGCTGCTTGTCGCGGGCATGATGGCGGCTCTCCTCATCTCTTACCGTCTGGCCTTCGCCTTCGCCTTCCTGCCGCAACCCAGCTTTGGCTTTGCACTGGTGCAGACAGTCTGGTCCATCCTGTGCTATCCCCTTGTGGTGGCCGCATCCCGCCTTGCCTTCGACCTGCGCAAACCCGCGACGGGTGAGGTGGACGCCTACGGAAAACGCCTATGAGACGCACCGCCCGCGACACAGAGGAAAGCGCCCGCCGCATCACCCGCCGCTCGCTCATGATGGGCGGCGCGATGGTGGCGATGTTTGCCGTCCTTGGCGCAAGGATGCGCTTTCTTTCCGTCGAACAGGCGGATGAATTCCGGCTTCTGGCCGAAGAGAACCGCATCAACATGCGCCTCATCCCGCCCGAACGCGGCCTGATCTTCGATCGCAACGGCGTCCTGATCGCAGGCAACGAACAGAATTACCGCGTCACGGTCACGCGTGAGGCAGCGGGCGACGTGGATATGGTGCTGGCCCGTCTCACCAACCTCATCCCGATCACGGCCGAGGATATGGAACGGATCACCCGCGATCTCGACCGCAACTCGCCCTTCGTGCCCATCATCGTGGCCGACCGCCTGCCTTGGGAGGATTTCTCCAAGATCGCGATGAACGCCCCCACCCTGCCGGGCGTCACGCCCGAGGTGGGCCTGTCCCGCCAATACCCGCTGATCGAGGATTTCTCCCATGTCGTGGGCTATGTCGGCCCGGTCAGCGAACGCGATCTCGAAGAACGCCCCAACCCCGATCCCGTCTTGCGCATCCCCGAATTCCAGATCGGCAAGATCGGTGTCGAACGCTGGATGGAAGAAACGCTGCGCGGCAGCGCGGGCAACAAACGGATCGAGGTGAACCATGTCGGCCGCGTCATGCGCGAATTGGAACGCACCGACGGAATCCCCGGCCGTGATATCCAACTGACCATCGATGCCGAGGTGCAGAATTTCATTCAGGCCCGCCTTGGCGAAGAAAGCGCCGCCTGCGTGGTCATGGATGTGAACACGGGCGAACTTATCGCCTGCGCCTCCTCGCCCGGTTTCGACCCGAACCTCTTCGTGCGCGGCATCTCGCAGCGCGACTATTCCGCGTTGATGGAGGATGACCACCGACCGCTTGCCAACAAGACGGTGCAGGGCGCCTATCCCCCCGGCTCCACCTTCAAGATGGTCACCGCGCTGGCCGCGCTGGAAGAGGGGCTCATCACCCCTGAAACCACCCATTCCTGCCCCGGCTATATCGAATTCGGCGACCGTCGCTTCCATTGCTGGAAACGCGGCGGGCATGGCCGTGTGGACCTTGCTCGTTCTCTGTCGGAAAGCTGCGACGTCTTTTATTACGAAATCGCGCAAGAGGTCGGCATCGACAAGATCGCCGAGATGGGCAAACGCCTTGGCCTTGGCATCCGCCACGACCTGCCCATGTCCGCCATCACCGAAGGCATCATGCCCAACCGCGCGTGGAAACAGGAACGCTGGGGGCAGGACTGGCGCATCGGCGACACGATCAACGCCTCCATCGGGCAGGGCTATGTGCTGGCCTCTCCCTTGCAACTTACCGTCATGACCGCCCGCATTGCCACGGGCCGCGCCGTCGTGCCGCGCCTGATCCGCGCCATCGACGGCACGCCGCAACCAATGCCCGAGGCGGAACCGCTCGGCCTGTCCGGCACAAATCTCCGCGCCATCCAGAACGGGATGTATGAGGTGATGAACACCCAGCGCGGCACCGCCTATTCCTCGCGCATTGCCGATGACACCATGGTCTTCGCGGGCAAGACAGGCACCAGTCAGGTCCGCAACATCACCGCCGCCGAACGCGCGCGCGGCGTGATCTCGAATGACCAACTGCCATGGAACCGCCGCGACCACGCGCTTTACGTGGGCTACGCCCCCTATGACAACCCGCGCTATGCCGTCACCGTTGTGGTGGAACATGGCGGCGGCGGTTCTGCCGCCGCCGCGCCCATCGCCCGTGACGCCATCCTGCGCGCCCTGCACGAGGATATCCCTCCCCTCACCGCCTATCCCGCCAATCAGCGCGGGCGGATCGAGACGGACCTGAACGCCCTGCGCGAAAAACTCCGCGATGTCACCCAATCCGGCAATTCGCGGGCCTAGGGCGCAAGGGGGCATGGCATGAGCTTTCTGGAATATCAGGTAAAAACCGTCCCCTCCGGCCTGCGCAAGGTGCTTTACCTCAACTGGCCGCTGGTGGTTCTGGTCAGCGCCGTTTCGGCCGTGGGCTTCCTCATCCTCTACTCCATCGCAGGCGGCAACATGGCCGTCTGGGCCGAACCGCAGATGAAGCGTTTTGCGGCGGGCATGGTGCTGATGTTCGGCATAGCGCTGGTGCCGATCTGGTTTTGGCGCAACATGGCGGGCCTCGCCTATGGCGTTTCGATCCTGCTTCTTCTGGCGGTGGAATTCTTCGGCGTCGTCGGCATGGGCGCACAGCGCTGGCTTGATATCGGCCCCCTCCGCCTGCAACCTTCGGAACTGGCCAAGGTCACGATGGTGATGATGCTCGCGGCCTATTACGACTGGCTCGACCTCAAGAAAACCTCGCGCCCACTTTGGGTGCTGATCCCGGTCGCCATGATCATCCTGCCCACCTTCCTCGTGGTGATCCAACCCAACCTCGGCACCTCGCTCATGCTTCTGATGGGGGGCGCGGCGGTGATGTTCGCGGCGGGCGTCTCCATCTGGTATTTCGCCGTGGTGGCCGCGCTGATCGCAGGCCTCGTCTTTGCCGTCTTCGCCCTGCGCGGCACGCCATGGCAATTCCTGCACGACTACCAATATCGCCGCATCGACACCTTCCTTGACCCCTCTGCCGATCCGCTTGGCGCGGGCTACAACATCATGCAGGCCAAGATCGCGCTCGGCTCCGGCGGCTGGGGCGGCAAGGGCTTCATGCAGGGCACCCAGTCGCGCCTGAACTTCCTGCCCGAAAAACACACCGACTTCATCTTCACCACGCTGGGCGAGGAATTTGGCTTCGTCGGCGCCTTCTCGCTGCTGATCCTTTACGGCCTGATCCTCTTTTTCTGCTTCACATCCGCCGTGCAGAACAAGGACCGCTTCAGCCAATTGCTCATCATCGGGCTGGCGGCGAACTTCTTCCTCTATCTGGCGGTGAACCTGTCCATGGTCATGGGCATGGCCCCCGTCGTGGGCGTGCCCTTGCCCTTCCTCTCTTATGGCGGGTCGGTCATGCTGGTGCTGCTCATCGCCTTCGGCCTGATCCAAAGCGCCCATGTCCACCGACCTAGGTAACAGATGACCCTGACCATCCTCTTCGCCGCCTCCGATGCCAATTGGGCGGAATATGCCGCCCCCCTCCGCGCCGCCATCGCGGCCAAGGGCCTGCCCGCCACCCTCACGCGCGAGGCGGCACCAGAACAGGTGGATTACATCATCTACGCCCCCAGCTCTGCCCTGCAGGACTTCGCGCCCTACACCCGCTGCAAGGCGGTGCTGTCGCTCTGGGCGGGTGTTGAACGCATCGTGGGAAATGCCAGCCTCACCCAACCGCTTTGCCGCATGGTGGACCCCGGCCTGACCGAAGGCATGGTGGAATGGGTCGTCGGCCACACGCTGCGCCACCACCTCGGCATGGACCGCCATATCGTGAACCCCGGCCATGTCTGGGATCCGACCTGCCCGCCCATCGCCCGTGAACGCCCCGTCACCATGCTGGGGATGGGCGAGTTGGGCACCGCCTGCGCCCGCGCCCTTGCCGCCCTCAACTTCCCCGTCACCGGGTGGAGCCGGACGCCCAAACAGATCCCCGGCATCCCCTGCCTGCACGGGGACACGGGCCTCGATCAGGCCCTGTCCACCGCCCAGATCGTGGTCACCCTCCTGCCCCGCACGCCGGAAACAGAAAACACGCTGAACGCCCGCACTCTGTCGCTGCTGCCCAAGGGAGCGGTGATCCTGAACCCCGGTCGTGGGCCATTGATCGACGATGACGCCCTTCTTGCCGCGCTGGATGCGGGCCAGATCGGCCATGCGACGCTGGATGTCTTCCGCGTGGAACCCCTGCCGCAGGACCACCCCTTCTGGTCCCACCCGCGCGTCACCGTCACGCCCCATATCGCTGCCGACACCCGCGCCTCTTCGGCAAGCCACGTGATCGCCGAAAACATCCGCCGCGGCGAGGCGGGGGAAGCCTTCCTCCACCGCGTCGACCGCGCACGCGGCTACTGACCGCCCATCAACACAGGCAGCGCCGGGATCGCCCCCGTCGCCGTCGCCCCCCGCAGGGACGCCGCCGCTGCAAGGTGGCCCAGCCGCAGGCATGCCTCCGGCCCCCACCCCTCGTGCAGCCCGTAAAGGCAACCCGCCGCAAAGGCATCCCCTGCCCCGACAGGTGACACCACGTCCGAGGCAGGCACAGGGTCAGGCCGCACCACCACCGCCCCTGCCCCCGAAAGCCACAGCCCCAGCGCAGGCGTATGCACCACCACCACGCCTGCACCACCCAGGCGCAACCGCGCCGCCGCCGCCGCGACCCCGTCCAGATCATCCGGCCCCGTCACGGGCAAACCCGTCGCCCGCGCGGCCTCGCCCTCGTTCAGAAACAGCACATCCAGATGCGGCAGCGCCGCCGCCACCGTCTCGGCAAAGCCCTCCCGGTCGGTCGATACAAGATCGGCCACCGTCACCATCCCCGCCGCCCGCGCCCGCGCCAGAACCCGCGCGCCGCCCGAAGACCCGGCCTCAACCGCATCCAGCCGCCCCAAAAGGTTCAGATAGCCAAGGTAAAACACCTTCGCCCCCGCCTCTGCCACAGCCTCCACCGCGATATCGCCCTCATCCAGAAGGTCATTCGTGCCGGGATGGTAGAAAAACGTCCGGCTGTCCCCGGGCAGGTTCATCACATGGGTATGGGCCGTCGGCGCGCGCTCCGTCTCGGCCAGATGGGTGCCATCCGCCCCCGCCCCCTTCACCGCCCAGCGCACTGTCGCGGCGTGCCGGTCCATCCCCACCAAGCCGATGGCCCAAAGCGGCAAACCCGCCTGAAAGGCCGCAAGCGACAGCATCACATTCGCCGCCCCGCCCCCGGTCCCCTCCACCTCGTCCAAGATCCGCACCAGATCGCTTTTCGCGGGCCAAGCCTCGATCGTATGGACAATGTCCACGATCCAGTTCCCCGCGCAGGCGATGCCCCGCCTTTCCGAAACGGGCCGTGTCAATAGACCACCCCCACCGACTGCCCGCTCACCCCCGCCTGCAAGGCCGCCGTCAGCACCGCATGATGCGCCGCAGCCTCGTCTGGCGTGGCGCAGGGAAAACCCTTCGCATCGCCCCCCGCCAACTCATCCACAAAAGCCGCCCACATCTGCTGGATGGCGTCCGTAAAGCCGAACTCGAAAATCCCGCCCGTGATCGCCCCGAACAAAGGCGTATAGCCAAGGTCCTCGGTCACCCAGCCCTGCGCCCCGCCCGCCTCATAGCGCATATAGGACCATTGCCGTGGCGACTTGGTCGTAAAGAACGCCGACCCCTTCATCCCCAGCACCCGGATCGACCACGTATTCGCCTCTCCCGGCGCAATCCGCCATGTCTTCAGAACCATGGGGAAATCGCCCGCCCGATCCGGCACATGGCAAGTGATCGTCGCATTGTCCCATGTATCGCAAGCCGCACGCCCGCCCTTGCCATCGGGCCGCGTCTCCACCCGCTTGACCAGCGATGCCGTCACCCGCGCAGGCCGCCAGCCAAGGCGCAGCGGCACATGCAGCACATGCATCCCCAAATCACCCATGCAGCCATAATCGCCATTCACCCCCGCCATCCGCTTCCAATTGATGGGCTTATCGGGGTTGATGTCCGAAGAATGCAGGAAAGCCGCCTCCACCTCCAACATAGGCCCCACCGCGCCGGACCGGACAAACTCCACCACCTTCTGCGCACCGGGATAAAAAGGCATCTCGGATGAACAGCGCACCATCAGATCGGGCCGCGCCGCGATGGCCGCCATGATCGCCCGGTTCTGCGCCAGATCCATCCCAAAGGGCTTTTCCCCCAACAGATGCTTCCCAGCCGCCAATATCGCGGGGTAAATCTCGGCATGCAGCACATGCGGCACGGCGCAATAAACCGCCTCCACCTCGGGATTGGCCAGCAGTTCCCGGTAATCCGCCGTCACCTGCACCGGCCCCAGCGCATCGGTGAACCACCCCATCAACGCGGGGTTCGTGTCGCAAACCGCCACGATCCGTGGCCGCGCCTTCATCCCCGTCAGATGCATCCAGCGCGCGGCAGCAGAGGCAAACTCCCGCCCCATCAACCCGCAGCCAATGATGCCGAACCGAACCTCGCGCATCACGCCCCCCCGATCATGGCAAGCGCGACCTCAGGCGACGCCCCCTCATGCACCACCGCCATCAAGGCCCGCGTCATCCCGCCCGGATCGGGATGCTGGATCACATTGCGCCCATAAACGATGCCGCGCGCCCCCTGCCGCATCAACTCCGCCGTCCGCGACAGGATTTCGGCATCCGACACCCGCCCCCCGCCCCGCACCAGAACGGGCAGGCCTTGGGCAATCTCGATCACCCGATGATACTCCTGCACCTCCGCGCACGGGTCCGCCTTGATGATATCCGCCCCCAATTCCGCCGCCTGCCGGACCAAGGGCAAAATCTTGTCGATATCCCCATCCACCATATAGCCGCCCTTGGCATTGTCCTGCATGACCAAAGGCTCCACCATCAAGGGCATTCCCATGATCTCGCATTCCCGCTTCAGGGCATTCACGTTGCGCAGGCAGGCGCGATAGACCTCGGGCTGATCAGGCAGCATCAGCAGGTTCACCACAACACAGGCCGCATCCAGCACCACGCCCTGCTCCACCGCCCGGTCGATCACCTCCGAAAACAGCGCGCGCGGCAAAGGCGTGCCATAGACATTGGCAATATCCGTCCGCAGCACCAGCGCAGGCTTCTCCTTCCCCGGAATGGCCTGCAACAAGGGCGCCGTCCCCGGCGGCAGCTGGATCGCATCAGGCCGCGCCGCCGCCACCGTGCGGATCGCCCGCCCCATATCCTCGATCCCGCCCAGAAAGCTCCGCTCGTTGAACATCCCGTGATCGATCGCCACGTCGAAACACATCCCCGACGGGGCAAAAAGGCGGTTCATCCGGGCGGTTTTCATCGTGATCCCCTCATGGAAACGTTTCCACAAAGCCTATCCCACCCCCGCCCCCCGATCAAGCCCGCCGCACCCCGTGCAGAGGCAGGCGAAACTTTCCTCCGCCACCCCTCGTAGGTCTCGGCACAGGGCGGATGGAACGGTTCCGCCGCCCCAGATCGGAGAAGACCCATGTTCAAAACCACCTTCCGCACCCTCGCCCTCACCGCCCTGCTCGCCGCGCCGGCAGTTGCCCAAGACAATCCGATGGTGGGCGGTGCCCCCATGTTCGCAGACAAGAACATTGTCGAAAACGCCGTGAACTCGGCCGATCACACCACCCTCGTCGCCGCCGTACAGGCCGCAGGTCTGGTCGAAACGCTGCAATCTGCAGGCCCCTTCACCGTCTTCGCCCCGGTGAACGACGCCTTCGCCGCCCTGCCGGAAGGCACCGTCGACACCCTGCTCAAGCCGGAAAACAAGGACCTGCTGGTCAAGGTCCTGACCGCCCATGTCGTCGCGGGCAAATTGTCGGGTGCAGAGATCATGCGCCGCGCCCGCAATTCCGCAGACGGTTTCTACCACATGCAAACCGTCTCGGGGGACGCGCTCTCGGCGCAGGTGAAGGGCCGCAACCTCTATCTCATCGACGAAAGCGGCAATGCGTCACGGGTGACCATCGCCGACGTGAACCAGTCGAACGGTGTCATCCACGTCGTGAACGCGGTCCTCGTCCCGAAGTGATCCACCAAGCGGCGGCCTGCCCCCGGTAGGCCGCCCCTTTCGGGAAGGTGGGGTTCCACCCGACCACATCCCGCAAACCCCAAATGTCATGAATTGGCGCTGCCGTCCCAATCGCCAGCCAGTGGGCAGGGTCTCCCCGCCGCCCTCAGGCGCGCTTCAGCCGGATCACCACATCGACCCGCGCCACCTGCATCCCCTCAGGCGCGGCAGGCAGGCCCTCGATCCGCAGATCCTCGGCCGGGGCATCGGTCAGCGTGGCACTGTCTTCCCAATAGAAATGCGGATGATCATCCATCCGTGTGTCGAAATAGCTTTTCGACCCATCCACCACGACCTCGTTCATCAACCCCGCCTCGCAAAAGGCGCGCAGCGTGTTATAGACCGTGGCAAGAGACACCTTCTCGCCCGACTGCTCGGCCAGCGCGTAAAGGCTTTCCGCCGTCACATGCCGATCCTCGCCATCGCCCACCAGCAGCGCGGCCAAGGCCAGCCGCTGCCGTGTCGGGCGAAGCCCTCCCCGCGCCAGCCAATCCGTCCCGCGATCCTGTGCCGTCAGCGTCATGCCGTCGTCCATAAAATCTGTCTCTCATTGTCATATACGGCGGGACAGGCCGAAAATACAAATGAAAATAGGTCGCAGCGCCCCCCGGCCCCTCCATTTCACGGCCACTCCACGACCCTTGCCACCCCTTCCATGCGGGTGATACAGGGGGATTTGACGAAAAAATGACAAACCGGGAACCGATCTTCATGGCCGCCTATCCGAACAGCTTTGACCGCGACGCCCTCCTGAAATGCGCCCGCGGGGAACTTTTCGGTCCCGGCAATGCCCAGCTTCCCGCCCCCCCCATGCTGATGATGGACCGCATCACCGACATTTCGGAAGAAGGCGGCCTTCATGGCAAGGGCCATGTCGTGGCGGAATTCGACATCACGCCCGACCTGTGGTTCTTCGACTGCCATTTCCCCGGCAACCCGATCATGCCCGGCTGCCTTGGCCTTGATGGCCTGTGGCAACTCACGGGCTTCAACCTCGGCTGGCGCGGCTGGCAGGGTCGCGGCTACGCGCTGGGCGTGGGCGAGGTGAAGCTGACCGGCATGGTCCGCCCCGACCGCAAGATGCTGACCTACAAGGTTGATTTCACCAAGGCCCTGCAAACCCGCCGCCTGACCATGGGCGTGGCCGATGGGATCGTCGAGGCGGATGGCGAAGTGATCTACATCGTCAAGGACATGAAGGTCGCGCTCAGCGAGGCGTAACCCTTAGGGTGCGTGCCCGCACGCACCCCGCCCTACTCCCGATCCCCCACATACGCCACCATCCCCGGAAACTCCGGCAACCACCCCTCCCGCCGCACAGTCCACAATTCATACGACGGTGCAAAAACCCCCACCTCGTCCAGCGCCCCCAGATGCACCTCCACCTCGCCGGGGCTGCGCGAAAAGACCGACGATCCGCAGACCGGGCAAAAGCACCGCCCCCGATACTCCCCCACCTTTCCCGTCACCGCGACGCGCCCCTCCGCATAGATCGCCGAGGCATGGAACACCGCCCCATGATGCTTGCGGCAGTCCATGCAATGGCACAGCCCCACCCGCAACGGTTCACCCTCCGCCACGACCCGCACCGCGCCGCACAGACACCCGCCCGTCACCCGGTCCATCTTGCCCTCCCCCCCCAGTCCAATGGCCCATCCTTCCCCGCCGCCCTGCCTCAGACAACCCCAATCCCCTTGCCCCTTTCCCCCCTCTCCCTTAGAGACAATCCAAGACCATCGAGAAGGAGGCCGCATGCGTCGCGTCGTCATCACCGGGATCGGCATCGTCTCACCCATCGGCAATACCGCGGCCGAGGTAGAGGCCTCGCTCCGCGCGGGCAAATCCGGCATCGTCTTCGCCCCCGAATATGCCGAGCGTGGCTTCCGCTCACAGGTCCACGGCCAGCCCAATATCGTGCTGGAAGACCATATCGACAAACGCGACCTGCGCTTCATGGGCGATGGCGCGGCCTATAACTTCATCGCCATGGATCAGGCGATCAAGGACTCGGGGCTGGAAGAAAAAGACATCTCCAACGACCGCACTGGCATCATCGTGGGGTCCGGTGGCCCCTCGACAAAATCCTTCTTCAAGGCCCATAACGTGGTGCGCGAAACCGGCAGCCCCAAAAGGATCGGCCCTTTCGGCGTCACCAAGGGCATGTCCTCGACCACCTCCGCCTGCCTTGCGACCCCGTTCAAGATCAAGGGCGTCAACTACTCCATCACGTCCGCCTGTTCCACCTCGGCCCATTGCATCGGCAATGGCGCGGAACTCATCCAATTCGGCAAGCAGGACATCGTCTTCGCCGGCGGCGGTGAGGAACTGGATTGGACGCTCTCCTGCCTCTTCGACGCCATGGGGGCCATGTCCTCGAAATACAACGACGCCCCCGCAACCGCCTCGCGCACCTATGACGCCACGCGCGACGGTTTCGTGATCGCGGGCGGCGGCGGCGTGGTCGTCCTCGAAGAACTGAACCACGCCCTTGCCCGTGGCGCCAAGATCTATGCCGAAGTCACCGGCTACGGCGCCACCTCCGATGGCTATGACATGGTCGCCCCCTCCGGTGAGGGCGGCGAACGCTCCATGCGCCTTGCCCTCTCCACCCTGCCGCAGGGCCGCAAGATCGACTATATCAACTCCCACGGCACCAGCACCCCGGTCGGCGACGTGACCGAGATGGAGGCGATCCGCCGCGTCTTTGGCAAGGGCTCCACGCCCCCCGTCGCCTCGACCAAATCCCTCACCGGCCACTCCCTCGGCGCAACGGGCGTGCATGAGGCGATCTATTCCCTCCTCATGATGAACGGCAATTTCATCGCGGCCTCGGCCAATGTCACCACCCTCGACCCCGCGCTCGATCCGTCGGAAATCGTGACCACCATGCGCGATGGCGTGAATATCGACGGGGTCCTGTCTAACAGCTTCGGCTTCGGCGGCACCAACGCCACCTTGGTGATGAGCAAGTATCTCGGCTGACACTTCGGCCCGCGTGCAAAGGGGACAGGGACATGGCTGATCTGATGAAGGGCAAGCGCGGCCTCATCATGGGCGTGGCAAACGAACGCTCCATCGCCTGGGGCATTGCCGCCGCCATGGCCCGCGAAGGCGCAGAACTCGCGTTTTCCTATCAGGGAGAGGCCTTTGGAAAACGCGTCGCCCCCCTCGCGGCCTCCGTCGGCTCCGACTTTCTCGTCGATGTGGATGTGACCAATGACGAAAGCCTCGACGCCTGCTTCGCCGCGCTGAAAGATCGCTGGGGACGGATGGATTTCCTCGTCCACGCCATCGCCTATTCCGACAAGAATGAGTTGACGGGACGCTTCATCAACACGACACGCGGCAATTTCACCAATTCGTTGGCCATTTCCTGCTTCAGCTTCATCGACGTGTCGCGCCGCGCGGCGGAACTGATGCCCGAAGGTGGCACGCTGATCACCCTCACCTATGGCGGCTCAAACCGCGTGACGCCCAATTACAACGTCATGGGCGTGGCCAAGGCGGCGTTGGAAAGCTCTGTCCGCTATCTCGCCAATGACCTCGGCCCACAGAAGATCCGCGTCAATGCCGTCTCTCCGGGTCCGATGAAGACGCTGGCAGGTGCGGCCATCGGCGGCGCCCGCGCCACCTACCGCCATACCGAGGCGAACGCCCCCCTCCGCTCCAACGCCACGCTGGAAGCCGTGGGCGGCACCGCCGTCTGGCTCGCCTCCGATTACGGCTGCTTCACCACGGGCGAAGTGGTGCATGTCGATGGCGGCTATCATGTGCTGGGGATGCCGCAGCAGGACAATCTCGGCGGCCCGGCCGACAAGGGCTGACCGGGGACGATGGGGTAGAACCCCACGCTACATCCCCAAAGGTCCGACAGTTCAAGAGATCCAGCCCTAAACGGGCCTAGCGTCCCGCATCCGAAGCAGGGCCATTTCCGTTTTCATTGCTCTCGCCTCCCCCCCCTCACACCACCAAACCAACCTCGCCCACCGCGACAAGGCCCCCCGTATTGCCCGTCACCCGCAACATCTGCGCCGCGCGTTCCGCCACTGTGCCGTTCCTGAATATCCCGTCTCGGTCAAACCGCACCCCATCCAATGCCACGCGGCTTGCCGCATAGGCCGCATCGGCGGCATAGGCCGCCCGACAGGCCTCTTCCGGCAAGGCGAATTGCCCGGTCAACAGCGCCGCCCCTCCGTCCACCGCCGCCCCCGCATCGGCAAAGACCTCAAAATGCAGATGCGGCCAGCGCCCCGGATAGGTCCCCGGCACCACCGTCACCATCCGCACCCGCCCCTCGGCATCGCTGATGGCCACCCCGCGCAGATAATTCCGGTCCGGCGCGCCATAGATGGAATAGACCCCCGCCGCGTCGCATTGCCAGACATAGACCGCCCGCCCCGCCAGCGGCGCGCAAGCCCGCCGCACATCCACCAACCGCAGGTCCAGCCGCAGGGGCACCCCCGCCGCCACGGGCCGCAACCCGCCGATCGACTCACGGATATCCTCGCGGATCACCCCTGCCTCGGTCAGGATATTCACCACCTGCCCCGCGCGCACATTCGTGCCATCCGCCGGAAAGGGCCCCGCCATTTCCGCAGGCATCCCCACGCATTGCGCCCCATCCGGCCCGATCCCCGTCACCTCGGCCCCGCCACGCCCCGCCCCAAAGGCCAGCGCAGCGCCACCCCCCACCAACCCGGCAAGGATCGGCCGCCGCCCGATCAGCCCCGGCAAATCCGCCCGCAGCCCTTCAGCACGACGCTCTTCCCGCTCGCCACGTTCACGCCGCATCCCGCCCTCCGCCGCTGTTCCGACGATATACGCAGCAGCCACGGTCTTCCGACGCCCGATCACGCGATCGTGCCCAAGGCTCAATATCCAAAACTGTGGGAAAGCTTTCTGGAGCGGGCGGCGGGAATCGAACCCGCGTCTCCTGCTTGGAAGGCAGGGGTCTTACCATTACACAACGCCCGCGTTGCAGGCCTCTTCTACCCATCCCGCCCGACCGATGCAACCCGTGTCCGCCCCCCGGAACAAGCATACCGCAGCACCCGGCCAAGCCCCTTGGCCACACCCTCACCGCCCCAAGGACAAGTTCGCCCCAAGGCCCAACCCTCCCCCCTTCATCTTGGCAAAAATACTCAAATGCCCGGCCTCCCCCCATGCGACGCTGGCAAATCCGCAAGACCCGAACCCATCCCCCCGATGCAAGGCCTGGACCCCTCCCCCCTCTGGTGGTCCCCGCCCCCCACCGCACCAGCCCGCAGAACGCCACCAGCGCCCCTGTGATAGCTGTCCCCAGCGGCCGCCCACCCCAATGGGCCAAGTCCCCCCGCAGCGCGGGATTAACCCCGCCCCCGAGTCGCGTTAACCTTAACGTCCGGCAAAGCCACCGCGCGTGGCCACAGAATGCTGCACAAAACCCGGCACAAAACAGGGCACAACCGATGCAGCCCGATCTTCCCGGTAAATACAGCGTTCTCAGACAGTTACAGGCTCGATCAACTCCGGCCCCTCGGCCCGGTTGGAATTCACCCGCGCATCCACCCGATGGCAGGTCAACACCCCCTCGGCCGAGGCCTTCATCAGGACCGCCGCCCCATGCCCCGCCTCACCCAGCCACAGGGGCCAATCCCCCCGCTCCAGAACCACCGCCTCGCGGTGATGCAGTCCCGCCATCCCCGGCCCAGCCTCGGTCGAGACGATGGCGACGGTGTCAATCTCCCCCCACCTCTGCCAAATTCCGGCAAAGGCCATGGGGTTCCCATCCATCCGCTTGAAATACCAAGGCAATTTCCGCCCCTCCACCGCCTGCCATTCGTAAAAGCCAGAGGCCGGAACGATGCAGCGCCGCGCCCTGACGGCCTCGCGGAAGGCAGGCTTGGTGGCGATTGTGTCGGACCGCGCATTGATGATCAGCGGCCCGTCATTCGGGGCCTTGTACCAGGCCGGGATGAACCCCCACCGCATCGCCCGCAACCGCCGCGCGCCGCCCTCAGATGTCACCACCGCCACTTGCGTCGTGGGGCAGATATTGAACCGTGGCACAGGCGGCAGATCATTCCCGATCACGGCATCAAACAGCCGCGCAATCGCCTCGTCTGGATGGGTGATGGTAAAGCGCCCGCACATGCCGCCATCCTAGTCAAAGCCCCCCGAAAGAAAAGACCGCCCCCTTGGGGGGGCGGTCAGAAAGCCGTCCACAAACCCTCACTTACGGGTGATGCGCCCATCCGTAAAGGGTTGATAGGGAAGGTTTTTCGCCAGATATTCGGCCGCCACATCGGCCAGATCAGGGCCGAAATCATAGGCATTGGCCGCCGACCTGAACATCGCATAACCATCCCCGCCACCACGGACATAGTTGTTCGACACCACCTTATAGGTCGCCGCCGGATCGATCGGCGCCCAATCCGCCCCGGCCTTCACCATCACCTCGGACACCCGCGCCCCCGGTGCTGCCGCCGGATCGAAGGCGTATTTCAGCCCCGCCACCTGCGGAAAACGTCCGGCCCCGTCCTCGATCTGGCTCACCCCGTTTTCCAAGGCTGCCACGATCGCCTCACCCGTCACCTCAAAGGTCGACAAGGTGTTCTGGAAAGGCAGCACCGTCAGCACCTCGCCCATCGTCACAGGGCCCGCATCGATGCTGGCGCGCAAGCCGCCGCCATTGGTGATGGCAATGGTAACCCCTTGATCTGCCACGCGATCCAGCATCGCCTCGGCCACAAGGTTGCCCATCTCGCATTCGCCCGCGCGGCAGGTCTCCCGCGCCCCGTCGATCGGGGCCGCCGTCTCGGCCACAACCCGGTTCTTCAATTCCTCGATCGGCCCGGCCAGTTCCGCCACCCGCGCCACAATCGCCGGATCGGGCGTAACCGAGGCATCCAGAAGGATCGTATCCCCCCCGGCATGAACCAACCGCCCCGCATCATCAAAGGTCAGCTCCAGATGGCCCACATATTTGCCATAGGCATAGGCCTGCACCACGGGGACAAGATCGCTCTCCCCCCGCGTCACCCAAGTGGGATAGGGGCCATGACGCGCCGGATCGCGGGCTGACAGGTAGGTATGCGAATGCCCGCCCACCACCGCATCAATCCCCGGCACCGCCGCCGCAATCTCCTGATCCCGCGGCAGGCCGACATGGGTCAGCGCGATGATCTTCGTCACCCCTTCCGCCTCAAGCGCCGCGACATCCGCCGTCAAGCTTGCGATATCATCCTGAAAAACAACGCTTTCTCCGGGGCTTGATGTTTCGGGCGTATCCGTGGCGAGGGCCGAGACGATGCCAATCCGCTCGCCCCCCACCTCAAGCACCAAATGATCCTGCACCCGCCCGGCCAGAACCGCCGACCCGCTCACATCAAGGTTGCCCGAAGTGACGGGGAAGGTCACCTTGTCCAGAAACCCGCCAAGCCCGTCTGGCCCATCATCAAATTCATGATTGCCCACCGCCATCGCGTCAAATCCGATGGCCTGCATCATCTCGGCTTCCACGGACCCCTTATAGGTCGTGTACATCAGACTGCCCTGAAACTGATCACCTGCATCCAGAACGATCACATTCTCGCCCGCCGCCGTCAGGGCGTCCCGCAACTCGCGAATCTTTGTGGCCACCCGCGCCGCACCGCCAAAGCATTCTCCAGCCGCTTCCGCCTCTGCCCCGCAGGTGGAATCGGATTTGCTGATCGGCTCCACACGGCTGTGAAAATCGTTGATATGCAGCACATGCAGCCGATATTCCGCCGCCGCCTGCCCGGCAGAAAGCGCGACAACCGCCGCACCGGAAAGGAAAATCCTCCTCATCGAAATCCACTCCTTCTGTTGCTTGAAGGGTCAGCCTGCCGCCCACATCCCCCCCTGTC
The DNA here is from genome assembly GCF_029953595.1 of Fuscovulum ytuae. Lineage (NCBI taxonomy): Bacteria > Pseudomonadati > Pseudomonadota > Alphaproteobacteria > Rhodobacterales > Paracoccaceae > Fuscovulum > Fuscovulum ytuae. The sequence goes on along the minus strand of NZ_CP124535.1, from coordinate 3,779,855 downwards.
AAACCCGACGTCGCGAAAAGCCGCGCCCCCGGACCATCCCAGAACCGCCGCGCACCATTGACCCGCCTGCCCGCCCGGTGCATGAACCGCCCATGCTGATCTACAAGATCTTCCGCCGCCCCGAATGGGATGCCTTCCGCGCCGCCGGTGAAACCGACGGTGCCCCCATCGACGTGACCGACGGCTTCATCCACTTCTCCACCGCCGCGCAGGTGGCGGAAACGGCAGCCAAGCATTTCGCCACGGAAAGCGACCTCGTCCTCGTCGCCCTGAACGCCGATACGCTTGGCCCCGCTCTGAAATGGGAACCCTCACGCGGTGGCGCGCTCTTTCCGCATCTCTACCGCCGCCTGACTCTGGCCGATGTCATCTGGGACAAGTCCCTCCCCCTTGGCGCGACCGGGCATATCTTCCCCGAAGGCCTGTGGTGACCCTTCTCGAACGCGCTGCCCTCTCCCTCCTGCACCGCCTCGACCCCGAGGTGGCGCATGGCCTCTCCATCAAGGCGCTGCAATCGGGCCTCGCCCCCGGCCCCGGCCCCGTAACCTCGCCCGGCCTTGCCACAACGATGGCAGGCCTTTCCCTGCCCAATCCGGTGGGCCTCGCCGCCGGCTATGACAAGAACGCCACAGCCCTCGCCCCCCTGTCGCGCGCGGGCTTCGGCTTTGTCGAGGTGGGGGCTGCCACCCCTCGCCCACAACCGGGCAACCCGAAACCGCGCCTCTTCCGCCTGACGGAAGACCGCGCCGCCATCAATCGCTTCGGTTTCAACAATGACGGGATGGAGGCCATCGCCACCCGCCTCGCGGCCCGAACCCTCGGCCCGGTTCCCGTCGGCCTCAACCTCGGCGCCAACAAAGACAGCGCCGACCGCGCCGCCGATTTCGCCACCGTCCTTGCCCGCTGCGGCCCGCATGTCGATTTCGCCACCGTCAACGTCTCTTCCCCCAACACCGAAAAGCTGCGCGATCTGCAAGGCCGCGCCGCCCTCGCCGCCCTTCTTGGGGGCGTGATGGAAACCCGCGCGCGCCTCGCCCGCCCGATCCCCGTCTTTCTGAAGATCGCGCCCGACCTCACCGAAGCGGATCTGGCCGAAATCGCGGAAGTGGCCCTCGCCTCCGGCATCGCGGGCATCATCGCCACCAACACCACCCTCTCCCGCGACGGCCTGCAAAGCCCGCATCGTGGCGAAACCGGCGGCCTCTCCGGTGCGCCGCTGTTTGAAAAATCAACCCGCACCCTCGCGCGCCTGTCGCAGCTGACCGATGGCAAACTCCCCCTCATCGGCGTGGGCGGCATCTCCACCCCCGAACAGGCTTGGGAAAAAATCCGCGCCGGGGCCAGCGCCGTGCAACTGTACACCGCCATGGTCTATGAGGGCCTCTCCCTCATCCCCCGCATCGCCCAAGGCCTTGACACGCTCGCCAAAAAACACGGCTTTGCCCGTGTCACCGATGCCACCGGCACGGGCCGCGACCGCTGGCTCTGACCCGCCCCTTCATCTTGGCGACAAATACTCTGCGGGGGTGAGCCGCCAAAGGCGGCGAGGGGGAGCAAAGCCCCCTGCAACGCCTGCCAAGGGCGCGACGCAGCCAAGAACGAATGTCAGACCGCCCCGCTCAGAACGCCTTGAAGGTCATCGTCGTCAGCGTTCGCACGATCCCCGGAATATCGAACAACCGGGACGACAGGTAATGCCCCACATCCTCGTCATCGGGGATATAGACCTTCGCGATCAGGTCATATTCCCCGCTGGTGGAATAAAGCTCGCTCACCACCTCGCGGTTATAGATGGCATCGGCCACTTCATAGGTCTTGCCGGGGGTGCAACGGAACTGGACGAAAACGCAGCGCATCTTGTGCCTCCTGATCTTGGGCAAAGCCTATCCAACCCGCCGGCCTGATACAATTTTCTTCGAAGAAAATAGCGAAATCTTCCAAGGAATTTCGCTACTCCGCCTCAAGCGCCAGCGCGGCGGGCCCCTTGCGCAGATCGGCCACCGAAAGCGGCCCCTGTGGCCGTGCCAGACGGTAGCGGGTCACCCAGAACAGCCGCTTTTCCGCCCGCGTGATCGCCACATAGGCCAGCCGCTTCCACAAGGGCACCCCCGCCTCGCTCCGCCCCGCTTGTGCGGCGGCCCAGATATCGGGGGCAAAGACCTGCACATCCTCCCACTGGCTGCCTTGCGCCTTGTGGATCGTCACCGCCGCGCCATGCAGAAAGGCCGCCCCCATCGTCGCCGCCGATGGGATGAAGGGCTCCTCCTCCTCGGGCTTTTCGATCTTGATGATTGAGGCGGCTGATACCTGCGGCTCCTCTGCCCCCACCACATGCAGCTTGGCGAAACCGGGTTTCGATCCGGGGCCCAGATAGATCACCTGCGCCCCCTTGATCAGACCCCGCGCCTCCAGATCGATCCGCTTCTTGCGATGCTTCAGCGGCAATTCGATCCCGTCACAGATCAGCGGCTCCCCCGGCAGCAGTTCATCCTCCGGCGCACCAAAGGCCCCGCGGAAGGCATGGATCAACCGGATGCGCGTCGCATTCCGCCAGACCAGAACAGGCGACCGCGCCATCATATCGGCATCCACCCGCTCGGCCATCACCACCCGGTCATCGGACCGTGCCGCATCCTCCACCATCCGCTCAAAGGCCTCAAAACGAAGCCCCTCATCCCCCAGCGCATGGGCCAGATCAAGGATCGGGTTATCCTCGGCCTGCCGATGGATTCGGTTCAGCACCAACCGCCGCGTCGCGGGCAGGCGGTCAAAAACCATCTCGCCCGACAGCCCCACCGGGGCCAACTGCGCCGGATCGCCGAACAGAACCAGCGTCGGAAAGATCTCCCGCAAATCCTCCAACTGCCGCTCATCCAGCATCGAGGATTCGTCGATGAACCCCACATCCAGCGGCTCCTCTCGCCGCTTCCAACCCTTGATGAAGTCCGAACCTTTCAATCCCGCAGCCGCCAAGGCCCCCGGAACCGAGGCAACTTGTTGATAAAAGGCAAAGGCCCGATCCAATGCCAGATCGGTCAACCCCTCGACCACGGGCCTTTCGCCCTGCCCCGTCAGCCATTCTGCGATGCGCTCATATTCCGGGTCGTAGACTGGCGTATAAAGGATGCGGTGGATCGTCGTCGCCGGCACCCCCCGCAGACGCAGCACGCTTGCCGCCTTGTTGGTGGGCGCCAGAATGGCCAGCGTGCGGCGATCCTTCCGCCGCCGCCCTTCGTAATCGCCGGAAATCACCTCTACCCCGGCCGAGATCAGCGCCTTCGTCAACCCCGCCAGCAGCATCGTCTTGCCCGATCCGGCCTTGCCCACCACGGCCAAAACCGAAGGCTTGCCTTCTGCGCGCGGCGTCAACTCACCTGCCGTCAGGTCGATGCCATTGGCAAAAAGCTCTGCCGCCACGCGGTCAAAGGCTTCGGCCTGATCGTCGGAAAGGGTCACCGGAACCGTCATGCGCGCGACCATAAAGCCACCGCCGCGAAGATGCGAGGGGCCATGACTTCCCCCCGCCCAAAGGAAAAGGCGCGCCGGGGAATTCCCCGGCGCGCCCCCTATCCGATGCGTCGGCCCTTACAGACCGCGCGACGCCTCCAGCGTATCCTCAAAGGTGCGCAGACCCGCGCGCGGCGCCTGCACCAAAACCGCCATATTCCCCGGCTTGTGCTGATTTTTCAGCATCTTCACATGCGCCTGCGGAATCTCGGCCCAAGGAAAGACCTCGGACATGCAGGGATCCAACCGCCGCTCAATCATCAGTTTGTTGGCAGCACTCGCCTGTTTCAGATGGGCGAAATGGCTGCCCTGCAGGCGCTTCTGGTGCATCCACATGTAGCGGACATCGAAGGTGCAGTTGAACCCGGTGGTACCCGCGCAGATCACCACCATGCCGCCCTTCTTGCAGACCAGCGACGACACCGGGAAGGTCGCCTCGCCGGGATGTTCGAACACCATGTCGACATTCACACCCTTGCCCGTGATATCCCAGATCGCCTTGCCAAAGCGCCGCGCTTCCTTAAGCCATTCGGCATATTCCGGGCTGTTCACCTTGGGCAATTGGCCCCAGCATTTGAACTCATTCCGGTTGATGACGCCCTTCGCGCCAAGACCCATCACGAAATCACGCTTGCTTTCGTCGGAAATCACCCCGATCGCATTCGCGCCCGCGGTATTGATCAGCTGGATCGCATAGACGCCAAGGCCGCCCGACGCGCCCCAAACCAGCACGTTCTGACCGGGCTTCAGGTCATGGGGTTCATGGCCAAACAGCATCCGATAGGCCGTAGCCAGTGTCAGCGTATAGCAGGCGCTTTCTTCCCAGCTCAGATGCTTGGGCCGCGGCATCAATTGCTGCGCCTGCACCCGCGTGAATTGCGCGAAAGACCCATCCGGCGTCTCATAGCCCCAGATGCGCTGCGTGGGCGAAAACATCGGATCGCCGCCGTTGCATTCCTCGTCGTCGCCATCGTCTTGGTTGCAGTGGATCACGACCTCGTCGCCCACCTTCCAACGCTTCACCTTGTCGCCCACCGCCCAGACGATGCCCGCCGCATCGGAACCCGCGATGTGATAGGGCATCTTGTGGCCATCAAAGGGGCTGATTGGCTGGCCCAGCGCCGCCCAGACGCCGTTGTAATTCACCCCCGCCGCCATCACGAGGACAAGCACCTCATGGCTGTCGATCTTCCAGGTGTCCACCACTTCCACCTGAAATGCCTCATCCGGCTGGCCATGGCGTTCACGCCGGATGGCCCAGGAATACATCTTCGCCGGAACATGGCCCAGCGGGGGCATCTCGCCCAATTCATAGAGGTCCTTTTTCGGTGCGTCATAGGCGACGATCTGCTGCTGGTTATCCAAAGCCATCCTCCGGCCTCCCTCTGAACCCAATGCCGCGCCGCAGAATCGGCGCCCTTGGCGAAGGAATAGAGGATGCACGCGCAACATTGCAATAGAGAAGACGGAAATTTTGTAATTTTATGTCCGCCGCGTCGCAGCGTCGCAGTTCGGCACAGCCTAACCCCTCACATCTCCAGCCGCTGCCGCACCGATGCCGCGTAAAAGGCCACCACCGCCCGCTTCTCATCCCTGATCGCCAAATCCGGCCCGACCAGCCCGCGCCGCTGCAAATGCAAAAGCGCCTCGTCCACCGTGGGCTCCACCCCCTGTGGATGCAGTCGCAGCACCGCATCCTTCGCAGCCAACACCCCCACCAGCCGCGTCACTTCGGCGACCAGCGCCGCGCGATCCTGAACCCCCGCCTCCAGCGCCGCCGCGACCAAAGGCACGGGCAGGATCGGCACGGCCCGCGCCACCCGAGCCATCAACTCCTCCCCCAACGCCTCGGTCGCATCCTCCGCCCGCCCTGCCAGAAAGACGCGCAGGCTGATCGGCGCACCAAAACCCGCTGCCGTCGCGCCAAAGCCGGGGAAATTCCCCCGCAGCGCCCGCCACCCCATGCGAAAGACAAAGGTCAGCACCCCGAACAAGCTGGGCCGGAACCGCCGCACCCCCGTCCGCCCCGCCTCGGTCAGCAGCCGATCCTCCATCACCCGGTCATAGGCAAGCCCAACTGGTACAAACAAAATATCCCGCCCCGTCTGATCGAACCCGGATACGAAATAGGATAAAAGGCCCAGCTTCGCCTGCCCCACCCGGCCATCCAGCGAAAGCCCCCCTTCCGGAAAGATCGCTTGCGCCACCCCTTCCTGCGCCGACATCTGGACAAAACGCGCCAACACCCGCCGATACAGGGCATTGCGCGACCCGCGCCTAATGAAATAGGCCCCCATCCCACGGATCAGTCGCGACAAAGGCCAGACCCGCGCCCATTCCCCCACGGCATAGGAAATCGCCGACCGATCCGCGATCAGCCAAGTCACCAGCACGTAATCCATATTGCTGCGGTGGTTCATCACGAAGACGACCGTCGCACGATCATCCACCTGCGCCAGCGCCGGGTCGATCCGCCCGATCCGCACGCGATAGAATTGCCGCGTCAGCCAGCGCGCCACCTGCACGGCAAAGCCGAAATACATGGTGGCCGAAAAGGCGGGCACGATTTCGCGCGCATAGTCGCGCGCCTCCTGCATCGCCACGGTGGGGGGCACGCCTGTCTCGGCGGCATGCTCGGCCACCGCCTGCATCACCTGCGGGTCATAGGCCAGCCGCAGGATCATGTCATACCGCTGCGCCAGCTTGAACGGCGCGATGGGCCGCTCCAGCCGCTCGTTCAGCCGCGCCACGGCCCGTTCCATCCGGCGGCGAAAGAACCACCGGACCGAGGGGGCAAGGATACGGTCAAGCGCCGCAATGGCCGCAAGGACCAAAACCAGCACCACCAGCCATAAAGGAAGTTCGATCGTCCCCGTCATGGGAACAGGCTATCCGGCCCGGACCCGACCTGCAAAGGGATCAGTTATAGGTCACAGAGGTGACAGAGCAGACGTCGATATCCTGCACCGCCTCATCGCCATCGTCAAAGATGGCGCGGAAACTATAGGTGCATTGCCCGCTATCGGCGAAATTGACCATCGCGCTTTCACCCGTGCCAACGGCCTGACCGCCCAGCACATCCTCCTCCCAATCCTCCGCCCCCATGGTCGAGGCGTAAAAGTTGGTGATGGTAAAACCCGACTGGTTCACGATCTGAACAGACCGCTGCTCCGCCACGGCAGGAACGGCGAGCGTGATCGTCAAGGCAGCAAGCGCAAATGAACCGCGCATCGTGATCAGGTCCTTCGACCCTCGGCCCCCCTTGTTGATGCCAGATGCCCGGCAAGGGCCTTCACGCCCAATATAAGCAAACCGAACCGTCATGTTAAGAGGGCGGCCTCCAGCGCGATTTCTGACACAGAAATCGCCTTTCACCGCCGCGCCACGCCCCCACCCGGAATTTGTGTCAAATTCCGGCGCGGATTTTGCGTCAAAATCCGCCGCCCTCCCCCGCCGCAGCGCGGAATGCCGCAACGCGGCGAATTGACATTGAATGATTCTGTCCTCTATTGAGGTCATCGCGAAATAAAATTGCCGAGCTACGACAGGAGGCCCCCATGACCCAAAAGCAGAAAGAGTCCCCCTGGCTCTTCCGCACCTATGCCGGGCACTCCACCGCGCGGGCCTCGAACGCCCTTTACCGCACCAATCTGTCCAAGGGGCAGACGGGCCTCTCCGTCGCCTTCGACCTGCCCACCCAAACGGGCTATGACAGCGACCACGAACTCTCGCGCGGCGAGGTGGGCAAGGTCGGCGTCCCCGTCGCGCATCTGGGCGACATGCGCACCCTGTTCGATCAAATCCCGCTCGAACAGATGAACACCTCCATGACGATCAACGCCACAGCACCGTGGCTCCTCGCGCTTTACATCGCGGTGGCCGAGGAACAGGGGGCCGATATCACCGCCCTGCAAGGCACCGTCCAGAACGATATAATCAAGGAATACCTGTCGCGTGGCACCTATATCTGCCCGCCGAAACCTTCGCTCCGCATGATCACCGACGTCGCGGCCTATACGCAGAAGCATCTGCCGAAATGGAACCCGATGAACGTGTGCTCCTACCACCTGCAAGAGGCAGGCGCGACGCCGGAACAGGAACTTGCCTTCGCACTGGCCACCGCCTGCGCCGTGCTGGATGACCTTAAAGGCAAGGTCGCGCCCGAAGACTTTCCCAATATGGTCGGTCGCATCTCTTTCTTCGTCAACGCAGGCATCCGCTTCGTGACCGAGATGTGCAAGATGCGCGCTTTCGTCGATCTCTGGGATGAGATTTGCGAAACCCGCTATGGCGTGACCGATCCGAAATACCGCCGTTTCCGCTATGGCGTGCAGGTCAATTCTCTTGGCCTGACCGAACAGCAGCCCGAAAACAACGTCTACCGCATCCTGATCGAGATGCTCGCCGTGACTCTTTCCAAGAAGGCCCGCGCCCGCGCCGTGCAGCTGCCTGCGTGGAACGAGGCGCTGGGTCTGCCCCGCCCATGGGATCAGCAATGGTCGCTGCGCATGCAGCAGATCCTCGCCTATGAAACGGACCTTCTGGAATATGACGACCTTTTCGACGGCAACCCCGCCGTCGACCGCAAGGTGGCCGAACTCAAAGACGGCGCGCGCGCCGAACTTGCCACGATCGATGCGATGGGCGGGGCCGTGGCTGCCATCGAATATATGAAGGGCCGTTTGGTCGACTCGAATTCCGAACGTCTCGCAAAAATCGAAACGAAGGAGACCACCGTCGTCGGCGTCAACCGCTGGACCGAGGCGGCGCCCTCCCCCCTTACCGCAGGCGACGGGGCGATCATGGTTGCCGATGCCGATGCCGAACGCGATCAGATCGAACGTTTGAACCAGTGGCGCGCCACCCGCGACGAGGCAAAGGTGAAAGCCGCGCTTGACGCCTTGCGTCAGGCCTGCGCGACAGGTCAGAACGTCATGCCCGCCTCCATCGCCGCCGCCAAGGCAGGCGCCACCACCGGCGAATGGGGGGCCGTGGTCCGCTCGGCCTTTGGCGAATATCGCGCGCCCACTGGCGTGTCGCGCAACCCGTCAAACCGCACCGAAGGGCTGGAACCGATCCGCGACGCCGTGGCGCAGGTCAGCACAAAGCTTGGCCGCCAGCTGAAGTTCCTCGTCGGCAAGCCCGGTCTTGATGGCCATTCCAACGGGGCCGAGCAGATCGCCGCCCGCGCCCGCGATTGCGGGATGGATATCCATTACGAAGGCATCCGCCTGACGCCTGCCGAAATCGTCGCGGCGGCAGCGGACCAAGAGGCGCATGTGGTGGGCCTCTCTATCCTGTCGGGCAGCCACATCCCCCTGATTTCCGAAACCATGGAGCGGATGCGCGCGGCAGGCCTTGGCGACATCCCCGTCGTCGTCGGCGGCATCATCCCCGAAGAGGATGCCGCCCGCCTCCGTGCCATGGGCGTTGCCGCCGTCTATACGCCCAAGGATTTCGAACTCAACCGCATCATGATGGATATCGTGGGTCTGGTGGACCGGCAGGCCGTCGCCGCCGAATAGCGTCCTTTGCGCCAGATCAAGGTGCGGCCCCCGCGCATCGGGCACCCTCACGTCACTCACCCTGACGGAGACCCCAATGCTTGCCCGAATCCGCGCACTGATTGACCGCTGGCAGCAACTGAAAACCGTGGACGCGCTGACGGACCGCGATCTTGCCGATCTCGGCATGACCCGCCGTCAGGTCGAGGATTTCATCCGCATGCCGCCCGATGTGCCTGACCGTGTCGCCCGGATGGCCGCGATCTTCGGCCTGTCCGAGGCCGAGGTGAAGGCCAACCATGCGGAATATCTTGAGATTTTGGGCACCTGCGCCCATTGCCGCGAACGAGGGACCTGTTCGCTGATCCTCGCAAGATGGGAAATCGCCCGCCCCGCCGAGGCGACCTTCTGCCCCAATGCGGGCACCTACAGCAACCACAACCACGCCGCTGCCTGATCGGCACGTCGTGGCCTTTCAACCGCCTCGGCCTTCGTCTAGCTTTGGCCCCTGTAGACCATGCAGAGGCCCCCATGACCGTCCATATCGGCGCGCGACCCGGCGAGATTGCCAAAACCGTCCTTCTGCCGGGCGATCCCTACCGCGCGCGCTGGGCCGCCCAGACCTTTCTGGAAAACCCCGTTCTGGTGAACGAAGTGCGCGGGATGCTGGGCTATACCGGCACATGGCATGGGCACCCCGTCACCATTCACGGCACAGGCATGGGCATGCCGTCCCTTTCGATCTATGCCAATGAGTTGATCCGCGACTACGGGGCCCAAACGCTGATCCGCATCGGCTCGGCCGGGGCGTTGCAACATCATGTCAAGGTCCGCGACATCGTGCTGGCACAGGCCACGACCACACTTGGCTCCCCCTCGCGGTCGATCTTCCGCGAATTGAACTTCGCCCCTGTTGCCGATTACGGCCTTCTCTCCGCTGCCCATGCCGCTGCAACGGCCCGCAATATCCCCACCCATGTCGGCGGCATCTATTCCTCCGATACCTTCTACGACGAACGGCAAGACCTGTCCGACCAACTCCAACGCCACAACTGCCTCTGCGTGGAAATGGAGGCGGCCGAACTCTACACCCTCGCCGCCCGCCACAATGTGCGCGCGCTGGCGATCCTGACAATCTCCGACCACATCCTCACGCATGAGGCGCTGCCCTCCGATCAGCGCGAACGCAGCTTTGGCGATATGGTGGACATTGCGCTACAGGCCGCCTTCGCCACCTGACCCAAGGCCCCTCCTACAGCGCAGCAATTTCCTCCGCGACCATCCTTTGCAAGGACCAAAGGTATCGGTCGCGGATACCCAATTCCTCCAGATGCTGCACGGTGTTGCGCAAATAGGCCGCGCAACTTCCCATATGTCCCGCAGCCCGCGCGATCCGCCGCGCCTGTTCCGCCATTGGCAGGTCCACATGGATCGACCGATCAAGCGGGGCGGCATAAAAAACCAGCACCCGGAACGGCCCCGCCGCCCCCCGCACCGTCAACCAGCGGACCGAGGCAAGGTCCACCTCATAGCCGATCTCACGGCGCAAAAGCGCCTCCATCGCCGCTTCGCGCGCCGCATCGGGCAGGCGATAGGCCATCCCCCGACAACTCCCGCCCCGCGCCAAGGCCAGCATCAGCCCCGGCTCCTCTGGCGTCCCGCGCCAACTTTCCAGATGGATGCAGAAAGACCGCCTCCAGCCATGCAACAGGCAAGGCGCTGCTGCCACCGCCTCGAAGGCCGGTTTCCAGATCAGCGATCCATAAGCAAAAGTCCAGACGGGTCCCTCCCCCGCTTCCTCCACCAGACGCCGCGCATGGCGACCAAAGGCGTCATCATCGATATAGGGCTGCCCCCGTGCGCCGGGATATTCCGGCTCCTGCCGCTCTACCCGCGCGACCAACGCCTCGGTCAGGTGCAGGGCGCGCACACAGCTCATGGGCGCCCATGGCTCCGGTCATAGCCATTCACAGCCGGCGCGACCCATCCCGCAGGCGGGGCGATGGGTTGGAAGACCTCCACCAGCAAAGGATGGCAGGCCGCCGCATCCGACGAATGTTCCGCCGAACAATCCCCACCGGGGCAGGCCGACAGCCCCCCCACCAGATCAATCTCGGCAAAGAATTCCAGATAATCGCCGGGACGCACGGGTGAGGCCTTCATGAAATACTGGCCCGTATCGCGCGTGAACCCCGTGCACATGAAGACATTCAGCACATCATGCACATGCCCCTCCGCCTCGTGCAGCGAAAGCCCGGTCCAATCCGCCAAGGCGCGGGTCAGGTTGGAATGGCAGCAATGGTGATACTGCCCGCCCCCGCTCAGCAGGTTGTGGGTATAGGGATCACAGCGCGTGCCGATCACGTCATGCACCGCGCCCCCGAAAGCGTCGAACCCATACCAGTCAAGACTGTCATCCGTGATCACCGCCATCGGGCGCAGGAAGGGAAAGGCCGACCACATCCTGTCCCCCGTCGACAGATGCGTGCCATGCAGCGCCCGCGTCTTGCCGGAATAGAACCTTTCGCGCAGATCGGCCTGTGCCCACAGGTTCAGATCGCCCACCTGCGGCCCTTCGATGCTGGTGATGCGGAAAAACTGCCCCGCCGCCACAGCCCAACACCGCGCCTCGCGCGCAGGCACCACGACCTCGGCCACCTTATCCCACCCTGCGCGCGCGGCGCGAAAGGGGGCCATATCGGGCCGGGCCAGCCCTTCGACCGGATAGCAGATGACCGGGGCAATGCCCTTGCGGGCAAGGGCATCCGCCGGGGCGGTATGATCGTGGGATAGTTTCATGGCAGGGGCACCTCTTTTCGCCCCACCCTATCAGCCCGTCTTGCGCTGGCAATGGCGCGGCGTCGCCCCACCCCGCGAGAGGCCGCCGCAAACCGCACAGCGCCAGACTGGGCCGCCCTCTGCCGCCCGATCCAGCCGCCAGCGGCAATCCCGCGTCAATGTGCGCCCCCGGCGCATCAGATACATCGCCAGAAAGACGCAAATCAGCAGGAGGGGCACAAGGATCGGCATAGCTTTCCCTTTCCATGACCCGCCCCGCGCGACAAGACGACACAAGGCCGCGCGGACCCTTCACAGGAACAGGAAGTCCCCCGCATCTAGGTCTGCCGCCCGCACCCCCTCAAGTCGGATCAGATGGCCGCCCCCCGAAACCTCGGCCGTCAAGACCCCGCCCAGACGCACGTCCCGCAAGGTCAGATCGCCCATCCCCGACAGGCCACGGAACTCCAACCGATCCTCGGCAATGTTGAAATCCAGAATGCGGTCGCGCCCCGTTCCATCCTGAGGCGTAAAGACAAAGACATCCGCCCCCGGCCCGCCCGACATCACATCCCATCCCGCGCCACCGAACAGACGATCAGGCCCCGCCCCCCCGAAAAGCGTATCCCCCTGATCACCGCCATACAGCACATCACGGCCATCCCCGCCGTCCAAACTATCTGCCTCAGCCCCGGCCAGCATCCAATCATTCCCGGCCCCACCGATCAGTTGGTCACGCCCCCATCCGCCCCACAGGGTGTCATTCCCGTCCTGGCCCTCCAACCGGTCATCGCCTTCACCACCCAAAAGGCGATCATTTCCGAGGTCCCCATATAGGGTATCCGTACCCTGCCCCCCATCCAGCGTATCGTCACCGTCCCCACCATAAAGCACATCCCGCCCGTTGCCCCCTTCCAGAACGTCCCCGTCCGGACCGCCGAGCAACCAGTCATTCCCATCCCCGCCAATCAAGCGATCAAGTCCCGCCCCGCCCCACAGCGAATCCTGATCCGCGCCGCCATCCACCACGTCTTCGCCATCTCCCCCAAACAGGCGATCGTTTCCTGCGTCGCCCTGAAGCACATCACCACCCACGCCACCATCCAGCGAGTCGGCTCCGTCTCCACCCGCCAATCGATCCGATCCAAGACCGCCGATCAGACTGTCATTGCCCATTTCACCGTAAAGCGTGTCATTCCCGCCCCCGCCGTCCAAGGTATCGGCATCGTCTCCGCCATAAAGGACATCCCTTCCATTACCCCCCTCTAGGACGTCACTGCCCGACGCTCCGAGAAGCCAGTCATCTCCATCACCGCCAAGCAACCGATCACGGCCAATTCCGCCCCAGAGCGAATCCTGATCTGTGCCGCCATCGATCAGATCATCGCCATCTCCGCCAAAAAGCCTGTCATTCCCCGCCTCGGCCAGCAGCAGGTCATTTCCCGCTTCGGCGTTCAAAGTGTCGGTGCCCTCACCGCCTTCCAAACGATCTGTGCCCGCTCCACCGTAAAGCAGATCATTCCCCAGCCCACCCGTCAGTCGGTCATCCCCGCTCTCTCCATGCAGCGTGTCATTCCCGGTTCCGCCGTCCAAGATATCGGCGTCGTCGCCGCCAAAGAGGACATCCCGACCTCCCCCTCCCTCCAAAACATCAGCACCCGACGCGCCCAACAGCCAATCATTCCCATCTCCGCCGATCAGACGATCACGGCCCACGCCGCCCCAAAGGGAATCCTGATCTGCACCGCCCTCGATCAGATCATCCCCCAAACCGCCAAAGACCCGGTCATCCCCAACCGCGCCCAGCAGCACATCATTCCCCGCGCCCCCTTCCAGCGTATCGGCCCCCTCTCCTCCTTCCAGACGATCCGAACCATCGCCCCCGAACAGCCCATCATCCCCGGCACCGCCGATTAGGCTGTCATCCCCCACCTCGCCAAGCAGCACATCATTCCCCGCGCCCCCGTCCAGCGTATCGGCCCCTTCCCCCCCTTCCAGACGATCCGCACCGTCCTCACCAAGCAGGTTATCGGACCCCGCTTCGCCCAGAAGGCTGTCATCGCCACCGCCGCCAAAGATCCGGTCATTGTCCACGCCCCCCCTTAGGGTATCGGCAGCCGTGCCGCCCTCGATGGGACGCGGGCCAGTTGTGGGCGGACCGGGGTCCTCCGGCGCCACCGGGTCCTCCGGCGCCGGGGGCGGGGTCGGATTTTGCGGGTCTCTAGGAGGCTCCGGCGCGGGGCCGGGATCGGGCGGCAAGTCAACCAGCGCCTCGAACAACGCGCGGTCCATCTCGGCAAAGACCATCCCGCGCAGATCGGCCAGCGTCAGGCTGCGCCCCGCCGCCGCGCGGATCTCCAACTCCTCGACCCAGAAACGCAACACCAGCCCGCCCGCCGTCGGTGTCAGGGTCAACTGCCCGGAATTGCGGAAAAAGGTCCACCCTGTCAGATCAATCCGATCTACCCCCGGTTCGAAATCGACGATCACATCTCGCTGCCCATCGGCGCGCATCATGAACAGATCGGCCCCCGCCCCACCGACCAGCGTATCCGCGCCCACCCCGTCCAGCACCACATCCCGCCCCGCGCCCCCGGCCACCCCCACGGCCCCCAAAGCGGCCAGCGGTAAGGCAAGCTGCGTCAGCCCCGCCTCGCCCCCCGATAGGATCATGATCTGCATCTGGTCGCCCACCACCACCGCCCGCAGCGCGGTTATGTCGGCCAGCGTCACATCCCCCCGATCGGCCAGCGTCGCCAGATGCACCAGCCGCCCCCCCGGCAACAGCGCCAACACCGAAAGCCCCGCATCCGCCCCCGCCGCGATGACGAAGGTCCAGCCGCCATAAGCCACCGTCTCGATGACCGTGACCCCGTCAAAGCGCGTAACCAGCCCGTCCATCACATGATCCGCTGGGGTCAGGCTGCCCCCCGGCCCGATCCGCAGCACCGACAGGCTAGAGGTCCCCGCCGCCGCCACGATCAACCAGTGTTGCCCATAGGCCTCCACCACCCGCAGGGCGGTCGGCGTGTCGACGGGCAGCCCCTCTGCCACCCCCATCTGCCCCACCCGCGCCAAGGTCCCCGTGGGCGACAGCGCCAGAACCGAAACCCCATCCTCGCGCGCCGAGGCGGCAAAGACATAGGCCACCCCGCCCAACACCGCCCCCGCCAGCGCCGAAACACCCGCAAGTGGCAGATCGCGCGCATCCGCCACCGCCCCGCTGCGCGTCAAGGCGCCATTGGCCGCGATGCGAAACGCCTCCACCCCCGCGCCATCACTGCGCGCAGCCAGCAGCCAATCCTGCCCCCCCGCCACCAGCGCCATGACCTCCACCGCCTGCACCTGCAAGGCCGTGCTGGGCGCAAGATATGCGGTGAAGGACCGCCCCACCTCGGCCCGTGCGGCGGCAATCAGGTCGGCGGGCAGGCTACCCGCCATAGCTCCCACCTCCACCCCCACCCGCGCCTCGGGGACAACCGCGGTCACCGCCGCGCCCGTGCCGCCGATCGACACCACCACCATCTCATTCTGCACCGGATTGAACACGCGCAGCACGGGGGCCGCCCCTCCGGTCAGCCCCATCTCGCCCCGCGTGAATGGCTGCGCGAAACGCGCGCCAAGGGTCACCCCGACCCGAAGGAATTCCAGCATAGCCCGACCCACCCAAAGCCTGTAGCCACGGGTCAGATTGACGATGCAAGGTTATGGGTTTCTTCAGGAATTCGGGCAGGACACGGGCATTCCCCGCGCATTCTCGCCAAGGGTCACAATGTCGCCGCACCCTCGGCGGGCGTCACCTGCCGCCGTTTGATCACCGTCTCGCGCCAAGTGATATAGCTGATCGCCCCGATGATCACCGCCCCCCCGGCAATCACCCAAGGATCGACGGCCTCGCCAAAAAGCGACGCCCCCAGAACCGTGCCCCAGACCAGTTGTAGGAAAGTAACCGGCTGCGTCACCGCCAAGGGGGCCGCCCGGAAGGCCCGCGTCATGCAGTAATGCGCCGCCGTGGCAAACCCTGCCACCAGCCCCAGCCAACCCAGTTGCACAAGGCTCATCGGCACCCAGACCCAGATGGCCAGCGGCAACAGCCCCACCGTCACCGTCAAGGACAGCATCGCCACCACCGTTCCTGCCGGGGCGATCTGACTCAGCCGCTTGGCATAAAGGTATGAGGCCGCGAAGAACACCGCCGCGCCAAGCTGTGCCAGATGGCCCATGCCCAACACACGCAAGCCCGGGCGCAGCACGATCATCGCGCCAATCAGCGCCACCAGAACCGCCGCGATCCGCCGCGCCGCCAAGGCCTCGCCAAAGAACAGCGCCGCCCCGATCGTCACCACCACCGGGTTCAAATAGCCGATGGCGATCACCTCGGCGATCGGGATACGCGCCATGGCATAGAACCACAGCACCACTGCCGCCGTATGCACCAGCCCGCGCCATCCAAACAGCCGCGCCGCCCCCGCGGGCAGGCCCTTCCGCGCCAGCATCCACAGGCTTGGTGCCAGAAACACCACGCCCCAGGCAAAGCGGACAAAGGCGGATTGCGCCGCGGGCAGTTCCGTCCCCAGATGCCGCACGATCCCGTTCACCGCGACAAAGCACAGCCCCGTCAGCAGCATCCACAGAACCCCTTCCAAGGGGCGGCCAAGATCGGAAGGCGCAGTCGTCATTGGGCCACAGAACCCGATCCCCGCGCCGCCCGCAAGGCCCGCACCGCAGAACAGTCTCAGGCCGTCAAAGCCAGCTTTGCCGCAATCGCCCACATGGTGCATCCCACCACGACTTCCAGCACAACCCAAGCCCGCGGTTTGGCAAAAATCGGCCCCAAGAGCCGCGCGCCAAAGCCAAGCGCGCTGAAGAACACGACCGACCCCATCGCCGCCCCGATGCCAAAGGCCGCCCCATGCGGCGCATATTGCGCGCTGATCGATCCCAGCAGCACCACCGTATCCAGATAGACATGCGGATTGGCCCAAGTCAGCACAAGACAGGTCGCCAGTACCTGCCCCAAGGGGGCCGCCCCGCCCGGCGCGGGCATCAAGGCCTCACCCCCCCGCCACGCTGCGCGAAAGCGCATCGCCCCATAGACCACAAGGAAGGCCACGCCGCCCCACAGCATCACATCGGCCAGCCACGGCACGGCCCCCGAAACAAGGCCAAAGCCCCCGACCCCTGCCGCGATCAATATGGCATCCGACAATGCACAGGTCGCCACCACCGCCAGCACATGCTCGCGCCGGATGCCCTGCCGCAGCACAAAGGCATTCTGCGCCCCAATCGCCGCGATCAGGCTGATCGCAACAAGAAATCCCGCCCCCGCAACACTAACCATGGGCAAACCGCTCCAGCGCGGCCAACGCATCAAAGCGCCGCGCCCATGGCACGAAAAGATGATCGTGGTGGAACCCCGCCACCACGTTACAACTGATCCCCTCCGCCGCCAGCGCCGCCGAAAAGGCCGCCGTCAGACCGACCGCCGCCAGATCGCTGTGTATGGTCAGACTGATCCGCGCCCACTGCTCCGAGGCCAGCCCCGCCTTGGCCATCTCCTCCAGCAGGGCCACGACGGTCATCCCCTCGGTCTCGGCTACCGTGGCAAAGGGCAAGAATGGCATCACGCCACCGTCCCAGACCGCAAAGCCATAGGCCGCCTCATGCAGCACCGGCTCCATGCCCCGCAACAGCCGATCAATATCCCGTTCCGCCATTCTCCGCCCCGGCTACAAACCCCGCACTTGACCTATCGCCCGAAACGGGAACAATCCAATTAAACATCCTGCATACGGATTAGATTTTCTAATGCTTGATCCCGCCCAACTCGCCGCCCTCGCCGCCATCCACAGGCGCGGCTCTTTCGAACGGGCGGCGGCGGAACTGCATGTTACACCCTCCGCCCTGTCCCAACGCCTCAAAGCGCTTGAAGAACGCATCGGCACGCTTCTCATCCGCCGCGGCACACCCTGCACCGCGACCGAGGCAGGCCTCCGCCTCATCCGCCACCATGATGAGGTTGTGCTGCTCGAACAGGCGCTCTCGGCCGATCTGCCGGGCATTGCGCCCGGCCCCGCAAGCCTGCGCATCGCCGTCAATGCCGACAGCCTTGCCACTTGGGTCATCCCCGCGCTCGCCGCCACACCGGGCTTTCTTTACGACATCGTCATTGATGATCAGGACGTCTCGCAAGAATGGCTCCGTCGGGGCGAGGTGGCAGCCGCCATCACCTCCCACCCCGGCCCACTTCAAGGTTGCGAAACCGTGGCGCTGGGGGCGCTGCGCTATCGCGCGACGGCTTCACCTGCCTTTATCGAACGGTGGATGCCTCAAGGCCCCACCCCGTTGGCCCTTGCCCAAGCCCCAGCCCTTACCTTTTCGGACAAAGACCGGCTTCAGCACCACTGGGTCGATCGCCTCACCGACGGTCAGGCCAGCCGCGCAGGCTTTCCCTCGCATCGCCTTGCCTCATCGCATGGCTTTGTCGACGCTTGCCGCGCGGGCCTTGGCTGGTGCCTCAATCCTGAGGTTCTGGCCGCCCCCTATCTGGCCGATGGCAGCTTGGCTGACCTCGCCCCCGACCACCCGCTGGATGTGGCGCTTTACTGGCAATTCGCGCGCCTCACCGCACCCGCAACAGCGCCCCTCACCCGCGCCCTGCTTGCCGCTGCGCGCCTCAGCCTGCGTCAGCCGTGACGCAGAACCCGGAAGAACAGCATCACAACCACCAGCACACCCAACAGCCCCGCCATGTCAGAAGCCACCACATTGGCATAGGTCTGCAGCATCCCGGTAAGGTCCATCCCCCCGCAACAAGGGCCATAAGCCACACGCGGCACATTGCCCAGAACCGACCCGATCAGCCCCAACACCATCAGCATCTTCCAATTCGCCGCTGTCCCGGCCCCACGTGCATCCCGCCCCACCCAGCGCAGCACATCAAAGGCCACCGGAACCGCAATCATCTTGGCCAGCAGCAACACCATGATCAAAGGTTCAAAGGCAATGCCGCCTGCCATCAGGAACACCGACAACAGCGCCGCCGGAAACAGCAAGGGCAGCGCAGCCCAGCCATACATCCATGCGCAAATGACCAAAACACCATAGGGCAGAAACAAGGCATGCGGTGCGGGCAGCATCGTCTGCCCAACCCGCATCACATCATTAATCCCCTCGCAGACCGCAAAAGCCACCAGCATCGCCGCCGATGTTGCGCCGAAATGCAAAGCACCCTGCGCCGCCTGAAGGCCCATCATCCCCCCTTCAAGGCCTGAGAAAGCCTTATTCCGTCATGCCTCGTCGCTTTCGCGCAGCACGTAATGCCCCGCCCGCGTATCCGGAGCGTGCGCCACAAGCCCACGCTGCACAAGGCTCTTCAAGGCACGGTGATAGGTCGCCTGCGGGATGGCTGCGGCCAAGGGATGATTTCGGATCGCCTCCGACCGGGCCTTTTTCGGCGACCCGCTCGACACTTCATTGATGGCGTAAAGGACATCCCGCTCATTCGACGAAAGGTCCACAAGACCCAGCGACTTTTCCATGTCGAAAAGCAAAGCCCGCAATTGCGCAACGCTCTTTATGTTCACCACAGCCCTGTTGTCCCCTCGTGGCCTCCTCAGCTGGAGGCCATACCTTAGTATGTATTATAGCGCTCCAACACTGCCTCGCAACTTTTTCATTTCATTCTGGCTCTCAGGACCCAAGCCGAAACGGTTTCACGCTGTCCCCCGCAAAAGACTTGACCAAACCGCCAATCCGTACAACTCTTGCGTGCATAAGGATGCGGAAATACCCCATTTCCCGCCTCTGATGGGACTAGCGCCATAGCCCCTGTGACGTTCCGGTGATCCCTGTTCCGGCCTCCTTTCGCTATGGCATCCCCCTGTCTGATACCTCTGACACCAGCCTTGCCACCCCGCCAATCGCCGCCCGCACCCGCGCGACGCCTGCCCCTGCGCGGATCGTTGCCTTCTGCCTCCTGCCCGGTGGCCCTTTCGATACGCTCCTCGATTGGTTGGCCAGTCGCGGCGCAAAGCTCACGGCGATGCCGATCCGCAGCCTGTCGCTCGAATGGTTTGACCGCTATGCCAACAGCTTCGACGCCGCCCTGATCGATGCCGATTTCCTTGGCGATGACGGCACGATGATCGATTTCGGCCTCCGCCTGCGCCGCTTCGCCCCCTATCTGCCGATCATCGTCCTGTCCTCGCGGGTGACGCGGTCCGACTATTCCACCGAACGCATGGCCATCTGCGATGTCACCCTCCGCACCCCGCTGACGGCATCCACCCTCCTCGACGCGCTGGCCGTCGCCGTGGAAAACCACGACCAATGGCACGAATCCCGCTTCGGCCGCATGCAATCGCGCTGACCAAAAGGAAAAAGGCGGCCCCGAAGGACCGCCCTTTCCCGAACCCTGCGCGCGGGGCAATCAGCCCAGCTGTGCCGCCACCGCATCGGGGATGTCGAAATTATGCGTTACTGTCTGCACATCGTCATCCTCTTCCAGCATGTCGATCAGACGCATCAGCTTGGTCGCCGTCTCCAGATCGACCTCGGTCCGCGTCTGCGGCCGCCAGATCAGCTTTGACTCCGTCGATTCCCCCAAACCCTTTTCCAAGGCATCCGAAACATCCGACAACGCCTCGACGCTGCAATAAATCCAATGCCCCTCGTCATCGGATTCCACATCATCCGCCCCGGCCTCCAGCGCGGCCATCATCACGTCATCCGCCGATCCGGCGCTGGCGGGATAGGAAATCTCGCCCACCCGATCAAAGCCATGGCTGACCGATCCGGTCTGCCCCAGATTGCCGCCGCATTTGGTGAAATAGGACCGCACGTTGGATGCGGTGCGGTTCAGGTTATCCGTCATCGCCTCGACGATGATCGCAATCCCGTTCGGCCCATAACCCTCATAGCGGATTTCCGTGTAATCCGCCGCATCGCCGCCCTGCGATTTCTTGATCGCGCGCTCGATCACGTCCTTGGGCATCGACACCGCCTTGGCGGCCTTCACCGCCAGACGCAGACGCGGGTTCTTCTCTGGGTCAGGATCACCCATCTTGGCCGAGACGGTGATCTCCTTCGCCAGCTTGGAAAACATTTTTGACCGGATCGCATCCTGCTTGCCCTTGCGGTGCTGGATGTTCGCCCATTTCGAATGGCCTGCCATGACCCTTGCTCCGATATCCCTGCGGGGTGATGGCGTCCTATACACAAGGCAGAAGGGGAACGGCAACCCCGTGCGGCAAGGGCGCGGCTTTGTCGTAGGATGGGCCATCCAGCCCACGCCCAGCACTCAGTCATCAAGGGGGGCAAGAACCGCCGCAAGCCCCGCGAATTGCAGGTCCCGATCGCCGCCCGCCAGACCCGCCACCGTGCTGTACGGTCCCGCCCCCGGCAACCCGGCCTCGGCCAATTCGGCCACGACCGCCGCCACCTCCTGCCCGGTCAACTCGGCCAGCACCGTCACAGGGGCCGTCCCCACCGCCCCGATCATCGCCTCAATCGTGGCAGAGGGGCCACCCTCCGGCGCCAAGGGCAAAAGGCTCAACCCAAGCAGCACAACCCCCACCCCCATGATCCCACCCGCCAAAGGCCGCCGGAAATAGGTCGTGAAGCCCCGCCAGTTCAGCACCAGATGCGCCCCGCCCCCGGCCAGCATGGCCCAACCCGCCCATTCATGCAGGCCCTTCATCAAGGGCGTTTCCACATGGAAGAACATCGCCACCCCGGTCGCCCCCATCAAAAGGAAAGACCCAACGACAAGGGGCGTCGCCCATGACCGAAGCGAAAGATCACGGCGCGGCACAGAAAAAACAGACATGATTGGCTCCTGCAAACGGGTATCGTCCCGTTCAACGCCACCGTCTTATTTTTCCGTCGTCGCCACCCATAAGATGGGCAGTGCTGCCCATCCACCCGCCGGATCACTCCACAGTAGGCGGCGATACGAAGGTCCAGCTGCGTCCCTCGCCCGTAATCTCCACCTTGGCCATTGGGGGCACCACGCCCTCCGCGCCCAAGGCCTGCGTCAACCCGGTCCAGAACTGCCGCAAAAGGTTTGGCCGCTCCACCACCGTGACGCGATACGCATAGCCCGGCCCGCAAGGCTCCAGCCGACCGGACCCGCCCGCCGCCGCCCAATCCGCGCGGCAGACGGTGCCATCCGCCAGCGACACCGTCAGAACCTCTGCCGACAGCCGCGCCGCCTGCGGCACCGGCGCTTGCATGATCCCCGCACAGCCCGCCAGAGCCAGAACCCCTACCGCCAGAACCGCCCACCGCATCGCTCGCCCCCGCATGAAAGCCCCTCACAAAGGCCAGATCACCGGGATCAGTGCCGAAGCCAGCAATCCCGTCAGGATGTTCAGCGGTATCCCCACCCGCATGAAGTCTGAAAACCGATAACCGCCGGGTCCATAGACCATCATATTGGTCTGATACCCCACCGGCGTCGCAAAGGCCACCGAGGCCGAGAACATCACCGCCACCACCAAGGGCCGCGGGTCCACCCCCAGCGATTGGCCCAATTCAATGACGATGGGCGTATAGATCACCGCCACCGCATTGTTCGACAGAAACTCCGTCAGCGCCAGCCCAAGGAAATAGACGCAAAGCACAAGGAAGAACGGCGACAACTCTGCCAGCCAGGGCGCCACCACCTCCACCATCAGGGCCACAGCGCCGGACTGGCTCAGCCCCTCGCCGACCGCCAGCATGGCGAAGATCATCGCCAAAAGCCGCCCATCCACGAAGGAAAACGCCTCTTCCGCATCCACGCAGCGCGTGATCAGGATCACCGCCACCGCAAAAAGGCCCAAGGGCAGGATCGGCGCGACATCAAGCGCCGACAGAACCACAATCCCCGCCAGCGCCGCCACCGCGATGGGCGCCTTCGTCCGCCGGAAGGGCTTGATCGACGGCCGGCTGATATCCACCAGATCCATATCCGCCGCCAGTCGCTGGATATCCTCCACCGCCCCTTCCAAAAGCAGCGTATCCCCCACCCGCACGATCAGATCATCCAGCTGCCGCCCGATATTCTGGTTCCGCCGATGCGCCGCCAGCACATAGACGCCATAGCGCCGCCGCAACCGCAGCTCGCCCAGACGACGCCCCTCCATCCGGCAACCGGGCGAGATCAGCACCTCCACCGTCTCGGTCTGGGTCGAGGACAGCTTGTCGACCAGATGCAGGTCCTTGCGGCCCTGCAAGCCAAGAAGCTCGGTCATCTCCGTGCGCAGAACCACCCGGTCCCCCGCTTCCAGCACGACAGGCGCAAGATCCCGCCGCAGCGACGCATCCCCCCGCAAGACGTCGATCAACCGTACGCCATCCCGCTTGAAGAGATCGATCTCCAGCACCGCCTGCCCGATCAGCGGGCTGTCCTCGGGAATCGCCACTTCCGTGAAATACTTCATCTTGCGCCGGTCGCTCAGCAAAACGCCCATGCTCTGCCGCACGGGCAAAAGCTTCTCTGCCGTCAGCGCAAGAAACAGCCCCCCCGCGATCATCAAGACGATCCCCAAGGGCGCGATCTCAAAAATCCCGAAATGCTCCAGCCCCGCCTTGGCCGCCACGCCATCGACCAGAAGGTTCGTCGATGTCCCGATCAGCGTGATCATGCCACCCAGAACGGTCATATAGGACAAGGGGATCAACAACTTCGACGGCGCGGTCCGCAACTTCACCGCAATCTGCATCACCACCGGGATCATCACCGCCACAAGGGGCGTGTTGTTCATAAAGCCCGACGCCACCGCAATCGTGCCGAACAGGACCACCACGGTCGTCTTGGGCCGCCCGCCCACATGCCGTTCGGCCATCCGCACGACGCTTTCCACCGCGCCCGTTCGGACCAGCCCGCCCATGACCAGAAACATCATCATGATCGTCCATGGCGCGGGATTGGCCAGCACCGCTGTCGCATCCCGAACCGGCAGGATGCCCAGCATCAGCATCATCGCCGCCCCGCCCAGCGCCGTCACCTCAACAGGATAGCTCTCCCGCACGAACAGCACGAACATCCCCGCCAGGATGCCCATCGCCACCCAAGGCTGCCAGTCCGCCGCCAGTTCCCAACCGAACATCCCGCCCCCATCACCGCACCCGATCCGCGCTGCGATGGGCCGGGGTCACCCCCGCCGCCCCTCCCGCGCCCGTGGGCTGACCAATGCCACACCGGACAGAAGCAAAACAAGGGACAGCCAAAGAGAAGGAGGAAATCTCTCCCCCAAAAGCAGCATCGCCCAGAAAATTCCCGCCCCCGTCACGATATAGGAACATTGTGAGGCAAAGACCGCACCCGCCCGGAACGCCAGCCAGACATAGGCCGCGTAAATCACTGCATGCAGCGCCGAAGACCCCGCCAAAGCCGCCTCTGCCTGCCCGAAATCGGCAAAGGGGTCAAAGAACTGCCCCGTCAGCATCGCCACCGGAAAGACCCCGATCAGCCCCGCCACCGATGCCCCGAACATGGCCTGCACCGGGTCCATTCCCGCCGTGCCATAACGCGCCACATACAGCCCCTCCAGCGCATAGCAAAGCGGCCCCACCATCGCCAAAGGCAGAAAGGCCGCCATCGCCGCATCGGGCAGCACCGCCCCCGGTGCCGCCAAAAGCAGCACCGAAACCAGCCCAAGGCACAGGCCCAAAAGCCGCAGCCAACCAAACCGCTCCATCCCAAGGATCACGGCCAAGGGAAAAGCAATCATCGGCACCGCCGAAATGATCATCGACATCACCCCCGAAGGCAGCCGCGCGATCGAAAGGTAAAAAGTGGCATTCGGGATCAACGTCCCCAAGGCCGCCACGACGACATAAAAACGCAGCGCAGGCCTGCTGAACACCAGCCCCTTCCGCCGTGGCAGGCACAGCGCGCCAAGGACCAGAACGCAGACCACCAGTTGCCAGAAGATCAATCCGAAAGGCCCATGCCCCTCTGCCGTCGCCATCTTGCCCAAGGGCTGCGTCATCCCCCAGCCCAGCCCAAGGCAAAGCAGCACCGCCAGATGAAACCATCTCCGACCGGTCACCGGAACGGCCACCGGCATGTCGCTCAAGGTGCGCTCTCCATCAGCTTGCCGCCCACCCGCACGGGGGCCACCCGCAGGGCCTTGCCCGTCCGGTCATCCGTCTCGACGAACACCCCCGACAGCGTGGCCTCTCCCTCCGCCGGTTCGAACCGCCCTTTGGCCATGCCGGTCACGAAACGGCGCAGGGGTTCCATCTTCTCCATCCCGATGACGCTGTCATAATCCCCGCACATGCCCGCATCGGTCAGATAGGCCGTGCCCCCTTTCAGGATCATCGCATCCGCCGTCGGCACGTGGGTATGTGTCCCCACCACAAGGCTCGCCTGCCCATCGCACCAATGCCCCATGCCCATCTTCTCGGACGTGGCCTCGGCATGCACATCCACCACCGCCGCCTGCACAGCCGCGCCAAGAGCATGAGTCTTCAACACCCCCTCAATGGCCGAAAACGGGTCATCGAAGGGCCGCTTCATGAAAACCTGCCCCAGAACCTGTGCCACCAGAACCTTGCGCCCCTGCGTCGCGGTAAAGACCCGAAACCCCTTCCCCGGCGCGACCTTGGAAAAGTTGATTGGCCGGATGATCCGCGGCTCCGTCTCGATGAAAGACAGCATGTCCTTCTGGTCAAAGGCATGATCGCCCAGCGTGATGCAATCCGCCCCCGCCGCAAGGATCGCCTTGGCATGATCCGGCGTCAGCCCCGCCCCGGATGAGGCATTCTCGCCATTCACCACAATGAAATCGAGCGTCCAGTCCGCCCGCAAAGCCGGCAGCCGCGCGGTGATCGCCGCACGCCCCGCCCGCCCCATCACATCGCCAAGAAAAAGGATCCGCATCCCTTCGCCCTAAGCCCTGCCACGGCAAACGGCAATCCCGTTCCCGACGCCGCCCGTCGCAAATCCCGCGCCGTGCTGCAATTCCCCCCTTCCCCTGCCCTTTCACCTTGGCCCAAATACTCAAACACCGCCCCCAGCCTGACCCAAGGCCGCAGGATAACCGCCTCCCCGCTCCCCCAAACCTTCTGGGGGAGGAGAGGGGAGGCGAGAAGGCGGAACCTCCACACCAGCGCACAGAACCAAGAGAAATCCCGACATCCCTCTCGAAATTTGTATGAACACTTTGCTGCACAAAAGGCGGCACAAAACAGGGCACAGCCGTTTTCGGCCAAGCCTCTGAAATCACGCCCTTCCCCCGCCCAACCTCGCGCCCTACCAT
Source organism: Fuscovulum ytuae (assembly GCF_029953595.1). NCBI lineage: Bacteria > Pseudomonadati > Pseudomonadota > Alphaproteobacteria > Rhodobacterales > Paracoccaceae > Fuscovulum > Fuscovulum ytuae. The sequence continues at coordinate 3,753,811 of NZ_CP124535.1, read as the reverse complement.
CCGCCCATGCACCTCCCGCACCCCCTCACAGATTGGCTGTCCCAAAAGGGCTGGACCCTCCACCCGCATCAGCAGCAGATGCTGGCCCGCGCGGCGCATCCCGCCACCCTTCTCATTGCGCCCACGGGCGGCGGCAAGACGCTGGCGGGCTTCCTCCCGACGCTGGCGGAACTGGGGCAAACCCCGCCCCCCGGCCTGCACACGCTCTACATCTCGCCCCTCAAGGCACTCACCGCCGACATCCGCAGGAACCTCCGCACCCCTGTCGAAGGCGCCCACCTTCCCATCCGCATCGAAGACCGCACGGGTGACACCTCCTACACCCAGCGTCGCCGCCAACGCGCCGACCCACCGCATATCCTGCTCACCACGCCGGAATCGCTCGCCCTCCTTCTTTCCTACGAAGATGCGCCACGCATTTTCCAATCCCTCCAAAGGGTTGTGATCGACGAATTGCATGCGCTGGCCGAATCCAAACGCGGCGATCAGCTCATGCTGCTCCTCTCCCGCCTCGAAAGCCTCGCCCCCGGCCTGCGCCGCGTGGGCCTTTCCGCCACGGTCGAAGACCCGCCTGCGCTGGCCCGCTACCTCGGCCCTACAGGCTGCGAGATCCTAGAGGCAGACCCCGGCCCCGACCCCGATATCTCCATGCTGGAAACCGACGCCCCCCCGCCCTGGTCAGGCGGCGGCGGCCGCTACGCCATGCGCGCAATCCTTGACGAAGTCCGCCGCCACCGCACCACGCTCATCTTCCACAACACAAGGGCGCAGGCGGAACTCTTCTTTCACGATCTCTGGCTACAGAACGACGACGGGCTGCCCATCGGCATCCACCACGGCTCCCTCGCCCGCGAACAGCGCGAAAGGGTGGAGGCCGCGATGGCAGAGGGAAAGCTCCGCGCCGTGGTCTGCACCGGCTCGCTCGACCTCGGCATCGACTGGGGCGATGTCGATCTGGTGATTCAGGTTGGTGCGCCAAAGAACGTCAAACGCCTCGTGCAAAGGATCGGCCGTGCCAATCACCGCTACAACGCCCCATCGAAGGCCCTCATCCTTCCCGCCAACCGGTTTGAGGTGGTTGAATGCCGCGCCGCCCTTGATGCCGTCCGCGACCACACCCTTGACGGCGAACCGCGCGGCCCCGGCCCACGCGACGTGCTTTGTCAGCATATCCTGATGACCGCGGCCTCCGGGTCGTTCGACGCTAATGATTTGTTTACCGAAGTGACCCGCGCCGGCCCCTATGCCACGCTGACACGCCCCCAGTTCGATGCCTGCCTCGACTTCTGCGCCACCGGCGGCTATGCCCTGCGCGCTTATGATAAGTGGCAGAGATTGCAAGAGAAATCCGGAAAATGGCAGCTGCGCGATCCCCGCACCGCCGCCCTGATCCGCCAGAACCTCGGCACCATCATCGACACCGAAACCCTGAAGGTCCGCCTCAAGAACCGCCCCGGCGGCACCCCATTAGGAGAGGTCGAGGAAGGCTTCGCCGCCACCCTCACCCCCGGCGACACCTTCCTCATCGGCGGCGAGATTGTCCGTTACGAAGGCCTGCGCGAAATGACGGTCGAGGTCACCCGCCAACCCGGTCGCGACCCGAAAGTGGCCACTTTCAACGGCACGAAATTCGCCACCTCAACCCTTCTCACGCAACGCATTCTCGAACTTTTACAATCCGATAGCTGGCCAGACCTGCCTGCCCACACGGCCCAGTGGCTTGCCCTGCAACGCGATGTCAGCCGCCTGCCACAGCCCGACCGCCTTCTGGTCGAAAGCTTCCCCCATGACGGGCGCGAACATCTTTGCATCTATGGATTTGCAGGCCGCAACGCGATGCAGACCCTGGCCCTACTCGTGACAAAAAGGATGGAGGAACAAGGGCTTGCTCCCTTGGGCTTTGTCGCCACCGATTATGCCACACTGATCTGGGGCCTCGATCCCGTCACCAATGCCGCGCCCCTCTTCAACCTCGCCAAACTGCGCGAAGGGCTGGAAACATGGCTGTCCGGCAATGCCGTGATGAAACGCACCTTCCGCGCCACCGCCATCATCGCAGGCCTGATCGAACGCGCGCACCAAGGCCGCCGCAAGACAGGCAGGCAGGCCACCTTCTCCTCCGACATCCTCTATGACACGCTCAGAAAATACGACCCCGACCACCTGCTCTTGCAGGTCACGCGGGAAGAGGCCGAACGCGGCCTCGTCGATTTCTCGCGCATCGAAGACATGCTTTTCCGCGTCGAGGGCCGGATCGACCTGATCCGCCTGCCCCGCGTCACGCCCCTTGCCGCCCCCCTCTTCCTTGAACCGGGCCGCATCCCCGTCCATGGCACAGGCCGCGAACGCATGCTGGAAGAGGCGGCCATGCGCCTGATGGCCGAGGCGGGCCTCGCCTGACCCGCTTGCAACCCCTTGCGCCACAGGGCAAACCTCGCCCATGCACCACGCCTTCACCCTGTCCGGCGAAATGCTTCACGCCCTGCCCTCTGGCGCGCTTTATTGGCCTGCGCAGCGGCTTCTCTGCGTCTCGGACTTGCATCTCGGCAAATCCGAACGCCTCGCCCGGCGCGGCGGCGCGCTGCTTCCCCCCTATGAAACAAGGGAAACCCTGCATAGGTTAGAGGCCGAGGTGGACCGCACCACCCCCGCCCATGTCCTGTGCCTCGGCGACAGTTTCGACGACCTCGCCGCCGCACGGGGGTTAGAGGAAGAGGCCCGCCTGCGCCTCGCCCGCCTGATGGCGGGGCGCGACTGGACATGGATCGAAGGCAATCATGACGCAGGCCCGGTGGAAATCGGCGGCACCCACCGCGCGCAGCTGACCCTTGGCCCCCTGACCTTTCGCCATATCGCGGACCCACAGGAAAAGGCAGAAATCTCAGGGCATTACCACCCGAAGCTGCGCCTGAAAGGCGCCGCGCGCCCCTGTTTTCTGCTTGATCAAGATCGCCTGATCCTGCCCGCTTTCGGTCTTTACACAGGCGGGCTTCACGCCGACGACCCGGCGCTGCGGCCCCTGATACAGGCCCCCGCACTGGCCATCCTGACTGGCCCGCGGGCGATTCCGGTTCCGATCAGATAAGTCCGCGCTCCACCAACCTGTCACGGTTGTTGCGGCTGACCGGGATATTCGGCCCCGCCGCCATGCGCAGGAACAGCCGACCCTGCTCTCGCTCTACGCCGATGACCTGATCCCATGCCACCCAATGCGATCGGTGCACCTGCGCCCCCGGCACCGGGCCTACCTCTTCCACAGCGTCACCCAACCGCATCAGCACAGTGCCACGGCCCAAAGTGGTCTGCACATCGACATAGTGATCGCGCACCGAAAGCGCGACCAGCGGCCCGCGCAATCCGTCTTCCAGCCGCGCCACGATCCGCGGCAGCGTCGCCACCTCTGCCACCACCTGCGGCTCAACCAACGCCTCGGGAACGGCCGACACAGGCGTGGGCGGCACGGGCTTCACACGGATCGGCCCCGCCTGCACCCCTGCCCCTGCTGGCACAGGCCAAAAATGGTGATGCGCAACGATCGCCAGACTGAACACAAAGACCATCGCCGCGATTTCGGGCAGGTCGGCGTTCAGATAAGGCCCGCCCACATCCGGCAGCACCGCCAGCAGGTTCATCGCATTCACCGGAAAGCCGACGCCACAGGCCACAAGAACCGCCGTCAATAGCCCGCCGCGATGAAAATCCCTCAGACGCAGGACGTTATGCACGAAAGACCGCACACCTGTGCCGATCACTGCAAAAAGCCCGATCCACATCCCCCACAGCCACAACCGATGGTCGAAAGTGCAGTTCTCATAGCTTCCCATCGGTCCAAGGATCGCGGCAATCAATGTCGCGAAACCCCACATCGCCGCGGTTCGCTGAGAAATCAGCTCACGCTTCCATTCACTCCAGAATGCGGACATGTCCCCACAGTCCTCAACCCCAAGAAAGGTTAACAGCGCGGCAGGCTTAGGGCAATTCCTTGTGTTGGAACGGGTCGGGGATTTCCCCCATTATGCAATTTCTTGCCGTTCCATCCAAGTTCAGGCCGTCAATCCTTCCGGTTCCGGCAGGCCATTCGCGCGGCAGCAGGCCGTCAGCGTATTGGCCAACAGACAGGCAATGGTCATCGGCCCCACGCCCCCGGGCACCGGGGTGATCGCACCCGCCACGGCGGCGGCGCTGTCGTAATGCACATCCCCTACCAGCTTGGCCTTACCATCCCGTTCGATGCGGTTGATGCCCACGTCGATGACCGTCGCACCCGGCTTGACCATATCGCCCGTGATCATCTCGGGCCGACCCACCGCCGCCACAAGGATATCTGCGCGGCGGCACACCTCGGCCAAATCCTGCGTCCGGCTATGCGCAATGGTCACCGTGCAGCTATCGCCAAGCAAAAGCTGCGCCATCGGCTTGCCCACGATGTTCGACCGCCCCACAACCACCGCATTCAACCCGGCAAGCTTCCCATGATGATCCCGCAGCATCATCAGACAGCCAAGCGGCGTGCAGGGCACCATCGACTTCTGCCCCGTGCCCAAAAGCCCGACATTCGAGATATGGAACCCATCCACATCCTTCGCCGGATCGATCCGGTTGATCACCAGTTCGGAATTCAAATGCCCCGGCAGCGGCAATTGCACAAGAATGCCATGCACCGCCGGATCGCCGTTCAGCTTGTCGATCAGGGCCAGCAACTCCGCCTCGCCCGTTTCAGCAGGCAGGCGATGCTCAAAGCTCGCCATGCCCACCTCGATGGTCGAAGCATGCTTGTTGCGCACATAGACCTTGCTGGCCGGATCCTCACCCACCAGCACCACGGCCAGTCCCGGCACGATGCCTTGCTCTTCTTTCAGCCGCGCCACATGGGCCGCCACGCGCGCCCGCACATCCGCCGCAAAGGCCTTGCCGTCGATCACCTTGGCACCCATCGCGCCCATCCCTTCCCTTTGCCCGAAGCGGTCGGGTAGGCGCCGGCCTCATCCCTTCCGCAAATGGTCTTCCTCGCGCTCGATCGACCAGTCGATCAGCTTGCGCCACAGCTTTTCCAACTTGTCCGGCGGCAACCCATGGGCCACCGCATGACGCCGCACATTGGCCACGACTTGCTCCACCCGATCCTCGATCCGCGCGGGCAAGCCGATCTCTTCCTTGATCGCCGCCGCACGGTCGATATAGGCGGTCCGCTCCGCGAACATCGCCACCAGCGCCTCGTCCAGCCTGTCGATCTCGGCCCGGATATCGGCCATCGTGTTGCAGTCTTCCGGCCTCTTCATGCCTCGCCCCCTTTCAGGATGGCCCCCATGTAAGGGCGCCAACCCGAAAGGGCAACGCGACAGATCAGATCAGAACAGCCCCTCGACATGGCCCTGATCATTCAGACGGATCACCTCGGCCGACGGCACCTTGGGCAGACCGGGCATCGTCATGATCTCACCGCAGATGGCGACGATGAACCCTGCGCCAGCCGACAGCCGCACTTCCCGCACCGGCACCGAATGGCCCGTGGGCGCACCGCGCACGGACGGATCGGTCGTGAAGGAATACTGCGTCTTCGCCACGCAGATCGGGAGATGGCCGTAGCCCGCCGCTTCCCACGCCTTCAGCTGATCCCGGATCGATTTGTCGGCAATCACCTCATCCGCATGATAGATGCGCTTGGCGATGGTCTCCAGCTTCTGGAACAGCGGCATCTCGTCGGGATAGAGCGGCGCGAAATTCGCGGCACCCGACTCCGCCAGTTGCACGACCTTATGCGCCAGATCTTCAATCCCTGCCGAACCGTTCGCCCAGTGCTTGCAAAGGATGGCTTCCGCGCCCTGTTCGGCCACATAGGCCTTCACGGCGGCAATCTCGGCATCCGTGTCGCTGTAGAAGTGGTTGATCGCCACCACCACCGGCACGCCAAAGGATTTCACATTGGCGATATGGCGGCCAAGGTTCGGGCAGCCCTTCTTGACCGCATCGACATTCTCGGCCCCCAGATCGGCCTTAGCCACGCCACCATTCATCTTCATCGCGCGCACCGTGGCCACGATGACCGCCGCCGAAGGCTTCAACCCGGCCTTGCGGCACTTGATGTCAAAGAACTTCTCGGCCCCAAGGTCGGCACCAAAGCCCGCCTCGGTCACCACATATTCCCCCAGCTTCAGCGCCGTCTTGGTGGCGATCACGCTGTTGCAGCCATGGGCGATATTGGCAAAGGGACCGCCATGCACAAAGGCGGGGTTGTTTTCCAGCGTCTGCACAAGGTTCGGCTGCATCGCATCCTTGAGAAGCACCGTCATCGCGCCATCGGCCTTGATGTCGCGGCAATAAACCGGCTTCTTGTCCCGGGTATAGGCCACGACGATATCGCCCAACCGCTTTTGCAGGTCTTCCAGATCGTTCGACAGGCACAGGATCGCCATCACCTCGGACGCCACCGTGATGTCGAAACCCGTCTGACGCGGGAAGCCGTTCGCCACGCCGCCAAGGCTGACGACGATGTCGCGCAGGGCACGGTCATTCATATCCATCACGCGGCGCCACGACACGCGGCGCTCGTCGATATCAAGGCTATTGCCCCAGTAGATATGGTTGTCGATCATCGCCGACAGCAGGTTGTGCGCCGAGGTGATCGCATGGAAATCGCCGGTGAAGTGAAGGTTCATTTCCTCCATCGGCACGACCTGCGCATAACCGCCGCCCGCGGCGCCGCCCTTCATCCCGAAATTCGGGCCAAGGCTCGCTTCGCGGATGCAGATCACCGCTTTCTTGCCGATCCGGTTCAGGCCATCGCCCAGACCCACCGTTGTCGTCGTCTTGCCTTCGCCTGCAGGCGTCGGGTTGATCGCGGTGACAAGGATCAGCTTTCCATCCGGCTTGCCCGCAAGGCTCTTGATGAAATCCTGGCTCACCTTTGCCTTGTCATGGCCATAGGGCAGCAGATGCTCGGACGGAATGCCCAGCTTTGCCCCGATCTCCATGATCGGCTTCTTCTTCGCTTCACGCGCAATCTCGATATCGGTCTTGAAGGCCATGTCCCATGCTCCCTTGGCGGGGTCTCGATCCCGTTTCCGACGTGATACCGGGGGAAACGGGCTATGCGAGTGGCTTTTCCGACATTTTTGCCCCCGGATTCGCCAAATGGCGTTTCCGATCGGAAACCCTAGGGGCCGAAGCGCGGAATTTGCCTTGATGAAACTAAATTCACCATTGGGAAATCACTTACCCCGAACCGCCTCCAGATGCGCCCAGACCGGCTGATCGGGGATATGCAGGCGCAGCGCCTCGCCGACTTGCAGGCTGCCCTCACGCTCTACCCACGCGGTGATGCCCCGCCGCCCCACCGCCGCCGCCTTGAATTTCGCCCCGAAACCCGGATGCCGCCCTTCGATGGGGCGGGCAGGCAGGGTGCAGGGGCGGTTCTCGATATCCACCACCAGCGTCGCCCCTCCCGCCGCCTGCAAGCGGCTACCGGGCGGAACATGGCTGAAATCAGGGATCCCCTCGACCACCATCGTCGCCCCCACCAGCGCAGGGTCCAGCCGCTCCACCCCCATCCGCGCCGCGATCTGGGCCAGTTCTTCTGCTGACAGGATGGAAAACTGCCGCGTGTTGCGGATCGTGGTCCCCTTCGGATACTGCGCCGTCACCCGACTGCAGGACGGCCGCGTCACGCCCGCATGGGCATCGCCTTCCGGCCCCGCGAAGCTGGCCATCACATGCTCCACCGATACCGCCTCCAAAGCGGCATCCCGGTCACGCACAAGACCAAGCCAGACGATACGGGCAGCAAAGTCAGTCGGTTTCAGAACAGGCATCAGACCCTCGGCATAAGGACGTCCCGCCCAAACGGGACCTGGCAACGACCATCCTCCATCGCGGGACGGGCCACCGCAAGTCCCTCAGGCGGGTTGAAAAGGTAAGGCCCCGGAAACCTCTCGGTTCCGGGGCCTTTATTCAATTACCAATCAGCCAAGTCTAGACGATGGGCTCCGGCTCCGGGCCAGCCTTCGGCGCCTTGGGCCGCGTCTTCGGGATCGCCGCGATGGATGTGGTGCCACCACCCGACGCAGGCTTGTCGGCATCGTCATCACCGCCAAGTGCCTCACCCGCGATCACCTTGCGGATTTCGTCACCCGTCAGCGTCTCATATTCCAGAAGACCCTTCGCCAGCCGTTCGAAATCTTCGGCCTTTTCCAGAAGGATGCGCCGCGCGGTTTCATAGCCTTCGTCGATCAGCTTTTTCACCTCGTCCTCGATCAGCTCCTTCGTATGGGCCGAAACCGAGAACCCGGCGGTATTCCCCTGATAGCCTTCATGCGCCTCGGCATAGTCGATATTGCCAACCTTGTCCGACATGCCCCAGCGCATCACCATCGCGCGAGCCAGAGAGGACGCCTGCTGGATATCCCCAGCCGGGCCGGACGACACGCCTTCCTCACCATATTTGATGATCTCGGCCGCCTTGCCGGCCATGGTCATGGCGATCTTCTGCTTGCCCTCGTCCTTATGCATGTTCAGCCGGTCCATCTCGGGCAGGCTGACCACCATGCCAAGCGCACCGCCACGCGGGATGATCGTGGCTTTGTAGACAGGGTCGCATTTTGGCATGTTCAACCCGACGATGGCATGTCCGGCCTCGTGATAGGCGGTCTTTTCCTTCTGGTCCGGCGTCAGCACCATGGACCGACGCTCGGCCCCCATCATCACCTTGTCCTTGGCGTTTTCGAAATCTTCCATCGTGACGAACCGCCGACCCACGCGCGCCGCCATCAGCGCCGCTTCGTTAACAAGGTTCATCAGATCGGCCCCCGAAAAGCCCGGCGTCCCCCGCGCAATCGTCCGCAGGTCCACATCCGGCCCCAGCGGAACCTTGCGCGCATGCACGCCAAGAATCTTTTCCCGTCCCTTGATATCGGGGTTCGGCACATGAATCTGGCGGTCGAAACGACCGGGGCGCAGCAGCGCGGGGTCCAGCACGTCCTTGCGGTTCGTGGCTGCGACAATGATCACGCCTTCATTCGCCTCAAACCCGTCCATCTCCACCAGAAGCTGGTTCAGGGTCTGCTCGCGCTCGTCATTCCCGCCGCCGATGCCAACACCACGGGCACGGCCCACGGCATCGATCTCGTCGATGAAAACGATACAGGGCGCGTTCTTCTTCGCCTGCTCGAACATGTCGCGCACACGGGACGCACCCACACCCACGAACATCTCGACAAAGTCGGAACCCGAGATGGTGAAAAACGGCACCCCTGCCTCGCCCGCAATCGCGCGCGCCAGCAGCGTCTTTCCGGTGCCGGGCGGGCCAACCAGCAGCGCGCCTTTGGGAATCTTGCCGCCCAGACGGCTGAACTTCTGCGGATTGCGCAGAAATTCGACAATCTCTTCCAGCTCTTCCTTGGCCTCATCGATGCCAGCGACATCGTCAAAGGTCACGCGGCCATGCTTTTCGGTCAGCAGTTTCGCACGGCTCTTGCCAAAGCCCATCGCGCCGCCCCGTCCGCCGCCCTGCATGCGGTTCATAAAGAAGATCCAGACACCGATCAGCACAAGGAAGGGCAACCAGATGCCCAGCACAGACATGAAGCCCGATTGTTCCTGCGCCTCGGCCTTCACCTCGACGCCCTTGTCGATCAGGCGGTCGGTCAGCGTTTCGCCATCCGGCTTGATCGTCACATATTGCGACCCGTCCCGCGCCCGCACCAGCACGCGCTCGCCATCCAGCGTAACGCTCTGCACCTCACCCGCATCGACGCGGCTGATGAATTCCGAATAAGACAGGGTCCGCGACGACATCGTCGACTGGTTCCCACTGAACAGGTTGAACAGGGCCAGTATCAGCAGGAAAAGAACGACCCAGAATGCGATGTTTCGTGCGTTGCCCACGAAATGCCTCCTCATAACGCCACAGCACCAGAAACGGCCCGTGACCCGTTGTTGTGTAAGATAGAGATAAACCCCAAGGGTTCAATGCGATAAAGGTGCCGCAGACAGTGGGCCAAATGGCGCAGCACAGGCCGCACTCCACCCCGCGCCCTGCCCGGCCAAGGGGGCCGCCACCAGCATGTCGCCCCGCCAGACCGCCGGAGATGCCAAAAGCGACAGCCGCGGCATCGTCGCGGCCTCTGCGCCTGCGATCTGCGCCAGCCCCTCAATGCCCAGCGCACGGATGGTCAAGCCGCTGTTATCGCCGTCGATTTCCGGCCCCGTCACCCGCCAGCGCCCATCCCAGACCTGATCCGTCGCGCATTCCAGCCCCGCCACCGCCCGCATCTCGCGGGTGATGCGCAATCGCCCGCGCCCCGGCGTCATCCGGCAGCCGCCCAGCGTGGCCGCCCGCCCCTCCAAAGCCGCCGCGATGAACCGCTCCAGTTCTGCACCACGTGGGCCATATTCCGCCGATCCAATCCACATCACCACGTCGCGCATCAGCCGTCGCCGGATTTCCACGGGCAATTGCGCCAGACCCGCCCCTTCAAGGATCACATCCCCCCGGTCAAGCCGCGCGATCCGCGCCGCCGCCTCTGCAACAGACCCGTCCAGCGCCTCGCGGACATCCGTCATCCGCCCGGCCAGCGCGGCGATCTGATCGGCCCCCACGCCCGCATCGGCCATAGCCGCAATCGCCCGCCGCGCCCGGACGCGGGCAAAATGCGCATCCTCATTCGTCGGGTCGTCCACCCAATCCAGCCCGCGCGACAAAAGCCAGCCACGCAATTCCGCCCGCCCCACCCCCATAAGGGGCCGCAGAAAGACCATACCCGCCACCTCGCGCCGTGCGGCCATCGCCGCCAAGCCGTCCACTCCGGCATCCCGAGCCAACCGCATCAGAAAAGTTTCGGCCACATCATCCTGCGTATGGCCCAGTGCCACCGCCGCCAGCCCGGCACCCCGCGCCCAGTCGGCCAGCAGCGTCATACGCGCCCGCCGCGCCGCATCCGACAGATTGCCCCGCCCGTTCCAGCGCCATTCCAGAACGCGATGCGGAACCCCAAGCGCTTCGCACCGCGCAGCCACAGCCGCGGCCTCTGCCGCCGCCTCTTCGCGCAAGCCATGATCCACGGTCGCCACGGCGACCTTGCAGCCCGCCTCCACCGCCAGATGCAGAAGGGCGACGCTGTCTCCACCGCCCGAAACCGCCAGACCCAAGGGCTGGCGCGCCGCAGGGCCAAGCGCTGCGCGAAAGATATGCCCGATATCCCGGGTCAGGTGCAGCCAAGCCCCGCCATGGCCGACGCGGCCGATGCGGCCTCCGCCGATCCGGGGAACCGTGTGCCCACCTCTTGCAAGGTCACACATGCCTCGGGCGTCTGCCCCAAGGCCCCAAGCGCCTGACCCAGTTTCAACAGCGCAGGCGCCGCCTGCGGTCCCGAAGGTTGGCCCGAAAAGGCCTCAAGATAGCTGCGCGCCGCGCCCGCCGTATCGCCCACTTGGCTCAGCGCATCGCCGCGCAGGTAATGCGCTTCCTGCGTCAGGGGGCCACCCGGGTAGGATTGGGTAAAGGTCGCAAAGAGGTCTGCAGCGGTGCGAAAGTCACCTTGACCGAGCACCTCCTTGGCCCGGTCGAAATCCGCCTGTTCGCCGATGGCCAGTTCCGGCCCCCCTGCCACCGCACCGCCTGACGCCGGGTCGGTCACCACGGGGGCAATGGGGGCCACCGCCCCTCCGCCCGCGCCGCCCAACGGGGCCGTATCACCAAGGGCCGCGATATCGCAGCCCTCTTCCAATTCGCACAACCGGAACTCCAGATCGCCGATACGGTTCGTCCCGTCGGCCACCACCCGGTTCAGCTTCAACTCCACCTCTTCCGTCTTTCCCGTCAACCGCATCAGCGCGGCCTCAATGGCATCCATCCGTTGCAAGGCATCGCCACCCGCGACGCCCGTCGCCGCCGCCCCGGTGCTGACCAGCTCGGATTTCAGAGCGTTGAACTCGGCCTGAAGCGCCGCGATCTCGGCTCGGATATCGGCAAGGGTCTGCGCGTCCTGCGCAAACCCTGCCACCGGAAAAAAGGCCGCAAGGGCCAGAAGGCGAAGCGCCCGCATCACGTCAGACCCCCGCCCCCATCGACAGGACCGTCACCGCACGACGGTTCTGGGAATAGCAGGCCTCATCCGAACACACCTCGATCGGGCGTTCCTTGCCGTAAGACACGGTCCGCATCCGGTTCGGGGCCACGCCCTGCGAGATCAGGAAATCCTGCACCGCGCTTGCCCGCCGCGCGCCCAGCGCAAGGTTGTATTCCCGCGTGCCCTGCTCGTCGGCATGGCCTTCGATGATGATCGCATAGGACGCATTGGCGTTCAGCCACTGCGCCTGCCCCTGCAGCACCATCCGCGCCTCGGGCGACAGGGTGGATTGATCCACCGCGAACAGCACGCGGTCACCCACGGCCTGATTGAAATAGGCGATAGACCGCGGATCGCTCGGGTCACCAAGGCCCGATGTGCCGATGCCGCCCGCTCCCAGACCACCCGCGCCACCGGCGCCACCGGCACCGCCCGCGCCGAAACGGTCAGGATTATTGCAAGCCGCCAGTCCAAGGACGGCGACCACGAGAAGGGCCTTGGGTAGAAGCGTCATGGTTCAGTGTTCCTTTTTGGTGTTCTTGGCTCGATTGGCCGAAACCATAGCATCTTCGCGCCGCCATGTGAATCGGCGGCGCAACATTCCTTAGGGCAGAAGCGGCGACCATGCCGGGTCCGAAGCCGGGCCATCGGTGGGAATCTGCCGAAGGTTCCGCCCCGAGATGTCCACGCTGAACAGCGCTGCCTGCCCGCCCGCACCTGCGCTTTCGCGGGTGAACATGATCACGCGGCCATTCGGTGCCCAAGTCGGGCCTTCATCAAGGAAGGACGCCGTCAAAAGCCGCTCTTCGCTGCCATCCGTCCGCATGACGCCGATATGGAACCGCCCCGCATTCTGCTTGGTGAACGCGATGTAATCCCCCTGCGGCGACCAGACCGGCGTGCCATAGCGCCCCGGTCCATTGGAAATCCGCCGCCCCTCGCCCCCGCTTGCGGGCATCACATAAAGCTGCTGGGACCCCGTCCGGTCGCTTTCAAAGACGATCTGGCTGCCATCAGGCGAAAAGCTTGGCGCCGTCTCGATCGACGGCGAATTGGTCAGCTGCCGCACCTGCCCGCTGCCGATGTCCAGCGCGTAGATGTCCGAATTCCCGCCCCGTTCAAGGCTGAAGACCACCGTCCGCCCATCGGGGGCAAAGCGCGGCGCGAAGGTCATGTTGCCTTCCGTCTGCGCCAAGGCCTGCACCGAAAGAGATCCCAGATCCATCAGATAGATGCGCGGGAAGCCGGATTCATAGCTTGTGAACAGGATCTGGTTGCCCGTCGGCGAAAACCGCGGTGCCAGCACGATGGACGCGCCATCCGTCAGATAGGCCGCATTCGCCCCATCGTAATCCATGACTGCCAACCGCTTCACCCGCTGGTTCTTCGGCCCGCTTTCCGCAACATAAACGACGCGGCTGTCGAAATAGGGGCCTTCGCCCGTGATCCGGCTATAGACCGCGTCCGCCACCTTATGCGCCATCCGCCGCCATGTGTCGGGCGTGCCGGCAAATTGCAGTCCGTCCCCCATTTGCTGGCCGCTGAACACATCAAACAGCCGGAACTTCACAACAATCTGGCCGCCCGACGCGCTCACCGCGCCCACGATCAGGGCCTGCGCATTGATCGCCTGCCAATCCGGGAAGGACACGCCCGCATCAAAGCTTGTCACCCGCGCGATATGGGCCTCGGCCGGTATTTCCCGAAACAGGCCCGTTCCGGCCAGATCGGCAGCGATCACCCGCGTGATATTCGCCGCATAATCCGCAGCCGCGCCATTCTCGGCCACAAACATCGGAACCGCGAAGGGCAAGGGTTCGATCACACCATCCGTGATGGTGATCCGCAGCGGCCCCTGCGATTGGGCCAACACGGGCGCACTGGCCCCGGCCATCAGGCCAAGCGCCAGCGCAATCACGGGGGTGAGGGTTCTGATCAACGTCATTCCGACCTCATGCTCCTCGGGTCAATCGTTTCCAAAATGCCGTGAATGGCTCCAACTTGCGCACACATCCGCGCGAGCATCGTTCCATCCCGGTTACATTCACATCTCATCGCATCCGCATCCCGTTGGGATCGAAGACGATCTCGATATTCTTCCATTGTTCGTATTTCTCCGGCGGCAGCGGAAATCCGCGCGCGCCACAGCGGATGATCGCCCGCCGCGCCGCCTCATAGGCCTGTCGCGTGGCGGTATCAGACCCACCAGCCGAATCCACAAGGGTGATCGAGCCGGCATCCGGCACGCCATCCTGCCCGACAGAAAAGCCCACCGTCACTGTGGTGCGCAGCGCTTCCATAGACAGGGCACCCACATTCCAGCAGGCATTCACAGCCACCCGAAGCGCATCCTTTTCACCCGCCGTCATCGGCGGCCCCACCGGCAGATCGGTCGCCGCCGATTGCGCAGGCTCGGCCGCAGGCTCTGCCGCAGCCTCTTCTGCAAGCGCCTCGGCCAAGGCCGCCGCAACCGCATCTTCCGTCGCGGCCTCTTCGGCGGGCGCCTCCGCAGGTGCCTCGCTGGGCGTTGCCGCAACCTCTTCCTCGACCGGCGTTTCGGCCACGCGCGCAGGGCGCGACCGGGGCCGGAGCGAAGAGGTCATCTCCAATTGCGGCGCATTTTCTTCAGTCTCCACCGCCTCGGTCACGATCTGCGTCGTGGCCTCTTCCGGGGCTGCGGCCTGCTGTTCTTCCTCGACGATCGCCGTCTCTTCGGTTGGCTGGTCGGTCACCTCTTCGATGACCTGATCGGCCACTTCGGGCGCATCGACGCTTTCCACCGGCGTTGCCGCCACACGGTCCACCGGGCGCGGACGCGGACGGGCATCCGACAGGGGCACCGGGATCGGCTGCTCAATCTCGGCGATAGGGGCGACGGGCTCTGGCGTCTCGATCGGTTGCGGCACCGCTTCCTGCGGCAATTCCTCCGGCAGCGGCTCTTCTGGCGGGGCCACGGGTGGCGGTTCCTCCGCAGGGGGCGGTGGTTCCGTAGGCTGCACCGGTTCCGGGGGCTGCACCGCCTCCGGTTCTGCCACCGGCTCGGGTTCCACCACAGGCGGCGGCGCAGCCGCCATCATCGCGTCAAACTCCGCACTCGACAAAAGGGACACTTCAGCCACCTGGATTTCGGGCAGCACATCGGCACGAAACAGCCAATCCCCCAGGACAACCCAGAGGATCACGCCCGCATGCGCGACGCCCGAAATGATCTGGCCCTTTTCCATGCCCCGCCCGGCCGTCAGCCGCCGTTACCGTCAAGCGTCGGGCCACCTGCATCGGTGACCAGACCGATATTGTTGAACCCGCCCGCATTCAGCGCGCCCATCACCTCGGCCACGCGGGCATAGGGAATGGCCCCATCCGCCCGCAAAAAGATCTTGTCCGAGGTCCGCTCTGCCGCAATCGCCGTCAGCCGCGTGATCAGTTCTTCCGGTGCCGTCTCTGTCGTCTGGATCAACAGCCGCCCATCCGCCGTCATGGTGATGGCCAGCGGTTCCTCTTGCTCGGATGGCAGCGCATTGGCCGCCGTTTCCGGCAGCTCAATCGGCACCCCCACCGTCAGCATGGGCGCCGCCACCATGAAGATGATCAGCAAAACCAGCATCACGTCGATAAAGGGCGTGACGTTGATATCCGACATCGGCCCACTGCCGCGCCGTCTGCGGCCCCGACGCCCGCCCCCAGCCCCGCCGCCCTTTTGAACCCCCGCCCCCATGGCTCAGGCGTCCAACTGGCGCGACAGGATGGTGGAAAATTCGTCAGCGAAACTCTCATACCCGTTCAGGATACGCTCGCTGTCGCTGTTCAGCTTGTTATAGGCCACCACTGCCGGGATAGCGGCGACAAGGCCGATGGCCGTGGCCAGCAGCGCCTCGGCGATGCCCGGTGCCACGACGGCAAGGTTGGTGTTCTGGCTGATGGCGATCTGCTCAAAGCTGTGCTTGATCCCCCAGACCGTCCCGAACAAACCGATGAAGGGCGCGGTCGACCCGGTGGTCGCCAGAAAGCCAAGCCCCTTGTTCAAGGCCTCGTTCTCGCGCGCGATGGCGACATCCATGGCCCGGTCGATGCGCGCCTGCGCGCCGGCGATCAGCTTGCCGTCCTGCCGATGGCTGCGCCGCCATTCCGTCATCGCAGCCACAAAAATCCGCTCGCTCGCGCCCTGCGGCTGCGGCCCGATCGCCTCATACAGCTCATCTAGCGGTTCGCCTGACCAGAAGGCGCGGTCGAACTCTTCAGCCTCGGCTCGCGCACGCCGGAAGGTCAGCACGCGCTGGATGATGATCGACCATGACCAGAAGCTCATCAAAAGCAGGGTGACAAGCACCAGCTTGTTGGTGAGGGTCGCTTTCATGAAAAGCGCGAGCACAGAGAAATCAATCTCCTGCGCCGCCGCGAGGGTTTCCGTTTCCATTACGCCTGCTCTTGTCCCGGGGCCATCCTTGGCGTGGCCCATTAGCGGCGATTCTATCCGTATTCAAAGGGGAATGCCAACACATCTGCGCGACAGCGCGCCCCTGCGCGGCAACCCGCCGCCGCAGCGCAGCAATTCGCCCCCGAATGTGCCGAAAGCCGCGCCGTCAACCCGCCTCCAGCCTTGCCCTCACCTCAGGTGGCAAGCGCGCGGGTCCGCCCGCATCCGACATGCAAACCAGCACCACCTTGGCCGCGAACAGCCGCTCCTCTCCCCGCCAAACCTCTTGCTCCAACTCGATCCGCGCCCCGCCCAGCGCCAGAAGCCGCGTCGTCACCCCCAGCAGATCATCGAAAACCGCAGGCCGCAGATAATCCGCCTCCACCCGTCGCACGGCAAAGACGATGCCCTTCCCGCGCTTCAGCGCGCCCTGATCTATGCCAAGGCCGCGCACCCATTCCGTGCGCGCCCGCTCAATGAATTTCAGGTAATTGGCGTAATAGACGATCCCTGCCAGATCGGTGTCCTCGTAATAGACCCGCACTTCGATCCGATGCACCACCGGTCTTCCCTTTCTGCTCTGTTGTGCCAAAGGAACCCCAACCCGTCCCCACTGTCGAGGCCCCTCTGACGGCATCGTGACCCGCCCCTGCCTTGCCCTTTCCCTGTCCACAGTCATCCTGAGGCGCGACCCGCACAGCCACCCAACGCCCATGCCCCTGACCCGTCGCCATGTGACCCTCGGCCTTGCGGCCACTCTGGCCGCCCCCGGCCTGACGCGCGCCCAAGACCCCGTCGATGCGCTCCGTAACCGCGCGCTCGCCCTGCCCCAGCTTCACGCCATCCTCGTGCAGCGCGGCGATGCCGTTCTTTTGGCCGAAGCCCCGCGCGGGCGCGGTCTGGACCACGCGGCCAATATCAAATCCTGTTCAAAAAGCTTGCTCGCCCTCCTTCTTGGCACCGCCATCGCGCGGGGGGAAATCCCCTCGCTCGACTCGCGCCTTGGCGATGTGGCCCCGTCGCTGATCCCGCGCGATGCCACCGAAGGGGTGGCCGAATTGACCATGAACCACCTCGTCACCCTGCGCGCGGGCCTGCAAGGCACCTCCGGGGGCAACTACGGCGCTTGGGTTTCGTCACGGAACTGGGTCGCCTATGCGCTACGTCAGCCCCGCATTGCCCCGAATGGCGGACGGATGATCTATTCCACGGGCACCACCCATGTCCTCGGCGCGGCGCTTGTAACCGCCACGGGCCAGACGCTGCATGATCTCGCCCGCGAAAGGCTGGGCCGCCCCTTGGGCATCGACATTCCCAATTGGACACGCGATCCGCAGGGATTTCATTTCGGCGGCAATGAAATGGCCCTCACCCCCCGCGCCATGCTGCGCGTGGCGCAGATGATGCGAGACGCTGGCCGCGCCGACGGCACCGAAGTGCTTCCCCCCGACTGGATCACCGCCTCGCAAATTCCCCAGACCCGCTCACCCTTCTCCGGCCTAGGCTATGGCCTTGGCTGGTTCCTCAGCCCCACAGGCTGGACCCTCGCCCGCGGCTTTGGCGGCCAGATCATCGCGTCCCACCCCACAGCTCGCCTCGCCGTGGCCATCACCTCAGACCCCACGCAGCCCGCCCGGTCTGAGGGGTACTTCGGCACCTTGATGGACCTGCTCGATGGCCCGATCCTCGCGCTGGCCTGACCGCCTATTCCGCAGCCACAGGCCCGCCCGTCGCCGCATCCAGTTCCCGCCGCAACCGCGCCTCTTCCGCCGCCTTCGGCACTGACCAACCCGCCAGTAGGAGATAGACCACAGGCGTCAGGAACAATGTCACCAGCGTCGCCAGACCAAGCCCCCCCACGATCACCCAGCCCAAGGCCTCGCGCGCTTCGGCCCCCGGCCCCGAAGACAGGATCAACGGCACGCCTCCCAGCACGGTCGACACCATGGTCATCATCACCGGGCGCAACCGGATCACCGCGCCTTGCGTGATCGCTTCACGCACCCCGCGGCCCTGATCGCGCAATTGATTGGCAAATTCGACGATCAGGATGCCGTTCTTCGCCATGATCCCCACCAGAAGAACCAGCCCGATCTGGGAATAGACGTTCAGACTCCCCCCCGTCAGGATCAGTGCAAAGACCGCGCAGGCCAATCCAAGTGGCACCGTCGACATCACGATCACCGCCGAAACGAAACTCTCGAATTGCGCGGCAAGCACAAGGAACACGATCAGGATCGCGAATCCGAAGGTCAGCAGAATGCCCGACCCGGTCTCACCCAGCGCCGCTGCCTCTGCCAAGGGAACGACCCGGCTTCCCGCAGGCAGGATATCCGATGCCAGCCGCTCCACCTCTTGCAGCGCAGGCCCCAGCGCCAGATCGGGCGTCAAACCCGCCGTGATCGGCACAGATCGCATCTGCGCCTCGCGTCCCAGTTCTGGCGCAACGGCCCGCTCCTCCAACCGTACGAAGGCCGAGATCGGCACGTTCTCACCACTGGCTGACCGCATGAAGACCCGTTCCAGATCAGACGGGTCATTCACCGGATCCGTGGTCGAGATCATCTGGATGTCATGGCTGCGATCCCCGATGAACACCGTGCCAACCGTCCGCCCGTCCAACACAGCCTGCAAGGCCTCGCCCAAGCCTTCGATGCTCACCCCAAGGTCTGACGCCCGCGCGCGGTCCACCTCAAGGAAAAGCTGGGGCTGTGTCGTGTCATAACCCAGCCGCACCTGCCCGAAGGCCGGGTTTTCTTCCATCGCGGCCACCAAGGCCTGCGCCTGTTCCGCCAGCCCCTCATAGCTTGGCCCGACGATGGCAAAGCTCAATCCCTGCCCCGCGCCCCGGATGCGCAGGCTGTTGGGCTGGATGGCAAAGGCACGCACCCCGATCACCCGCGCCAAGGCGCGGTTTACATCCCCCACGATCTCTTGCTGGCTGCGCGTCCGCTGTTCCCAAGGGGCCAGCGTCATGACCATGAAACCGGAATTAGACGACCCGCCCGACCCGGTGATGGAAAAGACGTTCTGCACCTCGCCGCTGTCAACCAGAGGGGCCACTGCGTCCTCGATCTCGCGCATTTTGCCGAAGGTGTAATCCAGCGAAACGCCCTGCGGCGCTTCCACCCGCAACAGGGCCACGGCCCGATCCTCGGGCGGCGTCAATTCCTGCCGGATCGCGCCCAGCGCCAAGGCAGCCACCCCCGCCAGCATCAGCGATACCGCCACCACCACGATGGGGGCCGCCAGCGCCGCCTCCAGCGCCCGCCGATAGGCCCCTGACAGCCCTGCCCCCAGTCCGGCCAGCGCCCCGGTCTGCGTGGCCCTCGCATCCCCCAGAACCCGGCTTGCCAGAACCGGGCACAACGTCAGCGCAACCACCGATGACAACAGCACCGCCATCGCCAGCGTAAAGCCAAACTCGCGGAACAATCCCCCCGCCTCACCCGGCAGAAAGGACAGCGGCACGAACACGGCCGCCAGCGTCGCCGTCGTCGTCACCACCGCAAAGAACACCTGCTGCGTGCCAAGAACCGCCGCCGCCCGCGCGCCCATCCCCTCGGACCGCCGTCGCACGATATTCTCCAAGACCACGATGGCGTCATCCACCACCATCCCCGTCGCAAGGACCAGCGCCAGAAGCGTCAGGATATTGATGCTGAAGCCTGCCAGATAGACCGCTGCCAGCGTCCCGATCAGGGCCACGGGCATCGCAACGGCGGGCACCAGCGTCGCACGCAGATCGAATAGGAAGGCAAAGATCACCGCCACGACGATCAGCGTCGACAGCATCAGCGTCACCGCCACCTCGCGCAGCGCGCCCGCCACAAAGGTCGCATCATCCGACGTGATCCGCAGCGTCACGTCATCCGGCAGGATCGGTTGCAACTCTGCCACCGCCTCCTGCACCCCCGCCGATATGCGCAGCGTGTTCGACTGCGCCGCCCGGATCAGGCCCAACCCCACCCCCGCTTCGCCATTGGCCCGCAGGATCGACTCGCCCAGTGCCGGACCAAGGCTCACCCGCGCCACATCGCCCAATCGCACCCCGTCGCCAAGGAGGATCGCCTCAAACGCCTCGGGCGAGTTGATCGCTGCCGTTGTCCGCACCACAAGCGATTGCGCCTCCGATGCCAGCGATCCCGCGGGCGCGTCGAAGGACACATCCGCCACCGCATTGCGCAGATCAGCCAAAGAAAGCCCCCGCGCCGCCAGTTGCCGTAGGTCGATATCGATGCGGAACACCTCGGCCCGATCCCCGAAAATCTGCAGATCGGCCACCCCTTCCACCGACAAAAGCCTGTCCTGCACCAGATCTTCGGCAATCCGCGTCAACCCCTCGGCACTGCGACTGGGAGAGGTCAGGGACAACCGCATCACCGCATCGGCATTGGCATCGGCTTTCACGATGCGCGGCGCATCCGCCTGATCGGGCAGGTTATTGGCGATGCGCGCGATAGCGTCGCGCATGTCGGTCGCGGCCACATCCAGATCGGTCGCGGTGGAAAACTCCACCGTCACCCGGCTGCGGCCAAAGCGGGAACTGGACGATATATCCGTCACCCCCGACACCCGCCCCGCCGCGCCTTCGATGGCCGCCGTAATCTCGCGGTCAACCGTTTCCGGTGCGGCCCCGGCATAATCCGTCGTCACCGTGATCACGGGGCGGTCCACCTCGGGCAATTCCCGCACTTCGCCGCCCAAATAGCCCGCCACCCCTGCAATGACGATCATCGCATTCAGGACAAAGGCAAGGATCGGCCTGCGCACAAACAGCGCGGTGCCCGACAGATGCGCATTCCGTTGCGTCCGGTTCATGCCCACCACCCCGGCCTAAAGCTTTGCCGCATCAGGCTTCGCGGCGGCCGATGTCGCCTCCTCCCCCGCAATCTGGACCTCGGCCCCGGGGCGGACGGCCTGCACACCCTCCACCACAACCCTGTCACCGGGCGCAAAATCCGCCTCGACCAAAACCTCCGTCTCGGACCGTTGCAGGATGCGAATCGGCAGGCGCGCCGCCTTGCCCTCACGCACCACCCAGACAAAGGCCCCATCGCGGTTCCACTGCACCGATAGCGGGCTGACCGTCGGCGCAGGCTCTCCCGGCAGATCGATCCCGATCATAAAGGACATGCCCGCCCGCAACCGGTCCTCGGCATTGTCCAATCGCGCCTGCACCCGCAGGGTACGGCTGGCCGGATCAACCCGGTTGTCAATCGCGCTTACGACGCCCGGGATCGGACCGAAACCACCCGCCAAAGCCTCGGCCGTCACGGCATCCCCCGGCGCGATACGCCCCACCATGCGCTCCGGCAGCCGGAAATCAACCAGCAGAACCGAACGGTCTTCGATCTGCACGATCTCGGTCGCGGTGCCCACCTGCGCACCAACCTCCACCCCCACGATCCCGATCCAACCCGACACAGGCGCAGGCACCGCGCGCAGCGACAGGTCAAACTCTGCCTGCCGCAACTCCAGTTCCGCCTGCCGCAGCGCGAACTCCGCCTCGCGCAGCTGCACCCCCGAACTCGCACCGGACCCCTGCAACTGCTTCAGCCGGTCCAAGGCCGACCGAGCATCCTCCACCACCAATTGCGCGCGGGCTACGGCAATCTCTTCCGCCTCGCTGTCCAGCCGCAAAAGAATATCCCCCGCCGTAACGGGCTGGCCGGATTGGATCAGCACCTCGACAACCCGCCCCGGCGTTTCGGGCGACACCACGACAGACCGGATCGCGCGGCCATCGCCGATGGCCGTAACCCGATCCGCGATCCGTCCCTCGCCGGGCGGCTGCGCGACAACCGTCGCAGGCCCGCCCCTCGGCCCGCCCGCGCCGCGTGCCGGACCGGCCTCTGCCACCGGTGCCGTCAACCCGACGAGGTCCAGCGCCGCGCCCAGCCCGATCCCCCGCAACGCCCCGTTCGCGGCCGGCACCAGCGCCGCCATGCCCAGCCCCGCCCCCAAAATCAGGACAAGGCTCAGCACCGATTGCTTCCAGATCGACATGGGCAAATCATCCTCGCGCCAGCGACATCATTCCACCGCAGGACAGTGACGCGCCAGCGCCCCTCTGCAACCCCCGAATGCCAAGAAAAGCCGTCACGATGCCGTCAGATGCCCGATCTTGCGGCAGCCTGCGCTATCCGCGCCCGCCGACATCGCCCTGCGCCACCGAAACGGCCTTCAGCACGGCAAAGACCGCCCGCCCCGGCGCAAGGTCCAACATACGTGCCGACCGCTGCGTGATCCGCGCCAAAAGCGCCTCATCCCCGACGCGCAGCCGCACCATCGCCCCCGGCCCATCGCCAGCGCGCACCTCCTCGACCACCCCGGCCAGGATGTTCAGCGCCGAAATGCCCGACGGTCGCTCCACCGCCAGCATCACATCGCGTGCAAGGATGCGCAGCCGTATCTCCGTCCCAGCCGGGGCCATCACGCGCGGCAGAAAGATCGCGCCCCCCGCATGGTCAAGCCGGGTCAACCCGTCCTCCTCCTGCGCCACCAGCCGCGCCGTCAGCACCGCCCCCGCCTCGCGCAGCCCCATCACCGGCGCGATGGCCGGATCGGCCAGTACATCCCCAACCGCCCCCGCCGTCACCACCCGCCCCGCCTCCAGCAGAACCACCGTCGTTGCCAGACGCGCCACCTCGGCCACCGAATGGCTGACATAAAGGATCGGCAGCGAAAGCTCGTCCCGCAGCCGCTCCAGATAGGGCAGGATTTCGGCCTTGCGCGCCTCGTCCAGCGCGGCCAGCGGTTCATCCATCAACAGAAGACGTGGGTTCGACAGGATCGCCCGCCCGATCGCCACACGCTGCTTCTCGCCCCCCGACAGCCCGCCGGGTCGACGCTCCAACAACGTGCCAATTCCCAACAGATCCACGATCCGGTCGAGCGGCACACCCGCCCCTTTCGGCGCGAACCAGCGGCCATACAGCAAGTTCTGCCGCACCGTCAGATGCGGAAACAGTCGCCCATCCTGAAACACATATCCCATCCGCCGCCGATGCGCGGGCAGCATGCGCCCGGCGCCACTGTCCAGCACGACCTCTCCATCGACAACGATCCGCCCACGCTCCGGGCGCAAAAGCCCCGCCACGGCATTGACCACCGTCGACTTACCCGACCCCGACCGTCCGAACAGCGCCGTCACCCCCGGCGGCGCGGTAAAATCCACCTCCAGCGCAAAGCCGCCAAACCGATGCGAAAGCGCCACCTCCAGCGTCATGCCCCCGCGATCCTCCGCGCCACGGCCCGGCTGACCCATTCCGACAGAAGCAGCGCCCCCATCGCCACCACGATGGACACCAGCACAAGGCGAAAGGCCTGCGCCTCGCCCCCCGGCACCTGAAGAAAGGCGTAAATCGCCGAAGGCAGCGTCTGCGTCTGCCCCGGTATGTTCGACACGAAGGTAATCGTCGCCCCGAATTCCCCCATGGCCTTGGCAAAGGCAAGGATCGCCCCCGCCACGATCCCCGGCAGGATCAGGGGCAGCGTCACCGTCAGGAACACCCATCCCCGCGACGCGCCCAAGGTGCCCGCCGCCTGTTCCAGTTTCGGGTCCACCGCCTCGATCGCCAGCCGGATCGCCCGCACCATCAGCGGAAAAGCCATCACCCCCGCCGCCAGCGCCGCCCCCGTCCAGCGAAAGGCCAGCACGATGCCGAACCACTGGTCAAGGAACTGCCCGACATACCCCTTCCGCCCGAAAGTGATCAGCAGCAGATACCCCGTAACGACAGGCGGCAGGATCAAGGGCAGATGAACCAGCCCGTTCAACACCTGCCGGCCCCAGAAATCCCACCGCGCCAACGCATAGGCCACGAAAATCCCCAAGGGCAGGCTCACCACCGTCGCCCAAAACGACACCCGCAGCGACAGCGCCACCGCCTGCCATTCCTCTGGACTCAGACTGTCAAACATGCGCCGCCGCCCATTCGACCCACACGCCCTGGCCCCGTGACGGCAAGATAGCGTGGCGGCGGGTCATCCTGTCTCCGGGGTCGATATGATTGCGCGAATATATCAACCCGGCGAAACCCATCAGGCAAGCCCCGTTTCATCCGGGGCATCGGTCAGCCTGTCCAAAGACACCAAGCTGTCAGGCCCGCCTCACATCCTTTTGTATACTACTTTCGTACAGGCGCCCACATGGCGCCACAATTGACCCTATCCGACCGGATGTCCCCACCCTCGTCGCATCAATGGCAACCAGAGGGAGAGCGATCCGATTCTAACCGCAACCCAGACCGGGTCGGGGCTCCCCCCCGTTCGTATAGGAATGCGGCGGAATTGGTAGATTGTGGCATCCATCGGGCAGGCCCAAAACAGACCCATTGGTTCCAATTTCAATAAAAATGAGGCGTTTTCAGGGGTTATGGCCAAGATTGGTTTCCAGTGCGGAAACAACGCGCCACATTCAAACCGCCGAGGTTCCCTACTCTTACCTTTTGGCCGCCCGCCTCTTGCCACTTCATCTTAAGATATCTTGCAGCATCAGCAGCACAACCCAAGCGGGTCAAAACTGCGAATCAAAATTTGGTGGGGGGTTCGCCCCCCGGCGGTGCCCCGGGTGGGGACGGTGCAGGTGACAAGGGTTCGACAAGGCAGCAAGGCCAAAGGCCATCCGTTCTTCCGATTTATAAACTGGAGGATGACAATGACGACCGACACCAAACGCACTGCCCTTCCGGCACTCCGCACGACCACGACCGAACACCGCGGCGCCTCGCGCTTGCTGCAACGGATCGAGGATGCGGCGCTGTTCTGCGCTTTCGCGATGGCGCTCTCCCTCATGGCCACATCGGCCGTGATGGTGGCCTCCGCCTGACACTGCCCCTTTAGACTTCGCGTCAGACTGCGATGGCATGACGGCTGGCCTTTGCCAGGCAGATCGGTCGGCACCGCCTGACAGACGGCACGACAATTTTTTCAACTTCGTTCAGATCGTGGACCATCATGCCGCACAACATGACGCCACCCCTCGCCTTGCCCGACCCGCCCGATGCCTGCCCCGCAGCCATCGACTTCACCGCAGATCGCGCGCGCCGCAGTCCAAGCTTACCGAAGCCACGCCCGGCCACCCGCAAGGCCCCGCCCGTCGAAGACCTTGCCCTAATGCTTGTGGTGGTCGGTTTCGTCATCTGGTCAATCGCCTTCGCCTATCGCATGGCAGGCTGATCGCCCCTTTCCTACCGGTTGTTTCCCTCCCAGTCGGCGGGGCCCCTTCTCGGCCCTCAATGACCCCAAACTGACCCGGCAACGCCCAGCGTCGCCGGGTTTTTTTAATTTTTCCAAATCCTTAGAGCCGACCTATCCTAAAGGATAAAAAATTTTGCGGATCGCCTCTCTCAGCCCTAAAACAACCCCGGATTGCAGCCGTTCTGGTCTTTGACAAGACAGAGGAGGTGCTATGTCCATCCCGCACATCAACCCCGCCCTTCCCATCCGCGCCCCGCGCACCACCCTGCGTCGCATCGACATCGATGATGAGGTGATCTCGCCGCGCCACCTCCAGCAGATCGAAAATGCAACCGTGGTCATGGCCACCGCGCTCATGAGCAGCGTCGTCTTCTACGCCGTCCTGCAATACATGACCTGATCACGCGCGCCCCGCGCCCAGCCTTGGCCATAGCCAAAGCAGCACCGCAAACCTTCGGGTGACCTTCGTGGTCCGGCATGAAAAGATGCCGGACCAGAAAAAGAAAAGGGCGCCAACCCATGCTCGGCCGCGCCCCCTCGTCCGCTCGTCCGCTCTAGGAACGGCCCGTCAGGCCCGCGCCCGCCGCCGCCCGAACCATCCCGCCACCACCATGGCCCCCATCAGCAAAACACCAGAGGCAGGAACGGGAACCGGCGTCGGAGGGGGGGCAGAGGCCCAGCGGAGATTGTCCATCCCAAACGCTTCAGTCCGTGGAAAACCTCGGAATGTGATCTCGGTGAACGCCGTGTCGGAAACAAACCCGAAAAACCGCGCCGTGCGGCCCTCCTCGGTGTTGGCTGTTCGGCCTAACCACTCGGATACTACGCCATCGACCAGCAACTCAGAACGCAATGTGCCACGGAATCCGTTGTTCACACCAGCGAACATCGCACCAAAGGCTCTAACTGCAGAGTTGAACGTAATCGTGAAAGTATTGCCACCGAGCAAACCCACATAAAGGTGCTCTCCGTCTAGGCCGTCCGAATTGAAAAGGCCGCCCGTGCGTACCACGTTGTAGCCAAGCCCGAGTGGACTGTTCAGGGATGTCGTAAATCCATCAAAACTGCGGGGCGTTGCCCCCCCAAGCGATGCACCTTTTGCCAGCTCGCCATCAAAGTTTTCTGATTGTTGCACCAACATCAAAGATGCCACTTCCGCATCAAACAGAGCTTCATCCGTAAACGTCGCCGCCGAAGCGCCCGACGCCAGCACAGCGCTGACAAGAATTGCCGCAAGGAAAGACTTCATGGTGGTGCACCGTGGCAAAGAGGGGGGAACCGGCAGCACTCGCAAACCCGCCCCGTACCTTCAGGCACAGACCGTCACCCAACGACGATTGACCCCATACTTTCGGCAAGTCAATCCCCGCAGGACCTAGGTCCAATGCCTTTCCGCACTCCGCCGCCCAGTTTCAACCATAGGTTCGCAGCGCCGCTGCCAGCGCCGCGCTGTCCCGCGCCGCCTGTTCCAAGGAAAGCCCCGCCATCGCCGCCTCCCACGCATCGCGCAGCGATTGCACCCCAGCCGCCGGTCCATCCCGATGGGCCATGATTCCCCCGCCCGCGGCAAAGATCAGGTCCGTCCGCTGCAAGGCCGCCCAAGTGCCAAAAGCCTGCAGCGCGGTCTGCCCTGACGCAAAGACAGGCATCGCGATGCCCGGATGCGGTTCGGCCAACGGCTGCAACAGGGATTGCGCCGAGGCGATCACGCTCTCATCTGTTTCGCAGAACTTGTTCGCAAGCCCGTTCACATGCATGTGGTCCGCCCCGGCAAGCCGCCACAGCTTGGACCACGCTGCATAGTCGAAACCAAGGCCGGGATGCCGCGACAGATACCCCCATCCGTTCCGGTGCAGATGGATCGGCAAGGACGCATGCCGCCGCAGCGCCAAAAGCCCCGTCAGCCCCACGGAATTCGCGCTGGCCATCACGCAAGTCCCGCCTTCGCGCAGCACCAGATCATGCCGCGCGCGCATCTCATCCACTTCGCCGGTTAGGTTGAAGGCATACATCACCTTCTTCCCGGTCCGCTCGGCATGATCGCGGATCACGGCCATCACTGCCCGCACGCGATCTTCAAAGGGGCAGACCGCGCCATCCGCCTGCAATTCGTCATCCTTGATGAAATCGATCCCCGCAGAACACAGCATATCGACCATCGCCGCCGTCTCTGCCGCCGACAACCCGATAGACGGTTTGATGATCGTCCCGATCAAGGGCCGCCCCACCACGCCTGACAGCGCCCGCGTCCCGTCAATCCCAAAGGCCGGTCGCGGGCAGCCCGCCACAAACTCGGCCGGAAAACGCAGATCAGTCAGCCGCAACCCCGCCACGGCATTCAACTCGAACAGATTGCCCGCCACGGTGGCAAGGATATTGGGCAGGCTGATGCCCGTATTGGCCACCGGCCAAGACAGCACCAACCGCGCCCGCCGCAACGGCCCCTCTGCCGCCCCCGGCAGCGATGGCCCCGGGCAAGGCCCCAGATCCTCCAACGCCTCCACCCGTGCGGCGGATCGTGCCTTCAGCTCCTCCGTCTCGCCCGGAACGGGGCGAAAGGTGCCCGAAGATTGCTCCCCCGCGATCACCGCCGCCGCCTTTTCCAAAGGCCAAGCCGTTTCCAGCAGATACTCCGCCTCGAACCGCGCCATCATGCCCCCAAGGTTCAGGTGATGCGCTCGATACTGGCCTTGATCTCGTCCCAGTCAAAGACCCGCTTCCAATCGTCCTTCATTAGAACCGGAATCCCGAACTGGATCGCCTTGTTGCAGGCGTCGGAAAAGACCCCCACCCGCTCTTCAAAGATCACCGCGCCAAGGATGTTCATATGCCCCAGCAGGAAATCCCGCGCGCAATCATGGCTAACGCCAGACCGCCGCACGCATTCATCCATCGCCTCACGCAGGATCGTCATAAGTGAGGCCGCCACCGTCTCGGAAAGCCCCGGTTCCAGCATGGCCATCTGCGCCACCGTCACCTCATGGCTGCGCATGACCGGGGCATAGATCGCCCGCGCAATCGCCTCACCCACCGCGTAGTGGTCGCGCGGCCCCTGCATCAGAGCGCAAACGATGGCCTGCTTGGCCGCGATCCCCCCGAAATGATCGGCCTTCGCCTCCGGCGTCACCTCGTCATTGTAGATCGGCGGATGGCAGGGATGGGTGACGAAATAGGTGATATCGGCCCGCTCTGGCAGATGCCCCGCATAAGGTGCCGCCGCATCAAGGATCACGACGATGGTGCCGGGACGTAGCTTCGGCACCACCTCTGCCGCGACGCGCCCGATATGCGTATCGGGCACCGCAAGGATCACCGCATCCGCATCCGCCACCGCCGCATCGGCGGGCAAACAGTCCGCCCCCCACGCCTCCTTCACCCGCTTCTGGCCTTCGGGGCTGACCTCCACATAGGCGACCTGATACTCAGTCTTCACCAGATTGGCAGACAGCCGCATGCCCATCTTTCCCCCGGCACCAAACAGGGCAAGCTTTGTCATTGAAGTGATCCTTTTCCAAACTGGTATGATCTCATAATAAGATCACCGCATCTGTCAAGCAAGCGCCCCCAAGGGCCACACGTCACCCGACGGCCCGCACCCTCCCGATCTAGCCTGTCGAACGCACCGCCCCTGCCCCCAGAACCGTAACCCTTGGCCCCTCACAGATTTCCTTGCCAAGATGCGCTGGGACTGTGCCCTAGTGATACAGCCCTCGGCGGGAACGGCTGCCCCCCTTCGCCCCCTCCTCCACCGGAACGTCGGCACCGACGGGTCCGACAACGATTGGACCGCGCGCCGATCGACCAAGGCGCTGCCGGATGATACGATCAATCAGATAAAGCCCAAAACCATGCCAAATCCCCCGACCAAGATCAGGCCCTCAATCAGCGCCGTATGAAGTCGCAGGCTGGTGCGGCGCACGATCCAAGCCGCGCAGGCCGTGCCGGGAATGGTGCAACATCCAAGAATAAGCGCCAGAATGAAATGCGCCATGGACAGCGCATCTAGCGCGCCGAAGACGACGGCCTTGAAAAGGTTCGTCACCACCGCGATCGCCGCATCCGTGGCCAGCAGCGCAGGCCCTGCAAAGCCAATCCCCATCAGCATCGGAACGATAAGCATCCCGGCCCCAACGATCAGCGATGCAAGAAAACCATAGGTCGCACCTATCCCATAGACGGCGATGGGGCCGGGCGTGATCTGCGCCCGATCGATCCAGCGGCGGATGGGAACCGACGCGATCAACACAAGACCTAGGATTGTCTGGATGATCTGTGAGTCGAGCCGCACGTAAAGCTCTGCCCCAATCCATGACATCGGCATTGCGACGGCGGACACTTTCAACACCGTGGGCAGATGCAGAGCGTGACGGTAGAACCAAACACGGCTGCCATTGTTCACAAGCATAAGCACCGAAATCATCGGGATCAGCGCCTTCGGCCCTACAATGGGCGCGATAAAGAGCGTGACAAGCAGCCCCGCACCATAACCCGACAGGCCGCCAAGCATGCCGGCAAAAAAGCACACGGCCATCCCGGCAAGGGCGACCATGGGCGGGATCTGGCCGGCAAGGAGCTGGGCCTCGGTTAGCACCTCAGCGCGTCCGTCGCGAAGGGGGCTTTTCCTTCCATCAGGGCATCTGACCACTGCGCCAACCTGTCGGCGGAGGCTGGGTCGCGGCCTGCGAAAACAAGGTTCGCCCGCGCCTTAATAAGTAATTCCTCGCGCGTCAGCGGCGCACGTGCGCCACCACGTAGGCAGGGAACACGCGACTCCGCCACCGATCCATCGGAAAGTTCGGCACGGATATGGCCGGTATAGTTTGCAGGATATTCGTTCTCCGGGTCGATGCGGAAATGCACCTTGGCCGCCAGGTCCAACGCCCGTGGATCGCGCACCGACGCCTCGGTGAACTGCGCCAGCCCCGCATCCCCCCAAATCCAGCCCGCCGCAAGGCAATAAGGCCCTGAAAACTTGGCCGCATAGGGCGTGGGCGGGTTGCGCTTTATGTCCAATGGTTCCCACAGGCGATGGACCGTGCCTTCGCCCACATCACAGGTGATGCGGACCACCTGTTCGGGTCGAATGCCACGGCGGGCAAGGTCGATGGCGCAATCGACATAAGGCTGGGTCATTGTCCCGCAGGCAAAGGGCTTGAAGGCCAAGCGTGCGGCTTCCCACCGGGTGCCAAGGTCATCCACCAATGGCGCAAACTCCGTCGCGCGGGGGGTCGAAAAGGCGTAGAAAAAGCCATGCGAACCTTCAAAGACCGTCTTCGGCCCGGTAAACCCCGCAGCACCCAGCGCGGCGGCGCGCAATCCCGCCTGTGCCGCCCATCCGGCATGCAGCCGCTTGGTAGAACTGCCATCCGCCAGATATTCGATGATGCCCGACGCGGTTGACCCCGCCACCCCCAGCGCGTTGCGTATTCCAATGCGGTCCAGCCGCAGCGCAGTCGCCACGGCAGCCGCAGCCGACATTGCGCCCAACACGGCAGTCGGGTGGAAACCTGCCTTATGGACCGCCTTATCGGCGACAAGACCAAGTCGGCACATCACCTCGATCCCGGCGATGATCCCACGGGCCACATCGGTGCTGCCAAGACCATAACGTTCCGCGGCCGCCAAAAGAGCGGGGACTATCACCACACCCGTATGCACGGGGCAGCCTTCGAAGGTGTTGTCGTAATCTTCGCCATGGCCGCAGGTCCCGTTGATCACGGCTGCGGCTTCTGGACTGCGGCCTTCGGCAAGGCCCCAGACCGTGGCGGTGCCCGGATCGGGAAAGGCCGCACGCACGGCTTGCCCGTAATCTGTTTCAAGCGCGGCCACGCTAAGACAGACAGTATCCAAGATCGTATCGGCAGCCGCCCTCCGGGCGTTGTCGGGTACTTGATCAAGCTCCAGCCCCGCCAACCAGTCGGCAAGACATTCAGAAACGGTTTTCTCTGTCATGGGTGTTCCCAAAGGTTCAGATGGCAAAGGCCGCTAGGCCGGAAAGATCGGGCTGGCGCGAAAGATCCGCCGCCCAGTCAATGAGTTGGGCAGCCCGATCCTCCGGCCAGCCACCGTGGCGGCAATTGGCAATGGCCTTGGCGCGGATGTCCCCTTCGCTCAGCGGTTCGCGCACACCGCCGCGCATGTGCGGCTGATCCAGCGCGATCCGGCGGCCATTTGTGGTTTCCACCCGAATATGGCCGGAATAATTGCGGGGATATTCGTTTTCCGGGTCGATCACGTAGCTGATCTTCGACGCAAGTTGCAGCACCTTGGGATCGGCGGCGCGGGCATCCGTGAATTGCGACAGACCGGCGTCGCCATCGAAGAACCCGACCGCCATGCAGAACGGCATAGAGAATTTCGCCGCATAGCCCGATGGCGGATTATGTTTCGCTGCCAGCGGTTCCCACAGGCGATGCACCAGACCCTCGCCTGTGGGACAGGTGATAGCGCTGATCTCGTCTGCCGTGATACCTGTCGCCGCAAGGCGGATCATGCAGTCGATATAGGGATGGATCATCGTCCCGCAGGCATATGGCTTAAAGGCGATGCGCTCCGCGTACCAATCGGCCCCCAAGCGGTGCGTCAGATGGGTAAAGTCCGGCGTGGCCGTCGGCGCGAAGGCATGAAAGAAACCATGCGGCCCGTCCAAAACCGTGCGCGGGGCAAAGAACTCGGTCCGCGCGAGTATCGCCGCACGAAGGCCCGATTGCGCTGCCCAGCCGGGATGCAGCCGTTTGGTCCAAGCCCCTTCGGACAGATATTCAAGGATGCCCGACGCCATGCTGCCCGCAAGTCCGAAGGCCCTTGCCTGCTGGCGCGCATCAAGGCCCAAGGTCACGCCCGCCGCTGCCGCCGCGCCCAGCGCACCGATCACTCCGACGGGGTGAAACCCCGCCTTGTGGATTGCTCCGGGGGCGATGTGGTTCAGACGGCAAACCGTTTCCAAACCTGCCACCACGCCAAGAAACGCCCGCTCGCCCGACAAGCCACAGCGCTGCGCCGCGGCCAGTGCCGCCGGGATTGTCATCGCGCCGACGCGGATCGGCGCACCTTCAAGCGTGTCGTCGAAATCTTCGCCATGAATGGCGATACCATTCGCCACCGCAGCCCCCGCAGCATCCAGCCCACGCGCATGCCCCAAGGCCGTGCAAGGCCCCTCACTGTCCCAACCTGAAACGATCTGCGCCATATAGGGCTCGTTGCGCGCAGCGATGCAAAGACCAGCGGCATCGATAAGATCGAGGCTTGCCACCTGCCGCAGTTGTTCCGGAAGCACCGACAGGCGCAGCCCGGAAAGCCAGTCGGAATAGATTTCGGCCAAGGCCCGTCCGGGCGGAGGCAGATTTGCCGTCATGTCCGCCCCTGCTGCGGATCGCCCGAGGCAAGGATGCGCGCCTTACCCGCTTGCACATGCGCAAAGCCCGCCTCAAAGGCGCCATGCGGATCGCGCGCGTCCAGCGCCGCCATGATTGCACGATGTTCGATGTTGGAACTCTCGAAACCACCGCCATGAACAAGGCCACGCGCCCGGAACAGTTGCAGCCGGGAAACGAGGCCGAAATAGGTTTCGGCAAGGATCCGATTGTCGGTGCCCGTGACGATGGCAGTGTGGAACGCGATATTCAGCGGGAAATAGGCATCCAGATCGCGCTTTTTGCCAGCCACGTCCATCTGCGCGATCAGCGCGTGCAATTCGCTGGCCTGATCCGATGTGATGCGTTCCGCCAAAAGGCGGCAGGCCGTTCCGAAAATGCCCGCGCGCACATCGTAGATCGCAACCGCATCATGGCGCGAAATGCGCTGAACAAAGACGCCGCGATTGGGAATCATCTCAACCAAACCGCGCGCATGAAGGGCCTGAAAGGCCTCTCGCACCGGGCCACGACTGACGCCAAGCTGGTCTGCCAAGGTCTTTTCGTTCAGCTTCTCGCCGGGCGCATAGGCACCGGACAGGATGATCTTCTCGATCTCGCCCTGCACAACCTTACTCAAAGACGAGGTGCGGAGAACGTCGAGTGCCTCCGAAGGTTCCAGCAAACCGCGCATGACCATACCTGTTCCTTCCTTTCGGATCACCACATTGCATATTGTCAACAATTGGCAAAGATGCGCAAGTGCAACCTGACGCGTCGGACACGCAGTAGGCGGGGAGGATCAAGATGTTGAACAGGACCGACATGCCCTTGCAGGGCAAGGTAGCCATGGTCACGGGCGCCTCGCGCAGGATCGGGCGCGCGGTTGCGCTGGGTCTCGCGCAGGCGGGCGCGGATGTCGTGGTGCATGCGCGCCAGTCGCGCGAAGAGGTCGAGGCCGTCGCCGCCGAGATCCGCGCCATGGGGCGCCGGGCAGAAGTGGCGCTTGGCGACGTGACTGTCGAGCGCGACGTTCTGGGGCTCTTCGATGCGGCGAAGACGGCCTTTGGCGGGGTGGATATCCTTGTCAACAACGCGGCAATCCGGGGCGAGAAACCCTTCATCGACATGACACTTGAGGAATGGCGGGCGACGAATTCCGTCATTCTCGACGGCGCCTTTCTTTGCAGCCGCGAAGCGCTGCGCAGCATGGTGGAACGGGGCGGTGGCACCATCATCAATCTGGGCGGTGTCTCAGCGCATGTCGGCGCAAAGAAGCGTGCGCATGTGGCGACAGGCAAAGCCGGGCTGGTGGGTCTGACAAAATCCATTGCAGTGGAATTTGCCGACCGCAACATCACCGCGAACTGCGTCGCACCCGGCAAGATCGGTGGCAAACGATCCGCCACGGCGGGGGAATCACCGGCCATGGGCGTGGGCGGTCCAATCGTCGGACGCGAGGGCGAAATTGCCGAGGCAGCCTTCGTCATCCTCTCCCTCTGCATGCCGGAGGCACGCTTCATGACCGGTCAGACCGTGCATGTAAGCGGCGGGATGTTCATGCCCTGACAGGCATGGCTTAACGCTGCGCGGACAGCAAACCGCGCAGCGCGCGCACATCCGGGATCGCCTCGATCGCAAGGATGGCGCGGATAAGCGCGTCGGTCCTCTCCGCCCCAAGATCGGCACTGATCAGGTCCGTGGCCTTGGCCACCACCTGATCGCGCGACATCGGGTTTGCAGGCGTTCCAAGGACTGCGCGGGTATGATGGCGCAGGGTGCGGCCACCCCTTGTGTCAATCTCGATGATGGCCTGACGAGGCGGGCGCGCCTCCGTCAACTCCTTGCTTGGAATGGCCTTTATCCGCTCGCGAAGCGCCAGAACAGCAGGCTCCCCCATTCGCGCGCGGTCATGCGCAGCCGCGAAGCCAAGGCCGCCGTCAATCAGACAGATCGCCAGAAGGTGCTGAAGACACACATCGGGCATGTCGCGGTCATCAACGATATGCAGCCGGTCATCCGGCATGATGGCCCGAAGTTCGGCCACATCCTGCGGGCCGATGCCATGCGTCTCGATCAAGGCCATAAGCGAATCGAGCGCCGCCTGTATGGGCGAACCGACGCACCATTTCTTGATCGCCGCCCCCATGATCTCAAACCGTTGCCCCAACCCGTCGCAAAGCGCGGCGGGGTTCGGCTGTTCCCCGAAGGCTGACAGAAAAGACGGGTTGCCGGTCATGACGCCTTCAACCGCTGTCCAGCCGGATTGCACCATCAGCGCCGCCATCGTGCCATTGCGCGCCCCGATCCCGCCGAAATCGAAGGCCTTCTCGATATGGTCAGCGTCACGGCGCCAATAGGGCACACCAGATGTCTGCTGCACCGCATAAGACAGCGCATGCATCGCGCCGCGCCTGTCCAAACCCGCCAATGCGGCAGCGGCCGCCGTCGCGCCGAAGGTGCCGCCGATGCTATGGGTAGAGAACCGGGCCGTATCGGCCGACCGCACCCCCATGCCCATCACCGCCCGCGCCCCGATATCATAGCCCAGCACGATCGCGCGCAAGAGATCCGTCCCGCTGCGCCCCCCTGCCTCGGCCATGGCAAGCGCGGCGGGGACGATGGCGCAGCCGGGATGAAAGCGCCCGCCGACATGGCTGTCATCGGTTTCATCGGCATGCGCGGCCATCGCATTGGCCAGCGCCGCCGTGACCACGCCGGTCACCTGACCGGTGGCAATGACAACCGCCTCCGGCGGCCCGCCAAGGCGTGGAACCAGTCGCGCCGCAGCAAGCCCCGCGGGCAGATGCGCCCCCGAAAGGATCGCGGCCAGCGTATCAAGAAGATGCAGCCGTGCCTTCTCCTCCACCTCGGGCGGCAAGGGGCGCGACAGCGCCGTGGCGATGTGGTCAGCCATGGTTTCAGTCGGAGAGCAAGACATCATCGCCTCTTTTGCAGATCGCAGATTGTCTACGATTGACATTTTGATAGTTCGATGCAGGATGAAGCGCAACAGTCGCCCAACCGGACGCGACCGCATCCCCGAAAAGGGCGGCAGGCGCGAATGAGCCCACAGGGGCCGTATCAGGGGCCGGATCAGGGGCGCTGTGCCATGGGAGGAGAGAAAAGATGCGTTTTGAATTTGGGCGAATCGCGGGTGCCGCGATCCTGTCCGCCGGGCTGGCATTCGGCGTGGCAGGACAGGTGGCCGCACAGGACTACCCGCATGATACGGTGACGCTGGTCACCCATTCCTCGGCAGGGGGCGGCACCGACGTCTTCCTGCGCGAGATGGTCGGGTTCCTTGGCAAGGCGATGGGCGCGAATTTCGTGGTCGAAAACGTGACCGGTGGTTCGGGCGCGAATGCGATGGCGAAACTTGCCACGTCGCCTGCGGATGGGTCGATCTTCTATGGAACGACACCCACCTACATCAACACCTCGCTGCTTTCGAACCCGGAATATGACTTCACCGACATGGAAGGTGTGGTGAACGTATTCATGGACCCGCAGATCGTCTTTGTAAAAGCCGACAGCCCATTCCAGTCGCTCACCGATCTGATCGAAGCGGCGAAGGCCGATCCGACGGCTGTGCCCTTTGGCGTCACGACCCCCGGTTCGCTTGATCGTCAGGTGATGGAGCAGTTCAAGCAGATCACCGGCGTCACTTCGCCCGTCATCACCCATGACGGCGGTGGGGAACTTCTGATCTCCGTTCTCAACGGCACCGTTGCTGTCGCGATCGGCGAGATTCAGGAACTTGGCCCGCAGATTGAGGCGGGCGAGATCAGGCTGCTTGCGTCTTACACCGAAGAGCGGCTCGGCAACCTGCCCGACCTGCCCACGGCGCGTGAACAGGGTATCGATCTCGTGGTGACCAAGTTCCGCGGCATCGCCGGTCCGAAGGGCATCCCGCAGGACATCAAGGATCTCTGGGCTGTCGGTATCGCCAAGGTCCTCGAAGATCCGGATTTCAAGGCATGGTATGAGGCGCAAAGCCTTGTGCCGACGCTGATGCCCGCCGCAGAATACGAACCCTTCCTGAATGCCTTCGCCGAACAGCAAAAGGCCTTCCTGATTCAGTACGGCATCCTGAAGCAGTGACCTTGGGAGGTTTGAAGTGATGCAATCGTCGGCGCCCCGTTTCCGTATCCCGCGCGATGTCTGGATCGGCCTTGCGGCCTTTGCCCTTGGCGCATGGTACTGGCGGGCCGCCGGCGATATTCCGATCAGCCCCCTGGATGGCGTGGTGAACGCCACCGTATTTCCACACATGCTCGGCATCGCCATGATGCTTTTCAGCGTGCTTCTCGTCCTGCGCGCCCTGCTGGTCGAAGTGATGTATCTACGCGCCGCCCGACGGGCGACCGCAGCGGCAGCGGATCGTCCCCCACAGGACGGCCAAGTGTTCACCCCGCGCCAGCATCTAAAAGCGGCAGGCATCGTCGCCATCGGCATCGCCTACCTCGTGATCCTACCGACCCTTGGCTATATCCCCAGCGTGATCCTGCTGATGCTCGCCGTTTCCGTCTACATCGGGGCGCGTGCCGGGGCCTACACAGCGGGTGTGGCGGTGGTGATCGCCGTGATCTTCTATCTTCTGTTCGTGCAGCTTCTTGGCATACCGCTGCCTGCCGGCTTCTGGCCGGGGCTGTTCGGCTAGACGACGTCTGGCCGCTTCTTCCCCCTTATTGACGAGGTCTGCACGACATGGACGGCATTTCCACCGCCTTCAACATCCTTACCGCCACACCCGCGATCTTCGCGGCAATCGGTGGCGTCGCCTGGGGCATCGTCGGTGGGGCGCTTCCGGGCATCTCGCCCTCGATCGCGCTGGCCCTCTTGCTTCCCTTCACCTATGGCATGGACCCTGTCACGGCCATCGTCCTCTTGGGGGCAACCTATGTGGGCGCGGAATACGGCGGCTCAATCCCTGCGATCCTTATCAACACGCCCGGTACAAACGCAGCCGCCGCAACGGTGGTTGACGGCTACTACATGCACCGCGAAGGGCGCGGGGGTGAGGCGTTGGGGATTTCCCTGCAATCAGGCGTCATCGGCGGCTTGATTGGCCTGATCTTCCTGATCGTCTTCACCGAACCGCTTTCGCGCGTGGCATTGGCCTTCAACTTCCCGGCCTATTTCGCCCTCGGCATCCTCGGCCTTTCGGTCATCGTGTCCTTGTCCAACGGCTCGCTGATCAAGGGGCTGATGGCGGCAACCCTCGGCCTGATGATCGCCACCATAGGCACCGATCCGCTGTCAGGCGTCACCCGCTTCACCTTCGGCGAACCCGAACTGCTGACTGGGATCGAATATGTCATCGTGATGGTCGGCGTCTTCGCCATGTCCGAACTGATGATGACCGCGAACACGCCCGACTGGGGCAAAACCGGAAACGTGCAGACCAAGATCAAGCTGCCTTCATTTGCCAAATGGCGCAAACTCTGGAAAGCGCAGGGGATCGGTAGCGGTGTCGGCATCTTTGAGGGCGTGATGCCGGGCGCGGGCGGGTCCATCGCGGCCTTCATGTCCTATAACGAAGCCAAACGCTGGTCCTCCGAGCCAGAGAAATTCGGCAAAGGGTCCGAGGAAGGCATTGCCGCCCCCGAAGCCGCAAACAACGCGGTCGCCTGCACGGCGCTGGTCCCGGTTCTTAGCTTCGGGATTCCCGGTTCGAATTCGGCAGCGATCCTGATGGGCGGGATGCTGATCCATGGGCTGACGCCGGGGCCCATGCTGTTTCAGAAAGAACCGGATTTCGTCTATGGCCTCTTCGGCGGGCTGGCCGTGGCCAATATCTCGCAGCTTCTTCTGGGGATCGTGATGATGACCCCGGCCTTGTGGCTAGTGAATCGGCCAAAGCCCTATCTGATGGCCGCGATCTTCGCGTTGGTCTTTTCGGGGATCTATTCGATCCACAACTCCACCTACGACCTCTACCTCGTGCTGCTGTTTGGGGTCATCGGCTATCTGCTGCGGGTCTTCGGTTTTCCGTTCCTGCCGCTCGTGCTTGGACTAGTGCTTGGCTATCTGATCGAGGCGAATTATCGGCGGTCCTTGGAACTGACGGTCGGGGATCACCGGATCTTCTGGGAAACGCCCATCTCGCTTTGGCTGCTCATCCTTGCCGCACTGTTTGTCACAGGATCGGCGGTGCGTGACATTCTTCTGGCGCGAAAGGCAGCAAAGGCGGTGGCAGAAGGGCCGCAAGCATGAGCCTTGTCTTCCCCGTTGCAGTTTGCCGCCCCGATGCCCGCCCCGCGCCCGAAGCGCAGCTGGCATGGAAACTGGCAGAACTGGCAGCGGCGGACGATAGGCCCATTGATCCGGCGGCAGCAGAACTTGCAGCCCTGCGGTTGATCGACAACGCAGCGGTCGCCATCGCCGCACTGAACCGCCCGCCGGTCGTCGCGGCCCGCGGCCAGGCGATCTGCCATCCGCGCGCCGGTGGCGCGCGCGTGATCGGCCTTGCCCCCGAACAGCGCGCGGATTGTGGCTGGGCGGCCATGGCGAATGCGACAGCCGTGCGCGAACTCGATTTTCACGACAGCTATTTCGCGCTGGACAGCAGCCATCCGGCGGATTGCATCATGCCGCTTCTGGCAGTGGCACAACAAACGAGGCTCGACGGCGCAGCGCTGGTCCGCGGCATCCTGACCTCATACGAGGTGCAGACAGCACTTGTCCGTGCCCTGCCCCTGCAACATCACCGCATCGACCATGTGGCGCATCTCGGCCCTGCGATTGCGGCGGGGCTTGGTTCCATGTTGGCCCTGCCCGTCCCGGTGATCTATGAAGCGGTCAATCTTGCCGCGCATCTGTCGCTCTCGACCCGGCAGGTGCGCAAGGGACGCATTTCGTCGTGGAAGGCCGCCGCACCCGGCCATATCGGCAAAACCGCCATCGAATCCGTGGATCGCGCAATGCGCGGCGAAACCGCACCCTCGCCCATCTATGAAGGTGACTACGGGATCTTGGCCGTTCTCCTTAAGGGAATGGGGGGCGAAGTGACGCTGCCCGCCCCCCAAGACCCGTGCCGGGCGATCCTCGACACGCTGCCCAAGGCGCATTCGGCAGGATATCACGGGCAGGCCATCATCGACCTTGCCTTCCGACTGCGCGACCGCCTCCCGGATCTGTCACAGGTGGACCGGATCACGCTGCATACAAAACGGATGACCCATATGGTGATGGGCTCCGGCTCTGGCGATCCTGACAAATGGGACCCCGCCGCCTCGCGCGAGACGCTCGACCATTCCGCCCCTTTCCAATTCGCGCGTGCTTTGGTGGACGGCCACTGGCACCACGATCACAGCTACGACCCGGCCCGCATCGCCGCCCCCGAATTCGTCGCCTTGTGGCGCAAGGTCGAAACCGTCGAAGACCCGGAATGGAACCAGCGTTTCGATACCGCCGCGCCACTCGACAAGGCGCATGGGGCGCGGGCGGTGGTTCGGCTTCTCAACGGCGACGTGCGAGAGGATGAATTGGCGGTGGCCGATTCCCATCCGCGCGGCGCAGCCCCTTGGGACCAGCAGGATTATATCGGCAAGTTCAACACCCTGACCGCCCCTTTCGTCTCGCAAGCACAAAGTTCGGCTTTTCTCGAACAGGCCAAGACACTCGCCACGCTTTCGGCCAAACAGCTTTTCGCCTTCGGCATCGTCGCAGACCTTGTGCCTTTGCAAGACAGCCCGGCGGGCTTGTTCGAACGGGGGATGCGGTGACATCGGCCCCCCATAGCAGCATAACGCCCAACGACGTGATGGATCGGCTGCGGGCAGGATCGCCCGAATGGGCCTTCATCGATCTGCGCGAGGCGGGCGAAGCCGCCGAAGGCCACCCCTTCGGCTCTGTTAACATCCCCTTCGGCCGCCTTGAACTGGACCTTCCCGTCATGCTGCCAAGGCGGGACGTCTCCGTCGTGCTGTTTGATGCAGGCGACGGCGTTGCCGAACGGGCTGCGCGGCACATGGCCAAGGCAGGCTGGCGCAACATCATGACAGTTGCCAATGGGGCGGTAGGCTGGGCGGCACAGGGCCTTCCCCTGTTCAAAGGGGAACACAGCTTTTCCAAGGCTTTCGGTGAATGGGTCCAGCATGAATATGCCGTGCCCGAAATCGGCCCGGATGATCTCTTCCAGCGGATGCAATCCGGCACGGCACCCTTGCTCATCGATGGCCGCCCCCTGTCAGAGCATCGCACCTTCACTCTGCCGCATTCGGTAAACTGCCCGAATGCCGAACTTGCGCTGCGCCTATCAGACGATCCGGGCCAGCCGATCGTCGTGCATTGCGCGGGACGGACAAGGTCGATCATCGGGGCGCAAACGCTGCGCGATTTTGGGCTGGCTGGGCAGGTGATGGCCCTGCGCGACGGCACGCAAGGCTGGGAACTCACTGGCCGCCAGCGTGAAATGGGCGCAAACCGCTCTCTCCCCCTGCCCGAGGGCCCCAACCGAGAGAGGGCCCGCGCCCGCGCACGTCACCTTATGGCTGGGTTCGGGCTGCCAACGGCACGGGCGGCAGATGTGCGCGAATGGGCCGCCGACGGGAACCGGACCACATATTTCTTCGATCCCCGGCCCGAAGACGAGGGGACAGCGCCTGCTGGATTCCGCCGCGCACCGGGCACCACGCTGATCCAGCAGACTGATCGTTTCATCGCGGTCAAAGGGGCAAGGGTGGCGCTGTGGGACCCTCTTCTGGTGCGGGCGGCTTTTGCCGCGCTGTGGCTGAACCGGATGGGCATCGAAGCGTATGTGATGACCGAGGATCCCCCCGCGCTCCCCACCGTGGCTCCCCTACAACTTCCGGACCTCCCGCCAACGATCACGACCCTTCCACCCGATGCGCTCCTCCTCGACCTGCGCTCGGCCGTGGCATTCCGCTCGGCGCATCCACGTGGCGCGCAACGTGCGCTCCGCGCGCGGATCGACCGGATACCGCTTTCGCACGCATCGCCCGTGGGATTGATCCCGGGCGACCCTCAAATGGCGCGACTGGTCGCCGGCGATCTGGCCCAAGCGGGTCATCCTGCCATGGGCTGCCTTCCCGACGATCCCGCCACATGGCAGGCCGCAGGGCTGACCATCGTGACGGATACCCCGGACGACCCCGCGCGCGACATCGACACCGTGCGCTTCTGCGCCGGTCGCCACCGCGGCAATCTGGATGATGCACGCGCCTATCTGGACTGGGAGACAGGTCTGCTCGATCGCCTTGCGGCATCTGGCTTGACCTTCTGGCCGACAACCAAAACCACCGATTTCACCCACAAACGCAAGACCGCAGGAGCCTGACAATGGCCGTCACAAATAACGATTTCGCCCGCATTCCCGAAGGGATGACGATCACCGAAGATGCGGCGCGGTTCATCGAGTCTGTGGCCTTTGAAAGTATCCCCGATGACGCCCTGCATATCGGGCGGCGCTGCATGCTGGATGCCGCAGGTCTTTATGCGGCAGGCAGCGAGGAACATTCCGTCCATATCCTGATCGAGGATGCGCGCGAGATGGGCGGGCGTGCCGATGCCCGCCTCTTGGGCGGCGCGGGCATGAAGGTTCCGGTCGGCATCGCGGCGCGCGTCCTTGGCACTGCAGGCCATGCGCATGATTGGGACGACACGCAGGTGTCGGTTGATCCGGCCCATGTCTATGGCCTTCTGACCCATCCCACCATCCCACCGCTCACCGCAGCACTCTGCATCGGCCAGATGATGGGGGGCGTCGATGGCCGCAAGGTGATGACGGCCTTCCAAACCGGGGTCGAGGTGGAAAGCAAGATTTCGGAATGGATGCTGCCCCAGCATTACCTCAGTGGAAAGCACTCTTCCGGCACCGTCGGCACCTTTGGCTCTTTCGCGGCGGCGGCATGGTTGCTTGGCCTGCGGGGCGCGGAACTGCGGCAAGGGTTCGGCATCGCGGCAAGCCTTGCCGCAGGTATCCGCTGCAACTTCGGGACAATGACAAAACCCCTGCATGTCGGCAGGGCCAGCGAGAACGGCGTCACCGCGGCCCTCTTGGCCAAGCGGGGCTTCGGGGCCGATCCGGCGGCCTTGGATGGTCCTTGGGGCTTCCTCGCCGTCATGGGCGGCGGGGTCAGCGCCGAAAAGATGGCGCAGGGCTTTGGCAAGACATGGTCAATCACCAATCCCGGCGTGTCGATCAAACCCTATCCCTGCGGTATCCTGACCCATCCGACGATGGACCTGATGCTGCGCCTTGTGACCGAGGCAGATGTGAAACCCGAAGAGATCGACCAGATCATCATCCATGCCGGGACCAACATCCTGAAGCCGATCCGCTATCCCATCGCTTCCAACCATCTGGAGGCGAAATTCTCGCTGCCCGCCGAAGTGTCCATGATCGCGCTGGTCCGGCAGGCGGGCAAACGCGAATTCTCGGACGAATTCGTAGGCTCCGACGCCATGCAGGCCATGCAGCGCCGTGTCCGGACCGAGTTTGACCCCGCAATCGAGGCGATGGGCTTTGACAAGGTGCGTTCGCGCATAACCATCCGCCGCAAGAACGGGACCGAAGTGTCCGGATGGGCCGACGAACGCTATCGCGGCGGCCCCGACAACCCGATGACCGATGCCGAGGTGGAGGCAAAGCTCCGCTCCTGCTGCGATGGCGTGATCGACGGGGCAGGTCAGGATCGGCTGATCGAAGCGATCTGGTCCATCACGAAGGACGAGGATGGCACGCGGATGGTATCGCTGCTGCCCTGATCTTCCCCTGCCAAGCGAAGCGCGCGCTGCATTGCAGCTATGCAGCCTTCGCACTTGCAGAAAAATGCGGCGAAGCCTAACAGAACCTTGTCCCACCGACAGGGTTCTGCACGGGTTTCCAATATGAACATTCTCCGCCAGATTGCCGACATCCTTGCCTTCCGCGCTCGCGCCTCGGCCCTTTCTCATCAGATCGAGCTTGGCGCTTTGACCGACACCGAACGCGACGCGGCACTCTCGGCCCTCCTGCTTTCCCCCGTCGTGAAGGCCGCAGAACCGGCGCACCGCCTGACCGCCACTCCCGTCGCCGCCTGACCCCAGCACGTCAGCCGCCCCCACGCGCCGACACGCTCATCCGCATCCCAGACGACAAGACCACCAAGGTCGACGATCTGCTGTCATGGCGCTGAATCGGGTAGCACCCCGAAACTGGCCAGAAGATCGGACTTGTGCAGGCCCTGCCCGCTCGGCCGCCTTCTTCACCGAATGCGGGAAGTCACCCCCATCGCCAAGGCGAACAAGGCCAAGGCGCCGAAGGTCGGCTCCCTTGGCCTTCAGCCCATGTCGGCGACCTCCTTCACCCCGACGCCATGCGCAGGACGGAAGGGCCACACGACTGTTTCCCACCATACGGAGCAAGTGCTTCCCCTGCCGGCCCGATGGAAACCCACCGCGCGCAAGCGGTGCAGCCCGTTCTTGAGACGCCTCTTCGCGCCAAGTCCCGCGAGGAGGTCCATGTATGGTTCCTCGACGAGATTTCCGTCGGCTCCATCACCGACCGCGCCAGCATGGTCGCGCTGGCCGCCCGCTGCCGCTTCACCGATTGCCGACACGAGACAGAGCCCGGCTGCGCTGTCCGGTCCGCCTTCGGAAACGACAGCCTCGCCCCTGCGCGGCTCGACCGCTGGCACAAACTCCAGGCCGAGAACGCCTTCAACTCCGCCAGCCTCGTGGAACGCTGCGAAAAGGATCGTACCTTCGGCAAGTTGGTGCAGAGCGCAATCCAAGCGAAATCAGACCGACGCCGATAGGCCCTGAAGCAACGGGCGGAAAACGGTCTTCATCGCAGTCACCGCGAACGGGAAACATTTGTTCATCCCCAAAGCCGTTTTTCGGAAACAGCATTCCACTTGATG
The DNA here is from genome assembly GCF_029953595.1 of Fuscovulum ytuae. Taxonomy (NCBI): domain Bacteria; kingdom Pseudomonadati; phylum Pseudomonadota; class Alphaproteobacteria; order Rhodobacterales; family Paracoccaceae; genus Fuscovulum; species Fuscovulum ytuae. Next base: position 3,708,909 of record NZ_CP124535.1, on the reverse strand, counting down.
CTCTGGCGGAAGGGGCATTCGTTGCCAGAACAATCGCCCGGAACGTCTAGGTATCGCAGCTGTTCCCGTTGCGATAGAAACGGATCATTCTCACCAGAGGCTGGTCGTCGCCCAAAAAAGAACGGCCCGCTGAACGCGCAGCGGGCCAGGTACTGGGAGCAAACGGTCAGTCTTCGGTCACGCCTCGATCCAGACCCGATCCATGAACTGCCGGAAGGATTGATGCGCGCCGTAGCCCTTCACCTTTGGCAGATATGACCGGTAGACCGACCGCCAGTAAGGCTGCAGGATCACCCCTTGGTCGACCATGATCTGCTGGAGTTTTGCCATTACCTCAGACCGTTTCCCGGCATCAGCTATGGAGGTTGCCTGATCCAGCAGAGTGTCGAATTCGGCGTTCGAGAAAGCTGTCTCGCTCCATGGGCCGCCGGATTTGTAGGCCAGCATGTAGACCTGCACGCCAAGCGGACGGCCAGCCCATTCCGAGGCCGAGAAGGGATACTTGTCCCAATCGTTCCAGAAGGTCGCGCCGGGCAGCATGGTGCGCTTTACCTTCAATCCGGCGGTGCGCATCTGCTCGGCGATGGCGTCACAAGAGGCGGCCTGCCATTCCTCTTCCTGACTGATAAGATCGAACTCGTGTTCGGTCTGCCCCGCCTCGGCCATTAAGGCTGCGGCCTGTGACGGGTCGGGGACGGCGGGGCCGATATCGGCAAAATCTTCGTGCATCGGGCCGACATGGTGATTGGCCGCAACAAGACCCGCATTGCCATAGCCGAGTTCAAGGACCTTCTGATTGTCGACCGCGAGAAGAAGTGCGCGGCGGACGCGCACATCGTCATAGGGCGCGTTCTTCTGATTCAGGCGCACGACCAAGGTCTGTGCCGTGGCAATGCCTTCATTCACCGTGCCCGCCCCCTCCATCAGATCAAGGAAATCGGGCGTTGTCTGGTAGTTCGCATCCACTTCGCCGGCTGAGAAAGCCGCGATCATCGCGGTGGAATCCGTGCCGTAATCCGTCCAGACCACGCCATCGAGATGGACCTCCCCCCCCCACCATGCGCTTTCGCGGCGCTTCACCTCGGCCCGGACGCCGGTTTCGAAGGCGACCAGTTCAAACGGCCCGGTGCCGATGGCCAGCGCCTTCATCGGATCGTCGCTGCCGTCATAGCTGGGGTGAAGGATCACGGCGGGATAGTCGGAGAGATTGGCAATTAGCGCGATGTCAGGTTGGCGCAGATTCAGGCGGATGGTGTGGTCATCCACCTTTTCGATGGCATTGGGAAGCAAGGCCTTGCCATCGGCATCCATCAGTGCAGCGAGGCGGGCGACAAAGGAATTCCCTTCGACGGAACTGTCGGCCCAGCGAGTAAGGTTGAAGATCACATCATCGGCGGTGAATGGATCGCCATTGGACCATGTCACGCCTTGGCGGATGTTGAATGTGTAGGTCTTGGCGTCATCGCTTGCCTCCCAGCTTTGCAGCAATTGGGGCTGGAACGTGAAGTCGCTGTCCCAGCGCACGAGATATTCGTTGCAGCAGGCGGCGATGTTTGCGGGTTCCGTCCATTCGAACAGGCGCGGGTCGCGGAAGGCCTTGACCAGCATTGCGACACGCAGCGTCCCGCCCTTAACTGGCGTTTCCTGCGCCGCGACAGGTGTCGGCAGGCCGCCAAGTGCACAGGCTCCAGCGGCGCTGACGCCCCACGCTGCCATGGTGGCAAAGAATTCGCGCCGGTTTAGGCGACCTTCGCGGAAATCCCGCGCTGTGCCCTCGGCAAGGGGGTGGATGGATCGCTCGGTGAGCATGGTGTCGGACATTGGCAACTCCCTGAAGGATGCGCGCGGCGCATCTGTTGCGAAGATGGCGGCATTTTGGCTCTTCCAGTTTCAGGGTGGGGTCAGGAAAACCCATGCTGCAACCGCACAAATCCTGATTCAGGGCAAGTAAAAGTGACCCCGGCCCCGGCGTAGAGGATCAGAGGTCCTTGCAAAGGCGTAGGGAATCGAGAAGGGCGGCATGGATATCGCGCCCAGCTAAGGCATCTCCCACGCGATAGAGCCTAAGACCGGGCGTTGTGGCTGGCTGGGCGGTGGCGGAGAGGGTCGCCGCCAGATCGGTGACGCCTTGGTTCATGGAAAGGGGTTTGATCGCATCGAATAGCGCGGGAAAGGGTTCCGTGCCCAGTTCGGCGATGACGATGTCGACCTCGCGCTCGTCACCCGGGCCGCCATATTCGTGGGCAAGTCTTGCGGTCAAGCGGTTGCCCTTTCGCAAAACAGCACTGATGGCGGTGACTGGGGTCAGGCGCACGCCTGCGCGGGCAAGGTTGCCAAGGTAGATTGGATAAGATGACCCGCCCAGATCGCGTCCGACAAGCCGGTCCGGTGTGCAGATTTCCACGGTGCAACCGCGGCGGACAAGTTCCTCGGCCAGCGAGACAGCCTGATGGCCACCCACCTCGTCATGGATAAGAATGGCGCGACCCGCCTCGGGCAGGGTGGTCAACGCATCCCAAGTGGACAGGATCAAATCGGCACCGGGAATCTGAAGCGATTTCGGGAGTCCACCGGTTGCATCGATGACGATGTCAGGGGTTTCGGCCAGCACATTTTCCTTGTCGGCCCATGTGTCGAACTGCACCCGCACGCCAAGATGCCCGATCTCGGCCGCAAGCCAATCCGCCACGCCGCCGATATCGCGCCGCCATCCCGCCCTTTCGGCAAGCCGGACTTGCCCGCCCAGCCGCCCCGATGCCTCAATCAGCACAACGTCATGCCCGCGCAGGGCCAGTACGCGCGCGGCCTCCATCCCCGCTGGGCCACCACCTGCGACCACGGCCTTCAGGCGCTGCGGGGCTGGGACGATCGCATGGGGCAGCCATGTCTCACGCCCCGTCGCGGCATTGTGCAGACAGACGGCATCCTTCCCGGCATAGACCCGGTCGATGCAATAGGCGGCGCCGACACAGGGGCGGATGCGGTCTTCCTGTCCCGCCAGCGCCTTCTGCACGATGGCAGGGTCCGCGATATGCCCGCGCGTCAGGCCGATCAGATCGACCGCCCCGCTTTCCACCGCATGCGCCGCTGTGCCCAGATCTGTGACCCGCGTAGCATGCAGCACCGGCATCGCGATCCCGTCGCGAAAAGCCTTGGCCATCCGCATCCAAGGCGCAAGCGGCAGGGCCATTCCGGGGATAACCTGCGCGATGGAGGCATTGGTGGCCCCTCCAGGCCCGATCAGGTTTACCAGATCAATCAAGCCTTCGTCGCGGGCGGCGCGGGCCACGGCAAGGCATTCCGCGGCATCGGGGCCGCCTTCGCTGCTTTCATCGGGGCTCAGGCGCAGGGACAGGATGAAATCCTGCGGCACCTCAAGGCGGATGCCGCGCAGGATTTCCATGAGGAACCGCATGCGGTTTTCCAGCGTTCCGCCCCACTGATCCTGCCGGTGGTTCGCGGCTGGTGATAGGAACTGACCGGGCAGATGCGAAGTGACAAACACCTCGCAGCCATCTAGCCCGCCTTCGGCACAGCGCCGCGCGGCGGCGATGTAATCGGCGATCACGCGGGCGATATCCTCTTCCTCCATCGCGCGGGGCATGGCGTGGTGGGCGGGGTCGCGGATTGCGGACGGTGCGATGGGGGCGATCCAGTCGCCTGCATCCCATGCGGTGCGACGCCCCATATGGCTAATCTGGCACATCAGCGCCGTGCCATGGGCATGGATGCGGGCGGCAAAGGCCTGAAAATAAGGGATGACACGGTCGGTCGATACGTCGATTTGCCCATAGATCGACGTGACATCCCCCGACACGATGGAAGACCCGCCGAACATTGTAAGCCCGATGCCGCCCCGGGCCTTGGCTTCATGATAGGCCTGATAGCGGGGGCCGGGCAGGCCGTTTTCGGCATAGCCCGGGGCATGTGCGGTGCTTGCGATGCGGTTCTTGAGGACCCGCCCGCGCAAGGCCAGCGGCTGGAACAATGGCCGCAGCCCAGCGCGGACTTCAGGCATCCAAAGCGCCTCCTTCGGCCTTTCGCTGGGCGACGAAATCGGCCACAGCCTCGGCGCGTGCAGGGTCGAGCGGGGGTGGCACATAGTCGGCAATCAACGCTGTCATGGTTTCATGAGCCCGCGCCAGCGCCTCGCGCGAACCGGCAGCGGTCCATGCCCCGAAGTTTGACCAGTCTGACAGAAGCGGCACGTAGAAGGCGCTGGTATAGCGGTCCATCGTATGCGCCGCGCCGAAGAAGTGCCCGCCCGGCCCCACTTCGCGGATCGCGTCCAGACCCAGCGTGGCGTCATCCACGACGACGGGTGACAGCGCGGCATTGATCCCTTGCAGGATTTCGGCGTCGATAATTAACTTTTCCGGGCTGGCCGAGAGGCCTCCTTCCAGCCATCCGGCGGCATGCATCACGATATCCGCCTGACCAAGCTTTGCCCCCCAGAGGGCAAAAGTCGTCTCGTAGATCGACTGGGCATCCGGCGCGTTGGACGCATTTCCGCCGGAGGATCGGTAGGGCAGGCCGTAGAACCGGGCGAGCTGACCGGAAATCAGTGCGGCCTTGAAATACTCTGGTGTGCCCATAGCGGGCGCGCCTGTTCGCATATCGACATTGGAGGTATAGGCCCCATAGATCACCGGCGCGCCCGGACGCACCATCTGAGCAAAGACGATACCCGCGAGTGTTTCGGCATTCTGCTGCGCAATTGCGCCGGCAAGCGTTATCGGCGCCATCGCTCCGGCAAGTGTGAACGGAGTAAAGCAGACGCATTGGTTGGCGCGCGCCATTTCGATCAAACCGTCAAGCATCGGTGCATCATAGCGCAGCGGAGACGAGGAATTGACGACGGTATAGCATTGCGGGCCTTGGTGCAGATCGTCCTCGGTGAGACCTCGTGCCAGCCGGATCAGGTGCAGGGCATCGCGGATGCGCGTCGCGCCAAGGCAGTAGGGATGAAAGACCTTGTCAGTCATCGTCAGGAAATCGGCGATGCAATCGAGGTGGCGGGTGGCGGCTGGCAGGTCCTGCGGTTCGACCGGATAGCCGCCGAAGAAACTGATGACGTTAAGGCTGTGGCCCAAACGGAGAAAGCGGCGGAAATCCTCTTGCGTGCCGGGACGGCGGCCACCGTCCAAATCATTCACCTGCGGGGCGGAAGAAACGCAGGCCCAATGGGTGAACCCTCGCCCGATGGCAAGATCACGCCCGGGGCGGCCACCGCGAAGGGTGAAACTGGCAGGAGCCTTGGCGACAAGGTCCATCACCAGCCCGCGGTCAAAGCGAAGCCGTTCCGGTTCCGGTCCCGGCTTGGCTCCAGCGGCCACGGCGATGGCACGGGCCTGTGGCGACAGGAAATCCATCCCGATTTCTTCCAGAATGCTCAGCGAGGCGTGATGGATCCGCTCCAGCGCCCCGTCATCGACCAGCGCCAAAGGGGCGGTGGCATGGCGCGGGCTGCCCCATTCGGCCTGCGGCAGACGGGCAGCGGCGCTTCGGGCTGCGGATTGTGCCTCGCGCCCGCGACGACGTGGGCTTTCCATCACATCTCCCATGGGAAACTGTCCAACCGTTCCGGCCCATCCGCGGTAATCAGCACCTGCGTCTCCAGCTTGATGCTTTCGGTTCCCGGTGCCGCGATCAGGCTTTCCACACAGACGACCATGTTTTCGTGGAAGCGCCCTTCGCGCGTGCCGAAACTGCCATCCACATCCACATGCAACGGCACCACAGGCCATTCATCCACCAGCCCGACACCATGGATCGCCAGCGAATAGCGGTATGGCTGGTTCACCTCAGGGATTTTCCAACTTTTCTCGTTGAATTCGGCAAAGCTCATATCGGCGCGCAGAATCTCTGTGTTCTGCTGAATCTGGTCTAACGCCAAGCGGTACAGCCCCCGCTGCACCGGAGTCATCGGCACATGACCGCAAGTCCAAGACCGGCTGAGATCGGCGCAATAGCCGTAGGGACCGATCATGTCGGTGTCAAAGCTGATCATCTCGCCTTCCGCGATCACACGATCCGATGCTTCCTGATACCACGGATTGGTGCGTGGACCGGACGAGAGCAACCGCGCCTCGAACCACTCGCCGCCTGAGCGGATGTTCTCATGGTGCAGTTCGGCCCAAATCTCGTTTTCGGTCGCGCCGGGAACGGATGCCGCATACATCCGCCACATCCCGCTTTCCGCGACGCGTATCGTCCATTTCATCAACTCGATCTCGTCGGGCGATTTCACGCTACGGGCCTTTTCGGCCAGTTCCTGCCCGTCGATCACTTCGATCCCCAGCGCCTCCAGTGCGCGCAGACCCAGCGGATCAAGCTTGTCTGCCGCGATGCGGCGGTTGCCACCGCCGTGTTGGCGGATCAGGTCGGCAATCTCGGCGGCCCAACGCGCGGCCCTTGCACCCACCTCGCTGTCAGAGATCATGTAGAGCCAAGTCGTCGCGGGGATGACCATATCCACCCCCGCGCCGTTCTTCACCATATGTTCGGCGCCCTTGTATTCATGCATGATCGCCGGGCCCTCGCCGAACAACAGCGCGTAGCGCGTCGCCTCGCGCGAAGACCATATCTGCATGTTGGTGTAATCGAACGCGTAGCGAATGTTGATCGGCGAATACATCAGGATCGCGGCGCAATCATGGGCCACCACCTGATCCCGCATCCGCTGCAACCGATAGGCCCTTGCACGGTCCAAAGTGGATTGCGGGATCGGCGATTTCAGCGGGCGGCCGAAGGCGTCGATGTTGAAGAAAGACCGCTTTAGCCCATCACTCAGTTCCGGGATCACGTCGCCTGTCTGTGGCAGATGATCGTCCATGCGGCCCTCCCCTGATCCCACCCGATCTTGCCGCAGGGTAGGAATGGCCATGCTTGGCCTCAACGACAGAAAAACTGCCTCAGGATCAGAAAAACTGTGGCCCACTCCGCTTAGGCTTCAAGGCGCGCCGCCACATCGCGCAGAGCCGCGACCAAAACTGCAAGACGCTTCTTCCGGCGCGCCGATCGGGGCATGACGATGCAATAGGCGCTGGGCATCGGCAGGCGTCCGGCGAAGGGGGTGATCAGACGCCCTTCCCGTATCGGCTGCGAGGCGAGTGACATCTGACCCAACGCGACCCCCATCCCTGCCAGCGCCATATCGACGGCCAAAGCTGGCATATTCACCGCAGGACCGACCCCGGCTCGGGGCTGGCGCGACAGGCCGATATGGGCGAACCAGTCCGACCAAGTTGGATATGCCCAGAAGCTTGGGCTCCACCATGTTTGGATCAGGCATTCATCGGGAAGCGTTTCGGGCATCAGATTGGCCAGTCCGAAGCGATGCGCATAGTCGGGCGAACAGATCGGAGTCAGGCGATCGACGAACAAGGGCCGTGAATCGTGATGCGGATAAAGGTGGTCGCCATAAGTGATGCGCAGATCGACGCTGCGATCCTCGAAATCCACCGGGTCCGGCTCGGCGCGGAATTCGATCCATGTTTCGGGAATGCGGGCCGATATTTCGGCCAGATGCTGCGCGAGCCAGCGGTGGGCCAGCGAGTTGATGCAGCTTATCACGATTCGCGAACGTGCTTCGCGCGCCTCGACGTGATCGGTGGTGGATTCCAACGTCGCGAGCGCCGCAGTGCAATCGGCGAAGATGGCCGCGCCGATTTCGGTCAATTCCACGCCGCTTGGCAGGCGGTGGAACAGTGCGGCTTCATAGAAATCCTCAAGCTTGCGGATTTGCAGACTGACGGCTGCCGCTGTCACGCCCAGTTCCTGCGCCGCCGTGACAAATCCGCCATGGCGGGCGCTGGCCTCGAAGGCGCGGATGGCGTTCAGGGGGGGCAATCGTCTGGGCATAGCGAGAGATAGACGCGTGGCGGAGGCGCGTGCAACAGCTTTGCTTCGCCGCAACGCGCCCATGTTGCGCCCAAGACTGCGGAAGCCGCCAACCTGCTGGCGGAGTTGGAGCAAGCGGCGGGGCGGATCACCGGGATCGTGACGTTGGTCGACGACGTCAGCTCTTCGCATTTGCAAGATAGCGAGTGCGGATAAGCGGCCCAAGGGTTCGCGACTGGTTCTGTCGCTGGCGCAAGGCTTGTTTTCGCCCCTCCCTTTGCCGACTGTTTCGGCTTCGAGGGACAATAAAGGCTATGGTGCGCGACACCGTCGCCTCCGATGGCCTCTGGTCCGCTGCACGAGGCCTTGCCCGCCGAGATGCCGAATACAAACAGCGTCTTATGGCCGCCGACGAGCCGCGCCACGGCGGCGCTGACGGCCGAGGCAACCTCTCCGAACAGCGCTTGGCCGAATTCAAGACCTTCGTCCTGGAGGCCTGCATCAACCAGGTCCGCTTCATGGAAACCCTGATGCAACCGCAACGCCTGCGCGACCGGATCATGACCTGGTGCAAAGCCGAGATGGCCAAGGGCACGCTGTCCAAGGGCGCAGATATCGTCATGCGCGAAGCGCTGATGTCGGGCGAGGTCGCACGCGGCTCACTGCCCGACCTTCTTGGCGTCAGCGACCGTAAAGCGCGAAAGGTCACGGCGGAGCTGTTGGCGCTGCGGGCGTTGAAATCGAACACCCAGCGCGCGCCCTTAAGGCTCAGCTTTCCGGCGAGGCTGGCGGGCAACTTAATGCCGGGGTTGTTGCCCCAGGACTCTTCAGAGACGCCTGAAGTCCAAGCTTATGTTCCGACTTCCATAGCCAAGACCACAAGATAACTGCTCTCAACTACTTCCTCAAAATTCGCACAGCACTTAACCTGCCGGAACACGCCAGTCATTGCACCACGGCTTAGAATGTGCATCCTTATGTGGGTAAACAGTAAACGGGTTGGTCTTCACCATGCGCAGCGAAATTCCCAAACGCCCACAACTTACACTTCCCGAACCGGCAGCTTCACTAGTAAGAGAAGAATATTCAAAGGCGCGAACCATCCTCGAATATGGATCCGGAGGTTCCACTATAGAAGCCGCTCAGTCCCCAGGCACCACAGTCTTCTCTGTTGAAAGCGATGCGAGTTGGGTTGGAATGATGAAAGAGTGGTTCTCATTCAGTCCACCCAAAGGTACAGTTCATCTTCATCACGTTGACATTGGACCGACAAAGGAATGGGGATACCCAATCAACGATGCAAAGTGGCGAGCTTTTATTGATTACCCGTTTTCTGTGTGGACGCGGCCTGACTTTCAACACCCAGATGTCATCTTAATAGACGGTCGCTTTCGCGTTGGCTGTTTTCTAGCTGTAGCAAACAAAATACAAAAAAAAACGCGCATTTTGTTTGATGACTACGCCGATCGTCCACGATATCACTCTGTTGAAGCTCTTTGCAAGCCAACTCTATTGAGAGGTCGGCTTGCAGTTTTCGATTTGAAACCTGAATCACTTGCCTTCGACGACTTGAACAGCATTGTGAAACTTCTTCATCAAATCGACTGAAGACCTGATCTCACCCCAGCAAACTGGACCGTTTGAAGCTGGAGTTTTCCGCTACGCTTTCCTGGCTGGACGAGGAGCGAAATCGGATAAAGGCGAACAAATCTTCGGACGCGCAAAAGGCGTTCAATATCAAGCTGGGCGAAGACGGAACGTCGGTTGTGGAGATCTTCCGGAGTTGAAGCGATAAGAGATTGATCCAGTGGAACAATCGTAGCGCAAAACGGGATCTACTGCGAGCTGGAGTTGAACCTGCGCATCAAGCCTCGGCGACGTCTCTAGCGAGAGAAGTCCGAGGAACTGGCCGTGCCGGATGCCCCGAATCTGGTCTGGTCGATGGATTTCATGGCTGACCGGCCGGCAGATGACGGTAATTCCGGCTGCTGAATGTACAGGACACTTCAACCGTGAAGGCCCGGCATCGAGGTTGATTTCTCGATGCCTGCCAAGCAGGTCGTTCGATCCCTGAACCAGATCATCCAATGGCGCGGCGGGCCTCTGACGATCAGAGCCGACAATGGCCCGGAATCCGTCAGTGCAACACTGAGGAACTGGGCCGAGAAACAGGGCATGGCCCTGACCTAAATCCTGCTCGGCAAGCCGCAAAAGAACGCCTATGTCGAGCGATTCAACCGAACGGTCCGGCACGAATGGCTGGACCTCTACATCTATGAAACGATCGGGGAGGTGCAGCAGATCGCCACCGAATGGATGTGGACCGACAACAACGGACGCCCCAACATGGGCATCGGCGGTGTTACATCCGCCATGAAGCTGAAAATGGCCACGTGAGTTCCACGGTCGCGCCCCGCTAAAACGGCGAAGATTAGCCCCCAGTTATGCGTCATATCAGTCGACATACAGCAAACAGGGGCAAACCCTATTCGACCGATATATCAACGGCTTCTATGGCATGAATGCGAACTGATACACGCCGAGCTAGGCGATCTACGCCCAAATCATAGAGGAGTTGCCAAAAAGAAGTCCCAATCCATACTGTTGCGTCAGCAGCTAGCGTCCGCGGCGGAACTAAAATCGAGACGATGGAACCTTCTTGCGCATGCTCCTGCTCGGCGCGACCATAAACTAAATACTTAACGAGTCCACTAGTAGGCCCAACTCTCGCTCCAATATTCCTATCAGGAACCCAGATTTTAATCTCCAGATTCTGATCGGACGGAGTGAATAGTGAAATAAGCGCCGTACGGTCAAGCCACAGGTCTTCGTAAATCCCCGCCGACCGATCAAAATCAATATATTTTTTCAACGTCGCCCCCAAGATCTTTACCCTACAAAACCCACAATTTCCCTCAATCTCTTGAAAAACTCCTCGTCTGAAAATTGTCTCGCGAAGGCACTGACCCTTGCCCCGAGGGAAGCACGCTCTTGTGGAGACATACGAGAAACTGCCAAGACCGCTTCAACTGCCTCATCGATGCTACGGTAACAGAACCCAATACCACACCGGCGAACAATTTCTGCTGGACCACCTCCATCAAAAACAACTGGAATAAGACCCCACATCATCCCTTCAACGACCGCAATACCAAAATGCTCTTGGCGCTCCGGAGCCCCTATGAGATCACCTCCAAAACCACAAGCGTGAAAATAAACATCAGAACTCGCCAGCAAAGCCTCAAGATCTCCGCGTGATGCATTAACGCTGAACTTAACAGGCAACGCCAGGTCTTCTGAACTGGAAACAAGGCGATTAAAATAGTCAAAACGTCTCTGATCAGCATGAAGCCCACCAACGAGGTTCAAATGAATATCAGAAGATGTCCGCAGAGCCTCCCTTAGAACAGTGATGGCGATATCCTGACGCTTCGCGTGACCATCAGGATCAAATCTGCCAATATTGATAAGAGACAAAAGCTGCGCCTCTGGGGTTTCGCGCCGAACTATGCTTGTAGTCCTAACCGGCGCGTACGTGACATATATCGGAACATCACAATTCAAACCTTCATAACAACGGCTGAGATGAGATTTAGTAAATTCACTGTTTACGATAACTGCATCGACATTTTTGAGTCGGTTTGCTTGCCAGCGATCCTCATGGTGACCCGGAAATGGAAACTGACAGTGGTAAATATTGCGCTTTCCAAACATAACTATCGGAGGAATTGCTTGATTTCCAACTGCAATCATCAAGTCACATTCTTGAGCACGCAGTTCTTCAATCTGAGCAACGTCGATTATCATGTCATCAGAAAGATCAAGTCCAAGATCCGAAAGAGCAAAACAAAGACGAGTGCGGCTGCATGGTGTAGAAGTGGCGACGATGACGTTGTAGCTTTCAGCAAGAGCTACAGCAACGGCCAGCGTATAACGCTCGCCGCCTCCTATGCCGATATTATATGGCGTATAGATCACTGCAAGGGGGCGGCTTGCGTCACGAGCACGCCCAACTTGCCTAAACATGTCGCGCGGACGATAATCTGGCGCCCGATAGAGCCACCGATGTCGAAACTTCTCTCGATTTCGGCTGATTTGAGGCAAGAAGTCGTCACCCAAGAATTCGCGAGTGCTGGCATTCTCAAAATGAATAACATACTCTCCTGGAAGATAATCGATCCTGCCGCCCGAACTTACTATACGTTTACAAAGATCTGCATCTTCAAAATACAACGGCTCAAAAACGCTGTCGTATCCACCCACATCGTCCAATACGCTGCGGCGAACACAGAAACATGCCGACGATATATACTGCGTTGATTGAGCTGAGCCTCCGGAAGCAAATTTGCGCTGCAACTCGAAGGAGCTATACTTGTGTAACTGTATCTGTTGCCCACAGTCAGAGATTATCCCACCAGCCTCCTGCACGCGCAGATCCGGAAAAAGAAATGTACAACCCACTGCGACTGCGCCTGGCTGTCGGTCGAGGTGATCCACTAGTGATCGTATAGTTGTCGGGCCTACATAGGCATCGTTGTTTAGGAAGAGAACTTTATCACCCCTAGAGCGATCAACAAGAATATTGTTTCCCTCCCCGAAGAACAGGTTTTTAGGAGATCTTATTATGGATATGTTTCGATATTTCCTCGTCAGCAAGCAGAGCAACTCATAGTCCTTTGGTCCGCTTCCGTTATCAAGTACCAGGATCTCTGTATTCTCTGGAGCATTGCGCGCTGCGGCTATAGCAGACAGTGCAGTGTGCGTTGGCTTATTGTAGTTGAGTATACAAATTGAAAGACTGGGATTACTACAAACAGGCGTACTGCCTGTCATCGCCACATGAAGCGCATCAATCACGTCTCGACCGGAAACATTGCTCGACGCGCAATGATCAATACTGCGATCCAAGAAAGAGTAGACCAGCGCAGAGGGCACAACCTCCGGGTGAGGAGCCACAATATCACCGACTTGCATAATAAACTTAGCAAGCGGATGGAGGTTTTTCACGCGCTCTGCACTACGCAAAGAAAATTCATGATTAAATTTGAGTGGATCAAAAAATGGGCTGCAATAAGGCCCATATTGACCAAAGTCTGCCAGCATATTTAACCAGTATAGTCGGCGCTTCTGTGACTGCCTAGATTCGTCTCGGAACTGCGCAGTGAACCATGGCACGTTGAACACATGAGGCAAACCCCCGGACCTCTCCCCCTCAAGCAAGTAGTCAAGAATTTCGTTTTCATGCTTAATAATAGAGGCAGTTTCTCGATAGTATTTTGGCATGAAGTGACAAAAGAAATCCCCGACAAAAGAATAGCTTGCGTCGTGCAGCATGTCGACCCAAACGGCAAGGGATTGGACCCGAGACAACCTATAGTCAATTTCAGTAAAGAGTGGGTGAAAGTCCACCCACTCATTATTTGCTATTCGCTCACTTGCAAAAGCAAGGGCGTCAGAAACTGGAACTCCAGCTCGGCTCGAGCAAAATTCGGGATCAAAAAGTACTGATGTCTTATTTAGCAGAAGTGCCAGATCTTTCTCATCTGCATGGCCCCCGGCATCGACACTTATATCTGCAAAAAAGGGATGCGGTTTGAGATTAAGTGCTCTGCCATGCTCAATGTAATGCCTCGCTGCACTCTCTGGCTGGACCCTCGCCATCCTCTGATAATACACATTCTTAACAAAGAACTCATTAACTGCATCCATGATCGGACCACTCGCCACACGACAAACATCTAAGAAAAAATAGGTGGCGCAGAAACGCTTTCTTTGCAAGTTTTTTTTGACCCGTCGCATTCTCCTTTAAGTTGCGTTCGAGCTATAGTCTTTCTGGACGATTTTTCAGCAAAGTATTTTGGCTGTGTGAAATCCGAAGCGAACGACACCGAGGAAGGAGGTCGCAACATGACGGGAGAACTGATACCAGACGACAATTTTGCATGAAGCAGATCTTTAGGCTCCAGACTCATGGATCTTCAAAGCCAGAACATGACGGTTGCTGCGAGGGCTGCGGTGGATAGGAAGGTCTTGGCGCATCTGTCATAGCGTGTTGCGACCCTTCGCCAGTCTTTCAGCCGACCGAACATGATCTCGATGCGGTTGCGGCGGCGATAGCGCCGCTTGTCATAGCGGACAGCTTTGCCGCGCGACTTCCGGCCGGGGATGCAGGGGCGTAACCCCTTGTCTTTCAACGCATCTCGGAACCCGTCGGCGTCGCAACCCCGGTCCGCGATCATACATTCGGCAGCAGGCAGACTGCCCAACAGGGCCGCAGCTCCGGTATAGTCGCTGACATGCCCTGCGGTCATGAAGAACTACAGGGGACGTCCTTTTGCGTCGGTGACGGCATGCAACTTGGTGTTCAGTCCGCCCTTCGTTCTGCCAATCAGACGCCCGCGCTGATCGCCTGGCCCCCCTTTTTCGTCCGCAGGCTCGAAGCCGTGCGGTGCGCCTTGAGATACGTCGCATCGATCATGATGGTCTTCTGCTCGGCGCCCTCGGAAGCCAGTCCCTCCATCATCTCGGCGAAAACCCCCATGTCGCCCCACCGCTTCCAACGATTGTAGAGCGTCTTTGGCGGCCCATACTCGCGCCGGGCAACGCACCACCGCAAGCCATTACGATTGAGGAAGATTTTGCCACTCAGTACCCTCTGGCCATCGACCCGCGGCTTGCCATGGCTCTTCGGAAAGAAGGGTTTCAGCCGATCCATTTGCTCTTCAGTCAGCCAGAAAAGGTTGCTCATCATTACCCCCGTCAGTCCGGGAGCTTGAATCACGCAGGCTGACCGGCCTCAACCCGATTAATGGGTCATGACCCTAGACCAAGCCACAGAGGCGAACTCAATGAATACTGACCGCAGACAAACTCTCCAAAAACCTTCAAAGGTCAACAAGCCTTCCATTTACAAAAATTGGATAAAATCGACGCAGCACTGGATAGCCGTCATTGGACGGCTCGTAGGTTAAACCGTGAATATCGAATAGAAAAAAGTTGCGAGCTGATAGGTACTCAAATATTTCCACATAAGAATTGTGAAACTTATTGTAAAGGTTAGCACTGGCTTCACACTGGATAAAGCCAACTTCCGAAAGCATTGCTGCGCCGCCGCGCAAGACTGCAAGATCGTGGCCTCCGGTATCAATCTTCAGAACATCGATTTTTGCAATACCGTTTTTCTTGCAAAACCCTTCAAGCGTGTCTGCTTGCACCTCCTGAGCCTCTCCACTGCGGCTTGGATCGACTGCTTGATTTACGGCTTGATTTTCCGTTGAGTGGCCCATTTTCGAAAATCTCATAGAGCCCACACGATCGCTTAATGCGATGTTATGCGGGATGACCGCTCCAGAAGCTGGCCGAGCCTCCTCTCGAATTCGCTCGCAGAGCAAACCGAAGCGTTCCGGAAGTGGTTCGAAGGCATGAATGCGCGCAGTTTGAAAAGCTTTATGGTAAGGAATGCAGGATTGTCCAGTATTAGCACCCACATCGAATACTGTCTCCACCGGAAACTGTGGCACTTTTGAGAGAATTTCTCGGAATGGGCTGGGTATTTTCTCAAGCCCCCGCAGGTTGCGCAGGCGCAGGTTAGCTTCAACGTGTCTTGGCCGGTCGGCTGCAAACGCCCTCCAATGACGTAGCGCCTCGTCATTTTTACCAGCTAGATCAAGGCCGCGAGCAAACAGGATATGATACCATCCTTTAGGTCCCGATTTTTCACAGACTGGGATCATTTTTATCGCATCTTCCCAGCGATTCTCGGAAATTAACTGCCGAACCAACTCTTTTAGATAATAGGGATCACCATAGGCATCAATGCGATCCGGCTCTGATTTCAAGCCAGCTTCAAGAGCAATAATTCGTTCTGTCTGCTTCGCTTCGCGGGCCACCATTGTCGCTCTCCCGTCAGTTAATTCACGGAACATTGCGAAAATTCTCTTTTCAATCTCCAAGTCAGCAGCCTCATCAAAGTGCTGCATGTAATTTCTCCCGTTCTCAGAGATTTGACGACAATCTTCATCATGGTCTCGACACCAGTCCAAAACCTCTGGAAGATTGGAGAAGTCTCTGTTTACTGGAACATAGTGAACATATGGCTCTAGCAGTGATTCCATCAGCCAGCTATCAATTGTTGGTTTGGGCATGATCGGAATACTGTTGGATGCAAGAATCCATTTAAGGTTCGTTGCGACATCGTTCCCTTCAACACTTATGATATACTTGTGACGGAGTTGTTCCGAAATGGTGACTTTACCCTTAACAAATGAAGGATCAAACTTAAGACCCTGGGCCTCCCCAACTGAGAATCCGACGTTCAATTCATCGAAAAATTTTTCCACCAAGCGCAATCGAGGATTTGAATCTTCTCGGTCGTATCCAGTCGGCGCACCTCTCCATATAACCTGCGGAAGTTTTTCTTGCCAAGGCTGATCTTCGCGCAATGCATTGATGAAGTTCCAGTGACGCGCCCTGTTTAAACGTAATAGAATTCCATTTCGAGTTCCGACTCGCCTTGTTTTAGTAAAAACTGGCACTTCAAGGTTAGGCTGCCGATCACCAAAGAGCACTAATACCGGAAGATTGATCGCACTATTAAGCTCTAAAAATCTGTCCATATCCTGCCGGTAAGACCCACCCAATCCGGTCTGCGCAGCGTAGCGCCGATAAGTATAAAGCATTTCCCTATCAATTTGATATTTTTTGCAAGGGGCGCCGTCGAGTAGTCGAGTGTAACTTTCAAGATCAAAGTTTGCGTAGGTTCCGAAGTAAAACTCGGCTCGTACCTGAGGGGAAATTAGGTTTCCAGAAGCTATCGCTGCCATGTTGCTCAACTACCCCTATTTAAACATATTCACACTTATTAAACTCTGAGCGGTTATTGTGGCCCTCTGAGTCCGCTTGCATAGATGATCTGCAAAGGCCCAAGACACTCCTGTCAGCATTGGAATGTTGCTACAATAGGTTACGCTTTCCGTCAACCGATCTGAATGCATGCTGCGCGTCTGGCTCATTGGCTTTGCGAACGTCTGCCCATGAATTGAGGAAAAGTCAGTTTGCTTTTTTTGTCGGGCAGGCGGGGCGGTTTCACTTGCAATTCTGGGGATGAAGGATCGCGCGCTGAATTAACTCCGGTAGCCCCAATGAAAATCTGTGCAGGCCCTCGCGAACATCTTTCAGCGGCAAGAGCGCGGGGAAATCAAAGATGACTTGAGAGGTTGAGGGCGAAGGTATGCGAGTACGAAGGCCGGGGAAGAAAATTGGGGCCGACCTGGGCTCCAGACTCATTGATCTTCAAAGCGAGAACATGACGGTTGCTGCGAGGGCTGCGGCGGATAGGAAGGTCTTGGCGCATCTGTCATAGCGTGTTGCGACCCTTCGCCAGTCTTTCAGCCGACCGAACATGATCTCGATGCGGTTGCGGCGGCGATAGCGCCGCTTGTCATAGCGGACAGCTTTGCCGCGCGACTTCCGGCCGGGGATGCAGGGGCGTAACCCCTTGTCTTTCAACGCATCTCGGAACCAGTCGGCGTCGTAACCCCGGTCCGCGATCATGCATTCGGCAGCAGGCAGACTGCCCAACAGGGCCGCAGCTCCGGTATAGTCGCTGACATGCCCTGTGGTCATGAAGAACTACAGGGGACGTCCTTTTGCGTCGGTGACGGCATGCAACTTGGTGTTCAGTCCGCCCTTCGTTCTGCCAATCAGACGCCCGCGCCGATCGCCTAGCCCCCCTTTTTCCTCCGCAGGCTCGAAGCCGTGCGGTGCGCCTTGAGATACGTCGCATCGATCATGATGGTCTTCTGCTCGGCGCCCACGGAAGCCAGTCCCTCCATCATCTCGGCGAAAACCCCCATGTCGCCCCACCGCTTCCAACGATTGTAGAGCGTCTTTGGCGGCCCATACTCGCGCCGGGCAACGCACCACCGCAAGCCATTACGATTGAGGAAGATTTTGCCACTCAGTACCCTCTGGCCATCGACCCGCGGCTTGCCATGGCTCTTCGGAAAGAAGGGTTTCAGCCGATCCATTTGCTCTTCAGTCAGCCAGAAAAGGTTGCTCATCATTACCCCCGTCAGTCCGGGAGCTTGAATCACGCAGGCTGACCGGCCTCAACCCGATTAATGGGTCATGACCCTAAGAGAATTGGAAGCGGTCGTTACGGAGGCACAGACCTTCCCACAACCTACGGGTAACTCCTGACGGTTGGGTACGGGTCAGTTTCGACACGCCCATCTCAAGATTAGTCGTCCATGCTGTTCGCACAATTCTGTACGGCGACGTCGGCGATGGGCACGAAGCCGACGTTTGCAGGCGCGGCAGAGACGGTTCTGGCGCACTGAACAGATGCGGTGTTCACGGCCGCAAGCGGTGTTCGACATTGGTGCGGAGCTTCTTCGCGTCGGGCTGCTGATCACCGGGCAGATGATGTTTGCTGTGACGGCGGGGCTGCTACCAGCGGTGGAAAAGCATGGGCGTGCTCGGGCTGGGCCAAGCCGTCTGTAGCAGTGGCCTGACGCATGGCCCGACCGTTGGCGTACGCAGGTCCGCGGCAGCCGTGTTCCCGCGCTGCTGACCGCGCTTTTCGGGCTGGTATTTGCGATGATCCAAGACGATCGCGGTCTCACTCTCCCCACGTCGGCTACGCTGATCGACTACCATGCACTGTGGATCAAGGCCGGCCAACAAGGATTAGGCGGACGCGGAAACGGGCCCTGCAAGCCACTACCAGGCCAGTCAGCCGCCGACGGATCGACCCTTAGGCGCATCCGCTGCCGACAGAAGTTCCCGCGCCAGCTTGCGGGCCAGAGCCTCGGAGTAGGCGTCCGGGTTGTCAGCCTCCATGACGAAGGCATCATGGCCGGTTATCACGTGGCGGCGGAAATAGTCGGCCAGCCCCCCGTCATCGGTCGTAATAGCAAGGGCATTGATCGTCACGCCCATGTCCATGGCCCGCTGGCGCGCAAAGGCCAGCGGTATGCCACGGGAGATGCGGCCCAGAAGCGTGGCACGGCCGTTGCCGGACAAGTCGATCACCGCGCGGTGGGCGCAGCGGTCAGATCGTTCGATAAGGTCCAGCGCGATGGTCAAGCCGGTGCCGATGTCGGTGTTACCCGAAACCATCCGGGGCGTCGCCATCAACCTGTGGGCGAAGCGTTGCGCGTCCTCGGCGGTGTTGACCCGCACCCAGTCGACAACCTGGCTGGAATAGGCTGAATCCCCCCAGAACACCGCCGCCAGATCGACCGTGCCCACCGTTGAAAGTGCGGCCAGTACGTCTGGATCAAATAATGCCAGATAATGCCCCGATGTTTGCAGCCGGAAATCAGCACTCGTGATGCTGCCCGACGCGTCAATTGCGAAGACAACCGCGATGTCAGCGCAATCAACCGGAGTGGCTTCCGCCTTCAGGGTAACAAGTGGCGTTAGTGCTATCAGAAAAGGGCCAAGAATTCGGAAAACCATGTTGCCTCCGGGGAATACCGGACCCGACCCCCTGCTTCCAGCAAACGAAAGAGTGGCATATCGAGCACAGGATCAGGGCTATGGCGCCAATGTTGCAAAAGTATTTGTCAGATACATAATTTTCCAAAAACGTGACACTTGCCTTGAATAGTCCCCTGCGTGAAGTGGTGCCTGATGGTTTCAGTGAAGGTCGCATTACGTCTTGTCATTGTTGCCACGATGCTTGTTGTTCGGGCGGGTCCCGGCATTGCGCAAACCTTCTTTGGAGATCTGGGTGAGGGGGTTACCGTCGGCGTTGACCAGGGATCTACGTCGCTTTTGCCTGAGGTGGATACAACCACCAGCTTCTTGACCTTCGACACTTATGGCAGTTCTGCGGTAGGCCGCGATATCTGGTCGGCCAGCTTGGCTCTGCCCGATTTCTTTGCGGACGGAGACCAGTTGGACATGGTCTTTGTGCCCGGTGGCCTAGGCGGTGACAGAGGTGCCGAACTTCTGGCCTTGGGGCTGGGCTACGTCAGTCCTTTGGGAAGTGGCGGTCTGGAATGGATGCTGCGTGGCGACCACGGCAACCTGTTGCCTGGCGGTGCCGTCAGCCGCGCCGTCGATCTGCGCTTGTCCAGCACAAACCTGTCCCTGGGCTTGCGGCAGACGTGGCGGCCGGCCGAAGACAAGACACTGCGCGCCACGATTGAGTTCAAATCTCGTAATACCCGGGGCACCACCTTGGGCAGGAGCGTGCTGGACGAGGAGCTGCAGGTGATCCAGGCCAGCTTCCGTCGAGAGACCGGGGTGCCGTTCGGCTTCCGCACGCGGATGGGGGTCAGCTTGGCGCACGGGCTAAGCACCTTGCCTGCCGGTGTTCAGGTAAATCCCTTCGCATCGCTGCCCGGTGCATCTTCAGAGTTCCTGCGGTTTTCGGCAGGGGCAGAAATGTCACTTCCTGTTTCGCCGCGTTGGGTCATCAACGCAGGGCTGGCCGCGCAATGGGCCGATACCTCCCTGCCACTTTCCGAGCGCTGCGGCTATGCGACGAACGCCTTCAGCCGCGGATTCGACCAGACGGTAGTGAATGGCGACCGTTGCGTCGCGGGACGGTTAGAGGCTGCGCGCTACCTTTTCGTCCCGACGTCAGATAATCCGGATCAGGCGCTGGTTCAGGGTTTCGCAGGGCTCGACGGCGGAATTGTCCACAACTTGGCCAATCCGGTCCTGCCGGCCTTCACCGACGACTGGAGCAGCATCAGTCTTGGCGTCAGGTTCTTGCGTGGCGGGACGGTCGGCGAGGTTGCGGTGTCGAAGGTCCTGAATGACTTCGCCGGGCAAGATCCAACCCCACGGTTCTGGTTGCGTTTCGGACTAAAGATGTAGGTTGCGACGAACGAGAAAGTGACGGTCATGGCAGAGGAGGCAACTGGACAGACGTGGGTGCGGTATGGGCAGATGTTGTTCAGCCCTGATTTCACCTCTGCTCGACGCGACGATGGGATCGAGATCACCTTCACCCGGAGCGAGCGCCGTGTGCTGGCCACACTCATCGGCCGCCCGGGTCGGGTTTTCAGCCGGGACATGCTGCTGGACGCGATCACCGAGATCGGCTCCGACAGCAGCGACCGCAGCATCGACTTCCTGATCAATCGCCTGCGCCGCAAGCTGGGCGATAATGCCCGATCCCCCCAGATGATTGGCGCGCGCTATGGCGAAGGCTACCTGTGGCTGTTGAAGCCAGTCGGATCGCGGCCCGCCGCCGCCGGGGCGCATGTGGTGGTGGGCCCGGTGCGCGGGACCGGCGCCCTCGACCCTGACCTGCAGGCCGCGGCCACACAATTTGCTGACCGCTTCGTGGCCCAGCTCGCGCCGAACTTTGGCCCCTCGCGCCGCGTTGTGCTTGATCCCGACTGCCCACACAGGTCTGCTTTTGGGGCCGACGCCCCGGTGATCGGGGTCGACCTGACCTTTCTGACAAGGGCCGGGGGGCTCGACTGCGTCTTTCGCGCGACCGAGTTCCGCACCGGACGCACCCTGAGCATCCGTCGCGAGGCTATTGCTGGTGCGCAAGTCGCCGAGAACGGCGCGCAGGCCCAAGCAGAGGCGCTCGCCGCACGCATCGCAACGGAGATATGGGCCGGGCTGGCAGTCGGTACTGTCCAGACCGAACCGCTGCAGGTGGCGATGCAGAACGCCTCGCTCGCTATCGCTGATGGGCCACATGGCTGGGCCGAAAGCCATCGGCGTCTCCAGGCTCTTGCCGCCGAGCGCCCGGACGACCACGCCATCCGGATCATGCTGGCCAACAACATCCGCACGAAATACATCCAGCACGGGCTGGAGATCTTCGCTGCGGGCGAGGATTCGACGGCAGCGGACGAGGCCGGGATCGAGGCTCTGGTCACAGGAAGCCTGCCCTTCGTGCAGGACGATCCGGCGCTTCTGGCCTCTGCCGGTGACCTTCTGTTCTTCATCGGCGGCGGCTATCGGCGGATGGCGGTCGAGCTTCTGGAAGACCTCAACCGCTCAACTGTGGCGCTGCCCAGCACGCTGATGACGCTGGGCGCGATGCGCTATTACGTGGGCGAGGTCGAGGCAGGGCTTCAGGCGCTGGACCTTGCGCAGTCAATGGCCGAGCCGAATTCCGAATTCGAGATCTACGTCATCTGCCTCAAGTGTCAGGCGCTGATGGCGATCAATGACCGCGAGCGGCTGGACGAAGTGCTGGCGCTCCTCTACCAGCGACGGCCTGCGATCCGATTCCTCTACGACATCCTCTATGGCCGTCCAGACGCGCTGTCGCCCGACGCGCAGGGGGCGTTGGCAATGATGACCGTGGAACAGGCCCGCGGCATCTTGATCTTTGCCGACTACCTCTGCGCACGACACTTCACCATCGCAGAGCACCGCGAGAACTCGCTGAAGATCCCGCGCGCGGTCCTGACCGCCCGGTTCGGCCCCGAGGTCTTGCCGCCCCCGATGCGCTGGTCGCAGGCCGAGGCTGCGCTGGAGGAGACCCCGCAGACTTACTGACAAAGGCTATGCAACACATCGCCGACCAACGGCCAAGCGCCGAAACTCACACCCTCGCGCCATGGACCAACGGGCCCTGAACTGGCCGAGCTTCCCGCTGATGGTCAAACAATCCTGCTACATTTCCAGTGCAGTCTCAACTCAAGACGGAAGCCTACTTCGCGTTCCTTAGCGACCAAAGCAAGTCGTGGGCTCTGTCGATGTTGCATCAGTGGCAGGCCAAAGCCCTGGCACTCAAGGGGGGATAACAGAGATGAAACATACAATTGGTCTGATGTATCTGCTGGATCCATTCAACCGCACAAGTACGCAGCACACCCACAAGAATCCACGCACAATCGACCAATTGGCAGGCCGTCCAGAACCGCATCGAGTTTCGGGCGTTGATCACCACCCGGATTTTCTGGCGCGTGCCGCGGCCAAATTGATGAGGCAGAAGCGCCCGTAGGGCCTTGATGAAGCTTTTGCCCGGCCCGCGAAAGCGTTGCCGCATCTACTGGCCGACATCGGGATAAAGGCTGATCATTTCGGCTTCGACCTGAGGTGGTACCGATGATGCAGACGCCCCCTAGCGGCCTTGATGTGACAAGGTGGTTTTGTGTGATCCTGCATTGACAAGCGTCTATGAGGAGTGAGCGCAATCGGAGTGGATTTCAGCTTTTTCCGGCCCGAAGACGACCGCAGCATCGCTGGCGACGAAGACACACAGACCTCTGCGCGCCGCGCCGAAATCAAACACTCCTGCAACAATCTCTGTGCAGCGTCCGACCGTCAATCTACGCGAATGGATCGCCTCGTGCCCCTTGATCCGGTTGAAGCCCGCAGAGGGCGAATAGCACTCTCGGCGCTGTTCCTGCTTAACGGGGCCATCCTCGGGTCTTGGGCCGGGGTGGCCCGGTCAGGAAAGAAATAGGCCAGCCGCATGACCTTGATCGTCAGCCTCATGAACATCCTACATGATGTCGCCCCACAGCCGATGCGCCAAATCAAGGGGCCGCTCAGGATCACGCGCTACCGGCTGCATGAGGTGGTCGCAGCCGCGGCGGGCTGGACTGACACGCATCTCTACGGGCTCCGCGCTGGTGGTGCAGGGTGGGACGCGCTCCTCTACCCCGGCGTTTCTGTCGTAGTAAACCTTTCCGAAGGGGTTGCTGACGTCGATCCCGATCTCACTGGCTGCGAAGTTGATCACCGACCGGACCGTGCCGAAGATGCGGGTGATGCTGCTGCCCGTGAGGCCACGCCTCAGCGGATCGTCGCGGAAGGCGTTCGCATCCGCCTTGGTGTAGGCTGTGATGTCCTTGTCGCCGCCCACGTCGATGACATAGCCGCACGATCTCTTAGCGGACCGCTGGAAGGTGATGGGGCGACCCTCGCCCTTCAGGCGCCAGTAGATGCTCACCGCCTCCGACAGCTTGACACTGGCCGCTAAAGACACCGCAGGGGGCATCGGCAGGGCGGAAGGGGCTACACCGATGTTCCCAGCCATACGGAGCATGTGCTTTCCCAGCAGGTCGCTGTCGTTGATCCTGAGGTGATACCAATACTCGTCGAGCTTCTGAGCAGCCCTGACAGCACGGGAAGCGGCCACTGATGCCGACCGTGTTCGCAGGGAGTAGGAGATTTTCGATGAGGTGTAATGGTGCCGAAGGTCGTTCGGAACGCGTCTGATGAACTAGTAGACCCCGTCTTTCACAAATGAGTGGGCTGCAGCTTTGTTCTCCGCCATGTTCTACGCTCGCCTTATCCAAGGACAGAGCTGAGGTTATTCAATGGCTTGGCGGAAAAGGTGGTGCCCAGAGCCGGAATCGAACCAGCGACACGCGGATTTTCAATCCGCTGCTCTACCAACTGAGCTATCTGGGCACCGTTACCAAAAGGCGCGGCCTTTCGGGTGGGCGGGTGATACGTCAGGCGGGCGGGGCTGTCCAGAGGGTTTTGCCAAGAATTTCATCCCGATCGACACGGTCTGATCCCCCTTGCGCGCGGCGGGGTATGGCATCATGCGATACCCTCTCCTCCAGACCCCGCCAGAGCCCCGGCGCACAGGCCAGGTCCACCCTATTGCGGCCGCTCCGGCCGCTCTTCGCCCGGTTTGTCGTCGTCCTCATCTTCGGCCACCGGGATGGCGTAGCCTCCCGTCAACCAACGCCCCAGATCGACATCGGCGCAGCGGCGGCAACAGAAGGGGCGGTAGGCTTCCACCACCTCTTTTCCGCAGATCGGGCAGCTCATGCCCCCCCCTCCAGCAGCGCCGCCAAGGGCAGGCGGTCCCGCTTGCGCGTCATCTCGTAAAGCCCCAGCCCCGTCCATCCGGCAAGGTTGGCCTCGCCCTCGCCCCGGAAGGCCGCCTTCAGCACTTGGTCCAGCGTGCCCCGGTCCTTCTTGGCCATCGGCGCGAAATCCACCACCACCTGCCCGCCAAGCCCCCGCAGACGCAACTGCCGCGGCAAGTCGCGCGCGGCGGCCACATTGACCTTCATCGCCGCGGCAGGCGAAGTGTCCGGCCCGGTATTCACATCCACCGCCACCAAGGCGCGGGTCGGCTCTACCATCATATGCCCGCCGCCGGGCAGCGCCACGCGGGGGGATCGCAGCGCATCGATCATCTCCCACAGGCCCATGGCCTCGAACCCGCCCTCGATCACCTCATCCGGCGCGGGTTCCGCCCAGTCGCGCCACGCCGCCTCATGCGCATCCGGCCCATCGACCAAAAGCTCCGGCCCGCCCGACAGATCGGCCACCACCGCCGCCGCCAGATCGCGCATCGCGGCGATATCCGCGGCCACATCCTCGGTCTCGGCCCCTTCGCAGGCCGACCGCAAGATCAACCCGTGATCCGCCGCAGCCCCCGCCATTCCCGCCTCGGCCAGCGCCTGCAACTCCGCCCGCACCTCTTCATCCCGGATGCGGCGCGAGATGTTCAGGCCCGGCGCCCCCGGCGTCACAATCGCCCAGCGCGACCGGAACAAAAGCCGCGCCGTCACGGGAACGGCCTTCCCGGCCTCGGCCTGACCCGTTACCTGCACGATGATCCGCTGCCCCGGCGCGATGCCCGACACCTGCCGCAAAAAGCCCGAAAGCCCCCCCGGCAGCTTCACGAACATCCCCCCCTGCCCCTTCACGGGCCGATCCGCCACCGCGCGATAGATCGCACCGGGCAGGGGCGCATCGCCCACGGGATCGATCAGCAGATCCTCCAGCCGCCCATCCACGATCAGGGCCGCCGCGCGGCGCCCATCCACCTCGTCCAGACAGACCACACGCCCCTTCATCCCTGCCTCCAGACCGGCCAACCCGCCGCCGACAGCAGTGCCGCCGTCTCGGCCAAGGGAAGCCCCACGATGCCGGTGAAACTGCCGGAAATCCACGGGATGAAGGCCCCCGCCGCGCCCTGGATGGCATAGGCCCCGGCCTTGCCCTCCCATTCGCCGCCCGCCAGATAGGCGTTCAACTCGGCATCCGACAGCCGCTTCATCTTCACCGCGCTGACGCTTTCGCGTGACCAGACCCGGTCACCCCGCCGCACGGCCACGGCGGTGATCACCTCATGCCGCCGCCCGCCCAAGGCCGTCAGGAATGCCGCAGCCTCGCCCGCATCACGCGGCTTGCCAAGGATGCGGCGCCCCAAGGCCACCGTCGTATCGGCACAGAGCACGATGTCATCCGGCCCCGCCGCCACCGCCGCCGCCTTCTCGCGCGCCAAACGCGCCGCATAGGGGCGTGGCAATTCACCCTTTCGGGGGTCTTCGTCGATATCGGGCGGCAGGATCGCATCCGGCACAATGCCCAATTGCGCCAGAAGTTCCTTCCGGCGCGGGCTTCCCGATCCGAGGATCAGCTTCACTTGAAGCGATAGTTGATGCGGCCCTTCGACAGATCGTAGGGCGTCATCTCCACCTGCACCTTGTCGCCTGCCAGAACGCGGATGCGGTTCTTGCGCATCTTGCCTGCCATCGTCGCGATCAGTTCATGGCCGTTGTCCAGCTCGACCCTGAATGTCGCGTTCGGCAGGAGTTCCTTCACGACACCGGGGAATTCGAGGATGTCTTCCTTGGCCATGGTCACTCCAAATAGGGTTAGGGCGCAGCGGCATCCGCCCTGCGCTTAGCGCCGCCTAATGCGCCTGTCAGGGCGGATTTTCAAGGGAAAAGTAAATAAGCCCCCCTCCTGCGACGGCAGGGCGCAAGGCAGCCGGGGATTTGAGTATTTGGGCCAAGATGAAGGGGCAAGGGCAGCACCCCCTGTCAAGCCTTCAGAATGCGCGCCGCCTGTTCGTCCCAATGCAGGTGGTTCAGAACGCCGCCCTCGCGCCGCACGGCATGGATGGCGGCAAGCTCCACCTCTGCGACAGCCCAGCCTGCCTCATTCAGCCCCGTCTCGGCCAGAATGCCGGTTTCCGGGAACCCCCGGTCGGGCGGCCCATAGATCGCGCCGCGCCCCACATTCTCATCCACCGCCGGGCACCACGGGGCCAGCCCCACTGTGGGCGCCTGCACGGTGACGCATTGGTTTTCCAGGGCCCGCGCCATGGCCCCCACCCGAACGCGGGTAAACCCCGCCAGCGTATCGGTGCAGGACGGCACCAGAAGAACCTCTGCCCCCGCCTCCACCAGCCGCCGTGCGAGCAGGGGGAATTCGCTGTCATAGCAGATCAGCACCCCGATCCGCCCAAGCGGCGTGTCAAACACCGGCAAGCCCGCGCCGGGGTCCACAAACCAGATCTCGCGCTCAAACCGCGTCATGATCTGCTTGTCCTGATGCCCGACAATGCCCCCCGGCCCATAAAGCGTGGCGCGGTTCACAGGCCGCGCCCCCGCCGTCAGGAAGACGGGCCCCGACGCCCCAAGGATATGCACCCCATGCGCCGCCGCCAACCGCAGATGCAGGCCGTCCACCGCCCCGCGATGCGACGCCACCTCATGCAGCGCGCGCTCCAGATCGGCGGCCACCTCTGCCCCGCCCAGCGAGGCAAGCTCCATCGCCCCATATTCGGGAAAGACCAAAAGATCGGCCCCCTGCCCCACGGCATCCTCGACCCAAGCCGTGACCTTGGCCTCATAGGCCGCAAAATCGGGCAGGAAATCCAAAGGATAGGCAGCGGCCGCA
This sequence comes from Fuscovulum ytuae, assembly GCF_029953595.1. Taxonomy (NCBI): domain Bacteria; kingdom Pseudomonadati; phylum Pseudomonadota; class Alphaproteobacteria; order Rhodobacterales; family Paracoccaceae; genus Fuscovulum; species Fuscovulum ytuae. The sequence continues at coordinate 3,681,474 of NZ_CP124535.1, read as the reverse complement.
ATCTTCATCTTCGCTCTCCAAGGCATGGCCACCAGATAAGCAGCGCAAGCCAAGGGCGGCAAGGGCGCGCGCCAAAGGCAGATCGGCACGCGCCCCCATCAGCGCATCTCAGCAGCGCGCGATATAGCGCCGCCCATAGCCATCCTGATAGACACAATCCCCGGGGCTGTTCGCCCGGCCAAGCAGATGGCCCGCCACGCCGCCCACCGCCGCGCCGATGATCGCGCCTTCGACGCGGTCATTGTCGCTCGACACCGCAGCACCCAGCAAGGCACCCGTCGCGGCCCCGCCCAGCGTGGCCTGATCCGCAGGCACGCAGGCCGCGGTGCCAAGCCCGATGATCGCAAGGAATATGGTCTTTTTCATAGCAGCTTCTCCGAGGTTGTTGTCGCGAAGCACGCTCCGCGCAGGGGCAAACCATCGGAAGTTGGGCCATGATATCCAATATCAACGCCCCGCCACGCCCCAAACCCCGGCCAGTTCCAGCCGACCCTTCGGCAAGCTTCCGCCGCCTCAGATTTCCCGCATCCAGAATTGCAGGGGTTTCACCGTTTCCCCCTCCTGCCCCAGATCCTTCCACGAAAACTCCGCCACCGCGCCGGGAAGGGGCGCATAGCCCCGCCCCTGCCAGAAGGCGTCATTCGTGCGATAGCTGGCAGGCCGCAGCGGATGATCCGCAGGCCGCATCACGGAACAAAAGGCCACATGCGTCCGCCCCAAGGCCCGCGCGTGATCCTCGCGCAGGTCAAAGAACCGATGCCCGATCCCCTTGCCGCGATATTCCGGCAGCAGAACCGATTCCGCCCCGTAAAGGATGCGCTCCAACGGCACGCCGCGGCCCTGCATGGGGGCGGCAAACTCCCCCGCATGATCCTCCATCGGGGTGGATGTGGAGGCCCCCACCAGCACATCGCCAAAGAACGCCCCCACCAGCAGCGCGCCGGGGCTGTCGCGATAGGTGCTCAGATATTCCCGCTCGTAATCCAGCGACCCGTCGTACAGATAAGGCCAATCCCGGAACACCGCGATCCGCAGCCGCGCCACATCGTCCAGCGCCGACTCCAGCGCCGCCCCGCGCAGCGCCCGAACGGAAATCCCCTCGGGCAAGGCGCGCGTCATGCGGAAACCTGCGCGATCCAGTCATTCAGGTTGTAGAAGGTCGTCACCCGCGCGATCTTGCCATCGCGCAACTCAAAGAACCCGCCCGCAGGCAGGATATAGCGCTGCCCCTTCGCCTCGGGCAGGCCCGGATCGGTTTGCAGATATTCGCCATGCACCACGAATTCCGCCGCCCCCCGCGCGCCATCATCCGACGCGAAGATGACCATATCCTTCAACTCTTCCCGATAGCTCACGCCCATATGCGAACAGAACTCGGCGAATTTCGCGCGCCCCCGCCGGATGCCGCCCTCATTCACCCGATGCTCCACATCCTCGGCCACGCAATCGAGCATCCCTGCCGCATCGCCTGCATTGAAGGCCGCGTAATAGCGCCCGATCAGGGCCATCGCCTCTGCTCTCGTCATCTTGCATCCTCTTCCAAAGGCGGCCCGAACCGCGCCAGCATCCTGTCCCTGATCTGGTCCCGCGCCTGACGATAGGCCGAAAGCTTCGCGTCCCGGCTTTCGCCAAGCCCCGTGGGATCAAGGATCGGCCAATATTCTACGTCCAGATGGTAATAGCGGGTGAGTTCAAGCGCCGTTCTCTGGCTCGCGGGCGACAGGGCGACGATCAGATCGAATTGCGACAGATCATCCCCCCATTCCTGCATCTCCTCAAAGGACCGCGACCGATGGCGGCTCAACTCGATCCCCAATTCCTTGCAGACCGCGATGGAAAAGCCGTCCACCTCCATGTCGTTTTTCACGCCCGCCGACTGCACATAGGCCTTCTGGCCATACATCTTCTTCATCAGCCCCTCCGCCATCGGCGACCGGACCGCGTTATGGTCACAACAGAACAAGATCGAGGTCGGAAAGGCCTGCCCCAAGATCAACCCCAATGCAGGACGCAGATCAGCGTGAACAAACGCCGCGCCGTGTCCGTGTCGACAAGGGCCTTGCCCTCCAGCCGCTCTTGCAGCACCCGCGCCCCCTCGTTGTGGATACCGCGCCGCGCCATGTCGATCGCCTCGATCTGGCTCGGCGGCAAGCGCTTCACCGCCTCGAAATAGGACTCACAAATCTGGAAGTAATCCTTCACCACCTGCCGGAACGGCCCCAGCGAAAGGTGGAACTCCCCCACCTTCTCGCCCGCCTCCGACCCGATGTCAAAGACCAGCCGCCCCTCGCGGATCGCCAGACCCAGCCGATAGGGCCCCGGCACCACCACCCGCCCCTCACGTGCAGGCAGCGCGAAGGAATTCTCCTCCAACAGGTCAAAGATCGCGACCCGCCGCTCCTGCTCGATCTCCGGCGTCGGCCGCGCCAAGCCCTTCTCGTCGATCTCGATATGGCAGATGCGGTTCATGCGCGCCCCCCATTCAACCGATCCAGCCGCGCCCGCACGCTTAAGCCATGCGCCTGCAAGCTCTCGCTGATCGCCAACCGCTCTGCGCTCGGCCCAATGGCCGCCAGAGCCTCCGGCGTCATCCGCGCCATCGTCGTCCGCTTCATGAAGTCCAGCACGTTCAGCCCCGAAGAAAACCGCGCCGACCGCGCCGTGGGCAGCACATGGTTCGGCCCCCCCACGTAATCGCCAATCGCCTCCGGTGTCCACGCCCCAAGGAAGATGGCCCCCGCATGCGGGATTTTGGCGGCAAGCGCCTCGGGGTCTGCCACCATGATCTCCAGATGCTCCGCCGCAATCCGGTTGGCCAGTTCCGCCGCCTCATCCAGATCGCGCACCACGATCACCGCACCATTGTCGCGCCAGCTTGCCCCCGCAATGGCCCGCCGTTCCAGCATCTCCAGCCGCGCCTCAACCGCGCCCGCCACCGCCATGCCAAAAGCCGGATCGGTGGTGATCAGGATGGCCTGCGCGCTTTCGTCATGCTCGGCCTGTGACAGCAGGTCCAACGCGATCCAGTCGGGGTCATTCTCGGCATCCGCAATCACCAGAACCTCGGACGGCCCCGCGATCATGTCGATCCCCACGCGCCCAAAGACCCGCCGTTTCGCCGCCGCCACATAGGCATTGCCGGGTCCGGTGATCTTGTCCACCGGCGCAATGGTCGCCGTCCCATAGGCCAGCGCCGCCACCGCCTGCGCGCCCCCGACCCGGTAAATCGCATCCACCCCCGCGATCCGCGCCGCCAAAAGGACCAACGGATTCACCACGCCTCCCGGCGTTGGGCAGGTCACAACCAACCGCGCCACCCCCGCCACCTTGGCCGGAATGGCATTCATCAGAACCGAGGAAGGATAGGACGCCAGCCCCCCGGGCACATAAAGCCCCGCCGCCGAAACCGGCGTCCAGCGCCAGCCCAAGGTCGCCCCCGCCGCATCGGTCCAACTGGCATCCTCTGGCCGCTGGCGTTCGTGATAGGCGCGGATGCGGTCTGCCGCCAATTCCAGCGCCGCCCGATCCTCGACCGACACCTTGGCAATCTCGGCCTCGATCTCCTCTTCGGAAAAGGCCAGCCGGTCGGCCGTCAATTCCATCCGGTCAAAGCGCGCGGTCAGATCGATCAGCGCCTGATCCCCCCGCGCCCGCACATCGGCGATGATCGCGGCCACTGCCTGATCCACATCCTCTGCCTCTTCGCGCTTCATCGACAGAAGCTGCACGAAATCCGCCTCGAAACCGGCATCGCGGGTGGAAAGGAAAAAGGTCATGGGCCAAGCCTCCGCAGGGTCCGCCCCATCTAGCGCGCGAGAAGGGGGCGCTCAAGGCAAGGATTGGGCCGATGGTGGGCTGGAACCCTGCCCTACCCCCGCGATCACCGCCCGTAGGATGGGGTTCCAGCGCTCCACCACCCCGGCAATCCCATAACTCCACACTATTACCACCCGCCAAACCCAATCTTGCGCCCCAAACTCCCTCACCCCCAACATCCGGCAAAGCCTGTGCGCCCACGCACGGTTAACCAACCCACACCCGCCTCGCCTCTCCAAATTTGTATGAACACTTTGCGGCACAAAAGGCGGCACAAAACAGGGCACAGCCCCTGCCGCCTTATTCCTGCAATTTCAATAAGTTGGTTAATCCCGATGCGCGGGTTTCTTCCGGCTCGGCGCGATATAGGGCTTCGTGACGTCATGCAGCGTCACTTCCAGCGCCTCAACCTCCACCCGCACCGCCCCATCGCCCGCCAGAACAAGGGTCACCGCCCCCGTCCCCTCCGGCCCCGGCTCCCAGGTCAAGGACAACAGTGAAAACACCGTCTCAGGGTCACCCCGGTCGATCCCCTGCGACCGCACCGCGCCCGCATCTTCAATCACCAATAGGGCCCGGACCCGTTCATAAGGCCGCTTCGCAGCCTCTGCCGCGACCTCGTCCTCCCAACGAAAGCGATTGATAAGGCAGGCAAATCTCCGCTTTGACCGCTCCCATTTCAAATCCGCCCCGGTCAGCACGGCATCCTGGACAAGGGCCGAGATCACCTCCAGATCACCCGCATCCCGGGCCACAAGGTTCAGGGGGCCGATCTCTCCATCCTCGAACCGCGCATCCACCATGGGTCAGTTCCCCTTGATCCGTTCGATCTGCGCCCCGCAGGCCCGCAGCTTGTCCTCAACCCGCTCATAGCCGCGATCAAGGTGATAGACGCGATTGACCAAGGTCTCGCCTTCCGCCGCAAGGCCCGCAAGGATCAGACTCACACTCGCCCGCAGGTCTGTTGCCATCACCGGGGCCCCCCGCAACCGCTCCACCCCCGTCACCGTGGCAGTGCCGCCATGCACGTCGATCCGCGCGCCCATCCGCATCAGTTCCGGCGCATGCATGAACCTGTTTTCAAAGATTTTTTCTTCCAAAACCGACACGCCATCGGCGGTGCAAAGCAGCGCCATCATCTGCGCCTGAAGGTCGGTCGGAAAGCCGGGGAAAGGCTCCGTCGTCACGTTCACGGCCCGCACGCGCCCGGTCTTGCGGGCGACCTTCAGACCCCGCTCCGTCTCGGTCACGGAAATGCCCGCCTCATCCAGTTTCTCGGCGAATGCGCCTACCAGATTGATACGTCCGCCCAGACATTCCACTTCGCCGCCACAGATCGCCGGGACCAGCATATAGGTGCCCAATTCGATCCGGTCGGTCACAACAGGATGCGTCGCGCCATGCAGACGGTCCACCCCCTGCACTGTGATGGTCGCTGTCCCCTCACCCTCGATCTCGGCCCCCATCTTCCTAAGGCATTGGGCCAAATCAACAATTTCCGGCTCCCGCGCGGCGTTCTTCAGGACCGTCGTCCCCTTGGCCAAGGTCGCCGCCATAAGGGCGTTCTCGGTCGCCCCTACGGAAACGAAGGGAAACTCGATCACCGCCCCCTTCAGCCGCCCGCCGGGTGCCTTGGCATGAACATAGCCATCCCGCAGGTCCAGCTCCGCCCCCATCGCCTCCAGTGCCTTCAGATGCAGGTCCACAGGCCGCGCCCCGATGGCGCAACCGCCCGGCAGCGACACCACAGCATGCCCGTCCCGCGCCAGCATCGGCCCAAGGACGAGTATGCTCGCCCGCATCTTCCGCACGATGTCGTAGTCAGCCCGGTGATTGTCGATGTCATGCGACGACATCGCCAGAACCAGCCCATCCTGCAAGGATGCCACCTCCGCGCCCAGCGACTGCAACAGCTGGGTCATGGTGCGGATATCCGAAAGCCGCGGCGCATTGGTCAGCGTCAGCGGCTCCTCGGTCAGCAGCGTGGCCGGCATCAGAGTCAGACAGGCGTTCTTCGCCCCCGCGATCGGGATCGCCCCGCTCAGCGCCCCATTGCCCTTGACCAATATCGAATCCATCTGCCCGCCTCACTCATCCTCGTGGGTCATGCCTGTGGCATCCCCAGCATCTTGTGTCCCTGCACCAGCATCGCCCTGCCCAGCCCGCGCTTTTGCCTGCGCCTTGCGTCGCGCCATATTGGCCTTCAGCGCGGCCTTCCGCCGTTCGTCCCGCGTCATCTCCGACGCCGAACGCCCCGCCTTTCCCGCCTGCGCTTCCGTGGATATGGGTTTCATGCCCGCTTCCTATACGAAGCCGTGGCAACGGTCCAGCCAGCCCCCTTTTCTCTGGGCGGCAACCGCCATGTTTGCTCTTGCACCCGCCCCTGATCGCGGCTATTCACCCGCCACGCCGCGCGGGAGCCCCCGCGCAAGGCCCCGGCGCTGCAGTAGCTCAGTGGTAGAGCACTCCCTTGGTAAGGGAGAGGTCGAGAGTTCAATCCTCTCTTGCAGCACCATCTATCCCCTTGATGTCAAATAAATCCTTGCACAACAGGCACTTTGCCCATTTGATCGTTACAAAAGTCGTTACAAAATTGGGCGCACCAGCGTGGCACGCAAAGTAAAGTATCTGTGTGATCGAGACGGTCGGTTCTTCGCCAGAATTGTCATCCCCAAGCCGCTGCGGCCCTATCTTGAGAACAAGACCGAGCTCCGAAAACCGCTTGGCGCTGACTATCGGGAAGCGACGCGCAAGATCCATTCAGCGATTGCTGAAATGCAGTTTTCTCTTAGGCAGGCAGAGATCAAAGCCGCAGACGCGGGCAGAACCGTAACGACGTCAGCGCCCTATGCCTTGTCGATCGAGCAAATGGCCCTTCGTCATTACAAAAGACGCCTAGAGCAAGATACCGAAGCCCGCCACTCATCAAGCCTTTACGCATCTATGGGTGTGGACGACAGTTTCGCCCAAGAGCTGAAGCACGCCTTCACGGGAAAGGCGTCAAACCAGCAGCTCCTTGACCTGGCCGGACTGTCGATCGACTTTTTCCGAAGCCGTGGTAACACCGCAGTCGAGTATGGCACTCCTGAGTGGCGACAGCTCGCAATTGCACTCTGCGCAGCAGAGTATGAGGTGCTTTCGCGCATCGCAGAGCGCGATGAAGGGGACTTCGCAGGGGAACCCAGTCACCCAGCGCTTACAAGGGCCGAACCCATCGCTGCCGAGCGACCGCCGGTATCCCTCACTGGCCTCTTCGATGATTACATAGCATCGCGGAAGCTTCTTGGCGCTGGTGAGGAAAGTGAACGCCGCTGGAAACCAGTCTTTGATAATCTGCGGAAATTTCTGAAGCACGACGATGCAACTCGCCTGACCAAGCAGGATCTGCTGGCATGGCGAGACAACATCCTGAAGAACCGTTCGCCGAAGACAGTCCGCGATGTTTGGCTGGCCTCGCTTCGTGCTGTCTTGAACTGGGCAGTGCGCGAAGATCGCCTTCCCACGAATGTGGCCGCCGATGTGCATCAGGATGTTCAGAAGCGGCGATATGTGCGAGAGCGCGGGTTTACCGAAGAAGAAGCCACGCGGATTTTGGCCGCAAGCTTCGCCTATCAGAAGGGCGAGAAGGAGTCTGTCAAGACAGCTGCGGCAAAGCGATGGGTTCCGTTCCTGGCGGCTTTCACCGGTGCACGCGTTACCGAACTTACCCAACTCCGCAAAGAGGACGTTCACGAAAAGAACGGGCGTCGCTTCATTCGTATCACCCCCGATGCTGGAAGTGTGAAAACCGGGCAGTATAGGGACGTTCCGCTACACCCACAGGTCAGAGAACTCGGCTTCGATGCTTTCGTTGATGGATCAGCATCGGGTCCGCTCTTCTTTGATGCCTCGTCGGCCAAGGGAAGCCTTTCAGGGGCTCGCACTGTTTCAGGACGCCTGAGTGAGTGGGTGCGCGGGCTAGGCGTTGTTCCAGACGGGGTTCAGCCGAACCATGCGTGGCGACATCGATTTAAGACGCTTGGCCGCGAGTTGGGATACTCTGATCGGGTTGTAGATGCCATTTGCGGTCACGCAGGACGGACGGCAGGGGATCAGTATGGAGATGTAACCCTGGAGGCGAAGGAACGCGTGATCTATGCGCTGAAGCATTACGAGCTTGATCCGACATCATCTTTCGATTGATGAAGCGCCTTCTGCAAAGGTCCCACTGGTCAAATTTATGCCACGAGCGTGGCGTTACATCGCTTGATGGGACAAGTTGTCAAATTCAAACGACGCAACCGCAGCGTCCAAATTCCAACTCGGAAGCGATTGCGCCACATCCCTTTCAATGTTCTCCTCCCCATCTTCATTGGAGTTGGCCTACTTCTGAACTTTGCTGATCAAGGATTCAACACGAGGCCATCGACAGAAGAGGCACAAGGTCCGCGTGTGCTGCGAGGCGGAGATGCCCTAAATGGTGGCCGACAGGGCCTCAGCGGACCCAGAAGTTCACAGGACATATCTCCGCGCGCAACCACAGGGGCGTCAACCCTCATCGACAAAGTAACGAGGGTCAGAGACGGAGACACGATCGTGGTTGGATTGATACCGATCCGGATCGCCAATCTTGATTGTGCAGAAAGCGGAACGCCATCAGGAGAGACCGCCACGCGTCGTGCGAAGCAGCTGGTTTCAGGAGCCACCCTGACTTGTTTTCTTGAAGGACGACGATCATACGATCGCGAAGTCGGTGTCTGCTCCCTACCAGACGGCCGGGATTTCGGTGAAACCATGATCGCAGCCGGCATGTGCGCACGTTGGTGAGAATGAACCAAAGCATCGAGCAAATTCTCCTCCAGTGCTATAGAACAAAGAAGAAATATCGTCCGTTGCAACTCTTGATGCGCCACTGAGCCCCCACGAACGACCCATGCACCCGCTCGCTATTCTTGAAGCATCGCACAACGACGTGCGCGATCTTTCAAGGAATGCACATGACTACCACTCCCTTCGCCGCTACACGCTTGGCCAAGTTCGTCGCGAAACGCATCGAGGAACTGCACAGCAAAACGCAGGCTGATATCGCCCGCGAGGCTGGCTTCAAGAACGCCAACTTCATCACAATGATCAAGACAGGCAGCGCAAAGCTTCCCCTCGATCGGGTTCAGGATTTTGCGAAAGCGCTCGACACGGACCCCCGGTCTCTGATGCACTTGGCGATCGAGCAGACCTATGGCCCGAAGATGCTTGCTGTGCTTGTCGAGTTGCTGGGTGAACCGCTGACAGAGAACGAGCGGGCATGGATAGACCTTGTGCGCACCGCCTCGAACGGGACTGACCCGTTCCCGTCAACGACGGCCCGGAAGGCCCTCCATGTGCTTCTGGACGACCGCGCTTGATTGCGCCGAATGCCTTCGTCAGCAGCTTGGGGATTGCTGTCTGAATAATGACCCGTAGGGACCGCAAGCGGAAGATCGGCGCCGGATTGCAGATCACTCCCGGTTTACAGGTGGTTGACACTTGGTTGACACTTGGTTGACAGATCGGTTGACACTTTCCCGAAAACATCCCGAAAGTGTCAACCAAAACCCCCCTTTTCGGTTGACACTCTTGACCGCTGTCAACCGCGATTTGTCAATAAAATAAGGGTTTCTTGCGGATCTGACTTGAAGATACAGGCGCCGCCGAAAAAGTGCTGTTTTGTCAACCAAAGCTGCGGCGAAAAAGCATTTTTAGAGCACCATTTCCGACCCGATATGATCAGAAGCAACTGCGCACAGAATTGCGAAATCTTCACAGCAACAGAAATGCGGACTTCGCGGCTGGGTCAATCCCGAACCGGCGAGCCATGGCAAGCTGGACATCGATCCCACACCCTTACCATCAAGGCCCGTCTGTCGGGTTGAACATGCAATTCCGAACCTGACAGCGCACCACCGACACGAACATGGACTTTTCGAGTGCACTGGATAGTCACGAGGGAACTATCCTAAAGCTTGTTTCAGAAGCGGTCCTCCTATGGATGGCACCTGTCTTCTGCTGGGACCAGTGAGCGAGAAATACAGTTCAGTGTCCGAAATCTGAGAAGGTTGATCGTGCGGATCGGGTAGAAGGCCCAGAGTGAAGTTCGCCAAAGTTGTTTTTGGCAAAGAGAGGCATTCCGCCGGATACCTTGGAAAACGAAAAGCGCGGCGCGGTGAAGCAGATCGCCTACTCCTTGGTGGCCGTCTCCTCCTACATCGCCGCCGAAGACGTCCAACCTTTAGGTTTGCACACCCTCTCGATGACTGAGGGAACCTTAGGGGGGCGAATAGGTTTGCACACCCCTCACCCCCCGCCCCTGTTGATCCCCTTAAACGCCTGGTCGCGGAGACTGACAAGGACCTCGACGAAATGACCAAGAACTCGCTCTTTTGGCTCTTTTGATTGAAGTGAGCTGCCGGGTCGAAGTTCATTGACCAGCCGGGCGTCACTTGCATGTGCTATATGCTCTCAGGCTTCGCGGGGTGGCGGCTGGTGAGCTTTGCAGGCTTGGGTGCTTTCGAGGTGCGGGCGGCGCGAAGAGCGCGCCAGTGAGCGGCTTTTGGAATCTCTATAAAGAGCCATACTCGCGAATTTCGCCGACGGTGGTGGCGAAGATGCTGCTTGAGCGAATAGGCAGGTTCGGGCGGAAAGCTGACACTCCGGTGATTTGGTTAGTCATTATTGAAAGCGAGCATTCCCGCATCGACAAGACCGCCTCCCCCGTCGACTTCGACATTCGCCCCGGTCATGAACGACGCCGCTGGAGACAGCAGGAAGCGGACCACAGCCGCGATTTCGTCAGGCTGGGCTGCCCGTTTCTGTGGGATGTTCTGGGTTACCCGAGCATAGCCTTGCTCCGGCGATCCACAAAGCGCGATCATTTCCATATCGCCCATTTCCGTCTGGACCCAACCCGGAGAAACTGCGTTGGCACGGACACCGGCGGCGGCCATCTCGAAGGCAAGGGACTGGATCAGCCGTATCATGCCGGCCTTGGAAACGCCGTAGGCCGATAGCCCGAAACCAGTGTGGCGTGCCGCTGCGGAAGCAATGCCGACGATTGCACCTTTCCGCTTGGCCAGGTGGGGAAGTGCGGCTTGTGAGGTCAGAAAGGGCGAGGTGAGGTTGACCATGATCTGCCGCTGCCAGCTATCGAGTGGCAGGTCGGTGACGGGGGCAGGTTCGACAATGCCTGCGTTCAGCACCAATGCATCAAGCCGACCGAAGTGATCGACCGTCTGCCGGACAATATCGACCGACGGTCCGGGTTCCGATAAGTCGGCCTGAAGCGCTATGCCGCCCGTTTCATCGGCTATGGCTTGCAGAGGCTCGATCCGGCGACCGCAGACGACCACCCTGTAATCCCTGGCAAGATTGCGGGCGATGGATGCACCGATCCCGCTGCCCCCACCTGTCACCAGCGCGACCGGAAGGTCAGTCTGTGGCATGGCGAAAGTCCTCTCTCCCTTGAGCTCGTTCACGTCACACGAAAAGCATTGGTCTTTCCCGTTTGAAGATCCGATCAACAGCTTCGCCGCCGAGGATTTCCCGCGCATGTCGATGGCCCGAAAAGACCGCACCTTGCAGGGTGCCGGGGCATTCGGCGTCACCTATCAGGCGGTATGCAACGCCAAGTTGATCGAGCGCGTCGGGCAAGGTTGGGTCGGGCATACGCGTCCCGACCATGATCAGGTGACAAGCCCGGATGTCTGGCAGGTCCTCGCCGGTATCGCTGCGGGCCAGGGACAGGCGGTCGCCGTGCCAGGCTTTGGCCGTCGCGTTGGGGGTCATCTGGACGCCCGCTGCGTGCAGTTCGGCTATCATCCGCGGCTGTTCCAAGGTGTGCCCCATCCAGGGAGCGATGGCGGGTTGGGGCGAGACGAGATGCACGCCATGTCCCCGCGCGGCAAGATCGGCGGCCAAGGCATTGGCCATGTAGTAGTGGTCGTCGTCATAGATCACAACGGGGCCTGCCAAAGCTGCGCCGTGCAACAGGTCATCCGGTGTCAGCGCCTGTGCAGCCATTCCCGGAACTTCGGACAGCCGCGTCCGCCCCACCCCGTCCCTGCGCCAAGTCGCGCCGATGGCCAGAAGCACATGATCCGCCCCAAATTCCGCAATCGTCCCGGCGGTCATCGTGCTGCCAGCATAAAGGTTGACATTCGCCATGCGCTGTAACTGAAACAACCGGTAATCCCTGACCCGCGCCCACGACGACAGACCCTTGATCTGAGCCTCCAGTCGGCTGCGACCGCCGAAGTCGCTGTCCTTTTCGGCCACGGTCACCTGATGCCCAGCGCGGGCGAGGACCAGCGCAGCCTCCAATCCCGCGGGACCAGAACCGACAATCAGGACGGAGCCGGGGGTGGTAGCCGGGGGGACACGTTCCGGGTGCCAACCCCTGCGCCATTCTTCCGAAATTGTCGGGTTCTGCGTGCAGCGCAGCTCGACACCGATGGTTTCGACCGCGACACAGATGTTGCAGCCGATGCATTCGCGGATGTCTTCGATCCGGCCTTCGGCGATCTTTCTTGGCAGGAAGGGGTCGGCAATCGAGGGGCGCGCAGCACCAATCAGGTCAAGAACTCCCCGTCTGATCTGGCTGACCATTGCGTCGGGTGAAGTGAAGCGGCCCACGCCCAGCACCGGCTTACCGGTCACATGCCTGACGAAGGCAGTGAATTCTTCCTGAAACCCTTCGTCATCATAGCGCGCCGTGCCGCTGTCACGGCTCCAGCTGGAGACGTTCACATCCCATAGGTCAGGAATATCGGCCAAAGCCTCAATCACCGCGCGGCCTTCGCCATCGTGGAGGATGCGTTTGGGGCCAGACAGTTCGTGCACGGCAAAGCGGACAGCGACGGCCATATCGTTGCCCGCTTCCTCTTTCGTTTCCTCCAGCACCTCGCGAAACAGCCTTAGCCGGTTTTCAAAGCTGCCACCGTATTCGTCGCTGCGGCTGTTATAGGCGGGCGACAGGAAGTGCCACAGGATCGAGGCATCGTGTGAGGCATAGACATAAGCGATGTCATAACCGGCGTGCTTGGCCCTGCGGGTGGCCCCACGGAACATCTGGCGGAGGGCGCGAATATCGGCCTTGTCCATCGCCTTGGCCATCAGGGGCATGTCGGGCTTTAGGATCGGCAGGACGGATGGGCCCATCGCCGGGTAGCCATTTGAAATCCCGCGCGAGCGGATGCCGGTATGCCCAAGCTCGATGGATGCCAAGGCGCCATGGGCGTGGATGCGGGCGACCGACCGGGCATGGGCCGTGACGTCGCCTTCATCCCACAGGCGTTCATAGGGCAGGCCCGACAAATCCGAGGTGGGATCAATCTCGCTGAGTTGCATGGCGACGATACCCCAGCCACCTTCAGCCCGTGTTTCGCGGATGCCGATGGCACCGTTGGGCATCAGATAACTGTGCCCGACGGCATGGGGCATCGAGACAAGGCGGTTCGGCGCGGTGACCGGTCCGATCTTCAGAGGTTCGAACAGGGGGGCATAGCGCGGGTCCATAAGGCTAGTCCCGGGTCATCCTGATCGTTCCGTCCACCATCCAGTCGTCGATGATTTCCAGAACGCGGGCGGCGAAGGCAACGTCGTTAATGTGGCAATCGACGACCGACAGCTGAATGGGGTCTGTCATTTCTTCGCGGTAGGCTTCGACCATCTCCGCCAGGGCCGCAGGATCATGGGCAGGCATGCCTTCGGTATCCCAGGCATGGACGCCCTGCGTCGGCAGGACGAAATGCACCGGGCCTTTCGACGGCTTCAGCCTTCGTGCCACCTCTCGGGCAAGATCACGCCGCTCGGCGCCGGTCAGCGAGGCTGATGCGATAAGTCGGTTATGGGCATGATAAGGCCGGTTGCGAAAACGCTCGGGCACAGGGGCCCAGGTCGGGAAGTCGATCATGTCGCCGAAGCCGGGGGCGGCGATAATCGGCGTGCCATGGCGGGCGGCGGCGGTCATCCGGTTTGCACCTGCATTGACGACCGAGCCAACCATGATGTTGCCGATTTCGGCCACGGCGAGTTCCAGCACCGCGGCGAAGTAGCCTTGTTCAGTCAGGCTTTCCATCGCCATGCCGCCCATCCCGGTGCCGTGAAAGACCGCGACAGAGAACCCACGGTCGACCAGCGGCTGTCGCAGGTGGACCATGTATTTCAGCGCCGATGACCCAAAGCTCATCATGCCGATCACCGGTTGCCCCGGCTTTGGTGGCACAACGGCCAGCGCCGCCCCATAAACCGCCCCGGCGGCCTGGCTGAGGGTGGCCATACAGATGTCGTTCAGTCCGTAAAGACCGCCTGCCCAAAGGATCATCTGGATGTCGGCGGAAAGCCGATCCGGCGGGATCAAGGGCGAGAAGGCGATGGTCGAGACAACGTATTTCGGCACGCCGACCGGCAGCGCACGGGCGCAGTCAAGTGCAAGATCGGTGCCCATGGTGCCACCGAGTGCGATCATGCCATGGATACGGCCTTGGGCGTAAAGCTGCGCAGTCAGGCCGGCGGCCCCCGCTGCCATGATCTGCATGGCGTGGTTTTCGTCGCCTGCGTCAATGGCGTCCTGAATGGTCTTGCCAACCGCTGCCGCAACTTCGTGTTTGGAAATCGCCACCGGACGCGAAGGATCGCCGAGGACGCTGACATCCATTTCTATCACCGCACCGCCCAAGTTGCGGATTGTCTCGGCGACGAAGTTCAACTCCGGGTCCTTGGTGTCATAGGTCCCGATGATAAGAATAGTCTTCTGCATGACGCCTCCCCGGATCGTGCCCTAGCCTCGCATTATCCTGCCTTCCGGATCGTGGAACGGCGCAAGCTGCACCCGCAGGGCATGCTGTTCCCCGGCGATCTGGACGGTAAAGCCGCCTTCCTCGATCCAGGCCTTGCTGACTCCTTCGTCGCGGTGCAGCGAAGCCAGCCCGACCATGGCCGAAAGCCGCCAACCCCAGCCACCTGAGGTGACATGGCCGACGATTTTGCCATCGCGCCAAATCGGTTCATTATGCATCAGGTATGGACCGGCCTCCGCTGTTGCGCCCTCAACAAGGATGGCAACGGTGCGATGGTGAGTGGCAGCCCCCTGTTCGGCCTTCTGTTTGGCCAAGGCAGCCTTCCCTATGAAATCGGGCTTGTCCAATTTGACCGCAAAGCCAAGGCCGGTCTCATAGGGTGTGTCCTCTTCCCCGATGTCGTGCCCGAAGTGGCGGAAAGCCTTTTCCAGACGGCAAGCGCCAAGCGCGAACATGCCGGCGAGGCGCAGACCATGGGGTTTGCCGGCCTGCATCATCGCCTCATAGACATGTGCCGAAAACTCGGTCGACATCAGAAGTTCATATCCCAACTCGCCGAGGAAGGACCGCCGGATCGCCCAGACCCGGGCATGGCCAAGATCAATCTCGCGCGCTGCGCCAAAAGGGAAGGCTGTGTTTGACAGGTCATCGCCTGACAGCGCCTGCAAGATCGCCCGCGACTTCGGGCCGTGAATGGTCAAAAGCCCATAGGCCGAGGTGGCATCGAAAATCTCGAACTGCCAGTCAGGTCTTGCATGGGCTCGGATAAGGGCTTGGTCGCGGATCTGGCTGGGATGACCTGTAACGACAAGGAACTGCCGGGGCGCAAGGCGGGTGACGGTGACATCGGCCTCGATCCCGCCCTTGTCGTTCAGGAACTGCGTATAGACTGATGTGCCGACCGCCACGTCCATCTCGGCCCCCGAGACATGGTTCAGCGCGTGAACGGCATCAGGGCCCTGCACGATAATTTTGCCATACATGGACTGATCGATCAGCACGGCTGCCTCGGACGCGGCCTTGGCCTCAGAGGCCACAAAGGGGGACCAATCCTGCCAACCAAGGCTGGGACGGTCCGACCAGCCTTTCCCCGAAGGATCGAAATACATCGGGATTTCCCAGCCGATGCGTTCCGCCATAACGGCGCCTTCCGCCACAAGCCGGTCATGCAGCGGCACCCTTCGGATTCCCCGGGCCGACGTGATCTGCCGCCCTGGCCATTGCAGGCCGTAGTGGAAGCCGATGGATTCTTCGGCCCGTTCTGCATTGTAGGCACGGTTTTGTTGGAAGGGATGCGCACGCGATGCCAGCATCGCCCCCACGGCACGCACCGGCATGCCGTCCGTCATCCACGCCGCCATGGTAAGGCCGAAGCCGCCCCCGTTCAGGATGCCGTTCGAGTTCATTCCAGCGGCGATGAAAAGACCGGGCATCTCCGGGGCGGGGCCGAGGTAGGGGCGACCATCGGGGGTAAAGCTTTCGGGGCCATTGAAGAAGGTATGGATGCCCGTGGTTTCAAGGAAGGGAAAGCGTGCAAAGGCGCGTTCCAACATGGGTTCAACATGTTCCATGTCGAAAGGCAGTTCGTCGAACTCAAAGCTTTCCGGGATACCGTCCCGGCCCCAGGCCTTTCCCTTGGCCTCGAACCCGCCGATCAGAAGTTTTCCAGCGTCTTCTTTCGTGTAGAGCCGTTCTTCGGCCACGATCAGCCCGGGAATGCTGCGCGACAGACCGTCAAGCGGTTCAGTCACAATGTAGAAATGCTCGGTCGCGTGCAGGGGCACCGTCACGCCATGTGCCGCGGCGAAGCGCGAAGTCCACATTCCCCCGGCCAGCAGAACCTTTTCGGTGGCAATAACGCCGCGATCGGTTTCCACGCCGCAGACACGACCGTCGCGCGTCAGGATTCGGGTGGCCGCCGTGCGTTCCAGCACTTGCGCACCGCGCGCCCTTGCGCCCTTGGCCATGGCCTGCGTCACGTCCAGCGGATTCACCTGGCCGTTCGAGGGCACGAAGAAGCCGCCCAGAACATCATCGATCCGGACATGCGGATATTTTTCCAGCACTTCAGCCGGGGTCAGAAGATGGCTTTCGATCCCCATCCTGCCCGCATGATCGTGGTTGCGGCGCAATTGTTCCAACCGGAGCTCGCCAAGTGCCACGTGCAAGGTTCCGTTCTGCTTGTAGCCGGTGGCCTGCCCCGTCTCGATTTCCAGTTCGCGGAAAAGCCGGGTTGTGTAGCGCGACAGCTCGGTCTGCCCGGCGCTTTCGCGCAGTTGTCCAACGATGCCCGCCGCATGCCATGTGGTGCCCGAGGCGATGGTTTTACGTTCCAGAAGGACAGCCGACGTCACCCCTTTCTTCGCCAGATGATACAATGTCGAGACGCCAATGATCCCGCCACCGATGACAACGACATCTGCCGATGAGGGCACGGGCGGCAGTTGGGAGGATGCGGTTTCGGTCATGCGGGTCGTCCTTGACTGTGATCGAGAAGGGCCAAAGCACGGGCTTCGGCCTCGGCGATGAAACGGGTGCAGCGGGCAGGCGCGCCGGGTTCGTTCAGGCGTGAGATGACCCAGCCGACATAGGTCATGGCGCGCAAAGATCGGAACAGTGGCATGGCTGACAGGTCTATCGGACGCCTGTCCTGATAGCCCTGCAGGAAGCGCGCGCTGGCGTGGCCGGACGGATCGTGCCGGTCAAGCCGATTGGCGGCGGTTGCCAGATCGAACAGGCGGAAGCCGAAGCCGCCATCGTCAAAGTCGATCAGGAAAACCCCGTCTTGCGAGACCAGCACATTCTCGGGCACGGCATCGGCATGGATCAGACCGTAATCAAGAGTGGGGCCAAGCGCGGTGAGGTCCCGCAATGCCCGGTCGCGAAAAGCGGAAAAAAGGGCCACCTGCGATACAGTGAGATGCGGGTTTTCCCAGAACCGGCCCCAGAGAGGGTTGGGGCCAACAAGACCCGCCGCATCCCAATGCGGGCGGCTGAAACCCGCGGGCCTTTGCCACTGGTCGGAAAGGGTGTGCAAATCGGCAAGCGTCTTGCCGATCTGGCTGGCGCTGTCTTCAGGCGTGACCGTTTCGGCCCAATGGCCACCAGACATCAGCGGCTGGCCATCGAGAAAGGTCAGAATGTCGGCCAGACGCCCATTCACCTCGATGCAGCGATTGCCTGTAAGGGTTGGGATCGGCTGCGGCACGCGCACACCCTGCCGGGACAGTTCGGCCATCCAGTCCAGTTCCGAGGCAAGTTCGGCCTGGCTGCGATAACCCTCCCGATGCAGCCGGAGGACCAGCGGGCCATCAGTCGTGTCAACCCGGTAGACTTGGTTCTCACGCGCGGCGATCAGGGTGGCCGGGCAGTCTTGGAGTCCCCAAAATGCCAATGCCGATTGCACGTCCGGGTCAGGCATCGGGGGCACCCAGCTCGCCAAGCACCTCGTCCAGAAGGCCCAGCAGCAAGTCCGCATTCGCGGCGGTGAAGGGCATCGGCGGGCGAATCTTGAGCGTGTTGTAATGGATGCCCAGCCGGTTCAACAGGACGCCCCGCCGCCGCATTTCGTTGGCGACACGGGCGACATAGGCCGGTGCGGCGGCCTTGGTCGCGCGGTCGGTCACAATCTCGGCCCCGAAGAACAGGCCATAGCCGCGCACATCACCGATCCATTCGTATTTCTCGGCCAGTCTGGACAGACCGGCCTTGGCATAGGCGCCCACCACCCGCGCGTTTTCCTGAAGACCCTCTGCTTCGATGACATCAAGCACTGCGGCGGCGGCGGCACATGACACGGGGTTGCCACCGAAAGTGTTGAAATAGCGAAAGGATTTACGAAAACGCTCCATGATGTCAGGACGGGTGACAACGGCTGCGACGGGGTGGCCGTTGCCCATCGGCTTGCCCATTGTCACGACATCGGGCTGCGCCCCGATGCGTTGATGGCCCCAGAACCGCTGGCCATTTCGGCCAAAGCCGGGCTGCACCTCATCGGCGATGAAGATGCCGCCTGCCGCCCGCACTTCGGCAAGGGCAGGCTCCAGCCAGCCGGGCTCCAACATCGGGAAGCCTTCGTTCAAGAAGGCGGGGCAAAGCAGAATGCCCGCAAAGCCATGGCCAGACGCTTGCAGATCGTCGATTGCTGCCCGAACCGCTGCAGCAAAGGCCTGCGCATGGGCCTGTCCACCCTCGCCGCCCAAGGGGCGATAGCTGTCAGGCGCAGGGACATGGCGGACATGCGACCCATCGCCTGTTGCCGGTATGTTGGTGCGCGACAACTGCGAAACCGCGGTCGTATTGCCATGGTATGTGTGATCAGTCGCGATGATGCCTCGCTTGCCCGTGACGGCCTCGGCCATGCGCAGGGCGATGTCATTCGCCTCGGACCCGGTGCAGACCATGATCGCGGTGGACAAGTCATCCTCGAAGGTCGCGGTCAGGCGTTCGACGTAGTCGAGGATACCCTCATGCAGATAGCGCGTATGGGTGTTCAGAGTGGACGCCTGTCTGCAAATCGCCTCGACCACATGGGGGTGGCAATGGCCGACATGGGGCACGTTGTTATAGCAGTCGAGATATTTGTTCCCGTCAGCATCCCAGACCCAGACGCCTTCGCCCCGCACCAGATGGACCGGCTCGTCATAAAAGGTCGAGACATTGGGCCCAAGCAGCCGGGCACGGCGGTCTAGCAGTTCGGCGGTGGTGGCCAAGGTCGGTTACTCCAGCAAGACGAAGGAAGGGAGAGAGGGCTTACCCGGCTTTCGCGTGGCGTATATGGTTCCACGAGAAGACCAAGACGGCAGTAATGGCCAAAGCAAGGAAAGTCGCCGCAATCGGACGGGTGAGGAAGATCGTCGGATCGCCCGCCGAAATGCTGAGCGCCTGCTTCATGCGGCCTTCAAGCATCGGCCCCAGAACCAGCCCCACGACCATAGGAAAGGCGGGGATGCCGTTCTTGAGCATGAAGCGCCCGACCACCGCAAAGACCAGCGTGAACAGCGCATCCGACACGCGGAAATTCTGCGTATAGGTCCCGATGAAACCGAGGATCATGATGGATGCGCCGATGATCCGTGGGGTAATCGAGGAAAGCTTCACAACGTATTTCGTGAAGGCCAGCAGCAGGATCATCACGAAGATGTTCAGAAGGAACAGCGAAATATAAAGGCCCGAGATGAAGTCCGGATGCTCGGCGAACAACTGGGGACCAGGGATGATGTTGTGGATCATGAACACCGCCAGCAGCATCGCCATAAGCGGATCGGCTGGGATGCCCAAGGACAGGAGCGGCACAAGCACGGTAGAGGTGCAGGCATTGATCGACACCTCGGAGGCGACGAGTCCCTCGGGTGAACCCTTGCCGAACTCTTCCGGTTTCTTCGAAAAGCGCCGCGCAAGGGAATAGGACAGGAACTGTGCGCCGAACTCGCCCACGCCGGGTAAAAGGCCCATGACAAGGCCGATCAGGCTGGAACGTATGACGGTGGCGCGATACCTGAATACCTCGAACAATCCTGTGAAGCGTCCGACGCTGCTCATATCCTTCGGAACCTTTGGCGGGGACTTGGTTTCCAAAAGCACGAAAGCCTGGCTGATCGCGAACAGGCCGATCACCATGGGCACCATCGGAATGCCCCCTGTCAGCCAATCCTGACTGAAGGTGTAGCGCAGGGTGTGATGCGGGCTTTCAAAGCCGACCGTGCCAAGGAATGCGCCGATGGCAAAGGTCAAGATGGCGCCTTGGATGTTCTGGTGATGCGCCAGGATGACCGAAATGGTCGCCAAGAGCATGACCATAGCAAATTCGGGCGGGCCAAACTTCTCGGCCACCTTCGCCATGAAGGGCGCGAGGAAAACCAAGGCCATGACCGATAGGATACCGCCCACGAAGGATGAGGAATAGGCCAGCGAAAGCGCCCGCATTGGCTGCCCCTTCTGACCAAGCGGATAGCCGTCATAGGTGGTCAGCACGTTCACAGGCGTTCCGGGCACCCTGATCAGGATCGCGGGAATGGCCCCGCCATACCATGCGCCCCCATAGCAGCCCAGAAGCAGGATGATGCCGGGCAAGGGTTCCATCGTCAGAGAGAAGGGGAGCGCAATGGCCATGGCCCCGGCGGGTTCCATCCCGGGCACGGCACCAACGAGGATTCCGGCCATGGCACCGAGCATGAGCGCGGCAATCACTTGCCATTGGGCGACTTCCTGAAAACCGAGGAGGACGGCGTCGATCACAGGTATTCTCCCAGGGAATTGCCGACCCAGTCGGGGAAAAGTTGCATAACGGGCGGAAGCGGGAACCAGATCCCAAGGCCAACCCGAAAGGCCAGAACGATGGCGGCGACAACGGCTAGGCCGATCATGATCCAGCGTGGGCCGCGCAGGCCGGAAACATAGAGAAGCGCCTGCATGAAGATCACCGAAGCGATGGTGAATCCAAGCACCGACACGCCCCCGATATAAATAAGAAATCCAACGGCATAGATGAGGGCCCGGCACATACCTTCAAAGGCAAGATTGGCCTTCGCCGTGAAACCCGGCCTCCGGCGTTCGCGCAGATAGGCCCGCAAGGGGCCAAACCCGCCAATCAGCCCGACGACAAGCGTGATGAAGGGCCACGACCAGGGCTCTTGCACCCAACCCAGATCGCGCTTACCCGGCACGGTCGCCAAGGGCAGAACGACAAGCGCCAACAGAGCAAAGGCCCAAAACAGGGCCATCGCCAGATGCGAGGCTTCGGGAATGACCTCATCCTCGAAAGCATCGGTGTCGGCATCGGCTATCGTTGCGATATGGTTGACGTGATCCGGCATGTGCGTCCCCTTGGGGTGCAGGAAGCTGGGCACGGCCCTTTCGGGCCGCGCGATGTTCGCTCAACGCGCGCTTGGGCGCGGATTATTTCGGCATTTTCGCGAAGAGTTCCTTCACAGCTTCGAAGTCCGCGTCGATCCGCGCCTGCGCCTCGGCCCCCGGCTGCCAGTAGATTTCGGCTCCAGTCGTTTCGGCAATCTGTTTGGCCTGATCAGACTGCATGGCCCGCTCGATGATCCCGGCAAGCTTATCCTTCACATCTTGCGGCGTGCCCTTCGGCACAAAGATACCCGACCAAAGCGTGAAAGTGGGGCCGCTGATCTGATCACGCAGAAGCGGCGCATCGGGGAAGACCGACAGCGGTTCTTCGGTGTAGGCGGCGATGGCCTTGATGTCGTCCTTGCAAGCCAGGACAAGGGCGACAGTGGTGTTGATGACATCTGCATCACCATTCCCAAGCGTCGTGCAGTCGGTCACTTCATAGCCAGTCTCGGTGCTGAACTCGAAGCCCAGCTGACGTGCAGCCTCGAATGTCTGCTGGGCCGGGATCGTCTCGAAACCGAAATGGCCAAAGCTGACTGGGTTCTCCTTGGCATAGGCTGCAAGCTCGGCCAAGTTGTTGTAGGGGGCATCCTTGCGCGCGGCCAACATGAAGGGGAAGTTCATGTTCAGACCGATGACCTCCATATCCTCCTTGGTATAGGGGGCGATCCCGAGGATCAGATAGCTTGTCGGGATGTCGATAAGGAAGCTGCCGATCGTGTAGCCATCGGCAGGAGACGACAAGACAGAGGCCGCCCCCTCCAGCCCATACCCGCCGGGGCGGTTCACGACCTTTGCCGGAACGCCAGTCTCCTTTGTGAATTCCTCTGCGATCACGCGCAGCAACTGGTCATCAACGTCACCCGGCGGCCAGGGCTCGATGATCGATACCGGGCGCTCCGGGTATTCTGCCTGTGCAAGGCCGGCGGCGCCGAACGATGCCAGCAAGGCAATGGCTGTTCCGACGATCTTCTTCATTGGGTTCCTCCGTGTTGTTTCATTATTATCAACTCTATTTACTTTATTGTTACTCTGCGATAAACTTGAGTCAAGAAATCATTCCGACGACGGATTCCCCATGAACACGGCCCAGCCCAAGCGCGCCCAGTCGATGAAAACGATCGACAAGGCCATGACTTTGTTGAATCTTTTCACGACCGAAACCCCAGAGTTCCGGTTGGTGGACATCGCGCGGGCCGCCGGTCTGGACAAGGTTACTGCCATGCGCCTGCTGAACTCGCTCGTTGCGGGGGGGCTTCTGGAACAGCATCCCGAAACGCGAAAGTATCGTTTGGGCACGGCGATTCTGCGCCTTGCGCGTATCAGGGAAACCGCATTCCCGATGATCTCGACCTTGCAGCCGATCGTGGATCGCCTTTCCGAGGAAACAGGTGAATCCGGTCACGCCTCATTGGCATCAGAGGTTGGCCTGACGACGATTGCCCTGTGCGAGCCGAACCGGTCGACGCGCGTCTGGATCGACCCGACCCAAGTCTTACCATTCCATGCCACCGCATCCGGGATCGTCTATCTTGCGCATTTGCCGAAATCCGAGGCGGAGGCTTTGTTGGCTCGCAGCTCTGACAAGCGCTACACAGCCGAAACCGCGACCCGGGAGCAGTTGATCCAGCGGATGGACGATGCGCGACGGCTTGGCTACGCAAAATCCATCGGCGGGTTTGAAGTCGATACCGCGGGCTTTGCCGCGCCGGTCTTCGATTGGCATGGAAAGGTGATCGCCACGATGGGTTTGGCTTGCGTCAGAAGCCGCCTCGACGACGCAAACCACGATCACCTGATCCGCGCGGTCGTCCATGCAGCCCATGCCGCGACAAAAGCCTTTGGCGGCAAGAGTCCAGATGCCCCGTAGGTCGCAATCCCGGGGGGCTGCGTCTTTCCCCTGTAAGAGTTCGAGGCAGTTATAAGTGCACCGGTCAATTTGCTCGAACGGTTTTGAAAACCAGCACAGCAGAGTTCGCGACAGGCAGCTATGGGCCGCGAGCGACCCCGACGTCGAAACGGGCGGAAGGCGGACGATCGGGTGAGCGGTGAGCGGTGAGACCATCTGTTCAGATATGCCTACCGCCCCATCTGTCAGGCCGCGATCCACATTCCGCCTGCCTCATATGATTGGACACACGCGCTGATGAAGCGCATTCCCGCAAGCCCGTCCTCGGCAGACGCCAGCGCTTGTGTCGATGCCGACCCCTTCCCTTCGATCAGGTCCGCGGCATCGGCGTAAAGCGTTGCAAATGCCTCCAGATAACCTTCGGGATGGCCGGACGGGATTCGGGCAGGCGTCTTCGTCAGGCCGTCACCGCGGCGCAGCAGGCGGGTCGTGCCGCCAAGCTGGGTGAATTCGAGCAGATCGGGATTTTCCTGATCCCAGGCCAGCCCGCCCCGTTCCCCGGCAATGCGGAACCGCAGCGCGTTCTTGGTGCCGGGGGCGATCTGACTTGCCCAGATCATGCCTTTAGCGCCCCCGTCGAAACGCAGAAGCACTGCCGCGTTGTCATCCAGCCGCCGTCCCGGCTCGAAGGCGGTGAGATCGGCAAGAACGGCCCGCAACCCAAGCCCTGTGACGAAGGTCGCAAGGTTGAAGGCATGTGTCCCGATATCGGCGATGCAGCCGCCCTCGCCCGACATGCCGGGATCGGTGCGCCAAACGGCCTGTTTCTGCCCGCTCTGTTCCACGGGTCCGGCCAGCCAATCCTGCAGGTATTCGACCTGCACGTGACGCACCGCCCCGATCGCGCCTTCGGCGATCATCCGGCGCGCCTCGCGCACCATCGGATAGCCTGTATAGGTCTGGGTCAGCACGAACGGCACGGATGTTTCGGTCGCCAGCGCGGCCAGTTCCTCGGCCTCGGGAAGCGTAGCAGTCATCGGCTTGTCGCAGATCACCGCAATTCCGGCGCGCAGGAAGGCTGTCGCCACCTTCGCGTGAAGGTGGTTCGGCGTGACGATCGCCACCGCATCGATCCCGTCGGGACGGGATGCCTCGGCCAATGCCATCTGTGCGAAATCGGAATAGCTGCGGTCGGGCGCAATGCCGAGGTCCTCCGCCGAAGCCGCAGCCCTTGCCGGGTCAGAGGACAGCGCCCCCGCAACCAACTCCCACCGCCCGTCCAGCCGTGCGGCCATGCGGTGGACCCCGCCGATGAAGGCCCCTTGGCCTCCGCCAACCATGCCCAGTTTCAGTGCCATGACCGGATCCCCAGCATTGCGTCCAGCACGGCCTGATCGGCTCGTCCGCCTGCGAAATCGTCGAAGGCATGCCCTGTAACCTCGATAAGGTGGCGCGCGATGAACGGAGCGCCCTCGGCTGCGCCCTGCGCGGGGGATTTCAGGAAGCACTCCCATTCCATCACCGCCCAGCCGCGATAGCCATATTGGGTCAGGCGCGTGAAGACGGCCGGAAAATCCACCTGCCCGTCGCCAAGGCTGCGGAAACGCCCCGCCCGTTCCGCCCAGGGCGAATAGCCGGAATAGACACCCTGCCGACCATCGGGGCGGAACTCGGCGTCCTTGACGTGGAACGCCGAGATACGGTCGTGATAGATGTCGATGAAGGCCAGATAATCCATCGCCTGCAACAGGAAGTGCGACGGGTCGTAGTTGATCCTCGCGCGGGGGTGTTCCGCCACTGCGGACAGGAACCTCTCCCAGCTTGCGCCGTCGAACACATCCTCTCCGGGGTGCAGTTCGAAGCCGATATCGACACCCGCATCGTCATAGGCATCAAGGATGGGGGCCCAGCGGCGGGCAAGTTCGGCGAATGCCGTCTCGACCAGTCCGGCGGGGCGCTGCGGCCACGGATAGAGATAGGGGAAGGCCAGCGATCCGGTGAAGCTGACCGTTCCCGAAAGCCCCAGACGCCGCGCCGCCGTTGCGGCCTTGGTCACCTGATCGACCGCCCATGCCTGCCGTGCGGCGGGATTGCCCCGCACCGTTTCGGGCGCGAAGGCGTCAAAGGCCGCGTCATAGGCGGGATTCACCGCGACCAACTGGCCTTGCAGGTGGGTGGACAGTTCCGTGATGGCGACGCCCGCTTCGGCGCAGATGCCCAGCACCTCGTCAGCATAGGTCTGACTTTCGGCACAGAGGTCCAGATCGAACAACCGCCGATCGCAGGACGGGATCTGCACGCCCTTGTAGCCCAACCCTGCCGCCCAGGCCGTGATTGAGGGCAGGCTGTCGAAGGGTGCATCATTCCCCGCGAATTGCGCCAGAAAGATGCCCGGACCCTTGATCGCACTGCCCGTCATGCCGACCGCTCCGACAGCATGGTCAGGGGCCGGATCTCCACCGGACAGGCCAGCAGACGGTCAAGCTGCGAAAACAGCGGTTGCAGATGCGGCATCGCCAGATGCGCGTCCAGCGCCGCGCGGTCGGCCCAGTTCTCGTAGAAGACGAAGACGCAAGGATCGGCAGCATCGACGTGGAAGTCGTAGTTGATGCAACCCGCCTCGGACCGCGTTGGCGCAACTTGTGCCATCAGGAGGGAGGCAAGTTCCTTGCGCGTTTCTGGGCGCGCAGTGACGGTTCCGATGATCGTATACATGGTCAGCCCCGCTTCTGGCTAAGAGCAACGGCAAGGATGATGATCGCGCCCTTGGCGATCAGCTGCTGGCTGAACTCCAGTCCCATCAGGATCAGTCCATTGTTGATCATCCCGATCATCAACGCGCCGACGATGGTCCCGATGACCGTGCCCTTGCCGCCAAAGAGGCTTGTCCCGCCAAGGACGGCAGCGGCGATGACCGAAAGCTCATCCCCTTCGCCAAGCTGGAAGCGCCCAGATTGCAGACGGCCTGCATAAAGCATCCCAGCCAAAGCAGCGGCGCAGGAGGACAGGACCAGCACTTTGAACTTGATGCTGCGCGTATCGATGCCGGAATAGCGCGCGGCCATTTCGCCCCCGCCCGTCGCCAGCACCTTGCGACCAAAGCCCGAACGGCGCAGCACGATATGTCCGACGCCCGCGATCACGGCCATCCAGAACATCAGAACGGGGATTGGGCCGACCGCACCTCCCCCGAAGACCCAGGAATACCCGGGCGACAAGATCGGAACGGCAGCCGTATCGGAAATCCACATGGCCACGCCCTTGGCGATACCCATCATCGCAAGTGTCGTCAGAAAGGAGGGTATGCCGATCCGCGTCGTAAGCCAGCCGTTGAACATCCCAACGGCAAGCCCCGTCGCCAAACCGGCAAGAACGCCGCCAACAGGTCCGGCGATGGCGATCGCCATGGCAACCGTCACCGTGGTCAGCCCCGCCACCGCGCCCACCGACAGGTCGATCTCGCCCGCCGAAAGCACGAAGGTCATGGCCACCGCCATCACCGCGATCATCGCGGTCTGCCGCACGATGTTCAGCAGGTTGTTCGGATTCAGGAACCCCTTGTCGTTCAGCGTCAGTGCAAAGACGATGAAGATCACTACGAAGCCGATATAGATGATGTTCTGCCGCCAATTGGCGAAGAATGCCCCGGCCGGGGCGGTTGCTGCCTTAGCCATGGCTGGCCTCCTTGATGGTCAGGGCTTTCTGGATTTCCACCTGAAGGCGGCGCTCGGCCGCTTGCAGGGCATGTTCGGGGTCGTGCTCGTCCGGGTCGTCCAGATCGGCGCGATCCAGCATCTGATGCGCACGGCCATCCGCCATAACGAGGATGCGGTCGCAGGCCGTCAGCAGTTCCGACAGTTCCGAGGAAATGACGATCACCCCCTTGCCTGCCTGGGCCAGTTCCCGCACCAGACGGATGATTTCGGCCTTGGACCCGATATCGATCCCTGCCGTCGGTTCATCGAGGATCAGGATCTCGGGTTCAGTAGCGAGCCATTTTCCGATCACCACCTTCTGCTGGTTTCCCCCCGACAACGTGGACACCGCATGGTCGCGGCTTGCCGTCTTGATCGACAGCCGGGCGATCATGTCCTCGGCGATGTCGCGCACGCGGGAACGGTCCACGAACCCCTTCGGCGCGATGCGCCCGATCACCGACATCACCATGTTTTCGGCAACGCTATGGGCGGGGATGATGCCCTGCGTCGCCCGCGCCTCAGGCACCAGCGCGATTCCGTGAGCCACAGCGTCGGCGGGGCGGCGGATCACCGCTTTCGCGCCCTTGATGCGGATCTCGCCCGAAACGGCGGGTTCGATACCTGCAATGACGCGGGCCAAGGCGGACCGACCAGAACCGAGCAAGCCCGCAAGTCCCAGCACTTCCCCCCGATGCAGCGCGAAGCTGACGTTTTCGGGTTTGTGCGGCCCGGTCACGTTCGCAAGGTCCAGCAGAACCTCGCCCCGCGACACGTCCCCCCGGGCCACATCCGCCAGCCCTTTGGATTTCTTCCCGACGATATGTTCGATCATCACGTCGATGGGCAGATCGGCCAGCGGAGCCGTGATGACATGCCGACCATCCCGCAGGATCGTCGCGCGGTCAGCGATGCGGGCAATTTCGTCCATGCGGTGGCTGACATAGATGATCGCCACGCCCTTTGCCTTCAACTGCCGCAGAAAGACGAACAGCCGTTCCACATCCGACACCGAAAGCGCGGTCGAGGGTTCGTCGAGGATCAGGACCCGCGCATCCTGACTGATCGCCTTGGCAATCTCGGTCAGTTGCTTCTGCCCCGCCCCCAGATCACCGACGAGTGTGGTCGGATCGACCTCGACCTGCAGCATGTCGAAAATCGCCTGCGCCCGGCGGACAGAGTCCGCATCATCAATCATCCCGCGCGCATCCCGCGCCTCGCGCGTCAGGAATATGTTCTGCGCCACGGTCAGCGTCGGGATCAGCGACATTTCCTGAAAGTTCATGGCGATGCCTGCCGCCCGCGCCGCTTCGGGCGAGTGGGCGGCAAGTTTCTGGCCACCAACCTCGATCTCGCCCTCCTCCGGCACGTGAACGCCGTTCAGGACCTTCAGGATGGTGGACTTCCCCGCCCCGTTGCCGCCAAGCAGGGCGTGGACTTCACCGGCAAAGACCTCGAAATCCACACCGTCCAGCGCGCGGATGCCGCCGAAGGATTTGGAAATCCCCGTCATCCGCACGGCAACCGGGGCGGGGGAGGTCATTCCACCCGCTCCCACTTGCCGGTTTCACCCGACCGCAGCAGGGCATCGGCCACCAGTTCCGTCAGCAGACCATCCTCGAAATTCGGGCTGGGTTGCTTGCCGCTGGCAATCGCGGTGAACAGGTCGAAGCATTCGACGATCTTCGTTTCCGAATAGCCGATGCCCAGACCGGGGATCGGCCATAGACCGCCGCCATAGGGATGCGCGGGGCCAGTATAGACCGTGCGGAACCCGCGCGCGTCGGCCGGATCGTCGGCGAACATCACCTGCAATTCGTCGCGGCGTTCGTAGTTGAAGTGGATTGAGCCTTTCGTCCCGTGGATCTCCAGCGTGATAAAGTTGTTCCGACCCCATGCATTGCGCGTGGCCTCCAGGCTGCCGATGGCCCCGTTGCCGAAGCGCAGCATCGACACCACCTCGTCATCCACATCGACCGGCGCACGTTCGGCATCGGCGGATTTCTCCGACGCGCCCAACTTGTCCACGCCACCCTGCTGGATGGGGCGCGTCGTGACATAGGTCTTGGTCATGGCGATCACTTCGGCAATAGGGCCGACAAGGTAATGTGCGAGGTCCACGACATGTGTCCCGATATCCCCCACCGTGCCCGACCCCGCGATCTTCTTCTGAAAGCGCCAGGACAGCGGCCCGTTCTCATCCGCCGACCAGTCCTGAAGGTAGGTGCCACGGAAGTTCAGGATGCGTCCGATGCGGCCTTCCTCGATATATTTCTTGGCCAGCGCCACGGCGGGCGTGCGGCGGTAGTTGAAGGCCACCATGTGGATGATGCCCGCGGCCTTCGCCGCCTCGGTCATCGCGCGGGCCTCTTCGACCGTCCGCGCCAAGGGCTTTTCGCAGATGATGTGCTTGCCCGCCTTCGCCGCCGCAATGGCGATCTCGGCATGGACATTGTTCGGCGTGCAGATATCGACCACATCGATATCGGGCCGCGCCACCACGCTGCGCCAGTCGCTCGACGCCTCGTCGAACCCGAAACGGCGGCGGGCTTCCTCGGCGGCCCCGTCGGTGACATCGACGACGACCTTGCGGTGCGGGATGGCAGGCGCGGGCCAGAAGAACATCGGCATCGAGGCATAGGCCATGGCGTGCGCCTTGCCCATGAACCCGCCGCCGATCATGGCAACGTTCATCACTTTGGTCATCGTCAGTCTCCGGTGCTGTGCGGGACGGGTTGGTGAGAAAGGGCCGGACCTTCACGGGCAGGGAGCAATTCCCCCGTTAAAGGCCCGGCAGGCGCGCGGGGTGATAGGGACACCCCGCGCGGCATCGCTTACTGCATCGAGGCTTTCACGTTTTCGGTCGCCTCGGTCGAATAGACCTGCGTCCACGCGTCGAGCAGGTTGTCTTGCGCCACCGGCAGGGCGGGCAGTGCAACGAAGTCCGGCGCGTCCTTGCCCAGAAGGGCATAGCCGGCCAGCTTCGCCTCGACCACACCGGCGTCATAGGGACGCTGTGCGCCAAGGCCCTTGATGAACCCGCCCTGCGCCATGCTGATGGCAACATTCTCGCCAAGGTCCACGGTCGTGATGATCAGGTCGTCGCGGCCATTGGCCCGCGCCGCCGCCATCACGCCTTCGGCCGGAACGTCCCAGACCGCCCAGATGCCCTTGATGTTCGGGTTGGAGGTCAGCATCGCCCCTGCGGCCTTTTCGGCATCGCCCGAAAAGTCCGGCCCACCGATGCCTTGCTCGGCCACGATGTTGATATTGGGGTAGTCGCTGGCAATCGTCGCCTTGAACGCGTCATAGCGCTGCTTCGTTACGAAGAAATCAGCCGCGTGGAAAACGAGGCCGATATCCCCGCCATCCGGACCAAGTGCCTTGGCCATCAGATGGGCCGCCGCGACGCCGTTGCCATAGTTGTCCGCCGACACGACCGAGACATAGTCGGTGCCCGGAACGAAGCCCGTCGGAACGTTGTCCATGAACACCAGCTTGGTCCCGGCCTCTGCCGCTGCACGATAGGCGGCGGCGGTGGCCGTCGGGTCTGTCGGAATCGACACGATGATGTCTGGCGACTGCGCCATGATGGTTTCCAGATCGCTGACCTGCTTTTCGGGCTTGAAGCCCGCATCGGTCACGGCGATCACCTCGATCCCCATCGCGCCGAACTGCGTCTGCAACCCGTTGATCTGCGCCTGGCTCCAGTCATTGCCGCCGTAATGCATGACGATGGCAGCGGTGGCCCCCATCTCCTTGATCTTGGCCAGTTCCTCATCGCTCAGCACGACATCGGAGGCGGGCGACGGGTCCTCGCCACTCGGTCCTTTCGACAGGACGGTTTCCTGCAACTTGGCAAGCGCCGCGTCCGGATCGGCGAAGGCCGGGGCGGCGATCCCCACAAAAAGCGCAAGCGCGGTCGCCGAGCCCATCAGGCTGCGTCTAGTCAACATATCTTCATCCTCCCAGAGAAGTGTCGGGGCTTCCCCCGTTTGGTGGGCAGGCGGATCAGCCCGCGATTGCCCGGTTCAGGTAGTCCATGCTCAGCCGTGCCCCTTCGGCGGGGTCGGGCCAGGAGTCGAGTTCGGTGCAGACCCAGCCTGCAAAGCCCACATCCCGCATCGCCTGCAGGATCGGCCCTGTCGGCACATCGCCCCGGTCAAGGGGGGTGAAGGCGAAGGGTTCACGCTGGAAGCCCTTGAGGTGGATGTAGGAGATCCGCTTCGCGTGGTCGCGGATCAGTTGCGCCGGGTCGCCCCCAGCGGCGGCCAGATGTGCCGTATCGGGACAGAAATCGATGGCGGTCAGATCGAAGATCTTGGCCACTTCGGCAGGGCCCTCGACGATGGTGGAAAGGTGCGGGTGGTAATGCGCCCGCAGCCCCCGCGCCTCGGCCAGTGCGTTCACGCGATCGAGTGCCGCGCCCAGCTTGTGATAATCCGGCTCCCGTATGCCGTCGAAACGCTTGGCTCCACCGCCGACGACCAGATGCGGCGCACCTAGTTCTGCGGCACGGTCGGCGGCGCGGGTCACGCGGGCCAGTTCCTCGGGCAGGATGTCGTCGAAGATGAAGTTCCCGCCCGCATAGGTGGCGACCAGTTCCAGCCCGTTGTCGGCCAAAAGCTTGCGCATCTCGGCGGCACTGTAGTCCAGCAGGTTGCCATCGAACAGCTCCACCCCCGCATATCCGGCAGCTGCTATGTCGGCACACGCGCAATCCATGTCGCCAAAGGTGCGATAGGCCAGTTGCGTGACCGAGGTGACGCCCACGGCATCCCCGCCAAGGCCGCCCCAGCAATTGGCGTGATAGGCCAGCTTCCACGCTGTCATCGGTGTCCCTCCTCCCACGGAAAGGCTGCTGGGGTTGCCCCCGCCCATCCGGTTTCTGCCAGTCTCCTCTGACCGTGACAGCTTCGTTAAGCACGGATTCGTCATCGGTCAATATTATTTCTGCGCATGATTGCTAACTTCTGCATTTTTGCAGCAAAAGTTTTTTCTTGAACGGCAGAAGTCCCGCCCTTATCCCTTTCGAAACCCATAAGGACGCAGCCTTGCCCCTGAACGGATCTGACCTTTCCGAATCGTCCCGCCCCCGCGGCAAGGGACGACCGCGCACGGTGGAAACCGCTGCGCCTTCGCTGGTCGAACTTCTGAACCTTGTCCGCACGGGTGCCGCAAACACGCGTCAGGAATTGGAACGGCAGAGCGAATTCGGCCGCGCCGTGGTGGCGGATCGGCTGACGATGCTGGGCGATCTGGGACTGGTGGACGAAAGCGAGCTTGGCGCCGCCACGGGGGGGCGCGCCCCGCGTCTGGTGCGCTTTGCCGCGCGACGCGCGGCGATCCTTGTGGCCACGCTCGACCAGACCGCGATCGGTGTGGGTGTGGCTGACCTTTCCGGCAAACTCCTGACCGAACATCACGAAGCCGCCGACCTGACCGCCCCGCCCGCCGAACTGTCCGAACGTCTGACAGCACTTTTCCGCTGGTCGATGGAACGTCATGCGCCACAGGGCAGCATCTGGGGCATCTCCCTCTCCGTCCCCGGTGCCGTGCAGGGCGCGACGGAGGGTGACTTCCTGACCGCCACCCCGCCGGTCCTTCCTGCATGGGAAGGATTCCCGCTGGTCGAAACGCTGTCCCGCGATTTCGGCGTGCCGGTCTGGATGCGGTCGAGCGTCGAGACCATGACGATGGGCGAATTGCACGCAGGCGCGGGCATAGGCGCGCGCAGCATGCTGTTCCTGAAGGTAGGCCGCCGCATCGGAGCGGGCATCGTATGCGACGGCCAGCTCTACCGTGGCGCGCATGGTGCGGCAGGTCTGATCGGATCCCTTCCCGTCAACTCGGGCGGACGGAGCGGCCCCCTCGACACCCTCGCAGGATCGGACATGATCCAGCGCGAGGGTCTTTCCGCTGCGCAGGACGGGCGCAGTCCCATGCTGGCCGACATCCAGCGCCGCGGGGGAGAGATCACGGCCATCGAAGTCTCGCAGGCCGCGCAGATCGGCGATCCTGCTTCGGTTGCGATCCTGACGGAGTCGGGCCACCTGATCGGTCAGGTTGTGGCGACGCTGGCCAATGCGCTGAACCCGGAACTGATTGTGCTGTCGGGCTCCATCGTGCAGACGAATGACATCCTCCTCGCAGCCCTGCGCGAGGCGGTCTATGGCTCTTCGCATCCCTTCGTCACGCGCGACCTGCGGATCATACGTTCGCAGATGGGCAGTTCGGCTGGCTTGGTCGGTGCGGCCCGCGTGGCATCGGAACAGCTTTTCGCGCCGGCGTTCTTGAAGGAATGGGTAATGCAGGGCAGCCCACTCGCCCATCCTGCCTTCACCGCCCTGAAGGATCGGTTTTCGCAAACCGCATCGCCCCCTCCGCCGCCAAGGGCGCGGACCGGACAGGAGCTTCCGAGATGACGATATCCGGCCTCGGCCCGCACGGTGAACGCGCCGCCCCGCCCGAACGGGTCAGCCTGCTGCCAGACGACCGCACCGCTGCCAAGTCTGCCGGGTGGCGCGTTGCTGTGGTTCTGCACACTTTGGAGAGCGACTGGGCCAAGCAGCAACTGGCCGGCATGATGGGCATCTTCGGTGATTGTGGCGCGGCAGTGATCGATGTTGTCGACTGCGCCTTTTCCCCCGAGATGCAGGTGGCCGAACTCGACCGGCTGATCTCTCAACGCCCCGACGCGATCCTTTCGCTGCCCGTGGCGAATGAACAGGTTGCCGCCGCGCATCGTCGCGTCTCCGAGGCGGGCATAACGCTGGTCCTGTTGGACAACGCGCCGACCGGCCTTTTGCCGGGCAAGGACTACACGGCGCTGGTGTCGTCGGACAATTTCGGTCTGGGCAAGATCGCGGCCGCCGGACTTTCTCCCCACATCCCCGACGGTGCGAAAGTTGGCGTCCTCGGCTTCGCCGCCGACTTCTTCGCCACGAACGAGCGCGAGATCGCCTTCAACAAGTGGCTTCAGGTAAACCGCCCCGACATCCTACCGCGCATCCACCGCTTCGCGCGGATCGAGGACGCCGCCACAGCCGCCGATGATCTTCTGTCAGCAAACCCCGATCTGGCGGGGCTATTCGTCGTCTGGGACACGCCAGCCCTTGCCGCCGCGACCCGCCTTGCAGAACGCGGCGCAACGATGGCCATGGCAACCGTGGACCTTGGAGAGGCCGCTGCCATCGCCCTCGCACAAGGCGACTCTTTCTGCTGCATCGCCGCCCAACAACCTTTCCTGCAAGGGATCGCAGCCGCGCAGACCGTGATCCTGTGCCTTCTGGGTCGCCCGGTTCCCGCCTGGATCGCCCTGCCCGGCATTGGTGTCACGCGGGACAACGTCGTGGAAAGCTTCCAGACAATCTGGCGGCAACCGGCCCCGCGCGAAGTGCTTCGCATGATGGGCCTGTCACGCGGCAAATGAAGGCCGGCACGGATGCGATGCGACAGGTTCAGCAGCGGATTTGAATCCGCCAAAGTTCCGTAACGACCGGACATCGACATATCGCCGCGATCGTCCGCTTCGGGCCGCTTTGGATTTTTATGCGCGCTCAAACGACTACATGCTAAAGCCTTGGTTCAGCAAGCCTCCACCGCAACAACCCCCTTGTTCCCGCCCAGCGCCGAAAAGGCCCTCTGCCGACAGGTCAGAACGAGGATCTGCTGATCCTTTGCCGTCCGATGCAGCGCGTCGAACATGGCTTCGATCCTGTCATCATCGGAATGGACCAGCGCGTCGTCGAGGATCACCGGCACCGGCCTGCCCGACGCCGCGAAGAGCCGTGCGAAGGCAAGTCGGGTCAGGATTGCCACCTGCTCGCGCGTGCCTCCGGACAGTATCGCCAGCGGTTCTTCCTGTCCGTTTCGCGTCAGCGTCGCCGGCAACAGGCTTCCGTCATCGATGGTCAGGTGCGCGCCGGGTGACAGGATCGACAAGAGCGGCTGCAACTCACGCAGGACAGGACCGAAATAGGCGTCGCGTGCCTTCGTCCTTGCGTCCTCCAGCGCGCGCTTGAGGCGGGTCAGCGCCCTGACTTCCGCCTCATAGCGCGCTGCGCGGGCCTCGATCTCTGCGCGGGCGCCCGCCAACACGGCCAGACGCTCTTCGATCCCTTCCTCTGCCAAGGCCGAGATGGTTGCGTTCAGGCTGGCCAACTCCTCCCGGGCGCTGGCCTCTTCGCGCGCAGCCTGATCGACAGCCCCCCTTGCCCTCGCGACGCGCGCCTCGACAGTGGCAAGGTCGGGCGCATCGGCCCGCAGAGAGTGCAGCGCCTGCTCTGCTGTCCCACAAGCCGCTATCAATGGGGGAAGGCGTTCGCGCAGGGCCGCGACCTTCGCCTCCAACGCGCCCGCATCCCCTGCCTCGGTCTGAACGGCTTCAAGCAACCGCACGGCCGCGGTGCGACCGGCCTCCGAGGCCGCCCGTGCTTCGCCAGCCTCGATGGCCAGCCGTTGCGCGATCCGGGCAGCCGCGTTCGCAGCCGCCTCGTCCCTTTCTGCCTCCGCGACCTGCTCCTGCAGGATCGGGTGGTCTTCCGCGTCTTCCGATGCGCCTTCGGCTTCGGCTAGGGCGCTCGCCACGGCGGATCGAAGGGGATCAAGCCCATCCGGGGCCAATTCGGCCAGCAGCGCCACCGCCTGCCTGATTTCGGCATCGAGCCGTTGCGCCTCGCTCCAACTTGAACGGGCTTCTGCAACGGACGCGGCCTGCAAATCGCGCAAAAGGTCGGTCAGGGATTTCTCGGCCTGTTTAACGGCCTCCAATCCGTCTGCCGTGCGGCCCGATCCCGGATCGATCCGCAAGGCGCCAAAACCGGGCAGCACGAGATCGGTCACCTTCAGAACGGGCTGCGGCCCGGCCGGCAGAGGTTGGCCTTCGACCGTGGCCTGTGCTGCGCCCTCCGGTCGCGCCTCGATGGTGATGGCCTGCGTTTCGGCTCGCGCGCGGGCCAGGTCCAGCCGCGCCTGCGCCGCCTCGGCCGCCTCGATCTGCTTGGCCGTCACATGAAGACGGGCCCGCTCCATGCGGCCCCTGTCCAGCGCCGCCTGGACCTCGGATGCGCGGTCGAGACGGCGCTTCGTCTCTGTTGCCCGAACCTGCGCGAGTTTCGCAGCATGCGCCCGGCTCGCCCGAGCCAGACGCTCCCGCAGCCCGCCAGTCCGGGCTGCTGCGGCTTCGGCAACCTCTGACGCCGCCCTTTCCTTCGCCACGAGGTCATCAGCACGGCTTCTGGACGCTTGGGCCGCTTCATCCGCACGACAAAGTTGTTCCTCGGCCTGCTTCAGACGCGCGGCCAGAGCCTCCGTCGCGCCAATATCCTGTTGCACGCGTTCGGCATCAAGGCGCGCCAGCCGGAGGGCCGTTTCGGCCTTCTGCACCTCGCCCTGATGCGCGAGGGCCGCCGCCAGCGCAGATTCTGCCTCGGCCTTTGCCTGCTTGCGTGCGGCCGCCTCCGCCGGATCGGACAGACGGGTCAGCAGCCGCTGGACTTCGCCCCGACGTGCCAGATCGCCCGAAAGCTTCTCCGCCCGAGGTCGAAGCAGAGCTTCCTCTTCAGCCAGCGCTGTCGCCTCCTCAATGACGCGCGCCCACTCTCCGCCCGCCTTTGCACGGCCCGTATTCGTGGCCAGCCGAGAAAGCGACTCGGATACCCTGTCCAGCACGGCATCCATCCGGCGCCCGCCTGTCATCATGTCGATTTCGCCCGCGACCGAAGAAAGTAGGTCGCGTCGGGCAACAAGACCGCTTTCCCGCGCGCGCCTTTCCTCTGCCGTGTTTCCTTCCGGTTCCAGTCCCAGCAGACCCTGACGAACCCACAGAAGGCCGGATGGTCCAGCCAATCCACCGCCCATCAGGCGGTCGATCCATGCCTCTGCTTCATCCGCCTGCACGATCAACCGCCCTGCGGAGTCCATGACCTGCGCCTGCGGCTTGGCAAGCCAGCGTTTGGCGATCCGGAACCGACCTTCCGGCAAGTCCACCTCAACCACGACTTCTGGGCTACCGCCGGCATGAGGCTGAAGTGCCTTTATCGCGGCGTTTCTGCTGTTGTGCCGCTCGAAGAACAGCGCATGGAGCGCATCGAAGAACGTCGACTTGCCGAATTCGTTCGGTTCGGACAGCACCGTGATCCCGTCGCCAATCCCGTTCAGTCTTGCGCGCTGTCCGGCAAACCGGCGGACATTGGTCAATTCGATCGAACGCAGCCTCATGCCCGGATCCCTTGAGTCAGTGCGTAAAGCATGGACAGCGCAGCCGACGCCGTGTTCCGGTCGGATTGCGGCAAGGTTGCATCTTCCGCCTCGGCCATGAGCGCCTCGGCCGCCTGACGCAGCGCCCCGGCTCGGTCGATCTGGTCCAAATCTTCGGGGATCGCCTCGACGGCCAATCCCGAAAGATCGGCCGAAAACCACCCGAAGTCGGGCGCACGACCATTCAGCTCCGCCTCGAGTGCTGCGCGCGCCGCAAGCGGCAGGCGTCCGGTCACCGTGACCCGGACAAGGTGATCGCGCGCCCTTGTGGAGGGCAGAGCGGAAACCAGTCGCGCCGCTGCATCGTCACCGGGCAGCAGGTCCAGCGAGGCGCGCTTCCAGCGAAAATGGCCGACCTCGACGGGAACGACCTGCGGCGGTCCTCCGGCCAGCCTCACGAGGAGTGCCGATCCCGGGACATCGTGCTTGAACCCATCTGGTTCGGGTGTTCCGGAATACCATGTCGCGGCGCCGACGGACATCTGTCCGTGCCAGTCTCCCAAGGCGAGGTAGTCCAGACCCGACCGCGCCGCCCGGTCCGGCGGAATGATCCCGAGCGTGCCTTCCTCGCCCGAAAAATCGGTGATCGCGCCATGCGCAAGCCCGATGCGGCGCGAGCCATCCGGTGTCGGCGCCGAAAGGGCCTCGGTCAGATCGCGCCCCGGTCGGCGCTGCGTGCAGGGCGCGGGTAAAAGCCAGTGGCCTTTGACCAGTTCGAACGGCTCGGCCGAAGTTATCGCCCGCAGGTTCGGTGGCGCATCCAGCGCGATCCGACGCCACAGTTCCGATGCCGCCAGACTGTCATGATTTCCCGGCAGCAGCACCCATGTAAGATCGCTTTCCTCCCCCATGGCGCGCAAAGCCTGCCTTAGCGTCTCCGGCGCAGGGGTTTCGGCGTCAAAGGTGTCGCCAGCCAGCAAAACGAGATTGGCTCCTCCGGCCCGTGCAGCCGCCGCCAGCCGCCCGATCGCCCCGTGGCGCGCTTCACGAAGACGATTGCGGATACCCTCCGGATAGCCGCCGAAGGCGCGGCCCAGATGAAGGTCAGAGGAATGGAGAAATGAGAGAACCGTCATTGATCTATACCTTTCGGCGCCTCTGCGCCCGTGTTTACCGTCGCCGCGACGCTTGTCTGCGGCAACCCCAATCTCACGCGATTCGGCAGGTCGGATCATCCTTCCAGCGCAGCCACACAGTCGGCCGCATCTGGGATGGCGAAAGGAAGGTGCGGGCAGAAAAGATCGGCACTCTTCCAGAGGTGTTGAAGAGGTTCCAATCAGCCTCCAACGCAAGTTCGTCATGCCCACCCGCCCAGAGGCCGGGTGTCTCGGCAGAATAGAACTCATCCCCATCCTCAATTATCCTTGCGTTGCGATCCCAGCCACGAAAGATCGCGCGCGCTTCGTCATCCACTTGCGGAAGAAGGGGACGGTCAAGCGGCAGATCCGACCGTTCCACCAGCCGTTCCAAGGCGTGCCCGCAGAAATTGACCGCGCTCAGTCGAAACGCGAGGGTCGATCCGATCATGCCGACCTCGCTGCGCAGATAGATCAGCCCGGTCTCGTGGAAGAGGTGCTCCCCCTCGACCTGCGCTATGACCTCCCGACGCGCACGCGTCACGAAGGTCAATGCCTTGCCATCCTTCGTCAAAGCCACGCGGCAGACGCCAGGCCGGTCCTTGATCCGCGCGGCCAGCCGCTCCAGTCCCTTCCGGTTGGGCCGAAGCCCCGCTGCCATCTGGAAAAGCAAGGGCATATCAGGTGTAGCCTTCTCAGAATC
Source organism: Fuscovulum ytuae (assembly GCF_029953595.1). Taxonomy (NCBI): domain Bacteria; kingdom Pseudomonadati; phylum Pseudomonadota; class Alphaproteobacteria; order Rhodobacterales; family Paracoccaceae; genus Fuscovulum; species Fuscovulum ytuae. The sequence continues at coordinate 3,642,412 of NZ_CP124535.1, read as the reverse complement.
GGAAAGCGCCTGCCGGGCAAGTCCGCGCTTCAAGGACAGGCGCAAACTGGGCGAGGCGGCGAAGGTGGCGTGGTTCATATGCATCTCGGACCTCCGGTCTTGCGTCTTGCGCGGGGTGAACGTGGTAAAGGAATCGTCAACATCCGCAGATTGCGCGATAAGGGTGGCAAATCCTGTCACGTGGTTCGGAGTGCCCGCATGTCGTTCCAAAAGGCCGCAGATCTTCTTCGCCTCGCCGAAATGGCGACCGCCCGCTATTCGGGCGTCAACCTGACCGATATCGAGGAAACTTTCTCAGTCGACCGCCGCACGGCGCAGCGTATGACGAAGGCGCTGGAAGAGATGTTCCCCCACTGCACCACGCAGGTCGATGACGAGAGGCGCAAGTTCTGGAAGCTGCGCGCAGATGACGCGCGCCTGATGCTGGCTCAGGGTATCCGCGACAGCGAACTCGCCGCGATAGAACTGTCGATCCGGCGCGCTGAACGCGACGGAGCCGTGACCGAGGTGCGCGCCTTGTCCGGCCTGCGCGACCGACTTCTCGCCGCCATGCCCGGCCCCCATGCCCGCCGGGCCGAAGCCGATGCCGAAGCAGTGCTAGAGGCGCACGGCTTCGCCTCGCGCCCCGGCCCGCAGGTTCGGGTGACGGCGGATCTCATGGGGGTGATCGGCGCAGCCCTCAAAGGGCCGTTCGCGATGACCGTCGTCTATGCGGGCGGCCGCGATCCGGACCGCGAAAGGCGGCTGGAACCGCACGGCCTCTTGCTCGGCACACGCCGATACCTCGTCGCCCGTGAGGCAGGCGGTGACGGACGGCTACAGCATTACCGCCTCGACCGCATCCGTTCCGCGCGGCTTGAACCCGACAGCTTTTCCCGCGATCCGGACTTCGATCTCACGACGCACGCTTCGCGTGCTTTCGGCAGCTTCCACGCCGATAATGAATATGGCGAGGTCGTCTGGCGCTTCCGCCCCGCCGCCGCCGCCACCGCACAAGAATTCCTGTTCCATCCGACGCAGCAGATGAACGTGGAAGAGGACGGCAGCCTCACCGTCCGTTTTTCAGCCTCAGGCCACCTCGAAATGGCATGGCATCTCTACATGTGGGGTGACGCGGTAGAGGTCATTGCCCCCGATGCTTTGCGCATAATGGTCGAGAACCACCGCCGTGGTGACTTTCCGGCAATGCCCTAGACTTGACACTTGATCCCGAACGGAAAGTGCTGAGAGGTGCCTGTTTGTCCCAATTGCTGTGACTTGGAACTATAGGTCGGCGTCAACAACCTTACGAACGCCGTCGATAGTGACAAGATTTGTCACTCTTCGCGGTTAGTTTTCTCGTCATTGATGATTCAGTCCTGCGAAACGAAGTTTCGTTGCAACGGTCAAAGCTTGGCCACTGTCAGAAAACGAAAGGTGTCGGATTTGCTCGAACTGAAAGCTGCGGCGCAACACCTTGACCCACTCTGCCGGAGTAACCAATACTATCAGTCGAAGGATTTTTCTGCCGAGCGGTTTGGAAAGTTAACCTTGGAAAACAATAACTCAGACATACAAGCAACTCGGAATGCCGCTCGGATCAGCTCCAATCTTACCTTAGCTGACAACAGCACTTCTCCCGTGCAACGCTGATGGTCCCGGCGACGCCCCAAGTTAGTCGAAATACGAAGAGTATAGTGGATGTCAGTCGTTCAAAGGACCGTTGAGGCATTTCCCCGAGGCAGGACGACAGAAGAGATCGTCGTTCTTCTGGATGCCGCGTTCGATGATGCGAAGCGCAGAGCAATCCTCGCGGAGCTTCAAACCCTCGCACAATCGGGCGTGATCCGACTTGAGCGAAATGGACGCTGGAAACCTGCCTCGCCGCCAAGGCCAACCGAGATCCAAACGAATACTGGGTCAGCGCCTACGACAGCAGGCGCGGATGGGGAACTTCTTTTTGCGGTGCCGGGGCGGATCACCCAAGAGATGATGGCCGACGAAGTCGAAGCCGTAGAAGGTGAGACAGGTCCAACGGCCGATCCGCATGCGCTCCTGCGTTACTGGCGTTCGGCGCTCCGATCGGACCCGCGCGGCGCGATCAGTCAGGCACCAGATCGCCACGGCTCACAGTGGGTTCTCGCCACCGGATCTGGACAGCTAAAGCCGGAGGAAGGGTCCCGCTGTGTTCTGACCTTTGACCTCGACTCACTTCCTTCAGATTTTCGGCAGGCATTGCTGAGACGCGAAGCGAATGAAATGACGCTGGCTGTCGGATGGCCCATCATGGTGGGCCGAAAGTCAGGAGTGCCGGTGATCTGGCCGGTCGGCCTGCTTGCTGCCGAATGGTCCCGTGCGGATCGCACGCTGCGCGTTGCCATCGAAGCCGATGATGTCTTGGTGAACCCGGACTGGCTGGACGGCGCAGCAAGAACGGCTGGTTGGCAGAAATCTGAACTTGCCGAAGTCTTTGCGGCAACAGATGGCGTCGGGCTGCGAACAGACGATTTCCTCAACCGTCTACGCGAGGCAGCAGCAAGGCACATACGCGGTCGTGTGACCGGACAGCAGATGGTGTCCCAGATCGATCTCTCGGCTACAGGTATCTACGACGTTGCAGCACTCTTGCTGCCAACAGAGTCGACCTTCACCGCTGGCGCCGTCCGTGATCTGGACACGATTGGAACTTGGCCGGCTGAGAGGCTCGCGCGAACCGCCCTTGGTCCGGTGCTCGGTCTTGCCTCAACCTCAACGCCTTCGATGCCGCACGACATCAACGTGGGTGCCCTAAACGGCGAACAGATCGAAGCGGTTCGGCATGCTTGCTCAGCGCCCCTGACTGTTGTGACCGGTCCGCCAGGAACAGGAAAAAGCCAAGCAATCGTTTCAATGGCGGCTTCGGTTCTTCTGCATGGCGGAACCGTCCTTGTCGCGTCGAAGAACCACCAGGCGCTGGACGCTGTCGAAGACAGGTTGGGCGGCTTAGCGCCCGAACTTCCTTTTCTTGTGCGCACCCTCGATCCAGAACGCGAGATCGATAAGTCTGTCGAACAGGTTCTGAACGACATGCTTAACGAGACAGGGCTGCGCAACCGTCCTGTCGACACCGAACTATCCGCGCAAATAGCAGTTCTTTCTGCTGATCGTCGGCGGTCTATGGAGGTCATTCGTCGAAGGGCAGCCTTTGAATGCGACATTGCCGATCTCGTCGAAAGGATCGCGGCTCGCGAGCGTTTTGCAGCGGCGGACACCCGACCGATCGAAGCGGTTGAGCCAACGCCCAGTCTGCTTTTCCGTTTGTGGCAAGCAATTACATCGTTGTTCCGAAAGACCGCTGTTTCTGCACCGCTGGTTCCGCGCACTGCCCTGCCGGAGGGCGCGCCTCTATCTGCGTTAAAGGCACGACTTCAAGAACTGCGTAAAGAGCGAGACGCCCTTCCTAGGGAGGGTGACCCGGTCGAGTTGACCGCGCAGATCATGGACCTCGTGACGAGTGTCCTTCCGGCAGTCCTGACAGGACGCGTAGTTCTGCGCGAAGACGAGCGCCAGGAACTTGACGCTGCCCGGGCGGATCATCAGTTCCATGGCGATCGTGCGCTTCCCTCCGGTCTTGTCCGTGCTGTGCTTCAGCATAGACCATTATGGCTTGCTTCCGTTCTTGGCACGCCGAAGCGTATTCCGCTGGACGAAGGCTTGTTCGATCTCGTTATCTTCGACGAGGCCAGCCAGTGTGACATCGCCTCGGCTCTGCCTCTTTTTGCGCGAGCAAAGCGCGCGGTGGTGGTCGGCGATGACCGACAGCTCAGCTTCATTCCGCAATTGGGACAAGCGCAGGACCGAAACCTGATGAAGGCGCAGGGCCTTCCGTCTGTTGGCATGGGTCGATTTGCGCAAAGCCGCCAGTCACTCTTCGACTTCGCCAAGCGCGTGCCCGGTGTCCCGCGCGTCCTGCTTCGGCATCAGTATCGCTCCGCCGGTCCCATCGTCGATTACATCAGCGAGACCTTTTATGGCGGTCAGCTGACCACCTCATACGATCCAAAGACCATCCGTCCGCCAAACGGCCAGAAGCCTGGGATTGCTTGGACCCACGTTTCCGGTCCTATCGTGGCACAGCAGGGCAACGTGAATCCTGCGGAGGCTGACGCAATTGCCACCCATGTCCGAACACTCCTGTTGGATCAGGGGTATGAGGGCAGCATCGGTGTCATTTCGCCGTTCCGTCCGCAGGTGCATGCGATCGAGACAGCGATAAGGTCGAGGGTGCCGGCCCAGAAGCTTGAAGGCGCTGAATTCCGGGTGGCCACGGTCGACGGGTTCCAAGGCCAAGAGCGGGACGTAATCCTCTTTTCGCCCTGCCTTTCGGCGACCAGCGCACTTTCTGCGGTGACCTTCGTCCAGAAGGATCTTCGGCGGCTCAACGTTGCGATCTCTCGTGCCAAGGCAGTGGCACATGTGTTCGGCGATCTGGACTATGCGCGCTCGGCCAAGGTGCGCGCCTTGGCACGTCTGGCAGCAGTTGCAACAGATCCCCGCCGCACAGGTGCCGAGGGCGTCTTTGACAGCGAATGGGAGCGGCGCGTTTTCCATGCCCTGCGGGAGCGGGGCTTCGATCCTCAACCTCAATACGAAATCGCCGGTCGCCGTCTCGATTTTGCACTCTTTGGAAAGACGGGCGTGAAGCTTGATCTAGAGGTCGACGGGCGCCACTGGCACCAAGACACCGAAGGGCGTCGCAAGATGTCCGATCACTGGCGCGATCATCAATTGAGATCCCTTGGCTGGCGGGTGCGCCGCTTCTGGGTGGACGAATTAGCTAAGAACATGGAGGGCTGCCTTGAGCTCGTCGAACGAGACCTTTCGTAGATCGCGCGTCTTTAGCTACGTCGCCGGTGGACTTGCCGCATTCGGATTGGCAGGCATAGGCGTGCTGGTCTTTCAGGTGAACGACTTGAGCGAACGCTATGGGCAGATCGAGCGCGACATTGATTATTTCGAGACGCAGCGCACGAGTTTGTTGACGGCTCGGCAAGAGATCCAAAGTGCGATCGCTCTGGCGCAAGCAGAGCTGGCAGCCGAGAATAGTCGCCTCGCGCAAGCCAAAGCGGATGCCGATGCCGCCGCTGTGGCAAGAACGGCCGCAATTGCCGCCCGAGACGCTGCACAAGCCGATTTGGCCGCACTGGAGGAAAGAGAGAAGGCGGCGCTAGAAACCATTACAACTGCCGAAAGCGAACGTGAACGGGTAAGCGAACTGACGGCCCTGAAGGAAAAGCTGGCCCAAGAGGTAGCGACGCTTGACCGCGAGAAATCGGATCTTGAACAGTCCACATCTGAATTGCGAACTACAAACACAACTCTTGCTGGCGCGGTCTCAACCCTGCGCGATCAGCGGGAACAGATCTCTACTGAAGTGCAGCGATTGCAGGCAGAGACGGAACGGCTATCCCAAATTGAAGCTCGGGTCCGTGCACTCACCACCGAAGAGGCCAACATCACAAAAGCCATTTCGGATGCGCGCGCAGAGGAACAGCGTGCATCATTGGACGCCGATGCTGCACGTGCGCGGCTTGAAGATTTGCAGGCACAGATCAACGAAGCAACGACCGCCCGGGACGAAGCTGCGCGTGAACGCGGCCTTGCCGAAGGGCAACTGGCGACACTAACGGCACGAGTAGACGCCTTTACGAAGCAGCAGGCCGATCTCCAGAGTCAATCGGATGCCGCGGCGGAACTCTTGCGTCAGTCTGAACAAGGACGGCAATCCGCGGATGCGGCGAGAGCCGAGGCCGAAACTGCGCTCAGCGCGGCGCGTCAGGCTCTTCAACAGACACAGCAGGAACTCATCACTGCACAAGCCAACCGGAACAATGCGCAGGCCCAACTTGCGCAAATTCAGGCAGAGACTCAAAGCGGCCAAGCGGTTCTCGCGCAGTTAGCGCAGGCACGAACTGAACTCGCCAGCCTGACTGGCCAACGAGATGCCCTGGCAGCAGAAGTGAATGAACGGCAAAGTGCCAAGAGTGCTTTGGACACGCAAATCGCAACGGCGGGCACCGAACTACAGCGAGCCCAGGAGCGTCTTGCAGCTCTGGCATCGCGAGCAGGGGCGGCAGAAGCGGCCGAAACGGAGGCAGCGTCTCGTCTGGAAGCCATCGAGAACTCCATCCAGCAAGCTGACGCTAGACGTTCTACAGCACAAGCAGCGCTTCAAGAGCAAAGGCAAGCACTTGCCTTGGCCGCTGCCGAGCGGGAGCGGCTGATAGTGGAAGTCCAAGGTCTGGAAGAAGAGATCAATCGGCTTCGAGCTTTGCGGCAGGAACTACTAACCACTCAGCCATCTGATGGAGGTGTTGATGAAGCCATGAGCGGCCCTGCGGGTGCAAATCCTGAGACAGAAGTCGGGGCACCATCAGAGGAACCGCAACCATGAGCGGTCAGCATTCGTTTCTCGTTTCCCTCCAAACAATGATCCAAGGAGCTGACCCGTGCTAACCGGAAGCCCACTTCTTGTCCTGATCGTCGGCGGCTCTCTCGCCTTTTTGGCTGTTGTCCAATTCTGGCTTGCGACGCGGCATGATCACGCTGTTTCGATCCAAGGCCCGCTTGAAGAAGAGCGCGCGATCTTTGCGCGAATTGCCGAGAAGCGCGCCACTTTGGCAGACATCGAAAATGACCTTCAGAAGCGAAGGGAGGCGCTCGCTGTTGTCGCCGACGTCCAGGCCGAAGTCGACGCGTTGACCCGCAAGCGCGACGAGTTGCTTGATGAATGGAACCAGATGGAGGACCGGCGTGCCGAAGTTCTGGCTTTGCGCCGTGAACTCGAAGAGGCGCAGCTTGCAAAGCTGACCTTCGACGCGGAAATGGCGACGGCGAAGGCCGACTTCGAAGAAATCCGTGATAGGCTCGCTCGCGCAGAGCGGCTGCTAGAACGTGTCGCCGAACTCCAGCAGCAGCACGACGAGATTTCCAAGCGGATTGAAGAGCTGAAGCCGGAGCTTCTTAAGCTGGAAGACGCGCAGGCCCGTGTTGATCGGCTGGAGAAGCAGGCCGATGCTCTTCATGCTGCTGCCGCGCAAATGGAAGGCACCCTTAATGCACGTCAGGCGCAACTCGCAGAGGTCGAACAAGCGTTGCGGTCCGGCCGCGAGGCGGTTGAAAAGGTTCGCGAAGACCTAACCCGCGCTGAGGCTGATAGAGCCGCCGCTGAAATCGAGCGTAAATCGCTGCAAGCCGCAGTCGATCGACTGAAGGATGCGCGCACCGCTTTGGAAGCCCGCAATGCTCTACTGGAACGCAAAACCGCTGCTGCATCAGGAGGTGGCACAGAGGAAGACGATCCCCTGCGCGAACTCAAGGTGCAGCCGCAAGTAGTTTCGGTGCTACGCGATTGGAACACCTCTGCAATCATCGACGAGAACGAGGCCCTTCACCGTGTGCGTCTGAACTTCGATGCAACTGGTCTTTCCTATCCGGACCGGACGCTGCGCGCCTTCCATACGGCGATGAAGGTCAACGAAAGCACTCAGATGGCGGTTCTGGCCGGGATATCTGGCACAGGAAAGAGCCAACTTCCCCGACAGTATGCGGCCGGCATGGGCATCGGCTTCCTTCAGGTGCCTGTCCAACCGCGTTGGGACAGCCCGCAAGACCTCATGGGTTTCTACAACTATGTGGAAGGTCGTTTCCGGCCCACCGACATGGCACGCGCGCTTTGGTCGATGGACGAGTTGAACAATCCCGACGGTGCGCTGCGGGATCGGATGCTCATGATCCTTCTTGATGAGATGAACCTTGCACGCGTGGAATACTACTTCTCGGACTTCCTGAGCCGTCTCGAAAGTCGCCCGGCACCGTCCGATGTCGGGGAACCGGCTCGGCGGAAGGATGCTGAGATCGAGTTGGAAATCCCTACGCCGGACGGAAAGGTTCCCCGACTCTTCCCGGGCTATAATCTCCTCTTCGCAGGAACGATGAATGAGGATGAAAGCACCCAGTCGCTCTCCGATAAGGTTGTCGACCGAGCGAACGTGATACGTTTCGCTGCCCCGCGACAGATCATCAGCGGTGGCTCGCGAGGGAAGCCGCCAGCAACCGAAGCGCTCAAGCGCAGCACTTGGGAGAAATGGGCAAAACCCCGGCGCAGCGACAGCGAACGCGATACCGCCCAAAGGAAGATCGAAGAGATGGTCGACATCATGAAAGCGTTTGGCCGTCCCTTCGGTCACCGTCTCGGTCGCGCCATGCTCTCTTATGTCGATCGCTATCCCTTGACAGAAGGCGTTCCAAACATCGTCAACCACGCCCTCGCCGATCAGGTCGAGATGCGGCTTCTGCCGAAGCTGCGTGGGATCGAGGTCGAAGCGCGTTACCAGGAAATCGAGAAGCTTCGCTCCTTCGTCACAGCTCTGGGTGACGATGCACTGGCCGACGCCATCAAGACATCCTCCGAAGCGGCCGAGGCCACTGGGCAATTCGTCTGGCTAGGGGTGTCTCGCGGATGAAGCGACTGGTGCGGCCATGGTCAGGGCGCGAGATTGGCGAGGGCATACCCTACGGGCCCGCCGCTTGTCTGCTAAGCGAAAGCTCAAAAGAGCTACCGCGCGGTATCGAACATGCCGAACTGATGACGGGTGCCTTCAGGGGTGAGACGCGCAAGCTGCTTCTGCACCCCTATCCAAAACGTGGCCATGCCCTGAATCCTCCGCGCGAGGATTTCCCTATCCGCCCGCCACTCAACCGGGAACCAACAACCCCGGAGGAGGTGTTTGCGTCCGATACGCTGCGTCGGATGAACGAGGTTCTGGCGCGCATCCAGGAACTTGAAGATGCCCTGGATGACCCGGTCAATCTTTGGCCCCGTCTACGTCATGCTTGGAAAGACGCCGAGGACGAGGCCGATCCGAGAATGGCCGAGATCGTGAAGCAAGCGCGCGAAATCGGCCAAGTGCTCAAGGAACTGGAACACCGAATTCGTCGAGTTTTGCGACGGACTCGGGAGTTGACGCCCCTTGATCGTGTTCAAGAGATGGACCGCGCGTCAATGCTCTGGCTTAGCAAACAGCCAGGGCGGACCATAGCCGAACGGGCAGGACCCGCGCAGCGGATTCTTTCAACCGTGCGATACGAGAACTTCGACACCCTAGAGAACAGGGTCTTTCACGCCTACGTCCGGTTGGCCGGTCTTGTTGCACGAGAGTGGCAGCGAGAGCATCGCCGGGCGCAGGGGAGTGACCGTTTCCGCATTGTGGATGGGTTCCGTCTGCGATGCCGGATGATCGCCCGTGATCTGGATGAGCTCGGTGTGGGCATCGCTGAACCCGGCATCACGCCAAACTACGTCCTAATGCAGGACAAGAGTTATCGCGAAATGCGCTTGGCGTGGGAACGACTCCTCCGCAGGGAAAGAATCCTCGACGATCTTTGGGCTTGGCAGGCCCAGACATGGACGGATTTCGCGGTTCTTTCCATTGTTCTCGCCATCGACGAGCTAGAGGAAGCTCGCTTGATTGCCCAATCACCGATCGTCTGGAGACAAGAGGCAGTCACTGGCCGTTGGTTCGATCAAGACCGCCCGCTTGCTGTGTTCTGGTTGGAGAAGACCGGCCGTATTGTCGAAGTGCAGTCGAGACCTGAACAGCCTGGCAGCTTGCTCACCCTTGCACGCGCTCATGTCTCCTTGCGCGTTACCGACCCCACTCGGATCGATCTGCCGCGGCGCGTCGCAGTATGGACACCCCACGCGATGGAGCGGATCGACATGCAGGATGCCGCAGACGGTGCCGCGCTGACGCTCGCGGAAATCGCACAGATTGCTTCGAACGAGGTGATGCGCGATGGCCTGATCCTGGCGCCGGCGCAAGAAGAACCTGATCGCGCGACTGCTTCACGTGGGCGCGCCAGGGTGGATGCCATCGCGTTGGACGCTTCGGGCCCGAGTCTCGCGAAGGGGATGGAAGCCCTTCGTGATTTCATCCGTCGCGACATCTGGCGGTGATCGCATGCGGAATAGAAAGCTTTGCGGTTACGACGTGAATGGCTGGCGCGACGGTGTCGCGAAGAACTGGGTCGCTCGTCCAGGTGATGAAGAAGATATCGGCCCCACAAAGATCGTCGAAGGGGCGACGCTTCCTGAAGTTGTTCGCGCTAGTGATGGGAAATCTGGTCGCTGGATCGGTGGGGCACAGGCAGATCTTGCCCCGCATGGGCGTGGCGGTGGATGGGGCCAGGTTGGTGCCTCAGACCGTCGTCGGACTGTTCGATCACTGATGGAGGATCCGAACAGCTCTTCGGAACAATTGGCTGCGGCTTTCACCGGTCTTGCTCAAGGTGCCAGCCATTCGGTCGTCGCCATAGAAGATACAGAACAAACCACCGAAACGATGCAGGAGCGCTTGTTTGCTGCGCTTGAGCGCGCACGATCCGGCAAGGCGCTACTTGTGTGGAGGTCGGTTCTGTCCGTTCTCTCTGCATTGGAATCTGACGCCTTACGCTCAGCTGCTCGGGACGGAGCCACTGTCGGGATTATCGCACATGTCGGTTTGGGCTTCTCAGTGCAGACGCTCCGGATCAGGAACGAAGTGCGAGGAGGAGAAAACCATCTTGCACCCGAACGACGCCAGACTGGCAGACTCGTCCGATCCGACTTCGGATATGAGGGCTTGGTTCGGGCGGCCACCAGCCAAGTCATCGCTCTGGCTCCCGCTGGTCAGTCGGAGCATTATCAATCGGCGCGCTCCATCGGGCACCTTGCATTCGGACTTGCTACACGACCGGAGCCTTTGCGGCGCGCGAACGGCGACTGGGATATTCTAAGTCCACCCGCCAACCTTGATCTGCCCACGTCGAACGCCGACTGGCCGTTGGATATGCTCGAGACCTGCGACATCGTCCTTTTCGAGAGTCTTGCCGAAGGTCGTGTTCGTAACGGGGTGGTCCGCCATCTTGAGGCGTCCTTGAACATACCTCTAACCGCGCTGCCAGCCTCGGCGGTTGCAGAGGGGGCGTTGACCGCTGCCAAGAGATACGCAGCAGGCCAGACCGTCTATTTCGATTTCCTTCCGCGCATCGCAACAATAGTCGACGGAAAGGACGGCGCCGTTAACTATGATCTCATCGATGAAGCGGAAACGCTTCCTGCGGGTAGCTTGTATCGCAGTCCCAAACCGGCCCGATTTGCTCTCATGGCCGGGCAGGATAGTTTTCAGGTGTATCTTCGGAAGGAGACCCACAAGGAACCGCGTCGCGCTCTTGTCGAAGTGGGCGCACCTGCAAAAACGGTGGCAGATATCGACCTATGGGTCGAACAGATGCCTGCTGCTGGGCGCGCTCGCATCCTGATGCAAGCGCCAAGCCTCGCTCGTCAGTTCACAGTTGATTGGGATACGGCCGAAATTCTCGATCGGAGCTGGGACGAAGTTCTGGCCGAACTTGCAGATCGGCCACCAACCTATCCTGAACGCCTTGTTCTCCCCTGCGGGATGCACGCATGGCACGACAATCCTAAGGGGCCCGGTCTCTTTACGCTGCTTGAGGAGAATGCAGGAGCGACACGCCCCGATTGGGACGCTCTAGCTGCTAAGCTCTCACAAAAACCCTTTGGGCAGTATTGCATATCAAGTGACGGCGAAGTCCCTGAAGAGGTTCCAACCGCCGCTTTGGAACAGTTGAACGAACTTACTGATCGCGCCGTGTCGCTCCTGCGTCGCATGACCCAGAGAGCGACTTCAGCAGATACAGCACCGCTTCGTTTTCTGACATGGCAGTTCCGCCGTTGTCCGCAGGATGTAGCGTCGATGCTAATTGATGCATGGGCTGCAAGATCACGCGGTGCTTCTCATGCATTCGCGACCTCCGCAATGGCGTGGGTTCTCATCCGGCAGGGTCTTGGACGGATCATCAACGATCCTGACCATGAGGAACGAGCGATAAAGCTTCTTATGGAGATCCCGGTTCGCGACTGGAAATGGCGAGAAGAAACGGCTGCCGCTGCTTTTCTTCTGTCGCGTTCTGACGATTGCCCAAAACTGCTTGATCGCGAGACAGTGGAAGCTCTTGGACAGCGCGCAATCTGGGAATTTCAGGAGAACCTCGGAACCGAATACACAAAGTTTCAATACGCGCCCTTCCTTCTGGTCGGGCTCCTTCGTTGGCGCCTAAAGACACCTCGCGCACTTGTTCAGGGCCGCGACGGTCTCGCAGACGATATGTCAAAGGTCGTCGAGCGAGTGCAGCAGGATCTAGGAGACCGTGGCTGGCGGTCCGAAAAGATGGCACGTATCGCGGAAAAGTGGGTGCCGATCCTTACGAAGACGCTTGACGAACTGCGTGGGGAAGGAGGCCATCCAGACCTTCTGGCCGCGATCTATGATGCATAATTGGCTTGTAACTTCTAACAGGGCAACTCCTGCGACAGACTATGCGTGTTGCGCCTACAGGCGACTTATCTCTTTGCGTATCCCTTGAAGCGCTCCCAGAGGTCTTGTGCCGTCGTCTCGACGCCTTTTGCCAAGCCCGGCTTTTCCGCCATGGTCTGAAGAAGTCGGGTTTTGGCTTGAGAAACTGTCCGGTCCAGTAGTCGAAAATGTTCTACTTTGACCAAGAGCTCGGGAATATCTTGCGCAGACTGCGGCTCATTTAGGTCCTCAAGGCATTCAACAGAAAATACAGCATCATCGAATGCGCGCGAGTCTAGCAGGGTGAATAAGTCCGACGGCAAGCGGGTTCGGGCCTCTTTGAAAGATGCTGTCCGCTTGCACAAAGCCTGCACTCGGCGTTCGAGGGCAAACTTGGTTGCCTTATGGAGCGTCCCGGCTTGTCGCAAAAGGTCTTCGTGCCATTCTCTCATCAAGACGCGTTCCATCTCGGATTTGGCCTTACTGACACCCAACAGGGCAAGAACTCCCGCCACTGGTGCTAGGACTATAGCCCCCGCAGGTCCGAGTAGTATTAGGCCGACAAAGCTTCCTGCAACCTTGCCACCGGCCGTCAACGCGCCACGCACCATCAGATCAACGACAAGCCAGGCAGGTAGCTCTTCAACTGGAATTTCACCCCGCCAAACGCTATAAACTCCTTTCCCAGCGCCAATGAGAACCGCGAAGAAAGGGACATCAGCGCTGGCCAAGCCGCCTGCGCCATCCAACGAGCGGTCCATTATGCCTTGAACGGCATCTAGATCGAAGCCCGCGAAGGTGCTCACCAAGTCCCGAAATTCTGGGGCGAGGCTACCGATGTGAGCGACCAAATCACTGTTCGCTATCACGGGTATGTCGGGATACTTCGCAAAATGCTCCTTTAGAAGAGCGATGTCTGTGCCGCATTTCACTTGCACCTGGCATCCGTCAATCAGCAAATCGTATCCTGGCATGTTGCTTGTTTGCGGGATCTCTACTGCGCTGCCGGCCCCTACAAAGTGAGCTGCGACCATCTGTTCCGCCGTATATCCGCGGAGGTTTGTCTTTGCCCCATCCGATAGGAAGCTCCCGATATGACAAGCAAAGGCAATTGGGCCATCGATGTCGAGACTACGAGAGAAATCCGCCGCAGCGAGAACTTGGGGATTGATCGCTGCTGCATTGTAGACGAAGTCCGCGAAGGTGAGGCCCGCCACCAATGGAACATCCACTTCAATGGTTTTCTGGACCGGATGGATCTTTGTGGACCAAACTGTCGAGATCCCTCCTACGGCGGGAGGTAGGCCACGACCAAAACGCGACTTCAACCTTGCTATTCTGGTTCGAACGAGGACGGCCTCCTTTTTTGAGAGATGCGCTAACGCGATCGGGTCTTGATCCACGAGTCTACGGAATGCCGTAACCAAGGACGCCACACCTTCTGCTTCCTGCCCGACGCCAGTTATGGCGAGCATCGCTGCGATCCGGGCAGAAGCAAGCTTTTGAACGCCTTTGGCTTGACGTGCCACACCCCAGTAGCCAAGTGCCGCAAGGCCCGCGACGAGTGTGAGGGGGTTAACAAATACCGCCAGAAAAGAGACGGCCGAAGACCCACCTACAAAGGGGATAAATGCCGACGCCTGTGCCGCGAGGATATACGGCGCAAACCCTGACAACTGGACTAGGGTTGCGAAGGCAGCCCATCCACCTCCAGCCGCAGCCGCCCTCATCGCAGTTTCCTGCCCCGCTTCCAATCCTTTCGCTACACGCGGATCAAGCAATCCGGCTTCTTTGGCCCCTCTAAGCGCCTCGATCAGCGAAAATGCTTCCTTCGCAACGACATCGGGGAAGCTCAAGATTGGCGGTTTTGAAAGTAAGGAAGCAGGATGCTTTAGAGCCCGCCCGACTCCTCGGCCAACCTTTTCAAAAGGCCCGACGGTCTTATCCGGTTGGTCTGCGCTAACTGGCACCAGTGTGGCAGAAAGCGCTTCAGCGGCGCGAAATGCTACCGCGGATGAACCTTCGCGCACTTTGCGTGTCGAAAGAGGAAGAAGACACGGGGTTTCTAACGCTGACGTGATCTCAATCCACAGCCGATGTCTCAAGGCGTCGTCCGAGACAGAGCTGTTCCGGAGAGCTTCGGCCCGTGCCTTCAAGCGGGCTGCCATACTTGGAATGTTGCGGTTTACGCTCTTGCGAACCGTATCTACGGCACCACGTGCAACCTCGATAGCACTCGTGACCTCGAGAAGAGCGATGAGGCCACATAGATCCGTGCGCTCAATGAGACCAAGGCCCGCTGCAATTGCGCTTGGGGAAACCGGTGGGATCGCTTCAGCGTTTATCAGATGCAAAAGGGCCTCAAGAACTTGGTTTTTAAGAATGCTTCAGACAAAATGACAGCATGTGAGGGCGACGGACGCAAGCCAGCATCAGGATGCAATGTCAGCGACTGATCGCAGAATGCTATTTGGGACGTCGAAGGACTGCTGCGGAGCTCTCCAGCTTGTATCAAAGTGACATTCCGGACTGACCATTTCGTTCTTTGAGCAGACAGGCGTTGAGACCTGCTTAAGGTTCGGCGCGGATGGAGCAACCTTGCACGTTGCCAACGTTTGTTTGTTCGAAGGCATCGAGAATATGTGACGCGACATCGCGCAGCCACGTCCGAGTGAAACCGTTACAAGCCGTTCATGGGGCCAAAATGAAAGCAAACAAAATGTGAGGATCACGCAGAAACCATGAAAAGAGTAACCATCATCCCTGACATCCATGCCGATGCAAATCGACTGCGGCGCAGTTTGGCCGCAACAGATCCATCGGGGATGGTCGCCTTTCTCGGTGACTTCATCGATGCAGGCGAAGGCGTTACCGAGCCGGCTGATGAACAGGTTCTGAAAGAGGTGCGTGCGCTGGTAGAAGCAGGTCGCGCTGTTGCTGTGATGGGAAACCACGAACTCAACGCGATCTTGTTCCACCGAACTGATGGAAAAGGCACGTCGTTGCGCTCAAGGAACCCCAAGAACGCCAAACAACACCGAAGTTTCTGCGACGCTTTTGGCGTGGGGACAGACGCAGCCCTCGAATGGACCGAATGGTTTCTCCAGCTGCCACTGTGGCTGGACAATGGGGATTATCGTCTGGTTCATGCGTGCTGGAGCAGGTCTGCCATCGAAGTCGTTTCCGCTCGGCGGCCTGATGGCATGCTCCGGCAAGAAGATCTGATTGAGGTATCCGAAAAACGCTCGGCTTTTGCGCAGGCTGTCAATCTTCTTCTGACTGGCCCAGAAGCGCGCTTACCCGACGGCTTCAGCTTTCACGACAAAGGGGGACACCTGCGTCATCACGCCCGGATTGCATGGTGGCGTTCGGGCCAAACGAACTGGCGGAACGCTGCTCTGTCAGTCGCCAATCCCAAAGAACTGCCGGATTGTGAGATATCGACCCTCGAAGGCGTCGAATTCTATTCCCTTCATGAGTCTCCAGTTTTCGTGGGCCACTACAAGATGATTGGCCGACCGACCATCGAAACGTTCAACGCTGCGTGTCTCGATTATCCGGATACACCCTGTGTTTACCGGTGGAGTGGCGAGGCTCGTCTGATTCAGGGTTCGCTTTTGATGGTCTGAACTACGCCTTATGCCCCTTTGGAGCCCGGTCGCGTCTTCCGTTCACCCAAAGCTGGCCTGATAGGTCGTGGCCATCAGTGTGACATGTGCTTCAAGCGGTGGAAAAAGCTCGAACGCCTTCGGTTCGGTCGAGAATTCATAGAGCCGGAACAAACACCATTCTGACCGGCGCTCTTCAGCGACTTCGAGTTCGTTCCGCGTGATATGGAAAGGCGTCCGTTCCCAGCCGTTTGTGGTCTTCACCTCAATCAGCCTAGGCCGACCGTCAGGCCCAAAACTCTCGATGTCGTAGCCCAGGCAGTCTCCCTTTTCTTCGGACGCCCAGCAGACCTTTCTTGCAAGGTCATCACGCCCATAGGAGCGTAGAGTCGCTCTCTCATGAGCAAAGACCAGTTCTTCACCCGCACGACCCAACGCGCGATTCCGTGCATCCCTTCCGGCCACATCGAACTTCCTCGCGACACGGAGCATCTTTTCCATGTCTTGCGGTGGTGGACGGTTCGCCAAAGTCGGCGGCGGACCAACGTAAACCCCTGGCGCATCTTGCAGCTGCGTGTCGCTGGGGACCGCACGTTTCTCCGTCCAGTCCTCATGCCTGTCCATCCAGCGCACTACCGCATCTGCAAGGGACAGCTGGAAGTTGGTCGCTGGCGCATAGCCTTTGAGCCAAGAGTGCCCAAGCGCCTGAAGCGCCCCGCTGACATTCTGCAATTTGTATTCGATCGACTTCGCGGATCTGCGCTCCAGCACCTGTGCCAGTGCCCTGTGCCGTTCAGCCTTCACGAAGGAACGACGGAGAACATGATCATCGAACATCGCAAAGTAGCCCGCGACGAGAGTGTCGTTCTCAAGGTCGGTCCAGTCTGATGTCGACATGAAGCCAGGCTATGCAACGGTGCGGAACTTGTCATCAGCGTAGACTGCGGGAACAAGAAAGCCGATTGCATCGAGGGACAGCTATCCAACTGTGTCCTTAAATTCAGTTTTCCAAAACCACTTGAGCCGTGCTGGCTCTTTCGACGCGATGAGGAATGGCTCGATGTCCCGACGGGAACGGGTCGCATGGGGAAGTCGAAGTCTTAGGAAAAGGCAGACACATTGATGGGGATGCCTTCTGGTCCCGCCAGTCGGGGGCGCCTCTAACCTCCCATTTCTACGATCGCATAAACAGTGTTGGAATCGCGTCATGCTGCACCAAAATTTATACGATCGTTGACAAAGCGCGAACATACGAGGTAAGTCGATGGAAATTCAACGATCGCAGAAATGCCATGCGGAAAGCAATTCAATCTAGTGCAGATCTTGGCGCAGCGATCCGAGAGCGACGCAAGGATCTTGGTCTACTGCAAGCGGAACTTGCAATGCAGAGCGGTATAACTTCGGCGACACTCAGCGCGATCGAGAACGGAAAAGAGACCGCGCGCATCGGACTTGTTCTTCAAATCTGTCGCGATCTTGGCCTTCGACTTGAGGTAAAGGCGTAGCCATGGCGCGGCTTGACCTCGATGTCTTCTTCGAAGGGACTCATATCCCCATTGGCGAACTGTCTCGTCTCGACGACGGAAGTTGCACGTTTCGTTACCTGACCGATACGCTTCCCCACCCACTTTCAATGTCTCTGCCAATCCGCGATGAGCCCTTCAACGATCTTCAAACCCGCAGCTTCTTCTCGAATCTCTTGTTCGAAAACGCACAGCGGGAGCAGGTCATGCAGCGTCACGGCATTGAATTCGGCGATGTGGTCGGCCTGCTGGCCTACCTCGGAGCTGATTGTCCCGGCTCGATATCTTGCGTCCCAAAAGGAAATGGGCCGGCAAAGCTCCCAGGTGACCTTCAACACGACTACGACGCGCTGGACGACAGCCAGTTGAAGCAGATCATGACGTCTCTGCGCGACTTTCGCAGAGTTCCCGACGAGACGGGCGACCCATCTCCCCTCGCCGGCGTCCAAGGCAAAATAGCCCTGGCTCGGCTGCCTGACGGACGATTTGCACTTCCCAAACCGGGACTTAATGTGCCGACGACCCATATCCTGAAGGTGCCTCGTCCAGGTGAAATGACCACAGTGGAGCAGGAACATCTGCTGATGCAGATGATGGCGGACCTGCAACCACACCCTGTCGCCGAGACCTCTGTATTGGGCGAGGGTGACCTACGCGGTCTTCTGGTCACCAGATTTGACAGAAGGGTCGAAGGAAACTTCGTGCGTCGCATCCATCAGGAGGATTTCGCGCAAGCCCTGGGTTTCGGCCCGCAGCTGAAATACGAAAGGAATGGAACCTCAGGGCGCTGCTTCAACGCGATCGCCATACGTTCTGTCATGGAAGGGACTATGGTCCCTGGACGTTCGAGGCAGGCATTTGTCGAAGTGACGATTGCAAACCTTCTTCTTGGTAATACCGACAACCACGCGAAAAACCACGCGCTGCTCTACACAGCTCAGCGACCAGACTTCGCTCCGGTCTACGATGTTGCTCCAGTCCTCATTGACGACCAGGTGTTGCATCAGCTGTCTTTCAACATCGGCAACGCAAACATGACCGACGAAATCACTGGGTCCGACATCGCGGAGTTTATCCTCGCGGTCGGCTTTCCACGTGTAACCTCCCCACTGCTCCAACGTCTGCGCTCCCTCGTGGCGTCAGCAGTGCACCGTATCGGGGAAATGCAGGGACCTGTGCAAAAGCGGATCGGTGACGCGATAGCGGAGCAGGCAAAATGGCTCTCGGCGGCGCTGGAAGCTGACATCGAAATCCCGGACCGGGACGCTGTGATCATTAATCGACCGTGAGAATCGGTCATATCGAAGCGATTCGGCATGCGCTTGCACAATGATGCGCGTCTCTGCCGCCAGCCCTAAGCACTTTGGGAGACACGAAAATCAACCTTATCAATAGCTTAAGCTCAAGCATGGCGGTGGTGCAGGCTGAAGATAATTTCGCTATAATAGCAAAATCATTGTTGCCACCTAAAGATGATATGGATATAACAGTCACATCATCAAAGGAGACACCAGATGACGACCGAAAACAACGCGCCCTACACTTGGGAAGAAATCGAGAAGCAGGTCCGGACCGCCGTCCTGCGGCAGCTCAACTCACTTATCTACTTCGGGCCTCAGGACGAAGCGATCGCTCGCGCATTCGCTGGAGTGGACCCCGAATTGTTTGATCCATGGCTGGATAGCGACCGAGCAAGCAACGCAGATCAGACGTTCCCAGTAGAACGCCACGGCATCTACACCGTCTCTCGGCAAGCCTATGCTTACGCTTATCAGACCGATGCTTGGTTCTCCGCGACCGAAGAAACCTACCATCTGGCCTGTGCCCTTCTCGATGGCGCATATGCGTTGGCAGACACTGATGGCGAACTCAGCCCGCTCGCCAAGCTAAACGATCCACCGCTCCGTCGCATGTTGGAAACATTCGTCGCACGCTGGAAGCTGTCGAACGAAGAATATCGCTCCGGCTTGACCGTTCGCGAGTTGGCGCTGCTGTCTAACATGACCGTTCCTGCTGTCCGGACATCGCTGAGCAAGGAAGGGTTCAAGCTGGAAGCGAATTACCGCACGGACGCTGCCAAGGACGAAAACGGTGTCTTGTCGGAAGAGGACGCAGTCGTCTGGCTTTCACGCCGCCGCGGATTTGTTCCGACCCGAACAGATTCGCCACGTGGCTCTTCTGGCTTAACAACGACTGCTGCGGTCCAGCAGTGGCTGGAGACGCTGTCCTTTACTGCTGCGCTGCAACGGATCTTGGCATCGAATGAAACCGACGCTTCGTCTCTGGCCGCCAAGCTGGATCTCGACCCTGTATGGCTGACAAACCTCGCAGCGGGAAAAGCGGTGGCCTTGAATGTCGATGGCCTGCGTCAACTCTCACGTCATCTTGGCGCAGACGAGGCAGTTTTCGTTTCCAAAGCCGTGCACCACCTGATCACAGTCGAAATGCAAGGTGCGGCTGCATAAGCTTGCGAACGAACTCAGGGCAGCTGCTTCAGCGCAAGCTCCCGGCTGCCTGACCCTCCCTTCGTAGATTCAGATTTCCTGCCCCGCAGGAAGACCCTGCCCGAAGCACTCGCGGGACAGGAACAGCGACTGCCGGCCAGCAAAAACTGGTCGACCGTCAGAGTGGCCCTCAATCCAACTGGAAGGAAAAAAGATGAAATACACTATTCGCCGTCGCAAGAAACTCACCCGCACTCCCGCCATTTTAAGGAAGATCCTCCATGCAAGGCGTGCCCACTTCCCCGATCTGAAAGCCGCCGCCGCTGTAATCAAGCTTTTGGATGAATCGGAGCGCGGTCACGAAAAGGCTCATCGGTTCGGCGGCAAGCTCGTTGATTCAGAGTTTCGCAGGGCCAAGACCGACGCACGGGTTCTGGTGGATTTGCATGCACAGGCACATAATCTTATCGCACTTGGAAACGAGCTCCTTAGGGTTTGCGAACTCTGGCGAGGACGTCGGGACATGTCCGAGAAGGTCTGGTTGATTGAAGAACCTTCCAAGCCGATGAAACTCGCCATCGCCGCTGATCTGGGACGAAACTTGGCCGTCCGCAGCGAAAACACGGTTGTGATAGCCCCTATTGAAGACGGCGACCCGGACGAACTCGCGGCCCATCTGATCAAATCTGCCTTTGAGCACTGACGACCACCCGCGCGCGGCCGTCCGAGCTGACAGGTCCTGAACTCGTCAGATGAAAAACATCCAGTATCTGAAGGGCAAACAAGACGTTATTCGACTTAATCAACAAGCACTTAGATGCCAGTTCGGCCGTTCTTGTTTAGTGCACCCATCCACCCACCTGCCTCAGTCCCACACATGCAGTCGCCCTATAGGCGGACACCAACAACCTATGCCGAAAGGAAGCTCACACCCATGCCACACCCTCTCATTTCACGGCGTCACTCCCCTCGCATGCCCCCCTGGTCCAGCTTGGACAGATCAGAGAAGATCAAGGAGGCTATCTTGTTCGCGGGAAAGAACGAGGCTTTCGCCATTACGCTGAAGATGCCCGAAAGAACGCAGAAATTGCTCAAGGCGCAAGAAAAGCCCATCGAAACCATCCGCAAGAGGATGAACGCGATGCTGCGTTCAGTGGATCTTCAGCATCTGCCTTTGGTCCTGACGCTCGAAGCCACTCGGCCCGGTGATGTTCTTCACCTGCACGGTGTCATCATCCCGCGCGGTTGTTCTCTTGAACGGATCCAGACGGCTATGCGTTCTGCGGTTGGCTACATCGAAGGTCATTCCGGTTCGCGACAGTTTTTCGCGAAGGAAATCTCTAACGCCGAAGGCTGGCTAGACTACCTGCTCAAAGATCAGGCGCACACACGCAAACTCCTTAAACTCGCGAATAAGAAGGAACTCTGGTTCGTTTCCCAGAGAATGACGCAGGCGGTGCGCGAGGATTACGAGGCCAAGAGACTGGCACTTCATAACCCTGCGAACTTCGACATGCCTCCAAAATCTAACGTCATCTGATCACACGTGATCAGGGACTTGGGACCTGGCTGCGGCATTTCTTACCGTGCACTCCTTCTGTCCCAATAGCTCGCGTTACTGACTGTCCGACTGGTCCCGCGGGACCGTGGGACCACCACCAGCCACTCACTTCTTGTCACCCCGACCCACGGTCTTCCGGCCGTGATCAACCCCTGCTGCCTGCTTGAGGCGCATTTTCAGAAAGGAACCAAAATGACCAACGAACTCAACTTGCCGCAGGACATCGAACTCCCGCACGGTTTTATGCTCCTTGAACAGGGCCTTTTCGAAGGATCACCTGGCGCGACTGCGGACCCGATCTTCATCTGCTCGCCGATCTGGGTTCAGTGCAAATTTGCTGATCCCACCGGAAAGAAATGGGGGCAGATTGTGTCAGTAAAGGCCGATGATGGCACCGTGCATCAGATACGTGTGGGACGCTCGGAACTCTTCAGTAAGCCGAAGGATGTAGTCAGCCGCCTGCTCGACCATGGGCTTGAACTGGCGCCGGACAAGAATTCCGTCAATCTTCTGATCGACTTCCTGAAAGCTGCCAGACCTTCTGACCACATTGTCCTTGCAGATCATTCGGGTTGGCTCGACCATCACTATTCAAGTTTCATCGCTGGGAAAACGGTTATCGGAGACCTGACCGCCAGCACGTCCTGCAACGATAGCGGCCTCGGCGCATCCGTCGCCGTGAAGGGTAGCGCAGAGGACTGGAAGGTCAATGTAGGGGCACTGTGCAGTGGCAACCCAATGATGCTTCTGGCGGCTTCTCTGGCCTTCTCCGGCCCGCTCCTGAGGCCCTTGGGCCTTCATGGTGGAGGGCTGCATTTCCGTGGTGCTTCTTCGACTGGGAAAACGACCCTGCTCTCTCTTGCAGCCTCCGTCTGGGGGAGCAGGGACCAGGTGAGCCAGTGGCGGGCAACGGCCAATGGTTTGGAGGCGATCGCACCGGCCATGAACGACATGCTTCTGCCGCTCGACGAGATTGCCGAAATCAGTCCGTCTGATTTGCATGCAGCGATCTATATGCTTGCAAACGGCATGGGAAAGACTCGCATGACCAGAGACGGGACAATCGCAGACACCCACAAGTGGCGTCTCGCCATCATTTCGTCTGGCGAAATCAGTGTTCAGGAAAAACTCACCGAAGGACGTCTCGGCGTTCGTGCAGGACACGAGGTTCGTCTCATCGATGTTGTGGCGGACAACCGCCGGTTCGGTGCTTTCGATAAAACGGATGGGGTCCCTGACGCTGCTTCCTTTACGCACCTGATTCAGGCGAACTGCCAGAAATTCCATGGGGCTGTTGGGGTAGAGTTCACCAAGGCACTGGTTGAAACGATCCGCAAGGGAAGTCTGCCCACGATTAGCTCGCTTGCAAACAAGCTCACGCGGACGTGGATGAATTCTTTGCACGCAGTAACTGATGGGCAGGTGGAACGGGTTGCACATGTGTTTGCAGTGATTGCGGTTGCTGGCATGCTTGCCACCAAATGGGGACTGACAGGCTGGAATCCTGCTGAAGTGACATCAGCCGCAAAGGAAGCATTCGTTGACTGGTTCGAGCGCCGCTACACGGATAAGTTTGAAAATGGTGCGGAATTTCTGAAGCACTTGGGCATCTTCTTAGCTGCGAACCAGAATACCTTCGTCGATCTCGACGCGAGTTGCACCGTGCGCGATGATGCACTTGGCTGGTTCGATGCTCAGCGCTTTTACCTCCCGTCCACGACTTGGATGACGATCTTTCCGGGAGTCGATGCCACCGCAGCTGCAAAATCCCTGCTCGACATTGGGGTGCTCATGTCTGACGGCGGCACGAGGTTTACGCGCAAGTCTCCTCGTTCGATTCCGGGCCGGCCGCGGCTCTACACGGTAGTGTCCGAGCGGTTGATTGCACTTACGACATAGGCAAGGCAGCGACACGAGCCGGCTGCCGACACCATGTTCGTCATCGACCAAGATTATGAGCGTCTTGAAGTATCGCCTGTGAACTAAGCAGTGATTTACGATTTCAGGCAGTCTTCGACACGCCGGACAAGATCGCTCATCGGTATTCCCAAACCGACGCACAGTGCCTGAAAAATCGTAAGTGTGGGCTGCCGCGCACCATTCTCAAGGTAGCTGACATGCCGGGTCGAAATGTTCGCTCGTTCCGCAAGGAGCTCCTGCGAAATACCCGCCTCGGCCCGCGCTTCCGTCAGCGCTTTGGCGAAGGCCCGAACCAGATCTGAATTCACGCGCTCCATGCGTGAATTCGGTGCCGGAAGGATTGACAGACGACCACGAACAGTTGTTCGTGGGGGTCGACGAAAGCTTCTGCAGCCTGAAACCTGTCTGCTTAGATTTTGAAAAGGTTAGATAAGTTGCCGCTTATCATGGAAAACAGCACGGATAGGGTCACGGCAAAATGTGCCAGAGCAGGACCCGCTATTTTGCTTGCAAGATACTGACACCCAGTTCGCAACCCCCACTTGAGACGATCTGTGAACCGCCGTAGCCTCGGCGTGGTTTCAGCACGAACGTTCTCACCGCAAGCAGATAGACACCATGGCATACGCTTCCTCGACGATCGGTTCCATTATCGATGACGTCAACCGCACGCACTTCCTCCCCGCAATACAACGCCCCTTTGTGTGGTCGTCGGACCAAATCATTGCGCTCTTCGACTCCCTCCTGAAGGGCTATCCCATCAGCAGCTTCATGTTCTGGTCCGTCGAAGAAGAAACCAAAGCAGAGGTGCGCTGCTACAAGTTCCTTGAAAACTATCGCCCGGATGCACGCAACGAGACCACAAGTGCAGATGGCCGCTCGATCATCCTTGTTCTGGATGGGCAGCAGCGCCTCACATCGCTGCTGATTGGCCTTCGTGGCACGTTCATGGAGAAGGCCAAGGGCGCGCGCGCGACCAATGCGTCGGCCTGGTCAGCCAAGACACTCTTCATCGACCTTCTGAAAAATCCGGACGGGTCTGATGAAGAGGATGAGGCTGAAATGGGCATCACTTACGGCCTCGCATTCCATGATCGCCGACCAATGAACAACGCCCGTCACCACTGGTTCAAGGTCGGATCGATACTGGATTACCAAAGCGATGAACGCCTTGAGGGACTTGTCGCCAAAATCAAATCCGAGCTGCACGACAAGGTGGACGACTACGGTCGGCAGTTGGCAGAGGATAACCTGCGCCAGCTTCATCGTGTTATCTGGCAAGATCAGGCGGTAAACTTCTATACCGAACTTGACCAGTCTCCAGATCGAGTTCTCGACATCTTCGTTCGCGCGAACGATGGGGGCACGAAACTGTCAAAAGCTGATCTGCTGATGTCGATGATCACCTCGAAGTGGTCGTCGGGATCGGCAAGGGAGGATGTCCTTGGCTTCGTCGATTACATTAACCGAAATCTCGGAGCGCCAAACAAAATCACCAAGGACTTCCTGCTGAAGGCCAGTCTGGTCGTCTGTGACTTCGACGTGACCTACAACGTAAAAAACTTCACGAAGGAAGCCATCGCGGAGATTGAGCGAAACTGGGCGGGCATCAAGCGCGCAGTGGAGAATACCTTCCGCCTGATCAACAAGCACGGGATCGTCGCTGACAATCTAGGTTCGCTGAACGCAGTCCTTCCAATCACTTACTACCTCTACAACACGCCAGATTTCGATTTCCGCGGATCGACCGAGTTCGAGCGGATGAACGCGTCGGCTATGCACTACTGGCTTTTGAACAGTCTTTTGGTCGGTGCGTTCTCGGGCAACTCGGACCAGACGATTACGATCACTCGTAATGCAATCCGGGATCACTTGCGCCATGCGCGCGAACGCGACTTTCCGTCCCAGAAGCTCTTCGATTCAGTGGCGAAGGGTGGACGAATCGCACAGGTCGACTCTCACACGATCGATACGATCCTTGACTGGGAATATGGAAAGCCGCGGACGTTCCTTGCGCTTTCGCTCCTATATCACGGGATCGACTGGTCCGGATCGACATGGCATATCGATCACATCATACCGCAGGCAGAAGCGCAGAAAAACGTGCTGCGCGGTCGGAACATCCCCGAATATCGCATCCAAGAGATGCTGGACTCGGTCAACCGTCTTGGAAACCTGCAACTGCTACGGGCGGAGGAGAACGTAGAGAAGGGTGCTCTCCCTTTCCGCTCATGGATCACAGGTCGTCGCCTTGACTTCTATGACCATCACATGATCCCCGAACGGCTTGATAAGTGTGACATCTTGCACTTGCCGGAATTCGTGAAGGAGCGCGAAAAGCTTATACGCAAGCGCTTGATCGAACTTCTTGGTCAGGGGCCACAGTGAGCGAGCGGCGAGAAACCCGGGCGGCGCTAAAGCATGCGTGCCTAGAGGTCCTGGAGGCCGTTTGCGTCATGCATCCGAGCGGACATCAGACGAAACTTGCTTCTCGCTATGTGCTGGTCACCAAAGCGGGTGAGCGCATCGCGCTGATGTTCGAAAAGGGACCCACCTCACCTGCAAATCTATGGATGCACGCGGAACATGCTGCGTCCATCGAACATCTTGGGTTGAGTAGGCGCGACTATCCAGCGGCAGACCTTTACGCCGCAACGGATGAGAAAGGTCGACCAATCTATGGGCGACATGCCGCGCTGCGTCAGATGCGAGAACTGGCGAACTCGGATCTGGTGCGCTTCGAGATCGAAAATGCGGCTCAACTGCGGTCGGTTTTGCGCCAACTCGCGCCGTGATCGCCCCCTTTGATTCGACACGGAAAATCAATCTACCGCAGCGAAATAATCATAGACCCGCACGACGAAGCCATTGAGCAACTTGATAAAGCATTGATCCCCCAACCGATCCCACTTCAACTTCTTCTACAAGGCCTCGCCGAGCATAGTCAGGTCCTGCCACGTGATGGCATCCAATTTCCATTCGATTCAGAATGCCTTATCGCACCTCGCAGGGGGCTTTGCTGACGGTCTAAACGGCGTGTGAGATGGGCATGAAGCTTCCTAGAACCGCGAGACACCGGCCATTCGGCAGAACAGCATCATCGCATCCATATCCGAACCCCAGAAGAATTCTTTGCCAAGGCTTTCAAGACGTCCGTTGCTCTTTGTCTTGAATTCCAGTTCGACAGCCTCGGCCGAAGCGCGATCCGCATACTCCGCCTGCATGTGAACAACCCAACGCCCCTTTGCTACTGGGGGTATCCCTGCGTTCAGCTGAGCAAGACGAGCGCCAACATCGTTGGATACCCCGATTTTGAATGCGAAAGACTTGCTTCCGATAGATGCCGGCTTGCCGATCAACGCGTGTCCATCCCCGTCAAAACGCGCAAGATAAAGGAATGTCGTTCCATCTGTCGTCGTAACCGTCTTTGTCCCAAAGCTTCCCGGAAAGGCACGGGAAGGACGGAATTCTTCAGCAAATGCCTGTTTCGTCAGTCCAGTGGGCGCAGCGGGCGGCGCGCCGAAGACATTCACTTCTGTAACTCGGATTTTGAGAGCCTTGGCGATCTCATCTTCGTCCAGCGCCGCACCCCAGACACCAAGCGCCTGTCCTGCTTCCGGCCGATACGTGCGGAAGGCGACGGTTCGGATCATAAGCTTCTCGTCGCACCGCCAGGCCCGCCGAACCGGAATGGCATAACTCCATTTCTCGGCCCAACCACGGCTCGCCTTACGCTTCAAGCTTTCTTCAGAGGATTTCTCATAGTCTCGGATAGGTGTAGCATCGACCTGAAGAAAGCCGAGCACGTAGGATCGAAGGGTCTTCTCGGTTTCCCTCGATCCAGCACCGTAGATCATCAACAGATCACCGTCCTTGATCGTCTTCAGAATATGGTCGCGCCCACTTTCCTGGGTCCATCCTGCATAACCGTCTTCCTCGGGACCGAACCCATAGAAAGAGCGCATCCACATCGATGTTCCGTCGGGCAATGCAGTCATTCGTGGTCCTTATGTCGTCTGCGAGAATTCAGTTTTCGGGGTAATTCCGGCCCGCTGCATCAGCGTGTCGGGGGCGGGGGTGTCCACCTTGCCATGTATTCTGGTGCGTTTTCCCAGTCTTGGATAAGATGGATCAAGCCGCCTTTGTCTTCCCCCAGTTCCGCATGGCCGAGAACATCGGTGAGCCATCCTGCGTAAGCCCAGTCGAGCCCCTCACCCTTGCGACAGATATCGGGAAAACGCTCCAAGAAAAGGCGCGCCAGATCCCTTGCGGAAGCGTTCGAGGCGTCCTTCCAGCCGAAGTATTCGTTGTCCTGACCCGAAGTGTAGCGGGCGACCATTTCCTCTTCTTCGCGAAGGATCCTGTAGCCGTCTTGGGCCACATTATCGGCAAAGGTGATGACGCCGCGCCAGTAGCAGCCACTCGGCGAAAGCATGGGAAGAATCCTGATGCGCTGGTAGCCCGCCTTGTGCAGTTCGTGGACCATCGAGAGAACACGGACACAGCGACGGTAGAGCGGGTTTTCGGGTGGCGCGGAAGGGAGGCCGTGTGGGCGGGCGTCCGGCCACAGAAGCGGCTTTTCAGACGCGCAAAGATACAGCGTGGCACGCATCAACGTCCGGAAACGGTCTGGCCGGTCGCTGCTCGCGACTTCACCGACCCATGGCCTCATGTAGGTTTCGGCGAACCAGTCACCAATCCCAGAATCCAGGACATCTGGCGCGACGTGCAGGACGCGTTGCTCTGCAAGTGCACCAACCTGAGAGCGCCAATCAAAGACAGAGAAGGCCGGTTTCGTATTGTCGTTCATTCGGTGGTCCATAACTCGGTCATCATGCCGCCTCCTGCGCGCCTGCCAGCGCCTCGCGGAGGGTGGCGTCGAGGAGGCGGGCGCGGGTGGTGGTGGCGTCTTGTAGGGCGCGTTCGAGGCGGTCGCAGAGGGACATAAGTTCGTCGACTTTGGCGACGATGCGCTGTTGTTCGGCGAGGGGGGGGAGAGGCACGATGAAGCGGCGTAGATTAGCGGATGACAAATTCGGTTGCGCTGAACCGTTATCGAAGCGGCGAAGTTGAACTTGCGCGGCGTCGCTGTCCAAGAAGCAAGCAAGATAAGGAACGCATGCCCGTAAGACTGGTCGCAAAATGACCAATGACGAAGCAATTGCCGCGTCGGTTTGATAGTCGAAAACTGCATGCTTGCCGAGAGAACCGCGAAGGCAATAAAGTTGGTCGCCCTGTCGAAGCTTGCCGCCAGCCAAGGACTTGAACTTCTCTACAGTAATGAAATTCATGCCCACTAAGCTGACGCGACCGCCGTCGAGGTGTCCCGCATTAATGAATGGGATTCCCGTCTCGACCAATTGGTCACGAGACGGGTAGTTTGCGCTTCTATCTCCGTTCTCAAAATCCCATAAGGTATCTGCCATCGCCCACGCCCATGGTGTGGGTATTGAGAATAGGCAGTCGGTTGGGGCGATCGGCGAGGTTTCCTTCGGTTTCTTCAACTCGCCCGCCGCGACACGCCCCTTACGAATATCTCCGATCCGCTCCACCAGCACCGACGCAGGCTCATCCCCGGCATCCTGCACCACCAGCTTCCCGCGCACGGCGAGGTTCAGGATGGTTTGGCGGAGGGTTTTGATCTGGTCGGGGCGGGTGGTCAGGGCGGGGAGGGTTTGCAGGGCGAAGCGGGCGGCGGTGGGGGTGTCGCTGTCGGCCTCGGTCAGGCGCGAGAGGGTGGCGGCGGTCAGGCGGGTGCGTGCCTCTTCCCGCGCCGCCCGCGCGGCCTCCAGCCGGTCGAGCAGGGCCATCAGTTCCTCTACCTTCGCCACGATGCGGTGTTGCTCGGCGAGTGGGGGGAGGGGAAGGGGCGTGTTGACGATCTTGACCTTCGAGATATTGGGCTGCGCTCCCCCCTCGCTCGCAGCGTGAAAGTTCGCCCGATAAGACAGGAGGAACAAATACAAGAAGCGGTTGTGGACGCCCTTGAACGGAGTGCATCCGCACACTGCTTGGTTGGTCACCGCGTTCTCTGCGAGAATTGCAAGCTTGCCTATAGTGGCTCCATACATCGCAATCAGAACATCGCCGGGTTTGTTCAGCCGGAACGATCCCGTCGTGACCGCATACTCCGATACGGTCTCTTCTGAGCCGACAAGCTCGGTGTTGTCGTTCAGTTCACCGGATTTAAGCCATGTAATCCCGCCCCCAAATAGATCGGGGTTCCCACGAGGAGGTGTTGATCCAGCACCCCAGTCACCAATTGTGCCCAATCGCGTCCATGACCAATTCCTCGGAATCTTGTAGGGTTCGTCACCCTTCGTGATGTCTGGAAGTTCCGTCTTCTTGATGGCTCGCGCCTTAACTAGCAGCGCCTTCTCCGTCTCGATCCGCTCCAACAGCACCGACGCAGGCTCATCCCCAGCGTCCTGCCGAACCAGCTTCCCGCGCACCGCCAGATCCAGCACGAAGCGGCGCAAGCGGGGGATGGCATCCTCTGCCTCGGCCACGCGGTCATAAAGTGACAGAAGCCGCGCCTCGGTGAAGGGAGTGTCCTTCATCGCGCCAGCGCCTCGGTCAGGATCGCCTTCAGCTGATCGCGGATCGCCGCCACCTCTGCCTCGGCCCCCTCCAGCGCGGCGAGCAGGTGTTCGGGATCGCCCAGATCTTCCTCCACGGCGTGGGGGTTCTTGAAGTCGAGGTTGTAGCCCCGCGCCTTCACCTCATCCGCCGTGACACGCCAAGCCTGCGGGCCTTCGACCCGCCCGTCACGCCCGGCCCCGCCCCACCATGCGGCGCAGTCGGCCAGATGCTCCAGCCGGATTGGCTTGGTCATGGAATAGGCTTTCTGCCCCTCTGGCACGCGATGTTCCCAGAACCACGTCTCGGTCGTCGGGCCGCCCTTTTCGAAGAACAGCAGGTTCGTGCCGATGGAAGCGTAGGGTTTGAAGACCGAGTTCGGCAGGCGGACGATGGTGTGGAGATTGCACTCCTCCATCAGGTGTTCCTTGAGCCGGGTCTTGATGCCTTCGCCAAACAGCGATCCGTCGGGCAGCACCACTGCGGCGCGGCCGCCGGGTTTCAGCAGGCGGATGATCAGGGCGAGGAAGAGGTCAGCCGTCTCGCGCGTGCGGAAGGTCGGGAAGTTGTTCTCGATCCCATCCTCTTCCTTACCGCCAAACGGCGGGTTGGTGAGGATGATGTCGACCCGTTCATCCTTGGTCCAGCTGATCAGAGGACGGGCGAGCGTGTTGTCGTGGCGGACGAAGTGCGGCTCTTCCACCCCGTTCAGCAGCATGTTCGTAACGCAGAGCATGTGGGGCAGCGGTTTCTTCTCCACCGCGCGCAGGGCGGCCTGCATCGCGTCCTCTTGGTCCGGCCGTTTGATGTAGCGGTCGCGCATATGGCGCATTGCGCAGGTCAGAAAGCCGCCGGTCCCGCAGGCCGGGTCCATCAGGATCTCGCCCGGTTTGGGGTCAATCTGCTGCACCATGAAGGCAGTGACGGCGCGGGGTGTGTAGTATTCGCCCGCGTTTCCGGCGTTCTGCAGGTCGTTCAGAAGCTGTTCATAGATGTCGCCGAAGTGCTGGCGTTCGGTGAGGTTGTTGAAGTCCACCTCGTTGATCTTGTTCACGATCTGCCGCAGCAGCTGGCCGGACTTCATGTAGTTGTAGGCATCCTCGAACACATCGCGGATGACCCTTGCCCGCGGCGTGCTGCCGGGGAGGCGTTTCAGACCGGGGAAGAGCTCATCGTTCACAAAGTTCAGCAGCGCCTCGCCCGTGATCCCTTCCGGGTCCGCCGCCCAATTACGCCACTGAAGATGATCGGGGATCGGTGAGGTGTAAGCGTCGCGGGTGAACTCTAGCGCTTCGTCCTGATCATCCATGATCTTGAGGAAGAACATCCAGCATAACTGGCTCACACGCTGCGCATCTCCGTCGACGCCGGTGTCCTTGCGCATGATGTCCTGGATGGATTTGACGAGGGTGCGGACGGACATTTTTTCTCTTCTTACTTTGTCGTAGGCGCCGTTTTGACCAGAAAGTTCTTCCAGAGAGCGTATGCAATCTTTTGTTCTTGTTGTGCCAAAGCTTGATCTCGAAAGAGATCTAGGGGGTAGAGCTTCTCATCAGTTTCTTCATACAAGAAGCGCTCGTAAACGTTGCCCGTATGGGAGTCCCTCCACGGTTCGTATGTCTCGGAAAGACGTGTAAAGGCAGTATTCAGGCTATAGACTTTCCGTGTTGTCACTTCTTCCGGCAAGCATATCTGAGAAGAAACAAGGCCAGAAGCATCTCGTCCGCGGATGCGTAGCCACAACCCTCCTGCTTGCGGACTGTTTCTCATCGGTGTTTTGGAATTTTGCGGGCCCAGCTTCACCGGAAATAAGCACAGTTCACCGGTGCTCCAGTTATCTAGAAACTTAAGTGCGACGCGCTCTCGCACCTGTGGCCAACGAATAAGCTTCGACATCAAAGCGTCGCTTGGCTGATTTTCCTTTTTTATGACTACATAGGCGTAAAGGGTGCTCGCTTCCGGTAGGATTTGAAGTAGGTCGGGCTGTCGCATCGACTCGATGAAGCGTTTGTCAGCTATTGCTTTCTGAGGCACGATCATTTCGGCGGTCGTCCCGTTCCGAACAGGCACCTGCCCGCCCGATCTCATCTCCCAATGGCCATCGATAAACTTCATTGTGATGCGAAGTGTTCTTTCCGAGGGTTTTCTGCGCATCAAGCAACACCTTCTTCATAAATTGCAGCCTGTAAGTCTTGCATGGCCTTGAGGTAGTCCTGCTTCTTGCCGAAGGCGCGCATCAACTCAATGTCAGTTCCCATATGGGCGAATGGGTTTATTTTCAGGATCTTCGGGTCGTCAAAGTCTAGCAGGCCATCATTGGCATATTTGTCGAGAAGCGCTTCCAGCACCGCACGCGCGGTTGGTCCATACTTCGTGAATACGTCCCGCTTCTTCACCCCATCTGCGCGTTCTTTCCGCGTCAGGGGCTTTGCGTCGAAGACGACATGGCAGATCAGATCGAACGGATCTAGATCCTTCCCAAGCTCTTCTGCGACCTGTTCGATCGGCAAGCCTTCGGCCTCTAGCTCCGCAAGAACGGCCTTTTTCTTCGCCTCCGATTTCCAACGCTTCAGGAAGTCGTCAAGGCTTGCAAACTGCCGACGGACCCGTTTCTTCGTATAGTCCCGCAGAGATTCGGTGATCAGCTTGCCGTCTTCGTCGAGGTATTCGACACGCTCTGCAATGATGGCGACGCTGACGCCATCGACGTAGATCTTGCGCTGCGGTTCACCGCCGCTGGACCCGAACATCGGATCGATAGGATTTACCAGAATGGTCTCATCGCCACCTGTTTCAGAGCCGGCTCCTTCGTCGCCACCATTCTGCGGCTCTTCTTCCGGGGGAACGATCGGATCAGAACCTGACGGTGTGTAGACCTGCACGGGTTCACCGTCGAAGTCCGGGTCTGCAAAGTGGTTCGACGCGCCACGAAAATCCATCAAGGTGAAATAGAACTTCTGACTGTCTTCGTGAACACGCGTCCCGCGCCCGACAATCTGTTTGAATTCGGTCATGGAACCCACCTCGCGATCGAGAACGATCAGACGGCAGGTCTGCGCATCCACACCTGTCGAAAGAAGCCGGGACGTCGTCACGATGACCGGATGTGAGACCTCGGGATCGATGAAGTTCCCCAGCTGATCGAGCCCCTCCTTGTCGTTCCCGGTTATGCGCATGACGTAGCGGGGGTTCTTTTCAACGAGATCGGCATTCTCGTTCACCAGAGCCAGCCGCATCCTCGCCGCGTGCTCCTGATCAACGCAGAACACGATCGTCTTCGCCATTCGGTCACCGCTCTCCTTCAGGAACTCGGTGACTTTCTTAGCGACTAGCTTTGTTCGATCATCGATGACCAGATTTCGGTCGAAATCCTTATTGTTGTAGATGCGGTCCTCGACTGCGTTCCCGTCGCGATCAACCGTTCCCTGCTCGGGCCGGTAGCCCTGAACGTCCCGGTCGATGTGAACCTTGACCACCTTATAGGGGGCAAGAAAGCCGTCCCGAATGCCTTGCTTGAGGGTATAGCTGAAAACCGGTTCGCCAAAATAGGCGATGTTGGATGCGTATTCCGTCTCCTTTGGTGTCGCCGTCATACCAACCTGCACGGCACCCGAGAAATGGTCGAGAATTTCCCGCCATGCCGAGTCATCAGCCGCGCTGCCCCGGTGGCATTCATCGATGATGATCAGGTCGAAAAAGTCCTTCGAGAACTCTCGATAGATCTTTTGCTTTTCTTCGGGCCCAGTGATCGCCTGATAGAGGCCAAGGTAGATCTCATAGGACGGGTCGATCCTCCGCTTTCGGTCGAGACCGAGGGGTATGTCCACCTCGGTTCCGTCGGCACGTTCAATAGTCTTCGCCTGCGTCGAGAGCTTGGCCATCAAGCCAGTGAAAGGCCGGAAATCGTTGACCATTGTCTGATCGATCAGAACGTTTCGATCCGCGAGGAAGAGAACTCGCTTTCCGGGATAAGCCTGTCGAAACCGCCAGATGATCTGGAATGCCGTGTAGGTCTTTCCAGTGCCGGTCGCCATCACCAGAAGGATACGATCTTGGCCCTTTGCGATAGCCTCAACTGCGGCATTCACTGCGTTGATTTGGTAATAACGAGGCACCTTCCCGCTGCCATCGTCATGATAGTCCTGCCCTGCAACAGCCTGTGCCTCACTGCGCAGACCTCGCCATAAGCAATAGCGCTGCCAGAGTTCCGCCGGCGTCGGAAACTGGTCCAACGTTATGAAACGCTCGCGCGGCGCGGTCTGGCCCGTTCGATCATGAAAGATGAAGCCACTTCCGTTCGAAGAAAAAGCGAAAGGTAAATTCAGCGTTTCTGCATACTCCAACGCCTGCTGTATCCCGTCACCGACAGAATGAGACGGGTCCTTGGCCTCTATGACTGCAAGACGTAAGTTGGGCTTTGCTGATAGGATGTAGTCCGCCCGTTTGCCCTTGCCGCGACTGACGAGCTTGCCGCGAACAATGATCCGGCCCTTGGTGAAGCTGACCTCTTCGCTAACCTGGGACTGAATATCCCACCCTGCCGCCACGATCGCCGGAGTGATTGCCTTCGTGCAAATGTCTCGTTCTGAATGGGACCTCTCGTCCATGTGCACCTATGTCGACCACAACAATACCCTGCGAGAGAGCCTAACATCCGACCAGATGATCAGGAAGACGATAAGTTACGGTTCTGATGGTCACTCTTCACGGTTGGACTTGATCGGGCGCCTTAAGTTAAACACCGCACACGTCTTTAGTTTGCGTCTATCCATCGCCGGTCGATGTAACAAAAAGTAGGTCGTCACATCGTAACAAAACACGCTTTAACCCATTGTTTTTATTAACAATACGCAGAATTCAATCCTCTCTTGCAGCACCATCCATCCCCTTGATTTGATTGATCGAAACTGCTGCCTCAGGCAAGGCGCATCTCGACTGTTGTCGCGCTTGGCGTGGCCAGATCAGACCGGGCTCTGTGTCCACGGCCGCGCCGCTCGCCGCTCGTCAATCTGCGAAAAAACGGAAACAGGCAGAGAGCAGCGCTTCCACCTCATCCTCCAGCGGAGTCTTGGGACCAAGGCCCAGCGCTTGCAGGCGATCAACCGCAAACTCCAGCGATGCGCCTGTCGCGGCAGCGGTTGGCCCGAGATGGATCGCAATCTCACGCCCCGTCCGCGCACGAAACGCCGCCTGCACCATCCGCGCCAGATCACCCACCGTCGTCGTCTGGCCGCTGCCCAGGTTCACAGTCCCATCGCCAAGCCGATCCCGGGGCACCTCGGCCAGCGCAATGGCAATGCGCACCACATCGGAAAGCGCAACAAAATCACGGCCTTGCGTGCCATCCGATTTCAACCGCAACGCGCCCAACGTCACCGCCATCCGGCACAGATCATTGGCAACCAGCGTCCAGCGATCCACCGCAGCGTGCTGTGGTGCGCCGACCGCATTGCTCAGGCGGATGTTCACACCCTCAATCTCGCCCCGGCTGTCCCGCAGGCGCAGGAAATGTTCAAAGGCCAGATGTGTGATGGCGTAGGGATGGATCGGGTTCGTGGGGCTGTTCTCAGTGATCCTCCCGTCCAGCACACCATAGACATGGGCGGTCGAAAAGTTGACGAACCGCCCCACCCCCGCCTCCACAGCGGCATCCAGCACATTCAGCGCATCGAGTACATTGTCCCGCACAGCGCGCTGATGGTTTTGCCCGCAGACGATCTCATTCGCTGCGGCCAAGTGGAAGACGCAGTCCACTCCTTCCATTGCGGGTCGCAAAGTGGTGGGATCGGCATAATCCACCTGCACCACCCGTGCATCGGGCAAATAATCCAAGCATGCCGGGGTGTTACGGGTCGTGACCACCACCTCTGTCCCCGCGCGGCAGGCCAGACCGGCGGCGAGGCGCGCGCCCACATATCCGGTCCCACCAGTGACAAGGACGCGCGTCATTGATGCTTTAGCGCCCAATCATAGCCGATATGGTTGTCGAACGGATCGCAGCGCATGATCTCATCCGGGTCATGCGGGATGGACGCGCAATTCGCCACAATGGCCGGGGTGGTGCTGATCCCTTTGAATCCGTTCCACACCATCGGCGGCACAGTCACAAGGCTATAGCTGTCGGGGCCTAGAAACACTTCCTGCAACACGCCCCGCGTCGGGCTACCCTCGCGGTCATCGTAAAGCACGAATTTGATCGCCCCAAAGGGAACGGCGTAATTCAAGACCATCTTCTTGTGGATGTGCCACGCCTTCACCACGCCCGGATTGACGACGGAGAAATAGATTTCTCCAAATTGCTGGAACACATCATCAGTGGATTTCAGCATATGCATGATCTTGCCGCGTTCATCGACGATCTGCCTGCGCGGTTCGATCCGCACGCCTTCAATCATGGGCGCCATTCGCGTTGCCTTTCGTAATCCTCAATCTGCGCCGCCGTGATCGCGGCCACATCGCCCCCACCCAAGACATGGGCATACCAATCCATCGTTCGGCGGACACTCGTGTCGAAATCCCAGACCGCACGCCACCCCAACTGCTTGAAAGCCTTGTCGGAATTCAAAGACAAAAGCCCCGCCTCATGCGGTGCCGTTGGGTCTGGCCGCGCTTCGGCCCGACCACTGCCCCAAGCACGGATGGCCGATTGGACGAAGGCCTCCACCGGTTGGTTCGACGCGATGTCGGGGCTGAAATTCCACACGCCCCGATCCGTCACCGGATCGGCAAGGAACCGCGCCGCCAGCGTAAGATACCCGCTCAGCGGTTCAAGAACATGTTGCCAGGGGCGGGTTGAACGCGGATTGCGCATCACCACGGGCGCATCTGCCGACAATGCGCGGATAATGTCCGGCACGATACGATCTTCGGAAAAATCCCCGCCGCCGATCACATTCCCCGCACGAACCGACGCAAAGCCAAGCGTCGGGATCGCCTGCAAAAACGACTTGGACCACGCCTCAAAGGCCACCTCTACTGCGGCCTTTGAGGCGCTATAGGGGTCATGCCCACCCAGCCTATCGGTTTCGCGATAGGCAAAGACCCATTCATTGTTCTGATAGCACTTGTCGGACGACACATTGATCAGGGCACGTACCGTTTCCGCATGGCGGCGCGCCGCCTCCCAGACATGGATCGACCCCATCACATTGGTCGAAAAGCTTTCCACCGGATCACGATAGCTTTGCCGAACCAAGGCCTGTGCAGCGAGGTGCAAGACCACCTCGGGCCGGACCTCATCAAAGACGCGGTCCACGGTCGCGGACTCACGAATATCGCCGTCCTGATGCGAAATGATCCTGCGCAGGTCTAACCGCGCAAACAACGTCTCTGGCCCCGTTTCAGGCAGGGCAAGGCCGTGGACCTCGGCCCCCATACGGTGCAGCCAAAAGGCCAGCCACGCCCCCTTGAAACCGGTATCGCCCGTGACCAGAACCCGCTTTCCGGCAAAGGACTGCGCGATCGGACTTACCATCGCTTCCACTGCGCACGGCCCGTTTCAATCAGCGACTGCATCAGTTTCCAATCCCGATAGGTATCCATGCACTGCCAAAAGCCGTCATGCGCGAACATCTGCACCTCGCCATCAGCCACAAGGCTGTTGATCGGCTTTTCCTCGAACACCTCCGCATCATCGCCCGACAAATAATCGAACATCGCTTGCGAGGCGACAAAGAACCCGCCCGAAATGCGCCCCCCGCTGGTCTGTGGCTTTTCGTTGAAACCTTCGACCCGCCCGGTATCGGACGCCACAATCTCGCCAAAGCGGCCAGGAGGACGCACGCCTGTCACAGTAAGGGCGCGGCCATGCGCGGCATGATAGGCCTGCAAGTCATCAAGGTTCACATCGCTTAGCCCATCGCCGTAAGTCAGAAAAAAGGCCTCTTCCCCTTCGACGAAGGGCCGGATGCGCGCGATGCGCCCCCCAGTCATGGTATCAAAGCCAGTATCGACGATGCGGACATTCCACCCTGCCTCATCATGCAGGAAATCGAGTTTGGGGCTTTGCCCGCCGCCTAAGGTGAGGGACATGTTGCTGAATTGGTTATCATAATTCAGGAAGTAATCCTTGATCACGTAACCCTTATAACCGGTGCATAAGATGAAATCCGTATGCCCGAACGTGGCGTAATATTTCATGATATGCCACAGGATCGGCTTGCCGCCGATTTCCACCATCGGTTTGGGCACGTCGTCCGAAACACCACGGATGCGGGTGCCGTAGCCGCCGCATAGAATAACCACCTTCACTATGCCACACCCTTGATCGGTCCAGACGCCGTGCCGGACGCATTGAAATACCCCATCGCCTCGGCCAGACGCTGACCGCCTTCGCTGTCTAGAACCTGCCGCACGGTCCGAGCATGGATATCCAGCGCGCGTTCATGCAGTTCCGACAGGATTGGGTCCTTGGACAGATCGCCTAGGATCTCGGAATAACCGTCGGGAACATGATGATGGATCGGCGTATTATCCAGCCCGACATTCCGTCCCAGCCAATAATCCATCGCGACAGAGATGGTCTTCTTATCCAGCGAAGCACCATTTCCGCGCAAAGGATCGCCGCGGTTCACCTTCACCAGAAAACTGTCCATCGACCGCAATGAATAGTGGTTCACCCGCGCCATCGCCATGCTGTCCGTGGCTTGGATTGAATTCACCTTGTTATTGGTGAATTCGGGCGGCAGAACCCGCCCGCTGCCATTCACCCATCTTTGGCCGGTAGAGGAAAAATCATTGAACCGGGGGCGGTGGTTGCGGAAAGCTGCGTCCGGTTGCGGATTGCGCATGATCGTCTTGACCGAGGCGAGCGTATTCTTTGCCGGATCGCTGTAATCGGAAAATTCTGTCATCGGCCGGGTGAAAACGCCCTGAACCTTCCCATCGCCGATGCCCCGCACATTGTTGCAGTTGTGGCCAAGCACCGTAAAGCTCATCAGATCAAAGGGTTCGGCGGCGTCGAACAGATCTGCCAGACGATGTTTGCCGGGGGTGACATCGACGAATTCGTCAGCATCGACCGTCAGCACCCATTTTGCATCCTGAAAGCGGTTGAAGGTGCTTGCGTAACGCAGCGCACCCACCTGCCATGACGGGATCTGGTGCAAGATCCGCTTTGGATTGGGCGAATGGCGCAGATACCCCAGACGATCCAACCGTTCCAGCATCAGGTCCGTGCCGTCATTGCAATCGGCGGAAAAGATAAGGAAATCTTCGACGCCAAGGGCAAGATAATGCGACACCCATTCCAGGATATAAGGCGCCTCGTTCTTCATGATCGCGACGAGAAGAACGCCTTCGGGGCCCGGGGGGGACTTTTTTCCCGTCATAGGCGATATCCGCAGGTTAAGCCGCGTTGCGCCGCCTGCCAACCCTCATGCCTCGAAGAACGCACCGTTTTCATACAGATACCCGCCAAACACCTATCGCAAATTAGACGCGCCAAAGCGCGCGGTCAATCCAACGCGCCATGGTCACAACGGCTACTAACGCCTTTCAGGCCCACCCCTCTTGCAGGATAAATTGCCACTCTTGAACGCTGGCCAGAAACTCGCTCAGGCGCACTCGCGCACCAATGGCCCGGCGCTTCTCCGTCGCGCAATTGGGGGGCCTCGCCATATCGCAGACGGACGCAGCACACCGCCTACGACTTAAGTGCTAATCAACTCCGCCTTGCCTTGTCAGCCCCACTCCCGCTTTACTTATCCATCTTCCATCGCCGGAGGGACAACAAAGGGAGGAACAACCATGTGTCAGGTCTTCGCGGGGCAGGACCCCGCACGGTATGAAAGCGTAACCCGACGCCTGCGGCTAAACGGGCAAAGCACCAGCATCCGGCTGGAACGCGCCTTCTGGGAAATCGTGGATGAGATCGCCGCGAACGAGGGGACAACAACCCCTGCCTTCGTGTCGAAACTCCATTCGGAGGTCCTGGAGCAGCGGGGCGAGCCAGAGAATTTCACATCGCTCCTGCGCTGTGCTTGCCTCATCCACATGGACGCCCGCGCCGCAGCTCGCAGCGCCCATGCCCTCGCAGCAGAGTAAAAAGACCCGCGTAGTATAGACCTACTACCCGCCACCGCCGGAACGATTCCACACTTCCCCTCAAGACAGTCCTGACAGACCTGAGGGAGGAAACACGGTGGCGAAGGCCATACACAGCATGATCCGCGTGCTCGACGAAGCACGCTCGGTGGCGTTCTATGACCTTGCCTTCGGGCTCAAGGTTGCAGACCGGCTTGATTTCGACAGTTTCACCCTGATCTACCTTTCGAACGCTGAGACCGGCTTCGAACTGGAACTCACCGTCAATAAGGGCAGATCCGAACCGTACAATCTTGGCGATGGCTACGGCCACCTCGCCTTCTCGGTCGCTGATGTCGATGCCGAACATGCCCGCCTCACGGAGGCGGGTCTCGCTCCGCGTAAGCTGGTGGATTTTGCCCCCGGCGGCACGGTGATCGCCCGCTTCTTTTTCATCGCCGACCCCGACGGATACCAGATCGAGGTGCTCCAGCGGGCCGGTCGCTATCTCTGAAACCCGGACGCAGGCGGCAGGAGGAGCCGCCCTCGCCCGCACACCAAACGTCATGCTCAGGGAGGAGACAATGACAAAACCACTCAAAAGCCGGGGCCTAACGCGCCGCCAGCTTCTGTCGCGCTCGGTCGCGGCCGGGGCCAGCCTTGTCGTCGGCGCAGGGTTCGTTGCATCCGGCAATGCCGCTTGGGCGATGGAAACCACGGCAATCAAGCCCGAGTCGATGGCGACGCTGATCCAGATGGCACGCGACATCTATCCCCACGATCAGGTCGCCGATCAGTTCTATGCCGTCGCCGTAAAGGGCTATGACAGCGCCGAGATGGCCGAAAAGGTTGAGGCGGGTATTGGCGAACTGAACGCTGCTGCGCAGGCTGCGGGTCACGCCGATTACCTGTCGATCGGTTGGGAGGAAGACCGGGTCGCCGTCCTTAAGTCCATCGAAGGTGGGGCCTTCTTCCAGACGGTCCGCGCGGGCCTCGTGACCGGCCTTTACAACCAGAAGGAGCTCTGGCCGATCTTCGGCTACGAGGGCGAAAGCTTCTCGCTCGGCGGCTACATCGAGCGCGGCTTCGACGACATCAACTGGCTGTAAGGAGGGCGGACCCATGGTTGCGAAATTCGACCTGAACGACGACTCCGTTGTCGTCATCATCGGCACCGGCGCTGGCGGCGGTGTTCTGGCCAACGAACTGGCGCAGAAGGGCGTCAAGGTCGTGGCGCTGGAAGCGGGGGGGCGCTACCTCCCCGAAGATTACATCAATGACGAATGGGAAAGCTTCACCCAACTCGCTTGGCTTGATGCCCGAACCACCAGCGGCTCGTGGCGCGTGGCCAAGGACTTCGGCGGACTCCCTGCTTGGATCGTCAAGGCCGTCGGCGGCACCACAACCCACTGGGCCGGGGCTTCGATCCGCTTCCAAGATCATGAATGGAAAGCGCTTTCTACCTATGGCGCGGTCGAAGGGGCAAGCCTCCTCGACTGGCCCATCGATGCCGCAGAAATGGCGCCCTGGTACGAAAAGGCAGAAACCAAACTGGGCGTGACCCGTACGGGCGACCGCGCCGGACTGCCGGGCAACAACAATTACAAGGTCTTCGAAAAGGGGGCCAAGGCACTGGGCTACAAGGAAGTCCATACTGGGCGCATGGCCATCAACTCGTCCGATTATGACGGCCGCATGGCCTGCCAACAGACAGGGTTCTGCTTCCAAGGCTGCAAATGGGGTGCCAAGTGGTCCGCCGCCTACACCGACATCCCTGCGGGAGAGGCGACAGGCAATCTGGAAGTCCGCGAACGCGCCCATGTGGCGCGCATCCTCCACAATGATGCGGGCAAGGTGACCGGGGTCGAATATTTCGACAAGGACGGCAATCTGCAATTCCAAGCGGCGCGCATCGTTGCCGTCGCGGGCAACAGCTTTGAATCGCCTCGTCTTCTTTTGAACTCGGCCTCTTCGATGTTCCCCAACGGTCTTGCCAACTCATCCGATCAAGTGGGCCGCAACTACATGCGCCACACGACCGGGTCGGTCTATGCCGTCTTTGACAAGCCGGTGCGCATGTGGCGCGGAACCACCATGGCAGGCATCGTTCAGGACGAGGCACGCCACGATCCGTCACGCGGCTTTGTCGGCGGGTATGAGCTTGAAACCCTCTCGCTTGGCCTGCCCTTCATGGCGGCCTTCCTCAACCCCGGCGCATGGGGGCGAGGCTTCACCACCGCCCTCGACCATTACGAGAACATGGCCGGCATGTGGATTGTGGGCGAGGACATGCCGCAGGCCACAAACCGCGTCACCCTGTCCGACGCGACGGACCAGTATGGGCTCAAGGTCGCCAACGTGCATTTCGATGATCACCCCAATGACATCGCCATGCGCAACCATGCCTACAAGCAAGGCGTGGCGATCTATGAGGCGGTCGGTGCCACCCGCGCCTTCCCGACGCCGCCCTATCCCTCGACCCACAACCTCGGCACCAACCGCATGTCGGAAAAGCCCGAGGATGGCGTCGTGAACAAATGGGGCCAGACCCACGACATCCCGAACCTCTTTGTCTCGGACGGTTCGCAATTCACGACAGGTGCGGCAGAGAACCCCACGCTGACGATCGTCGCGCTTGCCATCCGTCAGGCCGATCACATCGCCCGCGAAATGAGTGCCGGGAACATCTGACCATAACCTACAAGAATGATTGAGGGCGGCCCCAAAAAGGCCGCCCTCACCGCATCCAAAGCATTCCTACCGCCGTCGGGCTTCGCGCAAGATTGCACCGAGTCACCCGAAACTCCAATCGCCGAACGGCGGATCAGCGGCGGCGAAACCCCGTATACACATCCCATCCGGCAAGCAGAACGGTCACGCCGATCACTGCCGCAAGGTCAAGC
Organism: Fuscovulum ytuae; assembly: GCF_029953595.1. Classification (NCBI taxonomy): domain Bacteria; kingdom Pseudomonadati; phylum Pseudomonadota; class Alphaproteobacteria; order Rhodobacterales; family Paracoccaceae; genus Fuscovulum; species Fuscovulum ytuae. The sequence goes on along the minus strand of NZ_CP124535.1, from coordinate 3,599,477 downwards.
CGCGGCACATGGATCAAGAGGATCGACAGGAACGCGACAAGGACGATAAAGGCCGCGATGGCCATCAACCTGTTCATGACATCACCTTTGCAGGTCAAGGGTTTCTAGATGATCAGCCAACCACCGTGCCGTGCGCAACAGCCGCGCGTCATCGCCGCGCGGGCCAACAAGCTGCACACCGATCGGAAGGCCGCTTTCCGACGTGAAAAGGGGCAGCGTCACAGCCGGAACCCCGGCCAATGTCCACAACCCGTTGAAGATTGCGCTTCCCGTATCATCCAAACCTTTCGGCGCAGGGCCGGGAGCAGCAGGGCACAGGATCACGTCAAAACGGGTAAATACCGCCTTCAGCGCCCCGTTCATCACATCGCGCCAATCCAGCGCGGCGATATAGTCGCGCGCCAGCACCGACTTGCCCTCATCGATGGCTGCCTTCAGCCGATCCGACATAAGATCGCGCCCCCGCCGCTCCAGCGGGTAATAGCATTTCGCCATCTCGGCAAAGTTGATCTTCTGGCGCAGGGACGCAATTTCCTCAAACCCTGGCAGGGGTACTTCGGCGCAAACGTCGCCCAAAAGCGCGACCAGTTCTTCAAGCGCCGCCTTCATTTGCGCGTCCGCGTCATCCCAACCGGGTGGTTTAACAAAGGCAAAGGCTGGCTGCACGGGCGGGCGCGACCGCGCCACCTCCAGCATACGCGGCGTTGGAGCCAGCTCTGTGGACGGGTCCGCCGGATCGTGTCCCGCCAAAACCTCTGCCAATAGAGCGCAATCTTCCACGCTGCGCGCGAACACCCCCACCGTGTCAAGGAAGGGCGATTGCGGCAGGATGCCCGTTCGCGGGATCAGTCCGAAACTGGGCTTCATCCCAACGATGCCGCAAAAGGATGCCGGGCGGATCACCGATCCCCCGGTCTGCGTGCCGATCGCCAAAGGAACCATGCCCGCCCCGACCGCCGCCGCCGAACCTTGCGACGACCCCCCCGGTGTATGCGCCGGGTCATGCGGGTTGCGGGTCTTTCCGGGCTGCATGAACGCGCATTCCGTGGTCACCGTCTTGCCGAGGATGATCGCCCCCGCCGCACGCAGCCGGCTCACGATCCAGGCATCAGCCTTCGGCACTCGCCCCGCATCTATGGGCGTGCCGTTTTCGGTTGGTATTCCCTTCGTGTCGATAATGTCCTTCAGGCCGATCGGCAGGCCGTGCAAAGGACCCAAGGGACGCCCCGATTGGCGCCACTGATCCAACCGCTCTGCCTGCGCTTGGGCATAGTCGCCATCCAACCATGCCCAAGCGCCGACTTGCGGTTCCGCCTCTTCGATGCGCGCCAGACAGGCGCGCACCAAGTCGACAGCTCGCAGCGACCCTTCGGCAAGACGGTCGCGCAGGGCGACCGCCGTCAGGCCGAGGATGGCCTTTTCCTTCTCACTGGGCGCCATAGAAAGCGTCCGGCAGGCTAAAGACGATCTGCGGATAGACATACATGATGACCATCGCAATCAAGACCATCCCGCAATAGGGCAGAACGCCCGAGAAGATTTCGGTCAGTTTGATATGCGGTGGGGCAACCCCCTTCAGGTAGTAGGCACTCATCGCCATAGGTGGGGTGAGGAAGCTCGTTTGCAGGTTCAGCGCAACCAGCACCCCGAAGAACAGCGGATCAATTCCGAACAGCGGCAAGAGCGGCAAGAAGATCGGCACGAAGATGATGATGATCTCCGACCATTCCAGCGGCCAACCCAAAAGGAAGATGATCAACTGTGCGATGATCAAGAACTGGATCGGCGTCAGGTCCAGACCCTTCACGAATTCCGCGATCACATGCTCGCCACCCAGATAGCTGAACACGGCCGAGAAGGTATAGGATCCTACGAAGAGCCAGCAGACCATCGCCGTTGTGCGCACCGTCAGGTAGACGCTTTCCCGCAACCTGTCGAAGGTCATGGCGCGATAAGCGATGGCGAGCAGAAGTCCACCCATCGCCCCGATCGATGCCGCCTCGGTCGGCGTAGCAAGGCCAAAGAGGATGGAGCCAAGCACCGACAGGATCAGAACGGCAAGCGGAAGGAAACTGGTCGCCAGCATCCACAGCAAAGGCCCAAGCGGGACCTTCGGCACCTCTTCCAGCGTAGGTTTCGGTGCCAGCTTCGGGTTGAGGATGGCGCGGGTCACGATATAGACAAGATACAGCGACACCAGAACCAGACCGGGGAGCAGCGCCGCTGCGTAAAGGCGCACGATAGAGACGCCAGACGAAGCTGCATAAACAATCAGCATGATCGACGGCGGGATCAGAATGCCCAGAGTACCGCCGGCGCAGATGATGCCGGTCGCAAAGCTGTGGTTGTAGCGCATCTTCAACATCTGCGGCAACGCCAGCAGACCCATGAGCGTCACGACCGCGCCCACAATACCCGTCGCCGTCGCAAACAACGCGCAGGTGATCAGAGCCGCAACACCAAGCGAGCCCGGCACATTCCGCGTTGCAACGGCCAGCGTCCCGAACAACTTGTCCACGATATTGGCGCGCTCGACGACATAGCCCATGAACAGGAACAGCGGAATCGCCGTCAGAACCTCATTCGAGATGACCGTGTAGGTCTGGTTGATGAAGAGGTCAAAGATCCTGTTGTTATAGAACCCCTCTATCCAAAGCCTTGTGGATTCGAACCAGCTCGCATCCTCCCCAAGTCGGTCGAATGCGCGCCACATACGGCTTGCGTCGAAATAGGCGTAGTATCCAAAGGCGATCCCGATGGCCATCAAGGTGAAGGCAATGGGGAAGCCAAGGAAGACGCAAAGCATGAAAATGCCAAGCATGGCCAAGGCGATCTGTGGGTCGGTCACGATGGGCGCTCCGGGGGTTTGCGTAGAACAGGGACGGCCTTCAGGCCGGATCAGACGCCTTTTGGGCGTTCGCCTGCTTCATGAGTAGTGTTTCGGTTTCCTCGACATCCGAGGCAAGCGGCGGCCACTGACCTTCGCGGATGCAGATGATGCACCGGAAGATCTGCGCAATGCCTTGCACCATCAACAGGATGCCTGCGGCCACGATGACTGTCTTGAACTGATAGATCGGGATGCCTGCCGGGCTGTTCACCGAAACCTCAGCGTAAGACCACGACCGACTGGCATATTTCCAACCCGAGAAGATCAGAGCCGTCACGCCGGGCAGGAAGAAAAGGATGTAAAGCGCAAGGTCCACCTTCGCCTGCGTCCGGTGGGACCAGAGCCGATACAGAAAGTCGCCGCGAACATGTCCGCCCCGCGAAAGCGTGTAGGCGCCGCCCATCATGAACAGCGTTCCATACATGATGAAGCTTACATCCAGCGCCCAAGGCGTTGGATGATTGAAGAGGTAGCGCGAGCCAACTTCATAGGTCATCCCGACTGTCATCAGGATGATAAGCCAACCAAAAGCTTTGCCGAACCACTCAGACAGGGCATCGGCAAAGCGAATGTATTTCCTCATTCTCGGGAACTCCGATCAGAACGGCAGAACAGGGAGGGGGCGCCTTGCGGCGCCCCCAAGCAGATCAGAGCTTCAGCTTGCCGGGGAAGTGGTGGTCGTAGGCAAGCCCCAGATCGGGCGCGTTCATCAGTTCGTAGTAGGCGACCTTCTCGGTCCACGCGCGCTGGCTATCCATCACCTTCTTGTTGAAGGGATCAGATTCCAGATCGGCGATGAGAGTATCCCAAGCCGCCAACTGACCGGCGAGGATCTCTTTCGGCGTCCGGTGCACGGTCACGCCGGCATCGGTCTGCAATTCCGCCAGGTCCTTGGAATATTCACGCATCGCCAGCGCAAGGTTCGACGTGGCCGAAGCTTCGACAGCGTGCTTCAGGATCGCCTGCAGGTCTTCCGGCAGATCGTCCATGAAGTCCTTGTTGAACAGGAATTCAAACGATTCCGACGCCTGGTGGTAGGACGACAGGTAGTAGTTCTTGGCCACATCCTGCGCGCCAAAACGGCGGTCCGAGGAGGGATTGTTGAACTCGAATGCGTCGATGACGCCGCGTTCCATCGCGGGGACGATCTCGCCGCCCGGCAGCTGCGCGACAGACATCCCCATCGCTTGCAGAAGGTCGGCAGCAAGGCCCACGGTGCGATACTTGAAGCCCTGAAGGTCAGCCACGCTGTTCACTTCGGTCTTGAACCAGCCGAAGGGCTGCGCCGGCATCGGCATGCCCATGAAGCCATAGACGTTCAGACCAAGGATATCCTGAGTCAGCTCGCGATACAGTTCCGCGCCGCCGCCCTGATAGAACCACGCCAACATGGTGGTTGCGGAACCGCCGAAGACGGGGCCTGTCCCGAAGAAGGACGCAGCCTTCGACTTGCCATACCAATAGACGGGCACCGTATGCGCGGCATCGATGACGCCATCATTGACGCCGTCCATCACCTGGAAGGCACCGACGACGGCACCGGCAGGCAGCAGGTCAACGGTCAGTCGCCCGCCCGACATCGCCTCAACCCGCGCCGTGTATTCGCGCGCGAAATCCATCCAGATGTCCGACGCCGGCCAAGACGTCTGCATCTTCATCACGATGGGCGCCTGCGCCAGCACCGCCGGAGCCGCCAGAGCGGTCGCCGCAGCGGCCGAGCCACCAAGTGCCCCTTTGCGCAGGAAAGAACGGCGCGAAAGCCGCGCCTTGTCGATATCGGTCATATGATCCTCCCAGATTGGTGGCACCTCGTGGCGGGCACCATCCTGCACGAACATAGAACAGTGAATTCCAAGTTCAATAGTGGTCAAAAAACATAACCACTTTTCGGCGAAGTTTTTTGCACTCAGGCCACTCGATCCTGTGGTTCTTGGCCACCAAAAAAGGCATCCAGATTGTCCAAGGCCCTGAATCCCATAGCATCTCGCGTTTCCTCCGTCGCAGAACCGATATGCGGCAGAAGGAACACATTCGGCAACCGTGACAGGTCGGGGTTCCCACCGGGCTCTGTCTGGAACACATCTAGACCCGCCGCGAACAGCCGCCCTGAGGACAAGGCCGAGATTAGTGCCCCTTCGTCAATCAACGCTCCGCGGGCCGTGTTCACCACAATGGCACGCTCCGGCAAAAGGGCGAGCGTCCGTGCATTCAGCAGGCCCGCATTCTCTGGCGTGGCGGGGCAATGCAGACTTAGCACATCCGAAACCGCAAGTAGGCTTTCCAGACTGTCATGGAAGACCGCGCCCTTTTCCTGATGCGAGGGCAATCTGCGGCGGTTGTGATAATGCACCTGCATGCCAAATCCCCTCGCACGTTCCGCCGTCACTTGCCCCACGCGCCCCATGCCAACGATCCCAAACCGTTTCCCGCTGACTTGGCGACCCACCATGAAGGCGGGAGACCAGAAATTCCAAGCCCCGGACCGTACAAGCGCATCCCCCTCTGCACCCCGCCGCGCTGCGCCCAGCATGCAAAGCATTGCGATCTCGGCCGTGGCCTCAGACAAGACATCGGGCGTGTTCGTCACCACAACCCCTGACTTCCGCGCGGCTTCCAAGTCGACATGATCCGTTCCGACCGAATGATTGGCGATGATCCGCAGGCCCGGGCCTATAGCGTCCAGAACCTCTGCTGTGAACCGTTCGGAATGGCAGGGCAGCACGGCATCGACGGCACGGCAGGCTGCGATCAATTCCGCGTCTGACAGAACCCGATCTTCGGGGTTCAGGACCACGTCATAATCCCGCGCGGCACGCCCCTCGACCGCGGGGCGCAGCTTGCGAGTGATCAACAATTTCGGTCGTACCATAGGCCCCTCTTTGTTGCGCGGCGCAACCAACGCGCGCCCTCAGCCCAGCTTGCGCAGACGGGCAAAAAGGCTGGACGTATCCCAGCGCCCGCCACCCATCTTCTGCACATCCTTGTAGAACTGATCGACCAACGCGGTTACAGGCAGACTGGCCTTCACTTCATCGGCAGTGGAAAGGCAGATCCCCAGATCCTTGCGCATCCAGTCCACCGCGAAACCATGTTCGAAATGCCCGGCAAGCATCGTCTTGTGGCGGTTCGCCATTTGCCAGCTTCCGGCAGCACCCTGGCTGATGACTTCCACCACAGCCTCGCCATCCAGCCCTGCCTTTTCAGCGAAATGCAGCGCCTCTGAAAGCCCCTGCACCAGCCCCGCAATGGCGATCTGATTGCACATCTTGGCAAGTTGACCTGCCCCGCTCTCGCCGATACGCCGGCAGATGCGGGAATAGGCCGCGATCACAGGCTCTGCCCGGGCATAATCCGCCTCACTTCCCCCGCACATGACCGAAAGAACACCGTTTTCCGCCCCGGCCTGGCCGCCCGAAACGGGCGCATCGACAAAACCGATGCCCATCCCTGCGGCTGCATGCGCAAGCTCACGCGTGACGGCTGCCGACACTGTGGTGTGATCCACAAACAAGGTCCCCGACGCCATCCCAGCAAAGGCCCCATCCGGGCCGATGCAGACGCTGCGCAGGTCATCATCATTGCCCACACAGGCCAGCACGACATCCTTTCCTTCAGCCGCAGCCTTTGGGGTGGCCGCTGACGTGCCGCCATGTTTGGTAACCCACGCCTCTGCCTTTGCGGGCGAGCGGTTGTAAACCGTGACTTCATGCCCCTTGGCCATCAGGTGTCCGGCCATCGGAAAACCCATGACCCCCAATCCCAGAAACGCCAACTTCGCCATGAAAGACCCTCCCGTCCGGTTTTTTCTCAGGGACCGTAGGTAACTGCGGGACCGACCGCGTCAACCCGCGATGGCATGGCGAACCGCCCTTCCCGTTATTCCTCGCGCATAGCGCGGTTCATTTGGTCGAGGACGGGTTGCATGAGGTATGAGAGGACGACGCGTTCTTGAGTTGGGATATAGACTTCGACGGGCATTCCTGGGACGAGGCCTCTGGAACCGAGGTCATCGAGGTTTCCGGTCGCTTTGGCGCGTGCTTTGTAATAGTTGAGGCCTGTTTGGGGGTCGATGACGGCTGCGGCGGCGATGGTTTCGACGATGCCGTCGATTTCGGGCGTGATGCGCTGGTTGAAGGTTGGGAAGCGCAGGCGTGCTTTTTGGCCGGGTTCGATGGCGTCGATATCTGTGGTTGAGATGCGGAATTCGATGATGAGGTCGGTTTCGCTGGGCACGACGGTGACGAGTGTCTTGCCGGGCGGGATGACCTCGCCGAGGGTTGAGACATTGACCTCATTGACGGTGCCTGTGGCGGGGGCGCGCAGGACGGCGCGGTCCTTTTTCTCGCGGGCGGCGGTCAGTTGCTGGCGCAGGTCGGTGATCTGGGGTTCGAGGCTGCGCAACTCGCGATGGGCATCGGCCTTTGCGGTGGCCATGAGGCGGTCGCGTTCGAGGGTGATCTCGGTCTGGCGGGTTTCGTTGCGGGCGAGGTTGGCGTTGATCTCGCCCATTTCGCCGCGCATGCGGGTGAGGTCGCGCAGGATCTCGTCGAGGCGGCTTTTTTCGACGGAGCCTGCCTTTTGCAGCTTGTCGAAGCGGGCATAGGTTGCCTCGACAAGGGCCAGTTCCTCGGCCACCGATTGGCGGCGCGCGGTCTGGCCTTCGGTGTCAAAGCGCAGTTGATCGGCCTGCAGATCAAGGGCGGTCAGCTGGACCTCGCGGTTGAGGCGGTTTTCCTCCATCAGGCGGCGCTCGCCCTCAAGGATGCGGACGGCCTCGGGATTGGCGGCGTCAAAGCTCGTGGGCAGCACCATCTCGCTGCCGTCGCGTTCGGCGGCAAGGCGGGCGGCGCGGGCCTCGGCCTCCATCAATTGGGATGAGAGCATGCCGATGCGGGTTTCCAGCTCGAAGGTGTCGAGGATGAGGACGGGCTGGCCTGCCGTGACCTCGTCCCCGGCGGCGACGAGGATCTGGTTCAGCGTGCCGCCATCGACATGCTGCACGCTTTGGACATCGCTCTTCACAAGGACGGAGCCCGAGCCGATCACGGCGGCATCCAGACGCGCGGTCGCGGCCCAGAAGCCGATGCCCCCGACGAGGAAGGCGGTCAGCGTTGCAGCGGCGATCAGGCGGCCGCGCAACGAGAAGGCGGCGGTCGGATCGGGCGGATAGGGCAGGTTGGAGGCCATCGACATCATCTTCGTCACTCGGTGCTTGGCGGGGGCCTGCAGGCAGGTCCCCGAGGAGGGGGGGGAGGAGGAGGGTTCGGGGTCCGTCAGGCCCGCGCGGGGCCTGACAGATGGGCCGCCATCACAAGAGGCCCGTCACGCTATCGGTCGCCAAAAGCGGGTCGGGCTGGAGGCCCGTGTCATTGCTCATGTCGCCTGCCATGCCATTGGCGGTCAGGAAGGCGGTGGTCACCGGGCCTTCGGCAAGGCTTGCCTCGGGCATCGTGCTGTTGCCCGGGGTATCGAGGCTGGGGAAGTATTCCTCGATGAAGGCGGCCTTCGACTCCGGGTTGGAGACGAGGTCATAGGTGCGCTCTTCGCGGGCCAGATAGGCGGTGTCGAGATCGGGCCGCGTCTCGCCGCCGCGCAGCTTGTAAAGCTCGTGCTGGCTGACCCAATCGCCGATGGCGAGGTTCGAGATGTCGCGCACCGTGGTGGCATGGAAGGGCCGCACCACAGAGGCCAGCTGGGCAAAGAGGTCCTGGAAGCTGATGCCCACGATGCCCGTGGCATCGTCCTCGCCCGTGCCCGTGCCATTCCCGCCGGGGCCATTCCCGCCAGGGCCATTGCCGCCCGTGCCCGTGCCAGCGGTATTGCCGGGCGCGCCGCCCCCCGTGCTGCCCCCCGTGCCGCCCCCCGCACCACCGCCGGGGGCACCGGGGATCAGCGGCAGGCTGCCGCTGGTGCCAAACATCGAGGGCAGCGCCGCCGTGGCGATCTCGGGCCGGTCGGCCAGATAGAGGTCGGGCATGTCCATCGTCGGGTCGGCATCGGGGAAGAAGCGCGACAGATCCAGCTGTCCGGGCCCGCGGCCGATGCGGCCCATATCGCCATCCTCACCGGGCAGCGAGCCGGTGATCAGCGGCTGACCCTCGTCCAGCTCCGCAAATTCCACCGGCGGCGCAGCCTCCTCCATCCCCGGATGGCGTGGGGCCGACACCTGTTCGGCAGCCTGACGGTCGACGGGCTGGTCGGTCGGGTCGCTGGGCTGGGCGGTGCCGCCAAAGGCCGTCTTCACATAGGCCGCAAGCGTCAAGGTCAGCGCCGCGAACATCGCCGCAAAGGGGGCTTCCTTCCGTTCGGCCAAGGTGAAGAGGGCGCGCCCCTTCGGCTTGTTCGCCTCGGCCGATTTGCGGTGCTTGGTCTTGATTTCCATCTCCGCCTCCTTCCTTTGTCCGTTCCTGCTGTCTGTTCTGGCTGGGCGTGTTGCGCCCCATCCGTCACTCGGGGCCGCGGCCCCACCTCAGCCTGCCGCCTCAGTTCGCATTCGCCGCAGCCTGCAACTCGCGCTCGGCCGGGCCGAGGTTGATCTGATCGCTGCCCGCCACCGTGGTGGGCGCCACCACCTTGCCGTCGCGGTTGCCCAAAACCTCTTCCTTCGTGCCAAAGGCCGCCAGACGACCGGCATGCACCGCCGCCACCATATCCACCGCCGCCAGCACGCTCGGACGATGCGCCACGATCACCGCGATGCCGCCACGCGCCCGGATCGCCTTGATCGTATCGTTCAGCGCCCGCTCCCCCACCGCATCAAGCGAGGCATTGGGTTCATCCAGCAGCACCACGAACGGGTCCTGATAAAGCGCGCGCGCAAGTCCGATCCGCTGGCGCTGCCCGGCGGAAAGCGCGGTCCCCAGCGCCCCCACCTCGGTGTCATAGCCCTCGGGCAGGCCCGCGATCATCTTGTGCACATTCGCCGCCACCGCCGCCTTGTAGACCGCATCCGTGTCCTTGTTCGTGTCAAAGCGGCTGATGTTCTCGCGCACCGTCCCGTTGAAGAGACCCACTTCCTGCGGCAAAAAGCCGATGATCTCGCCCATCCGCGACGGGTCCCATTGCGCAAGGTCCACGTCATCATAGCGGATCGACCCGCGCAGCACCGGCCAGACACCCGCAAGCGCCCGCAACAGCGTCGACTTGCCCCCGCCCGACGGGCCCACGATCGCCAGCGCCTGACCCGCCTGCAATTCAAAGCTCACCTCCGACAACAGCACCCGGCCATTCGCAGGCGAGGCCACCGTCAGGTTCTCAACCCGCAAGGATTGCGTCGGCGAGGGCAGCATCACCGGCGTCTTCTCCGCCGACAGCGCCACCAACGTGTCGCGCAGTTGCGTCCAAGCGTGCCGCGCCGACACAATCCCCTTCCAGTTCGCAATCACCTGATCGATCGGCGCCAGCGCCCGACCCGAGGCCACCGACACCGCGATGATCGCCCCCGCCGACAGCTCGCCCTGGATCGTGAAGAACGCCCCAAGACCCAAGAGCCCCGATTGCAAGAGCATCCGCAGCACTCGCGACATCGCCCCCATCGTCCCGGTGATGTCCGAGGCCCGCGTCTGAAGGTCCAGATGCTGACGGTTGGCCGCCGCAAAGCGTTCCACCGCACGCCCCGTCGCCCCCATCGCGATCAGGCTTTCCGAGTTGCGCGTGTTGGATTCCGAGATCGTATTGCGCACCACCAGCGCACGCTGCGCCGATTTGGCCAAATCCCGCGACTTGAACTCTGCCAGCATCGTCAAAAGCGCCAGCACAACCGCGCCACCCAGCGTCACTGCCCCCAGAACAGGGTGCAGCAGATACACAAACACCAAAAACACAGGCACAAAGGGCAGATCAAAAATCGCAGCAGGCGCCTGCGAGCCCAAAAAGTTCCGCAGCGTGTCCACCGTCCGGCCCCGCTCCAGCGCCTCCGTCGTCGAAAACCCATAGCGCGGCATGTCAATCGCAACCTTGTGCGACAAAGGCGCAAGACGCTGGTCCAGACGCGCCCCAATCCGCACCAAAACCTGGCTCCGGATCGTGTCAAAACCGCCCTGAACCATGTACAAGGCCAAAGCCAAAATCGACAAAAACGCCAGCGTCTGTACCGAGCCAGACGTCAACGCCCGGTCATATACCTGCAACATGTAAAACGAACCCGTCAGCGCCAAAACGCTGATCAAACCAGAAATCCCAAACAACGCCCAACCATACCGCGCCAAGTCCGCGTTCAACAACGAACGCGCCTTCCGCAAAGCCAAAGGATCTGCACTCGACATCGGATGCGCCATAATTGCCTCTCAGGAAAAACAGGGAAACGGGCCCCGCGCGACGCATGCCGCGCGGGGGCGCTTTGGGATCAGAAGCTGAACGCTCCGCTCAGATCATGCGCGCCATGCAGCGTGATCGAGAAGTCGGCATCATCATCATCATCTGTGAACCCGTCGATAATCGTGTCGACACCATCCACCGTCGCAACCTCCCGGATCACCAGGCTGCCTGCCGCCGTCGTGCCCTGATCGGCCAGCGTGAAGGCCTGGTTGCCGTTCATGCCCACCATCGCGTCGATCCCCGACAGGTCGATCTTGTCGCCCGGACGGAAGTCCGTGATCACGTCGCCATCCGCCGTGCCGGCCGAGACGAAGACGAAGACATCATCGCCATCCCCGCCCGTCAGAACGTTGATCGACAAGGACGCCTTGATCACGTCATTGCCCATCCCGCCGGTGGCATTCTCGATCCCCACAAGGTGATCGGTCACACCACCCACTCGAACCGTGCCGATCGGGGTATAGGCCCCCAGATCAACCACCGCGCCGCCCGTCAGCGCCGACAGGTCAATCGTGTCGCTGCCTGCGCCACCGAAGATCATGTCTGCCCCGTCATCAGCTTGCGCAACGAAGAGGTCATCCCCTTCGCCGCCCAGAAGCACGTCACGACCCGCGCCGCCTTCGATCACGTCACCACCGCTGCCGCCGACCGCAACATCATTGCCGCCATTGCCAAGGATGATATCCGACCCGCCCTTGCCAAGAAGGGCATCGCCCTCTTCGCCACCGACGATCACGTCATCGCCCGCATCGCCCATCTGGACTGATGCGCTGTCACCCGGCATCAGCACCAATCCGTCATGCGACGGCGCATCTTCCGCCTCCGACGACCCGCCACCATTGCCAAGATCCGCGCCGCCATCCGTCGCGCCATTGCCGCCCTCGCCCGTTCCGGTCTGGCAGACGAGTTCAGGCAGCGCATCCATCAACCCAGTAAAGGTGACCGAACGCTGGCCATCCGACATCGTCACCGTGCCATCACCATTGTCGGACGCCTCGAAGGCCGCCGGATCAGACCCGGCGGGCAGTTCAACAACATCCTGGGCCCGCAACGCGCCGACGACATGATCGTTGCCACCCGCCGTACGGAAAACAATGCGGTGTGCCGAGCTGAGCTGGCTGATATCCACAGTATCATCGCCCGCGCTGCCATTCACGGTGATCGTGTTGAAGAACAGGCTGGTCCCGGTGAAATCGCCGACGATGGCGACCGTGTCGTTATCCGCCCCGCCGAAACCGCCGCCATTGGTGTTGACGATGATCTCTTCGATGTCGCGCAATTCGGCGATCTTGCTGCCATTGCGCAGGATGACGATCTCGGTCCCCGGCGTGACGGCCCCGGCATAAGAGGCAACTGCGACGATCTCAAAGCTTTCGGCACTGTTGTTACCGTTCACCTCGAAAGTGTCCCCCGCAGTTCCTTCGGTGCCGCCATCGATGACATCAAAGCCATCCGTGCTGTTGCTAAAGTTCGACGCAGACCAGCGGATTAGGTCATCGCCACCGCCAGCCAGAATGACGTCATTCCCACGCCCGCCGACGATCGTTTCCGCTCCATCGCCACCGACAAGGATTTCGGCTCCACTTCCGCCCGTCAAATCGCCGGTCGCATCTCGGTTGATCGTCACACGCGCTGAATCGGTCGTAAGACCATCGCTCACCGTGTAATCGAAAGATCCGGATCTGGTCGTTTGGGTATAGGTGATCGAAACGCTTTGCCCGGCATGGGATACCGTTGCACGGTCGTCGTTTCCGACGCTGGTGATGGCTAGGGGCTGCGGCCCATCGACATCGCTGTCGTTCAGCATCAGCACCCAATCCGGGACCGCGAAAGTCCCGTTCACGCGAGTGATAATCGCGTCACCCGCCGCTTGCGGCGCATCGTTCACCGCAGTGACCGCCACGGTGGTCACCGCAGGAGCCGACTCTGCAAACCCGTCGCTGACAACCGTCTCGATAATCCGGTCCGTCACATCCGGCGTGTCAGACGAATTCGCGAACCGCACCGACTGGATGGCCGCCTCATAGGCCGCAAGGCTAGCGCCGCCGGACAGAAGCAGCGTGATTACACCGGCGGTCGCTGTATCTAGCACCCCGGTGATCCCGGCAGGCAACGGCCCGAAACGCAGCGTATCGCCCGCCTTGGCATTGGTCAGCGTGACACGCCCCGATTGCAGCGTAACACCATCATCGGTGATGCTCGGCAGGTCGGCGATGCCAATGGGGTTGTCCCCTTCCGTGAAGGAAACGGCGATATCCTGCGTCGGCACCGCCGCCGGACCCGTCATATCCAGCGCGACGTCGTCAATGCGGATATATTCGCTTCTATCGTTCAGCCCCACCTTCTCGAACCGAAGCGCGGCATTGGCGCCGAATGGTCCAGTCAAAGCCACTTCATGCACACCACTGGCATCGGCGCGGTCAATCAGATCCACTTCGGTGAAATTGACACCATCATTGGCGAACCAAACGCGCACCGCATCATCGGCCTCAAGGCTACCGCTGCCAGACTTCGACACGGTGAAGCGCAACGTCGCGCCATCCGCGAAATCAGTCCCGGCCACACCACGGGTGATCGTGGCCCCGGTTGTCACGTTTCTGTTGTCGTTGGACGATCCGAACTGCAACGCTCGGCTGCTGACCTGAATTCCACCATTTCCACTTGACCCGCTGCCGTCATTGGCCTCGGACCATGCCCCGGCCCATGCATCAGCCCCGGTAGATCCGTTATAGCCGTTCGAGAAAGTGTCAGCGAAGTTCAGCGCATCAAAGCCATGCAGTTGAAGGACCGGCGCGTTACCAAGCAGCGAAAGCTCTTGATCTGCAAAAACCAGCCGTTCCACGCCCACCAGAAGGTCGGCGCCGTCAGCCTCGGCTGCGCCGATTCCCGTAACCTTCCAAACGGCACCCAAGGCGGGGTCGCCCGCACCAAGCGTGACGCGCTCAATCACGTAATCCGCACGATTGCCGGTGTAGACCGCGGCGTCATTGCCGCCCGACGCGCCACCGTCATTGCCCAGCACGTAATCCTTGAACATCCGCGACGACAGCATTTCCGTGAAATGCTTGGCGAAATCGGTTGTACCCAGATCGGCCCGCGCAAGCAGCCCGTTATCTTGAAGGATGCCGGTGTTGCGATGGGTCGCGCCGCTGATGTCATCGACCATGGTGTAGGTGCCGGAATAGGTGCCGATCAGCTGATCCAGACGCACCGCGTCCCCGATCAGAAGGTCGAACCCAGCGCCACCCTGCAGTAGGTCATCGCCGCTGCCGCCGATCAGCCAGTTATCATTGGCATCCCCGATGACTTGATCGCCCTTCTGCGAACCGATCACGCCTTCCATCTGGAACCAAGCCGGGAAGGGTGTGGTCTTATCGATCGCCGCCTGAGGATTGTTCTGGGTGTTCATATCCGCCACGATGGCGGGTGAGCCCGACAGATAATCACTGAAATCGATAAGGTCGAAGCCGGTGTCGATGATGCCGTCGCCACCGATCACTTCATCGGGGCCAAAACCCGCAAGGGCCTGCGACGGGTTGCCGGGACGGATGATATCATCCCCCATACCGCCCTGCAGGAAGTCCTGATCGTCGCCACCGACCAGAACGTCATCGCCATTGTCGCCATAAAGCAGGTCGCCCGACTGCCCCCCGTCGATATAGTCGCAACCATCGCCGCCATGGGTGAAAGCATCAGTGTCGCCCTCGCCATAGATAACGTCATCGCCACCGCCGCCGGAAATCTTGTCGATCCCCTGACCGGCATAAATCACGTCGTCACCTTGTCCGCCGATCAGCTGGTTCAACCCTGCCGCCGCCGTACCAGAGGACCCGCCGACCAACACGTCGTCGCCGTCGCCGCCATCGATCAAGTCGCCCATATCGCCACCGATCAGCGTATCATTGCCCGCCCCACCGTGCAGGCGGTCGATGCCGTTCCCGCCGATGATCAGGTCGTCGCCCTCTTCGCCATAAGCGGTATCGTCCCCTGCCTCCAGGTAGAGCACGTCATTCCCGGCAGAGCCGACCATCACCTCATGCGACCCGGCACCTGTCACCGGCAGCCCTTCGATGTTGGTTTGTCCCGGATCATGCTCGGCCCGCTGGTCGAGGATATATTTCCCCGCCAGGGCAGGGGCTTGAGAATAAGTGACAGTCCGCCCGTCGATCGAGATGTTCTCGCGGCTATAGGCCATGATCTGTGGCGCGATGTAATCCAGCACCGCACCATTCGACGCCTCGGCCCCGCCCCGCGACAGGATACCTGCATCGGGATTGGCGGCCAGAGTCGCCCCGTAAGCATGGTTCGGGATGTCGTCTTGAACACCCGTCACCACGCTGTCCGCGTCGCGGCCGAAATCGTAGTATTGATCGGCGTAGGCAAAGATGTTGCCGTTCAGGTGCTGGGTCCCGGTGTTCCGCTCCACGATATCTTTGAACTGCTCGCCCGCGATCTCATCCCCGAAATTCTGGTTCACGAGGCGATAGAGGTAATAGAGTCGGTCGCCATCCTTCAATCGAACGATCTGATCAACGAAGAGGATGTTGAAAGTCTCGCCCAACAGGCCGCCGGTGACATGCACCTCAGCAAGACCGCCGATCCAGGCGTCGATGAAGTCGACTGCTGCAGCGGCATCGACCAGTTCGGAGATCGCCGTATCCGCCGCCGTGAAAGCGTTGTTCATGAAGGCGATGGCATTGCCGATAGTCCACCCCATCGGGCCGCTACCCGAAGCGATGGTCCCGTTGGCCAGGTCAACGAGTTCTTGCGCCTTGGCCATGTCGCCGCCAAAGGCATAGGCCGCGATGAAAGCCGGCAGCGATTCCTTGTGGCCCATGCCTTCGGCAAAGCTCGCCCAGCTGTCATAGGCTTGCACACCCAGCGCCGTCCGCATCGCGTTCAGCGTCGGAATACCAACGTCCCGCCCCCGGGCGATGTTGATCGCCGCCAGATCCAGCGGCATGCCAAGCAGCCCTTGGTTCAGGGCTGGCGTCATGAACTCGTCCACATCACCTGCTTGCTGGTGCGTCATGCCAAGGGCGATGGCCCCCGGCCCCACCTCGGCATAGGCTTCGGGGTTCAAGAAGGCCAGTTGCAGGGCATAGCTTACGATCTTGCCGGTGATCGATCCGCTTGGGTCGATGGTGTCCACCGTTTCACGCAGGGTGGAATGGCCGAAGCGATAGGCCACCTGCCCAAATTCCAGAGAAATGGACGCGTTCACCCCGGAATTGTAGCCCACATATTCGGGAATATCCGGCGTGATGGTCGGCGCGAACTGGTCAGCAGCCGTGTGCTGATACTCCATCTCGACGATCAGCTTGGTGCCGAGGAAAACCTTGTCCTGATCCCATGCGATGCTGCCATCCGCATAGACGAAGTTGCCAGCAGCATCCGTCTCACCTGTGTCGATCTGAAACCCGTGCAGCGTGGCATGCGACAGGTCGCCATCCGCAGCCAGTGCCGCATCCTGCTTGGCCAACGCCCGCAGCAGGTTTTCCACCTGATAATTATGTTCGGAATGGAAGACGTGGTGAACGGCGGTCAGGCCAAAATTCTCGTTCACTCGCCCATCGCCTGCAACGTAATGGGCCGACACGCTGTCGAACAAAAGTTGCGACGCCAAGGCACCCATCGGATCGGCATTCGATTGCATCGGCTGGAAGCTTGCAAAATTGATCAGTGCCGACAGGTCCATCGTGGAATAGCTGCCATCCGCACCGGGCAGAATCGCATGCCCATCCGGATCATCGGCGGAGGTAACCACCATCGACCGACCATCTACTGCCAGCTTCACAAAAGTCGCGGCAAGCGCCTCTTGGACCGCAACACTGAAATGCGCGGTGTCGAATTTCGGGTTCATGTCCAGCAAGAGCGGATGCCCAGTGTTCCCGGCAATCACATGGCCCGAAGCATCGCGGCTGCGCAGGTTGGTCACATCCTCCCAAGTAAGGGCATCGCGGCCCGTGGCGATTAGATGTTCGTTCAACTCTGCCAGCGTGGGCAGCGTCGCATGGGTGACATTGCCCCAGCCATCTGTCCAAGCATCAGCAAGGCTATGCCCGTCTAGCAGGTTCATACCGGGCACCCACTCCCCCGTCAGAGGATCGATCACCCACTCCCGGAGGATATTCGCGATCTCTTCGGTCGACCCGTAGGTCTGGTTCTGGTCGATATAGGGCGAGGTATGGTTCACATAGGTCGGATCACCATTCGCATCCGTGCCTTCGATAACCGCGCGTGAAACGGTGATCTTGGTGTTGCCCGGATCGGCAGGCCCATTGGTGCCCGGCGCACGATACAGCGGATCGTCAACCGAAAGCGGAATGATCACCTTCCCATAGGCCGAGGATTTGTCGATGAAATCCAGCCCGTGGTCAAAGAACTGGCCAAACAGCGCGAACCAGCCATTGGTCGGTGCCACGCCGGGGTTCTGCGAAGCGACGAAGACCTCGCCATTCCCGGGGTTCTGGAAATCGATCTGCCCGATTTCCCCCACAAGCCCGCGGTCCACAACAATGGCCGCGCCGTCGATCTGATGCGCGGTGTCGATAAGGAAATCTGCATTGGCCGGATCGGCATTCCAACCATCGATCGTCGCCGCATAGGCGCTGTCGGTCTGATAGCGCTCAGCCGACCAATAGACGATCTGCCCATTCGCATCCTGCAACAGGACGACACCACCCGTGGTAATGGTGCGGCTGATGATACGCGGCGTCGCATCTGTGACCGTCGTTCCGGGCGTATAATCGACGCCGGAGACGTAGTTCCAGAAATCCGCCGGAACGAGACGGATGAACGTCGCTCCCGAAACACCCCATTCCTGCGTGGGTTCGCCCGCGTTCAGGTTGTTGTGAAAACCGGCCTGCTCCCGCAGACCCACCAAGGTGGTGGACGTCGGAAAGGAATGACCCAGCACATCGACGACATTCGCCGATGTGAGGGTCACCCCGTCATATGCATAGCTGCCAGCCCCTGCCGGATCCCAGATCGCGACCCCGGCTGCATTGTAAACCGCGCCGGTCCCATCCCAATTGATGATCGCATCGCCATTCGCGTCAAACAGTGGAATGAAATCCAGCTGCGCGAGGATGAATTCAAGGTCGGTCTGGTTCAAGACAAAGGGTTTCAGGCTCATGGCAGCGCTCCTGTGGAAGGTGTTCATTTCCCGGAGAGCTGTCTGGAAGGGGCAGTCAGACCGGGCCTCATGCCCCGGTTTGACGCCCCCATGCATTACGCCACCATTGCCATAAGATTACGATGCTGACATCTTTGATACATTCGAAGGTCCGAAAATCCATCTGAAACGCCATATTTTACAACGCGTTACCGATGCGCTCAGAGTTGCCGTTTTTTTGCCGCATTTTCTGACAGCCTGTCATGACATCAAATGCCGCCTAGTGCGATTGATCTCTGTTTGACCAACAATCCGAAACGATTGTCCCCGGACCCGCGCACAACGCAACCATGGGTTTAGGGGCACAAAGAATCACTCGCAAACCGCCTCATGAAACTTCTGCTTGTCGAAGATGACCAAGACGTCGCCCGCAACACGCGCGCAGGCCTTGCCGCCGCTGGGTTCGAAGTGACGTGGGTCACCTCCGGCGTTGCGGCATTTGACAGTCTGTATGCCGGCCATTTCGATGTGATGGTGCTGGATGTCATGATCCCCGGGCTGTCGGGCTGGCAGGTCCTTAGCCTGATGCGGGAAGAAGGGATCACCGTCCCGGTCCTGATGTTGACCGCGCTCGATTCGCTGGAAAACCGGGTGCGCGGTCTGAACAACGGGGCAGATGATTATGTGGTCAAGCCGTTCGCCATCACCGAACTCGTAGCCCGGCTGCACGCGATCTTGCGGCGCGGCGCGGTCATTTCCGAAGAGGCGCTCACCCATCGTGACCTGATGGTCGATGTGCGCCGCCATCTGGCAAAACGCGCGGGCACTGTCTTGGACCTCACACAAAAGGAACTGCGGCTTTTGTCCCTCTTTCTCGAACATAAAGGGCAGGTCCTTAGCCGCAGCTATATCCTTGAAAGGGTGTGGGATATGAACTTTAACAGCGACGGCAATGTCGTCGATGTCTGCGTCCGTCGCCTGAGATCGAAGGTGGACGACCCCTACACTGACAAGCTCATCCATACCATCCGGGGTCGCGGCTATGTCCTCCGCTGAAGCCACGCGCCCCGGCCTTCTGCACTCGCTCTCCGCGCGTTTCACGTTTCTCGCCTTTGTCTTTGCCACTGGTCTTGCCGTCATTCTGGTGGCCGTCCTCGCCCTTGGCACATGGCGCACGCTTGTCTGGCAGGAGGAGCAGGTCCTCCTCCAGCGCAGCGAGGCGCTCTATTCGTGGTTGGGCACGAACCCGATTGACGAAGACAACCTCTTTCATGAAATCGTCGAGAATGTCTTCGAACCACGCGAAATCCTCATGCGGGTCGAAGACCCGGCTCTAAGCGCGCCTATGGAAACCCCCGGCTATTCCGAAGCGCTGTCTGACCTTCTGCTGGAACCGGCCCCCACCTCCCCGGTCGAGGCCGGGGTATCCTTCGCGGTCGGTCCCCAAGGTGGCCTCTATCTTTCGCTTCTCACCGCGCGCTTTGTGGGCGATGGAGAGGCTGCACGGCTGGTTATCGTGCGCGGGGCGTCGAACCTGTCGCTGGATGAAAAGGCCTTTGCCGGCTACCTTTTTTTCGCAGGTTTGCTGACGACCGGGCTGATTTTCGGGGCGGGTCTTTTGCAACTCATGATTAGCCGCTGGCTGCTTCGACCCGTTCAGCGCATCACGCAGGAAACGGCCTTGGTCGCACCCGGCACGATCGATCGGCGGATCGCGCCGCAAGGTCTGCCCAGCGAACTTGCCGTCCTTGCCAGCGCGCATAACACGATGCTGGACCGCCTAGAGAAAGCCTATCATGGTCTTTCCACCTATGCCGACAACGCCGCTCATGAATTGCGCGGTCCGGTCGGGCGCCTCATGGCGCAGACCGAACGACTCCTTGATCGGACCGACTTGCCGCCAGACTTGCAAGACCCCATTGATACGCTGCACGAAACCGCGACCAGCTTACGAGACGTGCTCAATGTTGTCCTCTTTCTGGCCCGCGCGGATCAGGGTGTAATGACTGCGCTTCGGCAAAACGTCGATGCAATACAATCGCTTACCGATCTGCGCGACCTTTACGAACCGGCCTGCGAAGAGGCGGGACTGACCCTCTCCCTCGACCTGCCGGATCACCTTACTTGGCCACTTGATCCCCGGCTGTTTCAGCAGGCGATGTCGAACATCCTTGAAAATGCCATCCGCCATACCCCATCAGGGGGCCGGATCACTGTTCAGGCACGGTCCGCCTCTGGCATGCTCGACATCCGCGTCACAGATACCGGATCGGGCATTCCACCCGAACACTTGCCATTTGTCTTCGACCGTTTCTATCGCGTCGATGCTGTGCGCAATCCGGGTACGGGTACCGGTCTTGGGCTTGCCATCGTCCGCTCAATCCTACGGCTGCATGCGGGACGCGTCGATATCGCAAGTGCGCCGGGCCAAGGCACCACAGTCGAGATGTTCTTCGGCCCAGCGCCCAGCGCAAGCGGCCCGTGACGCCTGCGCATCCCGGATCACCTTGGCCATACGACCGGATGCGACGGCCTTCCGATCCGCCCCCTCTACCTGTAAGCTAACCCCCGGTGTCATCGGCAGCGGGGAGGCTGTCGCGTGCTTGAGTATAGTCACGACCCTCGCCTTGTTCTGGCCGCCTTCGCCATCGCCCTGATGGCGGGGTTCACGGGCCTTTCTCTGACACGCGGGGCAAATGCCTTGCCTGTTGGGCAACGAAAGGCCGTCATCTCCATGGCGGCAGTAGCCCTTGGCGGCGGCATCTGGTCAATGCATTTCGTCGCCATGTTAGGTCTGCGCCTGCCAATCCTTTACACCTACGACGCGCTGGTGACCCTTCTCTCTGCCCTCGTGGCGATCCTTTTGACCGGTCTTGCGTTGCTGATACTGCATTTCCGCCCGCGGACCAGTCGCAACTTGGGATTGGCCGGTGCCATCATCGGCGGTGGCATCGCCTTGATGCATTATATTGGCATGTCAGGCATGGAACTCTGCAGCCCGGTCTATACGGTTCCCGGCGTGGCAGGCGCCCTTGCCGCCTCTGTCGCGCTCTCCATCCTCGCCATCCGCATCGCCTATTCCGAACGCGGTCGGCGCAACATCCTTCTGGGCGCGGCGGGCTTCGGTGCCGCGGTGATCATGGCCCATTTCCTTGCCATGGCAGGCACGGGCTTTCTGCCTGATCCGCAATCCGATGCACTCGGCCCGGCGCTGGAAAACGGCACCCTTGCTATCATCGTGACACTGGCAGCCTTCGTCATATCGGCAGCCTTCCTTCTGAGCGGGATCACCTTCTTCCCCACGCCAGAAGAAACCCCTCAAGCCGCCACAATCCCCTCCGTTGAAACCGCAACGGCAGCGGTCGCGCGCCGCGTCGATCCGCCCCGCGCCGATCCGCCCCTAAAGGTCCCGCACGAACGTGAAGGGCGCACCTTCTTTCTCGATCCGGCCAGCATCTCGGTGATCCGGGCCGAAGGGCATTACACGTTGCTGCAACGCGGGATGGAAACGCTGTTCTGCCCTTGGTCCATATCCGAGGCGGAAGAGCGCCTCGCCTCGGCGGGCTTCCTCCGGGTGCATCGCAGTTATCTGCTCAACCCCGCCCGCGTCACCCGCTTTGAAAAGCTAAAAGATTCTGGCGAATGCAGCGTCGAAGGGGCGGACGGCCTGCGCATACCCGTCAGCCGCACCCGCCTCTCGACACTACGCGAGGTTTTGGGCCTCTGATCCGCAGCCTGCGCAGTTCGTGCAGGCATTTCGCAATTCGTGCAAATCGCTTCCTCCTTCGTTCGCACAGCCTCAACTTGCGCCGCGTCCGACATAGCTTCCGCCCAACTGTGATCGGCAATGTATCGACCACAGATGGGAGGAACACATGATACCACCGGCCTTTGAATATCATCGGCCGACCGACCTTGCGTCGGCGGTCGGTTTGTTGGCGCAACTCGGTGATGAGGCGCGCGTCATCGCAGGCGGGCACAGCCTGATCCCGATGATGAAATTGCGGATGGCGGAACCCGCGCATCTTGTTGATTTGCAAGCCGTAGCGGAACTCAAAGAAATCAGCGTCGCCGCGGATCACGTTCATATCGGTGCCATGGTCACCCAATCCGACCTGATCACCCACGATGGTCTTGCCCGCGCCATCCCGCTTCTGCGCGAAGCGGCCCTTCAGATCGCCGATCCGCAGGTTCGGTATGTTGGCACTGTCGGCGGAAATGTTGCCAATGGTGATCCGGGCAATGACATGCCAGGGCTGATGCAGTGCCTCAATGCGACCTTTACCCTGACCGGCCCGGCCGGCAGCCGCGATGTGGCCGCCCGCGACTTCTATCACGGGCTGTACAGCACCGACCGTGCCGATGACGAAATCCTTACCCGCATCACGATCCGCGTGGCGGCAGGCGGCTATGCCTACGAAAAACAAAAGCGCAAGATCGGCGACTACGCCACCGCCGCCGCTGCCGTTCTGCTGACGCGCCAAGGCGGCACCGTCGCCACCGCCTCCATCGCCATGACCAACCTGTCCGACATGCCGGTTTGGTCGCAGGCTGCTGCTGACGCGCTTGTGGGCACAGATTGCGGCACAGATGCCGTTACTACCGCTGTGGCTGCGATGCTCGCCGATATTGACCCGCAGGCCGACAATCGCGGCCCCATTGAATTCAAGCGTCACGTCGCGGGCGTCATCCTCGCCCGTGCCATCGCCCGCGCCTGGTCGCGCGCCTGAAAGAGGGTATCATGACCAAGAAAATTCACGTCACGCTCACCGTCAACGGCGAGGCACAGGAATTCCTCGCCGAACCGCGCGAACTGCTCATCCACACATTGCGCGAAAGACTGGGGATAACCGGCCCCCATATCGGCTGCGAAACCAGCCACTGCGGCGCCTGCACCGTCGACATGAACGGCCGCTCCGTGAAGGCCTGCACCGTCTTTGTGGCACAGGCCGACGGCGCAGATATCACCACCATTGAAGGCCTCGGCGGCCCAGACGGGCTGCACGTCCTACAGCGCATGTTCCGCGAACATCATGGCCTGCAATGCGGCTATTGCACACCGGGCATGATCACGCGCGCGCACCGTTTGCTGCAGGAAAACCCCGCGCCCACCGAGGAAGAGGTCCGCTTCGGGATGGCCGGAAACCTTTGCCGCTGCACGGGCTATCAGAACATCGTCAAGGCGATCTTGGCCGCTGCGGCCGAAATGAACGCGAAGGAGGCTGCGGAATGAACGACCTCACCCCGACACGCGAGGAACGCATCGCCAATCTCAAAGGCCTCGGCTCCAGCCGCAAGCGCGTGGAAGACGCGCGCTTCACCCAAGGCAAAGGCAACTATGTCGACGACATCAAGATGCCGGGAATGCTGTTTGGAGATTTCGTCCGCTCTCCTTACGCCCATGCGCGCGTAAAATCGATCAATGCGGATGCCGCCAAGGCCATACCGGGCGTAGTCGCCGTCCTTACAGCTGCCGACCTCGCCCCCTTGAACCTGCACTGGATGCCGACGCTCGCGGGCGACAAGCAGATGGTGCTGGCCGATGGCAAGGTCCTGTTCCAGGGGCAGGAAGTGGCCTTCGTCGTTGCCACCGACCGCTATATCGCCGCCGACGCCGTGGAAAAGGTGGAGGTGGAGTATGAGGAACTCCCGGTCATAACCGACCCGTTCAAGGCACTGGAACCCGATGCCGCCGTGCTGCGCGAAGACCTGAACGGCATCATGTCCGGCGCGCATGGCCCCCGCCGCCACCACAACCACATCTTCCTGTGGGAAACCGGTGACAAAGAGGCAACCGAACAAGCGCTGGATGCCGCTGAAGTGGTAGCCGAAGAGATGGTATACTACCACCGCACCCATCCCTGCCCGCTGGAAACCTGCGGCACCGTGGCCAGCATGGACAAGGTTAATGGGAAGCTCACGGTCTGGGGCACTTTCCAGGCGCCCCATGTGGTGCGCACCGTGGCCTCTCTGCTGTCGGGAATCGAGGAACACAATATCCGCGTCGTCTCGCCCGATATCGGCGGCGGTTTCGGCAACAAGGTAGGTGTCTATCCCGGCTATGTCTGTGCCATCGTCGCCTCCATCGTTACGGGCAAGCCTGTGAAATGGGTCGAAGATCGGATGGACAACCTGATGGCCACCGCCTTCGCCCGCGACTACTGGATGAAGGGCCGCATCAGCGCCACAAAGGACGGCAAGATCACCGCGCTGCACTGCCACGTCACCGCCGATCACGGCGCCTTTGACGCCTGCGCAGACCCGACGAAATTTCCGGCAGGCTTCTTCCACATCTGTACAGGGTCCTATGACATCCCCGTGGCTTATGTCGGGGTGGACGGCGTATATACGAACAAGGCCCCCGGTGGCGTCGCCTATCGGTGCTCCTTCCGGGTGACCGAGGCCGCCTATTTCATCGAACGGATGATTGAGGTTCTGGCCATCGAGCTGAACATGGATGCTGCCGAACTGCGCCGCATCAACTTCATCCGCAAAGACCAGTTCCCCTATCAGTCAGCACTTGGCTGGGAGTATGACTCGGGCGATTACCACACCGCGTGGGACAAAGCGCTGGAGGCGGTGAACTACAAGGGCCTGCGCGAAGAACAGGCCCAGCGGATCGAGGACTTCAAGGCCGGAAAGACGCGCAAGCTTTTGGGCATCGGCCTGACCCACTTCACCGAAATCGTGGGCGCAGGTCCCGTGAAGAACTGTGACATCCTTGGGATGGGCATGTTCGATAGCTGCGAAATCCGCATCCATCCGACAGGGTCGGCCATTGCGCGGCTTGGCACCATCAGCCAGGGACAGGGCCACGCCACCACCTTCGCCCAGATCATCGCCTCGGAAATCGGCCTCAGCGCCGATAGCATAACGGTCGAGGAAGGCGATACCGACACCGCCCCCTACGGCCTTGGCACCTACGGCTCCCGCTCGACTCCTGTCGCGGGCGCGGCAACGGCACTCTGCGGCCGCAAGATCCGCGCCAAGGCGCAGATGATCGCGGCGTGGCTTTTGGAGGTGCACGAAGGCGATCTGGAATGGGACGTCGACCGCTTCCAAGTCAAGGGCGCGCCGGAACGGTTCAAGACGATGAAGGACATCGCCTATGCCGCCTACAATCAGGCCATCCCCGGCCTAGAACCGGGGCTAGAGGCGGTCAGCTACTACGACCCGCCCAACATGACCTATCCCTTCGGCGCCTATATCGCGGTGATGGAGATTGACGTGGACACTGGCGAACATGAGGTCCGCCAATTCTACGCGCTGGATGATTGCGGCACCCGCATCAACCCGATGGTCATCGAAGGTCAGGTCCATGGCGGCGCGACCGAAGGCTATGCCATCGCCATGGGGCAAGAGATCGCCTATGACGAAATCGGCAACGTCAAGACCGGGACCTTGATGGATTTCTTCCTGCCCACGGCATGGGAGACGCCGCATTACACCACCGACCACACCGAAACCCCGTCACCCCACCATCCCATCGGGGCCAAAGGCGTAGGCGAAAGCCCGAATGTTGGATCGGTTCCGGCCTTCTCGAACGCGGTCCACGATGCTTTCCGCGCCTTTGGCCTGCGGCAATCTCATATGCCGCATGATCATTGGCGCATCTGGAAGATCGCCCGCAATCTTGGCCTGCACGGGTAATGTGACCGTAGGGCGGGGTTAACCCCGCCCTACCCCAACGGGACCCTATCATGACCGCCGACAACGTCCAATCCGGCCTCGCCGCCGAAGGTTATGTCGCCTCACCCGATCTCGCGATGGCGCTGCACCTTGCCCTCTCACTTGGCCGCCCCCTCTTGCTTGAAGGGGCCGCAGGCGTTGGCAAGACCGAGGTTGCCCGCGCCCTTTCCGCATGGCAGCGCTGCGACCTGATCCGCCTGCAATGCTATGAGGGCCTCGATGCCGCGCAGGCGATCTATGAATGGAACTATCCCCGCCAGCTTCTCGCCATCCGCGCCGGCGAAGGCGCAACAGATGAAGCGCGGCTTTTCTCCGAAACCTACCTCCTCGAGCGCCCACTTCTCCGTGCCATTCGTCAACCCGTTGCCCCGGTCCTCCTGATCGACGAGATCGACCGCGCGGATGAGGAGTTCGAGGCCTACCTTCTCGAAATCCTGTCCGATTTTGCCATTACCATCCCCGAATTGGGAACCATACGCGCCACCACGCGCCCCATGGTTATCCTTACCGCCAACGGAACACGCGACCTGTCCGACGCGCTGCGCCGTCGGTGCCTTTATGCACATGTCGATTACCCGGACGCGGCAACGGAACTCCGCATCCTCACCACGCGTCACCCGGCGCTGAACCAACATCTCGCCGCGCAGATCGTGGGCTTCGTCCAATCGCTGCGGAAGGAAGAATTGGAAAAGAAACCCGGCGTGGCCGAGATGTTGGATTTCGCAGCCGCCCTCGCAGGGCTCGGCGTGGCCGATCTTTCTTCCGACCCTGCCATCCTGCAAGCCGCCCTCGCCACACTTTTGAAAACCCAATCCGATCGGGCCACGATCACCACAGAGGTCGCCCAGCGCCTTGCAGGTAAAGCGGCATGAGGGGACAGGTCACCCGCTTTGCCGCGCGTGACGCGGGCCCCATGGCCCGCATTGCAGGCTTCATGTCCCATTTGCGCGCCAACGGCTTTCGCCTCGGCATCGCGGAAACCGAAACCGCCCTTGCGGCGCTTAATGCCACCGATTGTTCTGAACCCGCCACGCGCCGCGCCCTGAAATCCGTCTGCTGCGGCAGCGCCGAGGATTGGGCCCGTTTCGACGCCGTCTTCGACAGTTTCTGGCGAAACGGGGGCCGCGTCCGCACCAAAGCCATCCCCTCTAACAGCGCACCCACCAAGGCCACGCGTGAGGCCGAAGGAAGCGCCAACGGGGGGACAGGCCGAACCGACAGCCCCGACAACAAGAATGACGGCGAAGCCGACACTGGCGGCGAAGGCCGCCTCATTGCCACCCGCGTCGCCAACCTCCGCCGCCGTGACCTGCGCGAGGTCGTCTCGGCTGATGATATCCGCCTTGCCGAAACCGTGGCCCACCGGATCGGCGCGGCCCTGCGCGACCGCCGCTCGCGCCGTGCCAAGGCTGCCGCCAAGGGTGCGCGCATTGACCTGCGCCGCACCCTACGCGCCAGCCTCTCCACCGGAGGCGAACCCTTCCGCCTCAAGAAACGCCGCCGACCCGAGCGCCCGGTGCGCATCGCGGCATTGCTCGATGTTTCAGGCTCTATGCAGCCCTACGCGCGCCCCTTCCTTGCCTTCCTTGCAGGCCTCATGCGCGCCGATCCCGGCGCAGACGCCTATCTCTTCCACACCCGCCTTGTCCGCGTGACCGAGGCCTTACGCGACGATGATCCGTTTCGCGCCCTCAACCGCATCACCCTTCTCGCCGATGGCTTCGGCGGCGGCAGCCGCATCGGCGCGGCACTTCAGCATTTCGCCATCACCCATGCACGCGCCCATGTCGATGGCCGGACCGTGGTAATGATCCTGTCTGACGGCTATGACAGCGTCCCTGGATCCGAGATCGGCACCGCCCTCGCCCGCCTGTCCAAACGTGGCTGCCGCATCCTCTGGCTCAACCCGCTCAAGGGCTGGCGCGACTACGCGCCCGTCGCCTCTGGCATGGCCGCCGCCCTCCCGTATCTCGACCTTTTCGCCCCGGCCGCGACGCTTGACGACCTCGCCGCTTTGGAAACGGAGCTCGTACACCTATGACCGCCCACCGCTTTGCTGACCGCTTCGACAGCACCCTAAGCCGCCTCCGCGCCTCTGGCCGCCCATTCGCCATCGCCACCGTCGTCCGCACGCTGGATGCCACCAGCGCCAAACCGGGGGCAAAGGCACTCATCCTGCCAGACGGCACCATCACAGAGGGCTGGATAGGCGGCGGCTGTGCGCGGGGCGCAGTGGGCCGTGCCGGAGTAGCCGCCATTACCACAGGCCAGCCGCAATTCATCTCGCTCCGCCCCGAAGACCTGCTTGCCGCTGAAGGCGTCACCTCCGGCGAAGAACGCGACGGCGTCCGCTTTGCCCGAAACGGCTGCCCTTCACGCGGGTCCATGGATATCTTCGTGGAGCCCGTCCTGCCCCGCCCACGTCTTGTCGTCTTCGGCACTGGACCCGTGGCACTTGCTTTGACAGACCTCGCCGCCCGCTTCGATCTGCACCGCACCCTTGCCGCCCCCGGCATGGCCGACTTGCCCGAAGACGCTGCCGACAGCTTGCAAGACAGCTTCGCCCTCGACACCAATGCCGAAGGCCAGCGCTTTATCGTCATCGCGACTCAAGGCAAGGGGGATGAGGCCGCCCTCCGCGCCGCCCTTGCTGCCGGGGCCGATTACATCGCTTTCGTCGGATCGCAACGCAAATTCGCCACCCTCGCCGCACGCCTGACAGACAGCGGCATCCCCCCAGAGGCGCTTGAAAAGGTCCGTGCCCCGGCAGGCTTGAACATCCACGCCATCACGCCAGAAGAGATCGCCCTCTCCATCCTCGCCGAACTCACCTTCATCCGACGCAGTGTTGACCGGAAGGAAAAGACGGATGTCTGACACATCTGCCACGGCCACAAAACCCGGCCTCCTTGCCCGCCTTTTTCCAAAGCCGACGGCAGAACAAGTGGCCATCCTCGCCACAATCAAGCTGCCCTGCTGCTGACTCGACTTAGGTTCGGAACTCGCAACTTTGGCAGGCGTTCCAGGTGCCACTTGCGGACATAGCCGCGCAAATCCTGCATAACCCCGCGCGACTGCCTGCCTTGATCGACGCTCCTGCTTGATCTCGACCGCTGTGATCCGCGCCAGGTGCTACGCTGCCAGAAGAACCCCTTGCCTATCCGGCACAAGCTGCGCACCGCCAAGCAAACGGACTGACAACCTCAACCGAAAGACGTTCGAAACCTGCAATCTAGGATTGCAAGGCCGCGAGAAACCAACCTCACGATGTTCGAAACGGGAAGCCCGGCCTAATCCGCAATCTGGACCGCCGCCCCAGCCCCGGCCAGCGCCGTTCCAATATCGGCAGATGGCGCGCGATCTGTCACCACAAGGTCGATCTGCCCAAAGCCCGCCACCCGGATCACCCCGCGCCGCCCGAACTTCGTCGCATCGGTCGCTACAACCCGCCGCCCCCCGCAACCCAGCACGGCGCGGGCAAACTCCGCTTCTTGCAGATCGTAATCCACCACGCCCCCAGCATCCACAGCCCCGGCCGAGATCACCGCATGCTCCACCGAAAAACGTGCAATGAAATCGAGCGCTGGTGCCCCCAGCGCCGCTCCGCTATCGCCGCGCAACTCCCCCCCGGCCATAAACACCCGGTTGCCATTCACCGTGGCCAGCGTCCGCGCGATATCGGACGAATTCGTCACCACCGTCAGCCGCCTATGACCCAGCAGCGCCCGCGCGATGAAACTCGTCGTCGTACCGGTATCCAGCATCACCGACGCGCCATCCGCGATCCCCGCCGCCACCGCCCGCGCGATGGCCCGCTTGGCCGCCGCATTTTCGCGCATCCGCCGATCAAAGGGGGCCTCACCCGTCTGCCCTGCCAGACCCACTGCACCATGGGCGCGAACCACCGCCCCCGCATCCACCAATGCCCGGATGTCCCGCCGCACCGTTTCCGCCGATACGCCCAAGGCACGCGCCAGATCGGCAATCGCCACCATCCCGCGGCCATCAAGGCATTGCATCAAATCCGATTGCCGCCGCGACACCATTGCCCGATCCTGCCCGCTTCATGTGGAAATCCTGACCGTTTCCACAGCATGCAGCGGCAATTCGGTCAAGGAAATTCCAACACTCCACGGAATCGGATTGACAGCATCCCGTACCCGCCAGCTAACCTTTCCTCGGCAGACCTCGCGCAACACACCGCGCGCAAAAAGAACCCGATATCGTCCTTCCGATACACCGACAGGGAGTTTCCGATGCCCCGTTCCATCCGTTCCAATATCCGTTCCGTGGGCCTTTCCGCCCTCATCGCCTGCACCACCGCCCTGGCCGCCATGGCGCAGGAATCCTCCGATCCCATCAAGCTCACCCTCCACGACTGGACGGGTCAGCTCATCACCACCCAACTCATGGGCGAGGTATTAAAGAAGGCTGGTTACAGCGTCGAATATGTCCAGGCCGACTACCTTGCCCAATTCCCCGGCCTTGAATCCGGCGACCTGCATGTTGCCATGGAAATCTGGGAAACTACGGGGCGCGAGGCGATGGATGCCGCCGTCGCAACGGGGAATGTCGAAAATTTCGGCCCCACGGGCATGCAGGCGAAAGAAGAATGGTGGTATCCCACCTATATGAAAGAACTCTGCCCCGGCCTGCCCAATTGGGAGGCGCTGAAAGACCCCGCCTGCGCCGAGGCCTTCTCAACACCCGAAACCGCGCCCAATGGCCGCTATCTCGGCGGCCCCGTCACTTGGGGCGGTTTTGATGAGGAACGGGTCGAAGCTTTGGATCTACCCTTCGAGGTGATCCATGCCGGCACCGACGCCGCGCTCTTTGCCGAACTCGAAAGCGCCTATCAGCGCAAGGCCCCCATCGTGCTTTGGATTTACGCCCCGCACTGGGCACCCGCCAAATACGAAGGCGAATGGGTCGAATTCCCAACCTACTCTGCCGAGTGCTACAACGACCCCGCCGTAGGCGTGAACCCAGACCTCGCCTACGACTGCGGCAAGCCATTCGGAGACATTTGGAAGGTGGGTTGGGCAGGGCTCAAGGACAAATGGCCCGGTGCCCACAAGGCGATCACTGCCTTCACCATCGACAATGCCGAAATGGGCGCCATGATCACCGAGGTGGACCTGAACGGCAAAACGATCGACGCCGTCGTCGCCGACTGGATGGCCGCAAACGAAGCACGGTGGAGCGGCTGGATCGCCCAGTAACCCGCCCTTCGTTTCGCATTCCAAGGGGCGGCCCCGCGCCGCCCCACGATCCCACAATAAAGTCAAACATGACCGACGCGCGCGATAAACTCGTCTGCCGCAATGTCTGGAAAGTCTTCGGCGCAAAGGCCGAGGCGGCGCTGGCCAGCATGGGCCGCGACCCCGCCCCCGAACGGCTGATCGCCGCAGGCCTCGTGCCCGCCGTCCGCGCCGTGGACCTGACGGTGAAGGAAGGCGAGATTTTCGTCATCATGGGCCTGTCCGGCTCGGGCAAATCCACGCTTGTCCGCTGCCTCTCGCGCCTCGTCGAACCCACGGCGGGCGAAATCCTCTTCAACGGCCAGAACCTTCTGACCGCGACTGAGGCCGAGATGACCCTGATCCGCCGCCACAAAATGGGCATGGTGTTCCAGCATTTCGCCCTTCTGCCCCATCTGACCGTCCTGGAAAACGTGGCCTTCCCTTTGGAAGTCCAAGGCCTGCCACGCCCCGCCCGCGATGCCCGCGCGCGAGAAATGATCGCCCTTGTCGGCCTTGCGGGCCGCGAAGACAGCTACCCCCGCCAGCTTTCGGGGGGCCAGCAACAGCGCGTCGGGATCGCCCGCTCCCTCGCCGTGGAACCCGAACTCTGGTTCCTCGACGAACCCTTCTCCGCGCTCGATCCCCTGATCCGGCGCGAATTGCAGGACGAATTCATCCGCCTGCAATCGCGACTGCAGAAGACCATCGTGTTCATCACACATGATTTCGACGAGGCGATCCGCCTCGCCGACCGCATCGCCATCATGAAGGATGGCTGCATCGAACAGATAGGCACGCCAGAAACCCTTGTCCTGCATCCCGCCACCGATTACGTGCGCGAATTCACCCGTGCCGTCCCAAAGGCCAAAGCCGTCCGCGTGGCATCCCTGATGACTGATGCGCCGCCCCCGGCCAATGCAGCCACCATCACCGACCGCGCCACAGTGGCCGAGGCGGGCACCGCCTTTCTCGAAGGCGCCACCGCCCTTTCTGTCACCGATGCCGACGGTCGCCCCATCGGCACGCTGCACCGCGATGACGTGATCCGCCTGATCCTTGGGGGCACGGCGTGACCGCCCTTCCCGCCCCCATAATGGCCCAGCCCCGACTGATCTGGGGCGTGGCCCTCGCGCTTGCCGCCATCCTCTGGCTCTGGGGCCAGACGCTGGCCCCCTTTGCCTTCGAATACCCCAAAGCCTGGCAAATCCCCGCCGCGCGCTGGATTGGCGGCTTCATCACTTGGCTGGTAAAAGAGGCTGCCATCGGCCCGCTCGCCTTTTCAGATGTCACCCGCTTCCTTGCCGAACTGATCGACGCGCCCTACCGCCTTGTCTTGTCGCTTCTCTCGACGGGCCTTCTTTCGGGCGAAGGGTCCAGCGCCATTCAACTCTGGCCGCCTCTCCCTTGGGTCGCGGTGATCGGCCTCTTTGCACTTTTTGGCTTATACGCCGGCGGCCCGCCGCTTGCCCTGACGGTCACGTTCTGCATGGGCTTTGTCGCCGTCTTCGGCCAATGGCAAAGCGCTATGGTCACGCTCGCTTCCATCATCGTGGCCGTGCCAATCGGGGTGATCGGCGGCCTCCTTCTGGGCATCGCGGCATGGCGGATGCCATGGCTCGACCGAGCGCTGAAGCCGTTGCTCGATCTTATGCAGACCATGCCGGTCTTCGCCTATCTCGTCCCCATCCTCATTCTTTTCGGCTTTGGCCCGACCGCCGCCATCGTGGCCACCCTGATCTACGCCATGCCGCCGATGACCCGCATCACCACGCTGGCCCTGCAGCGCATTCCATCCGAAATTCATGACCTTGGCCGTATGGTCGGCTGCACGCCGCGCCAGATGACATGGCGGGTGCTGGTCCCCTCTGCCCGCGAACCGCTGATGGTGGGGGTGAACCAAGTCATCATGCTCTCGCTCAACATGGTCATCATCGCCTCGATGATCGGGGCGGGCGGCCTTGGCTTTGATGTGCTAAACGCGCTCCGCCGCCTCGACTTCGGCGCGGGATTGGAAGCAGGCCTTGCCATCGTCGCCCTCGCTGTCGCCCTTGACCGTCTCTCGCAGGCGCTGGCCCGCCGCAGCTGGGCCGCGGCCCCCCACGGCACCCTCGCCCAACGCCACCCCTATCTGATTGCCGCCCTTGCTCTCATAGCCGTCACTTGGACGCTCGGCCTCATTTTGCCCGCGATCCAGACCTATCCCGATGCCGCCCGCCTGACGACCAGCCCCTTCTGGGCCGCCGCCGTGGAATGGATCAACCTAACCTTCTTCGACACGCTGGAGGCGATAAAGACCGCCATCCTCACCCTCATCCTCATCCCAGTAAAGCGGTTCCTCCTCTCGCTCCCATGGCTTGCCGTGGTCGCCCTTCTCGGCCTTGCAGGCTGGCGTCTGGGCGGCTGGAAACTTGCCGCCCTTACCACCTCCCTCTCGTTCCTCATCGCCGCAACAGGGCAATGGGAAAAGGCCATGATCACGGTCTATCTCTGCGGCCTCTCCACCCTTTTTGCCCTGATGATCGGCCTGCCGATCGCCATCGCTGTTGCCAACCGCGACCAGGCATGGACGATCACCCGCGCGATCCTGGATACGCTGCAAACCCTTCCTTCCTTCGTCTATCTCATGCCCGTGGTAATGCTCTTCCGCGTGGGCGACTTCGCCGCCATGATCGCCGTCGTCGCTTATGCCGTTGTGGCCGCCATCCGCTACACTGTCCTCGGCCTGCAGGGCGTGGACCCAAGGCTGATCGAAGCAGGCCGCGCCATGGGTTGCACCGATTGGCAGATCCTGAGCCGCATCCGCCTGCGCCTTGCCCTGCCGGAAATCCTTTTGGGCGTGAACCAAACCATTATGTTCGCCCTCTCCATGCTGGTCATCACGGCCCTCGTGGGCACTCGCGACCTTGGGCAGGATGTCTATATCGCACTCACCAAGGCCAATCCCGGGAATGGCCTTGTCGCTGGCCTCGCCGTCGCCTTCATAGCCATCATCGCCGACCGCCTGATCCATGCCACCGCCGAACGGCAGAAAGCCAAGCTCGGCCTCGGAGGCCCCGCATGATCCCCGAAAAACTCCGCGCCCTGCCCTTCAAGGGGCAGATAACCGCCGAACCCCTACTAGGGGGCCTCTCCAACGAAAGCTGGAAGGTCAAAGACGACACCGGCACCCATGTTGTCCGCTACGGCCGCGACTACCCCTTCCACCACGTCGACCGCGCGCGTGAAGTGATGACCGCCCGCGCCGCCCATGCCGCAGGCTTCGGCCCCCGCGTTGAACATGCCGAACCGGGCGTGACGGTGGTCGAATACCTGAATGCCCAAACTTGGGGGCCCGATGACCTCCGTGCCAACCCTGACCGGATCGCCACGCTCTTGCGCCGCTTCCATGCCGAAATGCCTGCCCATATCGCCGGGGCGGCCTTCCTCTTCTGGCCCTTCCATGTGATCCGCGACTATGCCCGCACCCTCCGCGCGGGCGAAAGCCCCTTTACGCCGGATCTTCCCGCGCTTCTTTCCCTTTGCTCAGAGCTCGAACAGGCCCAGATCCCCCTGCCGATCATCTTCGGCCACCATGACCTTCTGCCCGCAAATTTCCTTGACGATGGCCACCGCCTCTGGCTGATCGACTACGAATATGCAGGCTTCGGCACTGCGCTCTTCGACCTCGCCGGGGCTGCCTCTAATGCGGGGATGGAGGCAGCAGAAACCAACCGCCTCCTCACCACCTATTTCGGCGAAAGCCCCTCGCCCGCGCTCCTCCACGCCTTCGACGCCATGCAATGCGCAAGCCTCCTGCGTGAGGCGATGTGGGCCATGGTATCCGACCTCCACCTCGCCGCACCGGGGGCCGATTACAAGGCCTATGCCCGCGAGAACCTTGAGAAACTCGACGCAGCCCTCGCCCAATACCACTCCCGCCACGGAAACCCGAAATGACCCTCCCCACCCATGCCCAGATCGTCGTCATCGGCGGCGGCATCATCGGCTGTTCTACCGCCTATCACCTCGCCCGCGACCACAAGGCCGATGTGGTGCTGCTGGAACAGGGGCAGATCACCTCCGGTTCCACATGGCATGCAGCGGGTCTGGTGGGGCAGTTGCGGGCCTCGGCCTCGATCACCCGCGTTCTCAAATACTCGGTGGAACTTTACAAAGGCCTCGCTGCCGAGACGGGTCTTGATACCGGCTGGAAGATGACGGGCTGCCTGCGGCTTGCCACCAATGCCGACCGCTGGACCGAATACCGCCGCCTCGCCACCACTGCCCGCAGCTTCGGGATGGAGATGCACCTCCTCTCGCCTGACGAGGTGAAACGCATGTGGCCCCTGATGGATACCTCCGATCTTGTGGGGGCAAGCTGGCTGCCCACCGACGGGCAAGCCAGCCCTTCCGACATCACCCAATCCCTTGCGAAGGGTGCGCGGATGCATGGCGCGAAACTGCATGAAGGTGTCACCGTCACGGGCTTTGCGATGGACGGCCGCCGCATCACCGCCGTCCACACGACCCAAGGCACGATCACCTGCGAGAAGGTGGTCAACTGCGGCGGTATGTGGGCGCGCGAGATCGGGGCAATGGTAGGGATCAACGTGCCCCTGCAACCCGTCAAACACCAGTATATCATCACCGAGAAGATCGACGGTCTCTCCCCCGACGCCCCCACCCTGCGCGACCCCGACCGCCGCACCTACTTCAAGGAAGAGGTGGGCGGTCTGGTGATGGGCGGCTATGAACCCAACCCCCAGGGCTGGGTCACGGGCGACATCCCCAAGAATTGGGAATTCCGTCTGTTTGACGATGATTACGACCATTTCGCCCAGCATCTGGAACAGGCCATCGCCCGCGTGCCCGCTCTTGAACAGACCGGCGTCAAGCAGATGATCAACGGCGCGGAAAGTTTCACCCCCGACGGCAATTTCATCCTCGGCCCCGCCCCAGAATGCGCCAATATGTATGTCGGCGCTGGCTTCAACGCTTTTGGCATCGCCTCTGGTGGTGGCGCGGGCTGGGTCCTTGCCGAATGGGTCATGCGGGATGAGGCCCCGCTCGACCTCTGGGTCGTCGATATTCGACGTTTCTCTGGACTGCACCGCGACCGCGGGTGGGTCTTTGACCGCACGATGGAGGCTTATGGAAAACACTACACCATCGGCTTCCCGCATGAGGAATATGAAAGCGGCCGCCCCCGCATCACCTCGCCCCTCTACCGACGCCTCAAGGATCACCGCGCCGTCTTCGGATCAAAACTCGGCTGGGAACGCCCCAATTGGTTCGCGCCCGAAGGCATGGAGGCGCGCGATCACTATTCCATGGGTCGTCAGAACTGGTTCGCTCCGGTGGGGCAGGAACACACCCATGTCCGCGAAAAGGTGGGTATCTTCGACCAATCCTCCTTCGCCAAATACGAACTTTCCGGCCCTAAGGCCGCCGAGGCGCTGGAATGGATCTGCGCCAACCGCGTCGCCCGCGATGTGGGCCGCCTGACCTATACCCAGCTTCTCAACACCCGCGGCGGGATCGAGGCCGACCTCACCGTCGCCCGCCTCTCGGACGACCACTTCTACATCGTCACCGGCACAGGCTTCCGCACCCATGACCTTGCCTGGATCGCCGATCACCTGCCCGGCACCGGCTGCACCGTGACGGATGTGACCGAAGACTGGGGAACCCTCTCCCTCATGGGCCCCATGGCGCGCGAGGTGCTGGCCAAGGTGACAGATGCCGATGTGTCCAACGCAGCCTTCCCCTTCGGCCATGCCCGCGAAATCGCCATCGCCGGCGCAAAAGTCCGCGCCCTGCGCGTGACCTATGTCGGTGAACTCGGCTGGGAACTGCACATCCCCCTCGCGCATACCGGAGCCGTCTTCGACGCGCTGATGGCGGCAGGCGGGGCCAATGTCCGCCCCGTCGGCTATCGCGCGCTGGAATCCCTCCGCCTCGAAAAAGGCTACCGTGCGTGGTCCTCCGACATCACTCCCAACGACACCCCCTTCGAGGCGGGCCTTGGCTGGGCGGTCAAGATGAAGTCGAACACCCCCTTCCTCGGCCGCGCGGCGCTCGAGGTGGCCCAGACCCGCCCCCTTACCAAACGCTTCGCTGGCTTCACGCTGGACGCCCCCAACGCCGTCCTCGTGGGCCGGGAAACCATCCTCCGCAACGACCAACCCGTGGGTTACCTCACCTCCGGCGGCTATGGCTACACGGTCTGCAAAAGCATCGGTTACGGCTATATCCGCAACGCGGACGGGGTGACGGATGACTGGCTCACGACCGGCCGCTACGACCTTGTCGTCGCAGGCGACACACTGCCTGCACAACTGGCGCTCGGCCCGCTGGTTGATCCAGAGGGGCGGCGTGTGAAGGGGTGACAGCCCAGCAAACCAATCGCTCCGCGCGAGGTCTTTATAAAAACATTCCCCCAGATATCAGGGTCCATCCGAAAGCGTCCGTAGAAAGCGAGAGAAAAGCTCGCCCTGCGAATTGATCCGCAGCTTGGCATAGATGTTGCGCCGATGAATCCTGACGGTTCCGGGCGAAATCCCAAGGATCTGCCCAGTTGATTCAGCGGAATGTCCTTTCAGCGTGAAGGCAGCGACCTCACGTTCACGGGCGGTCAGGACGCCTGCACCAAAGCTGCCAAGATCATCCACGATATCCCGCTGGGGCCTCGGCATCCCCGAAACCTCTCCACCCTTACCGAACTGATGGCAAAGGGTCTTCCATTGCCGACGGACGACCGACGCTACAAAAGGAAAGACAGCCTCCAACGCCTTGAACTCCCGCTGCGAAAAGGGGCGTTCCGTTCGCATCAAGGACAAGACAAGCGTCGATTGCTCCGGCAGATCGACGAAATAGGCGATCTCTTCGGCAAGGCCCGTCTGGGCATAATAGCTGCGATAATACTCGCCCTGATAAAACCGATCCGGTGCCAGATCGCGCAGGCGGTACAGGCCCGGCTCCACGCCCCGCAATGAGGCCAGATAAAAGGGATCAAGAAGATAGGGGCCCGCCTGATAGTCGGTGACAAAGATCTTCCGCTTTGCCATTGGAAAATCGTCGTGCAGGTCAATCGGCCGCGCAGTCCCGCGATAGCCAAAGATCACGGTATAGCTGTAGGGCACAGTCTGGCGCAGAAAGGCGGTCAAGACCGAAGGAAGGTCCGACGTCTCCAGCACCCCCACCACCGCGCCCGCCAAAGGTGCCCAGGCCGACGGCTTCATCAACGCCCCGCTTCGCCCAAAACTACCTCATTTGTTATATATACTGCCAATCGGAGTTCTCCTACGCTTTGCCATGTTTCATAGGATAGACCCGACCTCATGCAAAGCCTATCTGCCAGCGCCGATCCGGCCGAACGCCCCCTGATCGCCCAGTTCCGCGCGGCGACAAAGCGTTACGGGGACGTACTTGCCGCAGATGCCTTGGATTTCGGCATCGGATCGGGCGAGTTTCTGTCCTTTCTCGGGCCGTCGGGCTGCGGCAAAACCACCGCCCTTCGCATGCTGGCGGGGTTTGAGACGCCAACGTCAGGCGACATCTATCTCGATGGCGAAAGGGTCACGGAGGTGCCCGCTTATCTTCGCCCCGTGAACATGGTGTTTCAGCACTATGCGCTTTTTCCGCACCTCACCGTGGCCGACAATATCGGCTATGGCCTGATGCAGCGACGCCCCCGCCCTGCCCGCGCCGAGGTGGCGCGCAAAGTGGACCGCGCGCTGGAAATGGTGCGCCTTTCCGGCTTTGGCCCCCGCCGGATCTGGGAAATGTCGGGCGGTCAGCAACAGCGCGTCGCCCTCGCCCGTGCCATCGTGAACGAACCCAAAATCCTTCTTCTGGACGAACCGCTTGCCGCCCTTGACCGCAAGCTTCGCCGCGAAATGCAGATCGAACTTCAGACCCTGCAACGCCAACTAGGCATCACCTTCGTGCTGGTGACCCATGATCAGGAAGAAGCGCTGTCGATGTCGGACCGCATCTGCATCATGCGCGCCGGGCGCATCGTGCAATCGGGATCACCGAACGCCCTATACGATCACCCGATCAACCGATATGTGGCTGATTTCGTGGGGAAATCGAACTTCCTCAACGGCAGGCTCGCCTCTCTTTCCGGAAAAAATGGCCAAGTCGAAACCGCGTCGGGCCAGCGCTTTACCGGGCGGATGCACACAGAGCTGGCGCAAGGTACGCCCGTCTCGCTCAGCATCCGGCCCGAACAGATCGGCCTTGCTCACATGGCCCAAGACGGGGCTCTGCCGGTGACCGTCATCAACCGCATCTTCCTTGGGGAACATACCGAATACCTCGTCCGTCATGCCGTCTTGGGTGATCTTCTGGTGTTGGTGGCAAGGCAGGCCGAGGCAAACGAAGGCAGCTTTGCCCCCGGCGATGCGGCCCATGTCCACTGGGCGCCACAGGCCGCCCTCATCCTACCCGAAGACTAAAAAGAACCATCCAACAGGGAGACTTCAGCAATGTCCGACAAGATCGACCACATCTCGCGCCAGAAGTTCATGGAGGAATTGCGGCGCTACCAGAAAGGCTCGGTCACACGCCGACACTTCCTCGGCGTTACCGGCCTTGGCACAGCCACGGCGGTCCTTGGCGCCGCCATGCCCGGCCTTCTTCCGCGCCCGGCCTTCGCTCAAGGCATCGGCGACCGGGTGGTTCTGGCCACATGGCCCAACTACCACGACGCCGCGAATTTCGATACCTTCTCCAGCGAGACAGGCGCCGCCGTGCAGGTCAACGTCTTTGGCAGCAACGAGGAAATGCTTGCCAAATTGCAGGCAGGCGGGTCGGGCTGGGACGTCTTCGTTCCGACCAATTACACCATTACCACTTATGTCGAACAGGATCTGATTGAACCGCTCGATCTGTCCCTTCTTCCGAATTACGACGCCGCCAGCTTCGACCAGCGCTTTGCCGGTCCGGGCACAGTCGATGGCAAACTCTACGCCGTGCCAAAGAACTGGGGCACCACCGGCTTTGCCGTCAACACGACGCATTCCGGCGACGCGACCCCTGCCACTTGGAAGGAATTCTTCGATCTGACCCAGACCAGTTTCTCGGGTCGCACCATGGTGCATGACTACCAGCTCACTACCATCGGCGCGGCCCTCAAGGCCTTTGGCTATTCCTTCAACTCAATCGATCCGGCCGAACTCGCCAAGGCCGAAGAACTTCTGCTGGCCACCAAACCGCATCTTTTCGCAATCAACTCGGACTACCAGCCCTCGATGCGCTCCGGCGATGCATGGATGACGATCTGCTGGACGGGAGATGGCAAGCAGTTGAACCGCGACATGCCGGAAATCGTCTACGTCCTTGGCAAGGAAGGCGGCGAGCTGTGGTCGGACTTCTACGCCGTCCCGAAAGGCGCCCCGCATCGCGAGGCGGCCTATGCCCTGATCAACTATCTTCTCGCGCCCGAGGTGAACGCCAAAGAGGCGCTCTTCCACGGCTATCCGGTTCCTGACAGCCGCGTCGCCGCACTTCTGCCGCCCGAGGTTCTGAACGACCCGATCCTCTATCCTGCGGCGGACCTTCTCAACGCGCTGGAATTCGGCGCAGCGGCCACCCTGACCGATCCCAACCGGGCCGAGCTCATGGCACGGTTCAAATCGGCCTAAGATGATGCAGCGGCGGCTTTCCACATGGCTTCTCCTTGCCCCGGCGGGGCTATGGTTTGCCGTCATGCTGGTGCTGCCGCTGTGTTTCATCCTTGTCGCCAGTTTCGGCGAACGCGAGGCGGCGGGCGGCTTCGTCCCCGCCTTCACCTTCGAACAATACCTGAACCTGCCCGCGCGCAGCACGGCCTTCTTCAACACGCTGATCCTTGCCCCGCTTGGCACCGCGCTGGCGCTTCTCATCGCCTACCCCTTGGCGTATTTTCTGGCCCTCCGAGTGAGTGCCAGATGGCGGACGCTCCTACTGATCCTCGTCATCGTGCCCTTCTGGACCTCGATCCTCATCCGCAGCTATGCGTGGATCTTTCTCTTGGGTGGGCAAGGCCTGCCCGCGCTGATCGAATGGTTGGGCTTCGGTTCGATCCGGTTGATCAACACGCCCTTCGCTGTGCTGACAGGCATCGTCTACGGCTATCTGCCGCTGATGGTGTTGCCGCTCTATGTCAGCCTCGAACGTCTGGACACGCGCCTTCTGGAGGCTTCCGCCGATCTGGGTGCCCCACCCTTGCGCAGTTTCCTGCAAATCACGCTGCCCCTGTCGCTGCCCGGCGTGGCAACTGGCTGCATGCTGGTCTTCATCCTCTTGATGGGTGAATTCCTGATCCCTGCCATGCTGGGGGGTGGCAAGGTGTTCTTCATCGGCAATGCGCTGGTCGATCTGTTCCTGCAATCCCGCAATTGGGCTTTCGGATCGGCAGTCGCGGTCAGTCTCGTCGTCATCATGTTGGTCACCGTCTCCTTCTACATGTGGCTGATGCGCCGCATGGGTGGCCAGCGCGACGATGTGGCTTTGATGTAGGGGGCCCAGATGCGCACCTACGCCGCCGCTGTTTTCGCCTTCCTCTACCTGCCCATCGCGGTCATCGCGATCTTCAGCTTCAACGCCGGGCGGCATGCCAGCCAATTCACCGGCTTTTCACTGCAATGGTACGGCAAGGCCCTCTCCAACCCCTTCGTGATGGAGGCGCTCTGGACCAGCTTCATCGTCGCCCTCACCTCGGCCACGATCGCCTCGGTCTTCGGCACCATGGCGGCCCTTGCGTTGCAGGGCATGAAGGGACGGGTCCGGGCCGTGGCCGACGCGCTGATCTATGTCGCGGTGATGGTGCCCGGCATCGTCATCGGCATCGCATCGCTGATCGCGCTTGTGACGCTCTTTGGCTGGATAAACCCGCTTCTGGCCACATTGGCCCCCGAAGGCGAGGCACCCCAGCTTGCGATGGGCTACGGCTCCCTGATCGCCGCGCATGCGCTCTTTTCCATGGCGCTCGTCATCATCATCCTGCGCGCCCGCCTTGCCGGAATGGACCGCAGCCTGATGGAGGCCTCGGCGGACCTCTACGCCCCACCGCTGGCCACCTTCCGGCAGGTCACCCTGCCCCTCATCTTCCCCGGCATCCTTGCCGGGTTCCTCCTCAGCTTCACCTTCAGCTTTGACGATTTCATCATCGCCTTCTTCGTTGCCGGGTCCGAAACCACGCTGCCGATCTATGTCTTTTCCTCGATCCGTCGCGGCGTGACCCCCGAAATCAATGCCATCGGCACGATGGTTCTGGCCGTGTCGCTGCTTTTGTTGATCGCAGCGCAATTCATCCTCAGGCGCGGCCCCAAGAACGGAGGACGGTAATGCTGCTCACAGGTCGCGTCGCGTTTCTGACAGGGGCTGGGTCCGGTATTGGTCGGGCGGGTGCGCTCGCGCTCGCCCGCGAAGGCGCGCATGTCGTCGTCACCGATCTCGACGGCCACCGGGCGCAAACCGTCGCTCAGGAAATCACCGCTGCCGGGGGACAGGCCGAAGCCATGGCCCTTGATGCGGGCGACGACAGCGCCGTTCAGGCCGCGATTGACGGCGTGGCGGCGCGCGGTCGGCTCGACATCCTGCATTCGCATGCGGGCATTCAGATACCGGGTCGCCTGACCGAGGTCAGCCCCGACGGCATGGATACCTCATGGCGGCTGAACGTGCGCGCCCATTTCATCGCGGCACGCGCGGCGATGCCCCATATGCAGCAAAGACGCCAAGGCTCGATCATCATCACCGCCTCGAATTCCGGCGTGCAATATGACCGCGGCATGATCGCCTATTGCACGACGAAACACGCCGTCATCGCCATGACCCGCCAGATCGCCGCCGATTACGCCGCCGACAACATCCGCTGCAATGCCCTCTGCCCCGGCTTCGTCGACACCCCCTTCAACCACGGGTTCGAACAACAGATGGGCGGCCGCGCGGCGTTGGAGGCCTATGTCGCGCAATCGATCCCGATGGGACGCTGGGCCTCGGTGGATGAGATCGGGGCCAGCATCGTCTACCTCGCATCCGACCAAT
Source organism: Fuscovulum ytuae (assembly GCF_029953595.1). Lineage (NCBI taxonomy): Bacteria > Pseudomonadati > Pseudomonadota > Alphaproteobacteria > Rhodobacterales > Paracoccaceae > Fuscovulum > Fuscovulum ytuae. The sequence continues at coordinate 3,556,207 of NZ_CP124535.1, read as the reverse complement.
CCGCCTTCATGACGGGCCATGCCCTCGTGATTGATGGCGGGGAATGCCTCTAGCGGTCCATACCATTTCCAAGACCGATTGCGGCGAAACGGGAACGCCAAGTTTTGTCAGGTGGACTACCTCATGATTCTCAGCCCGTAGCAATTCTGCCCTGTTCAAAAGCAGCAGCAGGCATGATTTACGTCCGCTCAAGTTTCAAGACAGAGGCCGACGCAGCACTCTCTCCTCAATCCAGCTTCACTGTCCAGCCGGACAACGCATCACCACCGCCTTCGGTCATTCGCAAATAGCCACCGATCAAATACACATCACTGCACCGTTCCGACCCTTCAACGTCGCGGCAGTAAGTGTCGCCCTTCATCTTCCAGGCGCTGGCGTCACTCCAAGATCCATCGGCTGCAGCACTTTCGGTCTTGCCATTCGACTTGATAATCCAAGTCCAACTTTTGCCGACTTCTGTCATCTGCTTACCAACCACACGCGCCTTGAAATCAGCGGCTGACAGGCGCGTTGCACCAAGTTGAACCAGTTCCTCGCCGGTCTTGGCCTTTGTGACTTGCTTCACGGTCACGCCATCCGCAAAGGCAGATGCCACTCCCAGAAACGTGATTGCCGAGATTGCAGCGATGGTTCGCACAGGTCGCATGGTGAACTCCAATCCTTCTTGATCTGTCAGTTTTCAGTCTTGCAGAACCCAAAGGTATTTTCGTGCCGATCCATCAGCATTGAACATCCTGAGTGATCGTTCATCGACGCGTTCCACACTCCAACAGGCCTGACCATCTCCCCAGTTTTCACACCATTTGTCACCCTCGACATACCACTCTGCGTCATATTTACTTCCTTCATGCACGCCCTTAATTTTCCCCCGTTTTGAACCTTTGCCATAGGCTTGTGCCCAGCGGCTCCCGTCATTGGATCGCCCTTGGATTGTTTTTCCTGGGATAGTGCTAATCAGCTCGGCCTGGCTCATGAATTCCTGTGCGGTACTTGGCGCGGGAATGGAGAATTGGGCCGCAATTGCCACCACTACGATGGTGAGATGCGCCGGTTTTTTCCAAGCAGTTATCGAAAGCGTCGTTGCGAACATGCTGAGTGCTCCAAGATTTGAATAGCTCTTGGATCAATCGTTGCAGCGGTTTTAATTTCGCGCATCCCCCTGATTGGGGACGGGTATCCGCATCAGGTTCGATCGGCAGGTCAGATCTTACCCGCTGGGCGCGTAGCCATGGCGAGACGTACGATATCAATGCGGGATGCACAGGCAAGCTTTGCCAAGGCAGATTTCACCTGATCGGTCACGGTTTGGACTGAGGTGCCACGGTGCTCGGCGATCTCTTGTGTTGCTTTTCCGGTAACGATCAACTGACAAATATCCAATTCGGCTTGAGAAAGTATCCCCAGCGCGCCAACGCCCTCAACATTCACCCGGTCAGAGGCATCTGGGTCAATAACGAGCAGGAGTGTCAGGGGCTCATCGGTGATACCAATTTCCTCACTGCGTAGGGGTATAGCGCGCGCAATGAGAGGCAAGCGCTCGGAATGGCGACGTAGTCGACAGATCGTTGAACGTGCAGAAGCATCAATAGAATGAGTCGATCGAATGGCTGTCGCAAGGTGTTCCCGGTCCGCAGGCAACGTTGCCCGAACAAAATCGCCCACAACCGCAAGCCCATCGCGCTCGGCTGCCATGGATTTAAATTCAGCGTTTGAAACAACGATTTGCCCGGACGGGCGACATATCGCGGCCCCAAAATCAAACTTGTCGAAGGCAACCGCGAGAGCTTTGCCCAATCCGATCAGTCCATCCAACACGCGTCTTGCTTCGATCGCCTTTCCGAGAACCGGTAAGATCAACGATGCATCCTGCCTAAGCTGCGGATCAATATCAGCGAAAGGTATAGGCATGTGCATGGCGGCAACATCTGACCATGGCCCGACATCATTTAGTCGCATCACACTTCTTGAACGCGCCCCGGAAACAGCAAGCACCGCGTCTCGGAAAGGGTTTTCAGGCATGAATCGATCATGCTCAACGTCATAGGCTTGGTACTCACCAAAGAGGATGCCCGCCGGAAAGGCTGCAAATCTGGAATAACCCTGCCGTTCAACTTCAGGAATTCGCCCCTCCATATGAGCTTGAACTAGGTGCATACCATCCTCAATAGCCCGCGAGCCACGAAAGATCGGGGCGGTGAATCTATTGAAGTCAAACTCAAACACCATGAAAGCATTCGCGCCGAAGGCAGCGCAGAATGTTTCGCATAAATCATCCCAGAGATCTGGCCTGTGGATGACATCAACGGCAAGTCCGAGAGCTTTGACTCTTGCAGCATGTCTTGTGTTTATCATCCGAGCGACCACCCTGATGGGAACGATAAATTTACAATCATTAATGATAGTCCAATATTCAGCGAAGCCGTACAAGAAGCTTTACGGCCTTCAATCTTGCAAAGTTGCGCTTCGTGCTTGGATGCTGATTGCTAAATTTACAAAACGGGTTGGCGGTCGAGGGCCATTTATGCCTCAAAGCAGCGCGGACGGAAACTGATCTTTGTTGCCGAAGAGAGACGTATGTCGATAGAGGATGACTATGTTCAAGCGTTCTGTCATACAGCCAAGCGGCCTCCCACAACTTGCGGCTCAGCTTGGCATTCACATTCTCGTTTTGAGTGTCTGAAAGCAAATAGGCTGAATAGGGCTCCCAGAACAAGTACAAGCGTGGGCGGCAGCGGGACGGGCGCGATAGCTTCAGCTCTCACTTGTAGAAACTGCCCCGCGCTGTTGTCCGATCTTTCCAGAAAAAGACTACTCGCCCCCAAGCCTTTCACCACGATATTGGCGTTGGAGAGGAACGTATCCGATACGGACGCAGAACTTAGGAACTCCCAGGTCTGCCCAGCAATTGGTCGGTAACCGTCTAGGAAAGAGAGGACGATTTCGAAGGGCCCGCTCGCAGACACCGTTCCCAAGGTGATGATCCGATCAAAGATCGTATCGCTCAAGAACTCAAGTTCGAGAACTGATCCTGAACCCAGCTCAAGGTTACCGTCGATTGTAAGCCAACCCGGCGACAGGCCGGGGGAAACGAGCCCCGTTCTTTGAACGTAGACATTACCCACAATCATTCCGCCATCACCCATCAAAATTCCGCCGGAGTCGATGGTAAGCGAGGGTGTGGTAACTACAGCACCGTCGCTTACCGATAGAATTCCTCGTGTAGAGCCGTTGTCGCAGCATTTTCCGACAAGAATATCGGTGTCTGTTGAAAGACTTGAGCCAAGACCGCTGATCGTAACGACTCCCATACTGCTGTCGGAACCGTTAGGGCTTGGATCACCAATGTCCATGACAGCATTCGGTCCACTCAATAATACTGAGCTACCGCTAAGAATGGACAAAGAACCATTTGAACCCGGGTTCGACCCTACAGCAATCCTTGAGTAGACTTGTCCATCGACCACAACGCTCGAACCGCCCTCTATTGTCATCGATCCCGTACCGTCACTCCCGATTTCAAGAATTGCTTCGTTCGCGCCGGCCATGGTGAGTGAAGACCCATTGTTCAGACTGGCACCTGCGAGGCCACCATTTCCAACTTTAAGACTCACATCATCACCGGTAAGCGACACGGAGGCATCGTTCAAAGACAGAGTTCCCAGAGCGTTCGGCTTACCGAGATTCAACATGACGTTATTTCCCGACGCGGAAACACTCATTGTTGACTCGATCAAGTTGATTGAGCCGGTTGAAGGTCCGTCCTTCCCAACGTCAATGATTATGTCGTTTTGACCGTCAATTGGCACACCGCTACCGATAATGTTAATTGCGGAGCCATTAACTGCGTTTAGGCTGCCCATAGCTCCACCACCAACTGAACCAATTTCAAAGTACGCGGATGAACCGCTGAGAACATCGAGGGTCCCGGATTTCAGATTCAGTGTACCTGTGCCACTGGCCCCCAAAAAGACCTGTGTCCCAAGCGCCCCCGGTGCGATGCTCGCTTCCTGAATAAGCAGTCGAGCGCCACTTTCTATGTTGACGATGCCGGTGCCAGCGTCAAAGAAATCACCGCCGATCTCCGCTCTTGCGCCCGTCCCATTTCCTATCGCGCGAACTTCCGTTCCGGAACCAGTGATGAGCAGATCACCGGTTGATCCATCGCCGACATCGATCTTCGGCCCTCCCGTCGAGTCGAGATTAGCCCCTGGCAGCAGAGTGATAATCGTGCCGCCGTTGACCTCCGCAGACCCAGGCGCCCCTAGCCCGGCTCCTAGAATAGCACCTTCACTCCCAACGGGAATGATGCCCGCATCACCAAGGAAAACGGTAGCCGCGTTCACGCTCGCGCTGCCAACCACGATTGCAGAAAAAGACAGAACCAATAGCCGCATGACGACTCCCCCCAAATCGGAAGCGATGGTCCCAATGCAGCCGATCGTTCGTCATCCCCCCGTTGGGGGATGCGAGCGTCATTCCTTGGCGCACCCGCCTCGTCTGCATTTCATGATCGGACTTTCCAAATAGGGCAAAACCTTCTCACCGCGTTCTTTCCACTCTCGCAACTCAGCACTTTCCGCCATCAGACTGATCCTCAGCGCAGTTCTCAAGGCAGAGTCTCATCCGAGCAAACATATCTCTTGATTTGGTTCCTCAACGAACCAATATAGTTCTCCATCGAACAATAGAGCTGGCAATGACACTTACAAGACGCAAGATGATCCACCTGATGGGGGGCGGGGCCATCCTCGCCGCAGGCGCTGGCTTCGGCTTTGCCGCGACGCGCAACCCGCAAACGGCATACCTGCCTTGGGAAATGGCCGGTCGCTACGACGATCCGCGCATGCGGGCGCTATCTTGGGCGCTCTTGGCCCCGAACCCGCATAATCGCCAGCCTTGGCTCGCCGATCTGTCGGAACAAGGCGTGATCACCCTTTATGCCGATCTCGAACGGATGCTGCCGCATACAGACCCGCTCCACCGGCAGATCACCATCGGCTTGGGCTGCCTTCTGGAACTCCTCCGCATGGCCGCCGCCGACGACGGCCACCGCGCCGAGACAACCCTTTTCCCGCAAGGAAGCAGCCCCACCGCCCTCGACACCCGCCCCATCGCCCGGATCACCCTTACCGCCGACCCTTCCGTGGCGCGCGACCCGCTCTTTGCGCTCGTGCCCCAGCGGCGCTCGAACAAGGAACCCTTTGATCTCACCCGCCCCATCGCGCCCGAACTGCTCCCCGAAATCGCCAAAGCCGTCCAGAACGGCGCAGCCTTCGGCGGCACGGTTGACACGGCCGAGGTTCTTGACTTGCGCGCCCTGACGCACGAGGCGCTGCGGATCGAGGTGGAAACGCCCCACACCTTTCAAGAAAGCGTCGATCTCTTCCGCATCGGCCATCGCGAGGTGGACGCAAACCCCGATGGCATCGATTTCTCAGGTCCCCTCTTCGAAACGCTGCGCCTGACCGGGCAATTCAGCCGCGAAAGTGCCGCCGATCCGACCAGTTTCGCCTTCCAATCCGGGCTGGACGCCGTTTTCGCCAATACCGATACCGCGATGGGCCATGTCTGGCTGGTGACCAAGGACAACAGCCGCGACACCCAGATCGCAACAGGCGCAGATTGGCTGCGCGTCAATCTTGCGGCCACCGCGCGGGGCCTTGGCTTTCAACCCCTCAGCCAGGCCTTGCAGGAATACCCCGAAATGGCCGCCCTCTACGCCCAAGTGCATGAACGCCTTGCACCCGACGGGGGCACGGTTCAAATGCTGGCGCGCATCGGCTATGGTCCCACCGTAGGCACCAGCCCGCGCTGGCCCTTGGAAAGCAGGATCATCCATGCCTGAAAGCGTCATGTCCGAATATTTCCGTCTTTTCAACGAGATCGGGATCATCGGGCAGTTGTCGCGCAACCTGTTGGAGGCCCGGCTTCCGCCGGGCTTCGTCATGGCGCAGTTTTCCGTGCTGAACCATCTGGTGCGGGTGGGGGATGGCCGCACACCCCTCGCCATCGCGCAGGCCTTTCAGGTTCCCAAGAACTCCATGACCCACTCCCTGACCGTGCTGGAAGGTGCCGGGCTGATCGAAATGCGCAAAAACCCGCAGGATGGCCGGTCAAAGCTCGTCTATATCACCGCAGCAGGCCGGAAATTCCGCCAAGACGCCATTGATGCCTTTGCCCCGGATGTCGCCCGCATCGCCGCAGCCTTTCCGCCAGAACAAGTGGCACGGCTGCTTCCCGATCTGGAAATGCTCCGCAAATTCCTGGATGCCGACCGCGATCGGTGACGCTGCGCCCTGACAGAGCCCGACAAGCCTGCATCCTTCCTTGCGCTGGCGTTTTCCTCGCTAAATGAAAGGAAAAGCCAAGCACCAGACCTGAAAGGGTGATCCGGGCTTGGCTTTGCTGATTACTGGGTTTCGGGCCGACCCGCCCGTTCACGTCATTGAACGGTTTGACCCGTGCGCAACTCCAGCAGCGCCACGAATTTCTCGCGGAAGTCCGGGCGGCCTGAAAGGATCGTCATCACCTCATTGGCGCCCCAATCCGTCACATCCACTTGCCCCTTCTGGGCCCACTCTTCGATCAGGTTCTGCAGTTCAGTCAGTTCTCTGTCATACATTTTATTCCATCCCAAAACTGTGGGACACGTTGCAAAGAAACCCCCGGCCAGCCTCCCAGCCGGGGGTCATTGTCATCAGAAGTTGAAGGACGAGCTGTCGAGGTTATGCGCCCCGCGCAGCGTGATCGAGAAGTCGGCATCCGCGTCACCGTCGGTGAACCCGTCGATGATCGTGTCGACACCATCCACTGTCTCTACTTCGCGGATCACAAGGCTGCCGGCCGCCGTCGTGCCCTGCTCGGCCAGCGTGAAGGCCTGGTTGCCGTTCATGCCCACCATCGCATCGATCCCCGACAGGTCGATCTTGTCGCCCGGACGGAAGTCCGTGATCACGTCGCCATCCGCCGTGCCGGCCGAGACGAAGACGAAGACATCATCACCATCCCCGCCCGTCAGCACGTTGATCGACAAGGAGGCCTGGATCACGTCATTGCCCATCCCGCCGGTCGCGTTCTCGATCCCGACAAGGTGATCGGTCACACCGCCGATGCGCGCCGTCCCGATGGCCGTATAGGCCCCCAGATCGATCACCGCATCCTCGGTCAGGGCCGAGAGGTCGAGCGTATCGATCCCCGCGCCGCCAAACAGCATGTCCGCCCCGTCGCCCGACGCCGCGAGGAAGACATCATCCCCTTCGCCGCCCAGAAGAACGTCACGGCCCGCGCCGCCTTCGATCACGTCACCACCGCTGCCGCCGACCGCAACATCATTGCCGCCATTGCCAAGGATGATATCCGACCCGCCCTTGCCAAGGAGGGCATCGCCCTCTTCGCCACCGACAATCACGTCATCGCCCGCATCGCCGACCATGACACCAGCCGTTGCACCCGGCATCAGCACCACACCTTCGACAACCGGCATACCGCCGCCCGTCCCAGTGCCCGTGCCAGAACCCGATCCAGTGCCCGAACCAGACCCGGTGCCCGACCCCGAACCAGCGCCCGGATTGTCGTCATCGGCATCCTCGGCCTCGTCATGCGATGCATCACCCGAAGACGGAACCAGCGTCGGACGTTCAGTCCCCGAAGGCGTGAAGGTCACGGAATGGGTGCCATTCGACATCGTCACCGTACCATCGGCGTTTTCCTCTTCAGTATAGCTGGCGGGATCGACGCCTGCCGGCACCTCGATCACGTCCTGCGCCCGCAGGGTGCCGATGACAGTGTCATTACCCCCGCCGGAGCGGAACAGGATGCGGTGCGCGGATTGGATACCGCTGACATCCACTTCCTCATCACCGGCCGTCCCGTTGATCGTGATCGTGTTGAAGGACAGGTTCGTCGGGTTAAAGTCGCCCATGATGATGACATTGTCCCCGAAGGCACCGTCACCACCGGTATTCACGACGATCTCCTCGATCTCGCTCAGTCGGGCCACCACCGTCTCAGGCCCGTTGGTCAGCTGCCGAACCTGACGCGAGACGATGATCTCTTCGCCCGCCGCCGCCGTACGTCCGGGGGCAGAGGCGATCCATTCCGCCGCCGTGTAGATGCGGAACGTCTCGGATGCGCCGTTGCCGTTCACGACGAAGGTATCACCCAGCGCCGTTTCCGTGCCGCCGTCGATGCGATCGACGCCATTCCCCACATTCCAGATGATGGTGTCATCGCCGTCACCTGCGTTGATGATATCCGCACCGCCACCGCCGGTGATGACATCTGCGCCTGCATCGCCGTTCAGGACATCTGCCCCACCATTGCCGTTCAGGACATCATCGCCGGCACCGCCATTGATGGTATCTGCCCCGGCAAGGCCAGAGATCAGGTCAGCCCCAGCTGTGCCGTCAATCAGGTCGGCCCCAGCGGTGCCGGTGATCTGATCGCCAACCACATCCGTCGCGGCCGAATAGACCGTCTCGAGCGTGCCGATGCCATCGGTGAAGCTCACCTCAAGCCGCAAGAGCGTGCCAACCTGCGCCTGCGTGGGCAGGAAGGTGGCCGCCGTTGCCCCGGCGATGTTGGTCCAGGTGGTGCCGCCATCGGTCGAGGACTGCCACTGAAGCGCGAAGGCACCGAGCCCGTTTTCATCCGCAATCGATGTCAGATCGGCCGTCAGCGCCTGGCCTTCCGTCGGCGTCAGATCGCTGATCACAGGCGCACCTGTGGCTGCGACCGGCTCCGGCGGGTTCCCGCCTTCATCCGCGTTGGAGTAGACGGTTTCGATTGCGCCGTCTGCGTCTTTGAAGCGTGCGACGGCGCGGATGGCGAGGCCTTCTTCGGCGGCGGAGACGGTGTAGGTTGCACCTCTGACCGGCGTGAACTCGTCCGCGACGATGCGCAGAATATCGGTGAAGACACCGCTTCCTGGCGCCGTTTCGACCTGCCAAGTGTATTCGACGGCCTCTTCCGCCACGACACCACCCACGTTGTCGGCATCGGTGACCGCGGCCACGGAGGCCGCCAGAACCTGACCGGCCACCCCGACGGGCTGACCATTGGCCGCCGCCACGCCATTGGTCTGAACCGTGACACGGCCTTCGGCGATGGCGTTCTCATGCTGGGCGATCTTGATCGTGCCATCGGCAAAGAGGACGCGCTCGATGTTCTTCAGCCGGTCCACGCCATCCGTGCCACCCACCCGCGTGTCGGTGACCGAGATCCAGCCATCGCCATCGGTGTCGGTCGCAACCCCTGTCAGGGCGTTGTAGCCCTCGATCGTGTAATCGGCGAGGTTGCCCGAGTACTCGGCAATATCGACATCAGCGGCCACGACACCGTCCACGACGGCCCGACCGTCGATGATTTCCCGAACGATGCTCAGTTCGCGCGGCTTGATCTCGCCGGTGAAGAGCTTCTCCTGGATCTCGCCCATGCCGGACACGAAGTAGGGTGCGATAGGCTCGCCTTCGGGCGTCAGTCCTTCGGGGGATACCTTGATCTTGACGTTGATGAAGCGGTCGCCATCGATCAGATCATCGCCGCCCCGGCCTTCGATGATGTCGCCACCACCGCCGCCGAGAATGATGTTGCCCGCGCTGAAGCGGATCTCGCCATCCTCGTTCACACCCGACAGGAAGGCATCCAGACCCTCGATCAGGCCCACGTTCTGATCTAGCAGCGCTTGGTCGATCGCGAAGGCGGTATCGTCATCGCCGCGCAGGATGTCGGCCTGCTTCGACCCGGACAGCGCCTCGGTCTGCGAATAGCGGTCCAGCACGGTTGCAGGCGAAGCCGCCACCGCCGGCGGGGCAAAGAGCCGGTTCAGCATATCCGCATGCACACCATCGGGCGTGTTGGCATGGCTGGCCCAGTCAAAGCCCAGCTGGCCGAAGAACTTGTTCGTGCCGCTGCCGCTCACCATGATGTCGTCGCCGGTTTCGGCGTCGAAGTCATCATTGCCATTCCCGCCGATCAGAACGTCATGGCCCACGATCGGGCTGTCGACGCTGCGCTTGATCGGCAGACCCTGGACGAGGTCACCGTTGTCGCCCAAGAGAAGGTTGTTGGCACCACCGGCTTCCAGCCAGTCATTGCCTTCGCCCCCCATGATCATGCCGCCGCCGACGCTGCCGCGGCCAAAGTCATTGTCCTGACCCAGCAGCATCTCGTCAAAGTCCGGGCCGCCCCAGACAAAGTCGCTGCCCGTGTCGGTGATGATCAGGTTGAAGCCCTGACCGGCATTGACCACGTCATCGCCCGCGCCCGACCGGACCTCGTCATCGCCGAACTCGTCGGTGATGATGTCGTCACCGTCGCCGCCGAAGAAGAAGTCGTTGCCTTCGCCGCCTTCCAGGCGGTCATTGCCCGCGTCACCCCAGAAGGTGTCGTCGCCCTTGCCGCCGATCAGGATGTCATTGCCATCCGTGCCGCCCATGACCACATGCTCGGCCCCGGTGAAGCGGACATAGTCGCTGATGCCGTCGCCATCGGTGTCGCGGCGGATGACCTTGGGCTGGATCGCCTGCAGGATGGGATCGCCCCCCCCCGTCGGGTCAAGCCGCGCATTGTCGCCAAGACCAGCGTTGAACTGCTTGGAGATGTCAGCCTCGATGTAGAAGTCGGGGGTCGAGAAGACATCGCCCGGCAGGTGCGTGGCATCCGTGTTGCGGTGGATCATGTCAGAGAACTTGTTGTTCTCCAGCTGCGCCGTCAGGTTCAGGTTCGCCAGACGGTTCAGATAGTAGAACCGGTCCGCATCCTGCAGCGCTTCAAGCTGCACTTCGAAGACGAAGTTGAAGGTCGATCCCAGCATACCGCCGAAGATCATCTTCTTCTCGGCCAGACCGCCGACCCAGAAGTCGACAAGGTTCAGACCGCCCAGCGTGCTGCCTTCCACGCTCGCGGCATAAGCGCCCGTCGCATTCAGGAAGTCCAGACGGTCGTCGGGCTCACCGTCGCCGCCCAGAACCAGAAGCGTGGCCGCATCCCGCTTTGCTTCCACGGTCGGTGCGTTGACGATGGTCTCATGGGTGCCATAGGCCGCGATGAAGTTGATGATCGAGACCGGGTTCTTCAGGTTCAGCGCGAAGTCGAACCAGCTTTCATAGGGCTTGATCTGGCTGTCGCCCGACCCGGCGAAGAACTGCGCCCGCGCCTCGTTCAAGGAGGGCACGCCGGTTTCCCGGCCGCGCGCGATGTTGATCGCCGCAAGGTCGAGCGGCAGGCCCACAAGGTTGTTGCGCAGCGCCTCGGTCACGAACTCGTCGATCTCGTTGCCGCGCTGACGCGTCATGCCACGGGCCAAGGCGCCCGCCGCCGCTTCGGCATCGATCCCGCTCGTGGCAAACTCCACCGGGTTCAGGAAGGCCGAGATCAGGTCGATGTGATCGGCCTCATAGTTCGCGTCATAGCGATCCACGCCCTCGTTCAGCATCGAATGGCCAAAGCGATAGACGGTATGGGCAAACTCGCCCAGGATCGCCGGGTCCAGCACGCCGTCATAGTTCACGAAGACGTTCACGAAGGGCTGCACCTTGCGGGCGAACTCTTCGAAGACAAGGTGCTGATACTGCATCTCGGTCACGAACTTCGCCGACTGGAACAGACGCGCGCCATTCCAGGCCAGCGTCTCGATCGTCGCTGTCGCCAGATCGGCCGCCACATCAAACGGGGCCGCCAGCCATTCGTTCAGGAAGTCCGTCGCGGCAAGGATGTCGCCGCCGTCCGCAAGGATCGCCTTTGCGTTGTTCAGCAGGATGGTCTGCATCGACTCGACCTGGCGGTTGTGTTCGGAGTGGAACACATGGTGCACCGCGGTCAGGGCGATGTTCTCATTCGCGCGGCCATCGCCGGCGATGTAGTGACGGTCCAGCAGTTCATTGTCATAGGTGCCCGCCGGCTGAAGATCCGTCGCCACGCTGACGGTGCTATCGCCGTCCGGTGCCTTTTGGACCAGCCCGAGCGGGCCGGGACCATCCGGGTCGAAGAAGCCCGGGGTCGCGTTGTGGGCGATGTCGTCAAGGAAGGCCACGCCCGCCGAGACGGCGCCGATCGTGTTGACCGGGGCGGCAATGCTGCCCTCCATCAGCACCTGCTGATCCCCCACCACCTTCACGATCTGCGGAAAGCCGTTCGCACCGGGGATGAAGTTGCCATAGGGGTCGGTCGCCAGCAGTGGCACGGAATGAACGTTCAGGTCATTCAACTCGATGCCAAGGATGTTCAGCGCCTGCGCCTTCACATCGCCCCAAGTGGCCATACCACCACCCGATTCATGGTTGCCGTTCAGCAGATTGCCCGTCGGAACCGGCTTGCCATCGACCAGCACATATTCCCGCAGGAACACCTGATGCGACGGATGCGACGTATAGGTCTGGTTCTGATCGACGAAGGGGGTGACCTTGTTCACCGGCTCGCCATTCTCGGTCAGCGTGGACCGCGTCACCACCATGAAGTTGGTGTTCGACCCGGGGACATAAAGCGGATCATCGGGCTGCAGCGGGATATAGACCGTCCCGAAGCCGCCCTTCTCAACCAGATCAAGGCCGTGGTCGAAGAACTGGCCAAAGATCGTCATCCACGAGTTGAAGGGGGCCGAAAGCCCCTCATCCGGTGCCACGTTCGGCACGACAACCGTCAGCTTCGCCAGATCTTCCGAGGGGCTGGCCTCATAGGTCAGACCCGCATTGTCCAGCGCGGTCAGGACTGCCGTCTTATGACCGGCTGCGACGGCCGCATCCTCGGCCGCGAGCGCCTCAGCTTCGGCCGCGAGCGCCGCAGCTGCGGCGGCAAGGTCCACCTCTCCAGCCTCAAGATGCGCCTGCTCGGCCGCAAGGTGCGCCGCCTGGTCCGCAAGATGCGCCTTTTCGGCTGCAGCCGCCGCCTTATAGGCTTGGAACATGTCCTGAATGACGATGGCATCGCCATAGGGGTCCTCGCTGCCCGCAACCTGGAAGGCCGCAATCAGCACTGCAGGGTTGTTCATCGTCTGGTCATTGATCAGGTTCGAGATGATCCGCGGATCGGCATCCACCACATCGCCCGCCTGGATCGCCCGCGGCCCCAACGTCAGATCGCTCGGAAAGCGCTGCGCATAGTCATTGTTCGACAGATAGGTCGCCGGCAGGTCGCTCCCGTCCGGGCCAAGGCCGTTGTTCAGCGGGATATAGCCGGGCGGAATGCCGGGGAAGCCAAAATCAACCGGACCAGTGGGCCCCATGATCGGCGGGCCAAAGGCCATCCCGTCATCACCCTCTGCAACCCAAGTCGGCGTCGTCGCACGCGGAAACTCCTGACCCGCCGCCCCATAGGTGCTCTGATCGGCCGCAAGGTTGTTGTTGCTCCCATCAACACGCCGCAAACCCCACGGAAGCTCAGACGTCGGCAAATACGTCCCAAGGATCTCCTCACCCCGCGCATCCGCCTCAGCAATCTTGATCTGCTGAAGGATGAACTCAAGGTCGTTCATGTTGACCGTAACCATGGCTTACGCCTCCATTATGAATTGCGCCAAAGCCGGAAGCGCCCTGCGAACCGGAATGAGTTACATTCGCAAGAAGGGAACACGCCAACAAACGGCGGGGGTCCAATGATCTGGTGGGCAGCAGTCCAATGATTCATCAGACCAAGGTTAGAATCGCAAAAGGGGGCTGATCCGTCAGGAGAGGCCTCCTCGAAACCGACAAACCCCTTCCCGATGCGCAGGATCAGGCCGTCAAACGCCTTTATCCGTATTTCCTTTGCCCATTACTGGATGGGGCATTGATCGTGGGGCTGGCTGTCGCTCCAAAGACGCCTCCAGTTCTGAAGAGCGTCCAATATCCATTCATGGCAAGGGGTTGCTCAATTCCCGGACTGATCCTGAACGGCCACAGCATCCCATCCCCCTAACTTTGGTCTGATACCGGCTCAGACCGCCGACGCAACATTGCTTGGACCATCGCGGTTTGCAGGCTCTTCCCAAACTTGCGAATGTAAATCATTCTTGTCCGCATCGCGGGAAGATGGCTTTGTAACGCTAAGAGAAGGCTGCGCCGGTTTCCTATGCTGGCAAGGAATGAGAGATCGAGATGCCCAGATTCGTGCTCATCGATGACCACCCGATCGTCCTCTCCGGTCTGACTGCCATCTTTCGCACGCAGCCCCGATATGAAGTGGTGGCAACAGGTGCGACCGCCGAACAGGCGCTGCACCTCGTCTCCGCGACGCAATGCGATATCCTGGTCGCCGACCTTCATCTTTTGGGGGACCGGTTCGAAACCATCCCGCGCCTCCGCAAGCTGCGCCCGGATCTGAAGATCATGATCTTCACCGAAATCGCCTGCCCGTCCAACTGCCTTGAGGTGATGAAGGCGGGTGCCAATGCCTATATCCTGAAGGACACGTCAACCGACGACTTCCCCACCGTGATCGAGATGGTCTTGTCTGGGAATGACTACATCTCTCCCGAACTGTCGCCTGCCATAAGCCAGACGAAAGAGACACGGCAACAACGGCAGGAGCAGCTTGCCTCTATAGCGCTCAGCTTGCGCGAAACTCAGGTGGCGGACGCGCTGTTGAACGGGGCGTCCAACAAGGAAATCGCAGTCAAGCTGAACCTCTCCTACAAGACCGTCAAATTCTACATGAACCAGATCATGCGGAAGTTCGAAGTTCGAAACAGGGTCGAAGTCGTTCTCGAATTGCAGCGTTTGAAGAACTAGGCGTAACTGCGCCACCCCGAGCACTTACCCAACTTACTGTAAAGCCGAGGCATCCTTCCCCACTCCAGCAGATAAGGGAAATGTTGCTCGCAATTAGGGTTTCTCGTAGCCCCTTCGCCTATGTCGCAAAAGATCTTGGGCGCTTGCAATCCAGAGACAGCCCCTAAGTTTGCAACTATTCACCGCTTCTATCACAACTCAATGTTGCTTCGAGACGACAAGAAGACGCCCGCCATGGGGCTTGGCCTCGCCAAGGGGCTGGTATACGATCAGGATCTGTTTTCTGCATGATTGTAGGGCTTGGAGATCGCAAAAATCAGTTGCCCTGCTGTACCAAATTATGCGGCGACGAGGAGCTTTAGGGCATGAATGAGAAATTGATGATCATTAAAGAGTTTCGGACAAGAAAGAACGAAGACGGCACGCGAAGGGCTTCGTGCCTAATCCAGAATGATGGGCACGACACGGAAATCTGGTTCGAGGTGTCCGGCCTTCCCCAGAATAAGGAGATTGAATCCGCGGATGCATTTTTTGCACCGTGCCTTCTTCTTGCCCTTAAGTTCAATTCACAAGTTGTATTCGAAGTTCCCATCTCTAAGTGCATGGCATATCAGGCAGCTGATCTAGCTTATGTTTTTGGGACTCAGTTAGGATTGAATCGCAGATTAAAAGTTGAAGCTCCCCACCCGATAGCCGTTCATCGGCGAGCCAATGGTGCGATAACTGGTTTTTCGGCAGGCGTCGATAGCTGGTTCTCCCTGAAACAGAATTTCATCGAGTGCAATCTTCCCGGAAAGAAATTAACGCATTTGCTGGTGAACGATGTTGGGGCAAATTCAGGAAAAAAGAAAAAGCAACAGGTGCTCAGGCAAGCGCATGTGATCGCAAAAGAATTTAAATTGGGAATGATAAGTGTAAACAGCAACATGAGTGAGGTTCTGCAAATGGACTTTCAGAAAACTCACACTGCGCGTAATACCTCCGTCGCACATCTACTAACGTCAATTTCTGGCATGTTCTATTATTCTTCAACAGACACGTATGATGATTCTGGCGTATTTCCTACCTATGACATGGCATACGCAGATACGATAATCCTCCCACTACTTTCGACCGATGCCATTACACTTCGGTCCACCGGTTCGGCTTACAGCAGAGCCGAGAAGACGCGAGAAATTCTTGATATTCCGCAGATTGGAGAGCGTCTTGACGTATGTGTTCATCATGGGCACGCTGGAACAAAGATAAATTGCGGTGTATGTTGGAAGTGTTGCAGAACAGAGTTGACCCTTGAAGCATTTGGCGCCCTTGATAAATTCGAACCGGTGTTTGATTTGGAGGCCTACGGCAGACGACGCAGTCGTTACATTCAAGAAATCTCCGCGAGCCGCAAGCCAACGGAGCGCGAAGCGTTTGACCTTGCGCGTCAGGCAGGTCTTGCTGGTCCCGCCTTGTTTCATCAGGCACAGTGGACGGGAATAAGAGCTGTGCGTCGGTTGAAATCGGTCGTGAAGAGCGCGCTGCCTCGAGGGCAGCAGCGGAGATAGCGCCCGGTCGATGCCGCAGCTTCGCTATGCGCGAAGGCTTATGCAATCTCTCCGTCAATATTTCTGTTAGTGGCTGGCGTTCCCCCTACCCCCGCCGCAACACCACCGCCAAGGACGGCACCGTCCCCGCCTCTCCGGGCATCGACACATAAGGCTCGGTCCGTTCCACCACCGCGACGCCCGCCATCCCTTCCAGCGCAGCGCCAAAACCCGCCTCCCAAAGCGTCGTCTTCACAGTCAGCACAATCGGGCCCCCTGCCGCCGTGATCCGCACCAGTTCCGGCACCCCCTTGATCCCCACATGCCCCGTGGTGAAAACCCCGGTCGAGATCACGCCCGCAAAGGCCCCATCCGCGAAGGGCAAGGTCTGTCCCAGCGCAAGTTGATGCAGCCGCGCATAGACCCCCTTGGCACGCGCCACGGCCAGCATCCCCTCGGACAGGTCCAACCCTTCCACCGGGCCAAATCCCATGATCCCAAGCCAATCGCCCAGCAATCCCGTCCCGCAGCCCGCATCCAGCACCGGCCCCGCCCCCCGCGGCAGATGCCGCGCCAGAAGGGCCAAACCGATCGCCGGATGGCGATACCCGGCCTTCGCCATCTCAGTATCATAGGTCGCGGCCCATCCGTCATAAAGGGCCGCCACCTCCTCTGGTGCCTTGGCCTCATAGACTGCGCCCAGATGCCCGTCATGCTGCCCCGCCATGCCGCCAACTCTCCACTTTGCGCTGGGTCCAGATTGGGCCAGACTGCCCGCCAAGGCAACGCCAACGGGGGACACATGACCGACGACATCGCCGCCATCGCCGCCACCATCCCCGCCCTCGCGGGCTTCACCGGCACGCCCAACCGCCTGGGTGGGCTGACAAACCGCGTCTGGCATCTGGGCGACCACATCCTCCGCATCCCCGGCGAAGGCACTGCCGAATATATCGACCGCAACAATGAAGCCGTCGCCGCCCGCGCCGCCGCCCGCGCCGGGATCGCGCCCGATGTGATCCATGCCGATCCCGCGACCGGCCTGATGGTCACCCGTTTCATTGCAGATACCGTTACCATGACGCCCGACCTGTTCCGCAGCCGGGCTGGCAGCCCCGCCCGCGCGGCCCGCGCCTTCCGCCAGTTGCACGACAGCGGTGAGGTTTTCCCCGCCCGCTTCGACCTCTTCGCCATGATCGACGATTACCGCACCCTACTCGCCACCAAATCCGCCACCCTGCCCGAAGGCTATGACGACGCCTTGGCCGAGGCGCAGCAGGTCCGCGCCGCGCTTACCGCAAATCCCCTGCCCCTTGCCCCCTGCCATTGCGATCCCCTTTGCGAAAACTTCCTCGACACCGGCACCCGCATGTGGATCGTCGATTGGGAATATTCCGGGATGAATGATCCGACGTGGGATCTGGGTGATCTTTCCGTCGAGGCGGGCTTCGACGCAGCGCAGGATGCCGAGCTTCTGCAGGCTTATTTCGAAGGCCCACCCCATCCTGCCGATCATGGCCGCATGGTGATCTACAAGGCGATGTGCGATCTGCTCTGGACGCTCTGGGGCCTCATCCAGCACGCGAATGGCAATCCGGCGGATGATTTCATGGCCTATGCGACGGGACGCTTCGACCGCTGCCGGGCACTGATGCGTGACCCGGCTTTCGCAGGTCATCTCGCCGCGATCCGGGCCGGACGATAGGGCACAACGCAGGATTGTTGCAGTTTCGCCAAAGCCGGGCCAAAACGCGCCCAATCCAGCGTTCCAGGCAGAAAGATGTTCCCTATCCCTAAGGATGTGGCATTAATACTCATGATCGAGGCATGGGGTGCTTCGCGCATTCGGGTGGCACGGACTGATGCCTCTCCCGGCGACATGACTTTGGAACTCCCGGGCTCGTCGCATCATCGCGACGGACCGAGGGTCGGAACCCATCGCAATCTGGGGGCGCCTTGGCGTCCCCTTTCTTTTTGCGACAACAGAAAATTTTGTGAGACTGATTCGCAAGAGCGGGCCCACATCGCCCCAAAACCTTGTCGCGTAGGTCGGAACAATCAGACCGGAACAGCGCCTATTGTTTCCAAATGTGCAACAATATTTCAGTTTTTCCTATACTTAGGTCTGAAGCTGACCTGCCTACCGCCGAACGGCTTGGTGCGAATCCAATTGTGGCATAATCATGGCATTAACAGATGTTGATTCCGGCACCCCGCCGCTGCCACGATAGGTGTTCCCATGCTCCGCCTCGCCGCGCTTGGTCTTGCGTGTTCTATCGGCTTTGCCACGCCGACAATGGCCGTACCCGTGACCTTCGTTCTGAACAGGGACGCCCCTTCATCGATTGATTTCAACTGCGTTCCTTCTGCCTCTGATGGCAGTTGCGGCCTAAAAGCGCCAACCTTCTCGTTCCAGAACGGGGCAAACATCGTCGCTGATCCCGACAGCACATTCAAATTCCTGCGGTTCAAAGCGAAGCGGAATGTCGACAGCGATGACAGCAATGATGACGATGACTCGGAAGACGAGAATGAGGACGACGACATCCTCTCCGGCACCTTCACAACCACGGTGAAGCTTTTCATGCAGGCAGGCGGCTCGGACTTGATCAGCTTGATGTCAACCGGAACTGGCTCTTACACCACCCAAGACGGGGCCATCCGTAACTTCTCCCTCATCTGGTCGCCGATCGCCAATTTCACCGTCGATGGGGTGGGGGCGTTCTCAGCTGCATTCGAAAACATCGACCTCGCAGCCGCCACTGGTTTCCGCAGTGAGGACGATGACGAATGGGAAGATAAGTGGAAAAAGGGCATTAAGGTCAGCGCCACGATCACCCCGGTCCCCCTCCCCGCAGGTGCATGGCTCCTGCTCTCCGGGCTGGTAGTTCTCGGCGCGGCGCGCATGCGCCGCGGCGCGAAGGCCTGATCAATAGCCGTAGCCGTAGCCGTATTCCGGTCCGCTATAGCGGCACTTGTTCAGAACCACGCCCATCATGTTCGTCCGCGCCGCAATCTCGCGTTCGCAGCTGTCGATCTGTCCCACCGTGGACACCTCAGCCGCCACCACCAGCAGCGCGCAATCCACATGCACAAGGAAAGCCAGCGCATCATCCGTCACCAGAAGGGGCGGCAGATCGAAGATCATCATATCCGGCTGATATTCTTCCTCGATCGCGGCCAGGATCTCTGGCACCATCCCACCATGCAGCGTCTCTGCCGGGTTCCGCGCCGCCTCAAACGTGCTCGACAGCGCGAAATTCTCCCCATAGCGCAGGGCATTCGCGGCAAAGTGCTGCTCACCCGTCAACACCCGCGCGAAACTGTGCTTCTGTTTCAGGCGCAACATCTTGGCCCAAGACGGCCGCCGCAGGTCAGCCTCGCATAGGATTGTCCGGCGATCCTTCTGCCGCGACAAAGAAAACCCAAGGTTCAAGGAAACCGTGCTCTTCCCGCAGCCAGCAGTGGGCGAGGTAATTGCGACCCGCTTCCAGCCATTCGTCTTCATCTGATGCAGCACCTTGGTGCGCACCACGTCGAAGGCCGGGCCATCCCGCCCGCCGGTCATCGAAACCAGTCGCGCCGCCTCGAACACGCCGCGCTCCGGTTGATAAACCGGTAAGGCCGACCAAGAGTCCGTATCCGCACTGCCGCCCGCTGCAGGCAAGGCCCGCACCGCAGCATCGGCCCCCCCGCCCTGCCGCGCCTCCCTCGCCCGCGCAATCGCCGCCTGCAATCGTTCCATCCCCGCCCCCGTCACAAATTCATCCACAAAGGCAGACGCGCCTTGAGCTTATCCACCAGCAAATCCAACGGCATGACCTGCGTATGCACGAGCCACAGCGCAAGACCCACCACCCCCACGAAAGCCACGATTAGCAAAAAGACAATCGCGCGGTTCCGCCGCTTTTCTTGGATTGTCGTCACATAGGGCAGTACTGCGATCGGTGCGATACCCAATCCCGTCACCAGATCGGCAGGTCGGCGGATGGCACCCCATAGAAACTCCAGCACCGCCACCAAGCCAAGGCCAGCGGCAATACCGGCACCAACGCTTGCGACCACAAGCTTCGGACGGTTCGGCTTTTCTGGCTGGTCCGGGGCCACTGCCTGATCAATAACCGTGATCCGCTGCCCTTTTGATAGGGCCTCGATCGTCTCCCCCGTCTCGGCCTTCGCCCGGTTCACAACCGCTTGGTCGTACTGCGCCCGGGCACTGGCATAGTCCCGTTCCAACGCCTCCAAAAGAATGGCATTTCCGGGTGTCTTCGAAATGGTCGTGGTCAACTCGGCAGCTTGCGCCTGAAGTTTCGACAATTCGTCATCAACCAGCGAAAGCTGTGAATTCAGGTCCTCGCTGCGAATATCGCGCGTTGTCACCCGACCACTTCCCGCATCACCACCATCGGAGGATGCCGATGCCCCCCCGCGCAACCGCGTCAGTCGGTCGATCTGTTCAAACAAAACGGTGCGCTGACGCTCCAGATCCGCAAGCCGCACCTCTATCCGCGCCAGTTCCTGCCGCCGGAATTCTAGACTTTCCGGCAAAGCCGAAAGGTTTTGCTCCTTGAAGGCAAGGATGGCAGCAGAGCGATCAGCCAACACCTGCTCCAGCCGCTCCACCTCCTGCTGGAAAAATTCCAAGGTCTGACGCGCAACCACGGTCCGCATCGACACATCTTCCTGCAAAATCCGGGTCACAAGCTCGTTTGCAACAGCCGCTGCCATCTGCGCCGTCTCGGCGTCAAAGCTCACGCTCACCAGCGTCGCCTGCACCGCCCCGCGTTGCCCACCTTGCTGTGTGGTGTTGATCGCGATCCTGCCGCGCATGTCAGCGACAATCTGGCCCGCCGTTAGGGCTTCTTGCCCAGCTGCTTGCCGTCCATCATAGACACGAAGGCGATTGGCTATGTCGAGAAGGTTCTCACGTGCAAGCATCCGCTGCTGGATGATCTGCAACTGCTCGCTCGCCTGCGTCTGCACCGTGGATTGGGCCATTGCGTCAGGGATCTGTTCTGATTCAACCACAAGCAATGCCTTCGCCACAAAGACAGGCGGAAGAACCCGCGCGACAATCACGCCCGCGGCCGAGCACAAGAGGACGACAAGCAGAAACCAATGCGCGCGTCTAAGAAAACGCGAAAAGTAGAACCGGATATCCATTGTCTGGAATGCTCACCCTGCCATCGCCACCACCTGTCCGATGTGCCCCCAACAAGGCCTCCGTACAGTTGACCTCATAACTGCCCTGTCACACCGACGCTGGCAACACTTATGAACGTTTCCGTGGGCAGCTCGGCCAAACCCACGCGGCACTTGCCCTGCCGTGCATCTCAAAGGAGCAAATCAATCCAGAGTTGCGCGAAGCGAATCACCAATCACCTCAGATTGATGACGATTCCTGCAAACCAAGCCTGCATCCATCGCCGAAACGGAAACAATCCCCATCGCAATCTGCCTACACGAGCTGAATTTTCAGACTTTTGGCCCGGAAAAATCGGTCCGAAGCCCGATCGTGGTTAAAAGATGTTACTAACGCGGCATAAGTTAGTAATTGTTAAGACGCTGTCTGCCCATGCTTCCTGAGTCGTAAGAGACAGGGGTCCTAGTGCGGCGCCAGCGCGATTTGCAGATCAATGTTTATGGACCCGTATCCCATGACCGCCCCTTTCGATCCCTCGCGTGCAGGTTCGGCTCATCCGGTTGAGCTGTCGACGGATCGGGGGAACACCTATGGTCAGCTTCGAACACATCGCGGTCTCTACCGCAGCTTTGGCAAACGACTTCTCGACATCCTTTTCGTCATCGCTATCCTCCCGGCCGTCCTCCCCGTGATCCTCCTTCTTGCCGCACTGGTCGCTTTGGACGGTGGAAAGCCCTTCTACTCACAAGCGCGCGTTGGCAGGGGCGGCACGACGTACCGGATGTGGAAACTTCGCACGATGGTCCCAGATGCCGATGTAAAGTTGCAAGATTACCTGGCCGACAACGCCTCCGCCCGCGCAGAATGGAACCACACGCAGAAACTTCGCCGTGACCCGCGCGTCACGCGCATGGGACGGTTTCTGCGCAAGACCTCCCTCGATGAACTGCCGCAAATCTGGAACGTGATTGTTGGTGAAATGAGCATCGTGGGTCCCCGTCCCATGATGCCCGATCAGCGCCATCTCTATCTTGGCCGCGAATATTACGACCTCCGCCCCGGCATTACCGGCCTTTGGCAGGTGTCCTGCCGGAATGCATCAGGCTTCAGCGACCGCGCTCAATTCGACGCGACCTACCATCGCACTGTCAGCTTGGCCGTTGATGCCAAGCTCATCCTCGCCACAGTGTGGGTTGTCCTTCTCGGCACGGGTCACTGAGTACCAATGATTAATGCAAGACATTAATCACTGTTATTGGTAAGAGTTGAACATGTCGACTGACCGCCATCGCTCCAGTGAAATCGCCTTGTTGACCACACGCAGACTGCGGCATCGATCGACCCTGTCGGCGCTAGTGTTGGCTGCAACGCTCGGCCTCTCTGCCTGCCAAAGCTCTGAAGAAAAGGCCGAGGATCATTTCGCTTCGGCGAGGACCCTTGCCGAAGCTGGCGACGTCGATCGGGCCGTGGTCGAATTGCGCAACGTCTTTGAATTCGCTCCTGAACACCGCGACGCCCGGATTTTCTTCGCCGAACTCCTCTATGACAAAGGCGATCTCGCCGGCGCATATGGTCAGTACCAACTTCTCGTAGACCAACACCCCGATGCCTTCGACGGGTTCATCCAACTTGCCGAGATTGCGCTCAGCCAGAACGACTGGGATCGGTTCGAGGCCAACACGCGTGCAGCCGAACGGCTGCAACCCGACAGTCCGGTTGTCAAAGCCCTGACTCTGGCGCTCGACTACCGAAAAGCGACGGAAGACAAGAATGACGCTGGCCGCTCCCGAATAGCCGAGAAAGCGGTGGAACAGCGCAAGCAGCTTGCGGACAACCCCGCCTTGCGGCGCATCCTCATCGATCAGATCAGCCTTGGAGAAAACCCCCTCGACGCGCTGCCCTTGCTAGACGAAGCGCTTGCAGTGCAGCCGATCGATTACGGTTTGCAGGAACTCAAGCTGCGCCTGCTGATCGAAAAAGATGACAAGGATGCAGCGACTGCGCAGATGCGCAACATGATTGCGCTGTTTCCGACTGCGCAAAATCTGCCCCCAATGCTCCTGCAATGGTATCTGCAGCAAGAGGATGTGGATAGCGCCGAAGCGTTCCTCGCCGAACGCGCCAATGCCGCAGACGGCACGGTGGAAAACAACATCGCACTGATCGAATTCCAGCAAAGGTTCCGTGACGCGGATAAAGCTCGCGCCACCCTTGATGCCCTGATCATCGCCAATGAAGGAAAGCCCGATGCGGATCTCTATACGTCGCTGCGCGCCTCACTCCGCTTCGATCAAGGCGAGAGGGCTGAAGCCATCGCCGAACTGGAAGGCATTCTCGCAAGCGCTACTGCCTCTGATCAGACAAGACGCATCAAGACCCTGCTGGCACAGATGCTTAACGCAAATGGCGACAGTGCGCGCTCACGAATACTCATCGACGAGGTTCTTACAGAAGACCCCGGTCAGGTCGAGGCTTTGATAAATCGCGCGGCATGGCGCATCGCCGATGACCGCGCGGCAGATGCGATCATCGACCTTCGTGCCGCATTGGGCCAAAGCCCCAATGACCCGCGCCTCCTCGCGCTCGTCGCCGATGCCTATCTGCGCGATGGCAGCCGCGATCTGGCTGCCGACAGCCTGGCGCAGGCGGCACAGGCGTCGGGAAGCGCACCGGACTACGCTCTGCGCTACGCGGCCTTCCTTCGCGAAGATGGGCGCGACACCCTTGCGAAGACTGTCCTCTTCGACTCGTGGCGGAACAATCGCGCGCATCCCGGCCTTCTTGATGCGCTTGCTTCTCTTGCCGTGTCTTCCGAAGACTGGGCATTGGCTGCAGAACTCTCGGCGACCATGCGCAACCTCGAAAACGATGCCTATGCCGCAGCCGCCGACCAATTGGACAGTGCCATTCTCATCGGACAGAACCGATTGGATGAAGGCCTCTCGTTGCTTGAAGCAAGGGCCGCGAACAGTCCCGCAGATACGCGATGGATATCGCTCATCGTGCAGACGCAGATCCGGCGCGAAAAAACCGAAGATGCGCGTCGCTTCCTCGATGACGCACTTGCACGGCTTCCCGAAGATCGTGATCTGCAGCACCAATCCGCGGCGCTTGACGTCCTTCTAAGCCGCAATGTCGAGGCGATCACGCAGTATCGTAAACTGCTTGCCGAAGACCCGACGGATGACCTTGCTGTAAGGAGCCTCTACTCCCTGCTCCAACTCGCAGGGGAGCCGCAAGAGGCTGAGGCTGTCTTGGCAGCCGGTCTCGCCACCAACCCGGCATCGGCCGATCTGCGCTGGGTCAAGGCCTCAGCCTTGCAGCAGCAAGGCGACTATACCGGGGCCATTGCCATCTACGAAGACCTCTACGCCGAGAACAGCTTCAACGTTATCGTGGCCAACAATC
Source organism: Fuscovulum ytuae (assembly GCF_029953595.1). Classification (NCBI taxonomy): domain Bacteria; kingdom Pseudomonadati; phylum Pseudomonadota; class Alphaproteobacteria; order Rhodobacterales; family Paracoccaceae; genus Fuscovulum; species Fuscovulum ytuae. Next base: position 3,531,428 of record NZ_CP124535.1, on the reverse strand, counting down.
TGGCAAGCCTCTTGACCACCATGCGGCAGGACCCTGAAACCGTCGCCCGCGCCTACAACATCGCAAGACGCCTGCGCGGCACATCCGTGCCCGCTTTCCAGGATACATTCGGCCGCATCGCCCATCTGCAAGGCGAAACGCTCGAAGCACTTCCCTATCTTGAGGCGGCGGCTTCTGGCCTGCCCCAAGACGGCTCGGTTCAGTTTCACCTTGGCGAAGTCTACGCCGCCCTTGGCAGGGTGGACGAGGCGCGCGAACGCCTTTCCGCCGCCATTGCCTTGGCTGGCAACGCCTCCCCCCCTTGGCGCAGCGCCGCGGAGGCAGCACTTGATACCCTAGACAGCCCCCAAGCAAACGGAACCCCGCTTGCCGAGCAGCCAACCGCAGGCGACAAAACGCCCGAGGACGATAGCCTGCCCGCACCAGCCGCGCAGCCCGCGGAAAACGCTCCAGCGGCAGCTCCCAGCGCAAACCCGTGACGCGCTGGGCTCTTCTCCTCTGTGTCGCTTGCCTTTTGGGCGGCGCAAAGATTGCCCCCGCACAGACCGTGCCCCCGCTTCTACCGCCTGAAGGTCTGACTGATCCAACCCTTGCCCTCGGGCTTTCGGGCCTCGCGGATTGGGGCAGCGCCCGTCCCTTCATCGACCAGATGCTGACCGCACGCCCGTGGTTCGGTGCCGCCGAAGGCGATTGGGAAACGATGAAACATGCGGACCTGGTGGCAGGCGGCTATGTTGATGAAGACGGCTGGGTCACGCGCCTGCCACCAGGCATAAAGGTGATCCGCACGATCTGGGCCTATGGCAAATCCACCGCCCGTGAACGCGCCGGAACCTACATCCTCACCTATGAAGGCGAAGGCCGCGTCCGCCTTGGTGGCGATGCGCGTAAAATCGACGGCCGCCCGGGCCGCATCGTTTTCTCGACAGAGGGTGGCACCTTTTGGCTTGATCTTTTCGACCTTGACCCGCGGGGCATTGGCCGACCAATCCGCAACATTTCCATTGTGCAGGACAAGCATCAGGCGCTTCACGAGGCCGGGGTCATCTTTCGCCCAGAATGGATCGACTCGATTAAGGACTCCCGCCTCATTCGTTTCATGGACTGGGCCGCCACCAACGGGTCCAGAGTGGTGCCGGGTGAGGTCCCCCTAATTGATGCCCGTGGTCTTTGGCGCATGAAGGGGCGCGGCGCGCCCGTTTCCCTGATGGTGGAACTGGCAAACCAGATCGGGGCCGACCCTTGGTTCTGCATGCCCCATATGGCCGACGATGCCTATGTCCGCGCCTTTGCCGAATACGTTTACACCAACCTGAACCCCGATATTGTCGCCCATGTGGAATATTCCAACGAAGTCTGGAACGAGGCTTTCTCGCAAGGTCGCTGGGTGCGGGAACAGGCCGCCGCCACATGGGGCGTTCCCTATGGTCACGAAGGCGGCCTTGCCTTCATAGCGCGCGAGGCGACACGCGACGCGCTGATCTGGGAAGATGTCTACGGCACCGACGCCACCCTGCGCCTGAACAATGTGCTTGCCACTCAAGCCTTGAATACTTGGGCGACTGGGCTGCTCTTAACGCCCAACGCTTGGATAGGGGCAGAATCAGAAACCTACCTGCCCGCCGGCGCCGTCTTCGACTCCCTTGCCGTGACCACCTATTTCGGAGCCAGAATCATGGCAAGTGAGTCTACGCGTTCCGAACTCGTCTCACGGGTCAAGGACGACCCAATCGCCGCCCGCAAATGGCTGATCGAACAGATTTCCAATCCTGCAAATCCCGACACGCCGGGCAGCAATCGTCGTAACTTAGAGGAACAGAAGGCCCTCGCAACCACCCACGGCCTCGCCCTTGTCGCCTATGAAGGCGGGCAACATGTGCACCACTCCTTTGCAGTGCCCGGCTTGACCGATGCCGATATTCAGGCCGTCACCAAGTTCATGATCGACTTCGTGCGCGGCCCGGAAATGGCCAAGATCACCGAAGAAAACTGGAACATCTGGAAGGAAATCGGCGACGGCCCCTATATGCATTTTGGCGACAGTGGTGCCGGCGGCCGATCGGGTAGCTTTTCGCTCGTGGATGCGCCGGGCATATCCAATCCGACCGCCGATCTCCTACACCAACTCAACCAAAGCACCCCGTCTTGGTGGGGTGATCCGGGTGGCACGCGCTACCAGCAAGGCCGACGCATCGATGGCAATGAACGCGACAACGCCCTTTCTGGAACCATCCGCGGCGATGTCATCTTGGCAGGTGCGGGCGACGATCTTCTAAATCCCGGACCGGGGCTCGACCACCTTCACGGCGGGGACGGCACGGACACCGTCATCCTGCCCGATCCGGCCAAGAGCATCACCTTTGAATTCGACGGCCCACGCACCATCGCCCGTGGCCCATCCGGCCGATGGCACCTCTTCTCGGTCGAACGGATTCGCTTTCCGGACGGCACCGAAATCGACACACCGACGCCCTAGACGCCCCTTCGTTCGGCCCACGCTGCCCGAACCAGTTTTGGCAACGTCCCGGCACAGGCCGCATAGCGCCCCGCCAGCCGTGCCGGATCACTCATCATCCGCCAGAACCACTCCATCGCGACCATCCTAACCCAGACGGGCGCGCGCTTCTGCGCCCCGGCCAGAAAATCAAGCCCCGCGCCGATTGAAAGGAACCCCAACTCCGGCAGTCGAACCCGACCCAACGCCGCCAATCGCTCCTGCTTGGGAGCTCCCAACGCCAACAGGACTAGCCGCACTCCACTTCCGGCCATCTGCGTAAGCACCGCCTCCGCGTCCGCGCCTTCGGGATCAAAACCCATTGGCGGCGCGATCTTCGCCACCACGCGAAGGCCCGGATGGGCCGCCTCAAGCCGCGCCGAAGCCAAGTCCAGCACCGTCGAAGTAGACCCGATAAACCCCACAGGCACGCCCAACCGCGCCGCAACCGCCATCACCGGTCCGATCAGATCGGACCCCGGCACCAGGTCAACCCGTCGCCCAGCAAGACGGCAAAGCCAGACGATCGGATTGCCATCCGCCACGACATGGGTTTGTTGTGCATAGGCTGTCCGAAAGGCCGGATCGCGCCCCAGCTTCACTATATGATCGAGGTTCAGCGTGGCCACCGCAAACCCGTTGTGGGCGCGCAGCCTTGCCTCCATCTCATCCAGCAAGGTCGCGCGCGATGCTGTAGTAATCCCAATCTCGCCCGGTGCCGGCATCCGAAAGACGACATGTCTTTGTCCGACCGTTCCGCCCGCCGCCACAGTCACCGCCCCAAATCCTTTCGCCACAGAACCTCGCGCCCGGAAAGCCCTGTTGCCACATGGCGGTTAACCTAGTTTAACATGACCACCAACGAAACCCCGTATCGGATGCCCGAGTTGCCTGCATGACCGATCCATTTTCCGATACGGAAGAACCCTTTACCATCATCATCCCTGCCAACAACGAAGCCGCGTGGATCACCGCTTGCCTAGATGCGCTGCTCGATCAGACACCGGATGCAGGAACCATGCTCGTGATCGTATCAGCCAACGCCTGCCGCGACGATACGGTCGCGCTGGCCCAGAGTCGCAGTGACGCCTTCACCGCCCGTGGCAGCCGCCTTGCCGTGATCGACAACGAAATCCCAGGCAAACCTGCCGCCCTCAATCGTGCCGATGCGCTCGCTCCGCAGGGTCCCCGCGCCTATCTGGATGCGGACGTCGCCTGTGCGCCAACCATGATTGCTGCCCTTCGCCACGCCCTCACCCCCGGCGAAGCGCGCTTTGCCACGGGTCGCCTGACAGTTGCGCCAGCCCGCAGCACCATCACACGTCGATACGGTCGTCTCTGGAAGTCGCTCCCTTTCAACGCCCCAGGCGCTGCACCCGGCGCAGGCCTCTTCGCGGTAAATGCTGCGGGCCGCGCGCGGTGGCATACCTTCCCCGACCTCATTTCAGATGACAGCTTCGTTCGTCTCCACTTCACCCCAGACGAAAGGATCGAAGTGGCCGAACCCTATCTCTGGCCCCTTCCCGAAGGCTTTGCCAACCTCGTTCGCGTCCGCCGCAGGCAGGATGCGGGCCTCGCGGAACTGCGCCAGAGAAAACCCGAACTCTTCCGCCCAGAGCAGGAAACCGCTGCGGCACCCGGCCTGATTTTCAAACTTCTCCTGCGTCAGCCACTAGATCTCGCCGTCTATATGGCCGTCCGGATCGCCGCCCACCTCCGCCCCGCGACCGGAGGTTTCACCCGTGGCCGTTGATCCCCGCCCCCCGCCGATAGAAGGCAAAATCACCGATCCGGGTCCGATCGCTTATCTGACGGGCGAATATCCCAAAGTCTCGCACACCTTCATCCAGCGAGAGGTGGCAGCCCTGCGCACGCTTGGTCTTCGGATCGAAACCTGTACCGTCCGACGCGCCAAAGCCTCCGAAATCGTTGGCCCAGAACAGCAAGCGGAAGCCGCAAGAACCTTCTGCATCCTTGACGCAGGGAAGAACCCGCTGCGCCTGATCGCAGACCACCTCAACCTGATCCGAACCACTCCGCGACGCTGGCTCGCCGCGCTCAAGCTGGCTTGGCGCTTGCGCCCGCCAGGACCCAAGGCGCTGCTCTGGCAGTTGTTCTACTTCCTCGAGGCAGGCATCCTTGCCCGCCACCTGCAAACCCGCGGGATCGTCCACCTGCACAACCACTTCGGGTCATCCTCTTGCAGCGTGGCCCTCCTCACTGCCACCATGACCGGCCTGCCCTTCTCATTCACCATGCACGGCCCGTCGGAGTTCTTCGAAACCTCCCATTGGCGCCTTGATGAAAAGGTAGCCCGCGCCGCCTTTACCGTGGCCATCAGCCATTTCTGCCGCAGCCAGCTGATGTACTTCTCCAATCGCTACCACTGGAACCGTATCCACATCGTCCATTGCGGTGTCGATCCCGAACGCTTTCCAGCGCGACCACCACGCCCAGACAGCCCTAACCATATCGCCTTTGTGGGGCGGCTTGATCCGGTCAAGGGCGCCCACCTGCTTCTCGACGCGTTGGCCGCGCTACGTGCGTCCCATCCCGACGTCACAGCAACTTTCATCGGCGATGGTCCACAGGCCGAACACACCCGCGCCTATGCACGCACCCTCGGCATCGATCAAATGGTGAATTTCCTCGGCGCTCAGCCAGAGACCGCTGTCGCATCTCTATTGCAACATTCCGATCTTCTGGTCCTTCCCAGCTTTGCCGAAGGCCTTCCCGTCGTCCTGATGGAGGCGATGGCCACTGGCCTCCCCGTCGTCGCCTCTCGCATCGCAGGCATACCGGAACTGGTCCGCGATGGCGAAAACGGCATCCTGATCCCAGCCGGTGACACGACCGCACTGATCCAAGCCATGGATCGGCTGCTCAGTGACCCCGCACTTCGATACCGCATGGGTCAAGCAGGACGTGAGAGCGTGCTGGCGGATTTTACGATAGAAGCCGAGGCTCGCCGCCTCGCCGGCTTGTTCACCACCTCCGTCACACCCTCCTGATGGGCTGCGTCTGGTCGGCCTCCCTCAAATCGCGCCGCACGTGAACCGCCTGCCGTCGTGAAACCGCCCGCGCCTCGTTTATACCTTGTGGAAGTACCGTCCCGGCCAAGGCCCCCGCCGCCAGCCAAGTGATGGGCTCAAGCGTTGCATTCGGGATCAAATCCAAAAGGTTGGCCGCAAGAACCGCCGCGACAAAGGCTTCCTCCGCGCCAAGACCGCGCCGAAAGGCCAATCGGATCATCGGAATACACAGCAAGCCAAACTGCGCCAGATACCCGATCCAACCGAACCCGTTCATCACGATGATCCACGCCCCATCCGTGACAGACGTCCGGTTTCCCCAATCGTCATAAATGAAGCCCCGACCCCAAGTGCCCCAGCCAAAAAGCGCCTTTTCGTTCGCTTTGGCCAAAAGCACGTCCTCGTTCTGAAGGCGGAACTCCAAAGATTGCGCCCGAGCAGGGCTTATATTTTTGGCAAAATTCTCAACCGCCTCGACAGGAACCAGCCCCATTCCCCGTGCCATCGGATACACCAGCACCACCACGGCCACGGTTGCCGCCACAAGCACGACTAGCCTTTGTCCGCCAAACAGAACAACAGCCCCCAAAACCATCGCAATCAAAAGCGCCCCCAACGACTTTGCAAGCACCAAGACAACCAGCAACCCAGCCGCCAAAAACAACCAGCGAAGCCGCAAGAATGGTTTCAAACCGGTCGGGGTCAATCGCCACAATGCCAACGAAGACAGAATCGCCAAGGTCAGGAATATCCCTACCCAAAGCCCGTGCGGCAGGAAGACAATCGGACGAAATCCACCATTCCGGAAATGCTGCGCAAATGAATGTGGAAAGAAACCATAAATCCATGTGTTCAATTGCGGGCTCAACCGAACTTCAATCAGAACCAGAGGCGCGTAAAGCAGGCCGCCCACGGCGAATGCCACCAACAAGGTACGACGCCCTGCCGGGCTGCCAAGGAATAGCCATCCGAGAACAAAGGGAATCAACGTTATTCCAAGGCTCAGCCCGATAGAGACCAAGTCATAGGCACGCATGCCGGGCAGGAAGAACGGCCCGGCTGGCACGGCTTCGGCATTGGTCAGCGTCGTGGCGAACACTCCCAGAAACGCGGCAAGAACGATGGCGATCAGCCATCCCTTTGACAAAAGACGGTCTTGCGGCTGCGTCTTTCTACTCCGTCCTGAGATCGCCTCGATAGGAGACTGGCCTACCTGGACGCCACTGCTTTCCCGTCGCAGTGCCACATTCTCATTGCGGCGAACGAAGTCAGTCCCACCGACAGACGCCGCGCCCGCAATAGCAGGGACCTTAGCCGTACCCCACCCTTTGCGCAAAAGCAGCACCGCGATCAGGGCCATCAAACTTGCCATCACGGACTTGTCGATCGCGGGAATCATGGGAAAGTCGATCACAGGCCGCACTGGCAAAAAAAGATAGGCGCCAAGAATGGTCCAAACCAAGGCCCGCTCTGGCGTCAAGACACGAAACAGCACGACCGTAACCAACGGCCAAGAAAACAGCACCAGATAGGCGGTAAGGTTCGGCATGCTGTGACGCGGTCGTCTTTCTTGTTGTGATCCCCCGCCCAAGGCGGTTAATTCTCATTACCTCAGGCAATAGACAGATTTGCAAGCATGAACGGCTTCAAGACCGCAGAGGACATGCTGTCGCCATCCCCCTCCCTCGCCGTCATCATCGTGAACTACGGCACGGCAGAACTTGCTCTCGCCGCCGCCGCCAGCGTGCTTGAGCAAGCCGTTCTGCCACCAGCCTTGCACCTGCATATCGTCGATAATGCCTCACCGGGCGATGACGCCCAAACGATCGAAAAAGAAATCACTGCTCGTGGCTGGCAGGACCGCGTCACGCTTTGGGCTGAAACCGTCAATCATGGCTTTGGGCGTGGCAACAACCTCGTACTTTGCGCCCTCTCAGACCAACCCACTTCCCCCGACTACGTTTTGCTGCTCAACCCGGACGCCATTTTGGAACAAAGTGCATTGGCCACCATGGCCGCGCTGCTTGACGCCCGCCCTGATGTGGTGGGCGTCGGGGCGGGCATCTCAACACCTGACGGGCGGCCTGTGACCGCCGCTTTCCGCTTCCCTTCGGTTCTTGGCGAATTCGAGTCAGCCGCAAGTTTCGGCCCCGTCAGCCGTATCCTGCACAAACACCGCATTCCCCTGTCACCAGACCACCCAGAAGGCCCGGTGGATTGGGTCTCCGGAGCAGCGGTGCTTTTCCGTTTCACCTCCCTGCAGCAAATCGGCTTTTTCGACCCGGGCTTCTTTCTCTATTTCGAAGAGGTGGATCTGATGCGCCGTCTTCGGGAAAGGGGCGACGTGATCTGGTATCTTCCGTCTGCCCGTGTGCGTCATGTCGAAGGCGCCGCAACTGGGGTAAAGCCCGGCACGAAGAGACGCAAACCAGCCTATTGGTTTCGATCTTGGTCACTGTACCACAGACGCGCCGGGACATTCCCGCGCGCCCTCGCCGCCGCCACCGCCCATGTTTCCGGCATCACCCTGAATCTCTTGCAGGCAAGTCTAAGGCGCGTCGAATCCGTCCATCCTCGCTATTACCTAAGAGATTTTGTGATCGGCGTTTTCCCAGCCCTGCTCTGGGCCAGGCAGGCGTTCAATGATTGAAGCCCCCCACCTTCCCCTAGGCCGCGAAAATCGTAGTCCAGAAGGCATCGGTTTTCTCGCCCTACTGCGCGAAGATTTCCAGACGCATGGACGCGCCCCTTTTTCTCAGGGCTTCTGGGAAGTCTTCTGGCACCACTTCGGAAATTGGCGGATGGGCATTCTCTCTCGCTCCTTGTGTATCCCGTTTTCCCTTGTCTGCGGCATCGGCGCTCAGCTCACTCAATGGCTTTGCTGGATCGATGTGCCCGACACAGTGCGCTTGGGGCGCCGCGTGCAAATTGAACATTTCGGGGGCATGATCCTGATTGCCAAAAGCAGCGGCACCGACGTGATCATCCGCCAGAACACGACCTTCAGCATACCCCGATTCGATCGCCCCCGCATCGGAAACGGTGTCGATATCGGTACGGGTGACGTCCTGATCGGTGCAATCAGCATCGCGGACGGGGCCGTCAGCGGGGCAAATGCCGTGGTAGCAGCAGATGTTCCTGCCGGGGCCATCATGGCAGGCCTGCCGGCGCGTAAATTTGGTCAAGAATGACGCATCTTCCCTCGCTCGCTGCAGTTGTCATCGGCCGCAACGAAGGCACGCGGCTTCTTGGATGCCTCGACAGCCTTGCCGCAGCCGGGATTTCACGCGTCGTCTATGTCGACAGCGGCTCAACCGATGGCTCGGCAGAGGCGGCAACAGCGCGCGGTGCTATAGTCGTTCGCCTTTCATCAGACCAACCTTTCACGGCGGCCCGCGCCCGGAATGCAGGGCTTGCCGCGCTAGAAGCCGAACCGCCCGAGTTCGTGCAACTGATCGACGGCGATTGCGCTCTGGATCAGGGCTGGATCAGCCTTGCGGTTGCCCATATGGCCACGATCCACGGACTTGCTATAGCCTGCGGACGAGTCCGGGAACGGTTCCCCGAAATATCTCCCTATAACCGCCTCTGCGATAGAGAATGGGACACGCCTATCGGCATCGCCACCGCTTGTGGGGGGAATGCCCTCGCGCGCTATGCGGCCCTCGCTTCCGTGGGCCATTTCAATCCAAATCTCATCGCGGGCGAGGAACCCGACCTGTGCCTACGCCTGCGCCGAAAGGGTTGGCAGATCGAAAGGCTGGATGCAGAGATGGTCCTCCACGATGCAGCCATAACCCGCTTTTCACAGTTCTGGCGTCGCGCGCGGCGTGCCGGTCATGCCTTTGCCGAAGGCCAGTGGCGCCACCGCAACGGAACAGAGGGCCATTACCTGCGCGAAACAAGGCGCGCGCTTTTTTGGGGGATGACGCTGCCCCTCGCTACTGCCTTGTGTTTTCTGATCCATCCCGTCCTTGGCGCAATCTTGGCAGCCGCATACCCGGCCCAAGTCCTGCGCCTGACCGCAAGGGAGGGGTTCACACGACCGGCAAGTGAAGCGGCCATCCTCCTCACCGTTTCGAAATTCGCCGAAGCACAGGGTGTCATCGGTTTTCACGTCGCACGGCTCATCCGTCGCCGTACCAAGTTGATCGAATATAAATGACGGCCGGTCCGTCCCTCACCGCACGCTCCCGTAGCACCGCTTATTGGACCGTGTTCCAAATCGGCGCATCAAGCGCGATGCGATTGGGCAGCAACCTGCTGCTCACGCGTCTTCTCGCACCGGAAGCTTTCGGCCTTATCGGCCTTGCAATGACGGTTGTCGTAGCACTCTCACTGCTCTCTGACATCGGTATCAACCGCAGCATCATCCGGGAACCGGATGGCGACACTCCAGCATTTCTACAAGCCGCATGGCGGGTAAAAGTGCTCCGGGGCCTCATCATCGCAATGGGCGTTTGCGTCGCCGCAATCCTGCTGTGGTTACTAGGCCCGCATTTCGCCGCTCCGGAAAGCGTCTATGCCGATCCCCTTCTTCCCGGGCTAATCGCGACCACGGCCTTCGTCGCCCTGTCTAGCGGACTGCTCAGCTGTAACTCCGATCTTGCCAACCGCAGGATGGACTACCGCCGCATCGTGACTGTGAAATTGTCAGGGCAGTTGATCTCCATACTCGCCACCCTTGGCGCAGCCTACCTCAACGGATCGGTCTGGGCTATCGCCATCGGAATCATCATCGGCGCGATTGCGGATGTCCTTCTCAGCTTTCTCTGCTATCCGGGTCCTCCAATGCGCTGGAACGCTGACCCGCAAATAGCAGCGCGTCTTTGGAAGTTCGGACGTTGGATCATGTTGTCCTCCGCTTTGTCTATCTTCCACACAAATGCCGAAAAGTTCATCCTTGCGGCACTCCTCACGCCAACGGAGTTCGGCCTCTACATCATTGCTGTGACTTGGCTAGGTTTCGGAATGATGCTCTTCAGTACATTACAGGGACGGATTGGCTACAACGCATTCAGTGAAATTTCCCTATCCCGGCGCCACGACCTACCGCGCGTATATCGCAAGTTGCAGTGGCTAGCTGATCTTTATCTCATCTCTGTCTTTGCCACCCTGCATTTCGGGGCATCGCCGCTCATCGACCTGCTCTACACTGACACCTATTCAGAAGCGGCCAGTTTCCTGTCACTCACCGCCTTTGGCGTGCTTTCCGCGCGATACAATCTCGCCACGGAATTGCTGATGAGCCTTGGCGACAGCCGCGCCCTTGGGATCGCCTCATCGATACGCAGCGTGGCGCTCGTCATCGCCTTGCCCCTCGGATATTGGACGGGGGGCGTGGTCGGCCTCATCCTCGCTTATGCGCTCTACCCGCTCGTGCAGGCGCCGTTTCTACTTTTCCGCCTGCACGGCCATCTGCCCAGATCGGTAAACCTGATGGATTTGGCATGGCCCGGACTTGTTCTCGTCCTCGCAGTGGAACTGGTAGGGTTCTAACGAAACGGAAGCCGACAGCCGCCACACACTCGAGACACTGAATGCTATGCGCCGGGAATATTCCGCCCAAAGACGCCGACAGGGGTAATATGGTCGCCACTCTTGCGAACAAGCAGAAGGTTCTGCATGGCCAGCCAAGGGTCCAACAGTCCAAAAGAAAGTCTTGATAACAGGCGATCCCGCCGGGCGGGTCCGTAGGCTACACTCCGCGCGACGAGTTCCAAACCAGATCCCGTCATCAACGCCTGCGCCGATCGACGTGAAAAGAACCGCAGATGCGTTCGGTCGAAAAGACCGCTCTCTCGATAATGCCAAGTTCCAAGAAAGGAACGCAGGACAGCGCGGTAATTCTGAACATTCGGAATGGACGCCAGAATGTATCCATCGTCAGGCAATGCATGATGAAGGCGCTCAACCACCTTCCAAGGATCAACGAGATGTTCGAGGACATCAAGGCACAGTACAAGATCGAACGGGCCATGTTCTCCCATGAACTGCTCAAGCGCGCCTTCCTGTTCAACGTCCAAGACCACTCCGACATCCACAGCCGAGACCCGCGAATTAATCGCTTCTTCCGAAACATCGACGACAGCCCCAAACTGCGCCCCGCATCGTTTCATGATGATCGAAGTGAACTGACCCGTGCCACCACCAATATCAAGCACGCGCCTGGCGGAAGGCGGAGCAAGCGAAACCGTCTCACTCTGGACGGAATTCTTCAGATACTGATACGCGTTGCGATGGTTCACCATCCTTTATATCCACCAGTTTGGCACCAACACATTGGCGATCTTGCGGACAAGGTATCGCGACAGATATGCTGGACCTGAATAGGATGAGCCGTCTATCCCGCGCGTCCCTTCAAGTCGTGGCGTCACCTTGAATCGCTTTTGGATGCGGACGCGTCCGAAGTCACCTCCGTCGATCCGCCGCCTTAGGATCATCTCGCCATATTCAACACCTTCGAACTGTTCAATACCCGCTCCAATATGTCGGTCATACGACCAACGCACGAACCCAAAGAAATAGAAATCAATGACGGGATGAGGAACATTCCGATGGTGAAGGTATAAATCCACACCCTTCGACCAACTCGCAACCAGTGCTGCCGCGTTTCGTATTATGTAACGCCCGGTTACCTTCCAGATGATCGCCTGCTGGTCAAGATTCAGAAACTTCGACTCGGCCATCGCGCGATCAATCAGCTTCATTTCCAGAAAGTAGCGAGAATTCTTTCCAGGAAATCCCTGAACACATGAAAGGAATTCTACCCTGTGGGCGACACCGCTCTCCCGCGCCACCTTTTCCAGCGCATCCAGCGGATAACCAGAGTTATCCATGTAGACGATCTTATCGAAAGTCCCGGTGGCCAGCAGCGACACATAGAAACGAAAGGCCGATAGGTACTGCCGGAACCGCTCCTCGGCATCTAGCACGACAAGCTGAAATGTGTCCTTCGACGGCGCTATAGTCGATGTGATCAGAAGAATATGACGGTGATTTGCCAATTCATCGACTTTCGATTGGACCGCTCACGAACCAAAGTGCTGAACCATGCCTTGGGGTTACGCGATTTCGCATACCCACCTGAAGCGGTCCATCCAGTGGCACGCGCATCGACGATCATCAAACACGCCATAACCTGTAGCGTTGCCAACATCGCGCATCACCGAAGGCAGCACGAAGCTGAATGCAAATGAACCGACTTCAAAAAAAACGGGGCCGTGCTGGCCCCATTCTTCATTTCCCTCTGATCCCTATGACCGATCAGGAAAGTTTCCGACGGCGCAGGGCCGCCAGTGCGGCAAGGCCACCGATCAGCATGAGCCCGCCAGCTGGAAGCGGCACAGCCGACAGCGAAACGTTGTCCAGCAGCGCACCCTGATTGTCCCCGCCCGAGTTCTCGAAGAACAGGCTGGTCTGCCCAGTAACCGAAGCAGTGAAATTGTAGACGACCGAGCTGAAGCCCGCCAACGACCCCGCCGCAAGCGCAAGGCTATTCGTCCAGCCACCAAAGCCGAAGCTCAGGGTCTCTGCGCCCGTGCCGTTCTTGCCATAGTCGAATGCCAAGCTGTAGGCCTCGCCGGCGACGACATTGAATACAGCAAGCGTCGTTATGCGCCCCGCATTTCTCGTCGATCCATCCATGTCAAGGTAGATACCAGGACCTGCGATTTCGAAGAATCCGGTACCGATCACGTCGATAGTGCCATCCGAAACGGCCCAGTTGTCCAGACCCTGGTTCAGCCCGTAGCCCTCGCCGTCAAAGTTATCCTGAAAGATCACGGTCGCAGCAGAGGCCGCGGAACCCATGCCCACCGCCAGCACACCGGCTGCCAAAAGCTTCTTCAACATCTCAAACCCCCATGAGCAGATGGACGACCGCCCACCACAAGCCAAAGTCTTCGCCGTCCATAGCGGTCCAAGCACCGCCCTCTCCAGTTAAAGTCCATTAACTACGTACTTTAGGCAAGGAATTTCTGCCCATTTGGCTGGTTATCAGACCAAAGCCCAAAGGCTCAGCACCCTAAGGTTGCCGAAACCGCACATACTTCACGCAAAGGATAGAACTCTGCGCAGCTCCGCACTCCCGACCCGCAAAAAACAACGCGATTTACGTAATTTTTACGCACTCATCGCCCCGCGGCGAATCAGTTCTTCGGATACGGACTCGGTCCAGGATCAAGGGCAGGCCCTGCGTTCCCCCGGTCAGATCGCAATGAATCGCAACCCGACCTTCCCCAACTCAGCCTGCCTTCACACCAGCCCTCATCGATCCGCTCACCAGACGCCTCTCGCCTACTTTGGGCATCCCTTGCCTGCCCAGCCATGCCCATACCTGTGACACAGCCCTGGCCCAGGCGACCGCCCGCCCCTTTCGCAAAGCCGCTCCCGGCGAGGCTATGTAAAGACCGGACGAAGTCGCACATGGCTGCCCAGACCTCCCACCCCGACCGAACGCTTTCAAACAGTCGACGACCTTGACCACCCAACCGACATTAATCGATATTACCGCCACGCGCCGTGCAGTTGGCTTGCCGAAACTGACCTTAGTCCCCAGCGACCATGAAAGAACGTTCAGTCTTGCTGCCCCTCCACACGGCCCGTCCGACCCGACTGGATACCAACATCAAGCCGGGCGTCCGCTCGTTCTTCCTCGCATTCGGCAGAAAGAGCGCGCAGGAAGATGCATTCCCATGCTAAGGCTCGGCTTTCTGTCAAACCACAATCCCTTCGACAAGAATGCCTTCAGCAGCACGGCGCATTTCATGTGGCGGGCGCTGTCCGAAAACCCATCCTGTAGCCTTCAGGTCCTAGGCAAGCACCGCCGCCCCCGCCCCATCATCGACCGTTTCTGGCGAAAGGCGGCGAATGCTGCTCTGCTTGATCCTTCCGTCCTCGATAGGTTCGACGCAATCGTGTCGCTCGTCTCGACGAACCTTGTCGTGAAGTACGGCCCGCTAACGCATGTGCCGATCATTCACTGCACCGATGCAACACCCGGCTTTCTTAAAGAGTTCTACGGCTACGACATACCGGATACGGCCATCGAAAACGAACGCCGTGCCTATGATTGCGCCAAGATCATCCTGTTTTCGTCCGATTTCATGCGCAAAAGGGCGCTGGCAGAGTTTGGCGAACTTTATGCACCGAAAATGATGTCCCTGCCCTGGGGGGCAAATCTCGAAACTTTTCCGACAGTGCCACCGACGAAGCCGCCTCCAAACCCGCTTCGCCTTCTGTTCATCGGCAAGGATTGGGCACGCAAAGGCGGCGACATCGCAGTCGCCACAACAGACGAACTCAACCGTCGCGGCATAGCCACAGAGCTCCACCTCGTCGGCACGAATGCCGGTTCCATTGGGCGCGGCACGACTGTGGTCGATCACGGCTACCTGAACAAGAACCTGCGCAAAGACCGCCTTATTCTGGAGCATCTTCTGAACCGTTCCCACTTCCTTCTCCTGCCGACCCGCGCCGACTGCACCCCGATGGTTCTGGCCGAAGCAAACAGTTACGGCATTCCTGTGCTGACCACCAATGTCGGCGGCATCCCGTCGATTGTCCAAGAAGGACGGAATGGAGAAATGGTCTCACCAGATGCAAACGCCGCCGACTATGCGGATCGATTGATTGCACTGTCCTCCGACCAAACGGAGTATGAAGCCCTGAGCCGAAGCAGTTTCGAACATTTCAGGCAGCACCTCACCTGGTCAGCATGGAGTGACGCGATCATCGGCATGTTGGAAAAGAGGTATACTCAATGATGGGCGCAAACCTCCGCGCTCATCTTGGCATGCTGCGACGCCGCACCGATATCCTCGTCCGGCGCCCACGTCTCGGTGTTCACGTCTGGATCCATGAAAACCCATATTCCGAAATGCTTTACAGGCAGTTCTCTAATAGAGACAAACCCTATCCAATGTCCGATATTCGGGAACTTGACGCTTTCACCCGTCTGCCCGCACAGGGTCGTTTGTTGTGGATCCATTCCGAAGCAAGTTTCAGCTGGGGTCGCACCTCCACCAAAGAGTTGGAGGCGAGCTATCGCAGCTATATGCAGAGTCTCGATCGCTGGTCGGCCAAGGGTGGCAAGTTGGTTTGGACCGTTCATGACGACGGACTTCACCTGAGTGATCCGGACCTTCGCCGTATCCAAGATATTCGCAAAATGTTGCGACAAATGGCAGATTTTGTCCATGTCCATTCCGAGGCGGCTAAGAACGTGGTTATCAAAGAGTTTGGAGTAGATGCTCAGCGCATTATTGTCGTCAAGCACCCGAGCTACGCACCGCTGTATCAGGATGTTCAGATAGACCCGTCAGGGGCCGAGAAGACAACCCGCCGCAGACTCCTTTGTTTCGGGCATATAAAAGCTTACAAAGATTATCAGGGACTAGCCGAATCGCTAGACACACTTGGTACTAACAGCTTTGATATGCTGACCATCGCAGGTAAACCGAGTCCTGATGTTATCCTGCCGATTGATATCTATAAAAAGAACCTTCGTCTCGAATTGCATCTTGGCTTCATACCAGATGAGGCAGTCCCGAAACTTTTCGCAAACACAGATTTCCTTGTCCTACCTTACAGGCAAAGCCTGACATCGGGGGCGGTTGCGCTTGCCATGGGCTTCGGGGTCCCCGTCATTGCGCCAAACCTAGGTGGAATGTACGATTCTGTTCCTAAAGAATGCTTACCACTTATCTATGACGCCCAAAAGCATGATGGTTTGACAGCCGCTCTGCGTGTCGCAAGGGACATGACGCCCCAAACCTACCACTCACTTGTCGAAAGCTGTCGTTTTTTCGGCGCGCAGATCCACCCAGATCTTATCTCGGCAACATTGCACAACCTCCTGTCTCAGCGTGGGATTCTCGTCTAGAAGTGAAGCCCCATCTTTACCGCGAACAAAAGGGATAAGAATGCCGTTTAGGTTAGTTTCATTTAAAGCCCCCAACCGGAATGTTGGTGACGACTTTAGCGAATGGCTGTTCTCTCGTGCGCTTGGGGATCGGCTGCAACATGATGGGAACATTCTGCTCTTCGGCGTCGGCTCAATACTTTCTCAGGATATCTTTTCCCAAGTTCACGATGCGTCAATAACAGGCTGCGCTGTCTTTGGCAGTGGCGCTCGCAGACCCTATTCTTTGCCCAACATGAATTCATCAGAGTGGAAAGTGTATTGTGTTCGTGGTCACTTGACGGCATATGCCGCGGGCCTCGCCACTGATGCTGCCGTTGCAGATCCAGCCATTCTTGCTCCGCGACTTCACCCAGCCACGGCCATCCAATCTGACCCGGTCGGAATCGTTCCTTATTTCACGGCATCTGAGGCTGCGTGGCAAAAAGTTGCTAATAAACTTGGCTGGCGGGTGATTTCGCCGAAGTTACCTGTCGAGCGTTTCATAGCGGAACTTACACTATGTTCACGGGTCTGGTGTGAAAGTATGCATGGGGCAATCTTTGCGGACGCTTATGGAATTCCGTGGCGCCCAATTTCTGCTACAAGCCTCTCCAATGAAGGGCGGACACATGCTTTCAAGTGGACGGATTTTTGCTCTGCTCTCGGCGTATCTTTTGATCCCTGGAAGGGCCTTCCATTACCAGATCAAGTGCAAGGCACAAAAGGACGATTTAAGGAACGGGTCAAGATTGAGATCGTGGCCCATTTAATCTCGAAGGCTGACCAGGATGATCGCCATACCTTGTCTGACCGGCGTGTGCTCCTGCAACGGCAGGAAGAGCTTCTAGCACGGCTAGACAAAATGTGTCTAGAATTGACAGGTAAGCCTTCCGAACTGGCTTTGTCGGGCAACACCCCCTGATAACAGACACAAAATGGACCCCGCAAATTTCTCTCATGCCGTCTCAGCGACAAAGCCTGACTGGAACAGAGAGCGCATTCACCGCTTCTGGGACCCGGGCCGCAAACTCTTGCGCGCGGTTCGAAGATATCAGGCGGCGAAAAAGCGCGGGACGCCACTCGCCTTGCTTTTATCGAAATTCTGGGTCGCAAACCACTGGTTCTGGTCCCTCGTCACCCAGTCCGAAATTCATCTCAACTGCCATATCGAAGGTGGCCTTGTGCTGCCCCACCCCACCGGGATCATTATACATCCCGCGTCCCGGATCGGCCCGAACTGCCTCATTTTCCATCAGGTGACCTTGGCAGGTCCGGTGGAACTTGGCGGCCATTGCGACATCGGTGCAGGCGCAAAGATCATTGGCGCCGTAAAGTTGGGGCACCACGTCCAGGTGGGGGCAAACGCGGTGGTGACCCGGGATGTGCCGGAT
This sequence comes from Fuscovulum ytuae, assembly GCF_029953595.1. Lineage (NCBI taxonomy): Bacteria > Pseudomonadati > Pseudomonadota > Alphaproteobacteria > Rhodobacterales > Paracoccaceae > Fuscovulum > Fuscovulum ytuae. The sequence continues at coordinate 3,513,605 of NZ_CP124535.1, read as the reverse complement.
CACGGGGTCGTCGCCGGCATCCCCGCCAGACAGATCACCAAATCACATCCCGACAGCCAAAGCGGGACGGCGACATAGATAAGACCGCACTTAGCGAATGCGGTCGCGCGGCCCAAGGAAACAACTCAGGCAACTCTTCGTCCAGTGCCCTAAGCCCCGCCACCATCGTCCATCGTCACAAGACCGTATTTGCCAGGTGCAGCCGCATTCGTTAACACTTGCTACCGAATTGACCCTTGGGCCGGCGAACAGGCATATGAACGATAGGCCATCCGTGACAACCTATACTGCGATTGACGGCCCAAGACCTGCTGGCATCTTCTGGCTTGCATTCGCAACGCTGGGGGCGGGCGTTTTCTTCTGGCATGGGATCGAGACGCTCCTCATCGCGTGGCAGCAGCCCGAGTATAGCCACGGGCCACTGATCCCCGTTCTCTCGGCCATCCTCTTCCTGCGCCAGCTGAAGGACGAGCCCATCATCACCGGCCCTGTCAACCGGGTGCCCGGCCTTCTTCTGATGGTCCTGTCCTTGATCCTCGCCCTTTTCGGAAAGATGGCCGATATCGGCGATGTCACCGCCTATGCGCTCATCCTCTGGATCGGCGCCGTCCTTCTCATCTCGTTCGGCTGGGAACAGGGGCGCCGCTTCTGGCCTCCTATTGTCCACCTGGCCTTCATGCTGCCTTTGCCGGGTGTGCTCTATTACAAGGTTTCAACCGACCTGCAGTTTATCTCGTCCGAACTCGGCGTCTGGTTCCTCAGGCTTATGAACGTGCCTGTCTTCCTCGACGGCAACGTGATCGACCTCGGCGTCCTCAAACTCCACGTGGCCGAGGCCTGCTCAGGCCTGCGCTACCTTTTTCCTATCCTCAGCTTTTCCTACATCTTTGCCGTGCTGTTTCAGGGTCCGATGACGCATAAGGCGATTTTGCTGCTCTCGGCCGCGCCGATCTCTGTTCTGATGAATTCGGTGCGTATCGCCTTGGCAGGGCTGATCGTCCAGGAATTCGGAGAGGGCCATCTGGAAGGCTTCTCGCACTTCTTCGAAGGCTGGGTGATCTTCATCCTCTGCGTCCTTCTGCTCTTCGCGCTGGCCCGCATCCTTCTTCTTTTCCGTCCGGGCAGGCCCAGCCTGATCGACGCGATGGATCTGGAATTTTCAGGGCTGGTCGAACAATCCCGGCGGCTGTTTCTGATCGAACCGTCCCGCGCTTTGGCCGCTGCTGCAGTGGTCACGGCTCTGGCCTCCATCGCATGGCAGATCTCGCCCGGAGGGCGCACCGTGGTGCCGGATCGCACCGCCTTTGCCGCTTTCCCGGCGCGGGTGGGTGACTGGGCGGTCGGGCGGAACCGCCCGATGGACCCTCAGGTCGCGGCGATCCTTGATGCCGATGATTACCGCTCCGCCGTCATGACGCGCGACGGCGCAGAGGTCGATCTTTTCGTCGCGTGGTTTTCGGACCAAACGAAAAGCGGCGCGCACAGCCCGGAAATATGCCTACCCAGCGCGGGGTGGGAATTCGAATACATCCGTCGTCAAGACATCGGGCCCAAGATCGGGCTGACTCAACCATTCATGGCCAACATGATGGTCATCCAATTCGGCACCCAGCGCATGATGGGCATCTATTGGTTCGAACAGAATGGCCGTCGCATCGCTTGGGATTCAGGCTCGAAATTCACCTTGCTCTGGGACGGCACGGTCCATGGCCGCCGGGATGGCGGTATCGTCCGTCTTCTCACACCTATCGGGCCGGACGACACGGATGCCGAGGCCGAGGCTCGGCTTCTTGACGTGGTGCGCGGGCTGGAACCAGTGATTTCCGACTTCATTCCGGATTAGGGCCAGACGTGCCGACAAACCCGCGAGTCCTTGTTGTTGCCGATCATGCATCCCTGCGCTTCGGTGGTGAGGCCGCCTTGCCTCTGCATTTCTTCATGGGGCTGCGCCGGAAGGGCGTCGAATGCTGGATGATCGTGCACGCCCGCACCCGGCCTGAGTTACAGGAAAGACTGGGCCCGGACATTTCTCGCGTGGTCTTTGTCGAAGACGACTGGTTTCACAAGTTGATGTGGCGGTCGGGTAGGTTCCTTCCGGCAAAACTCGCCTATCACAGCGCCGGATTTCTCAGCCGCCTGCACACGCAACTGACAGCACGACGAAAGGCAAAAGACCTGATCAAACGGGTCGGGATCGACATCGTCCACCAACCCATTCCCGTCTCGCCCAAAGAGCCATCCCTGATGGCAGGGTTAGGCGTCCCCGTCGTCATCGGCCCCATGAACGGGCATATGACCTATCCGCCTGGCCTTGGGGATGGGAGCGGTCGTCGATCCGTTTTTCGGGGCATTCTCGACGGTTTTCGCATGCTTTCTGACCTTCTGCACCACCTGATGCCCGGAAAAAAACATGCAGCGCTCCTTCTTGTCGCCAATGAAAGAACACGGCGCGGCCTTCCCCCGATAGCACGCGGTGAAATCCGCGAACTTGTGGAGAACGGGATAGACCCTGATCTTTGGTTGCCCCCTCACGAAACCCACCTCCGACAGGCCGACAGCCTGAATGTCGTCTTCATGGGCCGCCTTGTTGACTGGAAGCGTGTCGATCTCGCGATCAAGGCGCTTGCTGCCTTGCCACATCTGCCAGAAGTCCGACTCACAATAATCGGCGACGGACCCGAGCGGGCGAAGCTCGAGCTGCTCGCCAAGACAACGGGCACGGTCAACCGCATCACCTTCGCCGGTTGGCGCGAACAATCGGAAGCGGCAAGAATGTTGGCCAAGGCAGATTGCCTCATCCTGCCAAGCGTCTTCGAATGCGGCGGGGCGGTCATATTGGAAGCCATGGCAATCGGCCATCCGGTCATCGCCACCGCATGGGGTGGACCGCTTGACTACATCACGCCCGAAACAGGCCTACTTGTGGAACCCACATCCGAACACGCCCTCATCGCAGGCTTTGCCGCCGCAATGGAACGCCTCGCCCGCGATCCAGCCCTCGCCCAGCAGTTGGGCGAAGCCGGACGACAGCGCGTTCTTGACCATTTCACATGGCCATCCAAGATCGATGCGATCCTGCTTCACTACCGGAATGTGCTGCGCTGGGGTGGGTAGTCAGAGTGTTGGCAAGAATGAGAACGAATCAACGGTGGTCTAACACCTGGCAAAGCTTACGCTCTGCTATAATGAGCGGACCCGCGGCTTCGAAGATGTGTTCGAACTTGGACTTGCAGCGTCTATGGTAGCAGGAATAACCCTGTCGTCAGGCCGTCCGGCTTGTGGCCTTTCCGGCATCGCCTTAATCTGGGCCGGCGCGGCGCGCACATTAATTCATACTCAAATTGACTATCTAGCGTATCCCGCTTTCCGCAAGGTTCGCCTTACGCAACTCACCGAACTGCTACTGATTTATCGCTTCACACAAATGCCAGTTAATGAATGTGGTTTGACAGCCTGCCTCGGCTTGCACCTCTTGGGTGGATGGCAGCCCGGGCGAACATCCACCGAAGCCAAAGCAAACATCGTCCAATGCCACTTGTTGGCCGTTTTCCCCCTTATTCCCTTGCGGTTTCAACCCTCGAAACACATGCCAACAAACCAAGAAGCCGACCGCCAGCTCGGGCGAATATCGATAAGCCGCAGCCTCATACTTTCTATCATCCTGAATGTGGGATGGCTCCTAGACACCACTAAAGTCATAGTTGTCGTCAGTACGCGGCATTGGATTGCACAGACTCCCCTAGTGCTGAGAAAGCAAATGCGTCACCTGCCGATTAAGTTCATCAAGAACGAAATCTGTACAACCTCGGCCATTATGCTTTGCTCCGCATCTTTGTAAAATCTCGCGCGGCCGTAAAATACCAATCGATTGAACCTAGGACCAAGTAGGCCCATCATGGCAAAACCAGATCACAAAGTTCAGGACCAATACACAGTCAGCGGCACCGGTCTGACCGGTCGTGAAGTTATCGTGTTCTCGTCAGGTCGTTCTGGCTCAAACAGAATTCTTGATATAGCTGATCTCGCAAGTGAAACGCATTGTAGGAATGAGCCTAATGAGTACTGCCAAAGTTTTAGTCCGATGCGGAACCTAGTATCAACTGCAAGTCAAGGAAATGCCGAGGCGCTAATTCAGAGCATGTCAGCCGCCATACAATGTTATGGCATTCGCGATCGGTTTAAGACTAACCCAAAGCGTTTTCTCAAGCCCTTCATCGGAGTCGTTTACAGACACACATGCGCACATCGTTCATTGCGGGAAATAGTGTTAAACATAAAGACACCCGAATGGAATATTCCATTAGAAGTGTTCCGAAAGGACTGGAACGAAACTGTTGTTCCTGTCTTTAAGATAAGTGCCTCTCTAGCAACCGCAGAGCAAGTGGCGGCAACACCTCCAGAAGTAAAGATCATACACAATCTCCGAAAACCAAGCGCGATGCTCCAAAGCTGGTGGAACCGCTACTGCCTCGAATTTAGAGGTGGAAACTTGGATTTTCTTGAAGCCGAGATCAACTCCCACCTAGAAAAATGGGGGAAGGCCAGATATGCCTCCTTTGAAAATAAAGGCTTGACACAGCTTGAGAGAGTTATTCGCGCCAATCTTTTTGCATGGCGTCTCGCAAATGAGGCAGTATACAATGCCCGTAAGCACAGCTCCTCATACATCATAACTGACTATGATGAAGTGACGCGCGATCAGAAATCAAAAGCGGAAGAAATTCTCTCCTTTATTGGTGTCAAAAGGGAGATAAGCGGACCAACAAGACCAACGGTAGTTAACGAGCTCTTTCAGTCAACCCACCAACAAGCTCTTCCAAATGACCTTCTTTCAAGCGCGATCAAGGACGTGCTAACCGGGTCCACACTCGACCAGTTGATCAACGACTGATTACCCATCCCGCCTCGGCGGTAGCATCGGCAAACGCGCCATACCTGCCTCGTTCGACAAGGAAGCCAACTCTATTCAAGCGACGAGTTAATCTTGGATCTATCGTCGCAATCTGCGAAAGACATTCATTGATTTACGATAAATGATTGGGGGAACTATTTCGCGGATAACCCGCAATATCGCCTCTGAACTGTATGCATCCGCTGTCCCAGGGCGACGTTTAAAGACAGTCGACTGCGCTACACGACCAGTTTCCCAGGTTGCAGTGTAGTAATAGAGTGCGATGGATAAGCGTGGTTCTCCGTCGGGATGATTCACGGGTTCTGGATTTCCATGCATGGAATTCTGACCGGTCGAGAAACAACACATCCTGTTCATAACTGGCACAAAACTTGCTACCTTCTCGGACATATCGTCTGTCCAAACCTCAAAGCTTCCACCATATTCTTCCTTCCACTCTGGATTCAGGTAGATCAGCACATTCAATCTGCGTTCAAGGTTCATAAGACTGTGATGAGTAAAGTCAGCGTGAATTGCTAACATGCCGGTTGTTTCGGTTCTATGAATCCCACCACCCATATAGTATGGATCAGGAATGAGGCCCCTTATGCCAGACATTTCCTCAAGAAACTGAAGAAACGCACGACTGTTCAGCGCGTTGAAAACGGCACGTGTGTAAAGCGGCATACGGTCAGGGTTGAACGACGTTTTGAGCCGCTCGTTCGCACTCATGTTCTGCGGATCAGCTTGTCCCATGGCCAAGGCTTCTTCGCGTACCTTTTCGATAAGCTTAATGGGAAGAAAATTATCGAAACAGCCATGATCGAAAGGTCTCTTTCCTTGATACTCAAGGGCCAGACGTTTGCCGACTTCCTTTGCAACGGCATGTTCGATCATGAGGGTGTCCGGGTCTATCGGATAGATCGGAGACTGCATTGATGACTCACTTTGTAGAGTAATGTTATTACGACGATGTATACATAGGGGGCCGTCAACAACTATTAGATGCATTATTTGCTTTTATCATTCGCTGCCTGTCCTTCATGAGCAGACAATACCCAATTGGTCCGCCGTACGATGGTAAGGTCGCCTGAATTTGTGCGCTGGACAAGCGTTTTCAGCCCCGAAGGACGTATGCGGTCGCGTAAAGAGTTGAAACAGGGAGGATCGGGCCAGAATACGGCAGGCTCCTCGCCCAAGAGTGTTTTCGAGCGCCTCGGACAGACCCGTGCTGCCGCTCTAGTTCAGATTGGGTTTGGTTCGCACTCACGGGCATCGCGGCTGCGCTGGCGGTCAGCGTTTGGCAACTAGGAAGGCGCGCGCAATCGGGGCGGTGACCACGGCCTTTACCGGCGGCAAGGTGATAGCCGGGGCGTGACGCACGACCTGCTCCAGATGTTGATCAGCATCAGTTGTAGGCGAGTGCGCGGCCAGTCGGCCATCGCCTCAAGTAGATCAGTGCTCCGCAGGAAAGTGGCACGGATGAAACCTAGGCATGCAGTTGATGCCGTACCTCATTGTCGCGGAACTTTCGGAATAACAGTCGCTTCCATCGCGCGGCGTATTTGCCTTCCTTTATTCGTTGCTCGGCGGCGTCGAGATTCTTGAATGCGTGGGGGATGTCACCAAAGTCGAGTGCGTCGGGTATCGCAGGGGCGGGGATTGCGTGAGTGGGCTACCGGACGTTCCGGGCGCTCAAGCCGCGGCTGCGTTCAATACGGGATCTCCCAGATCGGAAACGGGCGGTGCTGGAACCCCAGCCTCGCCTGACGCCGATAACTCCCGTTTCTCCCTCATCGCCTGAGCCGCAAGCTCCTCCCCTGCCTGATTGTCGAGCAGATTGAGTTGCGATCTCCGATGCGCCACCTAATCCGCGACACTCGACGCGGTGGTGACGAAGTACCTACGGCCTTTTAATCGATCTTCCTCGACCTGCACATGCCCGGCATGATGGGTTTCAGCTCGGTGAAGACCATCAAGCAAAAGGTGCCGGGCAACCACATCCCCGTCTTCATCGGCGATGATCGATCCTTGGTGAACGATCTTATCGGCGCCGGTGTCGGTGGCGTCGTCTTCAAGACCAGCGGTCTCGCCGTCAACAAGGCGGCCTTGGCCAAGGTCCTGTTCGGCCGTCGCGTCATCCCAAACCGAGACCGCCTTCGCCCCCGCCCATCAGCCACGCCTCAGCCAACGGCGGGCCGTACGAAAATCGACTTACGGAAAGTCCGGCGCAGGCTTCTCCTTCAAGGGCGACTCGAAGATTAACGCCTTGATTTCACGCCAAGGCCGCAGATGGCCAGCTAGGTAAAGCCTCTATTGACAGCCTTATCGCCAACCTCTGCCCTCGTGATCCGCAGTCCAAGGGGCGAGCCAAGGACCCTCCCTAATACGCCTCTCTTTCATCCCAGACCTTTACACCATCGATGTCTTTGTTGCGGAAACTCCGCGCCACGTAGCTGTCGATGAACTCGGTCATGGCATCGCGATCGTGCCGGGCGATCCAGTGGAGCGCCGATCGGCGACCTTCGGCGTCGATATAGGCCCATTTCCGGACAGTTCGGATGCCTTTGGGGCGGGTCTTCTCGATGTGGCGGGCAGCCCGCATTGCCTCTTCCGCCTCGCGGCGCGCGGCATCGGCGGTGCGCATGGCATAGATGTCGGCAGGATCAGCATCCCGCGCCAGCGCCTTTGCTGCCTGAATGCTCTTCTCGGCCTCGGCACGGATACGCCGCGCTTCCGCTTCGCGTAGATCGGCGAGCTTTACCTTGAAGTCATTGGCGATTCGAGCGAGGCCCTTCTTCAGCCGCTCAAGATCGTCCGCCGCAGCTTTCCACTGTGCCAGTTCGGCCTTCCAGGCGTCATGGAGCGGCTTCGTCGCGGCATCCCGCGCTTGCAGCAGGGCTTTCTCAGCCGCTTTGACATTGGCAAGCAGCAGATCAACGGCCTCAAGCTGATCCTCGGTCTCGACCGGAATGCCATCAAGCCAGTTCGCCGCCTCGTCGAGATAGGCGTTGAAGGGTGCCAGAATGGCCGCGCTGCGGGCCGGCTCTTCCGGCGGATTGTTATGACCCATGGGTGGGGGTGAGAGGTCTTTCATTCGGCTGCCTCATGATAGGGGATGTCACCAAAGTCGAACGCGTCGGGGATCGATGGGGCGGGGATTGCGGGAGTGAGCGTCTTAAGCGTTCCGGGCGCTCCAGACGTGGCTGCGTTTAATGCGGGATCTCCCAGATCAGGGACGGGAGGCGCCGCAACCCCTCCTTCGCCAGACGCCGCGACCTCCCGCTTCTCTCGCGCCGCCTCGGCCACAAGCTCTTCCTCCGCCAGACTGTCGAGGAGATCGAGCTGCGACCTCCGATGCGCCGCCTCATCCGCGACATGCGCCCAGTCGCCCGCAAAGTGCTGCTCCAGCTTCTCCAGCGCGGCCACACTCGGCGCAGTGGCAACGATCCGGCTCAGAGCCTGCAGGCGTGCCGCCCGCAAGATCGGATGCGCAATCATCTCATCTGCCAGACCGGCAAGGATGCTCAGAAGCTTTCTGCCAGTGGCGGCCTCCGCGACCCGCTGCGCACAGGTCCGCAATGCCATGATCTCCATGGCATGGTCATCCGCCTCGACCCTGTCAGACCGCGGCGCTTGGATCTCGGCCCGGGCGGGTGCAGGCGCGGGCGCAGGTGCAGGCGCGGACGCTCGACCGGCGGGCTTCGTTCCAAAGTCTGGATCATCCGCCTCCCCCGTCGCGATTTGGAACTGCGCCCTGAGGAACTGCTTCAAGACATAGCTCTGCGCCGCGCCAAAAGCCTGTGGCCCAGAGCGGGCGATATCCACGTGACGGCGAAACGGCCCAAGCGTCTCGCCCGAGATATGGGCCAGCGTGATGTCATAAGTGATCCGCAGCCAAGACTCCGAACCCTGCCACGCGCCTGAACCACCATCTGCAACCGCCACCTCATCCATCAAGATCACGAGGCCCGCTTCGACGCAGATCGGATTGATATGTTCAAGGAAGCAGTCGATCGAGGTGAAGGCATAAGCCTCCTCAAGGTTCCGGTCTGCCTTGGTCAGCCGCCGGATCTTGGATTTAGCCAGAACAACCGCCCCAAGAACCTGCGCCTTGGGAAACAGCGTTTGATTTGACGCCAGCTGATTTGGCGGCGCCTGATTTAACGGTGACCTATTTGGAAGCGACTGTTCGATGGCGGCCCGACTGGCCATCAAACCATCCTGCGCCGCAATAGCGGCACCCAAATTCTCTGATCCACGTGCAAGCATCTTTTGCCCTTCCAGTCGATAAGATGGGATTGAGCATGCCTCGCCACCCGCCTTGCCGGGCCATCGGCAAAGCCTTTGAAAGCAGATCGAGCGATTCTCTATCCAGACCGTAATTCTTGATGATTAATAATACCCCGCGATCCTCCATTAGACCAATGAAAATAAAGGAAAATCCAGATATTCTGTGGATAATCCCCTGCTCACGAGGACGTATGCGTCAGTGCGAAACAAGTTCTAACAAAATCGCCCTAAATCTTTCTCCGACACAGCCAATTCGAGGGCAAAACTCGGGGTGAAGGTGGGGCCTTTATCATTAGCATCGGAATTGGCGTTGGCGTTAGCATCGCCCTTTTTCATTTTTGACAGTACAACAAGACGATGCCCGTAATTCGGCTGTTCGTAGCAATGCCAAATCTCAAGATTCATTCACGGGACAATTCCCCGCATTCGGCGATGAGATCGACGCAGATCGATCATCAAGCGATGTGCTGCTGGAATTCGTTTCGTGATGGGAACACCTCGGACACGATGGATCTTCGCCCTGTCCCGCTTATTCGCAGGCGACGCCGGTTCGTCGCTCCGCCAAGTACGGCGAGGAGACCGCGTGGTCAAAAAACCGCAACTCCCGATCCTGCCATCGCGTCCCAATCAAGAGAGCAAGCGGACTATCCGATCCACTGCGCTGAGAACCCTTCCCTCGCCAAAGACCTCGGATCATCAGGGATGAGTCGTTCAGAACCGATCGACTGGCAAGGGTCCGTCGCCGCTCCGGTCTTTCGTACTAAGTTCAAGGACGGACCTCGGCCAGAGGCGGGCCCACGCGGTTCCCGACTGAACCGGGCGCCCCATGCTTCCCTTCGGCGTTGGCCGTCAACCAGCGCGCAGTTGGCGCGGTTGCTCGGTTCGGCTGAGACCTCGGACATCCTTTTCCAACGTTCGTATCGGAAGATAGTTCCAACGACGACAAGGGCACGCTTCTGACAGGACGACACAAGCCCTTCACATCCTCCGCCCACTCCATTGCCGAAGGCGATGCGGGCCGCGGTTGGTGACGCCGAGGTTCCCATCCTCCCTGCCCCACGCGTCCGCGCGGGTTTCTGAAGCGAAGCTAGGCCGCATCGCCAGCCGAGGTCCTGCACGCTCAGCGCCAACCTGCGCAGGATGTCCTCCACCAGCCGACCGGTCCAAACCGAGCCGACTGCTGATTTCGCAGCGACAGCAGAAATGCGGGCCACCCAGGAGGTACGGATCGTCTAAAGCTCTACATATTGTGTATTTATACGAATCATGACACATTAAGCACAACATATTGCGCTCTGAGGCCCGCCTTGCCCAAGATCACCCCCCGCTCCACCACTCTCACCGTCTCTAGCCCGACCGTTGACCGCCGCGCCCTCGCGCCTTTGCCGGCGAGCCGCATCGAGGCTTCTGTGCAGGAGTTGGCCGAGGCCCTGCGCCGGGAGCTCACCTCCCGTTCGGCGATCGAGCAAAGCGCGATCGAGGACTATATCGAGGTCGAATGCCAGCGGCGTCGCCTGCGCTTGATGCGCGACCAGATCGAACGCAGCACTGCCTTGGGTCAGATCTGGCGGCTTCTCTCCAACGCCCTGATGCAAGAGCGGACGCGCGCAGGGCTGGATACGGCCGGTGTCGACCTCGAGGCCCAGTTGATCGTCCAGCGCTGGATTGAGGGTGATCCCGCAGCGCAGCAAGTGCTCCTCACCCATCGCATCGACATCGACGAGGCGATCTCGAAGGGCATGGCCGACCATCTGTCGCAGCTTACCGAGTTCGAACGGGAACGCGATCACCTCGCCCGGCGCGCGCGTCTTCTTCTCGAAGATATCGAACGCGCCGCGTTCTTCCGGCAGCGCCGCAAGCGCGGCGAGATCCAAGAGGCCGAGATCCTGTCCTGAAGACCGAGAGGATGACGAAGGCCAAAGAGGCACAGATGGCAAAGCCCCGCGCAACCGCACAGAATGCCGTGACCCATGGCATCTTCCGGCAAGACCGGCCCACCGCGCCGTCCTCGCCCTTCGCCGTTCTGGCGATGCAAAGCTTTCCCGGTCGCCTTGGCGAAGACATGGCGGATGACCTGATGCGGGCCGAGCGTCAGACCGCGCGTTGCCGCGCCACACTTCTGGAAGAGACCCGCGCGCTTGAGACCCTCCTCGCCGCAGCACTTCTCCAAACGGATACGGCCCTCGATACGACCATCCAAGCAGCTCTCAGTCAGCTCACCCGACTGCTGCGCTACCAGAACCAGAGCCTGACCACGCTTCGCAAGGCCCGGATCGCAATCCTGAACACCGCCGAAGGGTTTGGCGCTCTCACCGACCAAGGAAGGGGATAATCATGGCAAGACGGTACCGAGCATCTTCCACCGCCTTCCAAAGGGGCCGGAATCCTTCCGAGAAGAACCCCGCCGATCCCCTGCGACGCGAGAAACATGAAACCTTCGCCAAGGCCTTCGCGCTGATCCCGAATGCCAGGGCCGCCGCCATTGAGGCCGGATATCCGCGTCCCCGCGCCATCCGCGCCGCCGGGCGGCTCCTGTCGGTCAAGGCGATGTGGGCCCGCATCCAGTATCTCCAGACCCGAGATGCCGAGGTCCTCACCACCCAGCGACTTGTTCAGGAGTTGCACCTCAAACCCAAGGCCGCCCTCGCTAAGGCCATCGCCCAGAACCCGTTCACCGGCGAGACCCGCGTCGATCTCGGCCGTCTCACGCCCAGCGAAGTCGCCTGTCTCGACTTCAGCACCCATTCCAGCGATGGCGTCACCCGCTCGGGCGCGGGCCTCAAAGTGAACTCAAGCCAAGGCAAAGCCCTCGCCTCGGTCGGGCGGATCATTACTAATCCAACCTATGCGCCAGAGCGGAGGGGGAAGAACAGCTTCGCAGACGCCTTGGTGGAAATAGCGCGGCGGAATGAAAGCGCTGCCCCCATCCGCACCAAGATGGCAGGGGTGGACGATGATGACTTTTAAATCACCAAGGGTTGCTCATCATAATAACAATCGCTCTAAGGTTGTTTTTTTCGAAAACAAGCCACGACGGCCCCAAAAGGCTCAACCACTCTCAGGCCCGAGCCCGAAACACCCGCTCATGGGCCGCAAGAAGCGCGGGCACCGAATGTTCCCAGCTCAACCGTTCCAGCACCCGCGCCCGGCCCAAGCGCCCCATCTCTGCCCCCCGCGCCGGGCCGGCGATCAGTTCCACCACCCGTTCGGCGAAATCCACAGGGTCATTGGCCCGCGCGTAAAGCGACGCCTCCCCCGCCGAGGCGCCTTGCCCCGCCACCTTCGCCAAGACGTCACAGTCGGCGTTATGCCTTGTCTTGGCGTTATGGCCCCAACGCAGCGCAGCGCAGTTCGAGTGACCCAGGCCAGGGCTCGGCTGCCCTTCGCCCGGCCCAGACCTGACGCTCGGCGTAACCTGTCTCGCCTTTGGCTTCATCCAAAGTTGGACCGGAACAGGGTCAATCTGCCTCATCCGTCTCTTGCGATCGATCCGTTCTGCGCGCTGGACCCATCCTGCGCTCAGCGCAGATCAGGCTCGGTGGTTGGGGTCCTCCACGGACAGCCGGCACAATGTCTAAGCCTCCCGCCCCGCCCGAAACACCGGCACGCGGGCCGTCTCGTCCTCGCTCGACAGGGCCGCCGGTTCGATCCCGGCAAAGAACACGCCATCCCGCAGCACCTGTTGCACCGTCACCCGGTCCACCTCGGGGCTGCCTTTGGAAAAGGCATAGACCATCGCGAAATCGCAAAGCTGGTTCGTCAGCCGCGGCACGCCGCGGGCCTGATCATGGATCATGGCCACCGCATCCGGCGTGAAGAGGGGCACCTTCCCCCCCACGCAGGCCAGCCGATGCGCGATATAGGCCGCCGTCGTGGCCGCATCCATCGGCGGAATGTGAAAGGCCGCCGTCACCCGTTGCGCAATCGCCCTGAGCCCCGGCTTCAGGATGCGCTCGCGCAGTTCCGGCAACCCGACCAGCACCACCTGCAACAGCTCATCCGTCCCGGTGTTGATGTTGGTGAACATCCGGATCTCTTCCAAGGACTCCACCGTCAGGTTCTGCGCCTCGTCAAAGACCAGAACGACCCGCCGCCCGGCGGCATATTCCGCCACCAGATGCTCTTCAAACCGGGCATAAAGGTCGACATAGGTATCCCCCGCCTCCGCCGGTTGGCCCAGCGCCAGAAGGACCCAGCGCAACAGCTCATCCCGCCCGCCCTGCGCGTTCGACACAAGGCCATAGGTCACATCCTCGGCCCCCGACCGCAGCAGATGCTGGATCAGCACCGTCTTGCCCGACCCCACCTCGCCCGTGATCAGGGTGATCGGCGCGCGCGTGATGATCCCGTATTCCAACAGGGAATAGGCCCGCTTATGCGCCGAAGACCAGTAGATCAGCGCAGGGTCCGGCGCGATGGCAAAGGGTCGCGCCGTTAGGCCATAGAAATCGGTGTAGATGTCCAGAATATTGCCCATCACCACCGCCGGTCCTTCAGAGAATCCACTAAACTGTCTTTCCCATTCCTTAGCCGCAACCGCGCCCAGAGGTTAACACTTTTCAACAACCCACCCGCATTTCCGCCCAAAGCGCCGCCCGCCAAAGCCCAGATCTTCGCCACCGCGCCCCTTCCCGGCATGGCTGGCCGAACGCCGCCTGATCCGCTAGGCCTTTGAACATCACCTGTCACGGCCCATCCCCATGCCCCGCCTCGAACCCGACCGCCTCTTCGTCGCCATCATGGAAACCGGCAGCCTTGCCGGGGCGGCGCGCAAGCTTGGGCTTTCCTCCGGGCAGGCCTCGAAACTGCTGGCAAAGCTTGAATCCGATCTCGGCGTGCGGCTTCTGAACCGCTCCACCCGCGCGCTTGCCCCGACCGAGGTGGGGCAGGCCTATTACGACCGCATCCGCGCCATCCTTGACGATCTCGATACGCTGGATGCGCAGGTGCAGGACCGCGCCGCCGCCCCGCGTGGCCGCCTGCGCCTCACGGCCCCCCTCACCTTCGGCACCCTGCGGCTTGTGCCCGCATTGAACGATTTCGCGCAGGCCTTCCCCGAAATTGACCTCGACGTCTCCTTCTCCGACCGCATGGTGAACCTCGTCGACGAAGGCTTCGATGCCGCCATCCGCGCGGGCCGCGTGGCCGACAGCTCCCTCATCGCAAGGAAACTCTGCGACATGCAGACCCTCCTTGTCGCCTCTCCCGCCTATCTGGCCGCCCATGGCACGCCCACCCACCCGACCGATCTTGCCAACCATCAGGCCATCATCGACACGAACTTCCGCGACCCGCTGATCTGGCGCTTCCGCGCCGGGGGCCAGCCCCTCTCCATCCCCCTCACCCCCCGCCTGCGCTATTCCAATGCCGAGGCCTGCCTTCAGGCCGCCGAGGCGGGCCTTGGCATCGCCCATGTCCCCGATTTCGTCGCAGGCCCCAGCCTCGCCGCAGGGCGCATCCAGATGCTCCTTCCCGACTTCGCCGAAGCGGCAGGCGGCATCTATGTCCTTTACCCGCCCGGCCGTCACCTTGCGGCCAAACTTCGCGCGCTGGTCGATTTCCTCGCCACCCGCTTCCAACGCCCGGATTGGACGACCTGATCCCTTCCTATTTGGAAGGAATAATCTTCCCAATATACGGATTATCATCTGTTCAGAATGGATGCATCTTCCCCCCACCGCCGCCCCATGCGGCAGATCAGACAAGGGAACCGCTTCCATGACCGCTCTTTCTGCCCCCGCCAGCACCGCCAGCAATGCCGACCTCGCCGCCACGCTTTTGCGCGTGACCTCTGGCCTTTGGTTTCTCCTCCATGCCGGGCTGAAGATCTTTGTCTTCACCCCCGCAGGCACTGCCGGCTTCTTCGAACAGATCGGCCTGCCCGGCCTGCTCGCCTATATCGTCATCGCCGCAGAACTGCTCGGCGGCATCGCCCTGATCGCCGGATACAAGACCCGCCTCGTGGCCCTTGGCCTTTCCGTCATCCTCCTCGGCTCCATCTACACCCCGCATTTCGCCGCCGGTTTCTTCTTCTCCAACGCAGGTGGTGGCTGGGAATTCCCTGCCTTCTGGGCGCTCACCCTCTGGGCTCTGGCACTTCTGGGCGATGGGGCCTACGCTTTGGGCAAGCGCTGAGAACGACCGCAAGGGAGACAGGCCATGACCACCGCCACCGCCCCGATGGAGATCGGCACCGTCACGCTGATCGTGAACGATCTGCCCAAGATGGCCGATTTCTACGCCCGCGCCCTTGGCCTTGTGACCCTGCGCGGCAACCGGACGAAGGCGGTGATGGGCGCGGGCAACCGCGCCCTCCTCCGGCTCATCGCCGATCCCGCCGCACCTCAGCATGACCGCCGCGAGGCGGGCCTCTTCCACACCGCCATCCTGATGCCCGACCGCGCCACGCTTGGCGCATGGGTCCGCTACGCCTCGGCCGCGAATATCCCCGTGCTTGGCGCCTCCGATCATCGGGTAAGCGAGGCGATCTACCTCACCGATCCCGAACGCAATGGCGTGGAGATCTACGCCGACCGTCCGCGCACGGCATGGACGAAACCCGACGGCACGATCCACATGACCACCGATCCCTTGGATGTGCCTGACCTCGCCGCCGCCGCAACCGGGCCTTGGAAAGGCGCCCCCGAAGGCACCACCATCGGCCATGTCCACCTGCAGGTAGGCGATGTGCAAAAGGCCGAAGCCTTCTACGAAGGCACCCTCGGCTTTCCCGTCACCGCCCATTATCCAGGTGCGGCCTTCTACGGCGCGGGCGGCTATCACCACCACATCGCCACCAATGTCTGGAACAGTCGCGGCGCAGGCCCCCGCAGCCCGGCCACAGGACTTGCCGCCGTCGAAATCCTTGCCGATGACGCCTCCCTTGCCGCCCTCACCGCCCGCACGGGTGGCACGACGGCGCTTTCCGATCCATGGGGCACCCGCATCACCGTGAAAGGAAAGGCCTGATGCTTGTGGGCGGCAGATGGGTCGCCAAATGGGACCCCGTTCAGGCCAAGGATGCCAAGGGCGGCTTCGTGCGACAGACCTCCACCTTCCGCAACTGGATCACCCCCGATGGCAGCCCCGGCCCCACCGGAACGGGCGGCTTTCGGGCCGAGGCCGGGCGATACCACCTTTACGTCGCCCTCATATGCCCATGGGCCAGCCGCACCCTCATGGCCCGCAAGATCAAGGGTCTGGAAGAGGTCATCACCCTCTCCATCGTCGAACCCGAACTGACCGATGAAGGCTGGCGCTTCGCCCCCGGCGCCGATCCGGTCAACGGTGCCACCTATATGCACGACCTTTACCGCAAGGCCGACCCACAGGTGAATGGCCGCGCCACCGTCCCCGTCCTCTGGGACAAGGCCACCGCCACCATCGTCAACAACGAAAGCGCCGATATCCTGCGCATCTTCAACACGGGCTTCGGCCCCTTGGCAAAAGGCCCCGATCTTTACCCTGCCGCTCTCGCCGCCGAAATCGACACGCTGAACGACGCGATCTATCCCACCCTGAACAACGGGGTCTATCGTGCAGGTTTCGCCACGACCCAACTTGCCTATGAAGAGGCGTTTCACGACGTCTTCGCCACCCTCGACGCGCTAGAGGCACGGCTTTTCGATGGCCGCCAATGGCTCTTGGGCGACACCTTCACCGAAACCGACATCCGCGCCTTCGTCACACTCGTCCGCTTTGATACGGCCTATCACGGCCTCTTCAAATGCAACCTGCGCCGTCTGGCCGATTACCCCCGCCTCTCCGCCTATACCGCCCGCGTCCACCACCTGCCCGGCATCGCCGAAACGGTGAACATCGACCACATCAAGCGCGGCTACTATTCGATCAAGGCGCTCAACCCGAACGGCATCCTGCCCCTCGGTCCTCGGCTGGACTGGCTGATCGCCTGACGGCCCTCACACCGAGGCAACAACCACTTCCGTCCCCCATTCCGCGCATTTCCGCGCCAGTTCCTGCGGCAGCGCGCGGTCGGTAAACAGCACCGTGATCTCGGACAGCGATGCCAGCCTTGCCGGCGCCGAACGGTCCAGCTTGGAATGATCGCAGACCAGAAACACCTTTCGCGCCTGCCGGATGATCGCCTTCGACACCCGCACCTCCGCCAGATCGAAATCGAGCAAATCCCCATCCCGGTCCAAGGCCGATGCCCCGATCACTGCATAATCCACCTTGAACTGCTCAAAGAACTGCGTCGTCAGCTCCCCCACCAACCCACCATCCGACCGCCGCAGCGCCCCCCCCGCCACCATGATCTCGCAGCCCGGATTGGCAGCCAGCGTATTGGCGACGTTCATATTGTTCGTCACCACCGTGATATTGCGATGGCCCAGCAACTCCTGCGCCACGGCCTCCGTCGTCGTTCCAAGGTTCATGATCAGGCTGCAATTTTCCGGGATCGCCGCTGCGCAGGCCCGCGCGATGGCGGCCTTGGCCCCTTCATTCATCCGCCGCCGCTGCTCATAGCCAAGGTTCGCCACCCCAGTCTTCGGCACCGCACCGCCATGCACCCGGTCCAGATGGCCCATATCGGCCAATTCCGAAAGATCGCGCCGGATGGTCTGCAAGGTTACGTCGAACCGCTGCGCCAGATCCTCCACCACCACCCGCCCCTCGGCGCGTGCAATTTCGATGATCTCGCTTTGCCGAAAGCTCAGCGCCATCGCGCATTCCTTTTTCTTCGCCGTTGATCGCGCAGTTTCGATAAGGTTCGCCCTTCGATCAACCCGGAAAAGTTTCTGCACGCGCATGCGGAAACTCCGCCGCAGCGCAGCGCGAAAATGCGCGATTGTCTCACAAACCCTTGAAATTCCGAAAGTTACCCAACGTAACTTGCGCGCCAATGTTCGCTTTTCGTAAAAACGCGCAAAAGCGAAAAAAGTGGATTGACCTATGAGTAGGATTCGTACCAACCTGCCCCCCGCTAGGGAGGAGACTGGCGTGAACACGAAGAACAGGCCCGAAGTGGCCGACCTCTTCATCATTGGCGGCGGCATCAACGGCTGCGGCATCGCCCGTGACGCCACGGGGCGCGGGCTGTCGGTTGTCCTTGCCGAACAGGGCGACCTCGCGCAGGCCACCTCCTCTGCCTCGACCAAACTCTTCCATGGCGGCCTTCGCTATCTGGAATATTTCGAATTCCGGCTGGTGCGCGAGGCACTGGAGGAACGCGAAACCCTCCTCGTCGCCATGCCCCACATCTCATGGCCCATGCGCTTCGTGCTGCCCTATCATCCCGACATGCGGTTCGAAGGCGACACGCCCACGGGCCGCCTTCTGGCCCGCCTGATGCCATGGATGAAAGGCCGCCGCCCCGCATGGCTGATCCGGCTTGGCCTTTTCCTTTACGACACATTGGGGGGCCGCAAGATCCTGCCCGCCACCCGCACGCTCGATCTCGCCCGCGATCCGGCGGGCAAGGCGCTGCAACCCCGCTTCCGCCACGCCTATGAATATTCCGACTGCTGGGTCGAGGATTCCAAACTCGTCTCCCTCAACGCCCGCGACGCCGCCCAGCGCGGCGCGACCATCCTGACGCGCACCCGCGTCACCTCGGCCACCCGCGCCGATGGTCTATGGGAGATTGCGACCGACGGACCCGAAGGCCCGCAGACCTTCCGCGCCCGCGCCTTGGTGAATGCGGGCGGCCCCTGGGTCGAAGACGTCATCCGCAACGTCGCCCGCATCAATTCCTCCGAAGGCGTCCGCCTCGTGCGCGGCAGCCATATCGTCACCCGGAAACTCTACGACCACGACCGCTGCTATTTCTTCCAAG
The DNA here is from genome assembly GCF_029953595.1 of Fuscovulum ytuae. NCBI lineage: Bacteria > Pseudomonadati > Pseudomonadota > Alphaproteobacteria > Rhodobacterales > Paracoccaceae > Fuscovulum > Fuscovulum ytuae. The sequence continues at coordinate 3,494,625 of NZ_CP124535.1, read as the reverse complement.
GCACCGACGGACGCATCATCTTTGCCATCCCCTATGAGCAGGACTTCACCCTGATCGGCACCACCGACAAGGATCACAAGGGCGCCCCCAAAGACGCCGCCTGCACCGACGAGGAACGGGATTACCTGCTGAACTTCGCCAGCCAGTATTTCGCCAAACCCGTCACCGCCGCCGATGTGGTCTGGACCTATTCCGGCGTCCGCCCCCTCTATAATGACGGCGCGAAATCCGCGACCGCCGCCACCCGCGACTATGTGCTTTCGCTGGATGGCAATGGCGCGCCGCTTCTGAACGTCTTCGGCGGCAAGATCACCACCTACCGCCGCCTTGCCGAATCCGCGCTGGAAAAGCTGCAACCCTTCTTCCCGCAGGCCAAGGGGCCATGGACAGCCCGCGTCGCCCTGCCCGGCGGCACCTTCGCCCATGACGGTGTCCCTGCCCTCACCGCCGCGCTGAAGGCACGCTTCCCCTTCCTCACCGATTACTGGGCCGCCCGCCTGATCCGCGCCTATGGGGCCGAGGCCGAAACCCTGCTCGGCACCGCCACCACGCCTGCTGACCTTGGCCGCGACTTCGGCGCAACCCTGACCGAGGCCGAGGTGCGCTGGCTGATGACCCACGAATTCGCCCGCGCCGCCGCCGATGTCGTCTGGCGCCGCACCAAACTTGGCCTGCGCATGACCAAAGAACAGATCGCCGCACTTGACGCCTTTATGGCGGACAACGGCACCCACGGGGCCTTGCACCCCGCGGCAGAATGAAGGGAACGAGATGGCGCTGGAACTACAAGCCGTCAGCCGTGTCGTGAAAGGGCAGATGCACATCGCCCCCACGACGCTGACGCTGGAAAAGGGGACGATGAACGTCCTCCTTGGACCCACGCTTTCGGGCAAGACCTCGCTGATGCGCCTGATGGCGGGGCTGGATGTCCCCACCTCTGGCCGCCTGATGTGGCACGGGCAGGATGTGACGGGCGTCCGCGTTCAGGACCGCAAGGTCGCCATGGTCTATCAGCAATTCATCAACTACCCCGGCCTGACCGTTTACGAAAACATCGCCTCGCCCCTGCGCCTGATGGGCAAGGACAAGGCCGCCATCGACCGCGCCGTCCGCGAAACGGCCGAGATGTTGAAACTCACCCCCATGCTTGACCGCAAACCGCTGGAACTGTCCGGCGGCCAGCAGCAGCGCTGCGCCCTTGCGCGCGCGCTCGTCAAAGGCGCGGGCCTTGTCCTTCTGGATGAACCGCTTGCCAACCTTGACTACAAGCTGCGCGAAGAACTCCGCGCCGAAATCCCCCGCATATTTGAGGAATCCGGCGCGATCTTCGTCTACGCCACCACCGAACCCGAAGAGGCGCTGCTTCTGGGCGGCAACACTGCCACCCTCTGGGAAGGCCGCGTCACCCAATTCGGCCCCACCCCGCAGGTCTACCGCCAACCCGCCGATGCCACCACCGCCCGCGTCTTCAGCGACCCGCCGATGAATTTCGTCCCCGCCGTCAAGGAAGGCAACCGCGTGAACTTCGGCGGCACCGCCAATGCCCCCGCCGATGGCACTTTCGCGGGTCTGCCCGATGGCCGCTACACCGCAGGCTTCCGCGCCAATCACCTCCACCTGAACACCCATTCGGGTCATGCCGTGGAATTCCGCTGCACCCTCGGCGTGTCGGAAATCACCGGGTCCGAAACCTTCCTCCATCTCACCCATGGCGGCGAACGCTGGGTCGGCCTTGTCCATGGCGTGCATGACCTGCAACCGGGCAGCGAGGTCAGCCTCTGGCTCGACCCGGTCCATGTCTATCTCTTTGACGCCGAAGGCCGCCTTGCGGCCCCTGCGGCCTATGCGGCGGCGGCCTGACCCATGGCACAAATCACCCTCAAGAACCTTGCCCACAGCTACCACGCCAACCCGCGCGGCGAAGAGGACTTCGCGCTCAAGGAAATGGATCACGTCTGGCAGGATGGCGGGGCCTATGCCCTTCTCGGCTCATCCGGTTGCGGCAAGACCACCCTTCTCAACATCATCTCGGGCCTCCTGCGCCCTTCCCAAGGCCGCGTCCTTTTCGGCAATACCGATGTGACCGATGCCGAAACGGCGGAAAGGAACATCGCGCAGGTCTTCCAGTTCCCCGTCGTCTACGACACGATGACCGTGCGCGACAACCTTGCCTTCCCGCTGCGTAACCGGGGCATGGATGCCGCCTATATCCAATCCCGCGTGGCCCAGATCGCCACCATGATCGGGATGGACCACATCCTCGACCGCAAGGCGCGCGGCCTGACCGCCGACGCCAAGCAGAAGATCAGTCTCGGGCGCGGCATGGTGCGCGAGGATGTGAACGCCATCCTCTTCGACGAACCCCTCACCGTGATTGACCCGCATATGAAATGGGAACTCAGGACGCAGCTGAAACAGCTGCACCGCGAGTTTGGCCATACCATGATCTACGTCACCCATGACCAGACCGAGGCGCTGACCTTCGCCGACAAGGTCGTGGTCATGTATGACGGGCGCGTGGTCCAGATGGGCACCCCGGAAGAGCTTTTCGAAACTCCCGCCCATACCTTCGTGGGCTATTTCATCGGCTCGCCGGGGATGAACCTCTTCCCCGCTGAAATCCGGGGCAGCACCGCGCATCTGCAAGGCGCCGCTGTCCCGCTGGGTGCGGCCTACGGGCCAATCACGGGCCGCACCCAGATCGGCATCCGCCCCGAATATGCCGTCCTGACCGAAGGCGACGGCCTGCCCATCACCATCCGCCGGGTGGAAGACGTGGGCCGCCACCGAATCGTGCGCGGCGAAGTCGCGGGTCAGCCGATGAATGTCATCGCCCCCGAAGGCATGCCCGTGGGCGCTTCAATGACCCATGTCCGCTTCACGCCCGACCGCATCAATGTCTATGCCGACGACTGGCGCGTCGCACCTCAAGGGGGGGCCGTCTGATGGATAAGACCCAGAACAACAAGGCATGGTTCCTCGTCCTGCCGGTGCTGGTCATCGTCGCCTTCTCGGCGGTCCTGCCGCTTATGACGGTGGTGAACTACTCCCTCAACGACACTTTCGGGAATAACGAATTCTTCTGGGCTGGGCTTGAGTGGTTCGAGGAAATGGTCACCTCCGACCGCCTCCACGAAGCGCTTGGTCGCCAGATCCTCTTTTCCGCGATCATCCTTGCGATCGAGGTGCCCTTGGGCATCTACATCGCGCTCAACATGCCGAAAAAGGGCTTCTGGGCCTCGGTCTGCCTCGTCCTGATGGCGCTGCCCCTGCTCATCCCCTTCAACGTCGTCGGCACGATCTGGCAGATTTTCGGGCGGGTGGATATCGGCCTTCTGGGCCATTACCTCGCGGAACTGGGCATCGATTACAACTACACCAACGACCCGCTCGACGCTTGGATCACCGTCATCGCCATGGATGTCTGGCACTGGACCTCGCTCGTGGCGCTCCTCTGCTATGCGGGCCTACAATCCATCCCCAACGCTTACTATCAGGCCGCGCGCGTGGATCAGGCCTCCCGCTGGGCCGTCTTCCGCTATATCGAACTGCCCAAGATGGCGGGCGTCCTGCTGATCGCGGTCCTTCTGCGCTTCATGGACAGCTTCATGATCTACACCGAACCCTTCGTCGTCACCGGCGGCGGTCCGGGCAACTCCACCACCTTCCTGTCCATCGACCTTGTGAAAATGGCCATCGGGCAATTCGACCTCGGCCCCGCCGCGGCCTTCTCGATCATGTATTTCCTCGTGATCCTGCTGGTCTCATGGGTCTTCTACACCGTCATGACCAATCTCGACAAAGAGGAGGGCAAGTAACATGCGCCTGCGCGGCTCCCCCCTTGTGATGACGCTTTATCTGCTGTTTCTCCTGATCCCGATCTATTGGCTCGTGAACATGAGCTTCAAGACCAATACCGAGATCACCTCCGCCTTCACCCTCTTCCCGCATGACTTCACCTTGCGGAACTACGCGGTGATCCTGACCGATCCCTCATGGTATATGGGCTATGTGAATTCCATCATCTACGTGGTGATGAACACGGTCATCTCCATCACCGTGGCCCTGCCCGCAGCCTATGCCTTCTCGCGCTACAACTTCATGGGCGACAAGCACCTCTTCTTCTGGCTGCTCACGAACCGCATGGCCCCCCCGGCCGTCTTTGCGCTGCCCTTCTTTCAGCTTTATTCCTCGGTCGGCCTCTTTGACACGCATATCGCCGTGGCCTTGGCGCATTGCCTTTTCAACGTCCCCCTCGCGGTCTGGATCTTGGAAGGGTTCATGCGCGGCGTGCCGAAAGAAATCGACGAAACCGCCTATATCGATGGCTACTCCTTCGGGCATTTCTTCGTGAAAATCTTCATGCCCCTCATCGCCTCCGGCATCGGCGTCGCAGCCTTTTTCTGCTTCATGTTCTCATGGGTGGAACTGCTGCTTTCCCGCACCCTGACATCGGTGAACGCCAAGCCCATCGCCGCCACCATGACCCGCACCGTTTCAGCCTCGGGCATGGATTGGGGCGTGCTGGCCGCCGCAGGCGTCCTGACCATCATCCCCGGTGCGCTGGTGATCTACTTCGTCCGCAACTACATCGCCAAGGGCTTCGCCCTGGGGAGGGTGTGATGACCTCGTCCCGCTGGACCCTGATCTATCTCGCCACGGGCGGCAGTCTTGCAGCCATCCTTCTGGCCCTCATCGCCGCAACCCCCCGCCGCGACGGCGCGCTGGATTGGTATGCCCCGATGATCCCCGGCGGCTGGATGGCTTGGACGCTGCCCGTCGCCCTCTTCTTCTTCGTGATCGGCAGCCTTCTGATCCTGTTCACGCTGCTTGCCATCCGTTTCCCTGAAACGCCCCGTCGCGGCATCCTGCGCATCGAAACCACGCGCGGCGACCGGCTTTTCATCACGCTCTTGGGCTCGGCCTTCCTCTGCTTGGGCTGGCTCTTCTTCTTCGGCGCTCCCCTCTGGGGCGCGCTGATCCTTTGCCTGATCTACGCCGCGGCAGTCTTCCGCTGGGTGTGATCCAAGGCATGAAAGCGCCGGGGGGGCCGGATGCGACCCTTCCCCCCCGGCAGAACGAAGACGGCACGTCTCACATTCTGGGAGGAACATAATGAGACTCAGACAAACGACAACCGCGATGGCGCTTGCGCTCATGGCGATGGGCTCGGCCCCGGCCTGGGCCGATATGGAGGCGGCGAAAGCCTTCCTCGATGCCGAGATCGGCGATCTCTCGACCCTCTCTCGCGCCGATCAAGAGGCCGAGATGCAGTGGTTCGTCGACGCCGCTGCCCCCTTCGCCGGAATGGAAATCAAGGTGGTGTCGGAAACCATCACCACCCACGAATACGAAGCCAAGGTTCTCGCCCCGGCCTTCGAGGCGATCACCGGCATCAAGGTCACCCATGACCTGATCGGCGAAGGCGATGTGGTCGAAAAGCTGCAAACGCAGATGCAGTCGGGCGAAAACATCTATGACGCCTATATCAACGACTCGGACCTGATCGGCACCCACTGGCGCTATCAGCAGGCCCGCAACCTGACCGACTGGATGGCAGGCGAAGGCGCGGCTGTCACCAACCCGAACCTCGATGTCGCCGACTTTATCGGCACGAAGTTCACCACTGGCCCGGATGGCAAACTCTATCAGCTGCCCGACCAGCAATTCGCGAACCTCTACTGGTTCCGCTACGACTGGTTCAACGATCAAAAGACCAAGGACGACTTCAAGGCCGCCTATGGCTATGACCTCGGCGTTCCGCTGAACTGGTCGGCTTACGAAGACATCGCGGAATTCTTCACCGGTCGCGACATGTCCTATGCAGGCGGCCCGGCTTCCGGCGTCTATGGCAACATGGACTACGGCAAAAAGGACCCCTCGCTCGGCTGGCGCTACACCGATGCGTGGATGTCCATGGCCGGCATGGGCGACGTGGGTGAACCCAACGGCCTTCCGGTCGATGAATGGGGCATCCGCGTGAACGAAAACTCGCAGCCCGTCGGCTCCTGCGTTGCCCGTGGCGGTGCCACGAACGACGCCGCCGCCGTCTATGCCGTGACCAAGGCGATCGAGTGGCTGCAAAAGTACTCGCCGCCCGAAGCGCAGGGCATGACCTTCGGCGAAGCGGGTCCGGTTCCGGCTCAGGGCAACATCGCCCAGCAGATGTTCTGGTACACCGCCTTCACCGCCGACATGGTCAAGCCCGGCCCCGTGATGAACGAGGATGGCACGCCCAAGTGGCGCATGGCCCCCTCGCCGCACGGCACCTATTGGCAGGACGGCATGAAGGTCGGCTATCAGGACGCCGGGTCCTGGACGCTGATGAAGTCCACCCCGCTGGAACGCGCACAGGCCGCTTGGCTTTACGCGCAGTTCGTTACGTCGAAAACCGTGGACGTGAAGAAGTCCCATGTGGGCCTGACCTTCATCCGCGAGTCGACGATCCAGCACCAGTCCTTCACCGACCGCGCGCCGCAACTCGGCGGTCTGGTGGAATTCTACCGCTCGCCCGCCCGCGTCCAGTGGTCGCCCACCGGCACCAACGTTCCGGACTATCCGAAACTGGCGCAGCTGTGGTGGCAGAACATCGGCGACGCCATGTCGGGGGCCAAAACCCCGCAAGAGGCGCTCGATGCCCTCTGCGAAGAGCAGGAGAAAGTGCTGGAACGGCTTGAGCGCGCAGGCGTTCAGGGCGACATCGGTCCGAAGATGAACGAACCGCAGGATCCGCAGTACTGGATCGACCAGCCCGGTTCGCCGGTCGGCAAGCTGGAGAACGAAAAGCCCGCAGGCGAAACGATCTCCTATGACGAGCTGATCAAGTCCTGGCAGCAGGGCTAAGGCCAAAGGGGCGGGCGCGTCACAGCGCCCGCCTTTCCCTCTTTCTCGCCAAGCCACGCCTTCCCAAAGGGGCGTGGCTTTGCCAGCAAGTAGAAACGACCACGCATAGGGCCACCCATGACCCATATCCTCGCCATCGATCAGGGCACCACCTCCTCGCGCGCGATCCTCTTCGACGCCAGCCTCAAGGTCCGTGCCGTCGCGCAGGAAGAATTCCCCCAGCACTACCCCGCCTCTGGCTGGGTGGAACATGATCCTTCCGACCTCTGGTCCACCGTCGCAGGCACCGCCCGCGCCGCCATCGAAAAGGCCGGGATCGGCGCCGACAGCATCGCCGCCATCGGCATCACCAACCAACGCGAAACCACCCTGATCTGGGATCGCGCCACGGGCGAACCCATCCACCGCGCCATCGTCTGGCAGGACCGCCGCACCGCCGATATCTGCGGCGCGCTGAAATCGGCAGGCCACGAACCGATGATCACCGCCCGCACGGGCCTTCTCCTCGACCCCTATTTTTCAGGCACCAAGATCAAATGGTTGCTTGACCACGTCCCCGGCGCCCGCGCCCGCGCCGCACGCGGCGAACTCGCCTTCGGCACCGTCGACACCTTCCTCATCTGGAAACTGACCGGCGGCAAGGTCCACGCGACCGACGCCACCAACGCCGCCCGCACGCTCATCTACAACATCGCCACGGGCGAATGGGACGCCGATATCTGCGCCCTGCTCGACATCCCCATGTCCCTCCTTCCAGAGGTCAAGGACTGCGCCGCCGATTACGGCACCACCCGCCCCGATCTCTTCGGCCGCGAAATCCCGATCCTCGGCGTCGCCGGCGACCAGCAGGCCGCCACCGTGGGTCAGGCCTGCTTCGCCCCCGGCATGATGAAATCCACCTATGGCACGGGCTGCTTTGCGCTCTTGAATACCGGGACCGACATGGTCCCTTCGAAGAACCGCCTCCTTACCACCATCGCCTACCGCCTTGATGGCCAGACGACCTACGCCCTCGAAGGCTCCATCTTCATCGCGGGCGCGGTGGTCCAATGGCTGCGCGACGGGCTGAAAATCATCCGTGAGGCGAAGGAAACCCAGCCCCTTGCCGATGCCGCCGACCCGTCGCAGGACGTGGTCCTCGTCCCCGCCTTCACCGGACTCGGCGCGCCCTATTGGCGGCCCGATTGCCGGGGCGCGGTCTATGGCCTCACCCGCAATTCCGGCCCTGCCGAACTGGCCAAGGCCGCGCTGGAAAGCGTCGGCTACCAGACCCGCGACCTGCTCGAAGCAATGCGCTCCGACTGGGGCGCCGCCGCCGACGGCATCCTGCGCGTCGATGGCGGCATGACGGCCAGCGATTGGGCGATGCAATTCCTCTCCGACATCCTCGGTGCCCCCGTCGACCGCCCGGTTGTCACCGAAACCACCGCCCTCGGCGCGGCCTATCTGGCGGGCCTCAAGGCTGGCCTCTGCCCACCCCCGGCGGAATTCCAAACCTCATGGGCCCTCGAACGCCGCTTCACCCCGGCGATGGACGACCGCACCCGCAACGCCAAATACGCCCGCTGGGGCCGCGCCGTCGCGGCAACGATGACGGTCTGACCGCCGCCCTTCCCCCTCCCCCGCCACGGGGGAGGGTCGGGGAGGGGGTGCCCTCCCGCCACAACCCGGAACCCGCCATGCCCCCCTTCGCCATCGCCACCCCGCAACGCATCCTCTTTGGCCGGGGTGAGGCCGCGAAAGCCCCCGCCGCCATCGCCGCCTTCGGCCCCCGCGGCCTGATCATCCACGGCGCAAATGCCGCCCGCGCGGCATGGCTGATCGACGCGCTCCATGCCGCAGGCATCGAAACCCTGTCCCTCCCCTGCGCTTCTGAACCCACGCTCCCCATGCTGGAACAGGCCCTCGCACAGGCCCGCCCCTTCCAACCCCAATGGGTCACATCCCTCGGCGGCGGCGCCGCGCTCGATCTGGGCAAGGCGCTGGCAGCCCTCCTCCCCGCCCCCACCGGCCCGATGGACCATCTCGAGGTCGTGGGCAAAGGCCTCCCCCTCGCCGCCGCCCCCCTTCCCTTCATCGCGCTCCCCACCACCGCAGGCACGGGGGCCGAAGCGACAAAGAACGCCGTCATCGGCCTGCCCGATCATGGGCGCAAGGTCAGCCTCCGCGACGACCGCATGCTCGCCCGCCTCGCCATCGTGGACCCCGCGCTGACCGACAACACCCCCCGCGCCACCACCCTCGCCTCCGGTCTTGACGCGATCACGCAGGTGATCGAACCCTATGTCTCCTCCAAGGCCACCCCCTTCACCGACGCCATCACCACCCCCGCCATCCCCCAAGGCCTGATCGCCCTCAAACGCCTGATGGAAACCGAAGACCCACAGGCCCGCGATGCCCTCGCCTATACCTCCCTCACTGGCGGCCTCGCGCTCGCCAATGCAGGCCTCGGCGCGGTGCATGGCCTTGCTGGCGTCATCGGCGGCCTCACCCCCGCCCCCCATGGCGCGATCTGCGGCGTGCTTCTGGCCCCGATCCTCCGCCTCAACCGCCAGCTTGCCACGGGCGAAACCGCCCGCCGCCTCGACACGGTCTTTCACCACATCGCCACCACCCTCGGCGGCACCCCGCAAGACGCCCCCGACACGCTGGCCGCTTGGGCCAGCGCCGCAGGCCTGCCCGGCCTTGCAACCCTCGGCCTGCCCGCCGCCCTCCATGCCGAAACGGCACGCGCCGCGCTCACCTCCTCGTCCATGAAGGGCAACCCCGTCGCATTGACCGAGGCGGACCTCCTCGCCGCCCTGACCGCTGCCGCCTGACCCCGTTCACGAACGCGCCAGCCCCTTGCAACCCGGCCCCGCTTCTGCCCATCTGGGCATAGCCCCGGGAAAGACCTGTGAATGCCCCGCCTCCTTGCGCCCCTGCTTGCCCTGACGCTGCTCACCGCCTGCCAGCTGTCCCTGCCGGGCCGCGACCGCGCGCCAGAGGCCGCCACCCCCGTCACAAACGGTGCGATCACCACCACCACGCTCGACGCGCCGACACCGGTGCCCGGATCGCCCCCTGAAGCCACGGCGACCGACGCCACAGCCACAGCCACAGCCTCTGCGACGGACCCAAGGCCAATGCCCCGCCCCATCGCAGCGGCAACCGCCGAAACCCCACCAGCAGCCCCCGTAGCGGAAACCGCCCCCGAAATCCCCGCCGCCCTGAAATCGCCCAGCCAGATCGCCTGCGAAAAGGACAGGGGCACATGGGCCCGCGCGGGCGCAGGCGGCGGCATGGCCTGCGTCTACCAGACCCGCGACGGCGGCAAAGGCTGCGACAGCAAGGATGACTGCCAAGGGGAATGCCTTGCCCGATCCCGCACCTGTTCACCGATCCAGCCGCTTTTCGGCTGTAACGCGGTCCTCCTCGACACGGGGGCCGAGGTAACGCTGTGCCTCGACTGATCCCCGCCCTCCTCCTTACCCTCCTCGCCGCCTGCACCCAGACGACGCGCCTCGATGGTTTCCGCAACCAAGGCCCGATCTATTCCAACGCCGTCCTCGACCTGCGCCTGTTGCAAGGCACATGGACCCAAGCCGCCGCCTTCTCCACCAGCCGCGCCACATGCCACCCCGGCGGGGCCGAGATTGCGACCACGCCTACAGGCCTTGCGATCCGCGCCCGCCTCTGCCTGAACGGGTCCGACATCGCCTATTCCGGCCCCCTCGCCATCACCGGACCTGGTCGCCTGCGCCCCATGGGTCAGGCCGCAGCACCGCTCAACCGTGACTGGTGGCTGCTCTGGGCCGATACCGACCTACGTACCCTCGTCCTCGGCACGCCGGATGGCAGCTTCGGCTTCATCCTCAACCGAGGCGGGCCCCTGTCGCCCGACCGCCTCGCCGCTGCCCGCGATATCCTTGACTGGAATGGATACGACATTTCGCGCCTCGCCACCTTCACGCGCTGATCTTCGCAGGGAAACCTTGCCAAGGCGTGAACCGACCGCCCGCCGCGTGCCCACAATTTGCGGCACAAAACCCGGCACAAAACAGGGCACAGCCGTTGCCAGCCCAACCGTGCCCGCCGCCATCACCTTTCGTTGACGAAAAGTCATCGAACCGCCCGCTGCGTGCCCACAGTTTGCTGCACAGAATGCGGCACAAAACAGGGCACAACCGATATCAGCCGATCTCCTGCCGCAATTCCCGCAGATGACCCGTCACATCCCTTGCACTAAAGGCCGCCTCTTTCACCAGCCAATCGAAATGCTGGCTGATCTGCTGCACCCGGGCGCTGTCGCGGAACGCCAGATAATGCCGCCCCAAATAGACCACGGCCAGAAGGGGGCCGAACACCGTCACAGGGGCCGAAAACACCCGCCGCGCGTCGAAGAGATAAAGCCGCAGCGACGGATAAAGCTGTTCTGTCAATAGGATAAGCCTATCCAACTGCTCGGCCCGCGCGGCCTCTGGCAGCCCCGCATAATAGCCCACACCCCCCGCAAAGGCCGCGATTTCATGCAAGGGCAGCGCAATCTCGTAATCCGACCGGGCATTGCGCATCCAGGTCAGCCGGTCCTCAAACGCCCCCAGCGCCTGCTCGGCTGTCCGGCCCAGTTGCGGGCGATATTCCCATTCCACCACCGCCCGCGTCTTCAACATATCGGGCAAAGTTGCCGGCACATGCCGTATCTTGTATCCCGCCGCCTCCTGATGCCAGCCAAAGATCGTCTCATCAATCAGCGCGCGCGGCGCTTCCGTCACGGTAAGACTTGTCGCCAAAAGATCGGCAATCGGCTCTGGCCGCCCCGTCAATCCCAACAGCCAATCGGCCGAGATTCCCAATGCCTGCGCACAATCCGCCGCCAATTGCGCATTCGGCAGCCGCGTCCCGGCCGCCAAAAGCTGCGACAAAGTCGACCGATCCACCCCCACCGCCCGCGCCAAGGCCGCGCGCGTCATGGCTTTATCGGCCATCGCTTCAGTCAGGCGCGCGCGAAACAGCCCCGCGCGGTCGCGCTTGTCCATTTTCCCAACCATCGGTGATTTTCCTCACCAAATGTGATCTTTCGTTGCCCATCCTCCAGATTATCCGCCCCTTGGGCAAGTGCTATTCCTGCCCCACCTTCTCGTCACCATGGGGTTCGCGATTGCACGACGACAGCCCGGCCATCGAATGGCCTACCCTTCTCCTCCTCGTCGCCACCTATGGCCTATGGGCAATAGGAACAACGCAAGCCTCTGAAATAAACGTCTTTCTTGGCATCCTCCTGACCGGCCTCGCCATCGCGCAATTCTCCTCGCTCCAGCACGAAATCCTGCACGGCCACCCTTTCCAGTCGCGCGCCCTGAACGAGGCGCTCGCCTTCCCCGCACTCACCCTGACCGTGCCTTATGGCCGTTTCCGTGACACCCACCTGGCCCACCACCACGACCCGATCCTGACCGATCCCTATGACGACCCGGAATCGAATTTCTTCGACCCGGTGGTCTGGGTGCGCCAGCCGGCATGGGTCAAGGCTTTGTTTCGCTTGAACAATACCCTTCTTGGCCGGGTCACCATCGGCCCCATCCTTGGCGCTGTCCTCTGGCTGACGTCCGAGGCGAAGGGGGTCATCCGCAACGATCCCGGCCTGCGCCGCGATTGGGCCCTGCATGCGGCTGGCCTCATTCCCGTGATCCTCTGGCTTTGGGCGGCAGCCATGCCGTGGTGGGCCTATCTTCTCGCCGCATGGATCGGGCATGGCCTGCTGAAGATCCGCACCTTCCTTGAACACCGCGCCCACGAAGCCGCGCGCGCCCGCACCGTGGTGATTGAAGATCGCGGCCCGCTTTCCCTTTTGTTTTTGAACAATAATTTCCACGTCGTGCATCACATGCACCCCGCCGTTCCGTGGTATCGCCTGCCCGCGCTCTATGCTGCGAACCGCGACCACTACCTGCGCCGGAATGACGGTTACCTCTACCGCAGCTATGCCGAGATTTTCCGCGCCCACCTGTTCCGCGCCAAGGACCCTGTGCCCCATCCCCTGATGCCGGGGCCGGACAAGCCTTAAGCGAAATCCCCCATCTCCCCCGCGCAAAGCCCCGATACGCAAGGATGTTTTCCTGCTATGATGGCCCCATAGCAGGAGGCATCCCATGCGCCCGTCCATCCTCGCCACCCTCGCCACCCTCGCCCTGACGACCCTCCCCGCCACCGCCCGCCCGGTGCCTTATATCCTTGAGGCCGACAAATCCTCCGTGGGCTTCGAAACCGATTTCGGCCCCGACCTCATTACCGGCGACATGCCCGTCAAAACCGCCGATCTGATCCTCGATTTCGACCGGGTGGAAAACTCCCAAATCGCCGTCGCCCTTGATGTGACCGGGGCCAAAGCCTCTTTCCCCTTTGCGGCACAGGCGCTCAAGGGGCCGAAAGTCCTTGATTCCAAAAGTTTTCCTGAAATGTCCTTCCAATCCACCGCGATCCGTCCGGACGGTGATGGCGCAGCGGTGGATGGCCTTCTCACCATCCGGGGCGTCACCCGCCTGGTCACGCTTGACGCCATGATCTGGCGGCAAAAGGGAACCGAGGCGGGCGATCTCAGCCAGCTTACCGTCCGCCTCACCGGGGCGGTCCAACGCTCTGATTACGGTGCAACTGGCTGGTCAGACATGGTGGGGGATGAGGTCCGCCTCACCATCCTCGCCCGTATCGCCCGGGCCGACTGATGCTGAAGAACAGCGCCGATCGCTTCGGCCTGATCTCCCGCCTGCTTCACTGGGGCATCGCGGGGCTGGTTGTGGTGATGCTGTCCTTGGGCCTCAGGCTTTCCGACATGGAACCGGGCCTGGCCAACCTCTGGCTCTATGGCCTGCACAAGTCTTTGGGAATCCTCACTCTTTCCCTGATGCTCGCCCGCATCCTCTGGCATCTCTACACCCCCCCGCCGCGTCCGATGGGGGGCGGCCGGCAGGCCATCATGGCCCGCACCGCCCATCTTGCCATCTACGCCCTTCTCCTTGCCATCCCCCTCTCTGGCTGGATCGGCAGCGCCGCCACCGGCCTTGATGTGGTGATCTTCGACCGCTGGACCCTGCCCGCCATCGCCCCCATCTCCCCGCTCTGGGAAGAAACCGCCTTCACCCTGCATGACGCGCTGACCAAGGTCCTGATCGCCCTCCTCTTTCTCCACATGGGGGCCGCGCTGAAACGCGAAATGGATGGCGACGGCACACTCCGCCGCATGGTCCTGGGCCGCGCCCGCGACTGATCCGCCGCCAAATCGCGCCACAGCCCGCCAAGCCTCTGGCCCTTGCCGCCCCTGCGCGGTAAACAGCGCGCGCATCGGGACGAAAGGCGCATCCATGGCACGGATTCTGATCACCTCCGCCATCCCCTATATCAACGGGATCAAGCACTTAGGCAATCTCGTCGGCTCTCAGCTGCCTGCGGACCTCTTCGCCCGCTACATGCGCGCCCGGGGTCATGAGGTGATGTTCATCTGCGCCACCGACGAACACGGCACCCCCGCCGAATTGGCCGCCGCCAAGGCGGGCAAGCCGGTTGCCGACTATTGCGCTGAAATGCACAAGGTGCAGGCCGACCTCGCGAAAGGGTTCCGTCTGTCCTTCGATCACTTCGGCCGCTCTTCCAGCCAGCGCAACCACCGCCTGACCCAGCATTTCGCAGGCCGCCTTGCCGAAAATGGCCTGATCGCGGAAGTCTCTGAAAAGCAGGTCTTTTCCATCGATGACAAGCGCTTCCTCCCCGACCGCTACATCACCGGCACCTGCCCCAACTGCGGCTACGATGCCGCGCGCGGCGATCAATGCGAAAACTGCACCAAGCAGCTTGATCCGACCGATCTGATCAACCCCCGCTCCTCTATCTCCGGCTCCACGAACCTTGAGGTGCGGGAAACCAAACACCTCTATCTCCGCCAGCGCGCGCTGCGAGAAAAGCTCGAGGCGTGGATCGACTCGAAAACCGACTGGCCGATCCTCACCACCTCCATCGCCAAGAAATGGCTCAACGATGGCGATGGTTTGCAAGACCGCGGCATCACCCGCGACCTGCATTGGGGCATCCCGGTCAAGAAGGGCGATCAGGATTGGCCGGGGATGGAAGGCAAGGTCTTCTATGTCTGGTTCGACGCCCCCATCGAATATATCGCAGGCACCGCCGAATGGGCCGATGCCAACGGTCTCGACGATGCGGCATGGGAACGCTGGTGGCGCACCGACAAGGGTGCCTCTGACGTCACCTATTACCAATTCATGGGCAAGGACAACGTCCCCTTCCACACCCTGTCCTTCCCCGCCACAATCCTTGGGTCGGGCGAACCGTGGAAGCTTGTGGATTACCTCAAGTCCTTCAATTACCTCAATTATGACGGCGGCCAATTCTCCACCAGCCAAGGCCGCGGCGTGTTCATGGATCAGGCGCTGTCGATCCTTCCCGCCGATTACTGGCGCTGGTGGCTCCTTTCCCACGCGCCCGAAAATTCCGACAGCGAGTTTACGTGGGAGAATTTCCAGGCTTCTGTGAACAAGGACCTCGCCGATGTTCTGGGCAATTTCGTCTCCCGCGTGACGAAATTCGCCAAATCCAAACTCGGCGAAACCATCCCCGCAGGCGGCGATTTCACCCCCGCCGAAACTGCCCTCATTGCTGATCTGGGCGCGCGCATCCGCGATTACGAAACCCTCATGGCGCAGATGGAGGTCCGCAAGGCCGCCGCCGAACTGCGCGCCATCTGGGTGATCGGCAACGAATACCTACAAGCCGCCGCGCCCTGGTCGGCCGTCAAGACCGATCCCGCACGGGCCGAGGCGATCGTCCGCCTTTCTCTCAACCTCATCCGCATCTACGCGATCCTGTCTCAGCCCTTCATCCCCGATGCCGCGGCCACCATGATGCAGGCAATGGGGTCGGATGATTGGACCTGGCCCGAAGACGTCCCCGCCGCGATCCGCGCCCTTCCTGCAGGCCATGCCTTCAGCGTGCCCGAAAACCTCTTCCGCAAGATCACGGATGAGGAACGCACGGATTGGCAACAGAAATTCTCCGGCGTCAGAAGCTGACATCCGGCTTCATCTTGGCCCAAATACTCTCAGGGGGGGACGCCCCCTTGCGGGGCGACGGGGGCGGAACGCCCCCCGGCGGAGCCGACGCGGCAGCGGAGGCGACATAAAAGGAATGCGGGCCGGAACGGACCGCGCAATTCTGATAGAAGGAGCGTGACATGACCCTGTCCACCACCCAATTCGGCAAGACCGGCCAGACCGTCACCCGCATTGGCTTTGGCGCTTGGGCCATCGGCGGCAGCTGGGGCGACGTGTCCGAGGCCGAGGCCAAGGCCACGCTGGAAGCCGCGCTCGACGCAGGCATGACATTCGTCGACACCGCCGATGTCTATGGCGATGGCCGCTCGGAACGCATCATCCGCGACGTGTTGAAATCGCGCAGCGGCGCGAAACCCTTCGTCGCCAGCAAGGCAGGCCGCCGCCTCTCGCCCCATGTTGCCGCAGGCTACACGATTGAAAATATTGAAGCCTTCATCGATCGCAGTTTGACAAACCTTGGGGTCGACTGCCTCGACCTTGTGCAACTCCACTGCCCCCCGACGGAAGTTTATTATCGCCCGGAACTCTTTGACGGGCTGGAAGGGCTGAAGGCCAAGGGCAAGATCGCCCAATGGGGCGTCTCGGTCGAAAAGGTCGAAGAGGCGCTGAAGGCCATCGAGTATCCCGGCTGCGCCTCGGTTCAGATCATCTACAACCTCTTCCGCCAGCGCCCCGCCTCGCTCTTCTTCCGCGAGGCGATGGCCCGCAACATCGCCACCATCATCCGGGTCCCCCTCGCCTCAGGCATGCTGACGGGCAAGATGACTGCCGCCAGCACCTTCGCCGCCGACGATCACCGTAACTTCAATCGCCATGGCGAGGCTTTCGATGTAGGCGAAACCTTCGCTGGTGTCCCCTACGAAGTGGCGCTTGAGGCGGTTGAGGAACTCCGCCTGCTCGTGCCGCAAGGGGCCAGCATGGCCCAATTCGCCCTGCGCTGGATCCTGATGGAAGAAGCCGCCACCGTGGTGATTCCCGGCGCGCGCACGCCCGCGCAAAGCATCGCCAATGCGGGGGCCGATGCGCTCGCCCCCCTTCCCGCCGCGACGATGGAGGCCTGCCGCGAGATCTATGCGCGGCTGATCGCCCCTCACGTCCATCAGCGCTGGTGACCACCGTCGCAGCGGGGGCCTAGGCCCCTCCTGGGAACTCACGCTCCTCACCCACCGAGGATATTGGACGACAGAAAATGACAAGGGCGCCCGTGCAGGACGCCCTCTTTCTTCTTTTGCAACAACGCTTTACGCGCCTTCTGGCAGCACCCGCACGGCCCCTTTATCAGCCGATGCCGCAAACAGGGCATAGGCCTTCAGCGCCGTCGTCACCTTGCGCGGACGTGGCTTGGCGGGTTTCCAGCCCAGCGCATCCTGCGCTGCCCGCCGCTCGGCCAATTCGGCATCGGAAATCCGCAGGTTGATGGTCCTGCTCGGGATATCGATGTCGATCATATCGCCATCCCGCACCAACCCGATTGCCCCGCCCGACGCAGCCTCTGGCGAGGCATGGCCGATCGACAGACCCGAGGTCCCGCCCGAAAAACGGCCATCCGTCAGCAGGGCGCAGACCTTACCCAGTCCCTTCGATTTCAGATAGCTCGTGGGATACAACATCTCTTGCATCCCCGGCCCGCCCTTTGGCCCTTCATAGCGGATGACGACCACATCGCCCGCCTTCACCTCATTGTTCAGGATGCCGGCCACAGCGTCATTCTGCGACTCATAAACCTTGGCGGGGCCCGAGAAGACAAAAATCGACTCGTCCACACCCGCCGTCTTCACGATGCAGCCATCCAGCGCGATATTGCCCTTCAGTACCGCCAGACCGCCTTCCTTGGTAAAGGCATGCTCGGCCGAGCGGATCACGCCCTTTTCCCGGTCAAGGTCCAGTTCGGCATAGCGTTTGTCTTGGCTAAAGGCCGTAGCCGACCGCACATTGCCCGGCGCCGCCTTGAAGAAATGCCGCACGCTTTCATGGTTCGTACGGCTGATATCCCAGTGATCCAGCGCTGCGCCCATGGTGGGGGAATGCACCGTCACGCAATCGCGGTGCAAAAGGCCTGCGTTGTCCAACTGTCCAAGGATTGCCATGATCCCACCCGCACGGTGGACGTCTTCCATATGCACGTCTTGCTTGGCCGGGGCGACCTTGCACAGGCAGGGCACCTTGCGCGACAGGGCGTCGATGTCATCCTGATCGAAATCGATGCCCCCCTCATGCGCCGCCGCAAGGATATGCAGGATGGTATTGGTTGAACCGCCCATCGCGATGTCCAACGCCATGGCATTCTCGAAAGCCTTCTTGTTGGCGATGTTGCGCGGCAGGACGCTATGGTCATTCTGCTCGTAGTGGCGTTTGGTGATATCCACGATCAGATGGCCCGCCTCCACGAACAGCCGCCGCCGATCCGCATGGGTGGCAAGGGTCGAACCATTCCCCGGCAGCGATAGGCCCAGCGCCTCGGTGAGGCAGTTCATCGAATTGGCGGTGAACATCCCCGAGCAAGACCCACAGGTGGGGCAGGCCTCTTTCTCGATCGCTTCCACCTCGGCGTCCGTATAGCTTTCATCCGCCGCCACGACCATCGCATCGACAAGGTCAAGCGCAAGCTCACGCCCCTTCACGATGGCCTTCCCCGCCTCCATCGGACCGCCGGAAACGAAGACGGCAGGGATGTTCAAGCGCATCGCCGCCATCAGCATGCCGGGGGTGATCTTGTCGCAGTTCGAAATGCAGACCATTGCATCGGCGCAATGGGCGTTGACCATGTATTCGACGCTATCGGCAATGATCTCGCGCGAGGGCAGGGAATAGAGCATCCCGTCATGGCCCATGGCGATGCCGTCATCGACGGCGATGGTGTTGAATTCCTTCGCCACACCGCCCGCCGCCTCGACCTCGCGCGCCACCAACTGGCCAAGGTCCTTGAGGTGAACATGCCCCGGCACGAACTGGGTAAAGCTGTTCACGATGGCGATGATCGGCTTGCCGAAATCGCCATCCTTCATGCCGGTCGCGCGCCACAGGCCCCTTGCGCCTGCCATGTTGCGGCCATGGGTGGTCGTGCGGGAACGATAGGCGGGCATGTTCGTCTCCTCCGTCAAACTTGCCCTTGCGGCATGGCATTCACCGCCGCAGGGGTCAAGTCATTGCCCCGCTACAGAAGCCCCCGCCCTGCCAGATTCCGCATCAAGGCCCCTGCGCCAAAGGTCCATTCCGGCAGTTCGGTGGAAAGATGCACGGTATTGCGCAGGCTTCCCAAGGCCTCGGCAGAGATCGTCACCACATCCCCGGCATGATGGGTGAACCCCTGCCCAATCGCGTCACGGTCCTGCACCGGGGCGAACATCGTCCCGCAGAACAGGACGAAACCATCCGGATATTGATGATGCGCCCCGCGCGTCTGCGCGACCAAGTCGGCGGGGTCGCGGCTGATCTCGGCCATCGAGGATCGCCCGTCCAGCACGAAACCATCCTCGCCCGTCACCCGCAGGTCCAACTCCATCCGCCGCACGTTGTTCAGGTCAAACCCGTCATCGAACAGCCGGATGAACGGCCCGATGGCCGCCGAGGCATTGTTGTCCTTGGCCTTGCCAAGCAGCAGCGCCGACCGCCCCTCAACATCGCGCAGGTTGACGTCATTGCCCAATGTCGCCCCGACGATGCGTCCAGTGGAATCCACCGCCAGAACCACCTCTGGTTCAGGGTTGTTCCAGCGGCTGATCGGGTGCAACCCAACGCCCGCGCCCCAACCCACCGCCGCCATCGGCGGTGCCTTGGTAAAGACCTCGGCATCGGGGCCGATCCCCACCTCAAGATATTGCGACCAAAGCCCCTCGGCTTGCAAAAGCGCCTTCACCTCTGCCGCCTTTTCCGACCCTGGCACCAGATTGCGCAGGCTGTCGCCGATCACCCCCGCCACGCGGGCCCGCATCTCTTCGGCTCGTGCGGGATCACCGCCCGCGCGTTCTTCGATCACCCGTTCCACCATGGATCGGGCAAAGGTCACGCCACAGGCCTTGATTGCCTGCAGGTCCACAGGGGCAAGCAAGCGTGTGCCCCCGCGCGGCTGCAACGAAGCGGCGGCAATCTCGGCCAGACTGCCGATATCCTCGCCCTCGATGGCGGCAACGGTTGCGGGCACGTCTTCGGCCTCTAACAGATCGCGCATCGTCGGCGCGGCCCGCGTTGTGATATCGACCACCCGATCCCCACGCAGCGTGACAACCGCAGGCCCCAGACCCCGGCGCCAGACACGCCCGACAAAGACCCCGGTCTCTGGCAGGTTCAGCATTCTTTTCCCCCGTTTCCTCCTCTTAGCCGCGCCACTTTTGCGCGGGGCGGTGCTCAAGGGCAAGCGTCCTTCGGGGTGGAAACTCTGCCCAAACAGCGGCGATCACGGCATGGGTAGGACCAGGTGCTGCGTATCGTGGGACAAAGGCACCTCATTGCCATCAATGCTGCCCACTTCAAACTGACGGAAAAGCATGGCCACCTCTGGGCAGTCATCGGCCAATGCCTCCAACAAACGGAGGAAATCGCCGCGACGCCGGAAACGATCACGCTCATCTTCTTGCATGGGCGGGCTGTGGCAAAGGTCTTGGGCCAAGTCCCCGACCCTGAATTGCGCCTGCGCCGGCCCACCCAAGACGCCGTAGATCAGGGTGCAAAGGATGAGCGCCGCACGAAAACGGATAAGGAAGGGTCTTTGGCATCGGGACACGATGAGTCCTCCGGGCGCGGCGTGCGTCGCGGGCACCCTGACAGCCACCTGCCCGGACGGCCTGATCCAGATCAAGTCGGGAGGGGAATCCGCCAGCTAAGGCCGTTTTCCCGCGAAAATAGCCAAACACCTGCCCGAAATTTGGGCGGCCCGATCAATGACACAATTATACGTTGCAAAGGTACGTATTACATCTTTTGGTATGGGTTATTACAAACCAAAGCAGGTTCAACTCAGTCAATAGGGGTGTCTATTAAAGGCAAAAGTCTGGATTGCGCTCATACTGACAAGCCTTAAGTGTGAATGATACGTGGCGCGCATCAGATGGAAAGCCATGCTCAAGATCGCCTTTTTTCTAGCTTCGGCCCTGCTGGCCCATTCGGCCTTGGCAGCGGACACTCTCCCGCCGCCCGGTGGCAAGGCGATTCCTGTACCACAAGCCACGATCATGGCGCGCACCCACCCGAATGTCGGATCCTGCGTGGCATATCAGGATGCTTATCTGGCGGCGGGCTGGCCGCGCGGTGCGACCATCGACACGATCAAGCAGATCGACAGCCTTGTCCGCAAGCGTATGGTCCTTCGCAATGACGTCGGCACCGATGTCTGGACCCCGCTGACCGAGGCGCTGATCGCGGGGAAACGCGCCGTGGGCGATTGCGATGACATGAGCATCTCGAATGCCCAACTCGCTGTCTGCGCCGGAATGCCGGCGGACAGGTTGGGCCTTTTGATCACGGCAAGCCCCAACAGCGCGTCGGGCGAATTGCACATGCTCGCTTTCTACAAGGACCCGACGGATCAGACATGGGTCTTCGGGGATACCTTTGGTCGCCCCCGCGCCCTGTCACGCGTGTCGCAGCGCCTGATCTTCATGGCCTATTTGAATGACATAACCCGCTGGTATGGTCTCTTGGGACGCGACGCGCCGTCGCTTGGCACGTCGGACATCCCGGCCACCTCGGCCATCCCTCCCCTGATCAACGGCGAACCTGCCTTTGCAAGCTGCAACTTTGATTGGGAACAACCCGGACAGTGATCCCTATCGGGCGCGAGGACGGGCAACGTCGTTGGACCCCTCCTCCTCTGGGCCAAGGCCATAGCTCATACGTTTCATCTGAGAGATCACACGCCCCATCTCTTCATCCGACAGGACTGGGGGTTCACCCAAGGCCAAGGCCTGCACATACATTCGTGCCAGCGTCTCCACCTCCACCGCCATCCACAGCGCTCCTTCAAGGCTCGTGCCAAGGCTGATTTGCCCATGCTGGCCAAGCAGACAGGCCATCCGATCCTCCAGCGCCTCAATCGCTGCATCCGACAGAGCCTGCGTGCCAAAGGTCGCATAGCGCGCGCAACGCAGCGTGGTGCCGCCCATCACCCCAACCATGTAATGAAAGGCCGGGATCGTGCGGTGGTGACAGGCGACCGAGGTCGCATAGTGCGAATGGCAATGCAGCACCACATTCACATCCGCCCGCGCCTTCAGGATATCGCGGTGGAACCGCCATTCCGATGACGGTCGCCGCCCTTCATAGGTGCCATCCCAAAACATCATGACCAGGTCTTCGGGCTGCATCACGTCATAGGGCAGCGAAGAGGGCGTGATCAGGAATCCCTCGCCATGCCGCACCGAAAGATTGCCCGCCGTGCCCTGATTGATCCCGGTTTCATTCATCTTCCGGCAGGTGGCCACCATCCGGCTGCGCAGGGTCATCTCGTCATCGGTCATTTAGTCCCATCCTCGGCAAGGGCGCGCCAACGCGCCGCGTAATCGGTCAGACCGTCCAGCCCCGGCAAGGGAAGCGGATCGGCAAGATCAGGCGCAGGCATCGCGCGGTCGGGCTGGAACAGCGCCGCAGCCCCGGCCGCGATTCCGTAACCCTCGGCATTCACCCGTGTGACCCGCCCCGGCCGTAACGCGGCAACCAACGCCGCAAAGGCCGGATCGCGCAGAAATGACCCGTCCAGCACCCATTCGCGCGTGGCATCCAGCCGATTGCCGCATTCCACCGTCAACAGCGCAACATAAAGCACGGCCAGTGCATGCCGCTCTGCCGCAGAGGCAGGCGGCGGCCCCACGATCCGTCCCAGTCCCGCCGTGCCCGGAAATTGCCCATCGTTCGTTCCGAATGACGGAAGCGCCATGGTCCCCCGCGCGATCAAACGCACCAAGACTGCGCGGTCCACCCGCGCATCCTCCGGCTGATCGCCCGCCACGGCGGAATATTCCCGCCCGCCCATAGTCAGCGCCCCGCCCACTGGCGCGCCCGCCACATCGGCGTTCAGTGTCATTCCCCGCGCCTCGTCAAGCCGCGAAAGCGCTACCCCATCGGCAAGGGCCACGATCCAGGTCCCGGTCGAAATCACGCAAATCCCCGCCATTCCGGCTGCGCGATAGCGGTGGAAATTGGCCGAACTGTCATGCACGCCCGCATGCACGCGCAACTGCGGCACACCCTTGGCCTCCAATGCAGCGCGCACCGGGCCCAGATCATCAGACGCCTTCGCGAAAGGCGGCATCAGCCGCCCCCATCCCCGCCCTGCCACGATGGGTGACCAATCGCCCCGCGCCACATTCCACAGATGCGATTGCGCGCCAAGGATCGTGGCCTCGCTGACGGCCATGCCCGTCAAGCGCCATGCCCAATATTGCGGAATGCCCAGACACCACCGCGCGCGCGCAAAATCTGCAGGCCGGTCGCGCTCGGCCCAGAACATCTGCCGCGCTGTGTGGGTCGCGGCCATCATCACGGCCGATCCCCGGTCAAAGAAATCCCCCGCCAAAGGGGCATAGGCCTTTGCCAAGCCGTCGGGGAGGGGCTGTTCGTAATCCACCATCGGCAGCACAACCCCGTCGCCGCCCGCATCGGGATCATCCCCGACCAAGACGCCCCCGGAACCGTGGCCCGAGGCCACGAAATGCGCCAACGGATGCCGCCGACCCAGATCAGCCAAACCCGCCAGCACCCATTCATTCAGTGACCGCAGGTCGTGATGCCGCCATGGCGGCCCCGGCAGAACCCTGTTTGGCGTGGTCAGCGTTTCCACAACATGGCCCGCGGCATCGCAGGCCGAAAGCTTCACGTTGGACTTGCCCACGTCCAGAACCGCGATGCTCCCCGGACGCCCCATGGATCAACCATTCGGCAGGCGGTAATCCTCGCCCCGGCTTTCCGCCATGACAAAGCGGCCATTGGGCAGATCGTTCCCGTCCAGCTTCCACGCGATCTCGTCCGGCGTCAGGGCGTAATGCTGCCAGCGCGCGCTCAGCCTTTCCCGCAGCACGGATTCCGGCACATCGACCAGCACAGCGACATCGAACATCGGCCGCAGTCGCGACCAAGGCTCTTGCCCCAAAAGCAGATAGTTCCCCTCGGCGATGATCACCGGAACCTCGGCAGGGATCATCCGCGCACCCGCACGCGCAATCTCGATATCCCGATCAAAGACCGGAACCGCGACAAAATCCTCATCCCGCGCCCTAAGCCGTTTGAGCGTATGATAAAAGCCGCCAACGTCAAAGGTGTCGGGTGCACCCTTCCTTGGCCGCAGGCCCGCAGGAACCAGATGCAAGTCATCGTAATGATAGCCATCCATCGGCAGCACCGCCGCCATCCCCGGCTGCCCAGCATTCATCGCATCGCATAGCCGTTCGGCCACGGTGGATTTCCCCGATCCAGGCGCCCCGGCAAGGGCCGCGATCACGCGCCCCCCGCCTTGCGCCTTTTCCGTCAGCAGGGCGGCAAGCCCTGCGATATCGATGGATGGTGCCGTCACGTCGCCCCTCAGATCAGCCGATACTGCTTGGCCTTATTGCGCAGGAAGGGCAGCCCCTTGTCCATCACCTCTTGAAAATTTTCTGCCACGGGCCGCCAGACGGCCAACCCATAGCCCACTTCCGGCGGCATGTTGATGAAGCTTTCCATCGCCAGCCCGCCCTTGAAGCCGATGGCCGCCAGCGTGGCATAAACCT
Organism: Fuscovulum ytuae; assembly: GCF_029953595.1. Taxonomy (NCBI): domain Bacteria; kingdom Pseudomonadati; phylum Pseudomonadota; class Alphaproteobacteria; order Rhodobacterales; family Paracoccaceae; genus Fuscovulum; species Fuscovulum ytuae. The sequence goes on along the minus strand of NZ_CP124535.1, from coordinate 3,469,985 downwards.
CGTCCCAATCGCAGGTCCCTTCCCCGGGCGTGCCCCGGTCGCTTTCCGACAGGTGGATATACCGCAGATGTTCGCGTGCATCGAGGATGCCGTTCCCCGCACCCTTTTCCTCGATATTCATGTGATAGGTATCAAGGTGGATAAAGATGTTGTCCGCCCCCACCTTCTCGATCATCCACTTGGCCTGCCAGCCCGTGTTGATCAGGTGGTTCTCGTAGCGGTTCACAGGTTCGATCCCAAAGGCAATGCCGCGCATCTTGGCGTGTTTCGCAGCCGCCGCCAATGCGCGGGCGATGTTGTCATATTCCTCCATCGTCGGCGGCAGGCCCGTGCGTTGTCCGATCCCACCATAGGTCACACCCGAAAGCGCCTCTGCCCCCATCTCGGCCGCCTTGTCGATGCTGTCGCACAGGTGCGCGATGGCTCCGTCCGGATTCACACTCGCCCAGTTCTTTTCGGGCAGGCCCAGCGAACAGACCGCCCGCATCCCATGCTTTTCCAACAGCGCCCGCGTGTGCGCGGCATCCACGACAGACGTGTTCAACAGCGCGATTTCGATGAAATCCATCTTATAGGCAGCGGCAGCGGGAATGGTCTTCTCCGCCCCGTCCCTATCCCAATGCATGGTCCACATGCTGGTGTGAACGCCGAACCCTTCCATTCAACTTCTCCCTCGTTGTCGTTCTTTCCATTACCCCGCACCCCAGCGCAGGATCATCATCGCCAGTGAAACAAGGATGGGATGCGCGCCCACATAAGCGATCACCGCACACAACGCCGCTCCGTCAGCCAAAGCTAGCACGGTGCCAATAGGAAGGGGCCGATTCCCGTCTCCATCGCGCCAAACTGCATCAGGACGAAGGCCAAGATCAGCCCCGCCATATTGACCGGGTGGATGATCGCCAGATTGAACCCGCCCGAGATAATCGAGATCAGCATCGCCAAGGTCAGAATTCCCAACTCCGGCACCTTAAACGCGATGGACCCCAGATTCGCCCCTGTCACAGAATTCGGCGCCGTCACCCCGAACACGGCAATGACCAGAAGCAAGACCCCCAAAAGCCCCGGCATCTGTGGTCCAAAGGCTTGCTTGATCCGGTCAATCATTCCCGATCCCTCCGCTTGGGCGCCAGTTTCGAGGCAAGGTCGACGTTCGAGGTGGATATGGCCGCAACGATGATGATCCCCAGCACAATCTTAAAGGCATTGGGCGCGCCCCTCGGCAGGTTCAGCCCTTCATGCCGCCAAAGGCCTTCGACACATGTAAAAAGGATGACGGGGGGTGCGTCGGTCGCGTCAGGCATTCCATGATGTCCCGCGGGCATCGGATATTCGGGGCTGCGGGACGGCGGCCCCGGACTCCAGCCATCACCAATCGATCAGAGGAGACCGTCCACCGTGTCGGCGTTGATCGCGATCAGGTTGTTCGTGATGATGTCCGTGTTGGCGGCATCCGCTGAAACCAAGCCAAGTCCGGAAATATCGTTGCCTTCGGTAACCCCGGCCCCATAGACCAGCATCTTGCCCATGCTAACGCAGGCTCGGCCAGCCTCTGCCGGGTTCCACATGAACCCGCCCGAAATCGAACCGGACTTCACCAGATCAAATGGGCTTGTCCCGCGCGAAGGCCGCAGCCGACAAAGTCGCAGCAAAGGCAACACCCGCCATCAAGGTGGAGAAGCTACGTGTTGTCATGGTCTTCCTCCCAAAGGGAGTCCGGCGCGCTGCATTTTGCACCATGGATTGCGCATGAAAGCGTCACCCATCCAGCCTCGTAACGAGGGCATCTTTCGACCCCTCTCGCGACAGGTTGTGACATGAAGACCCAAACGCTGCTGGCGGCGGCCAAACCGCGCCGCGATCCGGCACGCGACCGCATCTCTTTCGGCGGTGGTGTGTCCACCGACTACGCCACCAGTCGACGCATCGAAGGTTTTCGCGATGTCCTGACCGAGGCAGGCCTTCCACCGGCGCCGGAACAGATCATCGCCTGCGGCGACCCATCCGGCCGCGCCATGCAGGAAATCGCGGCCCTTTGCGACCGGTTGGGTGATCTGCCTGCGGGCCTTTTGGTCAACTCGCTGACCACGTTCGAGGAGGTCCTTGGGCTTTTTGTCCACCTGCCACCGGGCAGTTTCGACCGTTCTGCCATTGGCCACTAAGACGACGATCCTTTCGCCGCCTATCTGCAATTGCCCGTTCCTATGGCGCGCCAAGACTTCCACCGCCTGATCGACGCAGCCTCTCGCCTGATCGACGAACCCGCCTTTGGCATCACGGTGCTTGAGGTGGAACCTGTGCTAATCATGCCCGGCACCATCTAGACGGGTCCCGTCGGTGAACATGGCTGAAACAGGAAAGGGGCCGGACCTGTGTCCGACCCCCTGCCCGAAACCTGCTCGGGTCTTGCTCAATCTTCCCGGTGCCGACGCAGAATGGCATCGTTGGCGGTGTCGACATACATCTCCCACCGCTGCCCATTGGCATCGATCACATCGATCTCGACCACAGAACCGCCTTCGCGGCTGATATCAAGAATCTTGTAGCCCCGCGCTTCCCAGTTGCTGGCGATCTCTGCCAAGGGAAGCATCGAACCCGATGCGCGCTGCATGCCGTCATCGGCGCCATGCCCCCCGTGGCGACGGCCATGGTCATCGCCCGGGCCGTCGTCAGACCCATGCCCCCCATTGCGACCACCACGGTCATCGCCGGGGCCGTCATCGCTGCCACGCCCGCCACGGTCGTCGCTGCCACGATCGTCGCTGCCGCCATAAGCGGTGCTCGTCACCGACATCAACGAAAGCGCTCCGACAACCGCTGCGACGAATGCTACGCCCATCGAGATATGGCCTGCACGGCGAAGTTCATTGGTGTTCATCTCTAGGTTCTCCTCAACTCGACCTGTTGCCCATTGTTCCGGGATGACATGAGCTTTGGCATGAGTCGCCTGACAGCGTCCTGACCCGGATTGTCAGCCAATTGTCAGCTTCACCTTGCTATCAGAGGTGCATGATCCGACCGGCCATCCTTCTTTTGATCGCATTGCTGCACGCAGCCACGCCCGTCTTCGCCAAGGATGGCGATAGCGGTGGTGGCGGTGGCGGTGGTGACGACAAAGGCGGCCACGGCAGCGACGATAATGGCGGCGATAGTGGCGACGATCGGGGCAATGGCGGGGACAGCAATGATGACGATGGCCGCGGCCTGCGTGCCGGTGTATCGTCGGGCGTGATCCTGCCGCTTGCGGCGATCCTTGCACAAATCGAACCGGAATTCGGGGCCCGCATGATCGACGCCAACATCAAGAAACGCCGTGGCCGCGTCATCTATGAAATCGAGATGATCACCCGGAAAGGGCGCGTGCTAGATCTTGACGTCGATGCAAAGACAGGCCGCATCTTGGACATCGAGGTCGATGACTGATGCGCGCGCTTGTCGTCGAGGATGACGCCCGCATCGCGGAACTCGTCGCGACGGCGCTTTCCGCCGCTGGCTTTCGCACCGAAACCGTCTCAGATGGAGACACGGCTTGGTTTCAGGGTGGCACCGAAGACTACGACCTTGTGATCCTCGACCTTGGCCTTCCTCGGCTTGACGGGCTGACCCTGCTTAAACGCTGGCGGGGCGAGGGGCGGTCCTTCCCAATCCTCATCCTTTCGGCACGCGGCACATGGTCCGAAAGGGTCGAAGGCATCGAAGCCGGGGCTGACGATTACCTTCCCAAACCTTTCATGGTCGAAGAACTGACAGCCCGCGCCCGCGCCTTGGTGCGCCGCGCCGCAGGGCAGGTGCAGACAGTTCATCGAATTGGCAGCCTGTCGATTGACACGAACCGCATGACCGTGACCCGCGATGGCCTGCCTGTCTCCCTTACGCCGCTGGAATTCCGTCTGCTCTCTTACCTGCTTTTGAACCGGGACAGGACGGTCGCGCCGCCCGAACTTCTTGACCACATCTACGGCACCGATGACGGGCGCGAGGCGAACGCGATCGAAGCCGTCGTTACCCGCCTGCGCCGCAAACTTGGCGCAGGCGCGATCGAAACACGGCGTGGCTTCGGTTATCGGCTTGGGACGGATCCATGAGACGCGCCTCCCTCCGCCTGCGCCTTGCGCTGGCCGGGGCGCTTGTTCTGGTCCTTACCCTTGTGGCGGCACAGCTTGGTCTTTCCACACTTTTTAACCGCCATGTCGAACGCGCCATCTCGGCTGATCTGTCGGATCTGTCCGATTACCTGATTGCGTCGATCGAGTCCGACCCGGACGGGAAACTTGTCCTTGCCTCGCCGCCACCAGACCCAGCCTATTCCCGCCCCTATTCCGGCCGCTATTGGGCCGTTAACGCCGAAGAGGATGCTTGGACCTCACGCTCGCTATGGGATTTCACCCTGCCCCTTCCCTCGGCCCCGCCACCCGGTGAAGACGCCCTCATCACCCTGCCCGGACCACAGGATACCCTGCTTCTGGCACTCGATCGCAGCGTGATCCGTCCCACGGGGGAAGGCGACCGGAACCTTCGCGTCACCGTCGCCATCGACCGCGCACGAATCGACACCGCCCGCGCCGAATTCGAAGCCGAGATGCTACCCTGGCTCGCATCCCTTGGCTTTCTTCTCCTTGCAGCGGGTGCCGTGCAAATCGTAGTCGGCCTTGCACCGCTTGCCACTCTGGGCCGGCGTCTTGGCGATCTGGCCGCCGGGCGCGAAGATCGCATCGGAGACGACGTTCCAATCGAAATCGCACCGCTGGCCCGCCAGATCGATGCGCTTCTCGACGCCCGCGCTTCAGAAATCGAACGCTCCCGCCGCAGGGCAGCCGATCTGGCGCATGGGCTGAAAACCCCGCTTCAGGCACTGCTGGGCGAGGCGGGCCATTTGCGCGATCTTGGCCGCACGGATGAAGCACATGGCGTGGAAACCGTGGTCCATTCGATCCGCCGTCAAGTGGACCGCGAACTCGCCCGCGCCACCATCGCCAGCAGCGCCCAATCCGCCCGCGCCGATATCGCCCGCGCCACGGATGGCGTTGTCTCGGTTCTACGCCGCACCCCAGCAGGGGCGGCGCTCGTCTGGCAAATCGACATCCCTCCCGATCTCATCGCCCGCATCGACAGTGCCGATCTGACCGAAGCCATGGGCGCCTTGATCGAAAATGCCGTCACCCATGCGCGCCAGCGCATCACGATCACAGCGGCGCATGAGGCAGGCCTTGTCCACCTCACCATTCGCGATGACGGGCCGGGCATGCCCGAAGACCAGATCGCCCGCCTTCGCCAACGTGGTCAAAGGCTGGATACCAGCGGGGAAGGCACGGGGCTCGGCTTGTCCATTGCGGATGAGATCGTGGCAAATGCGGGCGGGACATTGACAATCACTGACACCGGCCAAGGCCTCTCGGTGCGGCTTTCCCTGAAGGCCATGCGAAAGGCCTAGAAGGACCTATAGGGACGGCACCGCATTCTTTCCTTCAATTCGACACCGAATCACAGTTAATGATTGTAACTTTCATTCTGGCCGGTTCTGCCGGATTGTATTGCCATGTCCCGCCTGCACAAGATCGCCGCTGCCAGCATCTGCATCGCAGTTCTCGTTCTCGCGCTGAAACTTGGCGCGTGGTGGGTCACGGGGTCCATTGCCCTCTTTTCCGAAAGCACTGAAAGCCTCGTCAACCTAGCCTCCGCCTTGGCGGCTTTCATCGCCGTTTGGCTCGCTGCGCGTCCCGCCGATACCCGCCATCCCTTCGGCTTTCACAAGGCCGAACTCCTCAGCGCGCTTTTCGGCGGCACGCTGATCACCCTCGCCGCCGTCATCATCCTTCGGGAATCAGTGACAGGTCTGTTCGATCCACAGCCTGTCAGCGCCATGGTGACAGGCCTTCTGCTTTCCGCGCTGGGCAGCGTGATCAATGGCGTCTGGTGCTATGTTCTGATCAACGAAGGCCGCAAGCTTCGCTCGCCTGCCTTGCAGGCCGATGGCCGCCATCTTCTCTCTGATGTCCTCTTCTCTGCCGCCGTCATCGTCGGCCTTGTGGCCAGTTCCCTGACAGGCTGGCTCATCCTCGATCCGCTAATCGCCGGACTGGTGGCGCTGAACGTCCTTCGCACGGGCCTTTCCGTTGTCTTTTCGGCCCTGCGCGGTCTTCTGGACGAAAGCCTGCCAGAGGTGGAATTGCAGAAAATCCGCGCCGTCATCCTTGCCGAAGGAGGTGATGGGATCAGGATGCGCGATCTGCGCACCCGCCACGCCGGGGCCGCGACCTTCATCGAATTCCGCCTGATCCTGCCGGGGGGCATGACAGTGGCCAGCGCTCACAAACTGACCCAACGCATCACCCATGCACTGGAACAGGCAGCGCCCAGCAGTCAGGTCATCATCCATATCGAGGCAGACCGGGGTGGGGCGGCCCCCTTCTCGGTGATCGATGGGGGCCGCAAGGACCACGCCTGACCAAAGCCGCGCCGGAATGGCAAAGGGCCGGAGGTAGCTTTCGCATCCTCCGGCCCGTTCCTTGTGGCGTCAGATTATTGCACGGTCTTGCCCAGTCGCACCTCCAGCAAGGCCACGAATTTCTCGCGGAATTCCGGGCGACCCGAAAGGATCGTCATCACTTCGTTTGCGCCCCAATCCTTCACATCGACACGGCCACATTTGGCCCATTCTCCGATAAGGCTCTGCAGTTCAGTCAGTTCACGGTCATACATTCCATTCCATCCCCGATAAGCGGGACATGTCCCTGCGAGGAACCCCCGGCCAGCTTCCCAGCCGGGGGTCAGTGTCATCAGAAGTTGAAGGACGAGCTGTCGAGGGTATGTGCCCCGCGCAGCGTGATCGAGAAGTCGGCATCCGCGTCACCGTCGGTGAACCCGTCGATGATCGTGTCCACCCCGTTCTCGGTCGCAACCTCCCGGATCACCAGGCTGCCCGCCGCCGTCGTGCCCTGATCGGCCAGCGTGAAGGCCTGATTGCCATTCATGCCCACCATCGCGTCGATGCCCGACAGGTCGATCTTGTCGCCCGGACGGAAGTCCGTGATCACGTCGCCATCCGCCGTGCCAGCCGAGACGAAGACGAAGACATCATCACCATCCCCGCCCGTCAGCACGTTGATCGACAAGGACGCCTTGATCACGTCATTGCCCATCCCGCCGGTGGCGTTCTCGATCCCCACAAGGTGATCGGTCACACCGCCGATGCGCGCCGTCCCGATCGCCGTATAGGCCCCCAGATCGATCACCGCATCCTCGGTCAGGGCCGAGAGGTCAAGCGTATCGCTGCCTTCACCACCAAAGAGCATGTCCGCCCCATCCCCAGACGCCGCGAGGAAGACGTCATCCCCTTCGCCGCCCAGAAGAACGTCACGACCCGCGCCGCCTTCGATCACGTCACCACCGCTGCCGCCGACCGCAACATCATTGCCGCCATTGCCAAGGATGATATCCGATCCGCCCTTGCCAAGGAGGGCATCGCCCTCTTCGCCACCGACGATCACGTCATCGCCCGCATCGCCGACCATGACACCCGCCGCAGACCCCGGCATCAGCACCACACCGTCAACAACCGGCACACCGCCGCCCGTCCCAGTGCCCGTGCCAGTACCCGACCCCGTGCCGCTGCCCGGAGCGTCGTCATCGGCATCCTCGGCCTCGTCATCGGCGACATCGTCATTGCCGCCCGATGAGTTGTCCTCGGTCCCGGCACCTTCCGTCTCGGTGCCTTCCGAACCTTCGCCTTCCGCGCCAATGTCCTCGGACCCGGTGCCAGACGACCCCTCCCCTTCGCCCTCGCCGGGCTGATGGGTGCCCTTCGGTGCCAGCGTCGGCAGGCTTTCCATCGTGCCTGTAAAGGTCACCGAATGGGTGCCGTCCGACATGGTGATGGTGCCATCGCCGTTGTCCGTCTCGGTGTAGGTGGCCGGATCGGAACCTTCCGCGATCTCGATCACATCCTGTGCCCGCAGCGTGCCGACGACAAAGTCATTCCCACCATTGGACCGGAAGAGGATGCGGTGCGCCGATTCAAGCCCCGAGATATCCACCGTTTCGCTGGCCTCCGACCCATCGATCGTGATGGTGTTGAAGTTCAGGCTGGTCGGGTTGAAGTTCCCGATCACGCGGATGGTATCGCCTTCCGACGTACCGTTGCGCAGACCATTCCCCAAGGCCAGAGTGTTGATCGCGATTTCCTCGATATTGTCGAGTTGGGCGACCACCGTTTCAACACCTTCGACTTCGCGGGTGATCACGATCTCCGTCGTGGCCAGCAGGGTGACACCGCTCGCTGCCAGTGTATCCGCCAGATTGGCCCGATTGTTGATATTCGCAACCGGCCCGGTCCCAGCTCCGTTGAGCGCCACGGCATAGATGCGGAAGGTCTCCACATCTTGATTGCCATGTACGACGAAGGTGTCGAGATTGCCACCCTGACCGTTCACCACATCAACCCCGTGGTCTGCAAACCAATGGATCGTGTCGTCACCGGTTCCGGCGTTGATCGTGTCATTGCCCAGACCGCCCGAGATCGTATCGGCACCGTCCAGAGCGCGGATGAGGTCGTCACCGCCACCACCGAAGATGATCTCGCTGAAGGCGCTGCCCGTGATCGTGGTCCCTGCATCCGTGCCGTTGATCACGCTCAGCGTTGGCGCACCGGCATCCAGTCCGAACTGCACGCGTTCGATGTTCGACAGACGGTCCGAACCTTCGTTCGACAGCGCCCGGCCCGAGGTCGGGTCCACCGGACCCACCGCATTCGCCACCGTATGGGTCACGGTCACGCTGTCATCGGCATTGACCGTGACATCGTAATTGCCGCGCTCATCCCAGTAGACCGCCGTATCGATGCCGGTGTTTTCTGCATCACCATCGATGATCTCGCGCACCACGTTGAGATCGGCCGCTTTCACTTCGCGGGCAAAGAGTGCCGCTTCCAGCGTCTTGCCACCAAACAAGGCTTCTCCCGCAACCGCGTTGATCGTTTGGCCCAGATAGGTGACGACACCGTCGACCAGCGAGATGACCTGCTTGGTCAAGCCATCCGTCGTGGCAAAGGCATTGTTGGCATCGTCCACCAGTTCAATCCGGACGTTCAACCACTTGTCGCCGTCGATGATGTCGTCGCCCGCCATCCCCTTGATGGTGTCGTTGCCACCACCGCCAAGGATGATGTCATCGCCGTTCACCGTGCTCATCCGCGCCACTTTGACTTCGCCCGTGTTCGGCTGGGTCAGGGTGAAGGTTTGCAGGTGGTCGACCAATTCCCGCAGACCATCAATCATGTCCACATTCTCTTCCAACAGCGCGTTGGAATAGGATGCGATGGGCGAGGTGGGCGAAACCTGCGCGGCGTTGAAGGCATCGTCATAGGCTCCGACGACGACTTCGCGACCAGTCAGCTTGTCATTCCCGTTCCAGCCCGACAGACCTTCGACCAGATCGAAACGGTCCCGCAGGATGTTGTTCTGCTGGTTGACAAAGATGCTGATGTTCATGTCGGCATCGGCATCATAGTTGTTGCCCTTGTAGGACACCCAGTCGAACCCGGCCATACCGTTGTTGCGGTTGATGCCGATCCCCTGGATCATGATGTCATCACCGGATTCCGCGTCAAAGTCGGTATCGTTCTCACCAGCGATCATCACGTCATGGCCGATGATGCGGCTGTTGAAGAACAGTTCCGAATTGTCGCCGGTCAGGGTGTTCATATTTCCCTGGCCTTCCATCCAGTCATTGCCTTCGTTGCCGTAGACAATGCCACCACCGCCAGTGGGCGACCGAATGAAGTCATCGCCCTGCCCGCCGAAAATGTCCTTCGCCTCGTCTCCGCCGGCCAGAACGTCGCGTCCGTCGCCGCCGAAGATCAGGTCAAGACCCATCCCGCCGTTGATCAGGTCATCACCGCCCTCGCCCTTCAGGACGTCTGCTGCACCAATATCGGTGCCCATATCGGTGATCAGGTCAGACCCTTCGCCGCCATGGATGTGATCGACGCCGAAGCCGCCTTCGATATTGTCGTCGCCGTCATAGCCCCAAAGACCGTCATCCCCGGCACCGCCGATGATCGTGTCATCCCCGGCCGTGCCGCCGATCACGACATGCTCGCCACCCAGATATTTCAGGTAGTTGTCGCCGCGCTGGACAAGGTTGCCAGTGCCGTTCATCGACGACAGCACATCCATCTCGCGGGTCGGGTCGGCATTGCCGAGGTCTGCGTTGAACTGCTTGGTCTGATCGACCTCCAGCACCCAGGCCGCCGTCTGGAAGGCCGCGCCGTTGATCGACAGACCCAGATGCTCACCATCCGTGTTGCGTTGGATCAGATCGGCAAAGCTGTCGCTTTCCAGCTGTGTCAGCAGGTTCATGCCTTGCGCCCGGCTCAGATAATAGAACCGGTCGCCGTTCTGCAGTGCCTCCATCTGCGCTTCGAAGACGAAGGTGAAGGTCGACCCCAGCATGCCGCCGAACGTCATCTTCGCCTCGGCCAGACCGCCGATCCAGAAGTCCACATTGTTCAGACCGGTCGCCTCGGCAGGTCCGTTCAGGAAGGCCAGACGATCGGCAGGCGCACCCTCGCCACCAAGCACCAGCTTCATCGCCGCATCGCGCTTGGCTTCGAAGGTGGTGGCAGAGGTGATCGTCTCATGCGTGCCATAGGCCGCGATGAAGTTCACCACCGAAAGCGGCGTCTTAATATTGGCGGCAAAGTCGGTCCAGCTTTCATAGGGCTTCAGGTAGGTGTTCCCCGTTTGCGCAAAGAACTGCGCACGCGCCTCGTTCAGCGACGGGATACCCGTTTCGCGGGCCCGGGCGATGTTCAGCGCGGCAAGGTCAAGCGGCAAGCCGACAAGGTTGTTGCGCAGTGCATCGGTCAGGAATTCGTCGATTTCGTTGCCATGCTGGCGGGTCATCCCGCGCAGGATCGCCCCGGCCGCTGCATGGGCATCAATCCCTTGCGCATCGAACATCACCGGGTTGAGGAAGGCATCGAACAGCGTTTCCTTGGTCAGCCCCAACTCGTTGTTCTGATAGCCGAACATGTCGACCGTCTCGTTCAGCATCGAATGGCCGAAACGATAGACGACCTGCGCGAATTCCTGGCTGATCCCCACCGGGATTTCGACCGAGTTTGAGAAGACGAAGGGGTCGATCTGCGGCGCGACGGAACGGACGAATTCCTCGAACACAAGGTGCTGATACACCATCTCGGTCGAGAAACGCGCCGTCTGGAACAGACGCTCACCATCCCAGACCAGCGCCGCCTTTTCGGCCTCGGTCAGGGTGGTGGGATTGGTGCCCTGCGGCAGGCCGACAAGCAGGTATTCATTCAGAAGCGCAAGGTCCGTCGACGCAAGCAAAGTGGCCTTAACCGCATCGACCTGGCGGTTATGTTCGCCATGGAAAACGGTGTGAACCGCCGTCAGCGCGATGTTTTCATTGCCACGCCCGTCGCCCACGATGAAGTGACGGTCCAGCAATTCGTTGTCGTAGGTGGTCGCTTGGCCAAACCCATTGATGGGCTGCGCATTCGCCGTATCCCCGTCCGCATCAGGCAGCTTCTGGATCGCACCGGTCTGCGGGTTGCGGTCATGGTCCACAAAGCCCGGCGTCGCGTCATGTGCGATGTCGTTCAGGAAGGCACGCCCCGCGCTCAGTGCATTCAAGGTGGTGGTCAGCGCAGGCCCGCCGTCTGTTGTCGGCAGTTGCCCTTCTACGGCGCCACTGGTCGTCACAAGCTGCGGGAAGCCATTAGCGCCCCGCACGAACTCGCCATAAAGGTCAGTCAGAACCGCAGGCACCGAATGCACGTTCAGGTCCGACAGCTCGATCCCCAGCATGTTGCGGGCCTGATCCTTGATGTCAGCCCAGGTGGGCGGACCACCCGTCGCGCTTTCCAGCATGTGACCGGTTGCCACGGGCTTGCCATCCACCATCACATATTCGCGCAGAAAAACCTGATGCGACGGGTTCGAGGTATAGACTTGGTTCAGGTCGATCCACGGCGTGGTTTCGTTCGCGTTCTCGCGGATGTCATCCGCCGTGCCAAGCAAGCCATCCGGCCCCGCTTGGTTCGTTGCCCGTGTCAGCACCATGAAATTCGTCGGGCTGCCCGGAACGTATAGCGGATCGTCGGGCTGCAGCATCATGTAGACAGAACCCGTCCCGCCCTTCTGCGTCAGGTCAAGGCCATGGTCGAAGAACTGGCCAAAGATGGTGAAGAAGCTGTTGAAGGGCGCCGTATCGCCAAGGTCAGCCGCCACGTTGCCCAACAGGACGTTGTCGCCATCCATCTGGACGCCATGCTCGGTCAGCAGTGCCTGCACAGCGGCATTTGCTGCCGCTGCATTATCAAACGGCATCAGTGCAGCTTCAGCAGCCGCTACATCTGCCTGTTCATCGATCACGGCCTGCTCTGCGCTCGCCAGCGCGCCCTGCGCCGTTGCAAGGTCAGTCGTGGCCGTGCCCAGCGCCGCTTCAGCATTTGCAAGGTCCTGCGCGGTTTGACCGGCATCCGTCGTCACAGCGGCGTTTGCGGCCACAAGATCGGCTTCCGCCATGCTCAGGGCCGTCTCCGCCAACACAACCGCAGCATCGGCATCGGCCTTCTGTTGGGTCTCCGTAAAAAGGGTGGCTGCCGCTGCAGTTTGCGCCGCCGTCGCCTCTGAGAGTGCGGTCTGTGCCGAAGTAAGCACCGCCTGCTTGGCAGCAAGATCTGCATCAGCCGCCGCATCAGCCGCAGCCGCATCGTTGTAGGCCTGCTGCGCCACCGTGAATTGCTGTGACTCCACCGTGACGATTAGCCCGGTGATAACGTCATCAATGAAGCCCGGGGCCGCTTCAGCCGCCGCAAAGGCCGCCAGCGCGGCATCAAGTTCCGCCTGCGCCGTCGCAAGATCGGCGGCTGCCGCGTCCAGATCGGCTTGGGTTGCCGCTGCTGTCGACACCGCTGCGTCAACTTCGGCCTGCGCCGCGTCCACTGCGGCCTGCTTCGTCGGCACATCAAGTGCGGCGGCATCAACAGCCGCTTGCGCCGCAGCCAGTTCATTTGCCGCTGCAATCTGGGCTGCTTGCGCATTCGCCAAGTCGGTTTGGGCCGCAGCCACAGCCTCGGTCGCGGCGGTCACATCACCCATCAGTGCATCATAGGCAGCCTGCGCACCCGCCTCGGCCAGAACCGCCGCATCATAGGTGTTCTGCGCAGTTACGAGATTGGTCGCCGCCAGATCCCGTGCCACCATAGCGTCCGCGAGTTGCCCTTGCTCTGTCGCCAGCGCCGCCTCCAGTGCGGGACGATCAAGGAGCGCCGTCCCGGCCTGCTGCGCTTGCGCCGCCTCATAAGCTGCGTGGATCTGCTTCGAGATGTTCAGGTTATCGACGCCCGTGATGCCCACGATTTGCAACGCAGCCGAGATCGCCGCGATATTGCCCAGCGTCTGGTCAGCGATCAGGTTCGAAATCGTGCGCGGCTGGCTGTCATAGACGGAACCAGAGGTCTGCGCATAGGACGTCTGAACCGAAGGGATCGTGATCGTCATCATCTGGCCGGGATTGTTCGGGTCCGCCACGGTCATCGTCCGTTCGGGCGACATCTCCGCCACATTGAACTCCGGCGTCAGCAGGCGCTGCATCAGCTCGTCTGCCGCACCATTCCCCGTATATCCGACTGTATAATTGTTCAACACGCCCGACACGGTGCGAAGGCCCGTCGGGATCAGCGGATTGGTGATCAGCGCCTCAAGCGAGGCACGCGCATCTGCCCCCCCCGCGATGGCCGCGCTATGGGCCTCGGCGATTTTGATCTGCTCAAGAATATGGGCGAGGTCGTTCAGGTTAAGCGTGACCATGGCAATATGTCCCTGTGTTGAACCATGACGGATGGGCAGGGCGAACCTGTCCCTTCGGATGGTCCCATGATCACGTTTTGGACATATTCGAACAAAGGCCGACGGTCCGACAGCCTTCTGAAATAGGTAGAAGCCCCCATCAGACCAAAGTCCGATGATGGCCAGACCTATCGCCCCTCACCGGGCCTAACCCATGGTGAAAGGTGATGTACGAACCGCAATGCGGCCCTGTTATCCTTGGTTAATTACCAAATATGCGACTGACTTTCAATAACTTTGAGATACACTCGCATTCGCATTCTCATTTTCGGCCGATGCTTGTCAGACCTTGCAACCCGGCGCACAACCCCATGATTCTAATCAGCGAATGAGAATTGTTCGCGCCCCATTTCCGCCACAATTCAATCCTGCCCGACTTGCTCAACGCAGCCCTTCCAAGATCACCTGCTCTTCGACCTGCGCAGCCTACGTTCCCTTGCTGTCCAGTTGATTCGCGTGCCACGGATCGGTCAAAAGACCCATCGCCTTCGCCTGCACCAACCTTGGAGGAACTGGCAGTTGGGCCCCGAAAGGCTGCGCCAAGCCGCACTCCAAACGTTGAACCATGGCGGCAATGGCTGCCCGCCGCCCCTCTGCTGCCAGAAAATCCCCCCGCACGTGGATCGCAGCAGCCATCAAACGCACGAGGGCCACCACACCCTCCGCATCAGGAGGTTCGGGCGCGGACCAGAACGCATCCATCCCCCCCTGATGCGTTAGTCCCGGCATGTCATAGACGGCAATCCCCCGGCACAGCACTGGGCGACCCGCCCGCAAGGCATGCAACCCCACAGTGCTGTTGACCACCACGCAGCCGGCCACCACCCCAAGTAGGCGCGCCAGGTCGCCGCCATCCAGAAACACAACCCGGTCTGCAATGCCTTCCCGCCGCGCCATTTGCCGCACGACGCCCGGCCAAGTGATGCAACCATTGTCCATCGGATGGCGCTTCACGACCAGCACGCCATCGGCAGGGCCATGCTGCGCGTAGGATGACAGAACCTCGGCCACGAAATCCCGCAGGTCGCGCCACCGCGAATTTGCCCGAATCTGGTAATCCCCCGCCATCTGCAGCGCCAACAGATGCACGGGCCGCTGCTCATGCGCCAATGCCGCCACCGCCTGCCTGGCGGGGCCCGCCCCCCGCAGCGCCTGCACATGGCGCGGAAGGTAGGACAGGTATTCCAAGACGGGATGCACCGCCCGATCCGCCCGAAACCCGCCAAAGAAAGGCGCAAAGGCCCAGTTGCCCAGATGGCAGGCCATTTCGGCCACGGCCTCTTGCACAAAGCCATGCCCATAGCGCCGCGT
The DNA here is from genome assembly GCF_029953595.1 of Fuscovulum ytuae. Taxonomy (NCBI): domain Bacteria; kingdom Pseudomonadati; phylum Pseudomonadota; class Alphaproteobacteria; order Rhodobacterales; family Paracoccaceae; genus Fuscovulum; species Fuscovulum ytuae. The sequence goes on along the minus strand of NZ_CP124535.1, from coordinate 3,454,800 downwards.
CATGTCCGGCTCCGGCAAGCCTGCTGCCAATCGCTTCACCAGCGCCAGATCGGCGGGGAAATGCGAAAACGCGCCCTGCCCCCCCTCCTCCAGCACAATCCAATCCGGCCGCAGATACCCGTTTTCATAGGATACACAGCGCACACCCAACCGCCGCGCCGCCCGCTGCGCGGCCACGTGATGGGGCTGTCGGTCGGCGTAATAGACCAGATGGGTAATTGCCTCAGCACGCATACGCGCCTCAACCCATCCCTCCCAGGCCTCAAAGGCACCACGCCAAAGTACAGCGCCCCGCCCACGGCCATAAAGCCAATCGCCAAAGCTCAACAGCACCCGCGTCACATGATGTCCACGCGCTGCCAGCGCCTCGCCCAACTCACGCGCAAAGGGCGACGGCGGCCCCTGCAACAGCATCACCCGCATGCCACTGCTCCTTGCATCCGTCCCGGCTCTATGTTTTGCCAAAGAGCGTAAAGGTTGCTTATCCGTGCTGGTGCCCCCTCATGCCCGATCTTGTCCGCCTTCGTCATGCCACACGCCCGGCGCTCGGTCGGCTTGCCTTCCACCTTTTTGACCTTGCCGCCTATGAGGTGCTGTACCGCTTCTCGCCAGTTGCGCGGAAACGCTTCTTCAACGGCGGATACCTGCCCCTTGCGCCCGACCTCCGCGCCCTTCCCGAACTGGCCGGAGAAGAGGCGAGCGCGATGATGTATCATCTTCTTCTGGACGACCTGATTGCCCATCTGAAACCCGACCCGCAGGTCATTCTCGATGTCGGCTGCGGCCAAGGTGGCGGCCTTTTCTACGCCCATGCCCTTTTCCCGAAGGCCCGCCTGATCGGCACGGATCGCAACGGCACCGTCACCCGCAAGGCGGCGCGCTTCCTTGGACAGATACCCGGCAGCCGGGTCGTGAAGGGGCAAGGCCCCCGTATCAACCTGCCCGATGGCTGCGCTGACCTCGTCCTCTCCGTCGGCGCACCCACCTATTTCGGCCTGTCCACCTATCTGGCCGAAGCCACCCGTTGCGCCCGAAACGGCGCGATCATCGCCTTCTCGGCTGGATACCGCCAAGGCGACCATGCCGCGATTGAAGCAGAACTCCGCGTCGCGGCACAATCCAGCGGCTTGATCTTCCACAGCTACCACAACATCACGCCACACACCTTTGCTGCGCTGCAGGCGGATATCCCACGCCGCGCCGCCGAACTGGCCCGCGTGCCATGGCCGTTTCGTGCCTATGGCTGGAAATGGGCAGATATGCCCGGCAGCACCGAATATGAAGAATACCGCACCGGTCGACGCGCCGATTTCGCCTGCATCCTGCAACGCCCCTGACCTCCGGTCCGACCCAGAAACCTAAAGGCTTCGGGTGGCGAATTCCCGCAACCAATGGTCCCGGCTCAACAAACGGGGCAGCGCGCGGCCCCAACTGCGCCGCGCCGCCCTCCGCCACAGCGCATATTGCAACCCCAGCCACAGGGTCTGCGCCAGATAGCCGATAAACCGCAGCCGATGCGGCCGCAGGACGAGGCAGGTTTTCCCCTCGGGATCAAGCGCCAGAAGGTAGGGCAACCCGGCAATCCGCATCGGGTCAGGCGCGCCCTTCTGCAATAGCCTGATACCGTGCTGCGCTGGCCGAAACAGGACAAGCAGCACCAAAAGCACCACCTGCCATGGCGAAGGATCGGGGTCCTTCACTGAAAAAGGCTGTAAAAGGCGCATCCCTGTCTGCGGTGCCTCGCAGCGTTCCGGGGCCTTTACCGACTCGACAGTCTTGGTCACCTGCCGATGCAGCCACGCCGCGTCCGTCGACAGCGCCATATCCGGACCGTTCAGAAAATCGCGCAAGGCCATGAGGCATGCTTCCACCGAACGATAGCGATGCACCAACAGATGATGCAGCACATAGCCCATTACATGCATCGCACCCGGAAGATCACCAAGCTGTGGATGCGCCGCCGCTGTGATCAGGCTGTTGCGCAGATCATAGTAATGCACGATGCCCGCATGCTTATAGCGGACCGAGGCATGCCAAACCCCAACCCCCGGCAATGGCACCACCGGCACCCCGGCCTCACGCAGTCGCAACCCATATTCGATATCATCCCCCCGAATGAAACAGGGGATGGGCAAGCCACAGCGCCGCAGGGCCGACATGGGGATCAGGCAGAACCACCAGCCGTTATAGTCGGCCTTAGGCACCCGTGACCAAAGCTGCATCGACGCTGGGTCCGACAGATCGGTGCCCACTCCCTCGACCATAGGCAACCAGTTCCGGCCGAGCTGCCCCCAAGCCTCTTGCAACCGATGCGGGCGTTCCAGTTCCAGCGCCTGCCCACCCACCGCCACTTCACCAGCCATTTGCGCAAAGGCCATGGCGCGCAGAATGACCCGTGGATCAAGCCGGATGTCATCATCCATCAACAACAGATGCGTCGGCCCCTCTTCACCCTCCTGCGCCTCCAGCATCGCGCGGGCAAACCCGCCGCTGCCGCCCAGGTTGGCCTGCTGCACCTTGCGGAACAGAGGCTGCTTTAAAAGTTTCCGCAGTTCTGGCCGTTGGAATGGCCGACCGTGATTGATCAGAAGCACCCGCTGCAAAAGCGGCGTCTCTTCGGCCAATTCAGCCAACGCCGTCAAGGTCCCCTCCAGCAGGACCTCGCGGTTCATCGTGCAAATACCGACAACCAGACGCGGCACGGGCCCAATGACAGGCTCTGTCACGAAGGCCATTTCCTCGATCAATGCACCATCCACCGTCGCCACCGACAGGCTAAGCCGCAGAACCTCCGGCGCGCCGATGTCGCCGACTTCGGCCCAGACCCAATGCAGGCTTTCCTGACCGTCACCCACTTCCATCCAGTCGTCGACGACACGTACTCCGCCGCCCGCCATATGTGCCAGAACCTGCACCGCAACCGCACCCTGCACCCGGCACAACACACCAACGCGGGCCAAGCGCCCATGGGCGCGCCAGAAATTCAGGTAGAACGCATTGAAATAACTGTCCGTCTCCAATCGACCACGCGGCGGAAGTCGATACAGCCCATCCTCGCCCACTTCGGCACGACTGCCCTCCGCCAGGTAAAGGCTGTCCGGAATGCCCGCGAATGGCGTAAGCAAACCTTGCAGGCGCGTGGCAGTCATGACCTCAAGACGACGGTCGAACGGACTCATGGCAGCCTTCCTTCACACATGGATGCCAGCGCCGCCCCCCAGCGGCCTTGCACCCGAACTCGTTACAAACCCAAGACCGCAGGGGGGATAGCCGACCCAAACCCCTCCCGCCGCAAACTGTCCATCTCGTCCGCCGTGGCGGTCACCGCCGCGACAATCTGCTCTGCCTCATGCTGCGCACTTAGGAAAAAGCGCAACCGCGCGCTCTGCATGGGAACCGCCGGAAACATCACCGGCATCACGTTGATCCCCCGCGAAAGCAACCGCTCTGACAGTTTTGCAGCCAGCAGACTGTCGCCCACCATGACCGGCACGATGCCATAAGGCCCTGCCGATCCGGTCTCCAAACCCGCCGCCCGCGCCGCTGCCAGAAAGGCCGCCGCATTGGCCTGCAACCGCGACACCCGCTCGGGCTCTTCCGTTAACAGGCCCAGCGCGCACTCTGCTGCCGCTGCAAGTGCGGGCGCCAACGCCACCGAATAGACAAAGCCCGCTGCATGGTCGCGCAGCACTTCGATCAGAACCGAACTGCCCGCGATATAGCCCCCCGTCGCCGCCAAGGTCTTCGACAGCGTACCCATCCAGATGTCCACCTCACCCGGTGCCACCCCAGCCGCCTCAAAGCTACCGCGCCCCCTCGCCCCCACGCAGCCCATCGCATGGGCATCATCTACCATCAACCAGCAGCCAAACCGCCGCTTCAAGGCGATCAGCCCGGCCAATGGCGGCACATCGCCATCCATCGAGAATAGGCCTTCCGTCACGATCAGGGCATTGCGGTAAAGCCCGCGGTTTTCGGTCAAAAGCGCCTCAAGCGCCGCCAGATCGTTATGCGGAAAGGATCGCCGCGCCGCCCCCGACAACTTCACCCCGACAAGGATGGAATTGTGGCATAGCGCATCGTGCAGGATCAGATCACCTTCGCCGATCACCTGCGCGATGGTCGAAACATTGGTGGAATGCCCACTGACAAAGGTCAGCGCGGCCTCTGCCTCATAATGCCGCGCCAGAGCCTGCTCCAGAGCATCATGCACCGGGCGGCATCCAGCAACCAACCGGCTTCCCGACGGCGACACGCCATAAAGGTCGATCGCCGCCTTCGCCGCCTCGGCAACCCGCGGATCGGCATTCAAGCCGCAATAGTCATATGAGGCAAAGTTCACCACAGCTCGCCCGTCGATGCAGGTCACTGCACCCGCGCGCCCCTCATGCCGTCGAAAGAAGGGCGTCGCCACACCGACCAAAGCCCCCACCTGCTTCATCCGCTGGCTGTCGCGCCAATCGGGCAGACTGTCGAACCCACGCGCCCCTTCGGCCACGGCAACAGGACGCGAGCCGCGCCGCTGCGCCGCCGCCCGCGCCGCCGCCACCAGATCGGCCTTACTTGGCGTGCCATCGATCATTCTGCAGCCTCCGCTCGGCCACCGCGCAACGCTCCGACCGACCCCAGATGCTGCTCTGCCAAATGAACCTCGCCTACAGCCTCTTCGCCTCCGCTGCCTGCGCCATGCAGATGCCGCACGATCCGCAGCGCGATTTCGCGCAGGCTCAGCGCATCGGAAATCAGGGTCACCGGGATATCATCCCCCAGCGTCTGCTGCACCGTCAGCCCCAGTTCCACGCCCATCAGCGAATCCACGCCCAGATCAGAGACAGGTTTGGTCGCCGCGACCGATTTTTCCGGCACCTGAAGGATATGCGCCACCCGCCCCACCAGCCACGCTTCCAGCCGTTCCGCCGCCCGCGCCTCTGTCAGGCCCGTCAGGACCGACCGCAGATCATCCTCACCAACCTCCGCTTCAGATCTCCGCCCAAGCGCCTTCAACAGGCCAAAAGCAGGTTCCCCCAGCGTCCGCAATGTGACGGAAACCGCGTTCCACCCCATCGGCGACACATGCACCACAGGCCCCACCACTTCGCCCAGCGACAAAAGCCGCTCAAGCGCCCGCGTCGCCTGCACACCAGTGAACTCTGCCCCCCCCGACATCCGCCGCACCAAGGCCGCCGTCTCACGGTCCCGCGACAGATAGCCCACGTCGGAAATCGCGCCCCAGCCAACCGCCAGCCCCGGCAGACCCTCTGCCCGCCGCGACCGTGCGATCCCTTCCAGATAGCCATTCGCCGCCACATAGGCCGATTGCCCATGATTGCCGATCAACGTCGCCATCGACGAGAACAGCACGAAATACTCCAGCGCCATCCCCCGCGTCAGCCGATCCAGATGTGCCGCCCCCGCCACTTTCGCAGGCAGCACCCGGTCCAGAACCTCCGCCGTGATCGACGCAAGTGGCATATCCTCCAGCACCATCGCCGAATGGATCACCCCGGCAAGCGGCACCAGATCGGCCAGCACCTTCTCCAGTGCCACGCCATCCGCCACATCACAGGCGATGGGGCGTACCTCCACCCCCTGCCGTCGCCAGCGGGCAATCGCCTCGACCGCAGGCCCTTCGACCGCACCGCGCCGCCCCATCAGGGCCAAACGCCGCGCACCAGAGGCCACCAGCCACTCGGCCATATCAAGGCCAAGCCCGCCCAGACCGCCCACGATCAAATGCCAGCCCGATGCTGACGGGGCAAAGCGGCCCAAGGCACCTTCCTCATCCCGCACCGTTGCCGGATCGGGCGGCACAACCACGACCTTGCCAATATGCCCAGACTTTTGCATCAGCCGGAACGCCGACACCGCCTCATCGGCGGCAAAGGCGCGATAGGGCAAGGGGCGCAATGCCCCCGCCTCAAAGGCCGCCATCACCTCAGCAAAGACCCGCGCCGCCAAGGCGGGCCGCGCAGCCATCACCTGATCCACGTCGATCCCGTGATAGACGATGTTTTCCTTCAAAGGCCGCAGGCCCACGGCCGTATTTGCGTAGAAATCCTGCTTCCCCAGCTCAAGGAACCGACCAAAAGGCGCAAGGCAACCAAGGCTGCGCTCCATCGCCATACCCGCCAAAGCGTTCAGCACCGCATCGACACCGCGCCCACCGGTGATCCCCCGTACCGCCTCGGCGAAGTCAAGCGTGCGGCTATCCCGCACATGCTCCACGCCTTCGGCGGCAAGGAAAGACCGCTTCACCTCCGACCCCGCTGTCGCGATCACCCGCAACCCGCGATGTCTCGCGATCTGCAAGGCAGCAAGTCCAACGCCACCCGCTGCCCCATGCACCAAGATCCAGTCGCCAGCCTCCAACCCGGCCAAGGTGACCATCGCATACCACGCGGTGAAAAACGCCACCGGCAATGTCGCCGCCGCTTCGGGCGCAATGCCGTCGGGCAGCCGCGCCGCCAGCCGCGCCTCCACCGTCACATGCGATGCAAAAGAGGACGGCCCAAAGGTCAGCACCGCATCACCAGGTGCAAGCCCCGTCACCCCCGGCCCGCAGCGCAGCACACGTCCCGCGCATTCCAGCCCAACCGTCGATCCAGCAAAGCCGCGCTCCAGCGCTTCTTCCGGCAAAAGGCCCATAGACCACATCACGTCACGGTAATTCAGACCCGTGGCCGCGACCGCAATCTCCACTTCACCCGGCCCCGGTGCCTGACGCGTCTCGCGCTGCCAGCGCAGATCGTCAATTCCACCCGCCACCGCAGGCCGCAGCACGGCACGCTCCGCTACACTGTCCTGCGCAGCCGCCCCGGCATCCACCACACCTTGCATCACGCGCAGCGCCGAAACGCCGTCCCGCCCGATAACAATTTCCGTCTCACTCGTTCCCGACGCGATCAGTCGTGCCAGCTGCAACCCCACATCCGCGGCAGGCAGCTCTGGATCACAATCGCAGCGCAGCATAGGTACTGTCGCATGTTCATTCGCCGCCGACCGGATTAAGGCCCAAACCGCTGCTTGGCCCGGATCACTGACCCCCAGCCCACTCCCCGCCGGGACCACGAACAGCAGCGGTGACACAGTGGCCTCAGTCACCAGTTCCCGCAGCCGTAGCACACGCCCGGCCAGCTGCGCCGCAGGATCGGCCACCGCCTTGACCTGAGGAAAGACCGCGACAGTCCAGCCCCCCACCGCCATCACCGTATCGACGTCCTGCGCCAAGCCATGGGCAACCGCCGCCGCCAAAGCCGGGTCGCTCTCACCTCCCGGCATAGGCAGCTTCGTCTCGCCCCCTCCCACGCGCGCCGCCGAAACCAGTTGCGCCGCACCAAACGCGTCAGGCATCGCGTGCAGCTTAGCCACAAGCCCGGCTGTCTCGACGGCCGCCAACCAATCCGCCCCAGTCTGCAAAGGCGAAAGCGGCCCGTCCGGAGTCACGCCTTCCGCAAACCATCCCTCATCCAGACCCCAAACCAGATCGGCAAAATCCGACGGTTCTGCCTCAAGGGCAATGATCCGCCCGCCCGGCAAAAGCCCCTCGGCAAGCCGCACCAGCGGAACCCCAGTCGTTGACAGCGCCCCTTCCGACAGGATCAGGTCATGCCCCCCCGCCGCTCGCAAAGCCTGCGCTGTCGCCTCCAGTCGCGCCACGCGATCTGGCCGTGCGACAGGCCCATCCTCTGACCCGGGCAGGACAATCTCGGAAAAGGTGGCAAGCCCGGGGGCAATTGCGTCGGTCAGGCGCGGCAAAAGCTGCGCCGTGTCCTGCACCACCTCGGCAATCCGCAAGGCGACCCCCGGTCGTACCCTTGCAACGGCCCCAATAACCGCATCGGCCAAAGCAGCTCGCCGCCGTTGCCGAAAGACCGATCCCATCCGCAGCGCATCAAGGGCCGCCCGTCCGAACACGTCCTCGGCCCCGGGCAAGTCAGGGGGGGAAAGCCCGACAAGCCCGGTCACCCGTCGCGCCAAGTGGGTCAGGATCGCCACCTCTGGCACCAGATCGGGACGCTCTTGCGTGATCATCGCAATCAAAGGCGCGGCCATCGCCGCAGCCCCGGCCTCGGTCAACTGCCATCCGCCCTCAACGGCGCGCACCATCCCGGCCCGCAAGGCGATGCCCGCCATGCCTTCGGCCCAGACCGATGGCAAGGGTGCCCGGACAACACCATCCCGCGCCAAGGCCCGCATGCCTTCTGCCGCAAGCGCCTGCGCTGCTGCCTCGATGAGAAAATACTCTTCATCCGGCAGGGCAGGTGCAGCCTCCAATGCGGCAACGACACGCTCTGCCACTTCTTCAGCCGCCTCTGACCGCGGCAAGGGCAGCGCGATCTGCCGGAACCCATGCACAGGAAGCGCCACGTCTCGTTGCAACCGCACCGCCTGAAACCGTGCCGCTTCGATCCGCGCGATCAACTGCCCGTCGCCGTCGAACAAAAGGAAATCGGCCAAAAGCGACCGCGCCCCCTTCAGCCGCAGCATCACCCGCGCCGACGCGACCACTGCCCCGGGCCGCGCAATGACAAGCCGACCGATCCGCACCGGAACAAAGCCCAGACCGGCACGCTCAAACTCTGTCTCCTCCAGCGCCGGGATCAGGGCATGGAACGCCGCATCAGCCCCCGGCACATCCAGAAGAAGGCGCGTCCTCGGCCCGTCCATCGGCTCATGCTCCCGCAGGAACACCTCCACCACACCGGGCGCAGGCCTCCGCTCACGCTCGACCAAAGCGAAGGCTGGCCCGTAATGCAGGCCCAAACGCCGCGCCGTTACATAAAGCCGCGCGCCTGTCCTGTCTCCAGTCCTTGGGCGAGGGTCAGGCGGAGCCACCTCATCCTCAATCCGCAAGGCGCGTTCGAACCGACCCTGCGCCTGCACGCGATAAGGCCCCGTCTCGCCCCTTGCGCGGAACCCGATTGTGATCCGCCCCTGATCGGTCAAGGCGCGCACCTGCACCTCGGTCATGCTCTGGCGCGTCAGAACGACGGGGGCCAGAAAATCTACATCCTGCAAGGCAACCCCACCGGGGCCCAGCGTCTCAGCCCCCGCCGCCAGCATCAATTCTGCCAGCCAAGTTCCCGGAAGGATCACGCGCCCACCCGGCTGGTGGTCGGCCAAGGCAGGCACCATCACCGCATCGATGTTCGAATACCAAAGCCGCGCATCCACCCCTTCTTCGCGGCCCAGATAGGGATGCTGCCGCAGCCCATCGCCAAAGCGGTTCAGGATGCCGGGGGTCTGATCAATCCGAACTTGCTCAGGCTCCCAAGGATAGGTCGGCAGATCGTCCCGATGCGACGTGGCGCGCGGCAAGACCGTATGACCCTGCAACGCAACCCCGGCCACCACCGCCCGCGCCACGACCCGCGCCACAGGGTTGATCCCCGCCGCCGCCGCCTCATCCTCACCCCGGTCAAGCCCCGGCAGCACCGCGCAGCCCGCACCCTCCAGACATCCCGTCATATAGGTCTGCAAGACGGGCGACGGCCCCACTTCCAGAAAAGCCTGGATTCCGCGCGCCCGCAGCGCCGCCATGGCCGGCAGAAAGGCCACCGGCTGTCGCACATTCGCAGCCCAATGATCCGCATCCAAGGCCTCCCCCGCCATCTCTTGCCCTGTGACGGACGAGATGAAGGGAATACGCACGGCCCGTGGTCGCAGGTCTCGCAAGGCGTCTCGCAACGCTTCGGCCACCGGATCGAAAGCCTTGCTATGATAGGGATAGTCGATCGCCAGCTTCACCGCAGGCCAGCGTAGCACCCGCCGCACATGGCGCAGAAAGGCGTCTAGCACCTCCCCCTCTCCCACCACCGAAACGCTACGCGGGCTGTTCTCGGCGGCCAGTTCCACCCCGCCGCCGAACGCCGCAATCGCCACGCGCATATCCTCGGCCGTGGCCTGTACCGCCAGCATCCCGCCTGCCCCGCGCAAAGGTTGTGACGCAAGGCTGCGCAGATGCGTGACCATCACCGCCTGGCCCAGCGACAGCGCGCCCGCAGCATAGGCCGCGGCCACCTCGCCGCCTGAATGGCCCATCACCGCGGCCGGTCGCAGGCCGCGCGCCTGATAGGCGCGGAATTGCGCGATTTGATCCGCGAACAAAAGAGGCTGCGCGACGACTGCATCGCCCATTTGCGTTTCCAGATCGCCCGCCGCCAGCCGTTCGATGATCGACCAACCCGCCACACCCCGAAAGGCCCGGTCAATCTGCCCCATGGCCTTCGCATAGGCGGCATCGTGTGCCATGGCATCAAGGCCCATGCCGGCATATTGCGACCCGTTGCCCGAAAAGACGAAGGCCACCTCTGCCTCCACTAGATCGGACCGACCAGTGACAAGCCGCAGGTCAGCCTTGCTTTGCGCCCCCCGCGCCAAGGCCAAAGCGGCCTCCTCAGGCGCGTCACAGATTAGCGCCGCGCGATGCGCCAGCCGCCCGCGATAGGTCGCCGCCTGCCCACACAACTCCTGCAGGCCACCTCCCGCAGCCTCCCCCGCGACCAGCGGTTGCCACGCCGCCATCATCCGCACCAATGCCGCTTCGCTTGCCGCGGATAGGAATAGAATCGGCGCGTCGCCTTCTGCGCCGCCGCGGGTTTCGGATACAGGCGACACCTCCGCCCGTTCCACAATCGCATGCGCATTGGCCCCGCCGAAACCGAAGGAACTCACCCCCGCCAGCAAAGGCCCCTCTCCCAAGGGCAGCGCCTCTTGCGCCACCTTCAGGTTCAATCCTTCAAAATCGATCCCGGGATTAAGCGTTTTCGCATGCAAACTGGATGGCAGCACCCGTCGCTCCAGCGCGATTAGCGCCTTCAGCATACCCGCCACGCCCGATGCAGGCTCCAGATGCCCGATATTCGACTTCACTGATCCAATAGGCAGCGCCGCCGTCCGCGCCTGACCCAGCACCCGGCCCAGCGCACCCGCCTCCACCGGATCCCCCGCCAGTGTCCCGGTCCCATGCGCCTCCACAAAGGCCAGCGCATCCGGGTCCACCCCAGCCCGATCATAAACCTTGCGCAGAAGGGCCGCCTGTCCCTCCATTGACGGCAAGGCGACGTTCAATGTGCGCCCGTCGGTGTTCACCTCCACCGCGCGCAGGATTCCATGCGACCGCCGCGCGCCCAATTCGCGCGCCGTCCGACGTTCAAGGACAAAGGCCACCGCCCCCTCTGCCCGCACATAACCATCCGCCATGGCCGAAAAGGGCTGGCACCGCCCTTTTGGCGACAGCATCCGCGCCGCCGAAAAGCCGATGTAATGGATCGGGTCCAGCAGGGCGTTCACCCCGGCCACCACCGCCACATCAATCTCTCCGCGGAGCAGCGCCTCTTCTGCCAACCGCATCGCCACGATCGACGATGAACAGGCAGTATCCACCGTCATCGACGGCCCCCGCAGGTCCAACACATGGGACACTCGGTTCGACACCAGCGCCAAGGTATTGCCCGTCATCAAATGCGCGTCGGTCAGCGCGGCGTCCTGCGCAAGCCGCGCCGCATGCGCCATGGCGGAACAGCCCGCATAGACCCCGATATGCTGCCCTGCCAGACTGTCGGGCGGCAGGCCCGAATCTTCCAGCGCCTCCCAAACGACCTGCAACAGCAAACGTTGCTGAGGGTCCATCTGCCCCGCCTCGCGCGGCGATATGCCAAACGGGGCCGCGTCAAATGCCCACAGATCTTCCACGACTCCCGCCGCAAAAGTATAGGCCTTCCCCTTCGTCCCCGGCACAGGATGCAGGAAAAACTGCCGAGACCAGCGATCTTCGGGGATTTCCGTCACGGTATCGCGTGCCGAAAAAAGCACGTCGGCCAAGTCCTTGACCGAGTTTGCACCCGGCAGGCGGCAGGCCCAACCCGTGACGTGAATCTTTTTTGCCACTCAGCACACTCGTTAATAAATGTAAACAAAACAGCGCCTTGCGCACTGTCACATTCTTATGCCTAATCTTAAGGATAGCATCGGTCAACAATCGGCGCGGTTAAAGGGTTCGGGTTTGCAAGTAAATTCGCCGAAACTGCCTCATGCTTGGGCAGCGACCGAAGGCATGGCCACAAGGTGGCATCGTGCCTTCCGTGCTTTGGCATGGCCCATGATCGCCAGCCGCGCGGACATGTCATGATTGCCGATCTGCGCATTGAACTGGCCGAATGCCGGACGGGTGGACACACCTTCCTGCGGTCTGTCTTCGCGCTTGTCCTGCGCGAGGCGCGCGTGCGCCACGGAAGATCCCGCCTCGGCTATGCCTGGGCCGTGGCGGAACCCTTCGCTGTCACCGCCGCGATGCTTTACTTTTTCTCCGTAACCGGACTGCGCGGCAACGGGCTGGATTTCGCCCCCTTCTACGCCTCTGGCGTGCTGGCCTTCGTCTATTTTCGCCACGCCTCCGGCTTCATCGGCATGGCGCTGGAATCGAATACCCCTCTTTTCAGCTATCCCCGCGTGCGCGAACTCGACGCAGCCGTGGCCCGCTTGGTCCTTGACACGATCACATCGATCATGATCGCGACCTTTGTTTTCATCTTCCTTTACTTCGCCTTCGGCAGCCCGCCGCCGCATGATATGGGGCGCATGTTCATTGCCTATTTCGGCCTTGGCCTTTTGGCCTTCGGCGTCGGCCTGAATATTGCCGCCATTCAGCGCCGTTTCAACATGACGGGCCATGTCTACAACATGCTCATGGCACCGGCATTCATCCTATCAGGCGTGATCTTCAGCCTGCAAAACCTGCCCTATGAATTGCGTGGCTTCATTGTTTGGAACCCCATCATCCACGGGGTGGAAAGCTTTCGAGCAGGCTACCTGCCCGGCTATCCCACCTATCACATCGACATCCCCTATCTTTATTTCGTGGGCCTGATCCTCACCGCTCTGGGCATGTTCCAGATGATTCTCAGCAAGCGGGGGATGATGTGATCGAATTTCAAAACGTTACCAAGACCTATCCCCTGCGCGGCGGCGCGCGACGCCTTGTGCTGAACAACGTGTCGCAAGTCCTGCCTTATCGGAATATCGCCGTTCTGGGCCGCAACGGGGCCGGAAAGTCGACCTTCATGCGCCTGATCTCTGGCCTTGTTGACCCTGATCATGGCCGCATCACCCGCTCTGTCTCTGTCTCATGGCCCATTGGGCTGCGCGCTTCCTTTCATGGCATGCTCACGGGCATAGAAAACATCCGCTTCGTCGCCCGCGTCTACGGGGCCGATGAACATGCCGTCATCGATTATGTTGCGGAATTCGCCGAACTTGGCCCCTTTCTGCATGAACCGATGCGCACCTATTCCTCTGGGATGGCGGCGCGCATCGGCTTTGGCCTGAGCATGGCGCTTCATTTCGACCTCTATCTTGTCGATGAGGTCCTCGCCGTCGGCGATGCCAGCTTCAAGGCAAAGGCACAGCGCGCCTTCGACGACCTGATGGGTCGTTCCCGCATCATCCTCGTCTCGCATTCAATGAAAGCGCTCCGCGAATTCTGCGATTGCGGCCTGCTCGTCGCCAACGGCACGACCCGGTTCTACGACGACATAGAAGAGGCCATCGACGCCTATGTCGCAATCAATGCATGACCCCAAGATCACCCCGCTGCAAAAGCCGGCTGTCCTCGAACAGGCCCAAACGGAGCCGCCCGCGCAGACCGGCCCGAATAACCGCGAGGCCGAACCCGCGCTCTTTGACGACGACGACGATGAAGCCTTCGGTCGCCGTCCGCGCCGCCCGCGCCCAGATGACCCCAACCCCAACCGCATGAACCCCAAAAAGAACCGCCTCGCCCGGCGCTTCGAAGGGGATCAGCCCCCAGCGCGCATCGTTCCCGGCCCCGATCGCGACACGACCTTTGCCGCAGGCCCCATCGCCGTACAGACGGCGACCCAACGCCGTCTGTTCAGCCGGATCACCATCCTGACCTTCATCCTCGGCGTGATCCTGCCCATCTTGGCCAGCGCCGCCTATTACAGCTTCGTCGCCGTCGACCGCTATGCCGTGGAGATCAAGTTCGCCATCCGCTCGCCCAGCGGCGCCTCATCGGGCGATCTGCTTGGCCTCGTCTCGGGCAGCACCGGATCGGGCAGCACGGTCGCCGATTCCTGGATGATCGTGGAATATCTAGAAAGCCGCGAATTCCTCGACGCGCTGACCGAGAAGGTTGATCTCCGCACCATTTATTCCGCCCCCCACGGCGACTTCCTGACGCGCCTGCCAGAAGATGCCACGACCGAAGACATGGTCGACTATCTGCCCTCTGTCGTCTCGGCCAGTTTCGAATCCGCCACCCAGATCATCACCGTCGAAACACAGGCCTTCACCCCCGGCGATGCCACCCGCATGGCCGAGGTTGTTCTTGAGGCCAGCTCCACCCTCATCAACGCCGTCTCGGAAAAGGCGCGGCAAGACACCGTCCGTCTGGCCGAGCTTGAGTTGCTGCGCGCCGAAGAAGCCCTCCGCGACCAACGCGCCGCAATCGCCGCCTTCCGCGAAACCGAACAAAAGATCGATCCCACCGCCAGCGTCGCCACACAAGAAGGCGTCCTCGCCCAGCTGCAAAACCGGCTTGCCAGCACGCGCACCGAACTCAGCAGCCTGCGCGAATTCCTCTCCCCCGAAGCGCCCAGCGTCCGCGTCCTGCAAAGCCAGATCGACTCGCTCGAACGCCAGATCGCCTCGGAACGTGCCCGGCTGGGAATGGGTGAGGAAGGCGACACCAGCGCAGGTGGAACCGCCCCCACTTTCAGTGCTTCGCTAAACCGCTCCGTCACACTTTACGAGGCGCTCAAGGTCGATCTCGACTTCCGCGAACGCGCCTATCTCTCGGCCCTTTCCTCGCTAGAAGCCGCGCGCGTCGAAGCAGATCGGCAACAGCGCTATGTCGCCACCTTTGTGACCCCCTCACCACCGGAATCGGCCCGTTATCCGCAGGCCCTCCTCACCATCCTGCTGATCGGAGCGGTGGCCTTCCTGATCTGGGGCATCCTGTCGATGTTCATGCATATCCTGCGCGAGCATCTGACATGACCCGCCCCCCTTCAATCCGGCCCCAAGTCCCGTATCAGCCGGATCTGTCGCCGCCGCAACATCGCCCCGGACAGCGGCCCGAAAAGGTGCAGCAACCGCACCGCCCAACTGGGCAGTGCATGAAGGCGGTTGGCCTCCATCGCACGGATCAAGACAAGGGCCACCTCTGCCGCTGTCATGGCTTGCGTGCCGGCAATCACCTCCGTCACCGCCGGGCGATGCCCGCGCTCGGCGGTCAGCATGGGGGTGTCCGTGTCGGGCGGCTGGCACAGTGTCACACCGATGCCCCGCGCGGAAAGCTCCACCCGCAGAACCTCGGCCAGTCCCCGCAACGCCAGCTTGGATGGCGCATAACCGCCATAGCCATGGATACCCGCAATCCCCGCCGCCGATCCGACAAAGCCGATCCGCGCGCCGGGCTGAAGCTGCGGCAGCAAGACATGCAGCACATGCACAGCGCCGAAATAATTCACTTCCATGACCCTGTGCTGCGCGTCGATCTCCAGCCCTTCAAAGAGCCCCGGCAGCGTCATACCCGCCGACAGGATTACCCGCTCCGGCACGCCCATCGCCTGCACCGCAGCCTTCATCGCCAAGGCGACAGCGGCGGCATCCGCCACATCCACGCTCCAACCGCGCACGGCCACCGTAGGCTCCAGCGCCGCGATCTCTGCCACGGCCTTTTCCAACCGCTCGGTATCCCGGCCAAACAACGCGATCTGCCCGGTCCTACCCTGAAACCGCCTCGCCCAATCACGTGCCACGGCCAGCCCAATGCCGCTTGACCCGCCCGTGACGAAAACGGTCCGCACCGCTCTACTCATGCCCAACGCACCTGAACTAAAAACTCAAGGCTCCACCATGCTCCTCCCTGTTACGCCGCGCAATCCGTCCTGCCGTGCGGCGCTTACCCGACGCGGCCTCCTCCTTGGCTCCATCGCCGCCTTGTCCGCCTGTGCCCTGCCGCAACAGGGCCCGTCCACCGCCGCCGTTCTGGAAGGGGCGGAAGACAAATCCTTCCTCCTGATCGAGGTGGATGAGAACATCACCCGCACCTTAGGCAATCCTCCCGTAACCTCCGTCTCGGGCCTGTCGCTTGACCCATCCGCCGCCCCATCCGAAGCGGTGGGCGTTGGCGATGTCCTCAGTATCCGCATCCTTGAAGCCGGGTCCGGCGGCCTTTTCGCCACCGGCAACGGCGGGGCGGGCGGAACCGATTTCGACAATGTCACCGTCGGCCGAAACGGCCATATAACGCTTCCCTACGTGGGAGAGATCTCCGTCGCAGGCCGCACACCCCTGCAAATCGAAACGCTGATCGTCGAAAGCCTGGAAGGCAAGGCCATCGAACCGCAGGCCCTTGTCCGCATTTCAACCTCCAGCGGCAACCGCGCCGTCATCACGGGCACCGTTGGACGCCCCGGCCCGTTCCAGCTTTCCCTGAGCGGGGACCGCCTATCGGCAGCCATCGCCGCCGCCGGCGGCAGCAGCAACCCTGCCCATGAAACCACCGTTACCATCCGCCGCAACAACCGTCAGGCCCGTGCAAGGCTCAGCGACATCTTCCTGCAACCGGCCAATGACATCCCGCTGCAACGCGACGACGTGGTTATCCTCGCCCATGAGCCACCGCGCTACACACTTGCCGGTGCCGTCGGGCAAACAAACACTTACCGCATCGAAACCCCGCGCTATTCGCTGCTTGAGGCAATCTCCGCCGCAGGCGGCGCGCGGGATGAACGGGCCAATCCCTCGGGCGTCTTCCTCTTCCGCCATGAAAGCCGCCGCCGACTTGGTCAGGCGGGCATCGCGGATCTTGATGCCTATCCCGTCACCGAACAGGGTCTTCCCACCGTATACCGCTTTGACATGTCCCGCCCGGAAACCCAGTTCAGCGCCCAGCGCTTCCTTCTAACCGATGGCGACGCGATCTTTGTGACCAATGCCGATACGGTGACGCTGGGCAAGTTCATCACGCTCTTTGATCAGGGTGTCGGCGCGATCAACCGGGCCCAAACCGTTACGGAATGAGACCGCCCCGCCTGCCCCCGGATTGGACAGAGGAAGACCTCAAGGCCGAACTGCGCGCCATCGCCGCGATCTATCGTAGGCTTTGGCCCGGTGCCGCCCTTGATCTCTGCTTGCGCCGCGCGCCGGGCTGGTGGGGCGATCCTACGGTCACTCTCAACCCGGCGGGGGACCCGGACGAAACCGGCTTGATGGCCCGCATCCGCCTTCCCGGTACTCAGCCCGCCCTGCGCGTCGAAACGGCGCTACCGCCCCCGGCCCGTCGCGCGGCCCAAGTTACCACGCCGGAACGCCCCCTCGCCCCCGGCCCCGTGACGCGCGGCCTGATCGCCGTGCACCCGATCCTGCCCGAATTGCCGCGCCACCTGCACGACACATGGCAAAGGCGTACCCTGCCCTTGCGCCACAGGACGACGCCGGTCGCCCCTTGCCCAAACGCGCCTTTTCCACCTGCACTCGGCTCCAACCGCAGCCCCGCCATCCTGATTGGAATGCACTGGCTTGAGGTGGGCGGGGCCGAACGCCTTGCCTTCGATTGCATCCGCTGGGCCCGCACTCTGGGCCTCAGGGTGGTGGTGGTGGCCTCTGTCCCCGCGCCGCAATCCCTCGCCGAAGAAATCGAAGGCGACCCCGGCATCCTTTTCCTGCGAACTGACCGCTATCTTCCCCGCGATCTCTGGCCCGATTTCATCACCGCCCTCGTCACGGCTGAAAACATCCGCCTCCTGCACATCCACCATTGCCACCCGCTTTATGACTGCCTGCCACAAGTCAAGGCGGCAGCGCCCCACCTGTCGGTCATCGACAGCACCCATATCGTCGAACATGCCGATGGTGGCTTCGCCCGCATTTCGGGCGTCTGGACCTGGCACATCGACCACCACCACGTCATTAGCACCAACCTTGCCGCCTACTTGCAACGCCGCTTCCCGGTCGCCGGACGTGTGCGGCTTGGCCGCATGTTCGACCGTCGCGCCATGCCGCATCGCCTTGTCCCGCCCAACCTGCGCCCCGAATCTGGCCGCCTCCGCCTTGCCTTCGTCGGCCGCCTCAGCCATCAGAAACGGCCCCTCCTCCTCTTTGCAACGATCCGCGGGCTGATCCGCCGCTTCACCCGCAAGGGCATCTCCGTCACCGCCACCATCCTTGGCGACGGGGCCTATCTCCATCTGATCCAAGACCTGATCCAGCGCCACGCCCTGACGGATGCAATTCGCCTTCTTCCCCCAAACGCCAATGTCGCCGACCTGATGGAGCAAAGCGACATCCTCCTCCTCCCCTCCGCCAATGAAGGCCTCGCCCTAGTGGGGATCGAGGCATTGCGCCATGGCTGCCTTCCCATCGCCACGGATGTGGGCGGGCAGTCCGAACTCCTTCCCCCGGCCCTTCTTGTGCCATCGGCCCCCCTCGCCTGCCTGCGCCAGACGGTCTCGCGCATCGAACGGCTGTGGCAGGATTCGGCCTTCCTCGACAGCACGCGCCGCGCGCTTCAGGACCGCTGGCTTACCTTTACCGCCGACCCAACGGCAGAAGAGGTGCTGACCCCTCTCTACCGTCAAGCATTGGAACCAGACGCATGACCCGCCTCATCGCCGTTCTGGTGACGCGCAACCGCGCTCAATCGCTGATGGCGGTTCTTGACGCGCTCGGCAATCAAACCCGGCGCCCCGACCTGACCGTGGTGATCGACAACGCCTCAACCGACGACACAAGCCAGCGCCTTATGGCCCGCGCGGCAAGCGACCCCTCCCTTCACCCGATCCGGCTGGATCGCAATGCAGGCGGGGCAGGCGGCTTTGCTGAAGGAATTCGCACTGCCTGCGCCCTTGGGGCCGATCTGCTTTGGCTCTCTGACGATGATGCCATCCCCCGGCCGGACACCATCGCAACCCTTATCGATGCCCTCCACCGCTTCGAACAGACTCACGCCCGCCGCCCCCCCTTCGCCTGTTCCCGCGTCCTCTGGACTGACGGCACCCTGTGCGAGATGAACACCCCCCGCCCCGTCTGGGATTGGCCCCGTTTCCTGACAGCCACCGATGGCGTGGCGCTGGTCGATTCCTGCTCTTTCGTCTCGGCCCTCGTCCCGCGCTGGGCTGTCGAAAGGCACGGCCTTCCCATCGCCGAATATTTCATCTGGTTTGACGATGCCGAATATACCCGCCGCCTATCGGCCGATCATCCCGGCCTATACGTTCCGGCCAGCGTGATCCGCCATGACATCCCCCTTAATCGCGGCGTGAATTTTGGCCGAGTCACCGCCGATGACCTGTGGAAATTCCGCTTCGGTGCCCGCAATCAGGCCTCATTCCACCTGCATCGCGAAGGCTGGGGCAGCTATGTCCTTTTCCTTGACCATGTCGAACGCCAGATGCGCAGAGGCGAGGTGCCGCTCCGTCTGCGCTGGCCGATCTGGCGCAGCCTGATTGCCGCGCTGACTTTCAATCCCAAAATCCGCTATCTCTCCGGCGCGACCACCAATCCCGGCCAAAAGACCTGACTCCGCAACGGCTAGGCCCTCACCCAGAAACCCCAGCCCGCAAACGCTCCACCAAAGGCTGAACCGCCTGCGCCCAGTCCCGCCCCGCCATATCGGCCATAGCCTGCGCCGACAGCCGCGCCAGCAGCGCATCGTCCCCAGCCAATCGCTGCAGCGCCGCTACCGCCTGCCCGACTACATCCGCCCCGTCCAGCAGCACCCCATTTTCCCCATCGCGCAACACCTCGCGCACCGCGCCCACATTCGTGGCCACAGGCACGACACCGGATCGCATCGCCTCCAGCACAGTAAGGGGCAGCCCTTCATAGTAAGACGGCAGGAAGAACACATCCGCCTCTGCCAAGGCCGCCGCGATCATGTGGCCTTGCAGGATCGGCGGCTCCAACATCGCGGCAATATCCTCGGGAAGCGCCGCCCCCCCGTCCGTCACCGCCTTCCCAATAAGCCGCCAGCGCAGGGAAATCCCCTCGGCCTTTGCCCTCCGTAGCGTGGCGGTTAATCGGTCCAGCCCCTTTTGCGCATCCAGCCTGCCCAGATAAATCACCCGCAAAGGCGCCCCCGCCGCACGGGGCCTGCGCATTACGCCCCCGGGCAGCGCAAAGGATGGCGCATTCGGTACGGGAACCACCTTTTCCTCTGGTATTCCCATCGCATGGCACCATTCGCCAAGCTGATGCGAACAGGGCAGCACCATGTCATAGGCATGTTCAAAGGCCAGCCCAAGATAGGCATTGCCCACAGGCCGCCCGAACCCGCTCAGATCGTTCAGATGCAGCGAAAGCCCGGTCCTAACCCCGAACCGCCGCAACTGGCCCATGACACCCGAAATCGCCCCGCCATGGAAATTCAGCGCGGCATCCAGCCAGGCCATCATGCCCAGCGCATCCCCATGATCACCCCAGCGCGCCCAGTCGGAAACGACCGTTCCCTGATACAGGGTCTGTCCCGGCCCCCAAGTGGCAAAGTCCGGATCACCCAGAAAGGTCACGCTTTCAAAAACCTCCTGCCATTCCGCACTGAACAGGATGTTGCGTGCCTCCAGCACGAAAAGATGCGGCACCATCCCCGCGGCCTTCAGCGCCGCCGCAATGTTCAACGCGACGCGCTCCACCCCGCCAAACTCCACCATCGGCATCACAAAGCCGATATGGAACCGCCCGTCAGACGCGCGCGGAAAGGCCGCCTTCGCCCCGGTCGGCACACGCGCCACCTCATGGCTGCGCGACCGCCAACCGATATCCGGGTGCCGCCATTCCCATTTGTGGCCCGCCGCCGCCCGGTAGTCCGACCGTGCCAACCGCGCCGCAATAGCCCCCAAGGCCTTCCCGGCAGACCATGGCACGGGCACCGCCGCACTTGGCAAGAACCGCCGCAGCGCGCCGGTGATCCCGGCCAATCCCGCCTCCGCCAACCGCTCCGGTGCCATCCGCACCCGGATCAAGGCCAAGCTTTCTTCTTCTGCCGGAACGGCCTCCCCGCCCACCCCAGCCATCTGCCAGACCAGCTTGCGCAACAGCGCGGGCGAGGCCATCACCATATCCGCCCTTAGTCGCCCCGAAGCCACCCCCCGCTCTTCAAACACGGCCAGACGCGCCGCCTCACCAGCCTCGACGATAAGCCCCGCCACCGCCTCATCCGTCGCCCGCCGCTCCAAAAGCCAAAGACTCCCGTGCAGCAACCCCGTCGCCTGCAATGCCTCCCACACCGCGGCCCGCGTCACCACAAGGAAGGGCGGCAGATGGTGGCGGGTGGTCCGCATCTGCCCCAGCCACCACATCCGTTCGAACTCCGCCACATCCAGCCGCGCCACAGCCCCATGTGCGGGGTCCAACGTCAACAAAACCTCGTTCCGATCCGCCAGCAGCACGGCAAAGCGCGGCGCCTCCCCCTGCTCCAGATCGACCAGCCGCCGCGGCCGGTACAGCCCGCGATGTTTCCGCTCGATCTCGCCCCGGATCACGGCCGCTTCACGCTCGGACTCGGCCAACATGCTTTCCCCCCGCTTGCGGTACTGGAAACCAAAGCTTTCAAGGTTGCGCCCAAGGAACCGCTTCTCGGCCGCGCGCAGAAAGAACTCCCAATCCTCAAACCCGCTTTGGAAGTCCGTGTCGAAAAACACCCCCGCCTCGAACACCCGCCGCCGGATCAGGCTACCCGCCTCGCAAAGGTTCATCCGGCTGTGCAGCAAAAGCGAAAACTCCCCCCCGTAATCCCCCGCCCATGTCAGGCCGAACATGTCGATATTGGGATAGATCCAATCCGCCTCCGGATGCGCCTCCAACTCTGCCGCCGCACGGGCCAAGGCACCGGGTCGCAACCGGTTGTCGGCGTCCAGCATGTAGATCGCCCCCACTTCGGGTGCCGCATCCAACACATGTCGGATGCCTACATTGCGCGCATCGCTCAACCCACCATTCGGCTTGCGGACATAGCGGATACGGTCTGGCCATGCCATTGCATAGGCGCGGCAGACGGCCTCCGTCTCACGATGCGGACAGCCGTCATTCACGATCACGATCAGGGGCACCTGGACCGCACCCTGCGCCAAGGCGCTTTCGATCGCCTCCACCAAAAGCACCGAATGGCGAAAGACCGGGATCACGACGCCAATGGCCATCACCCGCGCCGCGCCCTCCCGAACGGCAATCTCAGACATGCATCACCACGCCCGAAAACCCGCTCCATCCCCAAGCATTGCTTGTGGTGCCCGGCGGCAGACGTGTCATCAGGTA
This sequence comes from Fuscovulum ytuae, assembly GCF_029953595.1. NCBI lineage: Bacteria > Pseudomonadati > Pseudomonadota > Alphaproteobacteria > Rhodobacterales > Paracoccaceae > Fuscovulum > Fuscovulum ytuae. The sequence continues at coordinate 3,432,522 of NZ_CP124535.1, read as the reverse complement.
AAGGTCATGCGCATCGCCCGGCAGATCGGGCAGGATCAGGGTCACCTGCCCTGCCCGCATCGGCTTCATCCGCACCCAGCCGGAATGAAAACCCTCTGGGAACTCTGGCAAAACACCCGGCTGCTTTGGCCGCAATCCCGCAGGCAACACCCCAATGGCATAGTCCACCAAGGGTCCCTTCGCGCTCCATGTCATGATATCGGCGCTCACCACCCGCGCCCCGCCCACCGTTTCTGGCAAGATTCCGCAGGTCACGCGATCGGGCATCACATGCACCAGCAAGGCAGAGGCGTCCTGCACCTTCTGCATATCCTGCACCAGTGTATCAAGGTTGATCGCCCGGAGCAGCTCTATCCCGTCAATCCGCCGCGTTGGCAGATCCGCCTCGCCGGAACCATCCTGCAGCAGCCCCTTGGCCGATCCCGGCGCGCGCACGCCCGGCAAATAGTGCCAGACCTCAATCGCCAGCACATGCCGCCCGACTGGCATCCCATCCGCACCGCATGGCAGGAACCGTGGGTCGGGATGCGCCATCGCCGTCTCCAGTCGCAAGGGCCCCGCCCCCTCCCACTCCAGCCGAATTTCCAATCCGACCGGGTCTGCCTCCAGCCCCCGCAACAACGACAGCCGCAGCCACCCCGCCTCGATGCGCGCAGCAGGCACGGACCATTCCGCCAACACCTCCCCGCGATCCGGGCTTTCCAAACGGCACCGCAGAACTCCGCTCCGCGCAGGCCCCTCTGAAATCCGCAGCGCAATATCGGAAAGCCCTACGCTCAACCCCGGAACACGCTGCACCAGCGCAGCCCCGGAAGGCAGCTCCAGAACCGGGCTCCCCGCCGCTGGCGTGACCGTGAACCCTAGCTTCCGCTGCGACAGACGATGCAGAAATGCATGCGTCTCCAGCCGCGCGAATGAGGCCTGCATCGCCTCATGCTCCTGCCGCAGCGCGGCCATCGCACGCATAAGCGAAACCATGCGCCCTGCTGCGCCCTGCCGTTCGGCCAAAAGCACATCGGTCAGCCACTCCAATGCAGCCTCTCGCCGCGCCCCGGCGGCCACCCTGCTCAGATCCAAGAAACCCGGCAGTTCGCTTTCGAACAGGCGCGCCCAAAAAGCGGCCAATCCCGCCACATCCCGCGCACCTTCGGCAGAGAGCGCGACCACGCCCAGCGTCGCAAGATGCACCCGATCCTCGGCGACACCGTCCCCGCGCCAAAGAAACTCCGCTCCGTCGAATACGACGATATCGACAGGCAGGCCCAAGGCCTCTGCCGCCGCCGTGTCACAAAAGGGAACAAGGATCACCGCATCCGGCACCTCGCGGCACCTCATGCGATCGCGCATCCGCGCCGGTTCAGTCATCTCCACCGATAAAATCCCACCAACTACACAAAGGATGAAAGGCCGGAACCTGATGCCGGGATCATAGGAACCGACCCTTACCCCGTCAATCGACGGGCCCGAGGCCAGACCGCTTAGGCCAACCGCCCCATCCGCGCGGCCACCCGCAAGGCATGGGCTGCATCCTGCGCCACCCCCGGCAGAACCGGGTCATAGACTGCCCGGATCACTCCCGCGATCTCTGGCCGCAACATCACAGCCCCCCCGTCGCCCATGGCAAGCGGTGAACGGTCGGCAAAGGCCCGATCCGACCACAAAAGGATCACCTGCACCGCCTGGCTCAGGGCCAGTGTCTCTACCGGTACGGCGGCCAAATGCGCATCCATCCGGATAAAGACAAAGGCCGCCCGGATCGCCCCTTCGACGTCAAAGCGGAAAATGCGGTATTGGTTCGCATCCGCCGCCGCAAGCTTCGCGCAAAGCTCGGCCAAGCCCGGCACCAGCCGATCAAGGTTCGGTACCTCCGGCAGTTCCGCCCAATCCCGAAAGAAAAAGATCATCAGGTTCGCACCCAGTTCCGGGTCCGTCTCGGCCATCTGGTGGCCCGCCAGCGCCACCACCGCCTCCAGCGCGCCCTTCACCACTGACAAAGTGGCGTCTTCCACCCCAAAGACCACCGGCACGATCGGCCGCCCCCAGCGGGCGCAAAGATACTGCCCATCCCCCCGCGTGAACAATGCCTGTACCTGATCCGGTTCCATCCTCGTCCCCCGTCACCGCCCCCTGCGAAACCCGCTCGCCCCTTACCGCCTCAGACGGACGTTCTCAACCGTCAGAAAAGGGCCTGCCCCTGCCAAAGGCAGGACGCAGGCCCTTCTCCCGGTTTCACAGACCCTCAACCACCACCGCATCCACATGCGCATCCGTCAAATCGCCGTCCCACAGCGCCGCGTCCAGCACCGCCATCGCCACAGCCAGCCAAGCGACCGATAATGCCCCCCAAGCCCATGCGACAGCAGGACCAGCGGATAGCGCCCCGGCACCGCCTTGGCGTTCGTTGCCACAGTCACGGGCCGAAACACCGGGTTCCCGGCAAAGGGCGCAACCACGCTGCCCGCAACGCCCGGATACCAGACGGCGAATTCCATTTCCCGCCCATGATGCGGCGCGGGGATAGTCCCCTCCTGTACCCCGGCCACTTGGGCGAAAAGGGCAGCAGGCATCAGCGACAGGCACGAGGCAAGAATAGGGTTCTTCATCAGGGTCTCTCCATCAACAAGGGTTGCGAATACCCCAAGCTCTGCCACCCCCTACCCTTTCCGCGCGCCCTTAAACCGGTTCAAGGCTGTGCAAAACCGGTTCGAGGACTACCCCTATCCCCATGATCGCCCTGCCCTTGCCGCTTGTCCTGTCGCTGATCCTCGGCTTCCTCGCGCTCCGCATGGTGCTGCGCGGCAGGCCGGTCCCGATGATCGCAGGCCTCCTTGCGCTTCTCGCGCTTCAGGCGCTGATCAATGCCCTCGCCCTTCACTACACATCGCCCGCCGCCCGCTTCATCCAACCTGTCACCGCAATGGCCATCCCGGCCCTCGCCTGGCTCGCCTGGACGTCCGACGGCCTCGGCCGCCCGCTCACCCCGCGCGATGCACTGCACGCCGCAGGCCCTCTCTTGGCCCTCGCCCTGCGCTGGCAGGGCGGGTTTTTCCTCGAACTCCTCGTCCCCCTCACCTATGCCGCCTATGCGACGGCCCTCGCCCTCACTCTCAATCGCGCAGGTCCGGACCTCCCGCGCACGCGCCTCGGACAGGGTGGTACCCCCCACCTTCTCTGGGGCGGGATCGCCCTCGCCCTTGCCCTTTCCGCACTGTCGGATTTCGGCATCGCCCTAGCCATGGCCGCAGGTCACGCCGCCCGCGTGCCCCTGATTGTCGATATCGCGACCACCGCGCTCCTCCTCGGCATCGGCACGCTGGCCCTTGCTGCCGAACGACTGACCGCCCGGACTGACGACCAAGACAGCGCCACCGCCCCCGTGGCCACAGAAGACGACCACGCCCTCATGGCCCGCCTCAATGACCTGATGGAGAGCCGCCACCTTTGGCGCGACCCGGACCTCACGCTCGCCAAACTCGCCCGCCGCCTGCAGGTTCCGGCCAAGCGCCTGTCCACCGCCGTCAACCGCGCCACCGGCGACAACATCTCGCGCCTTGTGAACGGCTACCGCATCCGCGCCGCCTGCGATGCCCTGGCCCGTGGCGCTACGGCGACCGAGGCGATGCTGGACGCAGGCATCCTCACCAAATCCAACTTCAACCGCGAATTCCGCCGCATCACCGGCCAGACACCCACTCAATGGCAGGCGGCCCACCGCCAGCCCTGATCTGCATTTTGGGAAAATACTCTGTGGGGGAAGGCGGCGCGTCCCGCGCGGCCGTGGGGGCGCAAAGCCCCCTTAAAGCTCAAACAAATCCGCCTGCCCCGGCCCCTTCGGCGGCTCCAGCCCCAGATGCCGCCACGCCTTCGCTGCCAGCATCCGCCCGCGCGGCGTCCGCTGGATCAACCCCTGCTGCAACAGGTACGGCTCGATCACCTCTTCAATCGCATCCCGCGCCTCCGAAAGCGCCGCCGCGATCGTCTCCACCCCCACCGGGCCGCCCCCATAATTCTCGGCCAATAGGCTGAGGTAACGCCGATCCGCCCCATCGAGGCCAATGTGATCCACCCCCAGCCGCGTCAGCGCACGGTCCGCGATCTCTTTCGTCAGCCGTCCATCGCCCTCGACCAGCACGAAATCCACCACCCTGCGCAACAGACGCCCTGCCACACGCGGCGTCCCCCGCGCCCGCCGCGCGATCTCGCGCGTCCCCTCTGCCTCGGCCTGCACCCCCAGAAGCCGCGCCCCTCGCCCGACGATGAGGTCCAGCTCTTCCTCCGTATAGAACTGCAACCGCGTCGGAATCCCGAACCGGTCACGTAGCGGCGTGGTCAGCAGCCCCAGCCGCGTCGTCGCCCCCACCAGCGTGAATGGCTGCAAATCTATCCGCACCGTCCGCGCCGCAGGCCCTTCGCCGATCACCAGATCCAGCGCGAAATCCTCCATCGCGGGATAAAGCACCTCTTCCACCACCGGCGACAGACGGTGAATCTCGTCGATGAACAACACGTCGCGCGGTTCCAGATTGGTCAGGATCGCCGCAAGATCGCCGGGCTTGGCCAGCACGGGACCGGATGTCATCCGAAACCCCACGCCCAACTCCCGCGCCATGATCTGCGCCAAGGTCGTTTTGCCCAATCCGGGCGGGCCATGGAACAGCGTATGGTCCATCGCCTCGCCGCGCATCCGGGCGCTTTCGATGAAGACGCGCAGGTTTGCCCGAGCCTCCGCCTGCCCCACGAATTCCTCAAGGGCCTGCGGACGCAGCGCCCGGTCGGTATCTTCGGGCAAACGGTCAGGGCGAAGCGTGGGATCAGGGGTCATCATGGGCGGGAACATTCACAGAACGCCGCTCCTTTGGCAAGCCACTCAGGACCACGGCCCCCGCGCCTGCACCCCTACCTGGCCCCAACGCTTTCCCTCCGCCGCCAGCGCCTCCAGCGCTGCGATCCGGTTCGCTGTCGCCGGATGGGTGGAAAACAGCGCATCCCGCCGATGCGCATGCAGTGGATTGATGATGAACATATGCGCCACCGCCGGGTTCCGCTCGGCCTGATCGTTGTCGATCCCCTTGGCAAAGGCGTCGATCTTTTTCAGGGCCGAGGCCAGCCACAGCGGGTTCCCGCAAATCGCCGCCCCCGCCTTATCCGCCTCATATTCCCGCGACCGCGAAATCGCCATCTGCACCAGCGCCGCCGCAAGGGGCGCAAAGATCATCACCGCTATCGCACCCAGCATGCCCCCCTGCCGATCCCGGCCAAAGAACATCGCGAAATTGGCCAGCATTCCGATGGCCCCGGCAAAGGTCGCCGTCACCGTCATGATCAGCGTGTCCCGGTTTTGGATATGTGCCAATTCATGCGCCATGACCGCCGCCACCTCTTCGGCATTCAACCGTCGCAGCAAGCCCGTTGTCGCCGCCACCGCCGCATTTTCCGGGTTCCGCCCCGTGGCAAAGGCGTTGGGCTGGTCGCTCTCGATCACATAGACCTTCGGGCGCGGCATCCCCGCCCCATCCGCCAGCCGATGCACCATCCCCACGAATTCGGGGGCCGTGCGCGCATCCACCTCGCGCGCGCCCGTCATCCGCAAGACTGCCTTGTCCGCGTTCCAATAGCCAAACAGGTTCATCCCGGCCGCGAAGACAAGGGCCAGCAGGGCCCCGCCCGCGCCCCCGATCATCGCTCCAATTCCCATGAACAGCGCCGTCAGCGCCGCCATCAACAGGAATGTCTTCCCATAGCCACCCATGGCCCGACCCTCCATTACCGCAGTAAAGATGGTCAACGTCCGGCGCGGTGCAAGTCTTACTTGGGGGCCAACAGCTTCAGCGCCGCCCGGATCAAGGACGCTGCATCCGCTTCGGGATTTTCGGCGGCCACAGTCGCCACGGCCTGCGCCGCATCGCCGGGTCCGTAACCAAGGTTCGCCAAAGCCGACAGCGCATCCGCACTCGCCGCCGCCCGCGCCTGCGCGGCCCCATCCACCTTGGCCACCCGCTTCGGGGCCGCCGCCATAGGCTCGATCACCGCATCCGCTTCATCGGCCACCGCCGACACGGACAGCCGCCCCCCCATCGCCATCAATCCCGGCGCCTTGGACTTCAGTTCCAATATCACCCGCTGCGCCAGCTTCGGCCCCACGCCCGGCGCCGCCTGCACCGCCCGCGCATCACCAAGGGATATCGCCCGCGCCACCCCCTCCGCCCCCAAGGCTCCAAGGATCGCCATCGACGCCTTCGCCCCCACGCCCTGCACCGTCATCAACAGCTTGTGCCACTCCTTCTCCAGCATGGTCGGAAAGCCGAACAGCTGCAAAAGATCCTCCCGCACCAACAGGTCGGTATAAAGCGACACCGCCTCCCCGACCCCCGGCAGGCCGGCCATGGTCCGCTCGCTCACATGAACGATATATCCCACGCCGCGCACGTCGATCAGCACCGTATCCGACCCGCGCCAATCCAGCCGCCCCGAAATCTTGCCGATCATCCCGCCGCCCTCTTCAGCGCGGCCTGCAACCGCCCCGCGCTTTGGCAATGATGGGCATGGCAGATGGCCACGGCCAAAGCATCCGCCGCATCCGGCCCCGCCACCTTCACGCCGGGCAAATGCAGCTTCACCATGTGATCCACCTGCACCTTCGCGGCATGCCCCACACCCACCACCGTCTTCTTCACGGCATTAGGGGCATATTCCCCCACCGTCAGCCCGAACTGCGCCGGAACCAGCAGCGCAATCCCCCGCGCCTGACCCAGTTTCAGCGTCGCCACCGCGTCCTTGTTCACGAAAGTATGCTCCACCGCCGCCGTATCCGGCTGCCACTGTCGCAGCACATCGGTCAACTGGGCATGCAAGGACAACAACCTTTGCGCCAGATCACCCTCGGCCTCGCCGGGGGCCGAATGGCAAATGCCATTGGCAACATGCGTGAGCCGTGCCCCCGCGACATCAATTACCCCCCAGCCCAGATTCCTCAGCCCAGGGTCGATTCCCAGAACTCGCATCCCTGCCCCTTTTTCTTGCCCTTGTCGCAGGATTAGCACGAAACGGGAACATCCGGCAAACGGCATTTCCCCTTGCACAATTTGTGAACGATTTGTTATGCAGGCGCAGAAACCGACACAGCCCGTAGACAAAGCGACGGAAAACTGGTTCGGAACCGGATCACCCAGAAAAAACAGGGCCTTGACGGCCCCCTCTGTCATGCATCCATTGCATGGGTGCTTTGCTATTGCAGCGCTGGTTGTGCATGCGCAGCACGATTATATGGCTGCTCAGAAGCAAGAATGCTTCCACCATGAGCAGTTTATAAAGGATACCTCCCATGGCCGCCTATGAAACGACCCGTCCGGCGCCGTTCGGCGCCATTTCGATCTTCCGCGCTGTGCAGTTCATCGCGAATGCGCAAATCGCTTTCTCGAACTGGAACGACGCCCGCGTCACGCGCAAGTCCCTCGCCAAGCTTTCGGACCGCGAGCTTGACGATATCGGCCTGTGCCGTGGCGACATCGAAATGATCGGTCGCTGATCAACCAGCACCGTTCCGACATGCCAGAGCCGTCGTCCGTGGGGGACGACGGCTCTTTGCATTCCAACCCTCAAAGAAAATCCCAAACAGGCATGACAAAGGGGCGACGGCCCCTCGGACCGCGCCCCCGCATGTGTCAGGCCCTACAGGAACCCAATCAGTTCCGGCTGCGTTCGATCACGATATCGATGCCTTGTGAAACCATACGCGTCAAAGGCTCGGACCGCATCAGAAACCCCTGCACCGCATCCAGCCCGCCCCGCGCCTCGATCTCGGCCACACGGCGATCATAGGCTTCGGCCCCCATATGATAATGGATCGCGCCTTTCAGACCAAAGCAGAAGGCCAGAAGGAAAAGGCCAACCCGGAACACCGGTCGACGCCGCACAGGGGTCCGACGGTAAAAGGAACGGCCCAAAGTTCCTTCCGCCTCGAAGCCATAACCCATGGAATGGGCCTGCTCGATCCGGACCACGCGATTGTAGAAGTCCTTCAAATTCGGGTCGGACATGGAACAACTCCAGCAATCCAACCCCCACCGACGGTAAGGGATACTGACCAATCATGGCAAAATTGCGGCAAAACAGACCCTTCGCCACGTTTCTGCCGCATAAATTAAAACGACTGCGGTTTGCGGCGCAGGCTCAGCCCCGCCGCAGCACCAACGTGGACCATTCGCCAATATCCTCGCGGCCCTCCAGCGCGAATCCGACCGCTTCATAGGCCGCCGTCACTGCCTCGGCCTGCACCACAAGCAGCCCGGACAGGATGGCAAGCCCATCCTTGCCCACATGCGCCGCCATATCCGGGGCCAGTTCGATCAACGGCCCCTTCAGGATATTGGCAAAGACCAGATCAAAGGGCGCCATCTCAGTCAGCGCCGGATGGCCAAACCCCGCCGCTTCAAGGCAGTCCACCCGCCCCTCCAGCCCGTTGATCGCCAGATTGGCCGCCGCCACCTCAACTGCAACCGCATCGATATCGGATGCAATCACCCGCGCATCGGGCAGAACCGCCGCCGCCGCCATGGCCAGCACCGCCGTCCCACAGCCGATATCGGCCACCTTACCGGGCCGGAACCCGGCTTCGAACAGCCGATCGAAGGCCCGCAGGCAGCCCAGCGTCGTGCCGTGATGCCCCGTCCCGAAGGCCACCGTCGCCTCGATCTGCAAGGCCACCCGTCCCGCAGGCACCTTATCCGCATCATGGCTGCCAAAAACGAAGAACCGCCCCGCCTCAACCGGGCTCAACTCCCGCCGGACCTTGGCGACCCAATCGATCTCGGGCAGTTCCGACAGCGCGAAAGGCTTCGCACCAAAGGCCAGCGCGATCACTTCCAGCATCACCATATCGGGCTTTTCAAGGAAATAGGCCCCGACCTCCCACAGCCCGCTGTCATCTTCGATCTCAAAGACGCCAACCCCCGTGGGTTCCGGCTCCATCCGTTCAATCGCATTGGCCAGCGCCACGGCGGCATCCTCGCCTTCCAGCGTGGTCAGGGCGGAATAGGTGGGCATGGGATCGTCTCCTTCAGGGGGTGACCCCGGTAAACCTCAAACCGCAGCGGGGCGCAACCGCATCAGCAAGTAGTGGTTGCTTGCCCGAAACGCGGCCGAGGTCCGCTCCTGCGCCGTCAACCGCCGCGCCAGCGCCGCGCGCCGCCGCGCGCCCATCACCCGGCCCAGCACGCCCACCGCCACCCCCCGCAGCCATGGCCGCTTCGCCCGCAACTCGCGATCCATCCCCGCCACGCCCACGCCCAGCACGTTGAAAAAGGCCTGCTCCAGATCGATCGACGGCGCGACCTCATCGGTCACATCTTCTTCCGCCTCGATCACCAGCCCCTCGCGCGCCACCGCCGCCCGAAATTCGCCCAGCACATGGCCGCCGCCCACCGTCCGCCCCGGCGCATGCCGCCAAGGCCCATCATCCCGGCGAAAGCAATCGCCAATCACAATCGCGCCCCCCGGCGCCAGAAGGGCCTTCGCCTTTGGCAGGCTGTCATGCAGATGGATATATTGAAAGCTTTCCGAAAACAGACACAGATCGAAGGGGCCTGTCACCGCCGCCTCTTCAAAGATCGCCTCATGCACCACCGCCCCCGGCGCATTCGCCCGGCAGCGCGCGGCCAGAAAGGCCGACGGCACCACGATCTCCACCCGATGCCCCAGCCCAATCAGCCGCTTCGCCGTCTCGCCCGCGCCGCCGCCGATATCCAATATCCGCAACGGCCCCGGCGGAAACAGTGCCATGAGCCGCTGGCTATAGGCCTCTTGCGCCGCGCCAAGATTGGCTGCCACAGGGTCCAACCCCGCCCACAGCCCGTAATGCATATGCTCCTTGCCCGTCAGCCAGCGGGCAAGCGCGCAGCCTGCCTCCAGCCCGACGGTGCGCGTATCGATGCGCCCCGACCCCATCTGCGGTGATCGCCTCCCCCCAAGAACGCTGCCGCGTCTTAGGCGGTCAGTCCGATGGGGCAAGTTACCCCGGTCCCCCCGATGCCGCAATAACCGTTAGGATTCTTTGCCAGATACTGCTGATGGTAATCTTCCGCGAAATAGAAGACCGGCGCAGGCACGATCTCGGTCGTGATCGCGCCATAGCCCGCCGCCGTCAGCCGCACCTGATAGGCGGCCTTCGTCTCGCGCGCCAAGGCCGCCTGCGCTTCATCATAGAAATAAATGCCGCTGCGATAGGTCGAGCCCACATCATTGCCCTGCCGCATGCCCTGCGTCGGGTCATGCCCTTCCCAGAACAGCCGCAAGAGATCGGAAAAAGAAACCACAGCAGGGTCAAAGATCACCCGCACAACCTCGTTATGCCCGGTCAATTGCGTGCAGGTCTCGCGATAGGTCGGGTTCGGAGTATACCCGCCCGCATATCCCACCATGGTCAGCCACACGCCCTTCTGCTGCCAGAATTTCCGCTCCACGCCCCAGAAACAACCCATACCGAACATGGCCTCTGCCATGCCCGCAGGCACCGGGGATTTCAGGGGAAGGCCCGAAATAAAATGCGTCTCCGCCGTCGGCAAAGGCTCCTGCCGCCCCGGCAGCGCCTTCTCTGGCGTTACCATCTCCATCTTCTTGCGGTCGAAAAGAAACATGCGCGGCCCTCCTGCGTCAGCCTTCCGAATATAGGATCGCGTGCCCCAAATTTCTTCGAAGAAATTTGCAAAAAATCTTCACAAGATTTTTGGCCCCTCACTCCGCGGGCGCCGCTTTCGGCCCAACGGACCCGAAGACCGTCTCATATCCCGGTTCCGGGTGCCGCGGGATCATCAGCGCCAGCGCAAGTGCAGCCATCGCCATCCCCGCGCCCATCACGAACACCCAATCCGGGCTTTTTGCCCACATATACCCCATCGCCACGGGCAGAAAGACCGCCGCGATATGGTTGATCGTAAAGGCCACCGCCGCTGTCGGCGCAATATCGGCCGGATCGGCGATCTTTTGGAAATAGGTCTTCAGCGCGAAGGACAGGGCAAAGAACATCTGGTCAAGGATATAAAGCCCACCTGCGATCACCAGCCCCCAACCGAACCAATAGATCCCGCCATAGGCCAGAAAGACCAGCGTCAGCCCGACATATTCAAACACCATCACGCGCCGCTCGCCAAACCGGCCCAGCGCGCGGCCCATCGCGGGGGCAGCCACCATCTGCAAAACATAATTCACCAGCAAAAGCATCGTCATCTCCGATACTTTCATGCCGAAGCGTTCCACCATCATGAACCCGGCAAAGACGACAAAGATCTGCCGCCGCGCGCCCGCCATGAATTGCAGCGCATAAAACAGCCAATAGCGCCGCCGCAGGACCATCCGCTTCACCTGCGGATGGGGCCCTTCGAACTGCGGATAGGCAAGGAAACAGAACAGCGCGATCCCCGCCGTGATCCCGCCCGACACCAGATAGACAAGGTTATAGGTCAGCCCAAGTGGCTCCCACAGCAGGACCAGCGCGCCATAGGACAGAAGCGAAGCCCCCGATCCCACCGCCACGATCCGCCCCAGAACCTCCGGCGCGCGCTTCTTCTCGATCCACTGCAATTGCAGCGACTGATTCACCGTCTCGTAATAGTGAAACCCGATTGAAGACAGCAGCGTCACCGCCAAGAGCCCGCCAAAGGACGGAAACCACGCCGTCACCGCCGAGGCCACGCCCAAAAGCCCCAGCATCGCCACGCCCAGCACTTGCTCGCGCAGGTAAAGGATCAGAAAGATCACCCCCACCGCCAGCAGCCCCGGTATTTCGCGCACCGTATGCAGCCAGCCGATCTCCACCCCGGAAAAGCCTGCCACCTCGATGACGAAGTTGTTCAAAAGGGCCGACCACGTGGCAAAGGCCACCGGCATCGCAAAGGCCATCAGAAACAACAGCGACTCGGGCCGACGCCAGCGCGGCAGCCGCTCTGCTTCCTCAAGGGTCATGATCCGTTGCATCATCCCTTGGCCTTACGCCTTCGCACGGCCTCAGGACAGTGCGAATTTGTACCGGTGACATTCTGCCACCCACGCCTCAGGGGGCCGCGCCTGACACGTCCTGGGGATCGGTTGGGGATGATTCCGGCGGGATCGGCGCCGCCGCCGGTGCGTCTGTCCCCACGGCAGTGGCCGGATCAGGCGGGACCACGACGTCACTCGCCAAATCCTTGGGTGGGGCCTCGGCGGCGATGGGTTCCGCCGGACGGATCACTGCGGCCGGTCGGTCGGCTTCGATGAACAGATCGCGCATCACCCGCCCATCACCGGCATGCAGCACGATCTCGCGCTGCCCCTGCGGCCCCTCCGCAACGATGCGGATACGGCCAAGCAGGGTGCGCTTCGTCTCGACAACCGCGAACCCTTCGGATTCCAGCATTCTTTGCGCTTCATCCTCGGTCAACACCCGGCCTTCGCCCGCAAGCTGAACCGGCACAACGCTCCCCGGAAGGAGCATGTCCTCGATGCCATCCGCGCCCGCGCTCTGCGCCATGCACAAAAGGCCAGCTCCGAAGGCACCGGCCAAAACGCTTCGCGATCCGATGGTCTTTGCCAGACCCATTCTTTGTTCCTCCTGCGACACCCCATATCCAGAGCATCGCCCCTTCCGGCGTCTCAGCCCGCCGATCCATCGCTTTGCCGTCAAGGGCTTGGCCTGTGGACAACGTCACACTGCCTGATTCCTTCCACGAAAAGAACAGACAAAGGTCGGAGAAATTAAGGCATATGACCCGATCCTTGTGGCGAAACGAAGATTTTTCAACATCTTGCGCCGAAGGCGTAACAAAACCCCAAGAAAGGGTATGAGCCCCTACAAAAAGCTTTGCGGATCGATATCCACCGCAAGCCTTAGATTGGCAGGCAGCTTCATCTGCCCCACCCATTCCGCCAATGCCGCCTGCAGGGGCACGCCCTTTTCGGCCTTCACCAACAGCCGCACCCGATGCCGCCCCCGCACCCGCGCGATGGGTGCAGGCGCGGGCCCATAGACCTGCGCCCCCACCGCCCGCAAGGGCGCGTCCCGGCGCGCCAACGCGCCGGCAAAATCGAAGACCTGCGCCACATCCGGGCTGGAAAGGATAACCCCAGCCATCCGGCCATAGGGCGGCACCCCCGCCGCCCGCCGCTCGGCCGCCTCCGCCTTCCAGAAGGCCTCTTCATCCCCGCCAAGGATCGCCCGTATCACCGGATGCTCCGGCTGATGGGTCTGCAAGAGCGCCACGCCCTTGCGCCCCTCGACCCGCCCCGCGCGCCCCGCCACCTGCCGCATCAACTGAAACGTCCGCTCCGCTGCCCGCAGGTCCGACCCCTGCAAGCCAAGGTCCGCATCAATCACCCCCACCAGCGTCAGCAGCGGAAAGTTATGCCCCTTCGCCACAATCTGCGTGCCAATGATGATATCCGCCTCGCCCCCCGCAATCGCCTCGATCTGCGCCTTCAAGGCCCGCGCCGATCCGAACAGATCCGATGACAGCACCGCCACCCGCGCCTCCGGGAACCGTGCCGCCACCTCTTCGGCCAGCCGCTCCACCCCCGGCCCAACGGCGGCCATCCGCCCCTCCACCCCGCACGCCGGGCAGACCACCGGCACCGGCTTTGTCGCCCCGCATTGATGGCAGACCAGCCGCTTCTGGAACCGATGCTCCACCATCCGCGCGTCGCATTGGTCGCAGCCCACCTGATGCCCGCAAGCCCGGCACAGCGTCACCGGCGCATAGCCCCGCCGGTTCAGGAACAGCATCGCCTGCTCCCCCGCCGCCACCCGCGCCGCGACCTCGGCGGCGAGCTTCCCGCTCAGCCACCGATCCGAAGGAAGCTTCTCGGCCCGCATGTCGATGGCTCGCATGTCCGGCATCTCGGCCGCCCCGAACCGCGCCGACAGATCCAGCCGCCCGTATTTCCCCGCCTCCACATTGGCCCAAGTCTCCAAGGATGGCGTGGCCGAGGCCAGTATAACCGGGCAGCCCACAATGGACGCCCGCAGCACCGCCATATCTCGCGCGTTGTAAAGGACCCCCTCCTCTTGCTTGTAGGAGGTATCATGCTCCTCATCGACCACGATCAGCCCCAGCCGCTGATAGGGCAGGAACAGCGCGGACCGCGCCCCCACCACCACCGACGCGCCCCCCGTCGCCACCATCTTCCAGACCCGCCGCCGCTCGGTCATCGTCACGCCTGAATGCCATTCCGCAGGCCGCGCGCCAAACCGCGCCTCCACCCGCTTCAGGAATTCTGCCGTCAGCGCGATCTCAGGCAGCAGAACCAGCGCCTGCCGCCCCGCGCGCAGACATTCCGCCACCGCCTCCAAATAGACCTCGGTCTTCCCCGACCCGGTCACCCCCTTCAACAGCGTGGTCGCATACTCCCCCGCCGCCACCGCCGCGATCAGGGCATCCGCCGCTGCGACCTGATCCCCCTGCAATTCCGGCCCGCCTTTGGGGTCCAACAACGGAAAGGGCAAATCGCGCGGGGCCTCTTCCTCGATCACCACCCCCAGCTTCACCAACCCCTTCACGACCGAGGTTCCGCAACCCGCTTCTTCCGCCAACTCGCCCAGTGTCATCGGCGCACCGCCAAAGGCCCGCAGCGCCTCCACCACGCGATGCCGCGCATCGGTCAATTGATTGGGCACCGTGCCGCCCAGACGGTAAACCCGCCGCAGCGCCGCCCCCTCCATCAACCCCGGTGCCCGCGTCGCAAGGCGCAGCATCTGCGGCAAAGGCGTCAGCGTGTAATCCGCCGCCCGTCCCAGAAAAGCCCGCAACTCCGCCCGCATCGGCGGCGCATCCAAAACGCGCCCCACCGCCCGCACCTTCGCCGGGTCCCAATCTCCCCGTCCCCGGCCCCAAACCACACCCAACACCCGGCGCGGCCCAAGCGGCACCTCGACGAAATCCCCATCCCCGCAGCCACCCTCAGGCGCGCGATAATCCAGCACGCGCCCAAGCGGCTCGGTCGTCAGAACCCCGACCAGATCACCCGCCTGATAGGTCCGATCATACAAATGTTAGATTCCCCATACATTTTTATAGCAGCAACCTACGCCCGGCCCTTCCGCCCGGCGGCCTCTTGGGGTAAACCCGCCCCCAAAACCTCGCAACCCATAAGGACCGCGCCGATGAAATTCTTTGTGGATACCGCCGATGTCGAAGCCATCGCCGAACTCAACGATCTGGGCATGGTCGATGGCGTCACCACCAACCCCTCGCTGATCCTGAAATCCGGCCGCGATATCATCGAAGTAACGCGCGAGATTTGCTCCATCGTCTCAGGTCCCGTCTCGGCCGAAGTGGTGGCGCTCAAGGCCGATGACATGATCGCAGAAGGCCGTAAACTGGCCGAGATCGCGCCGAACATCGCCGTCAAGGTGCCGCTGACTTGGGACGGGCTGAAAACCTGCAAGGTCCTGTCCTCCGAAGGCAAAATGGTCAACGTCACCCTCTGCTTCTCGGCCAATCAGGCGCTGCTTGCCGCCAAGGCGGGCGCGACCTTCATCTCACCCTTCATCGGGCGGCTCGATGACATCAACCTCGACGGCCTGGAACTGATCGGCGACATCCGCACAATCTATGACAATTACGGGTTTGAGACCCAGATCCTCGCCGCCTCCATCCGCACCGCGAACCACGTCACCCAATGCGCCCTGATCGGCGCCGACGTGATGACCGCGCCTCCCGCCGTCATCAAGGGCATGGCCTCGCATGTCCTTACCGACAAGGGGCTCGACCAGTTCATGAAGGACTGGGCAAAAACGGGGCAGAAAATCATTTGACGGCCTGCTATACTGCCCGGCAAATCACCAAGAACGACACCGGGCAGTAGAACCAAATGATCGAACCAGACCTGCGCGACCGGCTTCTGGCGGAGCCGGAGCTTCTGCTTGAAGACCGCGATGTGATGAACGCCCTCATCGCCGCAAATGAACGCGCGATGGGGTCGAATATCGTCGATCTGCGCGGCATCGCGATGGAACGACTAGAGGCGCGGCTGGAACGGCTGGAAGACACCCACCGTTCCGTCATCGCTGCCGCCTATGAAAACCTCGCGGGCACCAACCAGATTCACCGCGCCATCCTCCAGATGCTCGACCCTCTCAGCTTCGAGGATTTCCTGAAATCGCTGGCCGGGGATGTCGCTGCCACCCTGCGCGTCGATTGCGTCCGCCTCGTTCTGGAAAGCGTGCAACCCGAAGACAGCCCTGCCCTCCTGCGCAAGCTGGGCGATGTGCTTTATGTGGCCGAGCCGGGCTTCGTCACCGATTACCTCGCAGGCGGACGCAACGTGCCGATGCGCCCCGTCGTCCTGCGGCAGGTGCAACCCGACAATGACGCGCTTTATGGCGAACGCTCCGGCTGGATCCGGTCCGAGGCGCTGATGCGCCTCGACTTCGGCACCGGCCGCCTGCCCGGCATGCTCGTCCTCGGCGCAGAAGACCCGCATCAGTTCAAACCGACGCATGGCACCGACCTTCTGGCCTTTTTCGCCGGGGTTTTCGAACGGACCATGCGCCGCTGGCTGCAATGACGGACCTCCCCGACGGCATGATTTCGCCACAGGCGCGCGACGCGCTTGCGCGCTGGCTGACCCATCTGCGCGCGCTGGACGGCGCGGCGGGAAACACCCTCACCGCCTATGGCCGTGATGTGTCAGGCTTCCTTGCCTTCCTCGCCCGCCATCGCGGCGGGGCAGAAGGCACTGCCCACCTCACCACCCTCCCCCTCACCGACCTGCGCGCCTGGATGGCACATGAACGCGCGCGCGGTCTTTCGGCCCGCTCCCTCGCCCGCGCCCTGTCTGCCGTGAAGAACTTCACCGCATGGCTGGCCGACCGCGACGGGCAGGATGCCACCACCACCCTCTCTGCCCGTGGCCCGAAATACCGACGCAAACTGCCACGCCCCCTTTCCGAAGACGGCGCACAGGCCATGCTCGATGCGGTGGGCGACCAGCATTCAGAAGACTGGATCGCCGCCCGCGACAGCGCCGTGGTCACCCTCCTCTACGGATGCGGCCTGCGGATCTCCGAGGCGCTTTCCCTCACCGGTGCCTCCCACCCCCTGCCCGATGTCCTGCGCATCACCGGCAAGGGCGGCAAGACCCGCCTCGTTCCCGTCCTGCCCGCCGCCCGCGACGCTGTCGCCCGCTATGCCCGCCTCTGCCCCTTTGACCTGACGGCAACCGAGCCCCTTTTCCGCGGCGCGCGCGGCGGCCCGCTCAATCCCCGCCTCATCGCGCTGGTGATGGAAAAGGCGCGGATGCAGCTTGGCCTGCCCGCCACCGCCACCCCCCACGCGCTCCGCCACAGCTTTGCCACCCACCTTCTCTCCGCCGGCGGCGACCTGCGCGCCATTCAGGAACTTCTGGGCCATGCCTCGCTCTCCACGACACAAGCCTACACGGCTGTGGATGCATCACGATTGATGGAAGTCTACGAAAAGGCGCATCCCCGGGCCTGACAGGAATTGCAACCGGGGGCGGTTTCGGTACAAACCGGGGGATGGATATGCGTTTCAAGGCCCTCGGCGTCCACCTCCTCACCGCGACCGGCGCGGTGCTTTCGATGTTCGCCATGCTCGCCGCCGTCGAGGAACAGTGGAGCTTGATGTTCCTCTGGCTCGTCGTCGCCCTTCTGGTCGATGGCATCGACGGCCCCCTCGCGCGCCGCTATGACGTGACGAAGAACTGGCCCACCTATGACGGCGTCCTGATGGACCTGATCGTGGATTACCTGACCTATGTCTTCATTCCCGCCTATGCCCTGTTCAAATCGGGGCTGCTGCCAGGCTGGACAGGGTGGTTCGCCATCATCGCCATCGTCTATGGCTCCGTGGTCTATTTCGCCGACACCCGGATGAAGACAAAGGACAAATCCTTTGCAGGCTTTCCCGCCTGTTGGAACATGGTGGTGCTGGTCCTCTTCGCCCTGCATCCGGCATGGTGGATCATCCTGCTGATCGTCATCGCCCTGACCGTGGGCATGTTCACCAACCTGAAATTCGTTCACCCCGTGCGCACCGCGCGCTGGCGCATGGTGACCCTGCCCATGGCGCTCGCTTGGGTCTTCTTTGCAGGCTGGGCGGCATGGGTGGATTTCTACCCCCAAAGCTGGGCGCATTGGGGGCTGGTGGTAACCTCGCTCTACCTGACTTTCGCCGGGATCGCGCAGCAACTCATCCCCGATCGGAACATCGACCGCGTGGCCTGATGCTGGCGGCGCGTGCAGTGCACGCCCCCCGCAGCACCCGTCATAACCGCGTCATCACCACGCCCGCGACGATCACCACCGCCGCCACAGCCTTGTCGACCCCCATCTTCTCGCCAAAAGCCAGCCAGCCGATCAGCACCGCAAACAGGATCGACGTCTCGCGCAGCGCCGCCACGACCGCCAAAGGCGCCACCGTCATCGCCCAGACCGACACCGCATAGGCCCCATAGGACGCAGCCGAAGCCACCGTCGCCACGCCCCACGCCTTCCGCTGCCGCGGGATCACGTCCAACCCCTTCCACAAAAGCATGCCCGTGGTGAAGATCGTGCCATCCACCACAAAGACCCAGGCCACATAGGCCACCGCATCCCCCGACACCCGCGCCCCCAGCCCGTCAATCAGCGTATAGGTCGCTGTCGCGCAAGCTGAACCCAGCGCGAAAGGCAAAAGCCGCCGATCCTCACCCCGCGTGAACACCCCCCGCGCCATCAAGAGGATGCCAAGGCCAAGCACCACCACCCCCAGATATTCCTGCATGGATATCGCATCGGGCAGCGTCAGCGCCCCCACCACCGCCACCACCATCGGCGCCGCCCCCCGCGCGATGGGATAAACCCGCGACAGATCCCCCCGCTCATAGGCAAAGACGAGGAAGGACTTATAGCAAAAATGTGTGCAGCCTGACGCGATCAGCCACCACCAGACCTCCGCCTCGGGAAAGGGCCGGAACAGCGCAACCGACAGGCCAATCGGCACCTCCGCGATGGACAGGATCACCATCCCCCCCGCCTTCGACGTGCCAAGCTTGATCAGCGCATTCCACAGCGCATGCAGAAAGGCGGCGGCCAGCACCGCCAGAAAGACACCAAGGGTCAAGATGCACCCGTCATGGAACCGTTACGAAAGGGCTAGACCTCGCCACGCGCTTCGGCAAGGCCGAAAGGTAGGGCCGTGGGGGGAAACCCCACCCTACCCCTATCGGCTTAAGCCGTAGGATGGGCCGTCCGGCCCATCTACCGCAGTCGCAACCGGATCGGCCCCCGCGCCGTCAGCGGATCAACCGGTTCGCCCTTCTGCACCGCCTCAATATCCGCATGCGATGCCGCAACCATCCGCACCCGCCCCATCAGGGGCCGCCAATCGGCGGCCAGCCCCCGCGCCACGTCCGACGGGCAGAAGGTCTTCCCCCGCCCCCGCCGCAGGGCAAGGTCCAGCATCAGGGCCGCGATCACCTCATCCGAGGGCGTCATTGCACCGTGCGCAGGTCCCCGGATGCTTATGCGTCCCCACATCCGGCAAGACCTGCCAGCAGCGTTCGCATTTCGCCCCATCCGCCCCACGGAAAACAACCGCCACACCCGGCACCTCGGCCAGCGTGAAGGCCCCCTCCGGTGCCGCCTCCGTCACCACGGAAATCCCCGATGTGATGCAGACATCCGCAAAGGGCACGCCCTCCAGCAGCGCTGCCGTCGGCCCATCCACATGCACCACAGGTGCCGCTTCCAGCGAGGCACCGATGACCTTCGCCACCCGCTGCACCTCCAAGGCCCCCGTCACCACACGGCGCACCGCACGGATACGGTCCCATTTCACCGCCAGCGGATGATTCAGCCATGCCGCAGGCGTCTCGGGGATATCCCGCAGATGGACCGACTCCCCCTCACCGGGGAAGCGCGACAGCCACACATCCTCCATCGTGAAGACAAGGATCGGCGCCAGCCATGTCACCAGCCGATGGAAGATCAGGTCCAGCACCGTCCGCGCCGCCCGACGCCGCAAGGACTGAGGCGCATCGCAGTAAAGCGCGTCCTTCCGAATGTCGAAATAGATCGACGATAGGTCCGTCGTGCAGAAGGCAAACAGCTTCTGGAACACACCTTGGAAGTCGTACTTGGCATAGCCCTCGCGCACCTCGGCATCCAGTTCCGCCAGACGGTGCAGCACCCACCGCTCCAGCTCTGGCATCTCTTCGATGGCTACCCGTTCGGCCTCGTCGAACCCGGCAAGGTTCCCCAGCATGAAGCGCATCGTGTTGCGCAGACGGCGATAGCTGTCCGCCACGCCCTTCAGGATCTCTTTCCCGATCCGCAGGTCCACCGTGTAATCCGACTGCGCCACCCACAGGCGCAGAATATCGGCACCGTATTCCCCGATCACCTCCTGCGGCGCGACCGTGTTGCCCAGCGACTTGGACATTTTCATGCCCTTCTCGTCCAGCGTGAAGCCATGCGTCAGCACGCCCCGATAGGGCGCGCGCCCCTTGGTGCCGCAGGCTTGCAGCATGGACGAATGGAACCACCCGCGATGCTGGTCGGTGCCTTCCAGATACAGGTCGGCAATCCCGTCCGCCGTCCCGTCCTTTCGGTCACGCAGCACGAAGGCGTGTGTCGACCCGGAATCAAACCACACATCCAGCACGTCAAAGACTTGGTCATAGGCTGCAGGGTCCACGATCCCGCCCAGAACCTTGTCCTTGAACCCAGGCACATACCAGACATCCGCGCCCTCGGCCTCAAACGCTGCCTTGATGCGGGCATTCACCTCCGGGTTCTTCAGTAGGAAATCCGGGTCCGTCGGCTGTGCCCCCTTCTTCACGAAACAGGTTAGCGGCACGCCCCATGCGCGCTGACGGCTCAACACCCAATCCGGCCGCGCCTCGATCATCGAATACAGGCGATTGCGCCCGGTCGCAGGCGTCCACTCCACCAGCTTGTCGATGGATGTCAGCGCGCGTTCGCGGATCGTGTCGCCATATTGGCCCATCCCATCCGCCAGCGCCCGGTCGATTGACACAAACCACTGCGGCGTGTTGCGATAGATGACCGGGGCCTTCGACCGCCACGAATGCGGATAGGAATGCCGCAGCTTCGCCTTGGCAAACAGCGTCCCCGTCCCCGCCAAAGCCTTGATGATCGACACATTGGCAGGCCCCTCCTTCCCATCGGGAAGGATGATGTGCTGCCCGCCGAACAACGGCAGATTGGCCCGATAGGACCCGTCCGGCTCCACGTTGTACGTCATGGCCAGACCGAATTTCAGCCCGATCTGATAGTCGTCATCCCCGTGGCTCGGTGCGGTATGCACAAACCCCGTGCCCGCATCATCCGTCACATGATCGCCCGGCAGCAGCGGCACGTCATAATCCCACTCGCCCGCGCCACCCTCGATCCCCCGGAAGGGATGCGCGCAGACCAGCGCCCCAAGGTCATCCGCCGACACATCGCACAGCCGACGCACATATTCGGCCCCGCCCAGCTTGGCCTGCCCAAAAGCCGCCTCGGCCAGCTTGTCGGCCAGCAGCACGCGATGCCCGATGGTGGCGTTGCTCTCGGCAGGCCGCCCGATGATCTCGTAAAGACCATAGCTGATCTCCGGCCCGAAACAGATCGCCCGGTTCTGCGGGATGGTCCAAGGCGTGGTGGTCCAGATCACCACATCTGTCGGCGTCTTGGTAAAAAGCGCATCGCCCGTATGCACCCGGAACTTCACCCAGACCTGATGGCTGGTATGGTCGTGATACTCCACCTCCGCTTCGGCCAGCGCGGTTTTCTCCACGGGCGACCACATCACGGGCTTCGACCCCTGATAAAGCGTGCCGTTCATCAGGAAGGTCATGAACTCATCCGCGATCACCGCCTCGGCGTGGTAATCCATCGTCAGATACGGGTCCGCCCAATTCCCCGTCACGCCCAGCCGTTTGAATTCCTCGCGCTGCACATCGATCCAGCCTTCGGCAAACTTCCGGCATTCCTGCCGAAAGGCCACCACATCCACGTCATCCTTGTTCAGCCCCTTGGCGCGATACTGCTCCTCGATCTTCCATTCGATCGGCAACCCGTGGCAGTCCCAGCCCGGCACATACCGCGCATCCCGGCCCAGCATCTGCTGCGACCGGACGATAAAATCCTTCAGCACCTTGTTCAGCGCATGCCCGATATGCAGATGCCCGTTCGCGTAAGGAGGGCCGTCATGCAGGGTGAAAGGCTCCCGCCCTTCCTTCTCGCGCAGGCGGTCATAGACTCCGATCCGCTCCCACCGCGCCAGCCATTCGGGCTCGCGCTGCGGCAGGCCCGCGCGCATGGGGAACTCGGTTTCCGGCAGGAAGACGGTGGAACGGTAATCGGGCGTGGCGGTGGTCTCGGCGCACATCAGCGGCGGTCCTCTGGGATAGGCTTGGGATAGGCGGCGCATCCGGCGCCGCAACGGCAACAGCAGGCAGTCCCGGCGGCTGGATCAGCGCGCCGGGCCGATAATTCGCCCGCCTATCGCAAAAAGGCTTCTCATGGCGCGCGTTATAGTCGCCCCGCCTGCCATGGTCCAGCCTGCGCAATGCACCCAACCCAAGCATTGCAGTCATTCTCTGGACAGCCGCCGCCCATGGGATACCTTCCCCATCAAAGGAAAGGGAAGCCCGATGAAGGAAGCCTCGCTCAACGTCCTTGGCCAGCCGCTGGAAGATTGCTCCCACGCGCCCCTGACCGGTTTTTTTCGAAATGGCTGCTGTGATACCGGGCCGATGGATACAGGCCGCCACACCGTATGCGCCCTGATGACCGAAGAATTCCTTGCCCTGTCGAAATACCTCGGCAATGACCTGTCCACCCCGCGCCCCGAATACGCCTTTCCGGGGCTGAAACCGGGGGATCAATGGTGCCTCTGCGCCGCCCGCTTCCATCAGGCCCATGACGAAGGCGCGGCCCCGCAAGTGCGCCTAGCCGCAACCCATATCCGTACGCTGGATATCGTCCCGCTCTCGATCCTGAAGCTTTACGCCGTTGACCTTCCCGCCGAAGGCCCAACCGACTGACCCGCTTCAGGCCGCCGATTTCGGCCGGATCTGATCGGTCACATCGTCCCGCATCAGATCGTCGATGAACAGCGAAAGAAGTTGTGGCCGCCCGCTCACCCCCGCCTTGCGGTAGATGGCATTCGTCTGCGCCTTTACCGTGCCTTCCGACGTGGCGCGAAGCGTGGCAATTTCAGACGTCGTCATGCCCTTGATGGCAAACAGCGCCACATCCCGCTCTGCCGGGGTCAGCGCCCATTCCACGAACCGCTCTTCCAACAAATCCATGAAGGCACCCGAGGCACGGCGCAGCTTCTCCTGCGCCTCGTTGCGTTCCTTGATCGTGCGCCGCAGCATCAGCGTGCCCACGACAAGCCCAAGGATAAGCCCGATCGCCGACCCGATCTCCATCAACTCGCGCACTTCCCACGGCAGAGGGCGCGTATAGATGCCAAAAATTGACGACAGAATGTCAGATACGAAAAAGATCGTGCAGAGAAACTGAACGAGCAGAACCGCCAGAATGACCCATCTGCTCGTCACGACATCCCCTGCCCTTCCCTAGGCTCAGTCAGAATCGCCGCCGTTGCTGCCACCGGAATCGCCACCATTGCGGTCACGCCCCGACCCGCTGCGATCATTAGACTTGTCGCCGTTGCTGCTGCTCTTGCCGCCATTGTCGTCGTCATCGTCATCGTCATCTTGTGAAACATTAACAAGGCCACTCCTGCCGCTGCCACCGCCATTTCCGGTCAACAGCAAATCGCGCAAGATTTCGCCAGTATTGGGGTTCACAATGATCTCGCGCTGCCCATCACGGCCTTCGGCTGTGATCCGCGTCCGCCCCAGCCAAGTCCGCTCGGTCGAGATGCTTCTGAAGCCCTGCGCTTCCAGTTGCTGGACAATCCGCTCCGAATACACATCCGCCATCGCAGGCGCAGCGCTCATAGCGCCAACAACGAGCGCCCCAACAAACTTTTTCCGTCCCATCATCTTTACCCCCTCTAGGGCAAAACCGCGTCAAGCGGTGATTAAGTTATCTTACACAAACAGCGCCCCGGCAAGGCCGGGACGCTTTGAATTGTCCTCAACGCAGCGACGATCAGTCGTTGCTGCCGCCACCGTTGCCGGAACGACCACCATTGCCGCCACCCGAAGTATTGCCATTCGCGTCCGAGCTTCCGGTCGAGCCGCCATTGCTATCCGACGTGTCGCCATTCGAATCAGAGGTATCCGACGAATCCGATGCCGGGCGGATGCGATAGCGCACCTGATCCCCTTCGATCCGCACCCGGATGCGCTGGCCATCTTCGGTCACTGCCCGCAGGCGCACATTGCCGTTGTTTCCGACATAAAGCCGAGTCAGCGTCAGGTCATTCGCCAGCAGCGCCGCCTCCACATCGTCGCGCGACGGCTTCGTATCCCCGCCAAACAGCGATCCAAGAAAGCTCAAATCGATTGCCGGCGCTGCAGGAGTCATCGGTGCGGGGTCCGGCGACATGCCAGTGTCCTGCGCCTGTGCCATGCTCGTGGTTCCGGCCAACACCGCAGCAGCGGCCAGCGTCAGCAAACGGGATTTCGTTTCCATGTCCTACGTTCCTTGTTTGGGGCTGACCGGGGCCATCTCCCCAGAGTCCCGCCAGCCCAGATGCAGCAATCAGGGCAACCCCCGATGGTGCCGTCATGCGCCTATCCTTTGGTAGAGTGAATTTAACCAAGGTTTAGGACGCGAAAATTCGTCAATGATCGCCGTGCTAAACGCAAGTTTACGGAAATTTACGCCCCGCGCGACGAAATGTGGCGGCCAAGAGGACAATCACCACAGCATCTTGTAGCCCCAAAAGAAAACCCCGGCGCCGCAGCACCGGGGTTTTTCATCCTTTATCAGGCCGTCCGGACCCGAATGTCAGGCTCAGACCTTCATATCCACGCCCAGATGCTTGGCCACGGTAAAGATGTCCTTATCCCCCCGCCCGCACATGTTCATCACGATGATATGGTCGCGCGGCAATTCCGGCGCGATTTTCATCACATGCGCCAAGGCGTGCGAAGGCTCCAGCGCCGGGATGATCCCCTCCAGCTTGCAGCACAGCTGGAACGCCTCCAGCGCCTCCGCATCCGTGATGCTCACATATTTCGCGCGGCCCGTGTCATGCAGCCAGGCATGTTCGGGCCCGATCCCCGGATAATCCAGCCCCGCGCTGATCGAAAATCCCTCAAGGATCTGCCCATCCAGATCCTGAAGCAGATAGGTGCGATTCCCATGCAGAACCCCCGGACGCCCGCCCGTCAGCGACGCGCAATGCTGCATCCGGTCATCCACGCCCTTGCCGCCCGCCTCGACGCCGATAATCCCGACCTCCGGATCGTCAAGGAAAGGATAGAACAGCCCCATCGCATTCGACCCGCCGCCAATGGCCGCGATCACCGTATCCGGCAACCGCCCTTCGCCCTCGGCTTCCGCCAATTGCCAGCGCACTTCCTTCCCGATGATCGATTGGAAGTCGCGCACCATGGCCGGATAGGGATGCGGCCCAGCCACCGTGCCGATGCAATAGAAAGTGTCGCGCACATTGGTCACCCAATCGCGCAGCGCATCGTTCATCGCATCCTTCAACGTGCCGCGCCCGCTCGTGACGGGGATCACCTCCGCCCCCAAAAGCTTCATGCGGAACACGTTCGGCGCCTGCCGCTCCACATCATGTGCGCCCATATAGACCACACATTTCAACCCAAACTTCGCGCAAACCGTGGCCGTCGCCACCCCATGCTGCCCCGCGCCGGTTTCTGCGATGATCCGCGTCTTGCCCATGCGGCGGGCAAGGATGATCTGCCCCAGCACATTGTTGATCTTATGCGCGCCCGTATGGTTCAACTCGTCGCGCTTCATATAGATTTTCGCGCCGCCCAGATGCGTGGTCATCCGTTCCGCGAAATAGAGGGGCGAGGGACGGCCCACGTAATGCTTCCACAGATCGTCCATTTCGGCCCAGAAGGTCGGGTCCGTCTTGGCGAAATTATACCGCTCTTCCAGCTCCAGGATCAGCGGCATCAGCGTCTCGGACACGAACCGCCCGCCAAAGATGCCAAACCGCCCGGCCTCATCCGGCCCGGTCATGAAGCTGTTGATCCCGTCCTCGGCCATTGTCGCCACTCCCCGTTTTCTTGCGCCCCGATGTAGCGCCCTTGGCCCGCCGGGGAAAGGGGGGCCTTCGCCCCCCCCTCCTCGCGCCGCGCCTCACCCGCTGAGGATATTCAAAGAGAGAGAATGAACATCCCGCCGCGCGTTAACATTAATGCCGTCCTGACGCTTTCGTGAACAGCCCCGCTGAAACCCTGCCCGCCCCCCCCTTCGTAGCTTCGCCCGTTGCAATCCATGGACAGGAGCGAAACCATGAAAACCCTTACTGCCACCTTTCTGCTCGCCGCCGCCGCGACCGGTGCGGCACAGGCCGAAACCGCCCTCGGCCTGACGGGCGACCGCACCCTCGTTATGATCGACACCGCCACCGCCGCCATCACCGGCAACGTCGAGGTGCGGGGTGTCACCCGCCTTCTCGGCATCGACTACCGCCCGAATACCGGCACCGTCATTGGCGTGACCGATACCCAAACGATCGTCGAGATCGACCCGATGACCGGTGCCACGACGGAAAAGGCCAAAATGGATACGATGCTGCCCGTCGCGGAAGGTGCAGCCGTGGTCGTCGATGTGAACCCCGCCGCCGACAAGCTGCGCTTCATGTCGGGCACCACCAATCACCGTGTCGATATGGAAACCGGGGCCGTCACCGTGGATGGATCGCTGAACTTCGACGCCGCCGATGCCAATGCCGCGTCCATGCCCATGGTCGTCGCGGTCGCCTATTCCAACAGCTTCGGCAAGCCGGAAAAAACCGCGATGTATGACATCGACGCGGGCCTGAACGCGCTTTTGCAACAGACCAAGCCGAATGACGGCCTCCTTGCCACCATCGGCAGCCTTGGTGTCATGCTGGAGGGCCCCGTCGCGATGGATATCGCCACCACCGCCGATGGCACCAACACGGCCTATGTCGCCGCACTCGGTGGGTTGCACCAGATCGACCTCGCCACCGGGATGGTATCGGGCACCATGCCCATCACTGGCAGCGATCAGCCGATCCGCGACCTCACCGTCCTGCCCGCGATGTAAGCGTCAAAGGCCCCCGCGGCGTCAGCCGACCGGGGGCCTTCACCCCGCCGCCCTTACGAATTCCGCGATGCGCGCGGCATCCTTCACCCCCGGCGCGCTTTCCACGCCTGACGCCACATCCACCTGCCGCGCCCCCGTCAGGCGGATCGCCTCGGCCACATTGCCTGCGGTCAATCCCCCGGCCAGCATCCAAGGCCGCAGCCATTTCCGCCCCACCAGCAGACGCCAGTCAAAGGTCAGCCCATTCCCGCCGGGCAGCACCGCATCCTTCGGCGGCTTCGCATCGATCAGAATCTGATCCGACACCAGCGAATATTCCGTCAGCGATGCCAGATCGGCCTCGCCCGCCACGCCGATCACCTTCATCACTGGCAGCCCATAGCGCGCCTTGACCTCGGCCACCCGCGCGGGCGTTTCATGGCCATGAAGTTGCAGCATGTCCAACGGCACCGCCGCCGTGATCGCATCCAGCAGCGCATCCTCGGCATCCACCACCAGCGCCACCTTGCACAGCCCCTCCGGCGCAGTCAGGGCCAGCGCTCGCGCCTCTTCCGCCGTCACGTATCGCGGCGATTTGGCAAAGAAATTGAACCCGGCATAGGCCGCCCCTGCGGCCGCTACGGCGGCAACATCCTCCACGGTCCGCAGACCGCAGATCTTCACCCGGACATTCGTCATGGCTCAGCCCGCCTTGCGCCGATCGATCAAGGCCAACACGTCATCCCCCGGCACGCTGGCGGAATCCTTCATCACCGCCAGTTCCCGCTCCAGCCGCGCCACTTCCTTGCGCCGCACGCTCGCCGCCTTGCGGTGCTTATGCTCGCGCAGCCATTCCCAGGTGAACCCGATCACCACGCCGATCACCACGCCGCCCAGGATCACCAGAAAAAGCGGCATCTCCATCTGCCAGCTCACGCCGAACAGCGCCGCCACATCCTCGGGCAGAAAGCGCACCGGAACCACCGTGCGATTGGCCAGACCGACGGTCAGCAACAGGACCATCAGCACGGCAATCAGGGCATAGCGCAGGTAACGCAGCATCAGGCTCTCCTCCGGGTGCAGGCCGCTTGACTATCGCGCCCTGCGCGCCCCGGCGCAAGCCATGCCCGCGCTCAGGACTTGCCGTTCAGCCGATCCCGCAGCAATTTGCCGGTCTTGAAGAAGGGAACCTTCTTATCCTCGACCTTGACCGATTCCCCGGTCCGCGGATTGCGCCCGACCCGGGCATCGCGCGATTTCACGGAGAAGGCGCCAAAGCCCCTCAACTCCACCCTATCACCCTTGGCCAGCGCCTCGATGATCTCGTCAAAGACGGTATTCACGATCCGCTCCACATGCCGCTGCGTGAGGTGCGGGTTTTCATCCGCGATCTTCTGGATCAGTTCCGATCGGATCATCCATGTCCCCCCTGTGGTCGCCGCAGGCCTGCCGCCATCGGTCGCCACGTCCTTGTTTGCCTTGGACTATAGGCAAAAAAACCCGTCGCACAATGAAAAGGACAACCTTTTCCGGCATTCCGCCTTCACTTGCGGCCCCGAGGCCCCCCCACAATTCACCCAAAAGTTGCGCAAACGAAAAAGGCCCCGCGGTTGCGGGGCCTTCCTCACGTCCTTCCGGAAGGATCGGATCAGTTGCCGCCCTTCAGCGCTGCGCCAAGGATATCCCCCAGCGACGCGCCCGAATCGGACGAACCGTACTGTTCCACGGCTTCCTTCTCTTCGGCGATCTCGCGCGCCTTGATCGACAGGCCCAGACGGCGGGTCTTCGGGTCGATATTGGTCACGCGCACGTCCACATGGTCGCCCACCTGGAAACGCTCGGGGCGCTGGTCGGCACGATCACGCGACAGGTCCGAACGACGGATGAACGACTTGGCGCCGTTATACTCCACCTCGATCCCGCCTTCCTCGATCGCCGTCACCGCCACGGTGATCACCGACCCACGCTTCACGCCATCCACCGCATCGGTGAACGAATCGTCGCCCAGTGCCTTGATCGACAGCGAGATACGCTCTTTCTCCACATCCACCTCGGTGACCGCGGCCTTGACCACGTCGCCCTTGCGGTAGTTCTGGATGGCGTCCTCGCCGCGCTGATCCCAGGACAGGTCCGACAGGTGCACCATGCCGTCGATATCGTTGTCGAGGCCGACGAACAGACCGAATTCGGTGATGTTCTTGACTTCGCCTTCGATGGTCGACCCAACCGGGTGCGATTCCGCGAACACTTCCCACGGATTGCGCATCGTCTGCTTCAGGCCCAGCGACACGCGGCGCTTGGCGCTGTCGATCTCCAGCACCATGACATCCACTTCCTGCGAGGTGGAAACGATCTTGCCGGGATGCACGTTCTTCTTGGTCCAGCTCATTTCCGAGACATGGACCAGACCTTCGACACCGGCTTCCAGTTCAACAAATGCACCGTAATCGGTGATGTTGGTCACGCGGCCCTTATGCACCGAACCCAGCGGATAGGCGCGTTCCACGGCATCCCACGGATCGGCCTGCAGCTGCTTCATGCCAAGGCTGATGCGGTGCGTGTCCTTGTTGATCTTGATGACCTGAACCTTCACCGTCTCGCCGATCGACAGGATCTCGGACGGGTGGTTCACACGGCGCCATGCCATGTCGGTCACGTGCAGCAGACCGTCCACGCCGCCCAGATCGACGAAGGCACCGTATTCGGTGATGTTCTTGACCACGCCATCCACAACCTGGCCTTCGGTCAGGTTCGAGATGACCTCGGCGCGCTGTTCCGCACGGCTTTCCTCAAGGATAGCACGACGCGACACGACGATATTGCCGCGGCGACGGTCCATCTTCAGGATTTGGAACGGCTGCTTCATACCCATCAGCGGGCCAGCATCGCGCACGGGGCGCACGTCAACCTGCGAACCGGGCAGGAAGGCAACGGCACCGCCCAGATCGACGGTAAAGCCACCCTTCACGCGGCCGAAGATCGCGCCTTCGACGCGGGTCTCGGCGGCATAGGCCTTCTCCAGACGATCCCAGGCTTCTTCGCGGCGGGCCTTCTCACGGCTGATGACAGCCTCACCGCGGGCATTCTCCACGCGGTCCAGATAGACCTCGACCTCATCGCCCACATTGATGTTGGGCTGTTCGCCGGGATTTGCGAATTCCTTCAGATCGATGCGGCCTTCCATCTTGTAGCCCACATCGACGATGGCCTGGCCCGCCTCGATGGCGATGACCTTGCCTTTGACAACCGTTCCCTCTTCGGGGGTGTCAATCTCGAAGCTCTCCTTCAGAAGGGCTTCAAATTCTTCCATAGCGTTTTTCGCGCACATATGCAGTTCGTCCTTTGTCATGGTTTTCTGGCCAAGCGGTTGTCTCCGCCGGTCTTTCGCTGGTCCGTCCCGAAAAGCCCGCAATGCCCGGAAAATCCAGGGAGCCGCGACTCTGCCGTCAGGATGGGGGGCCTATAGTCGCTCGGGGGCAAGAAAACAAGCGCGAAGCGTCCCATCGCCCGCCATGGTCCCTAGGGTAGGGTTCAACCTCGCCGCCCCCACCCATCCTAACGCAAAACCGCCTCCGGTCGTATTAAGAGAAAGCTAGGCTTTAGCTCCGCATCATGTGCCGCGCCACGCGAACCGGACTCGCGGCCCAGAGGGAGGATGACCGTGAACGTTTACCACTGCCTCATCGAATTGCGGACAGAGGCCCGCGCCCTCTCTTTCGCTCATGCGACGGGCCTCTGGCTCGACCATCTGACGCGCCACGACCTTGTTTCCGGCTGGCGTCTGATGCGCCGCAAATTCGGCCTCGCTTCCGGCCGCCACACCGATTTCGTGCTCGAGATTGAAATCAAGGGCCTCGCCGCACTCGACGACGCCTTCACCGCGCTGGCCGAAGCCGATGCCGACGCGGTGGAGCTTTACGAAAAGATGCATGCCATGATCGCCACCGTCGAAATCGGCCTCTACCGCCCCTATCCCGACCCCGCGCAACGCGAACGCATCGCACTGATCTGACGGGCACGAGAACGCCCCCGCCCCCCGACTTCCGTCTCCCGTCCCGGCCCCCGCGCCGGGACCTCCCTCTCCCCCCGGGCCCCTCCGCCCCCGGATCAGCCCCAGCGTCCAAGACAGCCCCCCCGCTAAGACGGGGTTAACCCGCCCCCCTCAAAAGCGCAAGGATCGGGTCGCGCGCGCCCATCCCCACATGCCACCCTCGGTGTCAACCTCCTGCGCCAAGGATCACCCATGCCACCGCCACTGTCCTCCCATGCCAAGACCTCGCACCAGATGTCCCCCCTTGAATGGACACTCCTCCTCTCCCTCGCCACCCTCTGGGGCGGGTCTTTCTTCTTCAACGGCATCGCGGTGCGCGAACTCCCTGTCTTCACCGTGGTGCTGGCACGGGTGGCGCTTGCCGCCCTCATCCTCCTCACCCTCCTGCGCCTCAGGCATGACCCGCTCCCCAAAGCCCCCGGCATCTGGTCCGCCTTCTTCACCATGGGCCTTCTGAACAACGCGATCCCCTTCTCGTTGATCGTCTGGGGCCAGCAGCACATCGCCTCGGGCGTAGCCTCGATCCTGAACGCCTCCACCCCACTTTTCACCGTCCTGCTTGCGCACCTGCTCACCCGCGACGAACGCGCCGCGCCCGCCAAGGTCACCGGCGTGTTCATCGGCTTTGCTGGGGTTGCGGTGATGATCGGGCTGGACGCCCTCACCGATCTGGGAACGGCGGTTCTGGCCCAGCTGCTCTGCCTCGCCGCCGCCCTCTCCTATGCCTTCGCGGGGATATACGGCCGCAGGTTCCGCGCCCTCGGCATCACGCCGATGGCCACGGCCACCGGACAGGTCATCGCCTCCAGCTTGATCCTGCTGCCCCTCGTCCTTTTGCTGGATCGGCCATGGACCCTTTCAATGCCCAGCGTCCAAGCCATCGCCGCGCTGCTGGGTGCCGCCGCCCTGTCGACGGCCCTCGCCTATGTGATCTATTTCCGCATCCTTGCTACGGCGGGGGCCACCAACCTCCTCCTCGTGACATTCCTGATCCCGGTCAGCGCGATCCTCCTCGGAACGCTCTTCCTTGATGAGATACTGCTTCCCCGCCACCTCGCAGGCATGGCCCTGATCGGCCTGGGGCTCGCGACCATCGACGGGCGGCTCTGGCGGGCCATCACCCGCAGCGGTCACCAGACAGGATCGGAAAGCCCATGATCGGCAAGGCCAAGCCGAACAGACGGCCGTCTGTGCAACCACGCACCCTTAACCAAGAATCCCGTCGTCGCCCTGCCGAAATTTGTATGTACACTTTGCTGCACAAAATCCGGCACAAAACAGGGCACAGTCGATGACGGCCCTTCCGCCCTTTTTTGCTTTCAGGACAGAAGCTTAACGCCAACCCGTCAGGGCATCAACTGCCCGCCATTCACCTCGATCACTTGGCCCAGGATGTATCCTGACAGCGAGGCGCAAGCCAGAAACAGATAGGCCCCCACGCAATCCTCTGCCGTGCCAAGCCGCCCTGCCGGGATCGTGGCCAGCTGCGCCTGCAACTGGGCTTCGGTCGAATAGCGTTCGTGAAACGGCGTGGTGATCACCCCCGGCGCCACGGCATTCACGCGAATTCCAAAGGGAATCAACTCTTTGGCCATCCCGCGCGTCACGTTATGGACAAATGCCTTGGACGATCCGTAAAGCCCCGCCCCGCCCGATGCCCCATTTCGTGCCGCCACACTCGTCGTATTGATGATGAACCCGCCCCCCGCCGCCTTCAACGGCGCAACAGCAGCCTGTGACGCCACCACGACGGACCGCGCGTTCAGGTCCATGATCTCATCATAATCCGCTTCAGAAACATCGGCGTAAGCCACCCGCCGCACCATTCCGCCGGCATTGTTGATCAACCCATCCAGACGCCCGAAGGCCGCCAAGGCCCCCTCAACCGCCGCCCGCGCTCCGGCCCCGGTCGATACGTCGGCGCGGATCAGAACCGCCTCGCCACCCGCGGCCTCGATCTCATAAGCCACTGCTTTTGCAGCTTCTTCCGATGCGTTGTAATGCAGGCCCACCCGCGCGCCCTGCGCCGCAAAGGCCCGCGCCAGCGCCGCCCCGATACCGGTCGAGGCCCCCGTGATGAGAACAGCCTTCCCCTTCAACTCCGGCAAGTGCATCCCTGTCATCCCCGCCCCTCCATGGCCTGTTCCACCACCGCGATGGCCCGCGCCACCGCCGCCTCCACTGTCATCTCACTGGTATCCAGCACCACCGCATCCGCCGCCGCCCTAAGCGGCGCATCCGTCCGCCCCATGTCACGCGCATCCCGCTCGCGCACCTCGGCCAACACAACGGATTGATCTCCGCCCACTTCCAACCACCGCCTATGGGCGCGCACCTCGGCTGACGCGGTGACGTACAGCTTCACCTCCGCCTCCGGGCAGATCACCGTTCCGATGTCCCGCCCATCCAGCACAGCGCCTCCGTCGGCTCGTGCAAAGCGCCGCTGAAACGCGACCAGAGCCGCCCGCACCTCCGGGATCACCGCCACTTTGGATGCCGCCTGCCCCGCCGCCAACGACCGCAACCCGTCCTGTTCCAGATCACCCGGCACCAAGCCGACAGCCGCAGCCACGGGGTCCCCCCCCTTGGCCCCCACTGCGCGATACAAAAGCCCGGTATCCAGATGCCGAAACCCGAACCGCGCCGCGACGGCCCGCCCGATCGTGCCCTTGCCCGCCGCAGCAGGCCCGTCAATTGCCACCGTGAAGATCACCGCCAAAGCCCCTTCATCTTGGCCAAAATACTCTCGGGGGGAAGGCCCGCAGGGCCGCGGGGGGCAGACAGCCTCCCGTTTCTCCGGCCCGTCACCCACGCGCCAGATCGGCACCCAGACCCGTCATCAACCCCTCGAAAATCGGGAAAGACGTCAGGATGGGCGACGCATCATCGACCGAAATCGCCGTCTTCGCCGCCATCCCGCAGACAAGGAAACTCATCGCAATCCGGTGGTCGAGATGGGTCTTCGCAACAGCCCCGCCCGGCACCCCACCCGCGCCAAGACCATGGACGATCAGCGTATCCTCATCTTCTTCCACCCGTACGCCACAGGCCTCCAGCCCCCGCGCCATGGCGTCAATCCTGTCGCTTTCTTTGACGCGCAACTCCTTCACACCGCGCATCACCGTGGTCCCTTCGGCAAAGGCCGCCACCACCGACAGGATCGGGTATTCGTCGATCATCGACGGCGCACGCTCCTCAGGCACCTCTATGCCCTTGAGGTTGGGGGAAAATTTCACCCGCAGGTCGGCGACAGGCTCGCCCCCTTCCTCGCGCGGGTTCTGGAATTCGATCTCCGCGCCCATTTCCACCAGCGTCAGATACAGCCCGTTCCGCGTCAGGTTCTGGCTCACACCCGGCACCATGATGTCAGACCCTTCCACGATCAGCGCCGCACAGGTCGGAAAGGCCGCACTGGACGGATCGCGCGGCACGGCCACACGCTGCGGCCGCAGCTCCGGTCGCCCGGTCAGGGTGATCACATTCCCCTCGGCCGTCTTTTCCACCACAAGTTCCGCGCCGAACCCGATCAGCATCCGCTCCGAATGGTCGCGCGTCGGTTCCTTCTCAATCACCACCGTCTGCCCCGGTGCGTTCAACCCCGCCAGCAGCACCGCCGATTTCACCTGTGCGCTCGCCACCGGCAGGGCATAGCGCACCGGCACCGGGTCCGCCGCGCCCACCACTGTCATCGGCAACCGCCCCCCCTGCCGCCCAAAAGCGCGGGTCCCGAACAGCGACAGGGGATCAGTCACCCGCCCCATCGGCCGTTTGCGCAAGGATGCATCCCCGGTGAAGGTCGCCGTGATAGGCGATGTGGCCATCGTCCCCATGATCAACCGCACACCCGTGCCGGAATTCCCGCAATCGATCACATCCGCAGGCTCGCGGAACCCACCCACGCCGACGCCATTCACCGTCCATTCGCCGGGGGCATGGCGCGCCACTTCGGCCCCGAATGCCCGCATCGCAGACGCCGTGTCCAGCACGTCTTGCCCTTCCAAAAGGCCCGTCACATGCGTCTCACCCACCGCCATCGCGCCAAAGATCAGCGCGCGATGGCTGATCGACTTGTCGCCCGGCACCTCGGCCACGCCCTTCAGGGGCCCGGATTTGCGGGCGGTCATCGGTTGCGCTTCGCCGTGGCCGGACATGGCTTCTCTCCCAATCATTCCGGCCCGCCTGATAGCGCAAGCAAGAAGGCCGGTCCATGCCCCAAGCATCGTGTCCAGCCATCCCATGATTGGGTCGCCCAAGGGTTGAAGACGCCGCCGCAGGACTCATATCACAAGCATGAACCGCCGCAGCTTTCTGACCAGAACCGCCCTTCTCGCCACCGGCATTGCCGCAGCCGCTACAGGAGCTTTCGCTCTGTCCCCTTCTCGCAACCGTTACTATCAGGGTCCACCGGGGCCGAATTTCGACGGCACCCGTTTCTTCAATCCCGGCGGCAGCCCGCCCAAGGGCTTTGCCGACCTGCTGAAATGGCAAACCGGGGGTGGGCGCGCGAAATGGCCCGAAAGCGTGGGCATCCGCCAATCTATTCCCGCCCCCCGCGTGGATGACCTGATCATCACCATGGTCGGTCATGCGACCCTTCTGATTCAGGTCGCGGGGCTGAACATCCTCACCGATCCCGTCTGGTCAGATCGCGCCAGCCCCTTTTCCTTTGCAGGCCCCCGCCGCGCCACCGCCCCCGGCATCCGGTTCGAAGCGCTGCCCCGCATCGACGCGGTCCTTCTGACCCACAACCACTACGACCATCTCGATCTGGCCACGCTGGCGCGCTTGAAAGCGGCCTATGATCCGCTCGTCATCACCCCTCTCGGCAATGACACGATCGTGCATGAGGCTGTGCCAGACATGCGCATCACCACGGGAAACTGGGGCCATACCGTGCCCCTCGGCCCTGCGACCGTGCATTTCGAACCCTGCCATCACTGGTCGGCGCGCGGCACGCGCGACCGGTCCATGGCGCTGTGGTCGGCCTTCCTGATCGACACGCCCGCGGGCCGCATCTTCCATATCGGTGACACCGGGTTCGATCAGGGTCGCCCCTATCGCGACCTGCCCAAGAAGCACGGAAAGATTCGCGCCGCCATCCTACCTGTGGGCGCCTATGAACCCCGCTGGTTCATGCGGGATCAGCATCAGGACCCCGCCGAGGCTGTGGAGGGCTTCCTCCTTTCCGGCGCAGACCACGCGATAGGCCACCACTGGGGCACCTTCCAGCTGACGAATGAGGGGCGCGAGGCCCCGCCCCGTGAGCTTTCCGCCGCCCTTCAGGCCAAGGGGATCGGCCCCGACCGCTTCCGCGCCTTGGGCCCCGGCGAATGGTGGGCGATCCCGCGGTGAAGGGGGCTTAACCCTGCCGACGAAACGTCAGGTAATGGGGATGCCGCCCTTCGCGCAGCGCTTTCTGCTCGTACCTCGTGGAAAACCAATCCTCCCACGCGCCACCTTCCCCGGCCTGGGACAGAAGATCGAACCCGGCCTTCGGCACCTCTTCCAAGGTCTGGCGCACGTAATCGGGGATATCCGTCGCCACCCGGAATTCGGCCCCCGGTGCCATCACCCGCGCCAGCGCGTTCAGATAGCCGGGCGTTACGAACCGCCGGCGATGATGCCGCGCCTTGGGCCAAGGGTCGGGATAATTCAGGAAACATTTCGCAACCGACGCCCCCGGCAGCACATCGAAAAGGTCACGCACATCGCCGGGATGGATCGCAAGGTTCTCCACCGCCGCCGCCCGGATCTTGCCCAACAACATCGCCACGCCGTTCACAAAAGGCTCGCAGCCGATGATGCCCACCTCCGGATAGCGCGCGGCCATATGGACCAGATGCTCCCCGCCGCCAAACCCTACCTCCAGCCACAAAGGCCGCCCGCCAAACAGCCCCGCCACGTCCAGCGCCGCCCGCGACGGGTTGTCCTCCACCGTCACGCCAGAAAGCCGAACCTTCCCAAGATCTTCGGCCAAATAGCCCTTCTGGCTTGCCCGCAATGTCTTGCCATGCACGCGGCCATAGAAATTGCGCCGCTCGGTCACTGGATTGTCAGACAAGGGTTCAGACATGGAAAAAGGCCCCGGAGATGATCCGGGGCCTCTAACCCTGTCACAGCCTTGGGGTCAACCCGTCAGCGGATCGCCGCCTTCAGCGCATCCACCAGATCGGTGCGTTCCCAGCTGAAGCCGCCATCCGCCGTGGCCTCACGCCCGAAATGGCCATAGGCCGAGGTGCGCGCATAGATCGGACGGTTCAGTTCCAGCTTCTCGCGAATGCCACGCGGCGTCAGGTCCATGCATTCCTCGACCGCCTTTTCAATTGCGGCAGCATCCACGGTCCCGGTG
Source organism: Fuscovulum ytuae (assembly GCF_029953595.1). Lineage (NCBI taxonomy): Bacteria > Pseudomonadati > Pseudomonadota > Alphaproteobacteria > Rhodobacterales > Paracoccaceae > Fuscovulum > Fuscovulum ytuae. The sequence goes on along the minus strand of NZ_CP124535.1, from coordinate 3,394,971 downwards.
CCATGCGTATCAACATAGATCGACAAGGGCTTTGCCACCCCGATGGCATAGGACACCTGCAGCGTGCAACGATCTGCCAGCCCCGCCGCAACCACGTTCTTCGCCAGATAGCGCGCGGCATAGGCGGCCGAGCGATCCACCTTGGTGGGGTCCTTACCCGAAAACGCCCCGCCACCATGCGGGGCGGCCCCGCCATAGGTATCCACGATGATTTTGCGCCCTGTCAGGCCCGCATCACCATCGGGTCCGCCGATCACGAACTTGCCCGTCGGATTCACCCACCATTCCGTCTTGGCGGTGATCCACCCATTGGGCAGGATCTCACGGATATAGGGTTCCACGATCGCACGGATGTCATCGCTCGTCTGCGCCTCGTCCAGATGCTGGGTCGACAGCACGATGGACGTCACCTCGACCGGCTTGCCATCCTCATAGCGCAGCGACAGCTGCGATTTCGCATCTGGCCCAAGCGTCGGTTCCTTGCCGGATTTCCGCACTTCGGCCAGACGCCGCAGGATCGCATGCGAATACTGGATCGGTGCCGGCATCAGTTCCGGCGTCTCGCGGCAGGCATAGCCGAACATGATGCCCTGATCGCCCGCGCCGTCACGATCCACGCCCTGCGCGATATGGGCTGATTGCTCATGCAGCAGGTTATGAACCTTCAGGGTGTTCCAGTGGAACTTGTCCTGCTCGTATCCGATATCCTTGACGCAATCGCGGACAATCCCCTCGACGCGCGCAAGCATCGCCTTGGTGGCCGCCTCACTGGACAGACCAACTTCCCCGCCCACGACGACCGTGTTGGTCGTGGCAAAGGTTTCACAAGCTACTCGTGCATTCGGCTCTTCCGACAGGAAGGCGTCCAGAACCGCATCGGAAATGCGATCGCACACCTTGTCAGGATGCCCCTCCGACACGGACTCGGAGGTAAAAACATAGTTCAGTCGGGACATGGGAAGTGCTCCATTAGGGTTACCCCCGTCACGCCAGGAAGCCGTTGTGACGGTTCGATGCGCCTCCCTAGCCGCCCCCCCCTTGCGCGTCAAGCCGCCTTCCGCCGCCCGGCCAGAACCAGCCCGCCGCCGAGTCCCACCAGCAACAGAAGAACCGGCCCCTCTCCCCAACGCGCGTAAGGCGGCGCAGCCAAGGCCCCCGGCAGCACCACATCAAGATAACCCGCCTCACCTAAGGGCAGGCTTTCGACCACCCGCCCCCGCGCATCGATCAGGGCCGATACGCCGGTATTGGCCACCCGCACGAAGGGCAGCCCCTGCTCCACCGCCCTCAGCTGCGCCTGCGCCAGATGCTGATAAGGCCCCGTCCACTCTCCAAACCAAGCATCATTCGTGATCTGCAAAATCCAATTCGCCCGCTCTGGTGCCGCGCGCAGGTCCTGCGGAAAGACCGCCTCATAGCAGATCAAGGGCAGCACCTTGCCCAGACCCGGACCAAGGTCCAGCACTGCTGGCCCCGGCCCCGCCGAATAGCCATTCCCCTCTTGCGCGGCAAAAGCGACCAGCCCGAACCAGTCGTACATGACATCGCCAAAGGGGATGTATTCGCCAAAGGGCACAAGGTGATGCTTGTCGTAATGCTGCATGACCCGCCCTTCTGGGCCGATCACAGCAAGACTGTTCCAGAACCGCCAGCCCTCCACCCGCTGAACGCCCACCGCAACCGGCTGCCCTCGCCCCGCGGCACCGATCCGCACTGCAACCTCGGGGTAGTCTTCCAACAGATAGGGCACCGCCGTCTCGGGCCAGATCGCCAGATCGGGCCGCACCCCGGCCAGCGTGAAATCCAACTGCCGCTCAAAGAAGAGGCGTGCCTGCTCCGGCTCCCATTTCAGGCCCTGCTCCGCATTGGGCTGCACCAGCCGCAGCTTCGCCCCTTGCGCCACAGGCTCCGGCGCCGCCAGCCGCCACAGCCCAAAGCCAAAGCCCGCCGCCATCAGCGCCGCCCCGACCGCCACGGGCACAGGCCGCCAAAGCGCCACCGAACCCGCCACCAGCAACGTCAGCAGTGTTAGCCCCGACGGCCCCATGAGCGCCGCCACCTGCATCGGCGCATGGTCCACCCAGATATGACCCAGCGCTGCCCACGGAAACCCCGTCAGAACATAGCCCCGCGCCAGTTCCGCCGCGCCCAGCGCCACCGCAAACCCGATCCCTGGCCAACGCCCGCGCGCCCCCAAAAAGCCCGCCGCAGCCCAGAACAGCGCCAATCCAAAACTCAGGAAAACCACCGCGAAGGGCGCCATCCAGCCATAAACTTCAGGCTCGATCAGAAATGGCTCCACGATCCAGTTCAGCGCGGCCATGTAATGCCCCGCTCCGGCAAACCACGCCAACCAAAAAGACCCGCGCCCGCTCCGCCCCACTTGGCCGATCAGCAACGCCAAGGCAGGCAGCGCAAGCCACCACCAGCCCAGCGGGGCCTGCCCCACCGCCACCACCGCCCCCGTCACGAAGGCCATGGCCAGCGCGCCCCAACCGGGCCGCGCCCAGCGCCGGGCAGGGGCCGTCTCTCCCGTCATTCCTCGGCAGGCGCCGGCGGCCGCGCGGCCACCGCCTCGGGCAGACGAATGCGAAGCCGCTTGATCCGGCGCGGATCGGCGTCGATCACCTCGAACTCGGCCCCGCTCTCATGTGGCACGATCTCGCCCCGCGCGGGCACCCGACCCGTCCGCAAGAACACGATGCCGCCCAGCGTGTCGATCTCCTCGTCATCCTCGTCATGCCGCAGCTTCAAACCGATCGCTGTCTCGATCTCTTCCAAAGGCGCGGCCGCCATGGCGACAAAGACACCGGGCTTCTCCTCTTTCCAGAGGGCACCCTCTTCCTCGTCATGCTCATCCTCGATCTCGCCGATCACCGTCTCAATCAGGTCTTCGATGGTCACCAGACCATCCACCCCGCCATATTCGTCGATCACCAGCGCCATATGCACCCGCTCGCGCTGCATCTTCTGCAACAGCACCCCGATCGGCATCGATGGCGGCGCATAAAGCACAGGCCGCAGCATCCGCTTCAGCGAAAACCGCCCTCCCGCGCCAAAGCCATGCTGCAATGCAAGATCCTTCAGCAGCACGAGTCCCTGCGGATGATCCAGCGTCCCCTTATAGACAGGCACCCGGCTGAAACCATGCTCGCGGAACACCTCCACCAACTCGTCCCGCCCGATATCCAAAGGCACCGCCACGATCTCCACCTTGGGCACCGCCACATCATCGACCCGCAAGCGGCGCAAAGCACCCAGCCCCGGCAGCGCCGCCTGCGCAACGCCACCCGATGGGCCACCCGTCGCCGGGGCCTGCTCGGACCCTGTGGAAGCCTCGCTGTTCGAAGAGGAAAAGGCGCTCAAGATGCGCCCGAAAAATCCGCGCTGTGGAGGCTCCGCCTCATCCGCGCCCATATCATCCTGCGCGCCCCGCGCCGCAAGAGAACCGTCGCTGCTACTGCCCATGGATCCTTCTTCCAAAACACCCCGTCACGCAGGGCCTCACGAATATGGGTCAGAAAGGCCCATGCTGGCAAGTATCCGCACTTCAAGCCCTTCCATCACGGCGGCATCCGCCTCCTCGACATGGTCATAACCCAGACAATGCAACAGACCATGAATGATCAGATGGGTCACATGCTCGGCCATCGGTTTGCCCTGTTCCTCCGCCTCGCGCGCACAAGTCTCAAAGGCAATTGCGATGTCACCCAATTCGCAAGGATCGTCCTCATCCCCCGCCTCGGGCAGGTCCGGCACGCCACCCACCTCTTCCGCCGCCCGCTCTTCTGATGGCCAGGACAGAACATTTGTCGGCTGCGGCTTGCCCCGGAAATCCGCATTCAATTCCGCGATTCGCGCATCGTCACAGCCCATGAGCACAACAGAAAACCCTGCCGCCCCCAGCCCCACACCCGCCAACGCCGAAGCCACAGCCCGCTCTGCCAAGGCGGTCAGGCCAAAGGCCACCCAACGGTCATCCTCGATGACAATATCCACGATTCCGCTCATGACCGCGCTCTAACCGATGCCCAAGAAAAGCGCAAAGCCCCTTCATCTTGGCCCAAATACTCCGGGGGTCCGGGGGCAGGGCCCCCGGCAACCGAGCCGAAGCGCGGCACGCGCGAAGGCGAGAGGAATGTCTTGCGCGGTCCCCGCCTGCGGGGGCCGCGCGCAATTTGCGTCACGCGCTTGGCGATTCGTCTGCCTCATAGGCCTCGATGATCCGTGCCACCAGCGGGTGACGGACCACATCCTTGGCGGTGAAATAGTTGAAGGTCACGCCCTTCACCCCCTTCAGGATGCGCTCCGCATCAGCAAGCCCTGACGGCACGCCACGCGGCAGATCGATCTGCGTGCGGTCCCCGGTGATCACCATCCGGCTTCCCTCGCCCAGTCGCGTCAGGAACATCTTCATCTGCATCGTCGTCGCGTTCTGTGCCTCATCCAGCACGATGAAGGCATTCGATAGCGTCCGCCCCCGCATAAAGGCCAGCGGCGCGATCTCGATCCGCTTTTCCTCCATCAGCTTCTGCACCTGCTTCTGCGGAAGAAAATCGTTCAGCGCGTCATAAAGCGGCTGCATGTAGGGATCGACCTTCTCCTTCATGTCGCCGGGCAGGAAACCAAGCCGTTCGCCCGCCTCTACCGCAGGACGACTCAGGATGATCTTCTCCACCGCACCCGAAATGAACATCGTGACGCCAACGGCCACGGCAAGATAGGTCTTCCCCGTCCCCGCCGGCCCGATGCCGAAACCCAATTCATTCTGGAACAGGTTCGCCACATAGGCCTTCTGCGCCTCGGTGCGCGGTTCGATCGGCTTTTTGCGGGTGCGCAACTCCATGCCGCCGCCCGAGAACATCTCGATCTGCTCGCCCTCGGCCATCGCGCGGTCTGGCATGGGTCGCCCCATCCGCATTGCGCCGTCGATATCGCCCGCCGCCACGCCGCGCCCCGATTCCAGCCGCGCATAAAGCGACCGCAGCACGCCTGCCGCCTGATCCCTTGCCCCTTTCTCGCCGATCACGGCCAACCTGTTGCCCCGCCTCAGGATATGCACCCCGATCTGATGTTCGATCTGTGCAAGGTTGCGGTCGAACTCGCCGCATAGATCGATCAGCAATCGGTTGTCCGGAAATTCGAGCAGCGTTTCCACAACGTCCTCGGAACGGGTCGGGGGGGTCAGCGCGCTGATGCCCAAAGGGCTCTCCTTCTACAAGGGCTTCGCCAATATCTTGATGATGTGCCGCGTTGATCCACAAGGCAAGCACCATTCACGGGCGCAGGCAAAGATTGCCCAAGGATTGTGCAAATCCCGTGACGCCCCGCGCCAAAGCCAGCCACAACGAAAAGGGCGCATCCTGCGACGCGCCCCTTCCGGTCCTGTCCCTTATTCTCTCGGTCCCTGCGCCTTAGCGCGGGATCCAGTCGTTCAACACCGCCGACTCGGTCTGATACCGCCCCAGCACCGTGCCCGGCGGATAGCGGTTGTTGCAGATCGGCAAGCCGCTGACCGGGTCAAAGCGCGGGCTGGAATAGCCTTCCAGACCGTCATCGATGATCCAGTTCTGGCACCCGTCGGGGTCATAGGCGATGGCCGCTTCACCATTGACCAGCGCGCCGCGATCAAGCAGCCCGCGGTCCTGTCCCGTTGCAATCACGCTGCCCGGCCCCTGATAAGGCTGGATGCCACAGGCCGACAGCATCAGCCCGACCGCAACAAAGGCCCCCACACGGGGCAAGTTCACACATACCATCACCGACCCCACGTATAGCAGACGACTTCCACCCGGCGGTTCTGCTGCATGCCTGCCGCCGTTGCATTGCTGGCGCGCGGTTGCCGCTCGCCAAAGCCGATCATACGCTCCACCGGGGCACCGACCGACTGCGCCACCTCGGCCACTGCTGCCGCGCGACGCTGCGACAGGCGCATGTTGTATTCATCCGATGCCCGGCTGTCGGTATGCCCGTAGATAGCATAGCCAAAGGCACCCGCCGATTGGAAGAACGACTGCAACCTTGCCCGACCATGCGCCGTCAAATGCGCACTGTCGGTGGCAAACAGCGTGTCCGTGTTCTCCACAAGACAAAGATTGCGCTTCAGACAAACCGGCTTCCCCGTCGCCGGATCGCGGCGCGGCACCATATAGCCTTCCGTGCCGCCATCGGCCCACCAATGCATGCAGCCATCATCATCGACCCATGCACCCCAGTCGATCCGTCCGGTCACTTCGGGTTGGGATTGGGCCATCAGCCCGGTCGGCGCCCCTAGGCCAAGCGCCACACAAAGCGCGCTTACCAGCGCGCGACGCGATTATCGAAACAAGCCGAAGCCCTCCTCGTTAACAGTTCACCACATACGGATACTCGCAGTCAGGATTGCCGCCCCTCATTAAGCAAATCAAGGCAAAATCTTGGCGTTCGGACCTTTGTCGAACGAAAATCTGGGTTTAGCCGCGCGATTCACGCCAAAGCAGGCCGGATTGTCACCAATCACGCAACAATCGACCCGTCCAGGCGCGCGCCAGCCAAAGAATTGGGGGCCGACGCCGTGATCCGCACGCGCACCAGATCGCCCACTCGGCCCTCGGAATCAGCCACATGCACCGCGTGCAGGTGGTCCGATTTGCCCACCATCTGCCCCGGCAAGCGCCCAGCCTTTTCATAAAGAACCGCCACCTCGCGCCCAACCATGGCCTCTTGCGCGGCGCGCTGCTGCGATGTGATCAACGCCTGCAACTCCTGCAAACGCGCATCGGCGATATCCGCCGCGACTGGGTCTTTCTCAGCCGCAGGCGTGCCGGGCCGCGCCGAATATTTGAAACTGAACGCCGCGCCAAACCCGACCTGCCGGATCAGGTCCATGGTATCGGCGAAGTCCGCATCGCTCTCGCCCGGGAAACCCACGATGAAATCCGAACTCAGCAGGATGTCGGGCCGCGCCGCGCGGATGCGTTCCACCAGCCGGAAATATTGCTCCCGCGTGTGCTTGCGGTTCATCGCTTTCAGGATGCGGTCGCTACCCGATTGCACCGGAAGATGCAGATAGGGCATCAGCTTTGCCTCCTCGCCATGGGCGGCGATCAGGTCGTCATCCATGTCGTTCGGGTGGCTCGTTGTGTAGCGGATGCGCTCAAGCCCATCGATCCGCGCCAGTTCCCGCACCAGCCGCGCAAGGCCCCAACTGCCGCCCTCGCCCTCGCCATGATAGGCATTCACGTTCTGGCCCAGCAGGGTGATCTCGCGCACCCCCTTCTCCACCAACGCCCGCGCCTCGCCCAGCAGCCGTGCCACCGGGCGGCTGACCTCTGCCCCGCGCGTGTAAGGCACCACGCAAAAGGCGCAGAACTTGTCACACCCTTCCTGCACGGTCAAAAAGGCCGAAGGCCCACGCAGCATCTTGCGCTCGGGCAGGTGGTCGAACTTGTCCTCGGCGGGGAAATCGGTATCGACCGCCTTCTTCCCCTTGGCCACCTCGCCCATCATCCCCGGTAGACGGTGATAGCTTTGCGGACCCACCACCAGATCGACCAGCGGCATCCGCCGCAGAATTTCCTCTCCCTCCGCCTGCGCCACACAACCTGCCACGCCAATCTTCAGATCAGGCTTGGCCTGTTTCAGCGGCCGCAAACGGCCAAGGTCGGAATACAGCTTCTCGGAGGCCTTCTCGCGGATGTGGCAGGTGTTCAGCAACACCATATCCGCCTCTTCCGCCACCTCGGTCACGACATAGCCTTCCGCGCCCAGCGTCTCGGCCATACGCTCGCTGTCATAGACGTTCATCTGGCAGCCATAGGTCTTGATGAACAGCTTCTTGGTGTCCGGCATCTCGCCCCCCGTGATCCGCAAGCGCCCCATATAGTCAAATCGCCGGATTTCGCAATCGACGCGCCGCCAAAGGGCTTGCATCGGCGCGGGCCATGCCGGACTCTGCGCCGCGAACGGCCACAAAGGGCCGCACAGGTGCAGTTCGGGCAGGGTGCATGCAGCACGGGTCTTTGTCAGCTTACATCGCCAGCACGGCGGCCACGCCGCCCAAAGGGCCGATGGCCATCATCATGGCCGAAGACGGGGTCGAGGTGGATACCACCCTCCGCCACCATCTGCGCGCGGGCTTTGCCCCGGTCCTTCTCCTCGCCCCGCCCGAGATCGCGGTGGCTAAGGAACTCGATCCGCAAATTCACCGCATAGATCACAACGTCCATTCCGAAAACGCCCTGCCGGGGGCTGTGAACGCGCTGATCGCGGCCTTTCCCGGCATATGGATGTATTACTGCTTCAACGCGGAATACCTCTTTCATCCCTTCTGCGAAGCGCGCACGGTCCGCGACGTTCTTACCTTTCATGCCGAAGAACGGCGCGACGCCATGCTCACCTATGTCGTCGATCTCTACGCCGGTGACCTTGACCGCCACCCTTCCGCCGTCAGCCTTGAAACCGCCCATCTGGATCGGTCCGGCTATTACGCCCTTGCCCGCCCCGACCCCGACAACCACTGGCACCCCAAGGAACGGCAACTGGATTTCTTCGGCGGCCTGCGCTGGCGATTCGAAGAACATGTTCCCAAATCCCGGCGCAACATCGACCGCATCTCGATCTTCAAGGCCAAGAAGGACCTTGTCCTTCGCCCCGACTTCACCTTCTCGGACGAGGAATACAACACCTATGCCTGTCCGTGGCACAATAACCTGACCGCCGCGGTCTGCTCGTTCCGCACGGCCAAGGCGCTCAAGTCCAATCCCGGCTCGAAATGGGAAATCACCAGCTTCCGCTGGCACAATTCAACCCCTTTCGAGTGGCATTCACAGCAGTTGATGGACCTTGGCCTGATGGAACCCGGTCAGTGGTTCTGACGCCTACCAGCGCAGCATCCGCCGCCCCGCCAGCGCCCCGATCCCCGTAACCAGCAGCACCGCCACACCATACCAGGTGACATAGAAGATCGGGTTGTCCTTGGTGCAAAACAACGAATAGCCCACCGTCACTCCGCAACCAATCGCCAGCCCTGCCAAGGCCCCCGCGCGCATCGGGTTCTCGCTCGCGCCCTGACGCATCATCCACAACAAAACCCCAAGCGGCAGCAGCGACAAAAGCAGGATGAAGCCAAGGCATTCCACAATGGCCGACCCCATCTGTTCGGCAAAGCGCAAAGGTGGCGGCAAAACCGCAAAGGCCCAGACCCAAAGCCCAACCGCAACCGCCACCGGCAGCGCGACATAACCCCAAGGCGGCGTGCTTGCGTCGGGCCGCATCTGCCGCAGTGCCCAAGGCAAGGCCATAAGAAAAAGGATCAACGGCAGCAGCGTCTTAGCAAGAACCTCAGGTCGCTGCATCACAGTGGCCAGCCCGTCCCGCATCCCGGCCAGCGTCAGAAACAACGCCACCGCCGCAAGGATGCCCGCAACCGCGACACCGCCGATCCGCGCCGGACGCAGCGGCGGGGACGGCTGCGCATCCGCTGCCAGAAGCCCGATCAGATCATCCGTCCTCATCTTTCCAGTCCCTTCGCAATATCCGCCATCCGGCGGATCGCCCGGTGCAAGGCCACACGCACCGCGCCTTCGCTCATCTTCAACTGCGCGCCAACCTCGGCTGTACTCAATCCATCCAGGCTGACCGCCTGAACGATCTGTGCCGACCGCGCATCCAGCCGTCCAATCAAGACAGCGCTGTCGCGCGCCGCCATAACATCGCCCTCAGCCTCGGCTTCCAAGGCCTCGGAGAAGTCCTCGATGGGCAGATGCACCGCCCCGCCCCTTCGGCGGAAGGCATCCACCACCTTGTGCCGCGTCACCGCATAAAGCCACGGCAACAGGGGGGCCGTGCGGTCCCATGTGTGGCGCTTCGTGTGGATGGCGATCAACACCTCCTGCACCACATCCTCCTGCGCTTCCGGCCCCAAGACACGGCCACGGGCCCGGACGATGCCCCTCAGGACAGGCGTCACAAGCCCAAGGAACCGGGCATAGGCACGCCCGTCCCCTTCCATCGCCGCAATCAGCAGCGCCGACCATTCAGCTTCGCGCGTCGCCATTCCACCCTGTCCCTACGCAGTGCCGCGCAAGATGTTACAGACCCACCGTCCGCTACAGCAGAAATGTTTCAAACCGCTCACGCAAGCCCGCGTTTTCCATAATTTCGAACACCAGAGCGTGATCGACAGTAACGCCCCCCGACCCTGCCGCGAAAGGACGCACCGAGGACCGCAGCGGTCCTTGGCCGCATCAAGGCCTTTCCTTCCAACTGCGTCTGACAAGGAGCAAACACATGTCCATGATCGACAAGACCCTGACCCTCACGGCCACGCTCGCCACCGCGCTGACCATGGCCGCCGCCACCGCCTCGCACGCCGAAGACGCGATGGAAAAATGCTATGGCGTGGCACTTGCTGGCCAAAATGACTGCGCCGCCGGCCCGGGCACGACCTGTGCAGGCACCTCGACCGTCGACTATCAGGGCAATGCCTGGAAACTCGTCCCCGCCGGGACCTGCACCACGATGGAAACGCCCAATGGCATGGGCTCGCTGGACCCCATCGAATCGTGATGCCCAAAGGCCGGGGCATCGCGCCCCGGCCTCCCTTTCAGCGAAAGGCCCCGCGCCATGACCCTGCCCGCTTCTCCCGGCCTCGGCTTCAAAGCCGAACATTTCGATACCATCTGCCTGACCCTGCCAAGCTTGGGCTTTTTCGAGGTTCATGCCGAAAACTACATGGGTGCAGGCGGTGCGCCCCATCGCCAACTGGCCGCGCTGCGGCAGGATTATGCGCTTTCGCTGCATGGTGTCGGCCTTTCTATCGGCGGGACCGACCGCCCCGACGCCGCTCATCTTCAACGCCTGCGCGACCTGATCCGCCGTTATGAACCCGCGGCCTTCTCGGAACATCTCGCATGGTCCAGCCATGGCGGCGATTATCTCAACGACCTCCTGCCCCTACCATACACGCCCGAAACGCTTGCCCGCATTTGCGACCATATCGACGAAGTGCAAGCCGCCCTCGGCTGCCGGATGCTCTTGGAAAACCCCTCCACCTACATTCTCTTTGAACAGTCCAGCATCGACGAACCCGCCTTTCTCGCCGAAATCGCCCGCCGCACGGGCTGCGGCCTCTTGCTTGACGTGAACAACGTCTTCGTCTCCTGCACAAACCATCGCCGCGACCCGCGCGATTGGCTGGCCGCTTTTCCCCTGTCGCATGTGGGCGAAATCCATCTCGGCGGCCATGCCGAAGAAGAACTGCCTTCCGGCCCCCTCCTGATCGACGATCATGGCAGCCCCGTCGCCGATCCCGTCTGGACGCTCTATGCCGAGGTGATCGCCGATGCAGGCCCCCTGCCTACCCTTATCGAATGGGACAATGACATCCCCCCCTTCGCAACCCTGATGGACGAGGCCGCGCGTGCCGCCAAAATCCTCGCCCGGCAGGCCGATCACCTGAAAGGTGCCGCCTGATGCAAGCCGCCGATCCCCTGCCCGCCTTCCGCGCCGGCCTTTTCGACGGCAGCCTTCCCCCCGGCGTCACCGCCCGCGCGGCGGACGAGGCTGAAACCCGCTTCGCCGTCTACCGCAACAACGTGACCCACAGCCTGACGCGGGCCCTCGCTCGCCGCTATCCGGTGGTCGAACGCCTTGTCGGCCCGGAATTCTTTGCCGCCATGGCGCGGCTGTTCTTGCGCGACCATCCGCCCCGCGACCCGCGCCTCTTTCTTTGGGGCGAAACCTTTCCCGCCTTCCTGCAAGGCTTCCGCCCCCTGCGCGACCTGCCCTATCTGCCCGATGTGGCCCGTCTCGAATGGATGCGCGGGCTGGCCTATCACGCCGCCGACGCATCCCCCCTTCAGGCAGAAGCGCTTACCGCAGCCGCCACCGCACCCCAGCGCTTTGCCCTTACCCTGCACCCATCCGTGCAAATCCTGCGCTCGCGCCATGCCGTCGTGACCATCTGGCAGGCCAATCAACCCGGCGCATCCGCGCCAGAACGCCCGATCCGCGCCGATCTCGCTGAAGATGCGATGGTCCTGCGCAACCGGGCAGACCGGGTGCCCGTCATCGCCCTGCCATCGGGCGAAGCGGCCTTCCTCGCCGCCCTTCTTCGCGGCGACACGCTCCTGATGGCTGCCCAAGCCGCCGAAGGGGCCGACCCCGGCCCCCTCCTTGCCCAACTCGCCCATACCGGCACCATCACCGGACTGATCGAAAGGAATGCCCCATGACCTCTGCAACCGGCCTTCTGCGCCAGATCAATGGCCTGCTCGATCGTGTGACATGGGACATCCCCGCCTTTGCCTTACGGGTCTTTCCCGCCGCCATCTTCTTCGCCTCTGGCCGCACCAAGGTAGAGGGCTGGCAGATTGCCGACAGCACGTGGTTCCTGTTCGAACATGAATATGCCCTCCCCCTGATTCCGTCCCCATTTGCCGCCGTTGCCGCCACCGTGGCCGAACATGTCCTGCCGATTCTCCTGATCCTTGGCATCGCCACCCGCCTTTCGGCGCTCGGCCTCTTGGGAATGACCGCCGTTATCCAGATCTTCGTCTATCCCGAGGCATGGCAAACCCACGGACTCTGGGCCGCCTGCCTTCTTGCCGTTGCGGCACGGGGGCCAGGGCGAATTTCGGTGGATCATCTGGCAGGTCTCGACCGGTCGCCCGTAACGAATGGCCTGCCAAATCTCGGACGAATCTAACGGCGAAAGGGTCGGTTAACCCATCGCAGCCTATGCTGCGATCCATGCCGATACATCCTCCCCCCGCTTCAAGCTCAATCGAGCCGCTGCCGCCCGACCGGGCGGCGGGACGAACGCTTCCCCTGCTTCAAGGGGAACAACAGGTTTCCTCCGATCCGGGGACGGTGATCACCAGCGTCCTCGGCTCCTGTATTGCCGCCTGCCTTTGGGACCCGCGCGCGGGAATCGGCGGGATGAACCACTTCCTTCTGCCGGATGGCCCCGACGGGGGGGCCATCCCCATGCGCTATGGTCTGCATGCGATGGAATTGCTGATCAACGCCCTCCTGCGCCAAGGGGCGGATCGCGCCACTCTGCGGGCAAAACTCTTTGGTGGCGCCCATCTGCAACCGCATCTGCCAGATATCGGCAGCCGCAACATAGCCTTCGCCCAGGATTTTCTGAACCGTGAAGGCATTCTCTGCATTGGCGGCTCCACAGGCGGCAACCGTGCTCGGCGCATCCGTTTCTGGCCCCATGACGGGCGGGCACAGCAATTCCTCCTTCCCCCGACCGCCCTGCGCGAAAGGCCGTCGCCCCCCGTCGGGGCGGGTGAGGTTCTGCTCTTCTAGGTGGATCGCCATGCGGGAACTGCTTCGGAACTTACGTCGATTTAACGAATCAGTTGCAAGCTTGGGGAACGAACGGGCGGGCACGGGGCCGAAGGTCAGGCCCCCGCGAATGGAGGTGCGCAGGATGTTCACGCAAATCAAGGATGGGGCACCGATCTCGGTCGCCGCAGGAACCGTAACAGGGATGCTGGCAGGGGGCCTGCCCCTTGCGGCGGGCCTTCCGGGCGCTGGGGCCACGGCCGCTGCCGCGCTGGTTGCGGCAACCACTGCCGGAATGGTCTGCTTCGCCCGCAAGGGGCGCATGGAAAAGGCCAACGTCGGCGATGCCTGCGCCCCCGCCTTTGATGCCGCACCGGTAGCGCTGATTGTCACCGACCCTGCCGGCAAAATCACTCATGCCAACGCTGCCCTGCACGATCTCTTGGCCAAGCCCGGCTCGCCCCTGCAGCGTCATCTTGCCAAAGGCGGCGCGTTGTCCGTCATCGGAACCGATATCCGCTACTTCCTGCCGGATTACGATCGTCTTCTTTCTGCCCCGGCCATGGCGCGCAGGGCCGGGCTGGATTTGCATCTTTCGGCCCTGCCGGATCAAGCAGGGGTCATCATCGCCCTGGCCGAGGCCGACCTCACCGATAGGCAGCAGGCACAACTCGCGGCGATCCATGGGCAGCATCCGCTTTTCGAACTGGCCCCCGATGGCCGGATCCTCCGCGCGAATGCCGCCGCCGCACGTTTCGCCGCGACGACGCCCGACGCATTGGCAGGCCAAGATTACGGCACGATCATCGGGGAAGAGGGCGCAGCGTTTCCCCCCGCCCTTGCGCAAGCCATGGCAACAGGCACCGCGAAGGCACGCTTTCACATCACCGGAACCCCTGGTGGGTCATGGCTCGACGTCACTTTCCATGCCGTTCCCGATGCCGAAGGCCGGGTTGACCACCTGCTCCTTCTGGGGTCGGATGTTACCGAACGGGTCCTCGCCACCCGCGCCGAAGACCTGCAACGTCGTGCCGCGCAAGAAGCACAGAACCTGATGGCCCGCCATCTTGGCGACGGGTTGACGGCCCTCGCTCTTGGCGACCTTACCCATCGCATCCTCACGGCCTTTCCTGCGCAATACGAACCCTTGCGGCAGAACTTCAACACCGCTCTGGACCGTTTGGCAGCAGCCCTGACAGAGGTTGTTTCCGTTACCGCGGGCATCCGCAACGATGCCGCCGAACTCAACGCCGCGGCTGAGGATCTGTCACGTCGAACCGAAGGGCAGGCCGCCACGCTCGAAGAAACCGCCGCCGCGCTGGACGAACTCACCGCCAGCGTCCGCTCAGCCGCCGAAAGCGCCGCCAGCGCCGACAATTCGGCCCGCTCCGCCCATCGTGAGGCTGAAGAGTCGGGGCGCGTCGTCACCGACGCCGTCGAAGCCATGGGCCAGATCGAAGCCTCCTCCCGCCAGATCAGCCAGATCATCGGCGTGATCGACGAAATCGCCTTCCAGACCAACCTGCTCGCCCTGAATGCCGGCGTCGAGGCTGCCCGTGCGGGCGAGGCAGGGCGTGGATTTGCCGTCGTCGCATCGGAAGTTCGTGCTCTTGCCCAGCGCTCTTCCGAAGCCGCGCGCGAAATCAAGACATTGATCTCGGCTTCCAGCCGTCAGGTGGAAAACGGTGTTGGCCTTGTGGGGCAGGCGGGCAGCACGCTCCAGGCCATTGTCGCGGGCGTCACGAATATCGCTGATCGAGTCTCGTCCCTGGCTCAGTCCTCTCGGGAACAGGCCACAGGCATCACCGAAATCAATTCGGGCGTCACGATGCTGGATCAGGTGACACAGCAAAATGCCGCGATGGTCGAAGAATCAACTGCCGCCAGCCATTCTCTGCACCGCGCGGCTGAAAACCTCTCCGCGCTGATGCAACGCTTCCGGCTAGACGGTGTACCTCAACAGCCCGCCCAACTGGCTGTGCGAGACGCAAAGGTCACCCCGTTACGCCCAGCTGATCCTCCTCATCCCCGCGAAGACCGTGTCCCTGCCCGTGCCGCCATGGCGCAATCCGGTTGGGAAGACTTCTGAACCGGCCGTCACTCCTGTCCTTATGCCCCCTCCTTAGGCCTGCACCATGACGCAAACCATCCCTCTGCCTTCCCGTCTCGATGTTGAAGCGGCCGCCGCGCTTTGGACAAAAATCCTGTTGTCCGACGGTGACCTTCTGCTCGATGCGGTCGACCTGCATCATCTTGGTGCGGCAGGCCTCCAAACCCTTCTGATGGCGCAAAGGCATCAAGAAAGTCAGGGCCGATCCTTAAGCCTTGTCAATATTGGGCCCGACATCGCGGCACAGCTCGGCAACCTTGGGGCAACTCAACTCATCCCGGTTCAGGCGACCGCTCTGCCCGGAGGTGTGGAATGAAGGAACGCAACGCAACCCGCATCCTCGCCGTGGATGACAGCTTGACGATGCGCGAACTTTTGCGCTCCGCCCTTAGTTCGGCCGGTTATAGCGTCACTTTGGCCAGCGACGGGCGCGAGGCGCTTGATCGCCTCGCCGAAGCGCCGCCCGATGTGATCGTAACCGATCTGAACATGCCGCGACTCGACGGCTTCGGCCTGATCGAGGCGATTCGCTCCGGCCAAAAGGCCGCACGGGTGCCGATCCTCGTCCTCACCACAGAAACCGGCCAAGACCTGAAGGATCGCGCCCGACGCATCGGGGCAACCGGCTGGATTGGGAAACCCTTCGACGACGCAGCACTGGTGGCGACAATCCGCCGTGTCCTTCCGCATTGAATGAGGCGATGATGGCCAGCAGTACCGATCTTCGCGCGATCTTCTTTGAAGAGGCAGAGGAACTTCTCACCGCCCTCGATGAAGGCCTCCGCGCGCTCGGCACAGGGCAGACGGATGGGGAAGTGATCAACGCCGTCTTCCGTGCCGTTCACTCCATAAAGGGGGGGGCCGCCGCCTTCGCCTTGCACGATCTGGTGGCCTATGCGCATTGCTTCGAATCCCTGCTTGACGAATTGCGCACCGGCCTTCGTCTGCCCGAGGCCGATTGCATAGCTACCCTGACCGAGGCCGCCGATCATCTCGCCGACCTAGTCACCTGCGAACGCAGCGGAAGCCTGCTTGATCCGGAACAGATCCGCCATGCCCTCGACCGGCTCAAGGCCTTTGGCGAGGCCGGTCCAAGTCAGGTTCGCATAGAACTCGCCTTTGATCCGGTGCCCCTTGCCCCATTCGAGGCCGTGCAAATGGATGCTGCACCGTCGCACCGCATCGTTCACATCCACTTTGATCCGCATGAAGGCGCCTTTCGCGCCGGGCACGACCCCGCGCTTATTCTTCGTGACCTCTCGCTGCTTGGGGATATGAAGGTCACGCTCGACACCTCTGGCCTGCCCACAATCAAGGCCTTTGATCCGGCAAGCAGTCACCTCGCTTGGACCATCGCCCTTCGGACCGATCATCCCGAAGCCGATATCCGCGCCCTGTTCGACTTCATCGCCTTTCACGCCGATCTCGACCTTCGCATCGAAATCGCCGAAGTCCCGCCTCAACCCGCCCCCCAGCCGACAAACGCTCCCATCAAAGAGGGCACTGCGTCCCCTGAAGGCGGCCCCCATCCGCGCCCTCCTCCTATAGACGCCCCGCGGGACACGGGACCACAAATCCAGAAACCCACACTGCGTGTCGATGTCGAACGGGTCGACAGACTGGTCAATGTGGCGGGGGAACTTGTTATCCACAATGCGATGCTGACCGACGCGATAAACCGCAAACCATCGGCAGACCCGCATGAGATCGCGCGCAGCCTCGATCAGTTGCGCCAGCTTTCCCGCATGATCCAAGACAGCGCGATGGCCATCCGCGCACAACCGGTGAAGCCTCTTTTTGACCGCATGCACCGCATCCTGCGCGAAGCGGCATCAACCGCCGGCAAGAAGGCCCGTCTGGAAATCCTTGGCGAAACGACCGAGGTCGACCGAACCATTATCGAACGGCTTGCCGATCCGCTGACCCATATGGTCCGCAATGCGGTGGATCACGGAATCGAAACCGCGGAACGCCGCCGCATGGTCGGCAAGCCGGAAACTGGCACCGTCCGGATAGAGGCGCAGCATCGTTCCGGGCGCATCTTGATCATCGTTTCGGATGATGGCGGGGGCATCGATCGCGCACGGGTCCAGCAGATCGCGATCGATCGCGGCCTTGTCTCATCTTCGGCCGATCTTGCACCGGCGGATATCGACGCACTGCTTTTCCTTCCCGGTTTCTCGACCGCCAAATCCGTCTCGGCACTTTCTGGGCGCGGGGTTGGGATGGATGTCGTCCGATCGGCGATTCTTGCCCTTGGGGGGCGGATCGGCATCTCCTCCACGCCCGGTGAAGGCACAAGCCTGCGGATCAGTTTGCCGCTGACGCTTGCCGTGATGGATGGCATGGTCGTGCGCGCCGGGGGGCAGCCGCTCGTCCTGCCCCTATCCAGTATCGTCGAAACCCTCAGCCTTGATGGGGCCACGATGCATCATCTGGGGGATGGCGGTCGCCTCGTCGATCTGCGCGGGCAATGTCTGCCTGTCCTCGGTGTCGCCACCACGCTGGGTCTGACAAAAGTCACCACGCGCCCCGAGGATCAGGTCATCATCGTTGTCGAACGCGAAGACAAAAGCCGCCTCGCCTTGATCGTCGACGGGATAGATGACCAAAGGCAGATCGTCATCAAAAGCCTGGACGAAAATTATGGCCACATCCCCGGTATCGCCGCCGCAACGGTGCTCGGCGATGGGGCGGTCGCCCTCATCATCGACCCCGCAGAGCTGGTTCAGGCGCGCGGATCGCGCGTCGGACTTTCCCCCTATTCCGCAGCCGCCGAGTGACAGATGCAGACATCCCTTCCCGACACCGCACGTCCTTCCCCCCAAATTCGGCCGCCACTTGCCGAAGGTGCGCAACATCCCGACGCAGCGGCCACTGATGCCGCGCAGCAAACAAAACCGCGCGAATTCATCGCCTTTCGCGCGCAAGGGCAGGATTTCTGCATCGATATCCTTGCCGTGCGCGAAATCCGCGGCTGGACCCGTGCCGCCGCGCTGCCGCATGCACCTCACTATGTCGAGGGTGTCATCAATTTGCGCGGGGCCATCGTTCCGATCTTTGACCTTGCGGCGAAGTTGGGCCTTGCCCGCATCCCCGAACATGATCGCAACGTGATCATCGTCACTGTCGTCGGAAAGCGGGTGGTCGGCCTACTGGTCGAAACAGTCACCGACATCTTTTCGGCCTCATCAGACGCTATGCATCCCGTCCCCGACCTGACACGTGAAGAGGCGCATGTCGCCCTTTCGGGCATGATCGTAGATTCCGGCCGATTGATCCGCATCGTCGATCTTGAGGCACTCCTTCCATCACAGGCCGAAGGTGGTTGATGCCACAGACCGTCGCGCCGGGCCGACCGGACAACGAAATAGACGCCGAGACCTTCGCGCGCCTTCAGCGGATCGTCGAACGCGAAACCGGCATCGCGCTGGCCGAAGGCAAGCGGCCAATGCTGCAGGCGCGGCTGGCAACCCGTCTGCGCAGCCTTGGTATGGCCGGATTTCAGGAATTCCTCACCCGTGTCGAAGGCCCGGATGCCGCGACCGAACGCGCCAGCCTGATTTCGGCCATCACCACCAACGTGACCTCCTTCTTTCGCGAAGCGCATCACTTCACCTTGTTGCAGGACCGCATTCTTCCCCCCCTCCTTGATCAACCCCGCAACGGCGCGCGCTTGCGGCTTTGGTCATCGGCCTGTTCCAGCGGCGAAGAGGCCTATTCCATCGCAGCCATCCTTCTGGCCGCGGTGCCGGATGCAAACCGCCGGGATGCCCGCATCCTTGCTACGGATATCGACGAACAGGTCCTCAACCGCGCCATCACGGGCGATTATGGGCCGCAGCAGATGGCAGGCCTGTCGCCTGTCCAACGGGGTCTCCTTTTCGGGCCGACCGGATCGACTCAAATCCGCAGCGAATTGCGCCAACTGGTTGGCTTTCGCCAGCTCAACCTCAATGGCGACTGGCCGATGCGTGGCCCCTTCGACGTCATCTTCTGCCGCAACGTCGCGATCTATTTCCCGCGCGAACGGCAGGAACGGCTTTGGCAACGCTTTGCCGATCTACTCGCACCGGGGGGCTGGCTTCTTCTGGGCCATTCCGAGCGCCTTTCTGGACCCGCCACCGCTGCCTTCCGCTGTGAAGATATTACTGCCTACCGCAAGATCGGGTGATCCCCGCCCGCAGGAAAGACGAAATGAAAGGCCGAATATGAAACGTTCCGACCTTCGGATCGCGGTCGTCGACGACACCGCCGTCAGCCGCCATCTCATCACCGAAGTCCTCGATTGGATGGAGGTGTTTCACTACACCACCTACAACAACGGCAGTTCCGCGTTGGCCGGGTTGCTGGCCAGCCCTGTCCATATGGTGATCTCTGATTTCCACATGCCGGATATGGATGGTCTTGCCCTGCTGGAGCGGGTTCGGCGGACGCCCGGTCTGCAACGGCTAGGTTTCATCATCGTCACCGGCCGGGCCGACGCCAATATGATCGCCAACGGGCGCGCCCTCGGCCTGAACAACCTGATCAACAAGCCCTTCACCAAGGAACAGTTGCGACGCTGTATTGAATCCGTCACCGGGCCGCTGACATGACCGATCCTATCCCCTTGCCACGGCTTCTTGCCGCGCTGGCACAAGAGGCGGCCGAATTATCGGCCGATCTGCAAAGACTAGAGGCAGCGCTGCTTCCCGCCCTCCTGCCCCAGCTTCCGGGGCGGTCCGATCTGTCCATCGCAGTTCAAAACCTTGATCCGGTGCAGCAGCGCCTTGCCGCGCTGTCCCGGCTGGCAACTGCTGCCGCCGCAGAAGCTCCGCCACACCCGATGCCCGCCGCGACAGGGTGCTTTCACGCAATAAGGTTGGCCCGGTTCATGTCGGACCTGCGACCGTCACCGCCGCCCGAACCTGCCGCCACATCGCTTTTCACCCCGTAACTGTAAACCCGAACACAGTGCCCCCTCCTCACCCAAAGAACGCCGCCCGCGCGATGCCAAACCCGCCTTCCCACCCTGCCGCAGTGAAAGACGCAAATGCCCTGCCGCCTGCGCGCAATCCTATCGTTGCAATTGGCGCCTCGACCGGTGGCACAGAGGCGCTGCACATCCTGCTTTCCGCACTTCCACCAGAGGCCCCGCCGATTTTGATCGTGCAGCATCTGCCCGAAGGCTTTACCGCCTCTTTCGCGCGCCGCTTGGATGTCGCCTGCCGGATCACTGTGCGCGAGGCCCGGATGGGTGACATTCCCCAAACTGGCCTTGCCCTGATTGCACCCGCAAATCGGCATCTTGTGCTGCGCAAGTCGCCCAATGGCGGCACCATCGCCCTTGACGATGCCCCACATGTCTCGCGCCACAGACCGTCATGCGACGTGCTTTTTCGATCGGTCGCCCTGGCGGCCGGACGAAATGCAATCGGGGTTATCCTTACCGGCATGGGCGACGACGGCGCGCGGGGCTTGCGCGACATGCGTGCTGCCGGGGCGCGCACGCTTGGCCAGGATGAGGCTAGCTGTGCCATCTTCGGCATGCCAAAACAGGCCCTGAACCACGGCGCGGTGGAGGAATTGCTCCCCCTGCATCGCATCGCCCCGGCCATCCTGCGCCTTGCCGGCATCACCCCCCATCACGGCCCACCCTAACAAACCGTAAAGAAAAAGGGGGCCACCGGCCCCCTTCCCCCCGAATTTCCATCAGGCCTCAGGCCATGACATGTTCCGGCATCTTTGCCCCGGTCATGAAGGCCACGGCATCCGACATCGTATATTCCTTCGGATCGATGACGCAGAGCCGCTTGCCCAGCCGGTGAATGTGGATGCGATCCGCCACCTCAAAGACATGCGGCATGTTATGGCTGATCAAGATGATCGGCAGTCCGCGCTTCTTCACATCTTGGATCAGCTCCAACACTCGGCGGCTTTCTTTCACCCCCAGTGCGGCGGTCGGTTCGTCCATGATCACGACCTTGGACCCAAAGGCCGCCGCCCGCGCCACGGCCACACCCTGGCGCTGGCCACCCGAAAGCGTTTCCACCGCCTGCCCGATATTCTGGATCGTCATCAGGCCCAGCTCGCTCAGCTTGTCGCGCGCCACCTTTTCCATCGCCTTGCGGTCCAGCATGCGGAACATCGATCCCAGCACACCGGGTTTGCGAATTTCCCGCCCCATGAACATGTTGTCCGCAATCGAAAGCGCGGGCGACAACGCAAGGTTCTGATAGACGGTTTCGATCCCCGCCTCCCGCGCCTGCATCGGGTTGGTGAAATGCACAGCCTTCCCGTCAAGCTTGATCTCGCCCTCATCCGGCACCACGGCACCGCACAAGGCCTTGATCAGCGTGGATTTCCCCGCGCCGTTATCGCCGATCACGGCAAGGATCTCGCCGGGATAAAGGTCAAAGTCGCAATTGTCCAAGGCGGTGACGCGCCCATAGCGCTTGGTCAGGCCGCGTGCCGTCAGAATGGGTTCAGCCATATCTCGTCCTCCCTTAGCCCGAAACCTTGCGGATCCACTGGTCAATGGCGACAGCGCCGATGATCAGGATACCGGTCAAAAGCACTTTCCATTGCGGGTCTGCGCCCAGCATGTTCAGACCCATGCTCATCACGCCCACGATCAGCGTCCCGAACAGCACGCCAAGGATCGACCCGCGCCCACCAAAGAGCGAAATCCCCCCGATCACCGCAGCGGTGATGGCCTGCAAGTTGAAGTCCGTCACCACGGTAGAAGGCGAGATTGACCCGTTCCGCCCAATCGACACCCAGGCCGCCAGCCCCGCGATCAGGCCTGCCAGCGTATAGGTCTTCAACAGCACGCGGTTCGTCCGGATTCCGGCCAGATCGGCGGCATCGGGGTCATCGCCCACCGCATAGATATGCCGCCCGAAAGCCGTGTTGTTCAGCATATACCAAAGACCCACATAAAGCGTCAGCATCGCCACCACGCCCAGCGTCACCACAGCGCCGCCAAGCTTGAAGCTGATCCCGAAGATGTGCAGCCATTGGGTCTGCGCCGTTAGGTCCGCCTCTCGTAATGTGGCGTTTTCTGAATAAATCAGACAGATCGCCATAATGATGTTCCACGTGCCCAGCGTCACGATGAAGGGCGGCAGTTTCAGGCGCGACACCAGATACCCGTTCAGCGCGCCCCCACCCCCTGCAATCAGGAACCCGGCAAGGATGGCCACCATTGCTGGCATTTCATAGGCCAGCACGAAATTCCCCATGATGACGAAGGCAAAGACCATCACCACCCCGATCGACAGGTCGATCCCCGCCGTCAGGATGACCAGCGTCTGGCCTGCGGCAAGGATGCCCACCACCGCCACCTGCTGCATGATCAGCGTCAGGGTATAGGCCGAAAAGAACCGCTCTCCGCGCGCGAAGCCAAAGAAAATGACCAGCGCGACCAGAACGATCATCGGCACCGCGGCCGGGTTTGAATGCAGGAAATGCTGCAACTTGCGCAAACCGCTCCGCCGCTCTTCGAACTGCGCGACGCCTGTCGCGCTTTGCCCAAGCACCTTTTCGAATTCTTGTGGCTGGCTCATCTGTCCCCCCGTTCAACCCGTCATCCGGGCGCTACCTAGACAAAGGGCGGCCCTGATCGAGAGCCGCCCCCGTTTTCTCCCTTGCGGGATGGTGCGGGGGGATAGGCCCCCCGCGCAAGTCTTTTCAGATCAGCCCCAGCAGAGCTCGGTGCCCTTGGCGGTGTCGATCGACGGCACGCCTTCGGCGGGCTTGTCGGTGATCAGCGCCACGCCGGTGTCGAAGAAGGCCTTGCCGGGGGTCGGCTGCGGCTTCTCGCCCGTGTCGGCCCACTTCTTGATCGCTTCCACGCCCAGCGCCGCCATCATCAGCGGATACTGCTGCGAGGTCGCGCCGATCACGCCATCCTTGACCGAGGCAACGCCCGGGCAGCCGCCGTCAACCGACACGATCAGCACGTCGTTCTCTTTGCCAATCGCCTTCAGCGCCTGATAGGCACCCACGGCAGCCGGTTCGTTGATCGTGTGGATCACGTTGATATCGGGGTTGATCTGCAGAAGGTTTTCCATCGCCTTGCGGCCACCTTCTTCGTTGCCGTTGGTCACGTCATGGCCAACGATGCGCGCATCATCCTCGTCGCCGATGTCGTTGGGGTCCTTCACGTCGATCCCAAAGCCCATCATGAAGCCCTGGTTCCGCAGAACGTCCACGGTGGGTTCCGACGGGGTCAGGTTCAGGAAGCCGATCTTCGCATTTGCGGCTTCTGCACCCAGCGTCGCAGCGGCCCAAGCGCCGATCAGCTTGCCAGCTTCCAGGTTGTCGGTCGCGAAGGTCGCGTCGGCGGCATCCGCCGGATCAAGCGGGGTGTCGAGCGCGATCACAACCATGCCCGCTTCCTGCGCCTTCTTCACCGAGTCGACGATCGCCTTGGTGTCGGACGCCGCGATCAGGATGCCCTTTGCGCCATCTGCGATGCAGGCTTCGATAGCGGCGACTTGGCTGTCGTGGTCGCCGTCAACCTTACCCGCATAGGACTTCAGCGAAACGCCCAGTTCGGCGGCTTTGGCCTCGGCGCCTTCCTTCATTTTCACGAAGAAGGGGTTGGTGTCGGTCTTGGTGATCAGGCAGGCCGCCACGTCCTGCGCCATGGCCGGTGCCACCGACAGAAGGGCAAGCGTAGCCGCGCCCGCAAGGGCCTTAGCTTTGAATTTCATCGATTTTCCTCCCAAGAAAATCCGGGGGTGCGCCCCCTCATGTTGCGTGCCGTGTGGGCCTAGGCCCGTTGCGACAGGCCACAAGAAAACTGATTCCCGCCTCCACGTCAAGATAATTAAATCACTCTGATTTATTATTGACAGACTGCCGATTCCCCGCGCATCCTCGCCTGAAATCCGGGCAAAGCCCCGGGCGGGAGGAGACGTGAGACAGCAGGCCGAGACGATGCCAGATCGTCCGTTCCCCGAAGCATCCGGCTTCCGGGGATCGAACCAATCCGGCATGCGCGCCCACAACGAAAGGCTCGTCCTGTCCATTCTGCGTCAGCAGGGGGCGCTGGCGAAATCCGATCTCGCGCGCATGACCGGCCTTTCCGTGCAGACCGTCTCGGTCATCATGCGCTCGCTTGAACAGGACGGGCTTCTTCTGCGCGGCGAACCTATCCGGGGCCGTATCGGGCAGCCCTCCGTCCCGATGTCGCTTGATGCCGAAGGGGCCTTCTTCCTCGGCCTCAAGATCGGCCGCCGCTCTGCCGACCTGATGCTGGTGGATTTCTTGGGCCGTGTCCGCGCCTCGCGCCGCCGCGTCTATCGCTACCCTACCCCCTCTGGCGTCGTGGCCTTCGTGCGCGAAGCACTGCCCGCCGTCTGTGACGCCCTTCCCCCGTCGCAGCGCGACCGCATCGGCGGCATGGGCATCGCCATGCCTTTTCAGCTCTGGAGCTGGGTCCGCTACATCGGCGCCCCGCAAGCCGAGATGGACGCATGGCGTAACCATGACATCGCAACCGAGATCGCGGCCATCGCGGGGATGCCCGTCCATATCCAGAACGACGCCACTGCCGCTTGCGGGGCCGAACTTGTCTTCGGCACGGGCGAAAAGCCGAAGGATTTCCTCTATTTCTACTTCGGAACCTTCATCGGCGGCGGCCTTGTCCTGAACGGCCAGCTGTTTACGGGCCGCACGGGCAATGCGGGCGGCGTGGGCCCCTTGCCCGTTCCCGGCCCCGATGGCCGCCTTGAACGGCTTTTCGACGTGGCCTCCATGTCCCGTCTGGCCGAGATGATGGAACAGGCCGGCGAAAGCAGCGATCACTTGTGGGAACAGCATCTTCAATGGCGCGTTTCGCCGGGCCTTTTGGAAAACTGGCTTCAGCACGCCGCCGAAGGGCTGGCCTATGCCACCCTCTCCGCCGCCGCTCTGGTAGAGCTTGAGGCGGTGATGATCGACGGCTGGATGCCTGCCCGCATCCGCGCCGAAATCACCCGCCGCACCATCGCCGCCCTCAATCGCATCGATCTGTCGGGGGTTGAGCCGCCCCAGATTCGCGAAGGCACCGTGGGCGCCGAGGCCCGCGCCCTTGGCGCCGCTGCCATCCCGCTTGCCCAGCGCTACCTGATCGATCCCGCCGCCCTTCAGGGCTGATTGTCGCAACCCGTCGAAACCTGCGTCCAATCCGCAACGCTTTCGCTGCGGATGCGCCCGATTTGCCGCAACTGCATCTTGATCTGATCGAACATTCTGCCCAGATGGGGTGGGCCCGTCCTAACGGATGCTCTAACTTTTGGGCGAACCCGGACGAATAAGGAGACTGCGTCGAGGGAACGGCGCACAGGGAGAGACCGTTTCACGATGACCCTTGCGCTGATTGCCGCCCTGCCCTTCCTCGGCGCCCTTTTGCCGGGCCTGCTCATCCGTTCTGGCCGCACCGCCTGCGCCACCGTCACCGGATCAGTGACCCTGCTTGCCTTGGTGCTTTTGGGCCTGCAAGCCCCCGCCGTCCTGCGGGGCGAAGTTGTCACCACCCGGATCGACTGGCTCCCCTCCCTCGGCCTGAATGCGAACTTCATGCTCGATGGACTTGGCCTGCTCTTTGCGGGGCTCATCCTTGGCATCGGCCTCCTGATCATCCTTTACGCCCGCTTCTACCTCGCGAAATCCGATCCGATGGGGGTGTTCTACACCTACCTCATGCTCTTCCAAGGCGCGATGGTGGGGATCGTCCTGTCCGACAACATCCTGCTTTTGTTGATCTTCTGGGAACTGACCTCGCTGTCGTCCTTCCTGCTGATCGGCTATTGGAAGCACCTTCCCGAAGGCCGCCAAGGCGCACGCATGGCGCTGGCCGTCACGGGCGGCGGCGGGCTTGCGATGATCGCAGGGATGCTGATCCTCGGCAATATCGCGGGCAGCTATGACCTTTCGGTCATCCTCACGCAGAAAGAGGCGATTCAGGCGTCCGATTGGTATCTGCCCGCGCTGATCTTGATCCTTCTGGGTTGCTTCACCAAATCCGCGCAATTCCCCTTCCATTTCTGGCTGCCCCACGCCATGGCCGCCCCCACGCCCGTCTCGGCCTATCTGCATTCGGCCACGATGGTGAAGGCGGGCATCTTCCTGATGGCACGCATGTGGCCGGTGCTGGCCGGAACGCCGGAATGGTTCTGGATCGTCACCTCGGCGGGCCTCATCACGATGCTGATCGGGGCGAAGATTGCCTTCTTCAAAGATGACCTTAAGGCGCTTTTGGCCTTCTCAACGGTCAGTCATCTGGGCCTCATCACCATGCTTCTGGGCATGGGCACGGCCAAGGCCGCCACGGTTGCCGTTTTTCACATTATCAACCACGCCACCTTCAAGGCCGCGCTCTTCATGTCGGCGGGGATCGTGGATCACGAAACCCATACCCGCGATCTCAAGCGTCTTGGCGGCCTGCGCCACCTGATGCCCGTTACCTTCACCATCGCGGGCATCGCGGCGCTGTCCATGGCGGGCATCCCGCCCTTCAACGGTTTCCTCTCCAAGGAACTGATGCTGGAAGAGGCCGCGCATACCGCCCTCGGCCCGGCATGGCTGCTGCCCGTGCTGGCGACCCTCGCCGCACTCTTTTCCGTGGCCTACAGCTTCCGCTTCCTCGCCCATGCCTTCCTCGGGCCAAAGCGCGATGATTACCCTCATACACCGCATGACCCCGGCTTCGGCCTCTGGGCAGCGCCGGCGCTGCTCGCCACGCTTGTTGTCCTGATCGGCCTGATGCCCATGACCACCGCCGCCTGGCTGGTCGATGCAGCCTCGTCTGCCGTCACCGGCACCCCGCAAGAGGTGCATATCAAGCACTGGCATGGCCTTTATGCCCCCGCCCTGTGGATGTCGATCGCGGCCGTCGGTGGCGGCTATGCCCTGCTGTCGATCTTCCCCCGTCTCCGCGCCATGTGGGATGCCACCCCGCGCCCCGAAGCGAAGGCCATATTCGATGCCATCATCGAACCGCTTGCCGCCACCGCCCGCAGCGTGACGCAATTCCTGCACAACGGCTCGCTGACCCGCGCCATCGCCATCGGCACCATCGCCATCGGCGCGACTGCGCTCTGGGCTTTCGACACGGGCACCCACCTGCCCGGCACGCGCGACATGCTGGCCATCACCCCGGTCACCATCATCGCCTGGGGCCTTCTGATGTTCGCCGCTGTGGGCGTTGCGGTCATGCACCGCAACCGCCTTCTGTCGCTCGTCCTCATTGGGATCATCGGCCTGATCATCTCGCTTGGCTTTGCATGGCTCTCCGCCCCTGACCTCGCCCTGACCCAGATCACGGTCGAGGTGGTGACGGTCGTCTTCATGCTCCTCGCCCTCAATTTCCTGCCCAAGGAAACCCCGCGCGAAAGCAGCCCCGTCCGCCGCACCCGCGATGCCGTCATCGCCGTTGGCGCAGGCACCGGGATCGCGGCGCTTGCCTATGCGCTGATGACCCGCGCCGCGGCTTTCCCGCCGATTTCCGCCTTCCATCTGGAACAGTCGAAACCCGGCGCAGGCGGCACCAACGCGGTCAACACCATCATCGTCGACTTCCGCGGCTACGATACCTACGGCGAAATCATCGTGCTGGGCATCGCCGCCCTTCTGATCTACGCGCTGGTTGAGGCGCTCTTGAAACCCGGCCCCGCCAATGACGCGCTCCACGCCATGGCCGCCACGCGCAAGGGCTTTGCCGGCGACCGCCACCCGCTGCTGATGGTGATGGCCACCCGCTTCATCCTGCCGGTTGCCATGGTGATCGGCGTCTTCATCTTCCTGCGCGGGCACAACCTGCCGGGTGGCGGCTTTATCGCGGGCCTCGTCTTCGCCATTGCCACCGTGATGCAATATATGGCCTCTGGCCTTGCCTGGACCGAAACACGCCAGCGCATCGACCACCACGCCCTCATCGCACTGGGCGCCTTGGTCGCTGCCGCTGCCGGCGTGGGCTCATGGCTCTTCGGCGCGCCCTTCCTCGCCTCCAGCTTCACCTATGTCCATCTCTGGCCGCTGGAAGAGTTTGAACTTGCCACCGCCGCCATCTTCGACCTTGGCGTCTTCCTCTGCGTTCTTGGCGCGGTGATGCTCGCCCTCAACTCACTCAGCCGGCTGGCCCGCCGCGCAGGCGAAACCACCAGCGCCGATCCCTATTCCGTGGATCGCCCGGAAGGGGGAAACTGACATGGAAGCCCTCATCGCCATCGCCATCGGCACCCTTACCGCCAGCGGCGTTTATCTGATGCTGCGCCAGCGCACCTTCCCGGTCATCATCGGGCTGACACTCGTTTCCTATGCGGTGAACGTGTTTCTCTTCACCGCAGGTCGCCTCGTGCCCGGCCTGCCCGCCATCATCGCCAAGGATGCGGCGGGATACACCGACCCGTTGCCGCAGGCGCTCGTTCTGACCGCCATCGTCATCTCTTTCGGCATGACCGCCGTCATCGTCCTTATGGCGCTTGGGTCATGGCTTGAGGCGGGCCATGACAAGGTCGACATGGACGATGAGAAAGACGAACAGGAGACCCGCGCATGATGTATCACTGGATCATCGCGCCCGTCGTCGTTCCGGCGATCCTCGCGCCGCTCGTCGTGCTGGTGATGCGCAACGACCTGACCTTGCAGCGCGTCTTCGGTCTGGCTGGCACCTTGGCGCTGGCGGCCATCGCCGCCGCCCTTCTTTTCGCCGCCAGCCATAACGGGCCCGAGGTTTACCGCCTCGGCAACTGGCCCGCCCCCTTCGGCATCGTTCTGGTGCTGGACCGTCTCTCGGCCATGATGCTGATGCTGACGGCCCTGCTTGCCATCGCGGTGCAGCTTTACGTCATCTCCACCAATTGGGATGCACGCGGGCGCCATTTCCATGCGCTCTTCCTGTTCCAGATGATGGGCATCAACGGGGCCTTCCTGACAGGCGATGCCTTCAACCTTTTCGTCTTCTTCGAAGTGCTGCTCATCGCCTCTTACGGCCTGATGATCCACGGTGCGGGACGCGACAGGCTGCGCGCGGGCGTTCAATATATCGCCTTCAACCTCATTGCCTCGACGCTCTTCCTTTTCGCGCTGGCCACGGTCTATGCCGTGACCGGCACGCTGAATATGGCCGATATCGCGGTCAAGGTCGCGGCCCTGCCCGAGGGCGATTTGGCCCTCATCCGCGTGGCGGCCATCCTGATGCTGTCGGTCTTCGCCATCAAGGGCGCGCTGGTACCGCTGCAATTCTGGCTGCCCGGCACGTATGCCAACGCGCCCGGTCCTGTGGCTGCCCTCTTCGCAATCATGACGAAGGTTGGCGCCTATGCCATCTTGCGCACCAGCACCCTGATCTTCCCGCCCGATACGGCGGCGACCGGCAGCATGGTGGCCGACCTGATGCTTCCCGCCGCACTTGTCACCCTTGCCGTGGGCTCCATCGGCATCCTCGGCGCGACGACCCTGCCCCGACTTGCGGCCTTCTCGGGCATCGCCTCCATGGGCACAATCTTCACCGCCTTCGCCGCCTTCACGCCCGAGGCGACCTCGGCCGCGCTCTACTACCTTCTGCATTCCACCCTCGCCACGGCGGCAGTCTTCCTGATCGCCGATCTGGTGACCGACCGGCGCGGCAACGCCACCCTCACCGCCCAGCCGCGCATCGCGCAACAAGGCCTCATCGCCGCGCTCTTCTTCGCCAACGCCATCGCGCTGGCCGGGATGCCGCCCCTGTCGGGCTTCATCGGCAAGCTGATGGTGCTGGACGCCCTGCGCGCCGATGCCGCGCTGATCTGGACCGTGATCCTCGCCTCGTCCTTCCTGATGGTTCTGGGTTTCGGTCGGGCAGGCTCCACCCTCTTCTGGAAATCCCATGCCACTGGCGAACCGGCCGACCCGCATCACAGCAGCGAACCCTTGGCCTTCGCCGCCATCGGCGGCCTTCTGGCAGGTCTTGTCCTGCTCACCATCTTCGCCGGCCCCGTGAAGGATTGGCTCGACACCACGGCGCAGGCAATCCACGCCCCCGCCGCCTATATCACCGCCAACGATCTGCCGGGGGTGAACTGACATGCTCCGCCGCCTTTACCCCCATCCCTATCTGTCGCTCTTCCTCGTGGTCACGTGGTTCCTTCTGGTGAACCAATGGAAGGTCGGCTCCCTCGTCATGGCGATCTTCCTCGCCACGGTGATCCCGCTGCTCACCGCGCCCTATTGGCCGCACCGGCCAAAGCTCAACAGCATGCCCGCGCTTTTGTCCTATGTCGTGCTGGTGGTCTGGGACGTCATCATCGCCAATATTCAAGTGGCCAAGATCGTCCTCTTCATGCCGCGCGACCGCATCCAATCGGCATGGATCCGCGTCCCGATCGAGTTGAAATCACCCGAGGCCATCGCCCTTCTGGCGGGCACCATCACCATGACCCCCGGCACTGTCACCGCCGACATGTCCGCCTGTGGGCGCGTGCTCCTGATCCACTCGCTGCACGCCCCCGACCCCGACGCCATCCGCGACGATATCAAGTCGCGCTATGAATCCCGGCTGAAGAGGATCTTCGAATGATCACCTACGCCCTTGCCTTCGCGCTTGTCTGTTTCGGCCTTGGCCTGATCCTGAACCTCTGGCGCCTTGTCCTTGGCCCCACCGTGGCCGACCGCGTCCTTGCGCTCGATACGATGGTGGTGAACGTCATCGCCATCATCGTCCTTTACGGCATCCAGACCGGCCTCGGCATCAACTTCGAGGCGGCGATGCTCTTCGCCATGACCGGTTTCGTCGGCACCGTCGCCTTTTGCAAATACCTCCTGCGGGGGAGCGTGATCGAATGACCTACGCCCTCGAAATCGTGCTCTCTATCCTGCTTGTCGTCGGCGGCCTCTTCGGCCTCACAGGCAGCTACGGCCTCATCCGCCTCAAGGACCGGATGCAGCGCCTGCACGCCCCCACCAAGGCCTCCACCGTCGGCCTTGGAACGGCCCTTCTGGTCTCCATGTTCCACGGCCTTCTGATCGGCACGGGCTTTTCGTGGCAAGAGGTGCTGGTGATGCTCTTCATCTTCGTCACCGCCCCCATTACCGCCAATTACCTGTCCAAGGTCCATCTCCATTCCCGCCACTATGATGGGCAAACCCCGACCACAGGCGTCAGCCGCGATTGGGCCACCTTCGACGAAGCCCCCGAAGACCCGGAGCCGCAGCTTCCCAGCCGCGATTCCTGACCGAAAGGTCAAAAATTAGCCGATCAACGCCACCCCGCCCTTGCGCGGGGCCTCTCCCCCGTGCATCTTCCCTCCGTCCGAAGGGAGGACCGCGTGACCACTCTCACCCCCAGCCCGACCCAATTGCCTCAGGTCGCCCATCCAAGGAATGAGGGGATGCCCCTCGACCTCGACTGGGTCGCCGCCGTGCAGGCCAATACCTCCGCCATCGAACGCCGCGCCGCCACTTTGGGCGGCCGCCGGTCGGTCAAGAAGGACTGGCAGGCGGCATGGCTTCTCAAGGCCGTCTCGCTGATCGACCTCACCACCCTCTCGGGCGACGATACATGGGGCCGCGTCGAACGCCTCTGCGCCAAGGCGCGCCAACCCGTCAGCCCTTGGATGCTGGAAAAACTGGGGATGGAGGGGCTCACTGTCGGTGCCGTCTGCGTCTACCACGACATGGTCGAAACCGCCGTCCGCGCGCTTGAAGGCAGCAATATACCCGTCGCCGCAGTGTCTACAGGCTTCCCCGCAGGCCTTTCGCCCTTCCATCTGAGGATCGAAGAGATCCGCCAATCCGTCGCCGCTGGCGCGCGCGAGATTGATATCGTCATCTCCCGCCGCCACGTCCTGACCGGCAATTGGCAGGCGCTTTACGATGAAATGCGCGAAATGCGCGAAGCGTGCGGCCCCGCCCATGTAAAGGCGATCCTTGCTACGGGCGAACTGGCCACCCTGCGCAACGTCGCCCGCGCCTCGCTCGTCTGCATGATGGCGGGGGCCGATTTCATCAAAACCTCCACGGGGAAAGAGACCGTCAACGCCACGCTCCCCGTCTCGCTCACCATGATCCGCGCGATCCGCGATTATCAGGACCGCACCGGCATCAAAGTCGGCTACAAACCCGCAGGCGGCATCTCCAAGGCAAAGGACGCGCTTCTTTACCTCGCCCTGATGAAGGACGAACTCGGCCACCCATGGCTGCAACCTGATCTCTTCCGCTTCGGCGCCTCGTCCCTTCTGGGCGATATCGAACGCCAGCTTGAACACCACCTGACCGGCCACTACTCGGCCGCCAACCGCCACCCGATGGGATAAGACCATGACGATCAAGGAAATCTTCGACCGCATGGAGTACGGCCCCGCCCCCGAAGGCAATGCCGAAGCCAAGGCATGGCTCGCCAAACACGGCGCGACCTTTGGCCATTTCATCGACGGCGCCTTCACCAAACCAGGCCAGACCTTCGCCACGAAGAACCCGGCCAATGGCACCGACCTCTCCCAAATCACCCAAGGCAGCGCAGCGGATATCGACGAGGCCGTCGCCGCCGCCCGCCGCGCGCAACCGAAATGGGCACGCCTGCCGGGTCACGCCCGCGCTAAATATCTCTACGCGCTGGCCCGCCTGATCCAGAAACACGCCCGCCTTCTGGCGGTGTTGGAAACCATGGACAACGGCAAACCCATCCGTGAAAGCCGCGACATTGACGTGCCGCTCGTCGCCCGCCATTTCTACTACCACGCAGGGCTGGCGCAGCTGATGGACAGCGAACTTCCCGGCCACGCCCCCCATGGCGTCTGCGGCGCGGTCATCCCGTGGAACTTCCCCCTTCTTATGCTGGCATGGAAGGTCGCCCCGGCCCTTGCCGCAGGGAACACCATCGTCCTCAAACCGGCCGAATACACCCCCCTCACCGCCCTCCTCTTCGCCGAAATCACGCGCGAGGCGGGGCTGCCCAAGGGTGTTTTCAACATCGTCACGGGTGACGGCGACACGGGCGCGGCCCTTGTCGCCCATCCCGGCGTCGACAAGATCGCCTTCACCGGTTCCACCTCGGTCGGCAAGGCCATCCGCCGCGCCACAGCAGGCACGGGCAAGGCGCTGACGCTCGAACTCGGCGGCAAATCTCCCTATATCGTCTTCGACGACGCCGATATCGACAGCGCCATCGAAGGCCTCGTCGACGCCATCTGGTTCAATCAGGGTCAAGTCTGCTGCGCAGGCTCGCGCCTTTTGGTGCAGGAAGGCATCGCCCAGCGCTTCCACGAAAAACTGAAACGCCGGATGGATGGCCTCCGCCTTGGCGACCCTTTGGATAAATGCATCGACGTAGGCGCTGTGGTCGACCCGGTTCAGCTCGCAACCATCACCGACATGGTCCGCAGCTCCGACGGCGACATCTACCACGCCAAGACGCCCATCCCGCCGCAGGGCTGCTATTACCCGCCCACCCTCATCACCGGCCTCGGCACCGCCTCCCGCCTGATGCAGGAGGAAATCTTCGGCCCCGTCCTCGTCTCCATGACCTTCCGCACCCCGGCCGAGGCGGTGGAACTGGCCAACAACACCCGCTACGGCCTTGCTGCCAGCGTCTGGACCGAAAACGTCAACCTCGCCCTCGATATCGCGCCAAAGATCAAGGCAGGCGTCGTCTGGGTAAACGCCACCAACCTCTTTGACGCTGCAGCAGGCTTTGGCGGGGTGCGGGAAAGCGGCTTTGGCCGCGAAGGCGGCTGGGAAGGCCTCATGGCCTATCTCAAACCCGCCCGCACGGCGAAACCCCTGAAACCTGTCCCTGCCATCCCCGAACCCAGCAACTTCGCCCCCCCGGCGCTGGACCGGACGGCAAAACTCTTCATCGGCGGCAAACAGGCCCGTCCCGATGGCGGCTATTCCCGCGCCGTGTTTTCGGCCAAGGGCAAACATCTCGGCCATATCGGCCTCGGCAACCGCAAGGACATCCGGAACGCGGTCGAGGCCGCCCATGCCGCCAAAGGCTGGGGCAAGGCCACCGGCCATAACCGCGCGCAGATCCTTTACTACATCGCCGAAAACCTCTCGGCCCGCGCCGCCGAATTCGCCACTCGCCTGAAAGACCTGACCGGCAAGGATGGGCACGCAGAGGTCGAGGCCTCGATCGCCCGCCTCTTCACCTATGCCGCCTGGTCCGACAAATTCGACGGTCAGGCGAAATCCGTCCCCCTGCGTGGGATTGCGCTGGCCATGAACGAACCCGTCGGCGTCATCGCCGCCCTCTGCCCGGACGAGTCCCCCCTTCTGGGCCTCATCTCGGCCATGGCCCCCGCCATCGCCATGGGCAACACCTGCGTGCTGGTCCCCTCCGACCCCTTCCCCTTGGCCGCGACCGACCTTTATCAGGTGCTGGAAACCTCTGACCTGCCCGCAGGCGTGGTGAATATCGTCACCGGGTCACCTGCGGAACTGGCCAAGCCGCTGGCAGGCCATATGGATATCGATGCGCTCTGGTCCTTCTGCTCAACCGATCTGTCCAGCCTGATCGAAGGCGAAAGCGCGACAAACCTCAAGCGGACATGGGTCAACAACGGCCGCGCCCGCGATTGGCTTGGCGCTGAAGGGGAAGGTCGGGAATTCCTGCGCCACGCCACCGCGATCAAAACGGTCTGGGTCCCCTACGGCGAGTGACGAAAAATCTTCCCGAAGATTTTTCCCAAAGGGGCTTTCGAACGAAAGCCCCCGCAAATTTTCCACGGAAAATTTGCCCCCCCGAAAATTTTTCGCCGAAAAATTTTCGCTCCCTCAGGCTCGGCCAGCCGCCGCTGACAGGGTCAGCGGATCGATTCCCATCCCCCGCAGGGCCCCTGCCCATTTGCCCGCATCGTCCTGCGAAAAGACAAGCCCTTCGCTGGCCTCTGCAATCAGCCAGCCATTGGCCTTGATTTCGGTCTCAAGCTGCCCCGGCCCCCACCCGGAATAGCCCAGCGCAAGAATGGCCTGCGCCGGACCTTCGCCCCGCGCCAGCGCCTCGAGGATATCCAGCGTGGCGGTCATGCCGTAATCATCGCCCACCTTCATCGTCGTAGGGCCTCCGGCATAATCGCGCGAATGCAGCACGAACCCCCGCCCCCGCTCCACCGGCCCGCCGACATGCACGCGAATGTCCCGCCCCAAGGGCGCGCGTGGAATCTTCAACTGCTCCAGCAAGTTGCGAAAGTTCAGATCGGGCGACGGGCGGTTCACGATCAATCCCATCGCCCCCTCGGCCGAATGGGCGCAAACCAAGATGACGCTTTTGGCAAAGCGCGGA
Source organism: Fuscovulum ytuae (assembly GCF_029953595.1). Lineage (NCBI taxonomy): Bacteria > Pseudomonadati > Pseudomonadota > Alphaproteobacteria > Rhodobacterales > Paracoccaceae > Fuscovulum > Fuscovulum ytuae. Next base: position 3,359,350 of record NZ_CP124535.1, on the reverse strand, counting down.
TCGCCCATCCCCGGCATCGCCACCAGAAGCTTCCCGTCCAGTTCCAGATCAGCCATCACCGATCCCCTGCCACCGCTTCACCTTCTCTCAAGATGGGCCTGTTGCCCCCCGGCCTCAAGGGCAAAGCTGACACATCCTGTCGCCGGAACGTGATTTCCACTCTGCGTCGTCCTGCCTATCTTGGCGACATGCGCCAGATCATCCTTCTTTCCGCCCTTCTCTGTGGCACCTTGCCACCCGCCGCCCGCGCCTTTTCCCCAGAAGAGGTGATGGCAGGCCAGATGCGCCCCGGTTGGCAATTGTCCGATGGCGGCCATATGACCGCCCTGCACCTGACGCTCGCGCCCGGATGGAAAACCTATTGGCGCAGCCCCGGCGATGCCGGCATCCCCCCGATGTTCGACTGGACGGGCAGCGAGAATGTGAAAACCGTCCTCTTCCACTGGCCCCGTCCGCATGTCTTTCACCTCAACGGTCTGCAAACCGTGGGCTACAAGGGCGAACTTGTCCTGCCGATCGAGGTGACGCCCACCGATCCGACCCGCCCCCTGCGTCTGAAGGGCAGCGTGGAACTTGGCGTTTGTGACGATATCTGCCTTCCCGCCACCTTCGATTTCGATCTGGCCGTGCAAGGCCCCGGCGCGCCCGACCCTGTCATTGACATGGCCTTGGCCGATCGGCCCATCTCGGGCAAAAGCGCGGGCCTTTCGCATATCGGCTGCGTGATTGACCCCATCGCCGACGGTATCCGCATCACCGCGACCTTGGACATGCCCCCCGCTGCGGGTGAAGAGGTGGTGGTCTTCGAAAGCGGCAAGGCCGGAATCTGGGTATCCGAGGCAGCATCGTCACGCGATGGCAACCGCTTGATGGCCAGCGCCGAGATGGTGCCGCCACAAGGCACGCCCTTCTCCCTTGATCGTTCGGGGGTCACCGTGACCGTGATCTCCGACCATCGCGCGGTTGAGGTCAGGGGTTGCCCCGCCCCCTAGGCGCAGCATGGGCCGAATGGCCCATTCTACCCTTGGGCCGCGCGCGTCGGATGGGCCTTCCGGCCCATCACCCGCCCGAAAACCCAGGCCCCGCCCGCCACCAACGCCGCCGCTCCCGCCACCAGCAGCAGCGCGACAGGCCCAACCGCCTCTCCCGCTTCCCCAGGTAGCAGCGCCACCAGCCACGCAGGCAGCGCCCCTGTCACCATGACGGGCCCCATCACCGCGAGCCAAAACAGCGCCAGCACCACCGCCGCCCCCCGCACCAGCCCGCGCAGCCCGGCCGGCCCCCGGCGCAGCGCCCGCCGCAAGGCACGCAGCCGCCGCCCGATATCGGCCTGCACAACCCGGATCGCCGGCACCACCAGCAGCACAAGGAACATCCCGAAGCCAAGGCCAAAGACCAGCGTCACCACCGTCGGCTTCAGAAACTCCGCCTGACTTGACCGTTCGAACAAGAGCGGCGCCAGCCCCAGCACCGTCGTCAACGTTGTCAACAGCACTGGCCGCAACCGATCCGCCACCGCATCCACCACGGCCGGGATCAGCCCGCGCCTTTTCGCATAATCGTCGATGGTCGAGACCAGCACGATGGAATCATTCACGATGATCCCCGACATCCCGATGATCCCAACGACCGAGAACATCGACAAAGGCACGTCCCAGACCCAATGCCCAAACACCGCCCCCACCAGCGCGAAGGGGATGACCGACATCACCACGACAGGCCGCGCCCAGCTGGCGAATATCCACGCAAGGCACAGATAAATTCCCAACAGCGCCAGCAGGATCGCCACTGCCGCCCCGCCCAGAAATTCCCGCTCCTGCTCGGCTTGGCCCGAAAACCGCGCCATGACGCCGAAATCCTGCTCTACCCCCGGCACGATCTGCCCGCGCAGCGCCGCCTGTATCTCTGACGCCCGCGCCGGGTCATCCTCGGCCAGATCGCCCGATACCGTCACCACCCGCAGCCCATTTTCGCGCAGAACCGAGGAAAACCCCGCCTCCCGCGTGACCGTCACGATATCGGCCAGCGGAACATAGACCGCGCCCCCTGCCCCCACCGCCCGCATCTGGATGCGGTCAAGAAAATCCGCTGTCAGTTCGCCCTCCGACAATTCCACCCGGATCGCGGCGGATCGCGGCCCATCAGGATAGGTCGCGGCCTCTATCCCCGCCAGCATGGCGCGCAGGTCCCGCGCCAACCCGTCAATGGAAAAGCCCAAAGCCTGCCCCGTGGGCGTCAGCGTCAGGATCAACTCTTCCTTGTCATAGGCCAGCGTATCCTCCAGCCCCGACACCTCTGGGTAAACCGCCAGCCGCGCCTTCAACGCCTCTGCCGCCGCCTTCAGGTCACCCGCCTCCGCGCCATAAAGATCAACACTGATCGACGCGCCGCCGGGTCCAAACCGCCCGCCACGAAAGCTCAGTTCCTCCAGCAGCGGATGGCGGCGCACCTCTTCCTCCACCGCCGCGATGAAGGCATTGCTGGAATAGGGCCGCAGATCCGGGTTGATGATCTCTACCGCGATCCCGCCCAGAAGATCGGCATCCTTCGTCGCCGCCCCCGAAAGCCCGCGCCCTGACCCGCCACCCACTTCCGCCATGGCGAATTCCACCGGGTTCACCCCGTGCTCCGCCTCCAGCCGTGCCCCCGCCGCCTCCACCGCACGCTGCAACTCGGCCATCATCGCCATCGTATCGGCGCGCGTGGCCCCCGGCAGCATGGCAAAGTTTCCGGTCAGCGAGGATTGTTCCGGCGCGTTAAAGAACCGAAACGGCACATCCCCCCGCAGGAACAGCACCGCTTGCGTCGCCAAGGCCAGAACCGCCGCCGCCAGCACCGGATAACGCGCCACGACCACGGCCCGCATGAGGGGCTTCATCCCCCGCTCCTTGAACCGCTCCAACTGCCGGTTCGTGAACCGGCTTGGCGCGTCATACCACTTTTCCTTCACCGAATCCGCCAAGGCATGGGCCATGTGATTGGGCAGGATCAAAAAGCATTCGATCAGCGACGCGATCATCACCGCCATCACCGTCAGAGGAATATCCTTGATCAGATCGCCAAAGCGCCCCCCGATCACGGCCAGCGCCAGAAAAGCGATCACCGTCGTCAGGGTGGATGCCAGCACCGGCCCCGCCATCCTGACCGCCGCCCGTTCCGCCGCCTGCATCGGGCTTTCCCCCATATGCCGCACGCGGAAATCGGCATGTTCGCCCACCACGATGGAATCGTCGACGATCACCCCCAGCACAAGGATCAACGCAAAGAGCGAGATCATATTTACCGTCAACCCGCCCAGCCACATCACCCCGATGGCGGCCAGCGTGGCAACCGGTATCCCCGCCGCCACCCACAGCGCGATGCGCCCGTTCAGAAACAGGAAAAGCATCAGGACAACCAGAACCAACCCCGTCAGCGCGTTGTCCAGCATCAGCGTCAAGCGTTCGCTGATCTGATCCGCCCGCGCCCGGACAAGGTCCATCGTCACGCCTTCGGGCAAGCCGGGGCGCATCGCCTCGGCCACCTGCGCCACGCGGGCCTGCATGTCGATGGCATCGCCCTCGGCCCCCCGCTCCACCCGAACCGTCATCGCCGGGTTTGACCCGACAAAGGACGCCCGCCCCCGATCCGCCCCCTCAACCCGGATCGTGGCCACATCACCGATGCGCAGCACTGTGCCATCCGCCGCCACCCGCAGCGCGATCTCGCCGATCTCCTCGGCCTGCCGCCGCTCCTCGCCCGTCCGCACCCGCGCGGTGCCCGTGGCCACCTCGCCTGCCGGGGTCGTCGTAACCGCCGCCGCAATCGCCTCAGCGATTTGCGCCAGCGTCACGTCATGCCGCATCAGGGCGACGGTCGGCACCTCCACCACCATCTGCGGCGCGGCCAGCCCGCTGATCGTGGTGCGCGTCACCCCCGCCGCGAACAAACGCGCGGTAAATTCATCCGCCAACCGTGCGATCTGCCCCACCCCCACGGGACCCGAGATGACCACATCCGTCACCCCGTCCCGCCAAGCCGACCGCCGCACCTCCGGCTCTTCGGCACCGTCGGGCAGGGTCGTCACCGCCTCCACCGCTGCCGCCACATCCTGCGCGGCGCGGTCGATATCCACCCCCGGCTCAAACTCGATCTCGATCGAGGCGCGGCCCTCCACAGACCGCGACGCCGTCGCCGACACCCCTTCCACCGCCATCAGCGCGGGTTCCAGAACCTGCACGATGCCGCGATCCACATCCTCGGCCCCTGCACCGTCCCAACGGACGGACACATCCACCTCGGCCAGCACCACATCAGGAAAATACTGCGCGCGGATATTCATGGCGGCGACCAGCCCGCCCACCAGCATCAGCACCATCAGCAGATTGGCCACCGTCCGGTGGCGCACGAAATAGGACAGTATCCCCCGCCCCATCATCGCGCTCAGCCTCCCATCCGGGCTTCGATCCGCGCCACCACTTCGGCAGGCACCACATCCTGCCGCAACTGTTCGATCAGACGCGCCCGCGCCTCTTCCGGCATCCGGTCATTGCCTTCCACCGCCGCGATCAGCGCCGCGCGCCGCGCCTCGGTCAGCACGACACCCGCCGCCGCCTCAGTCTCCACCCCCGGCCGCACCGGGCGCACCTTGATGCCCGCGCCCAGCAAGGGCGACCGTTCCGCCACCACCTCGCGCCCCACCAGCGCGCCGGGGGCCACGATCACCCGATCCCCCTGCCGCCGCAGCACCTCGACCGCCACCTCTTCCAGCCGCGCCTCCTCTGTCACGGCCAGCACGCGGCCCGCCGCATCCACCGCCGTCGCGGGCAGATCGGCCACCGCCTCCAGCGCAGGTTCCGCCACCTCAACTGTCACGAAATCCCCCGGCCGCAGCCCCGGCGCGGCGTCAAGCATGGCAAAGACCACCCGCCCCCCGCCTGCCTCCGCGCCCGAGGCTCCGGCCCGCACCAGCCGCCCTTCCGCCGCCAGATCAGCCCCTACCACCTCAAGCCGCACCGCCACGGGTGCCGCAACCAAGGCGCCGCGCGCATCCACCAGCCGCGCATATTGCGCCGTCGAAAGCCGGAACCGCACCTCCAGCGCCGCCGGATCGATCACCCGCCCCAGCACCTCATTCGCGTTGACCTTTCCGCCCGTCACCACGGACGAAACCCCCTCCAGCCGCCCGGCAAACTCTGCCCGGATGACGGTATCGCCCAGAACCCGCTCCGCCTCGCCCAGCCCAATCTGCGCCCGCGTCAAGGTGATTGCCGCCTGATCCACCGCCGCCTCGGCCTGCGCCAGCGCCGACCGGCTGCCCAAAAGCGCCTGCTCCGCCTGCGCCTCGGCCAATTCCGCCGTCTCCACTGCCGCCGCCGACCCCGCTCCGCGCGCCGCAATGTCGCGCTGCCGCTGCACGGCCTGCGCCCGCAGCGCCAATTGCGCCTCAGCCTGTGCCAAATCCTCGCGCGCAAGGGTCAGCGCCCGGCCCGCCTCCCGCCCGCCCGCCTCTGCCTCGGCCAAGGCCGCCGCCGCCAGATCGCGCGCCGCCATGGCTTCTGCCGGGTCCAGCCGCAGCAGCACCTCGCCCTCCGCCACCGCTGCCCCTTCGGCAAAATTGGGCGACAGTTCCGCCACACGCCCGCCCACCGGCGCGCGCAGTTCCAGCGTCCGCACCGCCCGCAACTCGCCATAGGCCGTGGTCACGGGCACGATCCGCCCCGTCTCCACCCGGATCACATTGGCCGAAACCACCCGCTCCTCGGCTGGCCGCGCCGCAGGCCCGCCCGCCATCCGCTCGCGCAGCGCGCCGACAACGACCCCCACCGCCAGCGCAAGGATCGCCAGCGTCACCGCCGCCAGAAACAGCCCGCCCATCGCGCGCCCGAAGAACCGCATCTACATCCCTTCTGCCGCCCAGCCGAATACCTAGCCGCCCGCGCGCCCCGCGCCAATGACGCCTGCGTGAAACGGCCCTCTTGCCCGGTTAAACGCCGGCCCGCGCGCCTTCCGTCGCTACTTGCGCCGCCGATGTTCTTCCAGCCGGGGGAAAATCTCGACGAAATTACAGGGCCGGTGCCGGTAATCCAGCTGCCATTTCAGAATCTCGTCCCACGCATCCCGGCACCCGCCGGGGCTGCCGGGCAGCGCGAAAAGATAGGTCCCCCCCGCCACGCCCCCGCAGGCACGCGACTGCACCGCGCTTGTCCCGATCTTCTGCATCGACACCATGGTAAAGACCGTGCCAAAGGCCTCGATCTCCTTTTCATAGACATCCCGATGCGCCTCGACCGTGACATCCCGGCCCGTCAGGCCCGTGCCTCCTGTGGTCAGGATCACATCCACCCCCGGATCGGCGATCCACGCGCGCAACTGCGCCGCGATCTCCGCCCGCTCATCCCGCACAATCCCCCGCGCGGCCAGCACATGCCCTGCCCCGGTCAGCCGCTCCACCAGCGTGTCGCCCGAACGGTCATCCTCGGCCTTCCGCGTGTCCGATACCGTCAGCACGGCAATCCGCACCGGGATGAAGTCCCGCGTCTCATCAATCCGGCTCATCGCCCCCTCAATTTCGCCTGTATTTCCAAGAGATCCGCCCAAGCCTCGCGCTTCGCCACCGGATTGCGCAACAGATAGGCCGGATGCACCATCGGCATCACCGGACGGCCCAGCGCCTCGGCCCATGTCCCGCGCAAACGCAGAATGCCCTTCGCCCCCAACAGCGCCGAACAGGGCGTATTCCCCATCACCACGATGATCTCGGGCGCCGCCAAATCCACATGCCGCGCCACGAAGGGCCGCATCATGGCAATCTCTTCCGGCACAGGCTCCCGGTTCCCCGGTGGCCGCCACGGCATCACATTGGTGATGTAAAGCGCCCGCTCCAGATCAGGGCTTTCCCGCGACAGACCAATCGCCCCGAACATCCGATCCAAAAGCTGCCCCGCCGCCCCCACGAAGGGCCGCCCCTCAAGATCCTCGTCCCGCCCCGGCGCCTCCCCAAGGATCAAGACCCGCGCCCCTGCCCGCCCATCGGCAAAGACAAGGTTCCGCGCCCCCTTCTTCAACTCGCAATGCTCATATCCGGCCAGCGCCTCGCGCAGCGCCTCAAGGCTACCCGCACCCGCCGCCCGCGCCGCAGCCTCGGCCACCGCCGCATCCGCTGCCACCGCCGCGCGTTCCGCCGCACTGGCCTGCGGCACATAAGGCACATCCGCCACCCGCTCCACCCGCGCCGATGGCGCAGGCACCGTGGCCTTCACCACCTTGTCTGGCAGATCATAGGCATTCACCGGCGCATCACCGATCGCCTCATCAACCCCCATCTCCAACTGCCAACGCAGCGCCGCCAGCGCCGCCTGCCAGCCTTCGGGTGAAGCTATGTCCAGATCGATTCCCATGCCCGCAAACCTAGGCCCCACCCCGCCCCCGCGCCACCGCCAAATTTTTCCGAAAAACCTCGCAAATTCCTTCGAAGGAATTTCCTCCCTGCCCCACCGCTTGCCCGAACCCCCGCCCCTCCCTATAAGCCGCAAGACCCACCGAAGGAGGAACAGATGACCTTCCGCGCCCGCCACCTCCTCGGCATCGAACAACTCGCGCCGCTCGAGATCACCACCGTCCTGGATCTGGCCGACCGCTATGTCGATCTGAACCGCCGCACCGTGAAACAATCCGACGTGTTGGCTGGGATGACGCAGATCAACATGTTCTTCGAAAACTCCACCCGCACGCAGGCCAGCTTCGAACTTGCGGGCAAGCGTCTGGGGGCCGATGTGATGAACATGTCCGTCGCCCAATCCTCGGTGAAAAAGGGCGAAACCCTGATCGACACGGCGATGACGCTCAACGCCATGCATCCCGATCTGCTGGTCGTGCGCCACGGCGCTTCAGGCGCGGTCAACCTTCTGGCATCCAAGGTCAACTGCGCCGTCCTCAATGCAGGCGATGGCCGCCACGAACACCCCACGCAGGCGCTTCTCGATGCACTCACCATCCGCCGCGCCAAGGGCCGTATCCAGCGCCTCACCATCGCCATCTGCGGCGACATCGCCCATTCCCGCGTCGCGCGGTCCAACCTCATCCTGCTCGGCAAGATGGAAAACCGCATCCGCCTGATCGGCCCGCCCACCCTGATGCCCGCGGGCATCGCCGATTTCGGGGTCGAGGTCTATGACGACATGAAAAAAGGCCTCGAAGGCGCTGATGTCGTGATGATGCTCCGCCTTCAGAAGGAACGCATGGATGGCGGTTTCATCCCTTCAGAACGCGAATATTACCACCGCTACGGGCTGGATGCCGAAAAGCTCTCCCATGCAAAGCCGGACGCCATCGTCATGCATCCCGGCCCGATGAACCGGGGCGTGGAAATCGACGGCGACCTCGCCGATGACATCAACCGCTCCGTCATTCAGGATCAGGTGGAAATGGGCGTCGCCGTGCGCATGGCCTGCATGGACCTTCTCGCCCGCAACCTCCGCCTCGAACGTGGGCGCAAGATCGTGGGGACGATGGTGTGACCGCTCCCACGCCACAAGAAGGTATCGACGTGACGGGCATCCTCGACCCCGGTGAAACCCTGCTCTGGCAGGGGCCGCTCGGCTTCAACCATGCCTCCGCGCCGCCGACGGTGGCCGCCCTCTTCCTTCTGGCCTTCTACGCCTTCTGGGAAACATGGATCACCCGCTCCGTGGTCGAATTCTGCCCCGCTGAAACCGCAGGTCAGGGCTGCGCGGGCTTTTACTGGCTGGTCGGCCCCCTCCTCCTTGCCATCGCCCTTGTGCAGGGCTTTGCACTGATGGAACGCCAAGCCATCACCACAGGCCGCGCCCATGGGGCGCTCCTTCTCACCGACAAACGGCTGATCCGCCTTTCCCATTGGCCGTGGCGGCGAATGAAGACCGGGAATTACCTCCAGACCCCACCCTCCGGCGGCATGCCGGGGGTGATCCGCTTCGGCCCCCTCGGCTCCATGATCGTGGGGCCTGATGCAGGGATGCTCATCCACCGCATGCGCGCGGTAAAGGCAGGCAAAGCATGACCCCCGATCCTGATCGCAAACCCACGAAGGACGAAATGAAACAAGGCGGCAAGGTCGCCGCCCTCGTCCTGATCTTCCTCGCCCTCTTCACCACTTATTTCGTGCTGGGCTGATGATGGAGTTTCGCCCCTCCCCCGCCGCCTATCACCGCGCCCATGTGATCATGGCCCTTGTCGGCGGCGTCGCGGCGGGCATAGCCCTGATCCTTCTGGGCAATGCCAATCCATGGGTCGGCCCCGTGGCGGCCCTTCTCGCCATCGGCATCCGCGCCGCCTATCTCCGCTCCGAAGCACTGGCCGAGGTCTGGACCCTCACCCCGACCCATCTCACCGGCCCCGGCGGCCGCGCCATCCCCCGCGCGCAGATCGTGCGGGCCCGCGCCTTCCTCGGCGCGGTGCAGATCGTCACGGCAACAGGCGACAAGCATCTGATCCGCTACCTCCCCGATCCCGCCGCCGCCGCGCGCGCGATCCATCCCGGACCCCACGCATGACCACGCTCCACCTCACCAACGCCCGCATCATCGACCCCGAGGCTGGCACCGTCACCCAAGGCTCCGTCACCCTCGCCAAGGGCGTCATCGCCGCAATAAACGGTCCCAAACCGAAATCCGCGCAAGAGATTGACTGCGGCGGCAACCACCTCGCCCCCGGCATCGTCGATATCGGCGTCAAGATCGGCGAACCCGGCGAACGCCACCGCGAAAGCTTCCGCTCCGCAGGGCTGGCGGCAGCGGCAGGCGGCGTCACCACCCTCATCGCCCGCCCGGACACCCTTCCCGCCATCGACACGCCTGAAACGCTGGAATTCGTCACCCGCCGCGCGCGCGATGCCTCCCCCGTCCGCATCCGCCACATGGCCGCCCTCACCAAGGGCCGCGCAGGGCGCGAGATGACCGAGATCGGCTTCCTCCTCGACGCGGGCGCAATCGCCTTCACCGATGCCTTCGCCGTCACCGCCGACGCCAAGGTCCTGTCCCGCGCCTTCACCTATGCCCGCTCGCTCGGCGCGCTTGTCATCGGCCACCCGCAAGACCCCGGCCTCTCCCAAGGTGCCGCCGCCACCTCGGGCAAATTCGCCTCGCTGCGCGGCCTGCCCGCCGTCTCCCCCATCGCCGAACGCATGGGGCTGGAACGCGACCTCGCGCTCGTCGAACTCACCGGGGTCCGCTACCACGCCGACCAGATCACCACCGCCCGCGCCCTCCCCGCGCTTGAACGGGCCAAGGCCGCTGGCCTCGACGTCACCGCAGGCACCTCCATCCACCACCTCACGCTGAACGAAATCGACCTCGGCGATTACCGCACCTTCTTCAAACTCACGCCCCCCCTGCGCTCCGAAGAAGACCGCCTCGCCATGGTCGAGGCCGTCGCCAACGGCACCATCGACTGCATCTCTTCCCTCCATACCCCCGCGGATGAGGAATCAAAGCGCCTCCCCTTCGAAGAGGCCGCCCCCGGTGCCGTCGCCCTCGAAACCCTCCTTCCCGCCGCCATGCGCCTTTACCATGCAGGCCATATCGACCTGCCCACCCTCTTCCGCGCCCTCGCCCTCAACCCCGCCAAACGCCTCGGCCTCCCGCAGGGCAGGATGGCCCCCGGCGCGCCCGCCGACCTTGTCCTCTTCAACCCTGACACGCCCTTCCTGATGGACCGCTTCACCCTGCGCTCCAAATCCAAGAACACCCCGTTTGACGGGCAACGCATGGAAGGTAAGGTCATGGCAACCTTCGTGAACGGAATACAGGTCTACGCCACATGACGATCTTCCTGCCCGAACTTACCTCGCCCGCGCTGATGCTCCTCCTGACAGCGGCACTGGCCTATCTTCTGGGCTCCATCCCCTTCGGCGTGGTCATCACCCGCGCCATGGGCCTTGGCGACCTGCGCCAGATCGGATCGGGCAATATCGGCGCAACCAATGTCCTGCGCACCGGAAACAAACCCGCCGCCGCCGCCACGCTGATCCTCGACGCGGCCAAAGGCGGCATCGCCGTCCTCATCGCCCGCGCGACCGTGGGCGATGATGCGGCACAGGTGGCCGCACTGGCCTCCTTCCTCGGCCATCTCTTCCCGGTCTGGCTTGGTTTCAAGGGCGGCAAAGGCGTGGCCACCTTCCTCGGCATCCTCCTCGCCCTCACCTGGCCCATCGGCCTTCTGGCCTGCGCCACTTGGGCGGCAGCGGCGGCCCTCTTCCGCATCTCCTCGCTCTCGGCCCTTGCCGCCTCGGCGCTCGCGCCCGGCTACCTCGCCTTCGCAGGCTATTCCGACAAGGTCCTCCTCGCCCTCCTCCTCGCCGCCCTCGTCTGGTTCCGCCACGCCGAGAACATCCGCCGCCTCAAGGCTGGCACCGAACCCAAGATCGGCAAGAAAACCGCCTGACCTGCCTCTTCATCTTGGCGAAAATACTCTCGGGGGTGAATTGGCCGAATGGCCAAGAGGGGGCAGAAGGCCCCCTAACCCCGGAGGAGGCGCGGCACGCGGCCTCCGATGCCAAAAGGCTTGCGGCGGCACGCCGCGCCGTTTCCTTCCCACGGCAAGGGGCTTGCACCACGCCCGCCCTTGTTTCACCCTCCCCCCGCCACCTTCCCGCGTTGGAAGGAGAAGGCCCCAAAAAGAACGAGGGAACCGCGATGAACATGATCGAGGCCGTCAAGACCGTCTTTTCCAACTACGCCACCTTCTCCGGCCGCGCCCGGCGGTCGGAATATTGGTGGTTCTTCCTCTTCAACATGATCGTCTCGGCGCTTCTTGCCCTGCTCTTCGGGAACGGGCACGGCATGGGCATGGGCGGCGGCGGCATGATCAACTCGCTCTGGTCGCTCGCCGTGCTCCTGCCCTCGCTCGCCGTCGGCGCGCGTCGCCTGCATGACATCGACCGGGCGGGATGGTGGCTGCTGATCGGCTTCATCCCGCTCATTGGCTGGCTGATCCTGATCTACTGGTTCGCGACCAAGGGCACGCTCGGCACCAACCGCTTCGGCCCCGACCCGCTCGCTGCGTAATCCCGCGGGGTGGGGTTCAACCCCACCCTACCGAAACGCTACCCCGGCGCGCGCTGCGTGCCCACAGAATGCTGCACAAAACCCGGCACAAAACAGGGCACAGTCGTTTTCGCCGTCAAAGACTCGCAGCCTGATAGATATTCGAAAGATCGCCGCCCCAGTCCCCACGATAAAGCGACAGCCAGCGATCCGCCTGCGTCACGCCGGACTCCACCGCCTCGACCAGCGGCGCAAGATAGCGCTCCTCGCCCAAGGCCCGCCCAGCCAACCCCGCCTGCGACAAGGCCACCGCCGCCCGCGCCAGATCGGAAATCCGCACGCCCCCCGCCTGCCCGCCAAGCCCCTGGACCGAGGCCGCCACCCGCAGCCCCTCACGCGTCTCGGCATCCAACCCTTTCACAAGGTCCCAAGCCGCATCCAGCACCGTCTGGTCATACATCAACCCGACCCAGAAGGCAGGCAACGCCATCAGATGCGCCTGATCCCCGCAATCGGCCCCGCGCATCTCGATATACCGCTTCACCCGCGCCTCGGGGAAGACCGTGGTCATGTGATCCGCCCAATCCGAAAGCGTAGGCTTTTCCCCCGGCAGCGCAGGCAGTTCCCCCTTCAGGAAATCCCGGAAGGATTGCCCCAAGGCATTGATATATTTGCCATCTCGATAGACAAAATACATTGGCACATCCAGCACCCAGTCCACATAGGCCTGAAAGCCGAACCCCTGATCAAAGGCGAAAGGCAGCATCCCCGTCCGCGCATCGTCCAAGCCCCGCCAGATCCGCGACCGCCAGGATTTGTGCCCGTTCTCCTTCCCCTCGAAGAATGGCGATGACGCGAACAGCGCGGTCGCTACGGGCTGCAAAGCCAGCGCCACACGCATCTTCTTCACCATGTCGGTTTCCGACGCATAGTCGAGGTTCACCTGCACCGTCGATGTCCGATACATCATCTGCGTGCCATGGGTGCCGACCTTGCCCATATAGTCGGTCATCAGCCGATAGCGCCCCTTGGGCATCACCGGCATATCCTCATGCCGCCATTCCGGCGCAGCCCCGATCCCCATAAACCGGATGCCCAGCGGTTCCGCCAAGGACCGCACCTCGTCGAGATGGTTCCTTAACTCGTCATCGGTTTCCTTCAGGCTGGCAAAGGCCGCGCCAGACAGTTCGAACTGACCGCCCGGTTCAAGGCTGATATTCGCCCCGTTCCGTGTCAAACCGATAACATTCTCGCCTTCCCGCACGGGTTCCCAGCCGAATTTTGCGGCCAACCCCGCGAACAGGGCGTTAATGGATCGTTCACCATCATAGGGCAGCGGGCGGCGCGTATCGGTCAGCCAGCCGAACTTTTCGTGTTCTGTCCCGATCCGCCACAAGTCTTTGGATTTGCAGCCGGATTCCATGAATTCCGCCAGCTGGGAAAAGCTTTCGATCGGCCCGCCGCCGGATTGGGGAATCGACATCTGCTAGGCTCCGCGTCTTCGCTTTTCTCAAGGCCCCCACAGGTGCTTTGACTGCACGGTCAAGTCAAGGGGCCGGAAGGCGGTTAACTCTGCTTCAACGGGTCGCCAGCCCCGCCCCCGCCCGCCGCCAGATCACCTGCACAGCCTCGCCCATGGCCAATCCCGTGCCCGTCGCAACACCCCCCGGCGCCAGCGCCGCCAACAACGCCGCCATATCCATCCCCGGCAGCGTGGCGAACACATCGAAAAGCTGATCCGCCCCCGCCGCATCCACAGGCACCAGCAACACCTGTCCATCCGCCTGTTTCAGCCGCCACAACCGCCGCCCGCGCAGGGCCACCAGCCGCAGCTCAACCAGATCAGGCACCGCCACAAACCCGCCAAGCGTCGGGCCCATATAGGAAATCTGCCCCTCATCCACCTCGACAAGGCCCGGCGAATCCCCCCCTTGGGCAAAGCGCATCCGTCGCCACGCCTGCACGCCAAGCCCCGCGCCAAAGGCCGCAACCACCCCGCCAAAGGGCACCAGCACATAGCCGCCCTGTCCTGCCACCCACAGCCCCAAGGCCACCACCGCCCCCGCCGCGATCACCTCACGCCCCCGCCACAGGGCCGCTCGCAGCTCGGGCCGGATCACCGCCAATCCCCCAGCGCCGCCTGCCACAGCGTCAGCGCCGCCACCGCCGCAGTATCCGCCCTCAGGATGCGCGGCCCAAGGCTGACGGGCAGCACCGCAGGCAGTCCCCGCAGCTTCGCCTTTTCACCATCGGAAAACCCGCCCTCAGGCCCGATCAGAATGGCCCACGGCCCCGGCTCTTCCCCCGCCAGCCCTTCGGAAACCCCCAGCCTTGACTCGTCGCACCACAGGATACGCCGCCCCGCGTCCCACCCCGCCAACAGCCGATCAAGCGCAACAAGATCAGCAACTTCAGGCACATAGGTGCCACCGCACTGCTCTGCCGCCTCCACGGCATGGGCCTGCAAACGATCCTGCCTGATGCGTTCGGAATTGGTATGTCGCGTCTGCACTGGCAGGATGCGCCGCACCCCCAACTCCACCGCCTTCTCGACGATGAAATCCGTCCGCGCCTTCTTGATCGGCGCAAAGATCAGCCACAGGTCAGGCGGCATCAGCAGGGGCTTTGTCTGCACGTCGCAGACCAGCACCCCGCCGCGCTTGCCCGCTTCGGCCACCTCGGCCCGCCATTCCCCGTCGCGCCCGTTGAACAATGCCACCGCCGCCCCCTTGGCCAGCCGCATCACCGAAAACAGGTAATGCGCCTGATCCCCGCTCAGGGCCACGGCTTGCCCCGGCGCAAGGGGCTGCTCTACATAAAGACGAACCTTCGCATCCATGGCCCGCACCCTATGACCCAACCGCCCAATTTTCCAGAGGTCGAACGACCCGTCGGAACCGTCGCCGATGCCCCGCGCGGCAATTGGGTCGATACGCTGGCCCCTGCCGCCACCCGCCCCTATCTGCGCCTCTCGCGCGCTGACAGGCCGATCGGCACATGGCTCCTTCTGATCCCTTGCCTATGGGCCATCGCGCTGGCCGCCGCCGCGACGGGCGGCTTCACGGCGCTGGACCTCTGGCTTGCCACCTCCTCGGCTGTTGGTGCCTTCCTGATGCGCGGCGCGGGCTGCACATGGAACGACATTACCGACCGCGACTTCGACGCAGCCGTCGCCCGCACCCGGTCCCGCCCCATCCCATCCGGCCAAGTCACGGTAAAACAGGCCCTTTTCTGGATGGTGGCACAGGCGCTTGTCGCAGCCGCGATCCTTTTCACCTATCACCCGCTGGCCATCGCCCTTGGCGTGGGGTCCCTCGCCCTTGTCGCCATCTACCCCTTCGCCAAACGCTTCACATGGTGGCCGCAGGCCTTTCTCGGCCTCGCCTTCAACTGGGGCGCGCTCCTCCTCTGGGCCGCGCATTCGGGCAGCCTCTCGCTCGCCCCCCTGTTCCTTTACGCGGCGGGCTTCGTCTGGACGCTTTTCTACGACACGATTTATGCCCATCAGGACAAAGAGGATGACGCCCTGATCGGCGTCCGCTCCACCGCCCGCCTCTTCGGGCAGAACACGGGCAAATGGCTGGCGGCCTTCCTCGTGGCCACCGTCTGCCTGATGGCCGCCGCCGCCATCACGGCCCTTTTGCCGCTCGCCTCGCCCCTTCCCCTTCTCATCGCCCTGATGGGCGCTTGGGCCATGGGGGCGCATATGCTCTGGCAGATGCGGCGGGTGGATATCGACGATCCCGCCGCCTGCCTTGCCATTTTCCGCTCCAACCGCGACGCCGGTCTGATCGCTGCGCTGTTTCTTGCCGCCGCCGCGCTGCTTTGATTGATCCCCGCCCCCCGTCACCGTAAGCACATGCGGCGCGGAGAGAATCCCCCGGATCGCCCGCGTCCGCTGCCACGGCCCGACCGAAGGAACACGTCCCACTCATGCGCCTGCCCAAGCCGCGCCTGCCCAACCTGCGCCTTCCCAACGGATGGGCCGCACCGCGCCGCCTGCCGCAGGGGGTGATCGCCCTTGGCGCCTTCGCCGTCGCGGGCATTGCAGCCATCGGCATCGCCACCACAGCGGCTGAGGTGATCGAACGCCGCTCGGTCAAGGCGGTGAACTGGGTCATGGCGCAGGACGGCATCACATGGGTCACCGCACAGGCCGACGGGATGCTTGTCACCCTCACCGGCAACGCCCCGAACGAAGCCGCGCGCTTCCGCGCCGTCAACCTTGCAGGCACGGTGATCGACACTGGCCGCGTCCGAGACGAATTGACCGTCACCCCCGTCACCCAGATCGAGGCCCCCCGCTTCTCGGTCGAAATGCTGCGCAATGATGACGGGATACAGCTGATCGGCCTGCTTCCCGAAGGCCCAAATGAACAAACCCTCGCCCTTGCCGCAGGCGAACTCAGCCGCGGCATTCCCGTGGCGGATATGCTGGAAATCGCGGCCTATACACCGCCTGAAACATGGCAACCCGCCTTCGATTTCGGCCTTGCGGCCCTAAAACTCCTGCCCCGCTCCAAGATCTCCGTCGCTGCCGATGCCGTCACCGTCACCGCCATCGCAACAAGCGATGCCGAAAAGCGCAGGCTGGAAAGCGAACTCGCCCGCATGCGCCCCGAAGGCCTGCCGGTCACCATCGATATTTCCGCCCCCCGCCCCGTCATCACTCCCTTCACGCTCCGCTTCGTCAAGGATGCTGAAGGCGCACGCTTTGATGCCTGCTCGGCCGATACCGAGGCGGCCCGTTCCCGCATCCTCGCTGCCGCCATCGCCGCCGGGATGGAAGGCAAGGGCAGCTGCACCATCGGCCTTGGCGTCCCCTCCCCCCGCTGGGCCGAAGCCGTCGAATCCGCCATCCGCGCCGTCACGGCCATCGGGAATGCAACCGTCACTTTCTCGGACGCCGATGTCTCGCTCATCGCCGCCGAAGGCACCGATCAATCCGCCTTCGACCGCGCGGTCGGAGAGCTTAAGGCCGCTTTGCCCGCCTCCTTCTCGCTTGCCGCATCCCTCCCCCGCCCTGCGACCGTCACCGCAGGCCCGGCCGAATTCACTGCCACCCTCGCCCCCACAGGCAAGGTCGACATGCGCGGCCGCCTGACCGATGACATGGTCCGCGCCGCCGTCGACAGCTTTGCCAAGGTCGAATTCGGCGCGGGCAATGTCTATAACGCCACCCGCCTTGACCCCGAACTTCCCGATGGTTGGCCCGTCCGCGTCCTCGCCGGGATCGAGGCACTCGGAGAGTTGGAGGAAGGCTCCCTCCTCGTCCGTCAGGACACGGTCGAAGTGTCGGGCGTGACGGGGTCGCAAAACGCCCGTGGCCGGATCAGCCAGATCCTTTCCGAAAAGCTCGGTCAGGGCAAAACCTTCAAGGTCGATGTCCGCTATGACGAGGCGCGCGATCCCCTCGCTGCCCTGCCTACCCCCGAAGAATGCATGGCCACTCTCGATGCCATCCTCTCCGAACAGAAGATCACCTTCCCGCCGGGATCTGCCGAAATCGACGGCACCAATGCCCAGTTGATGACCCGTATCGCCGATGCGCTGAACGAATGCACCGCCTTGCCCTTGGAAATCGCGGGTCACACCGATTCCCAAGGGTCCGAGGAAGGCAACCGCGCCCTGTCGCAGGCCCGCGCCGATGCGGTCCTGCTCGCCCTGCAGGGCCGTCGGGTCGAGGTGTCGCTGATGCGCGCCGTGGGCTATGGCGAAAGCCGCCCAATCGCCGACAATGGCAGCGAAGAAGGCCGCGAAGCCAACCGCCGCATCGAAATCACAATGATCGGCGCCCCAGAAGCGGACACAACAGTGGCGGATGCCGCCGCCGCCCTTGCCGAACCCCCCGAAACTCCTGAAACGCCCGAAACACCGGTGGCGGCGACCAAAGCGCCTGAAGCCGTGGCCGAAGCGACCGGCACCACCCTTGCCGCCCCCCTTCCCCCCGCCGACGCCGCCGCCTGCGTGGCCAACATCACCGCGCTTCTGTCCCGCAACAAGATCACCTTCGATCCGGGTTCCGACGACATTTCCTCTGCCTCTGCGGGCCTTGTCTCCGCCCTTGGCGAGCTGCTCAAGCAATGCCCCGGCAAACCGATCGAAGTGGCCGGCCATACCGACAGCCAAGGCACCTCGCGCAACAACCTCACCCTGTCCGAAGATCGCGCCAAGGCGGTTCTGGTCGCGCTGAAGGAACGCGGGGTCGATGTCTCCACCATGAAGGCCGTGGGCTATGGCGAAGACAAGCCAATCGCCGACAACAGCACCGAAGAGGGGCGCGAGGCCAATCGCCGCATCGAATTCACCCTGATCGGCGAACCTGCGCCAGCACCCGCCACCGACGAACCCGCTGCGCCCGAAGCCCCGGCCAATTCCGCGCCCGACCAACCGGCACAGGTGGAAAACCCCGCCGAACCGCCCGCCGAACCGCCCACCGACGCACAACCAGTCACAACCGGCACCACACCCGCCACACCCCCGACAGGCGCGCCCGATTTCTCGAATGACACCAGCCCCTCCATCGCCCCGCAGGAAAAGACCTTGCGTCCGTCGCCCCGCCCCGCGAATAACGGCTAAGGCGTAATCGTAGAGACAGGGTGTAGACGCAGGGCCATGAACCGTCAGGAATTCATCACCGCCACCGCCATCATCCTTTTGTTGGCCTTCGCGCTTGGCTGGTTCACCTATTGGCTCTTGCACCGCTTCACCCGCGTGGCCGGCGGCGACGTGGCGGAAATGGACAACCTCGCCCAATCCCTGCACGAGGCTGAAGAGGCCCGCGATCAGGCGCTGATCTATCTTGAGGAACGCGAAGCCGAACTCCTCAACCAGATCGCCCAGACCGAGGCCGAGTTGCGCGCCGCCATGGAAGGCCTACGCGACGCGCGGCACGAGGCGGAAGAGATGCGCGCCTATATCGAACGCATGCACGCCGCAAACTGACGCAAGCCCACATTTCTTCGAAGAAATTTGCGACGGTCTTCCAAGATTCTTCGCTTAAAGCCCGCCGATACAGGCCTCCGTCAGGGCCGATCCCGGATCGGCCAGCGCCTCCACCACGTCGAAATGATGTCGCCCCGGATCGACGGTCCAAGGGCAATCCCATTCCTCTGACAAAAGCCGCGCCTGCCACAGGAAGGCGGGCCGCTCCTGCCCGCCCACCCAGACATGGGCCTCCACCCCTGCCTTCCGCGCCAACCGTGCCGGGCTTTCCCCCGCGCATTCCGTTGCGTCCAGATGCAGCTTCTCCTGCATCTCCGTCTCCATCAGGGGGGCCAACTCCGCTAGGGGCGAGATCGGCACCACCCGCCGCAGCCCCGGCACCGCCCGATCCGCGCATCCCATCCGTGCCGCCAGATGCCCGCCCGCCGAATGCCCCGCCACCACCACAGGCACGCCGGGCACGGCTTTCACCGCTGCCGCACAGGCCGCCGCGATCTCGCCCGTGATCTCACTAATCCGCGCCTCGGGGGCCAGCGTGTAGGATGGCACCGCACAGGCCCATCCCCGGGCCACCGAGCCGCCTGCCAGATGCGACCACGTCTCGCGCCCAAAGGCCAGCCAATAGCCCCCATGGACAAAGACCATCAGCCCGTGCGCCTTCTCCTCTGGCAGGAACAGATCGAACCGCTGCCGCGCGCCGTCGCCATAGGCCAGCCCCAGCCGCGCCCGCCCGCCCAGTCCCTCGCGAAACGCCGCCGCCGCCGCCGCCCACTGCGGCGGATAGGCATCCGCCCCCGCAATGAAGGCCCCATTCGCATAGGCGCGGTCCGCCGCGCTGCGCCACTGCTGCCCTTTGCTCATCCGATTTCCGCCGATTTGATCAAAATCTTCCCGCCTTGCCGCAAATTTCCCCCGCCAGAACTGGACAAGCCCCCCCTCGCGGATGCATCCATCCTTAACCCGAAACGCCGGAGGCCCACATGCTCGATTCCGTCACCAATCTCGCCGCGCTGCTGAAAGACCCGACCCTTCTGGTCACCAAGGCCTATGTCGCGGGCCAATGGATCGATGCCGATGACGGCACCACCTTCCCGGTCACCAACCCCGCCCGTGGCGACGTGATCTGCACCCTGCCGAACCTTGGCCGCGCGGAAACTGCCCGCGCCGTCGCCGCGGCTGAAACCGCGATGAAGGAATGGGCCGCCCGCACCGGCAAGGAACGCGCGGCCATCCTGCGCAAATGGTTCGATCTGATGATGGCCAATCAGGATGACCTTGGGAAAATCCTGACCGCCGAGATGGGCAAGCCCCTCGCCGAAGCAAAGGGCGAAGTCGCCTATGGCGCCTCCTTCATCGAATGGTTCGCCGAAGAGGCAAAGCGCGTCTATGGCGAAACCATCCCCGGCCATCAGCGCGACAAGCGCATCACCGTTATCAAACAGCCCATCGGTGTGGTGGGCTCCATCACACCTTGGAACTTCCCGAACGCCATGATCGCCCGCAAGGTGGGCCCGGCGCTTGCCGCAGGCTGCGGCTTCGTCGCCCGCCCTGCCGCCGAAACGCCGCTTTCGGCGCTGGCCATGGCGCTGCTTGGGGAACGCGCGGGGCTTCCGGCGGGGATCTTCTCGGTCATTACCTCCACCCGCTCTTCCGACATCGGCAAGGAATTCTGCGAAAACCACGCCGTGCGGAAACTCACCTTCACAGGCTCCACCGAAGTGGGCCGTATCCTGCTGCGTCAAGCGGCGGAACAGGTGATGAAATGTTCCATGGAACTGGGCGGCAACGCCCCCTTCATCGTCTTCGACGACGCCGATCTGGATGCCGCCGTCGCAGGCGCGATGATCTCCAAATTCCGCAACAACGGACAGACCTGCGTCTGCGCCAACCGCATCTACGTGCAGGCCGGCGTCTATGATGCCTTCGCCAAGAAACTGGCCGAGGCCGTCGCCAAGACCAAGGTCGGCGATGGTCTGTCCGAAGATGTGACCTTCGGCCCCCTCATCAACGACAAGGCCGTGGTCAAGGTCGAAGAACACATCTCCGACGCGCTGGCCAAAGGCGCAAAGGTCGAAACCGGCGGCAAGCGCCACGAATTGGGCGGGTCCTTCTTCGAACCCACCATCCTCACCGGCGTCACCACCGACATGCTGGTGACCAACGAAGAAACCTTCGGCCCCCTCGCCCCCCTCTTCAAATTCGACACCGAAGAGGAAGTGGTCGCCATGGCCAACGCCACGATCTTCGGCCTTGCCTCCTATTTCTACGCCCGCGACATCGGCCGCATCACCCGTGTGCAAGAGGCGCTGGAATACGGCATGGTCGGCGTGAACACTGGTCTCATCTCCACCGAAGTCGCCCCGTTCGGCGGGGTCAAGCAATCCGGCCTTGGCCGCGAAGGCTCCCACCACGGGATGGAGGATTATCTGGAGATGAAATACATCTGCCTCAGCGTCTAAGGCACGGCCAACGCTCAGTATGTCATACCGCCCCCGCCCCCGTGGCGGGGGCGTTCTGCATTCTAGGGCAACACAAAAAGGGGCCACTCAGTGCCGATTCGCCACAGCTTTTAGGTGAATTATCCAAGGCTGGCACAACTTATTGCCAAGTCCCCATATCGGCCCTATTTGCCCGGATAATTGATTTTAAGAAAGATTCCTTTATGTCTGCCGATCAAGGGCCGCGCCTGTCCGTCGCCATCCATGATGCCGTCTCTCTCCCTCCGCACAAAGACCGGCCGCACCTCTCGCATGAAGACCGTCTCGCCGTCGCAGCCGAACTTTACCGCCTCGCCGACACGATCTCGTCCCCTCCCATCACCCATTCCGATGCCGTCGCGCGCCAGCAGGCCATCCTCCGGGTCAAGTCGTTGCGAGCACTGCTCAGAACGGCGGACGCTCTTCCCGAAAGCTGGCATAAACCCATGGCCAATGACGATGTCGCCCCCTGATATCAGATAACAGGCCCGCGCTTTTGCCTAGCATCGCGCCGCCTGCCACATCCGTCCCAAGGCAAACCGCCCCGGCAAGACGGCCCAGATCACCTGTCACGATCTGGCCAAGGCGTCGGGCAAGAACCCGAAAGGACAGATGACATGCTGCCGAACTTCCGCACCGCGACAACCGCCGCCATCGCGGCCCTCGCCCTCGCCGCCACCACCGCCGCCCCCGTGCAGGCAGGCCAGCGCGAGCGTGATTTCCTCAAGGGCGTCGCCGCCACCGTGATCGTCGGCACCGTGCTGAAAAGCATGAACACCCAGCGCGCACAGGCCCAGCAGCCGCGCTATGTCCCGCAACAGCCGCGCCAGCAGGCCCAGCAGCCGCAATATTACGCCCCCCCGGCCCCGCGCGAACCCGTCTATTTCGCCCCGCCGCCGGTCCAGCGGCACGGCATCTCTACCTCGGCCGCTGCGCAGGCCTTCAAAAGCTACAGCCCCAGCGAACGCCGCGCCATCCAGCGCCAACTGGCCCGTCAGGGCTATTACGGTGGGGCCATCGACGGCGTCTTCGGCCCGGCCACCTTCCGTGCCATCTCGGCCTATGCCGCCGATCGCAACCTGAATGCAGGGATCGACAGCGCCTCGGGGGCCTATACCGTCTATGACAGCCTGATCTACTAACCGAAAAAGGGGCGCCCTTCCGGGCGCCCCAGCAACCGATCCGACAGGGGCGTCGCGGATCAGTTGGCCTTCGCAGCCGTCCCTTCCAGAACCGGTGCGGCAACGCTGGTTGCGGTCGAAATCTCGATCCGGCGCGGCTTCAACGCCTCCGGCGTCTCGCGGACCAGATCGATATGCAGCATCCCATGCTCATGCACCGCACCCGACACGCGCACATGATCGGCCAGCGCAAAGCGGCGTTCAAAGGCGCGCGTGGCGATGCCACGATGCAAATAGGTCTTTTCAGTTGTCTCCGGCGCCTTGCGCGCCGTCACCAAAAGAGTGCCATCCTTCACCTCGACTCCCAGTTCATCAGGCGTGAACCCGGCCACGGCGATCGAAATGCGATAGGCATCCTCGGCGGTCTTTTCGATGTTGTAGGGCGGATAGGTCGGCTGCGCGACCTCGGTCGTCAGAACGCGATCCATCAGATCGGCGATCCGGTCAAAACCGACGGTGGCACGATAAAGCGGGGCGAAATCCAGCGTTCGCATAAGGGTCATCCTCCATCGAGCGATGCTATGTTGCTGCCCTCCATCACGGACGGGCGGTGAGTGGCCGGCCCCTCATGGGCATCCGGCACACCCTAGACGTGGGAAAAGGCGCGCGGCTTTTCAAGCCCTGCGACAGACTGCCCTCTTAGGGCGCCACTTTCAGAAACTTCGCCCCGCCGCCCGATCCCGACAAGACCCGCACGCCGGGGGCCTTGCGCGGTGCATCCGCCTCCATCGCCGCCTGAAGGCGCGCCAAAGGCTCCATTAATGGCACCGCCAGCGCGACAGGTGCCCCATCCACCTCGGCCTTGGCCGACACCACCGACACGATCCGCATCTGCCCCTCGCGCAGCGCAAAGACCGGCGCGCCCGAGGCCCCGAAATCCACCGCACAGGTCAGCACCATCAAATCGCTGCGCTGCGCCATGATCTCGCAGACCTCCTGCAATGAGGGGGCCTCTGACCGATCCTTGGCATAGGACACGATGCCCACCTCTTCCCCCTTCTTCGGGGTCCAGTCGGTGGCAAAGGGCTGGACTTGCGGCAGAAGGATCGGCTGATCCAGCCGCAACAGCGCAAGATCACGCCCTACCCGCGTCAAGTCCTCTTGCGGGCCAAGCACATAATCAGGATGCGCCACGGCACGGGACACATTGCGATAAGCCTCGGCACGCCCATTGCGCCAGCCTGCCAAAAACCGCATCTCGCCATCGGCGATGCGCGCGCCTGTCGTTTTATCAAAAAGACAATGCGCCGCCGTCAGAACCAGATCATCCGCAATCAGCGCCCCGGTGCAAAATCCGCGCCCGCCCAGCTCGATCCGCCCCACCGCTTCCCAGCCACGCCCCTGATCGCCCGTCTGCAACGATCGCATCGTCGGCCCCTCGGCCAGAGCGGGCGCAGCCATCAGCGACAGGATCAGGGCGGCAAGACGCATCTCTTCATCCGTTCCGGCAAGGTCACGCCCGGCCTAATCTGGCTTTCCGGCGGAAGTTTGGCACCACCGGGGCGGTCCGTCCATCCCGTAGGATGGGCAATACGGCCCATCCTACGCAAGACCGCGCGGCACGGGGCCCCCTGTCGCCCAATCCAGCAATTCCACCGTATGCACCACCGGCACCTCGGTCCCCGATCCGATCTGCATCATGCAGCCGATATTCCCGGCCGCGATCACATCCGGCCCCTTCGCCTCCAGCGTCCGCACCTTGCGGGCCTTCAACTCCTTGGAAATCTCGGGCTGCAACAGGTTATACGTCCCCGCCGACCCACAACACAGATGGCTGTCCGCAGGTTCCACCACCTCGAACCCCACCCGTTTCAGCAAATCCTTCGGCGCGGTCTTCACCTGCTGCCCATGCTGCAAGGAACAGGCCGCATGATAGGCAACCCGCATCCCCTTCGCCGCCCCTTCCGGCAACCCGATCCGCACCAGCAGTTCCGAGATGTCACAGGCCAGCCCCGCCACCGTCTTTGCCTCGTCGGCCAACGCCTCGGTGCGGAACATATGCCCATAATCCTTCACCGTCGTCCCACATCCCGACGTGTTGATGACGATGGCATCCAGCCCCTCGCCCCGCACTTCCGCCATGAATGCGCGGATATTCGCGGCGGCAAAACCATGCGCCTCCTCCTCGCGCCCCATATGATGCGTTAGCGCCCCGCAGCAGCCCATGCCCTTCGGCACCACCACCTCGCAGCCCAACCGCCGCAGCAGCCGGATCGTCGCATCATTGATATCGGTATTCAGCGCCTTCTGCGCGCAGCCCGTCATCAGCGCCACCCGCATCTTCCGCGCGCCCACGGGGGCAAAGCTCTGAGGGTCATCATTGCGCGACACGGGCGGCACCTGCTTCGGCACCATATCCAGCATCGCCTGCACCCGCGCATCCGGGATCAGCCGCGCGAAAGGCCGCCCCGCCTTGGCCAGAAGGATCGCCAGCCGGAACCGCATCGGATAGGGCAGCACCTTCGCCAGAACGAAACGCAGCGCCCGATCGGTGAAGGGCCGCTTATAGGTCGCCTCCACATGGGCGCGGGCATGATCGATCAGATGCATGTAATGCACGCCACTCGGGCAGGTCGTCATGCAGGCAAGGCACGAAAGGCAGCGGTCCAGATGTTTCACCGTGCGTTCATCGGCAGGACGCCCGCTTTCCAGCATATCCTTGATCAGATAGATGCGCCCCCTCGGACTGTCCAACTCGTCGCCCAGCACCTGATAGGTCGGGCAGGTCGCCGTGCAGAACCCGCAATGCACGCAAGAGCGCAAAATCTCGTTCGATCGCGCCAGCGCGGGCACCTTCAGCTGCTCATCGGTGAAAAACGTCTGCATCTCATCCCCTCACAGCAGCATCAGGAAAATCGCCAGCGCCGACAGCGCCAAGCCTACCGCCAGCGCGGGCCAAACCCAGCCCGCCGCCCCGTCGGGGATCATCCGCCGCACCCCCTGCGCCAGCGCGGCCAGCGCCACAGGGACGGCCCCGATCATCACCAGAAGCCGCGCGAAACCCTCATCCGCCGCTCCATCATTGGTGATCCAAACCAGCGCCAGCGCCGCCGCCGCAAGCCCGATCCCCAGCCCCGCCCGCGCCCGTGGCAGCAGGCACAGCGACACATAGATCGCCAGCGGATAGATGATGAAAACCAGCGCCATCTCAGGCCGCCTTCATCAGGCCGGGGTTCAGAACCCCGCGCGGATCGAACTTCGCTCTAAGGCCCGCCGACAGCGCCGCAAGCGCGGGTGGCTCCGGCTGGAAGGCAGGCACCGCCCCCTCGCCCCTGACCCGTGTCGCATGGCCCGTGAACCGCCCCAAGCGCGCCCGCAAATCCACCCCCGGCGCCATCCTCAGCCAGACCAACCCACCGCCCCAGTCATAAAGCGCAGCCTCCGCCCCCGCCTTCACGACCAGCGCTGGCGCCTCCGACGGCGTCACCGACAACCGCCAGACATCCCCCGGCTGCCCATGGAACGGGACCACATCCCGCACTTGCGACCAGACATCGCCGCCCACCTCTGCAACCGATCCGAACCGACCCAGCACCCGCGCCAATGCGCCCGCCCGATAGCGCACCGATGTCTCGAACCCTTCCAGCCGCAGGAACGTCCCCCGCCCCGGAATATGCGCCGCGCCCGTCACGTCATAAGGCGACCCCAGCGCCGCCGCCATGGCCGCCACCGCCGCCTCATCCGCCAGCCCTGCCACACACAGCGTCGCCTGCACTTCCGGCGCGGGCAATAGCTTGAACGCCACCTCGGTCAGCACGCCCAAAGTGCCATGTGACCCCGCCATCAGCTTCACAAGGTCGATCCCCGTGACATTCTTCATCACGCGCCCGCCATTGCGGACCACTGTCCCGGTCCCATCGACGAACCGAACCCCGATCAGACTGTCGCGGCATGCCCCCGCCTGCACCCGGCGCGGCCCACTCGCATTGGCGGCAACCACCCCGCCAATCGTACTTTCTCCGCCGCGCCCAAGAAGGCCCCGCATATCCGGTGGCTCGAATGGCAGGCGCTGCCCTTCCGCCGCCAGCACCCGCTCCACCTCGGTCAAGGGCGTCCCCGCCCCGACAACCAGCGTCAGGGCACCGGGCTCGTAAAGGGCCACCCCCGACAGCCCCCCCGTCTCCAGCACCGCACCGGGCCCGGGCGACCCGATCCCTCGCGTCCCGCCGCCCCGGATCACGAAAGGCCCCGCCGCCCCCCGCACCAACTCTGCCAGTTCCGCCTCATTTCCCGGTCGGTTCATCCCGCCCCCCGCACCACTGTCCAGCAGCGCCCTTCATTTTCTGTCTCTAAATTCCGACGGGGGTCCGGGGGTGTGAAACCCCGGCCCCGCACCCTCAGGCCGCGCGACGGCTCGCCGTTACATAAAGCGGAAACACCTTCGCCGGATTCAGCAGCCAGCCCGGGTCGAACACATCCTTCACCCGCAACTGCGCCTCCATATCCGTGTCGGAAAACTGCACCGACATCAGGTCGCGCTTTTCCACCCCCACGCCATGTTCGCCCGTCAGGCATCCCCCCACCTCGACGCACAGCTTCAGGATATCCGCGCCCAACGCCTCGGCGCGGTCCAGATCACCGGGCTGATTGGCGTTGAAGATGATCAGGGGATGCATATTCCCATCCCCGGCATGGAAGACATTCGCCACCCGCAGGCCGTATTGATCCGACAACTCGCCAATCCGGCGCAGCACAAGGGGCAAGGACGACACGGGGATCGTTCCATCAAGGCAGATGTAATCCCCCATCTGCCCCATCGCCCCGAAGGCCGATTTCCGGCCCAGCCAGATGCGTTTTGCCTCATCCTCGCTGGCCGCCTCGCGATAGGCCACGGGGTCATGCCGCGCGGCGATCTCCTTGATCCGGGCCAGCTGCTCGTCGATCTCGGCGGGGCTTCCCTCCACCTCGACGATCAAAAGCGCCTCGCAATCGGGATAGCCGGCCTTTGCAAAGGCCTCGGTCGCCTCGATGCAGGGGCGGTCCATGAATTCAATGGCCACGGGCAAAAGCCCGCCCTTGATGATGTCTGAAACGCAGGCCCCCGCCACCTCATTGGCGGCAAAGCCCATCAGCACGGGTCGCGCGCCTTCGGGTTTCGGCAGGATACGCAGCCAGGCCTCGGTCACCACGCCCAACTGCCCCTCGGACCCGCAGATCACCCCCAGCAGATCAAGCCCGCCCGCATCCATGTAAGGACCACCGATCTGCACCACCTCACCCGTCATGGTGACCAGCGTCACGCCCAAGAGGTTATTCGTCGTCACCCCGTATTTCAGGCAATGCGCCCCCCCGGAATTCATCCCGATATTCCCGGCAATCGCGCAGGCCAATTGGCTGGACGGATCGGGGGCGTAGAAAAAGCCCTCCGCCTCCACCGCGCCCGTGACGGAAAGGTTGGTCCGCCCCGACTGCACCCGGATGAAACGGTTGGCATAATCCGTCTCGATCACTTCATTCATCCGCGCCACGCCGATGACCACCGCATCCGGCGTGGGCAGCGACCCGCCCGCCAGCGACGTGCCCGCCCCGCGCGGGATCACCTTCACGCCCTCCGCATGGCATTCCCGCATCACCGCCGCGACCTCTTCCGTCGTGCGCGGCAACACCACCGCCAGCGGCAAACAGCGATAGGCCGTCAGCGCATCACATTCATAGGCCCGCGTCTCGGACGGATCGGAAATCAGCGAATCCTCCGGCAGCACCGCCGCCAGCCGCTCAAGGATACGCGCCCGTTTGGCAAGGATCACCGGATCGGGAACTGGCATTTCCATCGCGTTTCTCCTGTTTCACGGCGTGCGGCATGAATTGGTAAAAATATATAACCAATTTGCCCCGCTGACAAGCCACGCCATCGTGATAACCATCACCCATGGATATGTTGACCCATCTCGGCGCGCTCAGCGCTCCCGACCTGCTCGCCGTTCTGGCGGTCTTCCTGCTTTGGGCCGGGTCCGGCTGGGTGATCGAACACCCACCTGCAAGCCGCCCCTCGGTCAGCCTGATCATGCAGGACTATCGCCACGACTGGATGCGCCAATTCGTCACCCGCCAACCGCGCATCTTCGACGCGACGCTGATCGATTCCCTTCGCCAAGGCACGGCCTTCTTCGCCTCCGCCTGCATGATCGCCATCGGCGGCGGCGTGGCGCTGATCGGCAATTCCGAAAGGCTGCGCGGCATCGCTCAGGACCTGACCATCGACCCCGCCACCGTTCAGGTCGAGGTGAAGATGATCCTCTGCCTCGCCTTCCTCGCCAATGCGCTGTTGAAATTCGTCTGGGCGCATCGGCTCTTTGCCTATTGCGCCGTGCTGATGGCCGCCGTGCCGAATGACGTGACCGACCCGCAGGCCTATCCCCGCGCGGCACAGGCGGCCGATATCAACATCACCGCGGCGCGCAACTTCAACAAAGGCCTGCGCGCGATCTATTTCGCGCTGGCCGCGCTTGGCTGGCTTTTCGGGCCATGGGGCCTGATCCTTGCCACCCTCGCGGCCACCACCGTTCTGATGCGTCGCGAATTTGTCTCGCAATCCCGCGACGTGATGCTGCGGCGCTAGGCGGCGACGCTCGGTTTGCGGCCCACGCGCCGCCCTTCCACCAACCACGCGGCCACCGCCAGCCCCGCGACCAA
Source organism: Fuscovulum ytuae (assembly GCF_029953595.1). Lineage (NCBI taxonomy): Bacteria > Pseudomonadati > Pseudomonadota > Alphaproteobacteria > Rhodobacterales > Paracoccaceae > Fuscovulum > Fuscovulum ytuae. Next base: position 3,330,112 of record NZ_CP124535.1, on the reverse strand, counting down.
CAGCAGCCACAGCCAGCCCGGCAAAACCGGGGCCACCCGCACATCCTCGGTCACATAGGCCCCGCGCGGCGTGATCCCGATCCAGCCCCGCCCCGCTGCGGGCCGCCCCTCGCGCACCTCGCGCAGATCGGGCACCCCGTCCTCCAGCCGCAGGATGCCGCCATTCGTGGGCGTCACCACAGCCTCCAGCACATCGCCTGTCGCAATGGTTTCAACGAATTCGCGCGGTGCCGAAGGACCTACGGCCACCACCCGCGTGAGATCGCCCTGTTCCAGCCGATACAGCCCCATCATCGGCGCCTGCCATTCCAGCGCGAAACGCCCCGGCCCCACCTCTGGCATCGGCAACACGACCGCTGCGCCATCCGGCCCGGTGATCGTCACATCCCCCGGCGGCACTTCGGCAATCGACCGCCGGGTGATCGTCAGGGCCTGCCCCTGCGCCGCCGCGGTCAGCGCCTCTTCCTCCAGTTCCGGTTCCTTCAGCATCCAATGCGCCAGCCGCCGCAGCAGTTCCAACTGTGGCCCGCCGCCCTCATAACCGCGCCCCCACAGCCACATGTGATCCGATGCAAGAACGGCGACGCGCCCCTCTTCCACCCGGTTCAGCACCAGCAAAGGCCGATCTCCCGGCCCCGACATCACCACCTGCCCCGCACGCGGCACCACATCCACCTGCCGGAACCAGCGGCCCCACCCTTCTTCCGGGGCCAAGGCCTCAAGCCCCTCGGTCACTGGATGCCGCCGCCCCAGATCGGTCAGCGCTGGGCGGAAACCGCCCTCCACCACCCGCGCTGTGGGTTCCACCGGAAGCACATCCGCCAAGGGCGACCGCCACAGCGAATCCACCGCCCCAAATTCCGGCCCCGCGGCCACCAGCACCGTGCCGCCATCGCGCACATATTGCGCAACATTCTCCAGATAGGACATCGGCAGGATGCCCCGCATGCGATAGCGGTCAAAGATGATCAGATCGAATTCCTCGATCTTCTCGATGAACAATTCCCGCGTCGGAAAAGCGATCAGCGAAAGCTCCGTCACCGGAATCCCGTCCTGTTTTTCCGGCGGCCGCAGGATGGTGAAATGCACAAGGTCCACCGACGCATCCGACTTCAGCAGGTTCCGCCAGACCCGCTCCCCCGCATGCGGTTCGCCCGATACCAGCAGCACCCGCAGCCTGTCGCGCACCCCGTTGATCTGCACCACCGCCGCGTTGTTGCGATCCGTCAATTCCCCTTCTGCCGCCGGGGTTGCAAATTGCAGCACATTCATCCCGCCATGCGGCAGCACCACCGGCAGATCCAGATCCTGCCCCACCGGCACCCGATAGGTCTGTGGCGCGCCATCATCGACCGTGATCGTCAGATCCACATCCTGCACCCCGGGTGCCGCCCCCTGATCCTCGATCCGCAGGGTCAGCATCACCTCTTCATCCAGAATGGCAAAGGCCGGCGCGTTCTTCACCACCAAGCGGCGGTCCCAATCCGCCGCTTCGCCCGTTAGCAGCACATGCAAAGGCGCGGGCATGTTGGGTGCCAGCGCCACGTCATGGACCTGCCCATCCGTGATGACCACCGCCCCCGCCACCCGCGCGCGCGGCTCTTCTGACAACAATTCCGCCAAGGCCGTCATGGCGAGCGTTCCAGCATCCTCCGCCCCATCCGCGAAACGACGGATACGCAGCTCGGTATTCGCCCGTCCCGCCACCTCGGCCTCCAGCCCCGCGATGGCCTCTTCCACCTGCGCCGCCCGGTCGCCAAGACCTTGGCTCGCGCTTTCATCCACAACCACCAGCAGGATGTCAGACAAAGGCGCGCGCTCCTCCTCCTGCAACGACGGGTTGGCGATGGCCGCCAGCACCACCACCGCCGTAAGACCCCGCAACCACCACCCCGAAAGCCCCCGCCAAACCGCAAGCGCCAACAGAACCACGGCAAATGCCGCCAGCCCCCACAGCACGGGCCAAGGCACAAGGGGCGACAGGATCACGCTTGCCGTCATTGCCCCAACCTTTCCAGAAGGGCCGGCACATGCACCTGATCCGACTTATAATTCCCCGTCAGCACATGCATGATCAGGTTGATCCCGAAGCGGTTCGCCATCTCACGCTGACGCTCGCCCGCGAAACCGCGCCCCACCGGGAACATCGGCACCCCCATCTGATCCACAGCCCAAGCCGACGCCCAGTCATTCCCGCCGATCACCACCGGCGTCACCCCGTCATTCAGGTTGCGGAAGGGCATCCCCTCCACCTGTTCCGCATCCGGGGGGGCCGCCTCTACCCAGACGGGCGCCCCGCCGAAACGGCCCGGAAAATCCTGCAAAAGATAGAAAGTCCGCGTCAGCACATGATCCTGCGGCACAGGTTCCAAAGGCGGGATATTCAGCCCCGCCGCGATCCGCTGCAATTGCTGTGCTTCCGGCGTCGTCCCCCCTGCCCCCGCAACATCGCTGTCGCGCGTGTCAAAGAGGATCATGCCCCCCGTGCGCAGATAATCGTTCAGCTTCCGATAGGCATTGCCCGATGGCAATTGCTGCCCCGCCGTGACGGGCCAGTAAAGAAACGGGAAGAACGCCAACTCATCCCGCTCGATATCCACACCGATGGGGGCCTCCGGTTCGATCGAGGTCCGCTCCCACAGCCGCTCGCCCAACCCTCGCAAGCCCGCCTCGGCGACCTCATCCACCCGGGCATCGCCCGTGAGCACATGGCCCAGCACCACCGCCGTCGTCGCCGCCAACGCCAGCATATCCTCGCCCGGATCGGCCTCTTGCGCCCGCACACCGCCCGGCACCGCCACAAGGATCAGCGCCCCCATCACCGCCGCCGCCCGCGCCATCCCCGACAGCCGCCCCGAAAGCCACAGCGACGCCAGCACATCCACCATCAGCGCCACCAGCGCCGCCGACAGGAACCACCCCTTCAGCGCCTGTTCCGGCACCACATCCATCCCTTCGACAGGCGTGCCAAGCGGCCAGACCGCCGCCGCCAATTCCGTCTCCGCCGATACCGCATTCAGCGCCACGCGCCGCTCCGCCCCGGCATAAAGCCCCGGCGGCAGCGCCGCCCCCGGCCCATCGGCAACCGCCCCGGCCAGCGCGGCCCCTTCGACACCCGCCACCTCGCCCGCCTCAACCTCCTGCCCATAGGCATTCAGCAGGACTTCCGGCACCCAGACCTGCCCCTCCAGTTCCGCCGCCCCCGGCACCGCCGCGCGCGTCGAAACCGCCAACCGTTCCAGCATCTGCACAAACAGCCCCGACAGCGGCAGCGACGACCATTCCGCATTGGCCGTCACATGGAAAAGCACCACCTGCCCCTGCCCCACCGCCTTGCGCGTGACCAAAGGCGTCCCATCGGCCAGCGCGGCAATTGTCCGTTCCGCCAATTCCGGGTCGGGCTGGGCCAGAACCTGCGCCGTCACCTGCACCTCTTCCGTCACCGCCAGACCGTGAAAGGGCGACGCCTCCGGGAATGGGGCCAGCGTCTTGGGCTCCCCCCAGCTCATCGCACCGCCCACCGTCCGGCCACCCTCGCGCAGCCGCACGGGCATCAGCGGGTCTTCCGACATCCGCGCCACATCCGACGCCGCCACCTGCGGCCCGGCAAAGCGCAACAAAAGCCCGCCGCCATCCAGCCAGCCCAGCACCGCATCCGTTTCCGCCTGCGTCAGAACCGCCACATCCGCCAGCACGATCACATCCGGGTTGGCCAAGACCACATCGCTCAGCGACCCGTCGATCAACTCCGCCACCGGCTCCAGCGCCTGCCGCAAATAATGCGTGGCCGACAGAAGTTGCAGCCCCTCCGCCGCATCATCCCGCCCGCCGATCAGCGCCACCTTGCGCCGCTTCAGGCTGTCATCCGTCAGGCTCACCGCCCCGGTGGACCGCTGCCCCACCAGTTCGAACCGCGTGATCCGGTTGCGCAACTCCGGCGGCAGGGAAAGCGCCAGTTCCGCCCGCCCCTCGCCCGCGCCAAAGTCCAGCACGCCGCGCGCCAATTCCCGCTCCACCCCCGCCGGATCGGGGCCTCGCGCCGACACCTCGACCTCTGCGCCCTCGCCCGCAGGCATCCGGCTGGCCGCCACCGTCACCACCCCATCGGCAAATCCCGCCGGATGCAGCGCCAGCACAGGCCGCGGGCTTTGAAACACCGTCACCGAACCCCGCGCCGCCAGCGCCTCGAACAATTCGCCTTGCCCCGGACGGTCCAACCCATCCGACAGCCAATAGGTCTCGAACCCTTCCTCCGGCAGAACAGCCGCCCAGCCCGCAAGGTCCGATGGCAACCACGCCTGCGGCTCCAACGCCGCCAACCGCCCGGCCCATGCATCCGCCGCCTGAAACACGATGTCCCCCGGCGCATCCGTCAGCCGGATCGCCGCCACCACGCGCCCATCGCGCCCCGCCTCTTCAGCCAGCGCCACGGCCCGATCCACCCGGCGCGGCCAATCCCGCGCATCGGCCCAACCGCCATCCATCACGATAAGCAAGGGGCCATCCCCCGGCTCGCGCTGCTGCGGGTTCAGGATCGGCCCGGCAAAGGCAACAATTGCCGCCCCCACGGCCGCCATCCGCAGCAAAAGCAACCACCACGGCGTCCGGTCCGTCTCGTTATCCTCATCCTTCAGACCCAAGAGAAGCGCCACACCCGGAAACCGCCGCCGGATCGGCGCAGGTGGCACGGCCCGCAGGATCAGCCATAGGATCGGCAAGGCCGCCAGCGCCCAAAGCACCCAAGGGGCCGCAAATCCGATAGGGCCGATCATGAACATCAGCGCCCGCCCTCCAGCGCCCGATACAGAAACAACAGCGCAGGCTGCGCAGGCCCGCCCGTATGGTGGCAATGGTAATGCCACCCCACCGAACGCGCCAAATCCGTTAGCCGCGCCTTCCGTTCCGCCAGCCGCGCCAGATAGCGCGCGCGCAAATCACTCGCGCGCAGAGTCTCATGCCGCACCGTGCCGCCCATGCTTTCGAAAATGGTGCGCCCGTCGAAGGGAAACTCCTCTTCCGCCGGGTCCAGCACATGGCACAAGACGCCCCGCGCCCCCCGGTCCGAGGCGCGCGCAAGCGCCGTCTCCACCCCCGCCAGATCGCCCATGAAATCCGAAAGGAACACCGCCCGCCCATGGCTTGCGATGCCGCCCGCATCGGGGGTGCCGTAATCCTCGCCGTCCTCGGTCAGCCCGGCCAGCAGGCGCAGCATCTGCCCCCGCCCCGGCCTTGGCGGCACGCCCTCGCCCGCCAGCCCAACCCGCTCACCCCCGCGCAGCAACAGGACCGCCAGCGCCATCGCCAAAAGCCGCGCCCGATCCGCCTTCGTCACCCGCCCTTTCGCACCCGAAAAGGCCATCGACTTCGCCGGATCGACCCAAAGCGTCACCGACTGCGCCGCCTGCCATTCCCGCTCTCGCACATAGGTGGCGTCCGACCGCGCCGACCGCCGCCAATCAATCATCCGCACGCTGTCGCCCACATGCGTCGGGCGATATTGCCAGAATTCGTCGCCTTGCCCTGCCCGCCTGCGCCCATGTTCGCCCATCATGATGGTCGAGGCGAGCATCTCCGCCTCCGCAAGCAGCGGTGGGAGCGATTGGCCCAGCGTCTCGGCCCGCTCGCGCAGGCCATCAAAGGCAAAGTCGCCCGTCACGCCGCCGCCTCGATCCCCAGCGCCCGCGTGGCCGTCCGGTCAATGATCCCCGCAAGGCTTTCGCCCCTTGCCCGCGCCGCAAAGGACAGCGCCATCCGATGCGTCAGCACAGGCCGCGCCATCGCCGCCACATCCGCGACCGACGGTGCCAGCCGCCCATCCAGCAGCGCCCGCGCCCGCACCGTCAGCATCAGGGCCTGCGCCGCCCGCGGCCCCGGCCCCCAAGCCAGCGCATCGGCCAATTCGCGCCCCTCCGGCTCTCCCGGACGGCAGGACCGCACCAGATCAAGGATCGCTTCCACCACCTGATCCCCCACAGGCATCCGCCGCAGCACGCCCTGCGCCGCAATCAACCCCTCGGCGGTGAAGACCTGATGCGACGCGGCCTCCTCGGCCCCGGTCGTCGCAATCAGGATGTCCCGCTCCGTCGCCCGCGTCGGATAGTCGACATCGACCTGAACAAGGAACCGGTCCAGCTGCGCCTCAGGCAGCGGATATGTGCCTTCCTGTTCAATCGGGTTCTGCGTCGCCAGCACATGAAAAGGCCGCCCCAAGGGGCGATGCTGCCCCGCGATGGTCACCTCCCGCTCCTGCATCGCCTGAAGCAGCGCCGATTGCGTCCGCGGGCTGGCGCGGTTGATCTCATCCGCCATCAGAAGCTGGCAGAAGATCGGCCCCTCGATGAACCGGAACGCCCGCGCCCCATCCGCCGCTGTTTCCAGCACCTCAGACCCAAGGATATCGGCGGGCATCAGATCGGGCGTGAACTGGATGCGGTTGCCCTTCAACCCCATCACCGTGGACAGCGTATCGACCAGCCGCGTCTTGCCCAAGCCTGGCAAACCCACCAGCAACGCATGCCCGCCGCACAGCATCGCGGCCAGCACAAGGTCGACCACCTTTTCCTGCCCGATGAAGCGGCGGTTGATTGAGGCCTTCGCCTCAGCCAAGGTTCCCCCCAGCGCTTCGATCTGGGCGACGAGGTCGGTCGCTTCGGCCATGACGTTGCTCTCCATCCGACTATATGATCGCATTAGACCCAACTATCCCGCCGGGCACAAATGGCAAAAAGAATGAGCGGACAAATGATCGTGAAACCCTCTGCAGAAGGACTCGCCGCCTCCGCTCAGGCGGCCAGCCGCAAGGGGCCGCCACCCGTGCATCTCTGGAACCCGCCCTTCTGTGGCGACATCGACATGCGCATCGCCCGTGACGGCACGTGGTTCTATCAGGGCACGCCCATCGGCCGCCCCGGCCTTGTGAAACTCTTCTCCGGCATCCTCAAAAAAGAGGGCGACCGCTTCTTCCTCGTCACGCCCGTGGAGAAAGTGGGCATCACCGTCGATGACGCCCCCTTCGTGGCGGTCGATTTCGACGTGTCAGGCGAAGGCAAGGACCAAAGCCTCACCTTCACCACCCATGTGGGCGAGACGGTGCCCCTCGATGCCGACCACCCCCTGCGGGTGGAACGCGATGCCGCCACGGGCGAACCCTCGCCTTACCTCCATGTCCGGGCTGGGCTTGAGGCGCTCATCGACCGGAAATCCTTCTATCGCCTCGTCGATCTCTGTGTTCACGCGCCTGTGGCGGGAAAAGACTGGTTCGGCCTCTGGTCATCGGGCAGGTTCTTTCCGGTGATTCCCTCGGAAGACCTGCCCTGAATGCCCCGTTTTGCCGCCAATGTGACGATGCTCTTCACCGAAGTGCCCATGTTGGCGCGCCCTGACCTTGCGCGCGAGGCGGGGTTCGACGGGATCGAGGTGCTGTTTCCCTACGACCATGCCCCCAAGGATTGGCAGGCCGCACTGTCGGGCATGCCCGTCGCGCTGATCAACACCCATCCCGGCGACTGGGCGGCGGGCGACCGGGGCCATGCCGCCGTCCCCGGCGAAACCGATGCCTTCCGCGCCAGCTTCAGCCGTGCCGCCGACCTTGCCGCCCAGCTTGGCGCAGGCCGCATCCACGTCATGGCCGGGGTTGCCCGCGGCCCTGCGGCCGAGGCGACCTATGTCGAGAACCTCGCTTGGGCGGCGGCGCAGGTGCCTGATCTGCACCTGACCATCGAACCGCTTAACCCCGATGACATGCCGGGCTATTTCCTTAACGATTTCGATCAGGCCGCGCGGATCGTGGATGATCTGGCCCTGCCCAATCTGGGCATCCAATTCGACCTCTGGCACGCCGCCCGCATCCATGGCGATGCCGACGCGGTCTGGGCCCGCCACAAGACGCGCGTGAACCATATCCAGATCGCGGGCTTCCCCGGTCGTAACGAACCGGGCGGCGGCGGCTTCGATCTGACGGGACTTTGCGCCGAACTGGACCGGACGGACTATCCCGGCTGGATTTCCGCCGAATACCTGCCTGCGCGGGCGACGGTGCATGGCCTGATGTGGCTTGCCGCGCTGAAGGGACGCGCAAGGCTGATCGGGGCCTGACCGTCCCACCCCTTGCCCCCGCCGCCGCAGGGGTTAGAATGCGCGCGCAGCAGCAAGAGGTTCGCCATGCCCATCGACGCCCCCGAAACCGAAGTCGTCACCCACTGGAAAGTGGCCTGCGACGGTGGCGAAGGCGCCCTTGGCCATCCCCGCGTCTGGCTGACCATCCCGCGCGATACGGGCTGGGTCGAATGCGGCTATTGCGACAAGCGCTATGTGATCGACCGCGACCACGCCCACGACGACCACTGACAGCGCCCGAAGAATTTTCACGGAAAATTCTTCTCTCCCCCCGCCCCGAAGAATTTTCATCCGAAAATTCTTCTTCAAAGGCCCGAAAATTTTTCATTCGAAAAATTTTCGGACGATGCCAATCGCGCGCTTGACCCAAGGTCAGGGCCGATGCACTGTCCTCTGCATGCTGAACCGTATCGCCCCCTTTGCCTATTACTTTACCGACGCGTCATAGGCGGCCGGTCAGCGTTCCTTCACCAGAAACCAGACCAGAGGCCGCCCCTGCGGGTGGTCGGTCCAACATCTTCCCGCAGCGGCGGCGGGAGATGAAAATGAAAACCGAAACGCGCCCCGAAATCCGCCCCGAAATCCGCCCTGAAATCCGCCACGCCACACCCGAAGACCTGCCCGCGTTGCACGCCATGGCGCTGCACCTTGCCGACCATCTGGACGCGGCCCCACGCGATGCCGAAACCTTTCAGCGGGACGCCTTCATCCTGCCCGGCACGCGCGTCTTGATCGCGCGACAGGGCGGCACGGTCGTGGGCTACCTCCTCATGCATCTGACGCGCGACCCCATCGCTTGGCGCATGGGCTATGAAATCACCGAACTTTTCGTCATGCCCGCCCATCGGCATCGCGGCATCGGCCGCCGCCTGATCGGCGCTGCCCGCCTCTTGGCCGAAGCCGAGGGTCGCGCCACCCTTGCCATCACCCCCGCGATGGCCGCGCTGACCCAAGGGATGGGGGCCGCGCGCGCCCTCCCCCTTGCTCTGGCCTGAGGCTGCCGATCATGCCATACCACCCCCAAAGGCAAGACGGAGGATGACCATGGGCTTTGGCAAGGGCTGCCACCTGCACCTGATCGACGGATCGGCCTATATCTTCCGCGCCTATCACGCGCTTCCCCCGCTCACGCGGAAATCCGACGGTCTGCCCATCGGCGCCGTCTCGGGCTTCTGCAACATCCTCTTCCGTTATCTTGAAGGCAACAAAGGCCCCGACGCCCCGAACGGTGCCCCCACCCATGTCGCGGTCATCTTCGACCATTCGTCCGAGACGTTCCGCAACGCCATCTACCCGCTCTACAAGGCCAACCGCCCCGAACTGCCCGAAGACCTCCGCCCGCAATTCCCCCTCACCCGCGATGCCACCCGCGCCTTCAACATCGCCTGCATCGAGACCGAGGGCTATGAGGCGGACGACATCATCGCCACCCTTGCCGCCCGCGCGACCGAAGCAGGCGGCGACGTCACAATCATCTCCTCCGACAAAGACCTGATGCAGCTTGTCGGCCCCGGCGTCATGATGTTCGACCCGATGAAATCCCGCGCCATCGGCCCCGATGAGGTCTTCGAAAAATTCGGCGTCGCCCCCAACCGCGTCGTCGATGTGCAATCCCTCGCGGGCGACAGCGTCGATAACGTCCCCGGCGCCCCCGGCATCGGCATCAAGACCGCCGCCCTCCTGATCCAGGAATATGGCGATCTCGAAACCCTTCTCACCCGCGCGACCGAGATCAAGCAGCCCAAACGGCGCGAGGCACTGATCGACAATGCCGACCTCATCCGCATCTCGAAACAGCTGGTGCAGCTGAAGGCCGACACCCCCCTCGATGTCACGCTTGATGATCTGGAGGTTCGCCCCCCCGAACCTGACACGATCATGGATTTCCTCACCCGGATGGAATTCCGCACGCTCACCCGCCGCGTGGCCGATAGCCTTAAGATCGCGCCCCCGGCCCCCCTGCCCGAAACCCAAGGCACCAACCCCAACCACCCCGACCCGGTCACCCCTGACCGCCTCCCCTTCGACCACGCCGCCTACGAAGCCGTCACCACCGAAGACGCGCTCCACGCATGGATCGCCACGATCCGCGACCACGGCACCGTTGCCGTCGATACCGAAACCACCAGCCTCGACGAGATGCGGGCCGAACTCGTCGGCATCTCCCTTTCCGTCACCACCGGAAAGGCCGCCTATATCCCGCTCACCCACCGCTCCGGCACGGATGACCTTTTCGGCTCGGCCAAACTCGCCGATGGACAGCTTCCCGTAGGCACCGTCCTTTCCGCCCTAAAACCCGTTCTCGAAGACCCCGCCATCCTCAAGATCGGCCAGAACATGAAATATGACTGGAAGATCTTCGCCCGCCACGGCATCCGCATCACCCCCTTCGACGACACGATGCTCATGTCCTCGGCCCTTCATGCGGGCCTCAATTCCCACGGCATGGACGCGCTCTCCGAAACCCATCTCGGCCACACGCCCATCCCGATCAAATCCCTCCTCGGCAGCGGTAAATCCGCCATCACCTTCGACCGCGTCGCCATCCCCGATGCCGTGAAATACGCCGCCGAAGATGCCGACATCACGCTCCGCCTCTGGCAGCATTTCAAACCGCAACTCCACCGCGCACAGGTGACGACCGTCTACGAAACCCTCGAACGCCCCCTCGTCCCGGTGCTGGCGGAAATGGAAATGGCGGGGGTCATGGTCGACCGCGACACGCTGTCCCGCATGTCCAACGCCTTCGCGCAAAAGATGGCAGGGCTTGAGGCCGAAATCCAAGAAATCGCGGGCGCAGCCTTCAACGTCGGATCGCCCAAACAACTGGGCGAAGTTCTCTTCGACAAAATGCAGGTTCCCGGCGGCGAAAGGGGCAAGACCGGGGCCTATGCGACCGGGGCCGATATCCTCGAAGACATCACCACGCTGGAAGACACCCATCCCGATGCCGCCCGCCTTGCCGCCCGCGTCCTCGACTGGCGCCAGATCGCGAAACTCAAATCCACCTATACCGACGCGCTGCAAGACCACATCCACCCTGAAACGGGCCGCGTCCACACCTCCTATTCCATCACGGGCGCGGTGACGGGCCGCCTCTCCTCCACAGATCCGAACCTCCAGAACATCCCCGTCCGCACCGAAGAAGGCCGCCGCATCCGCGAGGCTTTCGTCGCCCCGAAAGGCCGCCTCCTCGTCTCGCTCGACTACAGCCAGATCGAATTGCGCATCCTCGCCCATATCGCCGATATCCCCGAACTTCAGCAGGCCTTCCGCGACGGGCTCGATATCCACGCCCTGACGGCGTCCGAGATGTTCAATGTCCCGCTTGACCAGATGACCCCCGATATCCGCCGTCAGGCAAAGGCCATCAATTTCGGCGTCATCTACGGCATTTCCGGCTTCGGCCTTGCGCGCAACCTGCGCATCCCGCGGGCAGAGGCGCAAGGTTTCATCGACCGCTATTTCCAGCGCTTCCCCGGCATCAAGGGCTATATGGACAGCACCATCAAAGAGGCACAGGCGCGCGGCTTCGTCACCACCCTCTTTGGGCGCAAGATCCACACGCCCGAAATCAACGCCAAAGGCCCGACCGCAGGCTTTGCCAAACGCGCCGCGATCAACGCCCCCATTCAGGGCACTGCCGCCGACGTGATCCGCCGCGCCATGATCCGCATGCCCGCCGCCATCGCAGATCTGCCCGCCAAGATGTTGCTGCAAGTTCATGACGAACTGCTCTTCGAAGTGGACGAAGACGCCGCATCCACCCTCGCCGCCCGCGCCAAAGAGGTGATGGAGGCCGCCGCCCACCCCGCCGTCGCCTTCAAGGTCCCCCTGATCGTCGAGGCAGGTCAGGGCCGCACATGGGCCGAAGCGCATTGAAACCCCGCGCTGTCACCCAGCCTTCCACGCACAAGGTATCGTGCAAGGCATCGTGATGAACCTCGCGCCCTTCCTTGCCGCACCCTTCACCGTGCAGGTCCACGCCCTGGCCGCCCTCGCAGCCCTCTTGCTCGGCGCGCTGCAGCTTCTCGCCCCAAAGGGTCGGCTGCCCCACCGCTTCATGGGCTGGCTCTGGGTCGCGTTGATGGCCGTGACTGCCCTCTCCTCCTTTATCTTCGTCTGGGGGCCGGGCTTCGACGGGCTCGGCCCGATCCACTTACTTTCGTTCGTCACCCTTGTCTCCCTCTTGGGCCTCGTCCGCGCGGCTCGCTCCCACCAGATCGCCCGCCATCGCAGCATGGCGCTCTGGCTCTTCTGCGCGGCCCTCGTCATCACTGGGGGCTTCACCCTCCTGCCCGGCCGCCTGATGCATTGCGTGGCGTTTACCATGCCCGGCGCCGAATGCCGCTTCGGCGCCCCATGAACCGCGCCGCCGCCCCCAAAGGCCGGCTCAAGTGACGTGAAGCAATCGCGCCCCGCCAATCTGACCAAGCCCCTTCATCTTGGCAAAAATACTCGCCGGGGGTGAATGGCTGCGCAGCAGCCAGAGGGGGCGGCACGCCCCTTCACGCGGAGCGGGACGCGCGCTCGCGCGGCCCGCGACCCAAAAGGCTTGCGTGTCCCCCGAAAGGGGGGCACGCACCGCAGGATCACCACACCCCGGCCTAGGCTCAGTTCAACGCACCGGGACCGTTACCCCCGCCATTCCGGGCCCTCGTCGATACACGCCCTGCACCGGCCCCGCTCCCGCCGCGCCGCCACGCTTAGCTTAACGCACCCTCAACCCAGCGCCCGCCGCGTGCCCACAATTTGCGGCACAAAAGGCGGCACAAAACAGGGCACAAAGGATACCGGCCAAAAATCCTCGATTTGAAACCTCAGTCCCGCTCGATCCGCAGCTGAAAACAATTGTTCCGCGCCGACCGGACATGCACAAACGCCACCTCCGGCATCGCCAGCAATTCCGTCGCCCGCGCCGGAATGCGGCCTGTCTCGACAACGCCCCCGGTGCCATAAAGAATCCGCTCATCCGCCCCATACCCCCGGACGATGTATTCGGAAGAGGAAAGGATTTCAGGCAGTTCCGGCCCACCCCCCGCGTCACAAGGGTCCGCGCAGAGAAAGATCGGCCCCGTCTCCGCATAGGGCTGCAACGTCCCAAAGGGCCGATGCGCCAGAACCAGCATCCCCTTGCCCTCCGGGATCATCCGCAGGCAATGGCGGCAGGGGTTCCCGCCCCCATCCGAAATCTTGCGTTCCGGCAAAAGTCCATATGAATCAACGCCCCCCGCCTGATAGGCGCGGGCAATCTCAGTCGGTATCGGCAGAAATCGCAGCATCGGAACCCTCCATCAGAAGGCCCCATCCTGCCCGTCAGGTCCCGCCGCCGCGACCCGATCCTTGCGCTTTCAGTCGCGCGACAGCATCCGCCCCAAGGGCGCGCCCCCCACGATATGCAGATGATAATGCGGCACTTCCTGCCCGCCATGCCCACCGGCATTGGTGATGCCGCGATACCCCGCCCCACCATCCCCAAGGCTCACCCCCAGCATCGCACAAACGCTGGCGGCGGTGCGGTGGAAATCCACGATTTCGGCATCGCTGGCTTCCGCACAGAAATGGTCGAAGGTCACATAGGCCCCCTTCGGGATCACCAGCACGTGATGCGGCGCTTGTGGGTTGATGTCATGGAAGGCCAGCGTGTGGTCCGTCTCGATCAAGGTCCGGTTCGGAATCTCGCCCCGCAGGATGCGGGCAAAGATATTGTTCGGGTCGTAGCTATGGGCCATGTCTCTCACCACGTCTCTCAATCCACGAAAAGATGCCCCGTGGCGGCGATCTCGCGTGCCTTTTCCACAGGAATATCAAGGAACTCTGCCAAGGGCAGGGTGTTTTCATCTGCGCTCGCGCTTTGCCGGATGCGATGGAAACCGGGGAAATTCGCATCCCTGATCCGGTCGCTTTCGAACTTCACGTCATAGCGGATAGTGGGCAGCAAACGGTCGATCGTCTCCTTCGGGGTGCGATCCCCCGCCAAGCCCACGCGCCGGGCATGGCCGATCAGATAGTCGTCGGTGAAATCGCATTCGATCTCCAACAGGCGCACCGAAGCCTTGTCGTTATAGAAATCCTGCATCAGGTCGACATTCGCAGGATCGATGCAGAACAGCAGCCGATCCGTCTGCCAATAGTCGAACAGCATCCTCACCAGCGCCCGCCTGTGCCGCGTCCGCTTTTCCAGCGTCGTTTGGATACCGCCCAGATCGGGCAGCGGCGTGGACCCTTCATTGAACAGATATTCGATCGCGGGCAGGTTCGTCACATCCCGCACGCGGTCCACCAAACGCTTGGCGACATGCCATTTCTTGCAGGTCACCATCATCAGCGTGCGTTCACGCCCCAGACTGCTTTCCCGCTCCCAGAAGCGCGGCGCGAAACGGCGGCCCACCCGTCCCCGCCCTGTCAGAAACCGGAACAGGCTCCGCCCCTCGTTCGAGATGGTGAACTGCACCCCGCGCGAGGCATAAAGCTTGCCCAGCCTTTCCTTCAAATCCTTCGCATCCGCCGAAACCTTCCGCGCGAACAAGTAATCCTGGCTCAGCAGCAGGTCGTAATGATCGTTGTAGAAGGTCACTGGCATCCCGTAATCGGTGAACATCAGGAAGGTCAGCGTCCGCGACCGGATCTCGGCCTCTGGCACCAGATGGCGCACCAGCGTCTGAAAGAACGTCTCGTCGGGAATCCATGTCGTGCGGAAAAACCGCATCACATCCTTCCGTTTGTCGCAGAAATCCAGCACCGCCTCGACCGTCCGCCGCCGCAGACACCACCACTGGCTGCCGATCATGATCTGCAAATCCGCCGGCACCTGCCGCGCCAGACCCAGCTTTTGCTGCACCTGCATCGATCCATAGAACAGCCGCTTATGCGTGCGTTCGTTGAACCAGTGCCGATAGATCAACCGCTCTTCCTTGATCCCGGTCTTGATCCAGTCCGAGGTAAAGAAATCAAAGCTTTCGATATAGTCGATCTCTTCGCGGTCAAGGAAAGCATGGGCATATTCCGCCGACTTGATCGGCATACAATCCCCCGACAGCATGTAGAAATGCGTCGCATAAGGGAAGGCATCGACCGCCGCTTTGGTGGCAAGGATCGTCGCCTCCACCAGACTCCATTCCCCCCAACCGCATTTGATGCGCTTCTTTGCAAAGGTGACCGAGGGATTGTCCTTCAGCGCCGTCTCGATCTGCTCAAACGCCTCGCGCGGCGCACGGGCATCAAAATGGATGGAAACGAAATCCCCCGCCGCCGTCAGACGCTGCGCCTGCGCGACGATCCCGTCCGGGTCTTTGTGACACAACAGGATATAGGCAATCTTGGCCATGAAACCCGAACGGCTAGGGTGCGTTAAGTGTCACGTCTTGAACAAATAACGTCAACGGTGATTGAATAGGCATACTTTCTTTGCTTTTTTGTGGCCTATCGGCAAGTGCGACATGCAACGCATGTGCAGATTTTGGTACAGGCACGGGCGCGTCAGATGCCCGGCGATTGGAGGCAGTGCTTAAATGGGTTTCCCCGGAACCTGGATGACTGAAAGCGAAAGCGTGGTTTATCGGGTGGTGCCGAAATGTGCCTGCTCGTCCATCGGCCAGATCATGTTCTATTCCGATCACGGCCGCTTCTTCGACGGCGACATCCACGATGCAACCGATGGCCTGCACAAATGGGCGCTCGAACACAGCCAGCCGCGGATTGAGGATGTGGTCAAAGGGCACAAGGCCTATGCCTTCACCTGTGTCCGCAACCCCTATACCCGTGTGCTTTCGTCCTTCTTTGATAAGATTTGCGGGATTCAGCGGAACGGCAAACGCTATCGCGGCAACCTCGTCCCGATGCTCGTCCAGAAATACGGCGTGCAGGTCGGCGGCGACGATGGCAAGGAAGCGTTCGATCAGATCGCCAGCTTCCGCCGCTTCCTCCTCTTCGTGCGCGACACCATCCGCTTTCGCAAACCGATGGAGCCTGACATCCACTGGTCGTCGATGTCGGGCCATATCTCCACCTTCATTGTGAATGGCGGACGCTACGATAATATCTTCTTCACCGAAAAATTCGATGACGGGATGCAGACCGTCCTCGACAACATCACGACCAAGCACAAGGTGAACCTCAAGAAGATCCCGAAGTTCAACGAAAGCGAAGGCCATGGGCCAAAGCGCCTGCATCCGGTGGAAGATTACTTCGATGACCTGTCCCATCACCTGATGTGGGAAATCTACAAGAAGGACTTCCAACTCTTCCGCTACGATTTCGACGATCCGTCGAACAAGATGCCCAAAGGGCCGGTCGATCTGGATGAGGTTCACGCAAAGCTTGGCGACTGAGTCGCCGCTTTGAAACGGGCCTGCGCGGCAAAGCGCTGGCCCCACTGTGCAGGCCCCCGCGCCTAAGTCCGTCAGCGGTCGGCGAAAATCCCCACCTTGATAGGCGGCAAGCGGATCATCCAACCCGATTGCCCTGCCATCCCAAATCATGCCGCATAAACGCGGGCGGAATATTTACGTAATTTACGTAAACAAATCCTTTACGGCAAAAAGCCGCCATCACCCCCCTCGCCCGCTGGCGGAACGTCGCCTAGGGCGGGCTTGGCAGCCCCCCTTTTGCGGTTGAGTGTCACTGTCCTACCCCGCCCCAACCGTGGCGGGCCAATGGTCGAAAGACCCCCTGATAAGGACAAGGAACCGCACCGCATGGATATGCTGCTCGTCACCGACACGCTCCGCTTTTCGCACCTATTTGCCGTCTGCCTCGGCCTTGGCGCGTCGATCATGGCCGATCTCTACATCCTCAACCGCCTGCGCACCCCCCTGACGCATGAGATGATGGCCACCCTCCACCGCACCCATGGTTTTGTCTGGGCCGCGCTGGGGGTGATGTGGGTCACAGGGCTGGGCCTGCTTTACCTCCGCACCGGCTTCGACCTGGCGGCTTTCACGCCAAAACTCATGGCCAAACTGGGCATCGTGGGCCTTCTCACCCTCAACGCCATCTTGATCGGTGCTGTTGCTATGCCGATCCTTGCGGGCCGCATCGGCCGCTCCATCGCAGCCTTTCCGACCGCGTTGAAACTGCGCTTTTCCCTGATCGGCGGCATCTCTGCGGCGAGCTGGCTCTTGGCCCTTGCCTTGGGCGTCAGCAAGGCACTGGCCCGAAGCGGAAGCGAGGTTTTCGCCGTCCTCTTGCCCATCGCCTATGTCTCGGCCCTTGTCGCAACGGCCCTCGTCCTGCTGTCCCGCCCGATGACCGGCAACCATCCGGCCTGACGCCCAAGAAAGGGGCTGATCCTCAGATCAGCCCTTCCTTGCGGAACAACGCCTTCAGATCCGTCTCGGGCCGCGCACCGAAATGGCTGATCACCTCCGCCGCCGCGACACAGCCCATCCGCCCCGACACCTCCAGCGATTGCCCCGTGGCAAAGCCATACAGGAACCCCGCCGCGAACTGATCGCCCGCGCCCGTCGCATCCACCGGCACCACGCGGTTCACCGGCACCGTTACCATCTCATCTCCGCGTACAAGGATGACCTCATCCCCCGACCGGGTGCAGACCACCACGCCCGCATCCGCCGCCGCCTGTTCCAGCGCTGCCGACAGGTCGGTCTGATAAAGCGAGGACCATTCGTGTTCGTTCCCGATCACATAGTCCAACTCCTTGACCAGCCGCCGGAAATCATCCCGATGACGGTCCACGCAGAATGGGTCTGACAGGGCGATCCCCGCCTTGCCACCGGCACCCCGGCACAGCTTCGCCGCCCGCTCAAAAGCCTGTTTTCCCTTGGGCTTGTCGTAAAGATAACCCTCAAGGAACAGCAGCACCGCCTCACCTGCCACGGCATCCGACACGTCTTCCGGGCCCAGTTCCGAAGAAATCCCCAGATAGGTGTTCATCGACCGCTCGCCATCCGGCGACACAAAGATCATCGACCGCGAGGTGGGCAGTTCTCCCCCTGCCACCGGCGGGTTCGGAAAGGCCGTCCCGCTTTCGGCCATCGACTGCGCATAAAACCGCCCCAGCGCATCGTCATGCACCCGCCCGATGAAGGCCGTCCGCAAGCCAAGGTTCCCCAACCCCGCGATGGTATTGGCAACCGACCCGCCGGGGGCCTGCACCCGGTCTTTCATGGCGGCATACAGCAATTCGCCCCGCTCGCGTTCCACCAGCTGCATGATGCCCTTCTCGATGCCCATCATCTCGATGAAACTGTCATCGGCCTGATTGAACACATCGACGATGGCATTGCCGATGCCCACGACGTCATAGGTCTTCATTCGGTCTTTTCCTCATACTGACAAAGGTCGCGGATCGGGCAGATGCCGCATTTCGGTGTGCGCGCCACGCAAATATACCGGCCATGCAGGATCAGCCAGTGATGCGCGTGCAACTGGAACTCGGCGGGAACGTTGTCTTCGATCGCCCGCTCGACCGCCGCCTCGTCCTTGCCCGGCGCGATGCCCGTGCGGTTGCCGACGCGAAAGATATGCGTATCCACCGCCTGCGCAGGCTGGCGGAACCACATGTTCAAAACCACATTCGCCGTCTTGCGCCCTACCCCCGGCAGCGATTGCAAGGCCGCACGGCTGGACGGCACCGCGCCGCCAAACGCATCGATCAGGATACGGCACAGCTTGATGACGTTCTTCGCCTTGTTGCGATAAAGCCCAATCGTCTTGATATGCTCGATCAGCCCGTCCTCGCCCAAGGCCAGCATCTTTTCCGGCGTATCGGCCACGGCAAACAGGCCGCGCGTCGCCTTGTTCACCCCCACATCCGTCGCCTGCGCCGAAAGCGCTACCGCCACCAGCAGGGTGAAGGCGTTCACATGCTCCAATTCCCCCTTCGGCTCCGCCTCCAGCGCATGGAAGCGGGTGAAGATCTCTTTCATCGCGGCATAGGGAAGCTGCTTGGCCATGCCATCGCCTTAAGCGACCAGCCGTCACCGGGCAAGGCGGGATGCGCAGAATCCGGGTCGCCTGTGGCCGTCCGCCCCCATAGATTGGCCACAGAAGGAGATGCCCGATGACCGACCAATCCCCCGCCTACCACTACGCCGTCATCGCCCGCGCCCTGAAGGTGATCGATGACGGCGGCCCCGCGCTCACCCTCGATGATCTTGCCCGGCGGATGGATATGTCCCCGGCGCATTTCCAGCGCGTCTTTTCCCAATGGGTCGGCATCTCGCCCAAACGATACCAGCAATACCTGACGCTGGATCATGCCCGTGCCATGCTGTCCGAACGCTTCACCACGCTGGAAACTGCGCTTGCCACCGGTCTTTCCGGCACCGGCCGCCTGCACGACCTCTTCCTGACATGGGAGGCGATGACCCCCGGCGATTACGCGCAAGGCGGGGCCGGCCTCACCATCCGCTGGGGCTGGTTCGAAAGCCCCTTCGGCCCCGCCATTGTCATGGGCACCGAAAAAGGGCTCTGCGGCATGGGCTTTGCCGCCGAAATGGGGGCCGAAGCCGCCTTCGAAGACCTCATCCGCCGTTGGCCCAAGGCGGATTTCGTCGAAGACCCAATGATGCTGCGCCCTTGGGTGCTTGCCGCCTTTGGCACCGACGGGCAGGGCAAGGCCCCCCTCTACCTCATCGGCGCGCCCTTTCAGATCAAGGTATGGGAGGCGCTGATGCGCATCCCCACCGGCCATGTCACGACCTATAGCGAGATTGCCGGAACCATCGGCAATCCACGCGCCGTCCGCGCCGTAGGCACAGCCGTGGGCCGCAACCCGATCAGTTTTCTGATCCCTTGCCACCGCGCCCTGCGCCGCGACGGCAACCTTGGCGGCTATCATTGGGGCCTTCCGGTGAAACGCGCGATCCTTGCATGGGAAGCCGCCCGCACCGGAATGTGATGCGCGGAATGTTGCCGCGCGGGGGGCGCTCCTATCCAGCCCCGCCCCGCCTTGGTATAAGAAGGGTCAGCGCCCGCATCCAAGGGCCACCCACCATCGAGGCGGCAGCAATGACCTTCAAGACCCCCCTTATCCTTTCCACCCTCGGCATCCTTGCCCTCACGGCCTGCGTTCCCGCCGACCCCTATGCCGATCCCTATGGCGCGCAACCCACCGCCGCAGGCCCCCGCACGCAATCCGGCGCGCTGATCGGGGCGATGGCCGGTGGCCTGATCGGGTCGCAAAGCGATGATGACCGCCTTCTGAAAACCGCCGTCGGCGCGGGCATCGGCGCCGTGCTTGGCGGCGCCATCGGTGCCACGCTTGACGCGCAGGCCGCCGAATTGCGCGGCATCAATGGCCAATTCGATGTGACGAACAATGGCGACTTCCTCGTGGTGAACATGCCGCAGGATGTGCTGTTCGCCGTGGACAGCGCTGCCCTGCGGCCCGACCTGATCCGCGACATCGGGGCGGTGGCGCAGAACCTGCTGCGCTATCCCAACAGCCAGATCCAAATCATCGGCCATACCGACAATACCGGATCGGCGGCCTATAATCAGGACCTGTCGCAGCGCCGCGCCGTCTCGGTCGCGGATGTGCTGCGCGGCAATGGCGTGCCAAACAACCGCGTCACCGCTTTCGGACGGGGTGAAGATCAACCCATCGCCTCAAACCTCACGCCCGAAGGCCGTGCCGCCAACCGCCGGGTGGAAATCATCATCCGCCCGACCCGCTGATCCCGGCAATTTCAGCCCGAAGGGGACTGGAAAGCCTTATCGACGCAGTCTGTCAGGTCGGAAACGGCTTCATCGTTGGAAAATCGGAAAAAGCCCGCCGTAACTTTACGGCGGGCTTTACTTCGTCCGATTACGTTATGTCCCATGCCTGCGACAGGCGATAAACGCAGCGCCGATGCGTCAGCACGAGGGTCGCTGAGAAACGGCATGTTTTTGAAGAACCAATTCTTCGCAGGCGCAGCCTTCCGGACCTGAAGTATGCCGTCGCTCTATCGGCCCGATTGCTCGACCGACGGCGTCGACGAAAGATCATCGACGATCGTAATCGCATAGGTGCTGAATGCGCGATCCCGCACCGCCTTGACCGCAGCGTATTCCGGGCTTTTGAAAACGGAATCAACCGCCTCTCTCGACGGGTATTCGACCATCACGACTGTCTGGGAAGGGTGGGTGCCGATGACGACATCATTCACCGCAAAGCGCTTCACGATACGTGCTCCGGCCCGCTTAAGCAGCGGATCTGTAACACTGAAGTAGGCAGCCAAAGCGTCTGGGGCATCTTCAGAGATCGTAACAAACGCAAGAACTGTGACCATTTCGGCCCCCTAGAGATCTGAGTGAAAAACCGACATCACCGTTACTCAGGCCACAGAAGGACAGGTATTGCTGACTGACAGTGTCGCGTCAAACAGACTCTTCGGCTATGATTTGCATCAATCGTCGCGAACACGTTCATCCCTGTGTCGGCTTCGCAGTGAGGGGCCGTTTTTGGGACTGCAGCCAAGTGGCGCAATCCTGTATCAGGCTGCAGCCTCGCTCTGCGCGCGACCTCTACCTGGACTCCGTTCGCTCAGCCAAGGATCAGTCTTCGTCGCAGCAAAAAGAATAAACTGGCCAGATAGATAGCCACCCCGCGCGCCACGTCCTAACAGCCTGATGGCGCCACCGCAGGATCCGGCCGGTTTCTTTTAAGGAACACCATTGTCCCCACGGCCCAGTGGTCATAAATTCAGACCAAAATCGCGGGGAGATCATGCCGTTCCAAAAGGTGCAGCCCGAAAAATTGTCGCACGGGATCGTTCGCCAGATCGAACTCCTGATCCTGCGCGGCATCCTGCGCCCCGGCGAGCGCCTGCCTTCGGAACGCGAACTCTCCGAACGCATGGATGTATCGCGCCCCTCGCTGCGCGAGGCTTTGGCAGAACTGCAAGAGCGCGGGCTTCTCACCACCCGCCCCAATGCCGGGGTCTATGTGGCCGAGGTGATGGGGTCTGCCTTCGCCCCTGCGCTTGTTGATCTCTTCTCACGCCATGATGAGGCGGTTTTCGACTACATCGCCTTCCGCCGCGACCTAGAGGCGCTGGCCGCCGAACGCGCCGCACGACTTGGGTCTGACACCGATCTTCAAGTCATCGACGCGATCTTCACCCGGATGGAGGCCGCACATCAGAAACGCGATCCATCGGACGAAGCCGCCCTTGACGCCCAATTCCACCTTGCGATCATCGAGGCCAGCCATAACGTCGTTATGCTGCACATGATGCGGTCGATGTTCGATCTGTTGCGCGAAGGCGTCTTTTACAATCGCCAAATGATGTTCAAGGTCCGCACCACGCGTGAGGCCCTGCTCGACCAGCACCGCGCAATCAATACAGCAATTCAGGCGCGAGACCCCGCCAACGCCCGCGCGGCGGTAGAATCCCATCTCGACTATGTTGAAGCCGCCCTCATCGAACAGGGCCGCACCGCAAGGAACGAGGCGATCGCCCTCCAAAGGCTGCAACACGAACAATCCCGCTGACCGCAAATAGAAAAACCCGGCCAGTGGCCGGGTTCCCCTGATATCCTCAAACTGCCCAGATCAGTGCAGCTTGGCTTCAACCTGACCGATGGCCGCATCAATGGACGCAGCAGCGCCCTCTGCCGTCATCTGCTTGGCCAACACGTCACCTGCCGCCGCAACAGCCACCGCGATGGCACGCTCGCGCACCTCCCGGATGGCCGAAGCCTCAGCCGAAGCAATCTGATCTTCCGCCGCCGCCACGCGACGCGCGATCGACTTCTTCAGATCGGCCTTGGCCTGTTCGGCCGCTGCCATCGCCTCTTCCTTGGCGCTGGCCACGATGCGCTCGGATTGCTCCTGCACTTCTTTCTGCTTCTTCTCATAGGAAGACAGCAGGGCCTTCGCCTCGTCCCGCAGACTGCGCGCCTCGTCCAGCTCGGCCTTGATCTGCGCGGCACGGTTGTCCAGCAATTTGCCGATCAGCGCCGGCACCTTGTATTTCAGCAGGACGCCAACAAAGACCAGAAAGCCAATCGTCACCACAAAATCGGTGTTCGCCAGCGAGAAGAAGGGCTTGTCCCCCGCCGCCAAGGCGGGCGTGGCAGAAAGCGCCAGAATAGCCGTAAGCGTTCTCATCGCCTTCATCCCTTCAACCGCGCCGTGACAGCCGCCGTGACCGAACGGGCATCCGCTTTGCCACCCAGCGCCGCGACCAGTTCCTTCGCAGTATCCTTGGCCACTTCCGTGATCGCGTCCAAAGCACCGGCCCGGATCTCCGAAATCCGTCCTTCGGATTCCGCCGCCTTCGCCGCGATCTCCGCATCAGCCTTGGCCGTTGCCGCATCCAGATCCTTCTGGATTTCGGCCCGTGCCTCCGCCACGATCCTCGCCGCTTCGCTGCGGGCCCGTGCCAAAGCGTCCTGATAGGCTTTCTCAGCCTCGACCGCCTTGGCTTTCAATTCCTCGGCCGCCGTCAGGTCATTCGTGATCGTGCCTTTCCGCTCGGCCAGCACGCTCCCGATGCGGGGCAGCGCGATGCGCGACAGAACGAAATAGATCACGGCCAGCGCGACGACCAACCAGAACACCTGGTTTGGCATCCATTCGACGCACAGCTGCGGCATGCCGATCGCGCTGCCAGCCTCGCTGACGCAGGTGCTCGCTGCGGCGGTATGTTCAGTTGCCATCTTGTCCTCCGTCGGACCCTTTGAACTTCGAAGGGGCGCCGGTCTACCGGCGCGCCCCCCTCACGTAAGGATTCGAAGTGGGATCAGACGGCGAACATCAGCAGAAGCGCAACGAGGAACGCGAAGATCCCCAGAGCTTCTGCGAAGGCCAGACCGATGAACAGCGTGGCGGTTTGGCCACCAGCCGCCGACGGATTGCGCAGCGCGCCCGCCAGGAAGTTGCCGGCCACGTGGCCAACGCCGATGGCGGCAGCGCCCGAACCGATGGCGGCGAGGCCGGCACCGATGAACTGACCCATGCTTGCGATATCGCCTTCCATGATTTTCTCCTTACGATGGAATGCTTGAGTTTGGGTGTGACCGCGTCAGTGGCCCGGATGCAGCGCATCCTTCAGATAGACGCAGGTCAAGATGGTGAAGACATAGGCCTGAATGAAGGAAACCAGCACCTCCAGCCCGTAGATGGCGACGATCGCAAGGATCGACACCGGCGAGATTGCAGCAATCGCCGCAAAGCCCGCGAAAACCTTGATCACGGCGTGACCAGCCATGATGTTGCCTGCAAGACGGATCGAATGGCTAACGGGACGCACGAAGTAGGAAATCACTTCGATCACCGCGATAATCGGGCGCAGGATCAGCGGCGCATCCGACATCCAGAACAGACCCAGGAAATGCGCCCCATGCTTGTAAAAGCCGAGCAGGGTCACAGCGATGAACACGCCAAAGCCCAGCACCGCCGTCACCGCGATATGCGAGGTGGGGGTAAAGGACATCGGCAGCAGGCCAAGATAGTTCGTGAAGATGATGAACACGAACAGCGTGAAGATTTTCGGGAAGTACTTCACCCCTTCATGGCCGCAAATGTCCTCGACCATTTTGTAGATGAAGCCATAGGCCAATTCCGCCACCGACTGAACGCGCGATGGCACAACCGCCCGGCCCCGCGTGCCCAGAACGAACAGCGCGATGATGCACAGCACGGCCAAGCTCATCCACAACGTCACATTGGTGGGCGTGTACCACTCTACGGGACCATGCCCGAACAGCGGCTTCACGATGAACTGGTCCATCGGATGGAACACCAGACCGCCTTCGCTGTGTGCCTCGCCTGCCACGTCAGTCTTCCCCTTGCTCGGCGGCCTGTGCCGCCTTCCGTTCCTGCACTTCTTTCGCCGACCGCAGCATGGTTTTGATCCCCGCCGCAAAGCCCGCCAATATGAACAGCACCAGAAACAGCGGCATGGTCCCAAACAGCGAGTCCAGCCCGTATCCAATGCCGAAGCCGATCCCAAGTCCGGCCACAAGCTCGATCACCATTCGCCAGGCAAGCTGCGCCTGCGAATACTGCTCGTCCTGATGGCGCTTGCGCGGTGGGTTCACCGCGCCCTTCGCTTTGGCCAGTTTCTCCTCCAGCGCGGCAAGTCGCGCGCGATCGGGTTCTTCGGCCATGACGGGGCACCCCCAGAACAGTCGGGCGGAACCTACGGAGAGGGCCTGCCTGAGTCAAGCCGCGAATTCCCCACCCTGACATCCGACAAGCATATGATTTACATGTGTTTTCCGCAGGGCGGCACCCTGCCACACCTCTGCAAAGGCACCGCATGCGGCATTGCGGCATATTCAACCGAATGGTTGACGATTGCAGCACAGACCCGCAAACATGCCCGCATGACCGCGCCCACACCCGACCCGCTCGACACCGTTTTCAGCGCGCTGGCCGATCCCACGCGCCGCGCGATCCTGACGATGCTGCTTGAGGATGACATGGCCGTCACCGATGTAGCCGAACCTTTCGCGGTGTCGCTGGCAGCCATCTCGAAACACCTTGCCGTTCTGGCCGATGCAGGGCTCATCACGCAGGAAAAGCGCGGACGGGTGAAATGGTGCAAGCTAGAGCCCGATGCCCTGCGAACGGCGTCGGTCTGGATGCAGGGGTTCGGCCAGTTCGATCCCGTCGATCTTGATGCCTTTGAACGCTTCCTCGAAGCTGAACTTGACACTCAGGATGTGACCTGACCCAAGGATGTAGAACGGAATTTGACACAAATTCCGCCTTGCAACGCCGCGCCCCACCGTTTTCTGCGTGCAGAAAACGCCGCGAAATTTGCGTCAGATTTCGCCCCCTGACACGAACCAGCCCTTATAGGCCTCACGCAAAAGGTTCTTCTGCACCTTGCCCATCGTATTCCTTGGCAGGCTCTCCACCACCACTGCCGCCTTGGGCTGCTTGAACCGCGCCAATCGGTCGGAAATCGCCGCCAGCGCCTGACCCGCATCCAGCGCCGCGCCCTTCTGTGGCACCAGTACGGCAAAGACGGCCTCGCCGAAATCCGGATGCGGCACGCCGATCACCGCGCTTTCCGCGACCCCCGGCACTTCGTCCAAAAGCAGCTCCACCTCTTTGGGATAAACATTATACCCCCCGGTGATCACCAGATCCTTCGCCCGCCCCACGATATGCACATATCCGTCGGCATCCCGTTTCCCCAGATCGCCGGTTATGAACCAGCCATCCGCGCGCAACTCCTCGCGCGTCTTTTCCGGCATTTGCCAATAGCCCGCAAAGACATTCGGCCCCCGCACCTCGATCATCCCCACCTCTTCAGGGGCGACCTCGCGCCCCTCGGCCATGATCCGCAGGTCGACCCCCGGCAGGGGAAAGCCCACCGTCCCCGCCCGCCGCTCACCTTCATAGGGGTTAGAGGTGTTCATATTCGTCTCGGTCATCCCATAGCGCTCCAGAATGCGATGCCCCGTCCGCGCCTTCCATGCCACATGAGTCTCGGCCAAAAGCGGGGCGGACCCCGACACGAACAGCCGCATATGCCCGACCAGATCGCGCGTCAGCCCTGGCTCATCCAGCAGCCGCGTGTAGAAGGTCGGCACCCCCATCATCACTGTAGCCTGCGGCAGATGCCGCAGCACCGCCCCCGCCTCAAAACCCGGCAGCCAGATCATCGCCGCCCCGGACAAAAGCACCACATTCGACGCCACAAACAGCCCATGCGTGTGAAAGATCGGCAGCGCATGCAGCAGCACATCACGGCCCGTGAACCGCCATTCCCGCAGGAGAACGTCGGCATTCGACAACAGGTTGCGCTGCGTCAGCATCGCCCCCTTCGACCGCCCCGTCGTCCCCGATGTGTAGAGGATCGCCGCAAGGTCATCTGGCCCGCAGGCCACTGCGGCCTCTTCGGACGCCCCCGCCGCCAGATCGGCCAACTCTCCGGTTCCGTCGCCATTCAGAGCCACCAGCCGTGCCCCGGCCTGCGCCGCCACCGCTGCCAAGGCCTGCGCCTTCGCACCATCACAGACAAAGACCCGCGGCGTCGCATCGCCAAGGAAATAGGCCACTTCATCAGGCGTATAGGCCGTGTTCAACGGCAGGAACACCGCGCCCAAGGCCACCGCTGCGCCATATATGGCCAGCCCCTCGGGCGACTTGCCCACTTGCACCGCAATCCGGTCACCCTTGGCCAAGCCAAGCCCGCGCAAGGCCCCGGCCATCTGCCCGACAAGGTGAAAGAAGGCATCGCCAGAGATCCGCCGCCCATCCGGCAGGATCAGAAAATCACTCCCCCGTCCCGCCAATGGCGCAAACAGCGCGTCGAACAGATGATTGGCCATGCTCCGCCCTCCCATTTGCCCCCTCATGGCATGGCGCGGCCCTGCGGCTCAAGCCATCGGCAGCATCGGCAGACCTTTGCCAAGTCACTTCGGATCTGGGCAGGTTTTCGCCAAAATCGCCCAATTCACGCCCTTCACCATAGCCAAAACGCACGGAAAGACCGCGCCCGCGCCCATTTCCTGCCCATCTTTCGCGGCATCCTTCAGACGACAAAGGTTAGGGGCATCCGCCCACTCGAAAGGACATCGCCATGCAATACGGCCTCGCTCTGCTGGAAAAGCTAGGCCTTCTCGCCCACAAGGCGCAGCAGGTTGACCCGCAATTCGATCAGCGCCTGCAACGGATCGGCGCCCGCGAAATGGCGCGCGACGCGCAGCTTGGCCTTCGCGCCGTCCCGCCGGTCAGAAATCAACCCGCACCCCGGGCAGTCTAAGCTCCGATACCAAGTCGCGCACTTCCTGCCGCGCGGCGATATTGGACAGGTTCAGCTGATCCACCCCGGTATCGCGCAGATCAAGCAGCGTCAGCCCGCGCGGGAAAAGTTCGCGGAAGATGACGCGCTCGGAAAATCCCGGCGCCACGCGGAACCCGATCCGCCGCGACAATTCCTCCAGCGCCGCCCCCACCTTCTTCTTGTTATGCATCTGTTGCGCGCCCAGACGGTTGCGCAGCACGATCCAATCGATGGGCTTCAACCCGGCCTGCGCCCTGAGTTGCCGCGCGTTCCACACCATTTCGGAATAGATTGACGGCCCCTTCACCCGACCTGTTTCCGGGTCCACCCGCGCCAAAAGGTCAAAATCCACGAAACTGTCATTCAACGGCGTGATCAACGTATCGGCCAGCGAATGCGCCACCTGTGACAACCGCGTATGCGATCCGGGGCAATCGATCACGATGAAATCCGACACGGGCTCCAAAGCCGCAACCGCCGCCGCCAGCCGCGCGTCAAAGGCATTCTCGCCCGCCTGCAACTGATCCGCCGGCACCTCTGGCAATTCGCGATAGTCAGGCGTGGGCAGGCTCAACCCCGCCCGCGCCAGATAGGCCCGGCGGTTCTCAACATAGCGCCCGAAACTCCGCTGCCGCAGATCAAGGTCCAGCGCCCCCACCCGGAACCCAAGCCGCGCCAGCGCCGTGCCCACATGCATGCAGGTGGTGGACTTCCCCGATCCACCCTTTTCGTTCCCGACCACGATGATATGCGCCATGCCATCCCCCGACCCGATCAGCACCCCGCGCGGCAGCAGGCGGTGCGGAACAGCGATAAGGCCCAGTTGGCGGAAATCCGCAAGCCCTTCCGTGCAGGTTCCGCAATGGAAAACGCCGCCCCAAGGGGACGGCGCTCGCTACTTTCACAACGTAGGCAGGGATCAGAAGCCCAGACCGGCGTATTTGTTCTTGAACTTCGACACGCGGCCGCCGGTGTCCATCAGCTTGGCCGATTGTCCGGTCCAAGCCGGATGCGCCAGCGGATCGATATCCAGCGCCATCTGGTCGCCATCCTTGCCCCACGTGGTGCGGGTCTGGAACGTGCTGCCGTCGGTCATCTTGACGGTGATCATGTGATAGTCGGGGTGAATGCCCTTTTTCATCGCTGCGATCCTTATTCCGACTTTTCTTTGTAGTTCGACAGTTCGGCGATCCGGGCCGACTTACCACGACGCTCGCGCAGGTAGTACAGCTTGGCGCGGCGCACACGGCCACGACGCACAACTTCGATCGAGTCGATGTTGGTCGAATACAGCGGGAACACACGCTCCACGCCTTCGCCGAAGGAAATCTTGCGGACGGTGAACGAGGCCGAGATGGTCAGCCCGCCCTTGCGGCCGATGCAGACGCCTTCATACATCTGCACCCGCGAACGGCTGCCTTCGGTCACCTTATAGCCGACGCGGATGGTGTCGCCGGCCTTGAAATCCGGGATGGTCTTGCCGAGGGCGGCGATCTGCTCCGCCTCGATCTGCGCGATCAGGTTCATGCGCATGTCTCCATTTTGCCTGCGGTGGTCCCGCAGAGGTGATGCCGCCCCAGAGCTCTCGGTCTTCGATCGGGTCCGCCCCTTCAGGGGCGCCCGCCAGAGATGCAGGCCTGCTTTGACTGTGGCGTTCCCCTGCCCCAAACCCTGCCGAAGGATGCAGAAGGCAAAAGGAATCGCTCCCGGATGACGAAACCGCCCCGGACCGGGGGCCTATAGGGGCGAAAGGCCCTTGCGGTCAAGGGCGAAAGCGCGTCCGCCGGGGTCCTCCGCCCTGCCCCCGCAAGGCGCCTTTGCCGCGATGGCCGTAGGGCGGGGTTCCCCCCGCCATGACCGGCCTCATGGCTTCCGCTTCTCCCAAAGATCGGGCCGCCGCTCCTGGGTCAGCCGCTCGCGCTCTGCCCGCCGCCATTTCTCGATCTCGCCATGATGACCTGACATCAGCACGGCCGGAATCTCCCGCCCTTCCCAGACGGCAGGCCGCGTATATTGCGGATGCTCCAGCAGCCCGTCCGAGAAACTTTCCTCCTCCGTAGATGCCGCATTGCCCAACACATTGGGCAAAAGCCGCACCGTCGCGTCGATCATCGCCTGCGCCGCAATCTCGCCCCCAGTCAGGACGAAATCGCCCAAGGACACCTCCTCGACGCCCCAATGGTCCAGCACCCGCTGATCCACCCCTTCGAACCGCCCGCACAGGATCGTGACGCCATCCGCCGCCGCCCAATCCCGCGCCATGGCCTGATCAAACCGGCGCCCGCGCGGCGATAGGTAGACGAGGGGCCAACGCCCCCGCTCACCCGTCACCCCGATCGAGGCCTGCCGCAGCGCCCGATGCACCACATCAGCGCGCAGCACCATGCCCGCACCCCCGCCCGCAGGCGTGTCATCCACGTTGCGATGCTTGCCCTCGCCAAAGGTCCGCAGGTCCAGCGTCTCCAGCCGCCACAACCCCTGATCCAGCGCCTTGCCCGTCAAGGACAGGCCCAGAACACCGGGAAAAGCCTCTGGAAACAGCGTCACGATCCGCGCTTCCCACGCGCCCTTCACCCGGCGCGGCTCTTCCATCAAGTCACGCGGCTGCAGGCTGACCTGCACCTTGATCCGCCCATGAGACCGGGGCTTTTCGTCGGTCATTCCGTTTCCTCGGGCAGGTCCACCACAATCCGCCCCGCCGCCAGATCGACCGTCGGCACTACGGCCAGCGTGAACGGCACCAAGAGCGCTGATTTCATGCCGGAACCAAGGATTTCCAGCATATCGCCCGCCCCGTGATTATGCACAGCCCGCACCGTGCCAAGGGTCACCCCTCCGGCATCCTGCGCCACAAGCCCGATCAGGTCGGCGTGATAGAATTCGTCATCCGGCAGCGCGGGCAGCCTGTCGCGATCCGCGAAAAGCTGCGTGCCCTTCAAGGCATCCGCCTGCTCTTTGGTCAAAACCCCCGACAACCTTGCCCCCAGCCCGCCCGACACATTGGCCCGCGTCAGCTTCACGGCAAAGGATCGGCTGCCATCCTCGGTCCAAAGCGGCCCATAGGACGCAATCGCCTCCGGGTCGGCGCAAAAGCTTTTCAGCCGTACCTCACCCTGCACGCCGAAAGACCCGGCGATGGCACCGACACAGATACGGTCAGGTCGCGTCATCGTCACTCACCCGGTTGCAAGATCAAGGGAATAGGGGGGCCGCCAACGGCCCCCCCAAAGTCGTCCTTACTCTTCCGCAGGAGCAGCGGCCCGGGCGGCCTTCTTCGCGGCGCGCTCGGCCATCTGCTTGCCCGGCACAGCGGATTTCGGGTTGTTGCGGGCCTTCTTCGGCATCACGCCAGCAGCTTCCAGCATCCGTGCGATCCGGTCGGTCGGCTGCGCGCCCTGCGCCAGCCAATGCTTCACGCGATCCATATCCATCTTCACGCGGTTCTCGTCATCCTTGGCCAGCAACGGGTTATAGGTTCCCAGCTTCTCAAGGAACCGCCCATCGCGCGGCATGCGCGAGTCGGACGCCACGATGGAATAATGCGGGCGCTTCTTGGAACCACCACGGGCCAGTCGGATCTTCATTGCCATTGTCGTATCTCCTTTGAATGGCGTGTCATTGCAGGGGGCATAGGCCCACCTACGGGGATTGCAGTTTCTCGTGATGCCTGATGACTTCGCTGATGATGAAGGTCAGGAATTTCTTTGCGAATTCGGGGTCCAGATCGGCCTCGCGCGCCAGCGTCTCCAGCCGCTCGATCTGCCGCGCCTCGCGCGCCGGGTCGCTTGGCGGCAGATCGTGGCTGGCCTTCAGCCGCCCCACCGCCTGCGTATGCTTGAAGCGCTCCGCCAGCGTATAGACAAGGATCGCATCCAGCCGGTCGATCGACTCCCGATGCTCCTTCAATATCTCGGCGGCACGCTGGGCAGCGTCGGTCATGCGGTCCTCCTGCTGTCAGGGGCTGGATGGCGAAAGACAAGGCAAGGTGGCGCGCCGATCGACGGCGCATCCGGGTCAACCACCGCGCCAAGCCGCAGGGCAAGCGCGCGCGACCGCGCATTCCCTTCGGCAACATAAGATACGGCAGAGGTCCAGCCCAAAGTCTGATAGGCAAAGTCCCGCGCCGCACACGCCGCCTCGAAGGCAAACCCCTTGCCCTCGGCACCTGCGTTCCAGACCGACCAGCCGATCTCACGCTCGGGCCAAGTCTCGGGGAACCAAGGCCCCGTCGCGCCCAAAGGCGTCGCATCGCCCTTGGCGTGAAAGACGAACATCCCAAAGCCCCGCGCCACCCAATGCCCGATCACATGGCAAAAGCCGCGCCAGGTGTTCGACAGGTCATAGTCACCCGTGCGCACGAACTGCCCCCGGTCGGATGCCAGAAAGCCGTGGAAAGCAGGCCAATCCCCCGCCTCCGGCGCACGCAGCACCAGCCGTTCCGTCGTCAGAACAGGGGTCCCAGCAAGCCCGATCATGCAAAGCCCCGCAGATCATGCACGATCACCACATCGCCCGGATCGATCCCCGGCTGTGCCGCATCGATCCGCCCGCCCAGCCGTAAGCCCAGCGCAATGGACCGCGCATTGCCCGGATCGATGATATTGGTGATTGTGTCCCAGCCAAAGGCCCGCCGCACCCAAGCCATCACCGCCTGCGCGGCCTCACGCGCATATCCCCTGCCCTCAGCCGCAGGCACCACGAACCAGCCCAGTTCTGGCGCAGGATAGTCAGCGGCGTGATAAATACCTACCTCGCCCACATACGCACCGCCCGCGTCCACCGAAAACGGGCCATAGCCCATCAGAGGCCACTGCCCAACCTCCGACGCCCAGACCCGCCACGCCTGCACGCGCGACAAGGGTCCGCCCTCCCAGACCGACCGATCCGACGCATAAAAGGCTGCCCGATGCTCGAAATCGCCAAGCACGGGCATGCGCAGCGTCAGCCGCTCGGTATGAAGGGTCGGCGCGATCATGCGCGGCCCCCCGCAAAATGCCGATAGGTCAGCGTCGGCTCGTCGCCATAGGGGTGGGGCGCGGCTGCATCCACCACAGCACCAAGCCGTTCGCACAGCCGATGTGACCGGGCATTGGCCGGATCGGTATAGGACACCGCTGTCCGATGCCCAGAGGTCGCAAAGAACCAGTCCCGCGCCGCCCGCGCGGCCTCGAACGCCAGACCCTGCCCCTCATCAGCGGCATTCCACAGGCTCCAGCCCAGTTCCGGCTCGGGATGCGTGTCGGGATAGAAGGGGCCGATGCCTCCGATGCCCCGATCATCCCCCTTGCGGCAGACCGTAAACAGGCTGAAACCGTGCTTCTGCCACTGGGCAAACAGCCCTTCCGTCTCAACCACAAGCGTCTCTATCGACCATGGCCCGCCCATCAGGGCCGACCGCTCCGATGACCAGAACGCATGGCTCGCAGGTATGTCCTCGCGCCGGGGACGGCGCAGGAAGAGACGGTCGGTCCAAAGGACCGGCCCGCCCGTTTCATCCTGCGCCAGCGTGTAGGTCATTTCTTCTTCATCAGCCCCGAGAGACCCGACGGAAGGCCCATGCCGCGCGGCATGCCGGGGAAACCGCCGCCCTGACCAAGGCCCTGCTTCATGCCACGCGCCGCCTCTTCCAGCTGTTCCGGTGTCATCTTCGACGGGTCGGGCAGGCCACCCTTGCCCAGCATCTGGCGCATGGCTTGCTTCATCATGCCGCCCTTGCCCATCTTCTTCATCATCTCAGCCATCTGCTTGTGCTGCTTCAGCAGCCGGTTCAGATCGGCCACCTCCAGCCCTGCCCCCGCCGCGATCCGCTTTTTCCGGCTCGCCTGTAAAAGGTCCGGGTTGGCCCGCTCTTTCTTGGTCATCGACTGGATCAAAGCGATCTGCCGCTTCAGCATCCGGTCATCCAGCCCCGCCTCGGCGGCGGCGGCCTGCATCTTGCCCATGCCAGGCAGCATGCCCATCAGGCCCTGCATGCCGCCCATCTTGACCATCTGCTCAAGCTGCATCTTCAGGTCGTTCATATTGAACAAGCCCTTGGCAAAGCGCTTGGCCATCCGCTCGGCCTGCTCAGCCTCGAACGTCTCCTGCGCCTTCTCGACCAGCGCGACAATGTCACCCATCCCAAGGATGCGGCCCGCCACACGCTCGGCCTCAAAGGTCTCAAGCGCGTCCATCTTCTCGCCCAGACCCACGAACCGAATGGGCTTGCCCGTGATGGCCCGCATGGACAAGGCCGCACCGCCGCGCCCGTCGCCATCCATCCGCGTCAGGACAACGCCCGAAATCCCCACCTTCCCGTCGAACTCGGTCGCCACGTTGACGGCGTCTTGGCCTGTCAGGCCATCGACCACCAACAGCACTTCACGCGGCTGGGCGATGTCGCGCACCGCCTGCACTTCGTCCATCAGCACTTCATCGATATGCAGACGGCCCGCAGTATCAAGGAACAGCACGTCATAGCCGCCCATCGCCGCCTGCGTCTTGGCGCGCTTCGCGATCTGCACCGCGCTCTCGCCCTTCACGATGGGCAGGGCATCCACACCGATCTGGCCACCAAGGATCGCCAGCTGCTCCATCGCCGCCGGGCGGTTGGTGTCAAGCGAGGCAAGCAGAACCTTCTTCCCACTCCGCTCTTTCAACCGCTTGGCCAGCTTCGCCGTGGTCGTTGTCTTCCCCGACCCCTGCAAACCCACCATCAGAACCGTCGCCGGCGGATTGTCGATCTTCAGCGCATCCGCAGGCCCCTCGCCCTGCAACACCCGGATCAACTCGTCATGGACGATCTTGACGACCATCTGCCCCGGCGTGACCGACTTGGTCACCGCAACCCCGGTCGCCTTGTCCTGCACTCGCTTGATGAAATCCCGCGCC
This sequence comes from Fuscovulum ytuae, assembly GCF_029953595.1. Lineage (NCBI taxonomy): Bacteria > Pseudomonadati > Pseudomonadota > Alphaproteobacteria > Rhodobacterales > Paracoccaceae > Fuscovulum > Fuscovulum ytuae. Next base: position 3,295,430 of record NZ_CP124535.1, on the reverse strand, counting down.
ACCGGCAGCGAAACATCCGCCTCCAGAAGCGCCACCCGCACCTCGCGCAGCGCCGCAACAACATCCGCCTCGCTCAGCGCACCGGCCTTCGTCAGGCGGTCGAATACGCCACCAAGACGTTCTGACAGGCTTTCGAACATGGCACCCCTCCGGGTTCGTGACAAAGGCCGGATATGGGCATCCGACGGCGGAAATGCACCCGCAAAGGATTACGGCACCCGTGGGCGCAACGCGCTGACGGATGGCGATCCCCGCAAATGCGACGGGACCGGAAGCTTTCGGCCTCCGGGGAATTGCCGCCCCACTACGCCCCGCGCCCCCGCGAGTCAAGCCTCGCGCCCATTCCGCCCTTGCAATCCCCGCGCAGGCATCGCCACATGCCGCAAAGACCTTTTCACGGACGCCAAGGATGACCATCGACACTTGGGACGAAATCCGCACCGCCTATCAGGTCGCCCGGCTCGGCACCGTGTCCGGCGCGGCCGAGGTGCTGGGCGTCCACCACGCCACCGTCATCCGCCATATCGACGCGCTGGAAAAACGGCTCGGCACCAAACTCTTCCAACGCCACGCCCGCGGCTATACGCCGACCGAGGCAGGCCAAGACCTGCTCTCCGTCGCCCAGACCACGGATGAGCAATTCGCCCAACTCTCCAGCCGCATCAAAGGCCTTGGCGAAACCGTGTCGGGTGAATTGGTGGTCACCGCCATCGTGGGCCTGTCCGATCTCCTGATCCCCGTTCTGTCGCGCTTCCAGACCGCCTATCCCGGCATCCTTCTGCGCTTCCTCAGCGATACGCGTGTCTTCCGGCTGGATTACGGCGAGGCGCATGTCGCCATCCGCGCCGGAGCGGCACCCGAAGAGCCCGATAACGTCGTCCAACCGCTTGCCCGCATGCGCTCAGGCCTCTACGCCTCTCGCAGCTATGCCGAAGCCTATGGCCTGCCCCAATCCGAGGCAGAGCTTCCCGCCCACCGCTTCATCGGCACCGATGCCGCCGACAGCCGCGCGCCCTTCCACCGCTGGATGCGCGCCGCCGTCCCCCAGGACCGCATCAGCTTTCGCGCCACCGAACCCGCCGCCTTCGAGGCCGCCCTACGCGGCGGCTTGGGCCTTGGCTTCCTCGCCGCCTACAAGGCCGAGGCAGACCCCGACCTGATTGAAGTCATGCCCCCCCGCCCCGATTGGGTGGCCCCGCTCTGGATCGTCACCCATGTCGACCTGCACCGCACCCGCAAGGTGCAGGCCTTCCTCACCACCTTGAAAGAAGCGGCCAAGGACTGGAACCTATGACCGCGGCCCGCCCAAGTTCCGACGCATGACCCTGCCCGGATCACTGACCGAGTCACAGCGCGGCCATCTTGCCATGCTCACTTTCTCGGCGCTGGTCGCGGGCTCCTTCAGCTTGGGCTCCATGGCCGCACCGCTGATCGACCCGCTCGCCCTCAGCGCCCTGCGCTTCCTCATCGCGGGTGCCCTCGTCGGTGCCGCGGCCTTCGCCACGACCGGGATCACCCGTCGCGCCCTCGATGCGCCATGGCGCTACGCGGTCCTCGGCAGCCTCCTTGCCGCCTATTTCGTCTTGATGTTCCAAGGGCTGAAAACCGCCGAACCTGTCGCCACGGCGGCGGTCTTCACCCTCACCCCCATTATGGCCGCAGGCTTTGGCTGGCTCACCCTGCGCCAACGCCTGACCGCCCGCATGGGCGCGGCGCTCGCCATCGGGGCCATCGGTGCGCTCTGGGTCATCTTCCGCGCCGATCCCGCGCGCCTCTTCTCGCTGCATATCGGGATGGGAGAGGCGATCTATTTCGCAGGCTGCGTCGCCCATGCCCTTTACACGCCGCTGGTGCGCAAGCTGAACCGCGGTGAACCCGCCGTGGTCTTCACCTTCGGGATGATGGTGGCGGGCTGGCTTCTGCTCACCGGGGCGGGCCTGCCCGCCATCCGCGCCACAGACTGGATGGACCTGCCCCCCATTGTCTGGGTGACCCTTCTTTACACCGCAATCTTCGCCTCCGCCGCGACCTTCGTCCTGATGCAATATGCAACAATGCGCCTGCCCGCCGCCAAGGTCATGGCCTATACCTACCTCGTCCCCTCATGGGTCATCCTGTGGGAAATCGCGCTGGGCCGCGCCGCCCCCCCACCTCTTATCCTTGGTGGGATTGCGCTTTCCGTCACAGCCCTCGCGCTCCTCTTGAAAGACGATGCCTGACCGCACCGTCGCAGGGGGGCTGTCTGCCCCCCTCGTCGCTGACGCTCCTCTCCCCCCGAGAGTATTTTCTACCAAGATGAAATCAGCCCCCTTCATCTTGGCCCAAATACTCCGGGGGGTTGGGGGCCGCGCCCCCATCAGCCGAGCCGGACGCGCGGCACGCGCGGGAGGCGAGAGGAAAGGCGTGCGGGGGCGGCCCTGGCCGGCCCCGCTCCGATTGATTACCGCAATTCCTCGGGCAGCAACTCGATCGGCATGTTCTGATAGCTGACGGGCCGCAGCCAACGGCGGATCGCCATCGTCCCCACGCTCGTCGCACCGAAATTGGTGCTGGCCGGATAGGGCCCGCCATGCACCATGGCCTCGCAGACCTCCACCCCCGTGGGGAAACCATTGGCCAGCACCCGCCCTGCCTTCCGCTCAAGGATCGGCATCAGCCGCCGCGCCAGATCGGTATCGCCTGCCTCCATCTGCAAGGTGCAGGTCAATTGCCCCTCCAACGCCCGCGCCACCGCCTCCATCTGCGCGAAATCCGCCACCCGCACGATCACGCCCAATGGCCCGAACACCTCTTCGCCCAAGGCATGATTGGCCAACCAATCCGACCCCGACACCTCAAACAGATAGGGCGTGGCGTTCCGCCGGTCGCAGACGCTGGTCAGCACCTCGCGCACCCCGGCCGAGGCCGCAATCCGCGCGCGCCCCGCGCGATAGGCCGCCGCAATCCCATCGGTCAGCATGACCTGCGGCCCCACCGCTGTCAGCGCCGCCTGAGCCGCCGCGACAAAGGCATCACCCTCCGCCCCCGCCAGCGCCACCACGATACCGGGATTGGTGCAGAACTGCCCCGCCCCCATCGTCAACGACCCGGCCCAGCCCTTGGCAATCGCCTCTCCCCGCGCCGCCAGCGCCGCAGGCAACAGGAAGACCGGGTTCACCGACCCCAGCTCACCATAGAACGGGATCGGCACATCCCGCCGCGCGCAAAGATCAAACAGCGCCCGCCCGCCGGCCAACGACCCTGTAAACCCTACTGCGCAGATCAGGGGATGCGTGACCAGCGCCGCACCCAACTCCGTCCCCACCCCTTGGATCAGGCTGAAAACGCCCGGATGAACGCCACAAGCCTTCACCGCCGCATCCACCGCCTGCGCCACGATCTCGCCCGTCCCCGGATGCGCCGGATGCCCCTTCACCACCACGGGGCACCCCGCCGCAAGGGCCGAGGCGGTATCCCCGCCCGCCGTCGAAAAGGCCAAGGGAAAGTTCGACGCCCCGAATACCGCCACCGGCCCCAGCGCGCGCTGCATCATGCGAATATCCGGGCGTGGCAAAGGCGCACGGTCCGGCAGCGCTACGTCATGCCGAAGGTCAAGGAAATCCGTCGCAAGGATATGCCGCGCGAACAGCCGCAACTGCCCCGTGGTACGCCCCCGCTCCCCCTCCAGCCGCGCCGTGGGCAGACCCGTCTCGGCGGCCCCCACCGCCGTCAGATCGGCCCCACGCGCCTCGATCTCATCCGCGATCCGCTCCAGAAACGCCGCCCGCGCCGCCCGAGTCAGCGCCGAATAGGACCAGAACGCCGCTTCCGCCGCCTGCACCGCCCGGTCCACCTCTGCCACGCCACCGCTGGCAAAGATCGCCCCTTCGCCCGTCGCGGGCTGCGAGGTGAAGGTCACCTCGCCCCCGACCCACTCCCCGGCAATCAGATGCTTTCCGCTCAGCATGTCCCGTCCTCCGCATATCCTGCCGCTGACATGCCAGCATCCACGCCGACAGTCGAGTGTCAGGAAGACACCAAAACGCACCAACCGCCCAAAGGCGGCCAGATGGCGTGCAGATTTAAGGGAAAGTGGCGGACCCGGAGCGATTCGAACGCCCGACCCTCAGATTCGTAGTCTGATGCTCTATCCAGCTGAGCTACGGGTCCGTCGTGGCGGTGCGTTTAGCCCCCGCCTTCGCGGGGTGCAAGGGGAAAATCGCGTGGATCAGTCGTCTTCCCCCGCCCCCGGCCCCTTGGGCAGGCGGATCAGGAACTCCGTCCCCTCTGCATCGCTGCGCATCAATTCCAGCCGCCCGCCATGGCCGCGCACCAATTCGGCGGCAATCGCAAGGCCCAAACCCGTGCCGCCCTTCCGCGCGCCGCCCTGAAAGGCCTCGAACAGATGCTCCCGCGCCTTGGGGGGCAGCCCCGGGCCGGTATCACCCACGCGGATCCACCAATCCCGCTCATCCTCGCCGCCCGAAATCTCGATCGTGCCGCTCTGCCCCGTCGCCTCAATCGCCTGCCGCGCATTGCGGATGAGGTTCGACAGCACGCGGTGCAACTGCTCCGCATCCGCCCGGATCACCAGCCCCGCCGGCACATCCACCAGACAGGCCACCGTCGCCGCCTCTGCCCCAAAGCCTTCGCCCTCCACCACATCCTCGGCCAATCGCCGCAGGGCAAAGCGCGTCAATAGCGGCGGCGGCTCCTCCGCCTTCCCAAAGGCCAAGGTCGATTCGCACAAAGACACCGCCCGCTGGATCGACCCCACCAGTTTCGGTGCCGCCCGCGTCACCGCAGGGTCCGCGCTCGCCTCCAAACGGTCAGCAAACAACTGCGCCGTGGTCAGGATGTTGCGCAAATCATGGCTGATCTTCGCCACCGCGCCGCCCAGCTGCGCCAACCGCTCCTTCTGTCGAAGCGCCCCGGTCAACTGCGTCTGCATCGCGGCCAGCGCCTCTTCGGCCACCCGCAACTCCTCCACCCCGGCAGAAGGCTGGATCACCCGCCGCGCATCCTCGGGCGCCTCAGCATAGGCCGTCATATGCCGCACCACCCGCCGGATCGGCCCGACCAGCAACCGCTGCACGGCAAGGAACAGAAGAAACGCCGTCACCACCGAAATCAGCGCCGACAGGAACAAGATGCGCAGCCCATACTCCACCATCGCCTTGCGCAACGGCCCCGTTTCCATCGTGATCTCGATCAGAAGACCCGCATCCTGCACCGGGTTCCCGATCACCCGGATCACACGGTTCTCCGGATCGGCCAGCACGGTCGAGGCATCTCGGATCAACTCCCAAGGCCCTGCCAACCGCAGGTCATAGGTGTCATAAATGGGTTGCGGAATGGGCGAAGACAGCACCAACTGCCGCACCTCATCCCGCCGCAACACGACGTTGAACACCTCGGCATTCTTCAACAGTTCGGATTCCAGTGCCTCGCCGACCGTCGCATCCTCTGCCGCCAGCAGGGCAAGGGATGCGATCTGCGCTTTCTCCAGCCGCAAAAGCAGGTAATCCGCCCGATAGCGCGCGATGGACGGCACAAAGATCAAAATCTCCGCCAACATGACGAAGGCGACGGTCAACAGCAGGAACCGCCCCGACAGCGTATTCAGGAAACGCCCCCGCCCGATCCGCACGAAAAACCGCCCCCCGCTCTGCCCCGCCTGAAATACGCATCGCCCCTCGCCACCCGCAACCCCTTGCACAGGGAAAGACAGGCCGGATCGGCACCAATCAGCGCAGATTTATCAAAGCTTTCGCCGGAAAGACAGCCACAGGTCCGCTCGCACGCAACCTTGCCCCTTCATCTTGGCCCAAATACTCATCTTTGCCACGTCCCCACCGGGCGGCAGGCCTCAGGGCAGGAACCGCTGCACGAACCGCACAAAGGTCTTCAGCCTTGGGTTCTCGAACAGCGCGGGCGCGAAATGCGCCCCCGCCGCGCGCTTTGCCACCTCAGCCAGCGTCGGATAGGGCAGCACGACCCCCGCCAAGGTCGACACCTTCATCCGCGCGGAAACGGCCAGCGCAAGAGGCGCGATCACCTCTCCCGCTTCGGGTCCCACCACCGTCGCCCCGATCACCCGCCCCCGCCGGATCACCAGTTTGGCAAACCCTTCCGTCTCGCGCAGCGCCTGCGCCCGGTCATTGTGATGAAACGCCGCCCGCGCCACGCTGATGCCATCGCCATGCGCCGCCCGCGCCTCGGCCTCGGTCGGCCCGACCTGCGCCAGCTCTGGCGTGGTAAAGGTCACGCGCGGGATATGGTCCCCCCGCACCCGCGCCCGCAGACCCAGCACAGCCTGCCGGATCACCAACCCCGCATGATACCCTGCCAGATGGGTGAACTGCGCGCCCCCGGCCGCATCGCCCACGGCAAAGACGCGCCGGTTCCCCTTGGCCCGCAGGTCCGGCCCCACGGTCACGCCACGCTTGTCGAACGCCACCCCTGCCGCTGGCAGATCCAGCCGCTCCAGCACAGGCACGCGCCCCGCAGCCACCAGAAGATGCGACCCGGTCACCACCGCGCCATCCGCCAGCACGGCCTCGACGCCTTCCGACACGGCACGCAGCCGCACCACGCCCTGCCCTTCGCGGATATCCACCCCCTCCTCCCGCAGCCGTGCGATGACCACCGCCGCTGCCTCCGGGTCCTCGCGCCCAAGCGCGCGCCCCGCCTCAATCACCGTCACCGCCGATCCCAGCCGCCGATGCGCCTGCGCCATCTCCATCCCGATCGGCCCCGCCCCAAGCACCAGAAGATGCGCGGGCCGCTCGCGCAGCGAAAAGACCGTCTCATTCGTCAGATAGGGCACGCCCTCGATCCCCGGCACCGGCGGCACCGCCGCCCGCGATCCTGTAGCGATCACGAACCGCCGCGCCCGGATGCGCCGCCCGCCCGCCTCCACCTCGCGCGGGGAAACGAACCGCCCCCAATCGCGGATGACCAGACAGCCCAGCCCCTCGAAGCGTTCCTGACTGTCCACCGGCGCAATCGCCGCGATCACCGATGCGACGTGATCCTTCACCGCACCGAAATCCACCACAGGCTCCACCGCGCCGATCCCGAAGGCCGCCGATCCCCGCTGCGCCTGCGCCGCCGCCGCTGCGGCGATCAGGGCCTTGGACGGGACGCAGCCGAAATTCAGGCAATCCCCACCCATCTCGGCCCCTTCGATCAGCACGACCCGCGCGCCCATCTGCACCGCGCCCGCCGCCACCGAAAGGCCCCCCGACCCTGCGCCAATCACACAGATATCCGTCTCGATCCGCTCCATCGCCCCTACACCTCCCGCCGTCCGGCCCGCGCCCGCAAGCCGCGCACCGCCATGGGCATCACGCCCAGCGCCACCAGCCCGACAATGGGCCACAGGACATAAGGCTCCTGAAACACCCCGAAATCCGGGCTGCCGCCGCGCGCAAAAACCTCACCCAACCCCGACCCGACCGATGTCAGGACCAAGGCCCCCGGCACGATCCCCACCGCCGTCGTCACCGCGAATTTGAAGAGCGAGATATTGAGCAGGGCAGGAATGAGATTCGCCATGAAGAAAGGCACAATGGGCGTGACCCGCATCAGAAACAGCACCTCCCATTCATTCGCGGCCAAGGCCGCCCGTAGCCGCGCCACGCGCCCCCCCTGCGCCTCGATCTTTGCCGCCAGCCGCGCCCCGAATCCCGCCCGCGCCGCAAGGAACAGAAGAACCGCCCCCACCACCGCACCCGCCAGATTGAACAGAACGCCGGGAAACAGCCCGAACAGGAACCCGCCCGTCAGCGTCGCCACTGTGGCACCGGGCAGGGAAAAGGCCACGATCCCCACATAGGCCGCCACAAAGACGATCACGGCCACAAGGTAATGCGCGTCCCGAAAGGCCAGCAGCGCCTCGCGGTGCCGGGCCAGCGCTTCAAAACTCAACTGATCCCGCAAGAAGACCGCGCCAAGCACGGCCACAGCCAAAAGGACCAAGACGGGAATCATCCGACCCCTGCCTTGCGGCGGCAGATCGGATGGCGGGGGGATATGCGCGTTTTTCATCGCCCGAAGATGGTCCAAAGCGCTGCCCCCGCGCCAGCCCTCTCACGCCGCATTGATCGAAAGGCCCGCTCCTGCAACATTCCCGGCCCTTCGGCTGCGAAATGTTGCAGAAATCCCCCCATCCGCGCGTTGACTTGCCTGACAACCCCCCGTAAAGGACGGGCTTCGAATAGAAGCGGCGCTCGAATCCGTCGGATACGCGCTGCCTGATTGATACGGAGAGCCGCGATGAAGCGCACTTACCAACCGTCGAACCTGGTCCGCAAGCGCCGCCACGGGTTCCGCGCCCGCATGGCCACCAAGGGCGGCCGTCTGGTCCTGTCCGCGCGCCGCGCCAAGGGCCGCAAGCGCCTGTCCGCCTGATCCCTTCCGGCCCCTTGGGGCCGTTCACGGGTGATGCGATGACACCGCCGATGGACACGGGCACAGGCGACACCGCCGAAGCGCCCGCCGCGCCGTCGGCGGTTTCGCTTTGTCTGACGCTGACCACCCTGCAGAAACGCGCCGATTTCCTGCGCGCCGCCTCCGCCCGCCGTCAGGGCACGGCGGGCTTTCTGTTGCAGGCCCGCGCCCGCAATGACGAAAGCATGGGCATCCGCGTGGGTTTCACGGCCTCGAAGAAAATCGGCAATGCCGTCATGCGCAACCGCGCCAAGCGGCGCCTGCGCGCCCTTGTCCGCGACGTGCTGCCCTCGCTCGCCCAACCCGGCTGGGACTACGTCCTCGTCGCGCGGCCAGAGGCGACCGTTACCCGCCCCTTCTCCTCCCTTTGCGAAGACCTGCGCACAGCCCTCGCCTCCGTTCATGGGGGCCGGGCAAGATGACCCTGCTTGCGCGCCTCTTTTCCCTCCCGGTGCGCGCCTATCGCCTGATCCTGTCGCCTTGGGTCGGTCATGGCTGCCGCTTCCAACCCACTTGTTCGGCCTATGCGCTTGAAGCGCTGGAACGCCATGGCGGGATCAAGGGCGGATACCTGACGGTTCACCGCATCTGCCGCTGCCATCCTTGGGGCGGGCACGGCTACGACCCCGTGCCGGGGTCTGACCCGGAACATGACGCGAAGACGGGCCACTGACAGGACAGCGAAAAATCTTCAAAAAAGATTTTCCGCCCGGCCCCCTTTGGGAAAAATCTTCAAGAAAGATTTTTCCCCGCGCTCCAAAGATTTTTCACCGAAAAATCTTTGGAGCAGGCTCAAAGCTTCTCGAAGAAGATCGACACCTCACCCACATCCACGCCAAACCGTTTCATATAGGCCTTGTTGAACAGCCGATCCTCGGTCAAGAGCCACATCCAATCGTCAAACGTCACGCGCACCCTATCCGCCGTCCCATCCGCCGCAGGCACCGGCAGATCAATCGTGTAACGCCAGTTGAACCGGTCGCCACGTTCCTCTCCGGTGGCCACCCCGATCACGCCCGGCGCCGTGCCTTCCCAGGACTCCGCGCCGGTCTTCCTCAGGGTCCAGACCCGCTGCTCGGTCGATCCGTCCTCATAGGTGAAATCCTCGAACAGCCGCAGCCGCTGGCCATCCCAATCCCCCGCAATCTGGGCCACGAATTGCCGCCGCACCGTGCCGAAAATGTCCTGAAACTGCCCATGCGCCACCAGCCGGCCGTCGAAAAACTCTTCCAACTCCAGCTCGCGCGTGGACAGCGATGCATCCGTCAGCGCAGGCTTCCCCGTGCAGGCCGCGAGCAGGGGGATCAGGGCAAGGGCGGCGATCTTCGCAAGGCGCATGGGCAGTCCTCCATTTCCCCTCATACGCAGCCCGACCCCACCCGGATTGCCCAAACCGCGCCCTTCTGGCATATCCATCGCTCACGTTTCCGACACCCCGCGCCAAAGGCAGCCCGATGCTGGACGATCTCGACGACATCCACCCGCTCTTCCACGGCGCCCCCGCTTCGACCGAATTCAAGAAGCTGCGCAAGCGCATCGTCCGCGAAACCCGCGAAGCGATTGAAACCTATGGCATGGTCAACCGCGGTGACCGCTGGCTGGTCTGCCTGTCGGGCGGCAAGGACAGCTATACCCTCCTTGCCGTGCTGTACGAATTGCAATGGCGCGGCCTTCTGCCCGTCGACCTTCTGGCCTGCAACCTCGATCAGGGCCAGCCGGGCTTTCCGGCAACCGTCCTGCCGGAATTCCTGACAAAGATGGGCGTTCCCCATCGCATCGAATATCAGGACACCTATTCCATCGTGGTGGACAAGGTCCCGCAGGGCCGCACCTACTGCTCGCTCTGTTCGCGCCTGCGGCGGGGCAACCTTTACCGCATCGCACGGGAAGAAGGCTGTTCCGCCGTTGTCCTCGGCCATCACCGTGACGATATCCTTGAAACCTTCTTCATGAACCTCTTCCACGGTGGCCGCCTCGCCTCCATGCCGCCGAAGCTCGTGAACGAAGATGGCGACCTCATGGTCCTGCGCCCCCTGTCCTTCGTGGCCGAGGCCGATTGTGAAAAATTTGCCCGCGCCATGAATTACCCGATCATCCCCTGCGACCTCTGCGGCAGCCAAGAGGGGCTGCAACGCGCGCAGGTCAAGAAACTCTTGGATGACTGGGAGGCCCGCACCCCCGGCCGCCGCAACGTCATGTTCCGCGCGCTACAGAACGTGCGCCCCTCCCACCTTGCCGATCCGTCGATCTTCGATTTCCTGAACCTCGCCCCCGGCATGGCCCAACCCGCGCAGGATGACGGCCTTCCCCCCGCCCTGCGCTGATCACATTCCCCCGCCCCCCGGCCCCTGCGGGGGCGAAAGGCCTTGACCTTTCTCCCCCCCTTCTGTTGAAGCACCCCTGACCCAATTCCACCAACGGCGGCAGTCTCCTCCCATGGAAGATCAGAACAAGAACCTCCTGCTCGCAACCGTGCTGAGCTTTGTCGTCATCCTCGTATGGTTCGTCCTCTTCCCACCGCCCGAGGCGCCGCCCGTCGACCCCAACGCCCCCGCCGTCACCCAGACGCAGGATGCCGCCCCCGCAGCCCCCGCCGCGGCGGCCAATGGCGCGGCGACCACCGCCGAAGCCGACCCCCTGCCCGAAGCACCCCGCCTGACGGTGGACACCCCCGCCCTCACCGGTTCCATCTCGCTTCTGGGGGGCCGCATCGATGACCTGTCGCTCAAGGGCTATAAGGAAACACTGGCCGATGATTCCCCCATCGTGCGCCTTCTGTCGCCCGTGGGCCAAGAACATCCCTATTACGCCGTCTTCGGCTGGGGGCCCGGCACGGGCCTGACCGCCGAGGATGTGCCCGGCGCGCGCACCGAATGGCGCGTGGTGCAGGGCGGTACGCTCGCCCCCGATGCGCCCGTCACCCTGCAATGGCAGAATGCCAAGGGCATGACCTTCACGCGTGAAATCTCGGTCGATGATCGGTACATGTTCACCGTCACCGACACCGTGCAGAACGCCTCCGGCACCGCAGTTTCGCTCTTTCCCTATGGCATCGTGGCGCGCCACGGCCAGCCGGCCGGCCTTCAGAACTTCTTCGTCCTGCACGAAGGCATGGTCAGCCGCACCGACGGAACCCTGACCGAACAGAAATACGACGATCTGATGGAACTGCCCGTGGTCGAGCGCGAAGGCGCGCAGGCCGAGGTGGTGGATGCAGGCGCAGATGGCTGGATCGGCTTCACCGACAAATACTGGATGACGACCCTGATCCCCGAACAGGGCGTCCCCTTCACGGCGGTGACGAAATACGTCCCCTCCGCCGATATCTTCCAAACCGAGACCCGCAAACCCGTGCAGGAACTGGCGGCCGGCGCAACCGTCACCGCGACCACCCGCCTCTTTGCCGGGGCCAAGGAATGGGCCACGATCCGCGCCTATGAACGCGATCTGGGCGTCACGGGCTTCATCGATTCCATCGACTGGGGCTGGTTCTACTTCCTGACAAAGCCGATCTTTGCCGTGCTGCACTGGCTCAATGCCGTGATCGGCAATATGGGCCTTGCCATCATCGCGCTGACCTTCGTTCTCAAGGTCCTCGTCCTGCCGCTGGCATATAAATCTTACGTCAGCATGGCCAAGATGAAGGAACTTCAGCCGGAACTTGAGGCACTCAAGGAACGCGCGGGCGAAGACAAGCAAAAGCTGCAAAAGGAAATGATGCAGCTTTACAAGGACAAGAAGGTCAACCCCGCCGCGGGCTGCCTGCCGATCCTGATCCAGATCCCGATCTTCTTCGCGCTTTACAAGGTGATCTTCGTCACCATCGAATTGCGCCACGCGCCCTTCTTTGGCTGGCTGACCGACCTTTCGGCCCCTGATCCGTCGTCGATCTACAACCTCTTTGGCCTGCTGCCCTGGGCCGCGCCCGAACCGGGCAGCCTGATAGCGCTCATTTTCATCGGCATCCTGCCGATCCTTCTGGGCGTCACCATGTGGCTGCAACAAAAGCTGAACCCGCAGCCCACCGATCCGGTGCAGCAGCAGGTCTTCGCTTGGATGCCGTGGATCTTCATGTTCATGCTGGGCGGCTTTGCCTCTGGCCTCGTGGTCTACTGGATCACGAACAACATCATCACCTTCACCCAGCAATACCTGATCATGCGCAGCCACGGGCACAAGCCGGACATCTTCGGCAACATCAAGGCGGGCTTCAAGAAGAAGGAACCCGTCCCTGTCGCGGATAAGTCCAAGAAGGCCAAGAAATGACGGGCGGGCGGCTGGCCCATATCTGCCGCCACCCGATCAAGGGACACGGACGCGAGATGCTCGCGTCCGTTCGTCTTTCTGCGGGCGCCTGCCTGCCTTGGGACAGGCATTGGGCCGTCGCCCATGACGCGGCAAAATTGACCCCCGGCTGGAACGAATGCGTCAACTTCGCGCGCGGGGCCAAGGCCTATGAATTGATGGCCATCGAAAGCGATCTGGACGAGGCGACCGCCACCGTCACCCTGCGCCACCCGGCGCGCGGGGCCATCACCTTCCGCCCCGATGATGCGGCAGACCTGCCCCGCTTCCTCGAATGGGTCCGCCCCCTCAACCCCGCCAACCGCGCGCAACCGGCGCGCATCGTCACCGCAGGTCGTGGCATGACCGACAGCGACTTCCCCTCCATCGCCATCCTCAACCTCGCCAGCCTTGCAGACCTTTCGGCCCGCATGGGCCACGACCTGTCGATCCACCGCTGGCGCGGCAATCTCTGGCTTGACGGGGTTGATGCGTGGCAGGAATGGACCTGGATCGGCAAGCGCCTGCACATCGGCAGCGCGGTGCTTGAGGTGAAGGAACGCATCACCCGCTGCATGGCCACCACCGTCGAACCCACCACCGGGCAATCCAACGCCCACACGCTCAACGCGCTGGAACGGGAATTCGGGCATCAGGATTTCGGCCTTTACGCCGTGGTGGTCGAAGGCGGCGACATTGCCACCGGCGATGCATGGACGATTCAATGACCCAGTTGCAATTCACCCTCGCCCCCGACCCATCGGATGAGGCGCGCGAAAAAGGCCGCCTGATGTTCGCAGGCCCGGTGACCTTCGTCAAAGGCGTGGTTGCCATGTCGGGCCTGCCCCCCGCCGACCGGCTGGAGGTCTGCTTCGCGGGCCGCTCCAATGTGGGGAAATCCTCGCTCATCAACGCGCTGACGGGGCGCAAGACGCTGGCCCGCGCGTCGAACACGCCGGGCCGCACGCAGGAAGTCAACTATTTCGCCCTTGGCGAAAGCCGCTACATGACCGACCTTCCCGGCTACGGCTATGCCGAGGCGCCCGTCGCCACGGTCCGCAAATGGCAAGAGTTGCTGAAATCCTACCTTTCCGGTCGCCAGACCCTGCGCCGCGCCTTCGTCCTGATCGACGCGCGCCATGGGGTAAAGGCGGTGGATGAGGACATCCTGAAACTCCTCGACCGCTCTGCCGTGACATTTCAATGCGTGCTGACCAAGGTCGACAAGATCAACCGCGCGGATCGCGAGGCAGTGATCGAACAGGTCAAGGCTGCGTTGGCCAAACACCCCGCCGCCTACCCCGAGATCGTGGTCACCTCATCCGAAAAGGGCGACGGGATCGAAACCCTGCGCGCCATCATCGCCACGTTGGAATGATCCCGCAGGTTGGGCGATAGCGCCCATCCTACACATGCTGCCCGCCATTGATCTGCAACTCCGTCCCCGAGATGTAGGACGCCTGTTCCGAACACAGGAACCAGATCGCATCCGCAACCTCCTTCGGCTGCCCCAACCGCCGCAGTGGCAAACCCTCGACGATCTTATCCGTCCCCGGGGACAGGATCGCCGTCTCGATCTCGCCCGGCGCGATCGCGTTGACCCGCACCCCCAGCGGCCCGAAATCATGCGCCATCTCGCGGGTCAAGGCCGCCAGCGCCGCCTTCGACGTGGCATAGGCTGCCCCTGCAAAAGGATGCACCCGGCTGCCTGCGATGGAGGTGACATTCACCACCGACCCTTTCGCCGCCGACAATTCCGCCATCAACCCCCGCGCCAGCACGATCGAGGCGAAGAAATTCACATGGAACACCTGCCCCCATGTGCGCAGGTCCGTCTCCAGCGTGTTCAGCCGCGCGCCCTCCGGCCCCTTCGGGCTGATCCCCGCATTGTTCACCAAGGCATCCAGCCGCCCGCCGATTTTTTCCTTGATCCCGGCAATCGCCGCGATGGTCTTGTCGGGCGAGGCAAGGTCGATCTGGATATGATCCTCCTCTCCCCCCGGCCAAGGGCAGCGCGGGTCAAAGGGCTGGCGCGAACAGGTCAGTACCCGCCACCCCTCGGCCGAGAACCGCTTCACCGTCGCATGCCCGATCCCCCGCGACGCACCCGTCAGCACAAGGGTCTTTCGCCCGTCCATCCGACTCTCCCTTCAATCGCACGGCCCATCTTCGCTGCTTTCGCGCGCAAAGGCCATTGCCGCTTGGCAGCCGCGCCATCCCGCATTACCAAGACGCCAAACGTCACGGGGGACCCCCATGAAACCGCAGACCAGCACCATGTCCGACGCCGCCAACACCGCCAAAATGCTCTCCGAAGCGCTCCCTTATCTCCAACGCTATTCCGGCGCGGTGGTGGTGGTGAAATTCGGCGGCAACGCCATGGGCGATGATGCCGCCATGGCCGAATTCGCCCGCGACATCGTGCTGATGCGGCAGGTCGGCGTGAACCCCGTCGTCGTGCATGGCGGCGGCCCGATGATCAACGAAATGCTCGACAAGCTTGGCATCAAATCCGATTTCGTCCGCGGCAAGCGCGTGACGGACAAGGCCACCGTGCAGGTGGTGGAAATGATCCTGTCCGGCCTCGTGAACAAGCGCATCGTGCAGGCCATCATGGATGCCGGCGGCCGCGCGGTGGGCATTTCCGGCAAGGATGACGACCTCATGGTCTGCGAGGCGGATGATCCCGAACTCGGCTTCGTCGGGCGGCCCGTCGAAATGAACGTGCAGGTCCTGCGCGATCTTTACAACGCAGGCATCATCCCCGTCGTGGCCCCCGTCGCCACCGGCATGGCCGACAACGAAACCTTCAACGTCAACGGCGACACGGCCGCCGGGGCCATCGCGGGCGCGCTCAAGGCCGACCGCCTGCTTCTTCTCACCGATGTCGCGGGCGTCAAGAATGCCGAAGGTCAGGTCATGACCCAGATCACCCCTGAAGAGGTCCGCGCCATGACCGAAGCCGGCACCATCGCAGGCGGCATGATCCCCAAGACCGAAACCGCGCTCAAGGCGCTCGACGAAGGTGTCCGCGCCGTCACCATCCTTGATGGCCGCGTCCCCAATGCCTGTTTGATGGAGCTTTTCACCGACCACGGCGCCGGATCGCAGATCCGCTCTACCGAACCGCGCGTGAAACCGCGCGTGAAGCGGTGACCCTGCCGGAAACCCTCGCCGCCCATCACCTTGCCATTCTGGGCGGCTTCCATCCCACTGCCGAGGATGCCGTGCCCGCAGGCACCCAAACGCTCCTCCTCATCGGCCCCGCCGAACCGGGTTTCTGGGCGCATCTGACGGCCCAGCCCGAATGGCAGGACGACCAGCCCGATCCCATCGACCGCTGGTCGCGCCGTGTGATCGGGCGCATCGCCTGCGATCTGGGGGCCAAGGCGCTCTTCCCCTTTGGTGGCCCGCCCTACCACCCCTTCTACACATGGGCCCTGCGTACGGGCCGCATCTGGGATAGCCCCATCCGCCTGCTCGTCTCCGCCGATCAGGGCCTGATGGTCAGCTTCCGGGGTGCCCTCGCCCTCAAATCCCGCATCGACATCCCCGCGCAAACCCCGCGCCCCTGCGACACCTGCCCGGCCCCCTGCCGGGACGCCTGCCCCGCCCAGGCACTGACCGGGGATGGCTACGATGTCCCCGCCTGCCACAGCTTCCTCGACACCGACCAAGGCACCCCCTGCATGACAATGGGCTGTGCCACGCGCCGCGCTTGCCCGGTCTCGCAAGCCTATGCCAGACTACCCGAACAGTCGGCCTACCACATGCGCCGATTCCACAAGACCGACGGGGTGTCGCGCTGAACCACCCCGCAAAGGGAGGTTCGATGAAGCGGCTGATCCTGACCCGCCACGCCAAGTCCAGCTGGGACGACCCGCTCACCCCCGATCATGACAGGCCGCTGAACGACCGCGGCAAGGCTGCCGCCGCCGATCTGGGCCAATGGCTCGCCTCGCGCGGCTATATTCCCGATGAGGTCCTCTGTTCTGACGCTCTGCGCACAAGAAAGACCTGGAGCGGGATCGCCCCCGCCCTGCCCGGCAGCCCCGTTCTGGAACTCAAGCCCGCGCTCTATCACGCCGGGCCGGACGTGATGCTGGCCGTGCTGCGCCATGCCAAGGGCGATTGCGTGATGATGATCGGCCACAACCCCGGCATCGCCGAATTCGCCACCCGCCTTGTGGCCCATGCCCCGGCAAACCCGGAATTCCACCGCTATCCGACCGGGGCCACCATGGTGGCCGATTTCAACATCGACACATGGGAACAGGTCGGTTTCGGCGGCGGGGTGGTGGACGATTTCATCGTCCCCCGCGAAATCATGGCCTGATCACCCACAAGGCCGGGGCCCTCGCGTCGCCCGTCCTGCCGCCCGTCAGGCGGCAATCCGGGCGGGCGACGGCCCCTGCTCTTCCCTTTCTGTCGAAAAGGCAACCAGCGACGGCCCTTCGCGGTCCGCCTCGGCTATGGTGTCGATCCGACCGATCGCCACCTTGACCTCTTGCAGGCCCGAAAACTGCTCGCCAGCCGTTGTCGAAATGTCGCGCATCCGCTCTTCCAAGGTGCCGATGGTCTGCGTGATCCGCTCTAGCGCCACGCCCGTCTCTTCGATCAGGGCCGCACCATCCTTCACCCGCTTGGACGAAGCGCCCACCAGCGACCGGATTTGCAAGGCCGCATCCGCCGATTGCTGCGACAGTTTTCGCACCTCATTCGCCACGACGGCAAAGCCGCGACCCGCCTCTCCGGCCCGCGCCGATTCCACCGCTGCGTTCAAGGCCAAAAGGTCCGTCCGGCGGGCAATCTCGTCAATCAGTTCCACGATCTGGCTGATGCGGTCCGAAGACTCGCGGATGGACCGCATCGCTTCCACCGTCTGGGCAAAGGTCCGGCTGGACAGGTCCGCATCCTGCCGCGCCGCGCCGAACAGGCCGCGCGACCCTTCCGCCTGGTCCACCGCCGCCCGCGCCGCTGTCGCGATCTGATCCACCGCCGCCGCCGCACGCCGCCCCTCATCGCGGGTGCGTTCCGAAACGCGCTGCGCCCACTCGCGGCCAACTTCTGCAGCCACGCGCGCCGCTTCGGCCTCATCCGCAATCTCTGCCAGTTTCGCCCGCCCTGCTTCGATCTCAGCCGCGCTCTTCTTGCGCGCCATCATGGCCAACAAAAGAACCCCCGCCTCGGCCAGCACGATCAACGCATGCATCACCGTCCGCGCAAGGTTCCCCAGAAGATCAGCCGAAGGATAGACCAGCGACGGCAGCAAAAGGCCCAACGACAGGTGATGCACCGCGATGACAGCGACCCCAAAGATCAGCGCCGGGATGCTGCCCATGGTCGCAACAATCGCCAGCACCGCGAAAAAGGCCATATGCGTGTCCACCTGCCACGCATGGCCCGCAAAGGCCGCCGTGAACAGCGCGCATTGCCCCACCAAGGCCAAGGTCACCAGAAGCGCAGGCCCCGCACCCTGCCCCTTGCGCGCGGCAAAGGTGAGTATGCCAAAGACCAGCGACCCGATCAGGATCGGCGTCAACGCGCCCCCCGTGGCAAGGGCCGAGAGCGGCGCAACAGGTGCCGCGACAAAGGCGGCATTGCGCGCCAGTTTCAACTCGTCAGTGGAACCAAACTCGGACAGGGAGTCGGTCTTCATGAAATTCAACCTTCGCAAAAAAAGGAAAGGGCAGAAGCAGGCAGAACGGCAAAGGCCCCCGATGCCCTTAGGGCGGCCTCCGTGGCCCCCGATGCCAGCACCGCCAAGGGCGCAGAGACAGGCCCGATGGCCTGCCCTCCGGCCCGCGCCACCACATCGGCGGGATCATCACCCCATGGCAGGGTCACAACCAGCACAGGCGCGTCAGGATCCGTCACCTCCGGCGTGGTCAAGCCCAGCACCGCCGTCGCCGCCAGCGTGGCCAACCCGACCGTCATTAGCGCCCATGTCATCAGGTTCGACATTGCCCGTACCACCCAACCGGGCCTCAAATCCGCCCGACGATAATTAAGGCGGCACCACCGCAAAAAGGTTTAGCCGTCCAGCGCCCCGCAACGCCCGGTTGTGCAAATAAAAAAGGGGCCGGATCGGCCCCTTCTTCCCGTTCTGCGTCTTGTTGACTTAGTGACCCAAGATCTGGCTCAGGAACAGCTTGGTCCGGTCGCTCTTGGGGTTGTTGAAGAACTCTTTCGGTTCGTTCTGCTCCACGATCTGGCCCTGATCCATAAAGATCACCCGGTTCGCCACCGCCTGCGCAAAGCCCATCTCATGGGTCACGCAAAGCATGGTCATCCCCTCTTCCGCCAACTCGATCATGGTATCCAGCACTTCCTTGATCATCTCCGGATCAAGGGCCGAGGTGGGTTCGTCAAACAGCATGATCCGCGGCTTCATGCACAAGGACCGCGCGATGGCCACACGCTGCTGCTGCCCGCCCGACAACTGGCCGGGATATTTGTTCGCCTGCTCGGGGATCTTCACCTTGCGCAGGAAATGCATCGCCGTCTCTTCGGCTTCCTTCTTCGGCACTTTCCGCACCCAAATGGGCGCCAGCGTGCAGTTCTCAAGGATCGTCAGATGCGGGAACAGATTGAAGTGCTGGAACACCATCCCCACTTCCGACCGCACCTTGTCGATGTTCTTCAGGTCATTGGTCAGTTCCGTCCCATCCACGATGATCTGGCCCTGCTGGTGTTCCTCCAGCCGGTTGATGCAGCGGATCAGCGTGGACTTGCCGCTCCCCGACGGCCCGCAGATGACGATCCGCTCGCCGCGCTGCACGGTCATGTTGATGTCGCGCAGCACGTGGAACGTCCCGTACCACTTGTTCATTCCCGAAATCTGGATGGCGACCTCATCCGAGACCTGCATCTTCGAACGGTCAATGGCGTGTTCAGACATGGGTTGTTCCTTACCGATGATCGGTCTTCAGCTTGCGCTCCAGATACATGGAATAGCGCGACATGCCGAAGCAGATGACAAAGAAGATGACGCCGACAAAGATGTAGGGCTCCCAATAGATGCCCTTCCAGTCGATATCGGCCCGAACGATCTGCGTGACGCCCTTCAACGGGTCCATCAGCCCGACAAAGGCCACCAGCGTGGTATCCTTGAACAGGCCGATAAAGGTTGAAACGATCGCGGGGATCGAGATTTTCAACGCCTGCGGCAGGATGATCAACCGCTGCGCCCGCCAGTAATCAAGGCCCAGCGCATCCGCCGCCTCATACTGCCCGCGCGGCAGCGCCGCCAGACCACCCCTGATCACCTCGGCCAGATAGGCCGCGGCAAACAGCGTCACAAGGATGATCACCCGCAGGATGATGTCGAAATTCGTCCCCGGCGGCAGGAAATACTGCAACAGCAGCGATGCCGTGAACAAAAGCGTGATCAGCGGCACGCCCCGGATGAATTCGATGAACCCCACGCACAGCGTCTTGACGATCAGCATGTCCGACTGCCGCCCCAGCGCCAGCAGGATGCCGATAGGAAGCGAGAAGGTAATCGCCGTCACCCCGATGGTAATGGCCAGCAGGAACCCCCCGAACTGATCGGACGACACAGGCGCAAGCCCGCCCCCGATCATGCCCGCCAAGGCCTGCGTGATCGGAATATCCAGAAACAGCCACCAGAGTATCGCCAGCGCGACCGCCGCAATGGCCCCGCCCGTCGGCCCCATCCGCGCCACCAGCGCCAGATAGGCCCCGCCCATCACCACAAAGCCCAGCATCGCCACGATGGGCGTCCAGACTGACCCGCCCCACAACAGCCAGAAGCACAGCGCCGGATAAAGCACGGTGAACCACAACAGCTTGGCCGGTTGCACCTGCGCCAGCGCGATCATGCCCCCCACCAGCAGCAGCGCCGCGATCCAGCCGCCGATCGGCGCGCCCGCCAAGCCCAGCGTCACCAGCAGGAACACCCCCACCGCGCCAAGGATCAGCGTCAGGTTCTTCTTCTGCCCGGCAAACAGCACAGGGGCCATCGCCGCAAACAAAAGGCCAAAGGCCATGACAGGCCGCCAATACAAATCCGGCGGATAGAAGCCGAAGATGAACTGGTGCCACCGCTCGCGGATCATGGCCCAGCAAGCCCCGGTCGCGCCTTCACCCGCAGCAGCCGCCACGATCTCGCGGCACTCGCCCAGACTGTCGGCCGTCCAGACCGAATTCAGCCACCAAGGCAGCGCCGACACCACCAGCCAATAGATGACCACCACGCCCAAAAGCGTAAGGATCGTGTTGAACCACCCGGAAAACAGGTTCTCGCGCAGCCACTTCACCGCGCCCGCCTCGCTTACCGGCGGGGCCTGCGGAGGCAGCATTTCCGTGCGCACATAGGATGCATCGGCCATGGTCAGCGCACCTTGATCTGAACGGAACGGTTATAAAGGTTCATCAGCGAACTGATGATCAAGCTGATCGTCAGATAAATCAGCATCATCAACAGCATGCATTCCAGCTCGCGCCCCGTCTGGTTCAGCGTGATGCCGCCCAGGGTGCCGCGCAGGTCCAGATAGCTCACCGCGATCCCAAGCGAGGTATTCTTCGTCAGGTTCAGATATTGGCTGATCAGCGGCGGGATGATCACCCGCAGCGCCTGCGGCAGGATGATCAGGTTCATCGTCCGCCCCGGCCGCAGACCAAGGGCGAAGGCCGCCTCCGATTGGCCACGGCTGATAGCCAAAATCCCTGCCCGCACGATTTCCGCGATAAACGCCGCCGTATAGAGCGTCAGCGCAATCAGCAGCGCCGTGAAGGAATGCGCAACCAGAATTCCGCCTTGGAAGTTGAAGCCGCGCAGCTCCGGAATCTCCAGATGCAGGCCCAGCACAAGGCTGAGCGCGATCACAGGTCCGAACAGGATCAGGATCGACTTCCACCATGTCACGGGTCTGTCCCCGGTCGCCTCCTGCTGCGCCCGTGCGCTTGCCAGAAGGCGGCGGTTGATGAAGACCGATCCCGCAATCACCACGATATAGGCCAGCATCGTCAGGTTCAGCGTCAGGCCCAGTACATTCACCGACCCAAGGCTTACGTCAAACAACGGCGAAGGGACATTCGTCCCCCGGTTCGTCACCGCCACCGTATCCCACAGGATCATCGACGCCGCAGGCACCTCACCCGCTGCCGCCATCTCATCCGTCAGGCGGAAATCGCGCGGCTGCGGTGTTGTCTCCGACAGGATCACATAAGACAGCAAGATCCACAGCAGCAGGGGCACATTGCGGAACATCTCGACATAGACGGTCATCAACCGCCCCACGAGCCAGTTGTTCGACAGGCGCAACACCCCGATGATCACGCCAAGGATCGTCGCAAGGATGCAGCCCAGAATGGCCACCACCAGCGTGTTGATCAACCCAACCAGAAGCGCGCGGAAATGGTTGTCGTCATTCGTATAGGGAACGATCGCCTGCCCGATGTCATAGCCCGCGCGCTGCCACAGGAAGCCGAAGTTGAACTCCTTCCCCCGCACGGCCAAATTCTGCGCCGTGTTGTTCAGCAGCCATGCCAGAAACAGGCCGAAAAGGATCAAAACGAAAATCTGGATGGTGATGGAACGATACCGCGTATCGTAGATAAGCATCGAGAGCCGAAAGGACTCTTTCGGCACGTCACTGGCCACGGCCATGCGTTTTCCCCTGTAGCTTTGCGTTTCTGGCGACGCGAACCCCGGTTTTCCGGGTGCTCATGAAAATATGGCGCGCCTCTTGGCACACGCAGTTGAAACAGGGCGCCCGCAAATCGCGGGCGCCCCTTTTTTCAGATCAACGGAACGGCGGGGCGTATTGCAGGCCGCCCTGCGTCCACAGCGCGTTCAGGCCGCGGGCCAGGTTGATCGAGGTGCCTTCGCCGATATTCGCGGCAAAGACTTCGCCATAGTTGCCCACAGCGGCGATGGCGTTCTTGAACGCTTCGTTCGGCAGGCCGATCTTGGCACCCATATCGCCCGAAACGCCCAGCAGACGCTTCACTTCTTCGTCCGCGGTCGAGGCAGCAACCTCGTTCACATTCGCCTTGGTGATGCCCTTCTCTTCAGCGATCAGCAGCGCGTAATAGGTCCAGCGAACGATGTCGCCCCAGTTGTTGTCGCCATGACGCACGACCGGGCCCAGCGGTTCCTTCGAGATAATCTCCGGAAGGATCACGTGGTTCTCGGCATCGGGCATCGTCGCGCGCGACGCAGCCAGACCCGAGGCATCCGTGGTATAGGCGTCGCAAGCCCCGGCCAGATACTGGCGCTGTGCTTCCGAATCGTCGGCCACGGTGACCGGCTGATAGCTGATGTTGTTCTGCTTGAAGAAGTCAGCAAGGTTCAGTTCGGTCGTGGTCCCGGTCTGGATGCAAACCGTCGCCCCGTCCAGTTCCTTGGCCGAAGAAACGCCCAGATCCTTCTTCACCATGAAGCCCTGGCCGTCATAGTAGTTCACCGCCACGAAATCGAGCGCCAGCTCGCTATCGCGCGACAGCGTCCAGGTGGAGTTACGGACCAGCAGGTCCACTTCGCCCGACTGCAGCGCCGTGAAACGGGTTTCGCCCGTGGTCGGCACGAACTTCACCTTGGTCGCATCGCCAAAGACAGCAGCAGCCACGGCGCGGCACAGGTCCACGTCGAACCCGGCCCAGTTGCCGCTCGCATCCGGCGCACCAAAGCCGGTCAGACCGGTGTTCGAGCCGCAGATCAGCTCGCCACGTGCCTTCACGGTCTCCAGCGTCGCTTGCGCAGCAGCCGCGCCGGCAACCATCGTGGTGGCCGCGACAACGCCGAGGAATACGGATTTTTTCATTCTTACCTCTTCCTGAGTATGCCGTCCCCTTTCGGAACGGCGGTTATTGGTCCCCTTGGCACACCCAAGCGCCGCAGGGGCGGAACCTGTTGGAGGTGAGCCTCTCCCAGTACCGCGCAGTTTCTTCCGAAGCGGTTTGAAAGGTCAAGCACAACCCGCGCCCCTAGCAAATCTTCTTCGGTTTCAAGGATTTGGTTACCATTGACTGCAAATCAAGCGCCGCTTGCACAGAAATTCGGCAGGATTGTCACCCGCACAATGCATAGAATCGACTCGCCCCCTCGAAAGCGACACGCTTCACCGCTTCCATCGCCGCCGCCTCCTCGTCCTCGCCCCATTGCTCCACCTGCCACGCCTCGTCGATCCGCGACAGGGTCCAGGCTTCCGCAACGTCAATCCGCCCCCGGATCACCGCCAGCGCCAGAACCAGCGACCCGCTGATCGCCACAAGGTCATGGAACCCCGCCAGCCGGAACACCGACAGACCCGCCACCTCCGCTTCCAGCCGCGCCACAGCCTCGGGTTCCTGCGCCACGGGCATCACCCCGCGCGTCACCGCCAGCCTCGCGCCAAAGCTCTCCGCCGCCCAATCCAAAAGCGGGTCCCAAGCCGCCGCCTGCCGTTCCGCCAAAGCCTCCGGCCCCACCGCGCGATAGCACAAAAGGTCCGACGCCCCATAGGCCGCGAGAAGCGCCACCACCTCCGCCCGCTGCGGCACGATCTTGTCGATGGCCGAATTCGCCGCCCGCGTCACGGGCATCGTCTCCGGCTGCACCACCCCCGTCTGCGCGTCCCATTCCGCGGCAATCGCCTGCGCCATCGCCAAGGTCGGCACCACCAGCGGCGCCTTGGCGGGCGTCTTCACCCCCCGCCCATCCAGCCGCACGGTGAACCCGCCGTCACAAGGCTCCGCCTGCGCGGCCTGCCAGAACCGTTTCGCCGTCCAGCCGCTCATCGAAACACCGTGAAAGGATCAGAGGGCACGTCATCCTCTTTCCAGTCCAGCGCCTTCCATGTCCGCGCCATATGCTCGGGCAAGGGCGCGGTGAAGGTCATCTCCACCTTCGTCACCGGATGCTCCACCATCAACATCCGCGCGTGCAGATGCAGCTTGCGGGAAATGTCCCCCCCCACGGCGGCCCCCCAGCCATCGCCCTGATTGTCGGCATCCGACCCGCCATATTTCCCATCCCCGATTATGGGATGACCCAGCTCCGCCATATGCGCGCGCAGCTGATGCGTCCGCCCCGTCACAGGCTCCAGCGCCATCCATGACAGGCGCGATCCAAGGAACCACAGAACGAAGTAATCCGTATGCGCCCGCTTGGCATCGGGATAGTCGGCCATCTTCGCGGGATGGACGCAGACCATCTTCTCGCCCTCGCCGCGTTTGCCATGGCCGGGGGCCTTCATCAGCCCGTATTTGATCGACCCTTTCTTCGGGTTCGGGACGCCCGCCACCACCGCCCAGTAGATCTTGCGCGTGTTGCGGTGCCGCAGCGCCTCTGACAGGTTCCGCGCCACCCGATCCGTCCGCGCCAGCATCAGCAAACCGGACGTATCCTTGTCCAACCGATGCACCAGCTTCGGCCGCTCCTTATAGCCGAATTTCAGCGCCTCGGTCAGGCCGTCTACATGCCGCTCGCCCTGCCCGCTGCCCCCTTGCGACGGCAGGCCCGCAGGCTTGTTCAAGACGATCATATGCTCGTCCATCCACAGCACGCAGTCCTGAATCATCTTGGCATCCGCAGGCGAAATCCCCTCGATGCGGGGCCGCTCCACATTCGGATCGGGCAAGGGCGGCACGCGGATCGCCTGCCCCGGCACCACGCGATCTGATGCCTTGGCCCGCGCGCCATCGACCCGCACCTGCCCGGTGCGGCACATCTTCTCCACCGCGCCTTGGGTCACATGCGGAAAGCGCCGCTTGAACCAGCGGTCCAGCCGCTGCTCCCCCTCATCTTCCGATACGGTCAGGGTCTTCACGCCGCTCATGCGGTGATACTCCGGGCAAGGGCCGCGCCAAGCGCCACGGCAGCAAGGGAAAGGATGACGGATGCCGCAACATAGGCGCCAGCCTGCATCGCCTGTCCGCCCTCCCACAGCTTCATCGCGTCAAGGGAAAAGGCCGAAAAGGTGGTGAACCCGCCAAGGAACCCTGCCACGACCAAGGGCGCAATCGCCGCCCGCTGCGCCAGCAGGACATAGGCCACGCCTATGGCCAGCGATCCGACCACATTCACGACCAGCGTGCCAAGCGGCCAGCCGGGCATCATCCGCCCCGCCGCCGTGACGACAAGAAACCGCGCGACGGAACCCGCAGCCCCGCCCAAGGCAACAAGAAGGATGCTCTGGATCATGGGCCTGTCCATTGCGCCAAGGGGCCGGAATGTCAACAGAAGAAGGGCCAACCGCCCCCGCACAGGCCGCTCTCCCGCCCTTTCACCTTGGCTCAAATACTCAAACACACCGCTCCCATCCCGCCCTGCGATTGCGGATATGTCTCCTCCCCTCTCCCCCGCCTTCCGGGGGAGAGGGTCAGGGAGAGGGGGCCGCCTGTGCAAATGCGCACCCTTAACCATGATTTCGCCAATCTCTCTGCTGGAATTTGTATGTACACTTTGCTGCACAAAATCCGGCACAAAACAGGGCACAGCCGTTGCGGGCCAAACCCTTGCTACATATAGGAAAACTGGCTGCGATTAACGCTCGCCCTGCCGTTTCGCGCGCAGCTTGGCGAAATACTCCACCCGCTTCTTCAACTCGCGCTCAAACCCCCGCTCGGGTGGCGCATAAAAGACCGGGCGCTTCATGCCTTCGGGGAAATAATCCTGCCCCGAAAACCCATCCTCGGCATCATGGTCATAGGCATAGCCCGCGCCATAGCCGATCTCTTTCATCATCTTCGTCGGCGCGTTCAGGATATGGCGCGGCGGCATCAGGCTGCCGGTCTCCCGCGCCGCTGCCCGTGCTGCCTTATAGGCCACGTAGACGCCGTTCGATTTCGGCGCAAGTGCCAGATAAACAACGGCATTTGCCAGGGCAAGCTCACCCTCCGGCGACCCCAGCCGCTCATAGGTCTGCCATGAATCGATGCAGAGTCCCTGCGCCTGAGGGTCCGCCAGACCGATATCTTCCACCGCCATCCGCACCAACCGCCGCGCCAGAAACCGCGGGTCCTCCCCCCCCTCCAGCATCCGCGCAAACCAGTAAAGCGCCCCGTCCGGGTCCGACCCTCGGATGGATTTGTGCAAGGCCGAGATCAGGTTGTAATGCTCCTCCCCCGACTTGTCATATTTCGCTGCCCGACGCATCAACCGCTGCGCCAACTGGGCGCGATCCAAGGGCCGCTCCACCTTCCAGGCCGCCACCTGCTCGATCAGGTTCAGACAGGCCCGCCCATCCCCATCCGCCATCTCCAGCATCGCCTCCCGCGCCTCCCCCGTCAGGGGCAGGCTGCGACCCAACTCCTTTTCCGCCCGCTGCGCCAACCGCTCCAGATCGGCCAGTGAAAGCCTTTCCAGAACAATCACTTGCGCGCGGCTCAAAAGGGCTGCGTTCAATTCGAAACTGGGATTTTCGGTCGTCGCACCGACCAGAAGGATCGTCCCATCCTCCATATGCGGCAGAAATCCATCCTGCTGCGCCTTGTTGAAACGGTGAATTTCATCGACAAAAAGCAGCGTCCCCTGCCCGTTTCCGCGCCGGATTTTCGCCTGCTCGAACACCTTTTTCAGATCCGGCACCCCGGTGAAAATCGCCGAAATCTGCACGAAGGCCAGATCCGTCTCATCCGCCAAAAGCCGCGCGATGGTGGTCTTGCCCACCCCCGGCGGCCCCCAGAGGATCAGCGAACTCAAAGACTTCGCCGCCAGCATCGCGCCCAGCGGTCCATCAGGCGACAGCACATGCCCCTGCCCGATCACCTCGGACAGCCGCTTAGGCCGCAACCGATCCGCCAAAGGGCGCGGGCCTTCGGCAGCAGGACGGGGGGCAGAGTCGAACAGGTCAGCCATGGCTTCAACCTACCCCGCCAAACTCCACTGTGAAAGCATCAGAAACGGAACCGCAGCCGCAAGGCCCGTCCCTCGCGGATCAGGTCCAGCACCCAAACCCGCGACCCCATCTCGGCCAGCGCCAGCACATCCGCAGGCGTACCCACCGCCGCCCCGTTGATGCCCAGAAGGATATCCCCCCGCTGCACCCCCGCCCGCGCCGACAGGTCCTCGGCCTGCATCACAGCCACGCCCTCGGCCTGCATGGGCAGGCCCAACTCTTCGATCACCGCCGGATTGATCCGCACCACCGTCAGGCCGCGCAGGCCAACATCCGCCGTGACCGTCATCTGGTCGCGGGGCGGGTCATCCGGCGCGGGGGCCAGCATCATCGAGGCCTGCATCGCCTCTCCGTTCCGCAGCCAAGTGATTTCGGCCTCCGTCCCCACCCCCAGCGCCGCCATGCGGAAGATCACCTCCTGCGGCGTGTTCGTGGGCTCTCCCCCCAAGGACAGGATCACATCCCCCGGCTGCAACCCCGCGGCGGCAAAGGGACTTTTCGGATGCACATCGGAAATCACCACCCCGTCGGGCCGCGCCAGCCCAAGACTTTCGGCCAGCGCCGCATCCATCGCCTGACCCGTCACCCCTGCCCACGGCCGGGCAAAGCGTGCGGCCCCCGCCTCGGCCTGCGCCACAATGCTGCGCACCAGATTGGCCGGGATCGCAAAGCCGATCCCGTTCGACCCGCCCCCCCGCGTCAGGATCGCCGTGTTGATCCCAACCAGCCTTCCCCGCACATCCACCAGCGCACCGCCCGAATTCCCCGGATTGATGGCCGCATCCGTCTGGATGAAATAGCCCCGCCCATCCCCCACCTGCAGCGCCGACCGCGCCAGACCCGACACGATGCCCGAAGACACCGTCTGCCCCACGCCGAACGGATTGCCGATGGCCAGAACCAGATCGCCCACCTCCAACTCATCGGAATTCCGCATCTCAAGTACCGGCAGATCCGTCGCATCACGCAGTCGCAACACCGCCAAATCGCTTTCTTGATCGGCAAGGATCACATCCGCCGCATATTCGCGCCGGTCGTTCAGCACGACCCTGATCTCCGTCGCCTGCCCCACCACGTGATAATTCGACACAACGATCCCATCGGCGCTGACGATCACGCCAGACCCCAGCGAATTCTGGATGCGTGGCTGGGCAGGCCCCAACGCCTCAAAGAACTGATTGAAGAAGGGATCATCGGCAAAGGGCGACCGCCGCTCCTGCACGATGCGCGTGGCGTAGATATTCACCACCGCCGGCGCCGCCGCTTTCACCACGGGCGCGAAAGACAGGGAAATCTCGGCCTCACTGACAGGAACGGCCGTTTGCGCAAGGGCGCCGAATGGCAGGATCGACAGCGCAGCGACAAGACACAGGTGGCGGAACATAGGCATCCCCTCGGTTCGTCTTTCCCCGATATGCGCCCGCATTCCGTCGGCATCAATGGAAAAGGCCCACCATAAAGGCGGGCCTTTCAATCTCGACATTGCCGAAGGATCAATCCTCGGCTGCTTCCTCGGCCTCGACGCGGGCACGATCCGCAGCACCTTTGGCGCTGGTGTCGCGATCGACGAATTCGATGATCGCCATCGGTGCCATATCGCCAAAGCGGAACCCGGCCTTCAGCACGCGCAGGTAGCCACCATTGCGCGACTTGTAGCGGGGGCCCAGGATGGCGAACAGCCGCTCCACATGGCGGTCTTCCTTCAGCTGCGCAGCCGCCTGACGACGGGCGTGCAGATCACCGCGCTTGGCCAGCGTGATCAGCTTTTCAACGATCGGGCGCAGTTCCTTGGCCTTGGGCAGAGTCGTCTTGATCTGCTCATGCTCGATGAGCGAGCCGGCCATGTTGGCGAACAGCGCCTTGCGGTGTTCGTGGGTGCGGTTCAGGCGGCGGTAGCCGCGGGCGTGACGCATTGGTATCTCCTATCGCGTTTTGCTTTGTGTTGCCCCCCGTGCGTTGCGGAGGGCGTCGTTGGGGCGGTTGTGCCCAGATTTCCCCGGCATTCCGGGCATTTCCGTAGGGTGGGGTTATTACCCCACCCTACCGATTTCAGAACTGATCCTCGAAGCGTTTGGCCAGGTCTTCGATGTTCTCCGGCGGCCAATCCTCGACTTCCATGCCAAGATGCAGGCCCATGCCCGACAGCACTTCCTTGATCTCGTTCAAGGACTTGCGTCCGAAGTTCGGCGTCCGAAGCATCTCGGCCTCGGTCTTCTGGATCAGGTCGCCGATATAGACGATGTTGTCGTTCTTCAGGCAGTTGGCCGAACGGACCGAAAGCTCCAGCTCGTCGACCTTCTTCAGAAGCAGCGGGTTGAACTCAAGCCCTGCATCCACTTCGCCAGCCTTCGCCGATTCCGGCTCGTCGAAGTTGACGAAGATCGACAGCTGATCCTGAAGGATGCGCGCGGCATAGGCCACAGCGTCATCCGGCGTCAGGCTGCCGTCGGTTTCGATCTTCATCGTCAGCTTGTCATAGTCCAGCACCTGCCCTTCGCGGGTCGGCTGCACTTCGTAGGAAACCTTCTTGACCGGCGAATAGATCGCGTCGATCGGGATCAGGCCGATCGGCGCATCTTCCGGGCGGTTCTTGTCGGCCGAGACATAGCCCTTGCCGGTATTCACCGTCAGTTCCATGAACACGTCGGCGCCGTCATCCAGATGGCAGATCACATGGTCCTTATTCAGAACCTCGATCCCGTTGCTCTCCGAAATGTCACCAGCCGTCACCACGCCCGGCCCCTTGGCCGAAATCGACAGGCGCTTCGGCCCCTCGACTTCCATCTTCAGGCTCACGCCCTTCAGGTTCAGCACGATGTCCGTCACGTCTTCACGCACGCCCGCGACGCTGGAAAACTCGTGCAGCACGTTGTCGATCTGCACCGAGGTGATGGCCGCGCCCTGAAGCGAAGACAGCAGCACGCGCCGAAGCGCGTTGCCCAGCGTCAGGCCGAAGCCCCGCTCCAGCGGCTCGGCGATCACCGTCGCCACGCGCGCGGGGTCAGCACCAGGCTTAACCACCAGTTGCGTCGGCTTGATGAGTTCCTGCCAGTTCTTGTGGATCATGCTTTCGCCTCCATACCAGTCCGCAGCCCATGTCCAGATAGCGGCGGACGCCCGAGGATCAGAAATAGCTTAAGCGGGCCGCACCAACCGGCACGGCCCGCCTTATTCGAAAAGACTTAGACGCGGCGGCGCTTCGGCGGGCGGCAGCCGTTATGTGCCAGCGGGGTCACATCACGGATCGAGGTGATGTTGAAACCCACCGCAGCCAGCGCGCGCAGCGCCGACTCGCGGCCCGAACCGGGGCCTTGCACTTCGACTTCCAGCGTCTTCACGCCATGTTCCTGCGCCTTGCGGCCAGCATCTTCTGCGGCCATCTGGGCGGCGTAAGGCGTCGACTTGCGCGAGCCCTTGAAGCCCATCGTGCCAGCAGACGACCACGAGATCGCATTGCCCTGCACGTCGGAAATCAGGATTTTGGTGTTGTTGAACGACGAATTCACATGCGCCACACCAGCGGCGATGTTCTTGCGTTCCTTGCGCTTGGTGCGCGCGGCGGATTTGGTATCACGTGCCATGACTGTGCGCTCCCCTTACTTCTTCTTGCCGGCGATCGGCTTCGCCGGGCCCTTGCGGGTGCGGGCGTTCGTGTGGGTACGCTGACCGCGAACCGGAAGGTTCTTGCGGTGACGCAGGCCGCGATAGCAGCCAAGGTCCATCAGACGCTTGATGTTCATCGAAACTTCGCGGCGCAGGTCGCCCTCGACGGTGAAGTTCGCGTCGATGAATTCGCGGATGGCCAGCACTTCGGCATCCGAAAGCTGATTGACCCGGCGCGCGCGGTCAATGTTCAGCGAATTGCAAATGATTTCCGCATTATGCGAGCCGATCCCGGTGATGTAGGTCAGGGCAATCGGCACCCGCTTCTGGGTGGGGATGTTGACGCCAGCAATACGTGCCACGCGCATGTTCCTTTTCGTTGCGGTTCCGTGATGCCAGAACCTTTTTTCACAACTCCGGCGGCGCGGGTCACCCCATTCCACCGATTCGATCTGACCAGCCAAGCATCAATATGGCCGGACGATTCCCTTGCGGGACGCCGTGCTTTATGGGCTTTTCCCCCGCCCGTCAAGGGCGTGGGACGGCATTTTCAGGCTTTGTCAAGCACCGATGCGATGGCCTCGGAAACCGTGTCCATTTCCGCCAAACCATCCACCGTCGAAAGCTGGTGCTTTGCGTAGTAATAGCCAATCAGGGGCGAGGTCTTCTTGTAATATTCCATCAGCCGCTGTTTCAGCGCGTCCTCATTGTCATCCGCCCGCTTGCGCAGATCGGACGATCCACACACGTCGCAGACGCCCGCCGCCTTGGTGGGCTTGGTGACCTCGTGATAGACCTCGCCGCAGTTGCCGCAGGTGAAACGTCCGGTGATCCTCGCGACCAGTGCCGCGTCATCCACCTGCATCTCAATCACCGCATCCAGCGTCTGCCCCGTCCGGTTCATCAGCGCGGCCAAGGCATCCGCCTGTTTCAGCGTGCGCGGAAACCCGTCGAAGATGAAACCACCACCCGCAGGGCCGGTGATCTTTTCCTCGATAAGGCCGATGACGATCTCATCCGTCACCAATTCGCCCCGCGCCATGACCTCGGCCACGCGGTTGCCCATCTCGGTCCCGCTGGTCTTGGCTTCGCGCAGCATGTCGCCGGTCGAAAGCTGCACCATGTGCCTTTCATCGACCAGACGCTTGGCCTGCGTACCTTTGCCGGCCCCCGGCGGGCCCAGAAGGATGATATTCACCATCGCCCCTGACCTCAGCGCCGCGCTGGCGCCTTGGGCGCCGTCCGTTTCTTCCCGCGCAGATTCGACTTCTCGATCAGGCCTTCATACTGATGCGCCAAAAGATGCGATTGCACCTGATTGATCGTATCCATCGTCACCGACACCACGATCAGAACCGATGTGCCGCCAAAGTAGAAGGGCAGCCCCACCTGCGCGATCAGAACCTCGGGCAACAGACAGACCGCCGCCAGATAGGCCGACCCCAGCACAAGGATACGGGTTACGACATATTCCAGATATTCCTCGGTCTTCTTGCCGGGGCGGATACCGGGGATGAACCCGTTCTGATTCTTCAGGTTCTCGGCCACATCCTCCACCTTGAAGGACACGTTGGCCGTGTAGAAATAGGTGAAGAACACGATCATCGCCGCCATCGCCAACAGGTGCAGCGGCTGGCCATAACCCAGATAGGCCATCAGCGTCGACAGAACCGGGTTCGTATCCTGACCCGAGAAGGTGCCAATCGTCGTCGGCAAAAGCAGCAGCGACGATGCAAAAATCGCCGGAATAACCCCTGCCGGGTTCACCTTCACCGGCAGGTGCGACGACCCGCCATCATAGATCTTCATCCCCACCTGACGGCGCGGATACTGAATATGGATCTTGCGCAATGCGCGTTCCATGAACACGACAAAGGCGATGACCGCGATCACCATCACGATGATCCCAAGGATCAGGGGCGTAGAAATCGCGCCCGACCGGCCCTGTTCAAAGAACTGCACCAGCGCCGCCGGAATTTCGGCCACGATGCCCACAAAGATGATCAGCGATATCCCGTTGCCGATGCCGCGCGCGGTGATCTGTTCGCCCAGCCACATCAGGAACATCGTCCCGCCGACAAGGGTGATCACGCAGGCCAGCTTGAAGAACAGCCCAGGCTCATGCGCCAAACCACCCGCCTCGATGGAAACCGCAATACCCCAGGCCTGAAAGATCGCCAGCGCCACGGTGCCGTAGCGGGTATATTGGTTCAGCTTCTTTCGCCCCTGCTCGCCTTCCTTTTTCAGCTGCTCCAACTGCGGCACCATGGCCGCCAGCAGCTGCACGATGATCGACGCGCTGATATAGGGCATGATCCCCAGCGCGAAGATGCCCATCCGGCTGATCGCGCCCCCGGTGAACAGGTTCAGCATGCCGCCGATGCCCTGTGTCGCCTGTGTCATGAACTCACGCAATGCGGTGCCGTCGATGCCCGGCACTGGGATATAGGTCCCCAGCCGATAGACGATCAGCAGGCCAAGGGTAAAGAAGATGCGCTGACGAAGATCGGTCGCCTTGCCTAGGGCGGACCAGCTCAGGTTCGCCGCCATTTGCTCTGCAGCAGATGCCATGCCGAGGACTCTTTTCATGGAGGCGCCGCCGAACCGTTTTCCGGTCGGCGGCGCGGGAAAACTAGGGGTTATGTAAGCGGTCTGCCGACCGCTCACAACCGTTATTCAGCCGCAGCCGCCGCCGATGCCTTGACGGTGATCGAACCACCGGCCTTCTGGACCGCTTCGATGGCCGAAGCCGAGGCCCCGGTAACCACCAGCGTCACCTTCGACTTGATCTCGCCTTTGGCGAGAACGCGGATACCGTCGCGCTTGTTCGACGTCACGCCAGCAGCAACCAGCGCGTCCTCGGTGATCTCGGATTTCGCATCCAGCTTGCCCAGACCGATGAACTTTTCGATCAAGCCAAGGTTGACGACGGCGAATTCCAGACGGTTCGGCTTGTTAAAGCCGCGCTTCGGCAAGCGGCGATAAAGCGGCATCTGGCCGCCTTCATACCCACCGATGGCCACGCCCGAACGGGACTTCTGGCCCTTGATCCCGCGGCCTGCGGTCTTGCCCTTGCCCGAACCCGGGCCGCGCGCCACACGCTTTTGCTTGCGGGCCGCGCCGTCATTGTCACGCAGTTCATTCAATTTCATGTCGCATACTCCTTGGCCGGAAGGGCCCCGCCTGCGACGGATGGGGCCAACACGGCGTTTCTTTCTTGTTGCGGGTCTGGCATCACTGCCCCCCTATAAAATGGCAGAAGGCGCGCAGGTTTCCCTGCGCGCCCCCGATAGGATGGGCAATCTGCCCATCCTACACAATCAGCCACGCTCTTCGATGATCTTCACAAGGTGCGAGATCGAATTCACCATGCCGCGCACGGAAGGTGTATCTTCCAGCTCGCGCGTGCGGTGCATCTTGTTCAGGCCAAGACCCTTCAGGGTCGCGGTCTGAATGGCCGGGCGGCGGGCGGCCGAAGCCACCTGCTTCACGACGATGGTCTTCTTGGCAGTCATCTATCAGCCCTCCACGACTTCGGCTTCGGGCTTCTTCAGGATTTCGGCCACCTTCTTGCCGCGGCGGCTTGCCACGTGACGGGGCGAGGATTCCTGCTTCAGACCGTCAATCGTCGCACGGATCATGTTGTAGGGGTTCTGCGACCCGATGGACTTGGCCACCACGTCCTGAATACCCAGCATCTCGAACACGGCGCGCATCGGACCACCGGCGATGATCCCGGTACCGGCAACAGCCGTCCGCATCACCACCTTACCCGCGCCATGACGGCCTTCGATGTCATGGTGCAGGGTGCGGCTGTCCTTCAGCGGCACACGGATCAGGCTACGCTTGGCCTGTTCGGTCGCCTTGCGGATCGCTTCCGGCACTTCCTTGGCCTTGCCTTTGCCAAAGCCGACACGGCCACGCTGATCGCCCACGACGACCAGTGCCGCAAAGCCAAAGCGCTTGCCGCCCTTCACGGTTTTCGACACGCGGTTGATCGCGACCAGACGGTCGGCGAATTCCGGGGTTTCTTCCGGGCGGTTGTCACGACGGTCGTCACGACGCTCCCGGCGGTTCTCACGTTCTGCCATATGGCATTCCTTCATGTTGGCGCGGCAAGGCGCCGTTATGGGCCAATCCTGGTGGAGCCAGACGGCATCCCCGGATCATCGGGGCGGCGCTTGCACGCCGCCCACCGACATTAGAACTTCAGGCCACCTTCACGGGCAGCATCGGCAAGCGCCTTGATTTTCCCGTGGAAAATGAAACCGCCGCGGTCGAAATAGCACTCGTCCACGCCGGCCTTCTTGGCCCGCTCGGCAATCGCAGCGCCGATCTTGGCCGCAGCCTCGACGTTGTTCTTGCCGACGACGCCCAGTTCCTTCTCGAGGGACGAGGCAGAGGCCACGGTGACCCCCTTCACGTCGTCGATCAGCTGGACGCTGATGTTCTTCGAAGACCGATGAACCGACAGACGAAGACGCCCGTTGGCCATGGCCTTGATCTTGTTCCGAACGCGCAGGCGGCGCTTGAGGAACAGCTCTCTCTTGTTGTTCGCCATTTTTGCGCCCCTTACTTCTTCTTGCCTTCCTTGCGGAAGATGTACTCATCCTTGTAGCGGATGCCCTTGCCCTTATAGGGTTCCGGGCGCTTCCACTCGCGGATGTTCGCGGCCACCTGGCCGACCAGTTGCTGGTCAATGCCTTCCACGGTGATCTCGGTCTGCTTCGGCGAGGTGACGGTCACCCCCTTCGGCACTTCGAAATTCACTTCGTGGCTATAGCCCAGCGACAGCTTCAACACGTTCCCGGCCATCGCGGCGCGGTAACCCACGCCCTGGATTTCCAGGTCTTTCTTGAAGCCTTCGGTCACCCCGGTGACAAGGTTTGCCACCATGGACCGCACCATCCCCCATTGCTGGCGGGCGCGCTTGGACGTGCCGCGCGGCGTCACTTTGACGGTGGTGCCGTCGATGGTGATCGTCACGTCGTCGCCAGCGGTGAAGCTGCGGGTGCCTTTCGGCCCCTTCACTTCGATGGTCTGGCCGGACATCGAGGCCGTCACGCCCTTGGGCAGTTCGACCGGTTTTTTGCCAATACGAGACATACCACCCTCCTCAGAACACGGTGCAGAGGACTTCGCCGCCAACATTGGCAGAGCGAGCCGCTGCGTCCGACATCACGCCCTTCGGCGTGGAGACGATGGAAACGCCCAGACCGTTGCGCACCGACGGGATGTCCTTGACACCCATGTAGACGCGACGGCCCGGCTTGGACACGCGCTTGAGTTCGCGGATCACAGGGGCGCCTTCGAAGTACTTCAGCGAGATCACCAGTTCGCCCTGGCCATTCTCGGTCGTCTTCTTTTCATAGCCACGGATATAGCCTTCCGCAGTCAGCACATCCAACACCCAGGCGCGCAGCTTCGAAGCCGGCGTCGCGACGGTGGATTTGCCGCGCATCTGCGCGTTGCGGATGCGGGTCAGCATATCGCCGAGAGGATCGTTCATGGACATCTGTGCTCCTCCCTTACCAGCTCGACTTCACCATGCCGGGGATCTGGCCGAAGGAGGCCAGTTCGCGCAGCATGATCCGCGAGAGTTTCAGCTTACGGTAGTAAGCATGGGGACGGCCCGTCAGCTGGCAGCGGTTGTGCAGCCGGGTGGCGGACGAGTTGCGGGGCAGTTCCGCCAGCTTCAGAGTCGCCTTGAAACGCTCTTCCATCGGCTTGGACTGGTCGTTGATCACCGCTTTCAGGGCAGCGCGCTTCGAAGCATGCTGCTTCACAAGCTTGGCGCGCTTCACTTCGCGGTTCACCATGGATTTCTTTGCCATATCTCAGGTTCCTCGCGCTTACGACGTGAAGGGCATGTTGAAATGCTTCAACAGCGCCTTGGCTTCCGCGTCGGTCTTTGCGGTGGTGCAGATGATGATGTCCATCCCCAGAACTTCGTCGACCTTGTCGAAGTTGATCTCGGGGAACACGATGTGCTCTTTCAGGCCCATGGCATAGTTGCCGCGGCCATCAAAGCTGTTGCCCTTCACGCCGCGGAAGTCGCGGACGCGCGGCAGGGCGATCGTGATAAGACGGTCAAGGAATTCATACATCCGGTCGCCGCGCAGCGTGACCTTGCAGCCCAGCGGCATTTCCTCGCGAACGCGGAAACCGGCGATGGACTTCTTGGCCTTGGTGATGACGGCTTTCTGACCGGCGATCTGCGAAAGCTCCTCGGCGGCCTGCTTGACCTTCTTGGTATCTTTCACGGCCTCGCCGACACCCATGTTCAGGACGATCTTGTCCAGCTTGGGGATCTGCATGTCGTTCTTGTAGTTGAACTCGGCCTTCATCGCCGGGCGGATCTTGCCGGCGTATTCGGTCTTCAGGCGCGGGGTGTAGGTTGCTGTGTCAAGCATCAGATCGCCTCCCCGGTGGTCTTGGCGTAACGGACCTTTTTGTCGCCTTCCATACGGAACCCGACGCGGGTCGGTTTGCCGTTCTTGTCCACGATGGCAAGGTTCGACAGATCGATCGGCAACGCCACCGGAAGACGGCCGCCCTGCGATTGGGCCGACTGCTTCGTGTGACGGATGGCGACATTCACGCCATCGACGATCGCTTTGTTGTCCTTCGGCATGACGGCGGAAATCTCGCCCTTCTTGCCCTTGTCCTTGCCGGTCAACACGATGACCGTGTCACCCTTTTTAAGCTTCGCAGCCATCACAGCACCTCCGGTGCCAGCGAGATGATCTTCATGAAGTTCTTCGCACGCAGCTCACGCACGACCGGCCCAAAGATACGGGTGCCGACCGGTTCACCCTGGTTGTTCAGGATGACGGCGGCATTGCGGTCGAAACGGATGGACGTGCCGTCTTCACGGCGGACTTCCTTGGCGGTGCGAACGACAACAGCCTTGCGGACGTCGCCCTTCTTCACGCG
The DNA here is from genome assembly GCF_029953595.1 of Fuscovulum ytuae. Classification (NCBI taxonomy): domain Bacteria; kingdom Pseudomonadati; phylum Pseudomonadota; class Alphaproteobacteria; order Rhodobacterales; family Paracoccaceae; genus Fuscovulum; species Fuscovulum ytuae. Next base: position 3,257,328 of record NZ_CP124535.1, on the reverse strand, counting down.
GCCTTTCGGAATAGCTTCCTTCACCGACACCACGATGATGTCGCCGACGGACGCATAGCGGCGGTGCGAACCGCCCAGAACCTTGATGCACTGAACCCGGCGCGCGCCGGAGTTGTCAGCAACATCCAGATTGGTCTGCATCTGGATCATTGGGTTACTCCCGACCTTTGGGAACGGTCATGATCTGCAACCGTCCCAGGGTTTCGTTCGTGCTGAACGCTGGCCGCAGGCTTACGCCTCGACGACCACCGTCCAACGTTTCGTCTTCGAGATGGGCGCGCACTCTTCGATGCGAACAGTATCGCCAACCTTGAACGTGTTGTGCTCGTCGTGGGCCCGGTATTTCTTGGACTTGCGGACGGTCTTTTGCAGCAGCGGGTGCTTGAAGCGGCGCTCGACCAGAACGGTGATCGTCTGGGCGTTCTTGTCCGAGGTCACGACACCTTGCAGGATACGCTTGGGCATTTCGTGGTCCTCTTATTTCGCAGCTTCAGCGGCTTTTTGGTTCAGCACCGTCTTGATGCGCGCCACATCCTTGCGGATGGCGTTCATGCGGGCGGTGTTCTCAAGCTGGCCGGTGGCCTGCTGGAAGCGCAGATTGAAGGCTTCCTTCTTCAGCGAAACCAGGCTGTCGCGCAGCTGGTCAGGGGTCTTGCCCCGCAGTTCGTCGGCTTTCACGGCCTTTGTCCTTTTCTCAATCACCAGAGAGCCCCTTACGCGGAAGGGTAACCCTGAACCCGGTGGATCAATGATAAACCAACGATTCCGAGTCGCCCCGGAACCGCAGGATGCGTCCCATTACAGAAGCGATGTCCGAAGGGCAAGCACTTAGTTGCCCCTCACGCCCAACCATAGTTGAAGCTGACGCTGATACGCTCATCCTCCGCCATGTTCATCGGCACCTCGTGGCGCAGCCAGCTTTCCCACAAGAGCACCTCACCCACCTTCGGCTTCACATAGACAAAGCGTTGCAGCGCCTGCGACGCCTCTTTCTTGACCAGCGGCGCCATCATCATCATCGGCAGCCGCGGGTCTTCCAGCTTCAGCGCACTCGTCCCTTCCGGCATCGCCACATAGGTCGTTCCGGAAATCACCGAATGCGGATGAATGTGGCTCGCATGCGTTCCGCCTTCCGGCAGGATGTTGATCCACAGCGAATTGCATTTCAGCTTCTTGTCACCAAGATCGAACCCCAGAGCGGCGCAAAAAGCCGCAACATGCTTGTCCAGCGCCTTTTCCAGATCGCCAAAGATCGGCATCCGCCACGGCAGATCGTCCAGCGAGGCGTAGGAGGTATAGCCCGGATAACCATTCGCCTCGCACCATTCCTGCCCGGCCTCGTCATCCTCGGCCACCGCATCGCAGGTTGCGTGCAACTCGGCGTAATCCACCTTCTTCTTGGCAAGGCTGTTCAATTCAGCGCGGTAAAGATGGGTCACGAACAGCGGCGTGATCTCGGTCATCGGTCAGGCTCCATCGGGTGATCTCCACCTCCCCCACCTATGGGCGAGGGTCGGGGAGGGGGTCGGTGTCACAAAAGAAAAAGGCCCCCGACACTCGCGCATCGGGGGCCGATATCGGTAGGGCGGGGTTTCACCCCGCCGCCCTTACCAGTCCTCGCGCGCCACGACGCGGGTGGTGACCGGCAGCTTCATCGCGCCAAGGCGCAGCGCTTCGCGGGCGATCGTGTCGTTCACGCCGTCGATCTCGAACATGATACGGCCGGGCTTGACCTTGGCGACCCAACGGTCGACCGAGCCCTTACCCTTACCCATACGCACTTCGATCGGCTTTGCCGAGACCGGCAGGTCCGGGAAAATCCGGATCCAGACGCGGCCCTGACGCTTCATGTGACGGGTGATCGCGCGGCGGGCCGCTTCGATCTGGCGGGCCGTCACACGCTCGGGTTCCGTGGCCTTCAGCGCATAAGAGCCGAAGTTCAGCAGGAAACCACCCTTGGCTTCGCCATGGATGCGGCCCTTGTGCTGTTTGCGGAACTTGGTCCGTTTCGGTTGCAGCATTTCCTTCTACTCCCTTACGCGCGTTCGCGGTCGCGACGCGGCGCACGGGGCGCAGCGCCGTCCTGCGCTTCCGCCTGACGGCGGTCGCGGGCCTGCGGATCATGCTCAAGGATCTCGCCCTTGAAGATCCACACTTTCACACCGATGATCCCATAGGGCGTCTCGGCTTCCGACAGCGCATAGTCGATGTCGGCGCGCAGCGTGTGCAGCGGAACGCGGCCCTCGCGGTACCATTCGGTCCGCGCGATTTCCGCACCACCCAGACGACCAGCCACGTTCACCCGGATGCCCAGGGCACCCATGCGCATCGCGTTCTGAACGCCGCGCTTCATGGCACGACGGAACGAAACCCGGCGCTCCATCTGCTGGGCGATCGACTCGGCCACCAGCTGGGCATCAAGCTCCGGCTTGCGCACTTCGACGATGTTCAGGTGCAGTTCGGACGCGGTGAAAGCCGACAGCTTCTTCCGCAGACCTTCGATATCCGCACCTTTCTTGCCGATGATCACGCCCGGACGCGCGGTGTGAATGGTCACACGGCACTTCTTGTGCGGACGCTCGATGATCACGCGGCTCACGCCGGCCTGCTTGCATTCCTCATGGATGAACTCGCGCATCTTGAGGTCTTCAAGCAGCAGATTGCCATAGTCCTTCGACTCGGCGAACCAGCGGCTGTCCCAGGTCCGGTTGACCTGGAGGCGCATCCCGATGGGGTTAACCTTCTGTCCCATTATGCCGACTCCCCGGTCTGACGCACCTTGATGGTGATTTCGCTGAACGGCTTCATGATCTTGCCGAACCGGCCACGGGCCCGCGGACGGCCCCGCTTCATCACGAGGTTCTTCCCGACCCAAGCTTCCGCGACAACAAGGTTGTCCACGTCCAGCCCATGGTTGTTCTCGGCATTGGCAATGGCCGATTGCAGGCACTTCTTCACGTCACCCGCGATGCGGCGCTTAGAGAAGGTGAGATCGGCAAGCGCCTTCTCGACCTTCTTGCCACGGATCATCCCGGCAACGAGGTTCAGTTTCTGCGGCGAGGTGCGAAGCATCCGGGCAATCGCCATCGCTTCATTGTCCGCCACGCGGCGCGGATTCTTTTCCTTACCCATGGCTTACTTCCTCTTGGCTTTCTTGTCGGCGGCGTGGCCGTAATAGGTCCGCGTCGGCGAATATTCCCCGAACTTCTGACCGATCATTTCTTCGGTCACGTTGACGGGGATGTGCTTGTGTCCGTTGTAGACCCCAAAGGTCAGACCAACGAATTGCGGCAGGATCGTCGAACGGCGCGACCAGATCTTGATCACTTCGTTCTTGCCCGATTCCCGCGCCTTCTCTGCCTTCTTCAGGACATAGGCGTCGACGAACGGGCCTTTCCAGATAGAACGTGCCATGGATTAGCGCCCTTTCTTCGCGTGACGCGAACGGACGATGTACTTGTCCGTCTTCTTGTTCGACCGGGTCCGGTTGCCCTTGGTGCCCTTGCCCCACGGGGTAACGGGGTGACGGCCACCCGAGGTGCGGCCTTCACCACCACCATGCGGGTGGTCGATCGGGTTCATCGCAACACCGCGAACGGTCGGGCGGACGCCCATATGCCGCTTACGACCGGCCTTGCCGAGGTTCTGGTTCGAATTGTCCGGGTTTGACACAGCGCCGATGGTCGCCATGCATTCCTGACGCACCATCCGCAGTTCGCCCGAAGACAGGCGGATCTGCGCATAGCCACCGTCACGACCGACGAACTGGGCATAGGTGCCCGCGGCACGTGCCAGCTGGCCGCCCTTGCCGGGCTTCAGCTCGACGTTGTGCACGATCGTCCCGATCGGCATGCCGCTGAAGGGCATCGCATTGCCGGGCTTCACGTCGGTCTTGGCGCCCGCGATCACCTGATCGCCCACCGCCAGACGCTGGGGAGCCAGGATATACGACAGCTCGCCATCCGCATACTTCACCAGCGCGATGAAGGCGGTCCGGTTCGGATCGTATTCGATCCGCTCCACGGTCGCCGCAATATCGAACTTGCGGCGCTTGAAATCCACAACGCGGTACAGGCGCTTTGCGCCGCCGCCCTTGTGCCACATCGTGACACGTCCGGTGTTGTTCCGGCCACCCGTCTTGATCAAACCCTCGGTAAGGGCTTTGACAGGGCGTCCTTTCCACAGCTCCGAACGGTCGATCAGAACCAGCCCACGCTGGCCAGGCGTCGTCGGTTTATACGACTTGAGTGCCATGCTCTCTGTCTTCCGTCAGCTAGGGGATCACTTGGCGATCCCGTTGGTTATAGGGCTCCGAAGATCCCCGGCAGTCGGCCCCTATCCCTTGGGAAAAGAACCGGATTCTTCAAAAAATCCGCGGCCCCGGAAACCCGGGGCCGCAAGATTCGTGCGGCTTCTATCAGAGGCCTGTGGCCACGTCGATAGTGTTACCCTCTTCAAGGGTCACATAGGCCTTCTTCTTGTCGCTCCGCTCGCCAGCACGGCCGCGGAACTTCTTCGCCTTGCCCTTGGTCACGACGGTGTTCACCGCCTTGACCTTCACGCCAAAGACCGCCTCGACGGCTTCCTTGATCGCAGGCTTGGTGGCGTCCATCGCCACCTGAAAGACGACCGCACCGTTTTCGCTGGCCATGGTGGCCTTTTCGGTGATGATCGGCTTCTTGATCAGGTCGTAATGTTCGGGTTTCGCGCTCATTTCAGGCGTGCCTCCAGGGCTTCGACACCCGCCTTCGTGATCACAAGCGTGTCACGCTTCAGGATGTCATAGACATTCGCGCCGATGGTCGGCAGCACGTCGATCCCTTCGATATTGCGGGCGGCCAGCGCGAAATTCGCGTCGACATCCGCGCCATCGATGATCAGCACGCGCTTCCAGCCACGCTCTTTGACCGTCTTGGCAAGCATCGCCGTCTTGGCTTCCGCCATGGCGAGGTTGTCCACGATCACCAGCTCACCCGCCTTGGCCTTGGCCGACAGCGCGTGACGCAGCCCGAGGGCCCGGAACTTCTTCGGCAGGTCATGGGCATGCGACCGCGGGGTCGGGCCCTTGTAGACGCCACCATGACGGAAGATCGGCGCCTTGCGGGACCCGTGGCGTGCGCCACCGGTGCCCTTCTGGCGATAGATCTTCTTGGTCGAGTAGGACACGTCCGACTTGCCCAGAACCGAGTGGGTGCCGGCCTGTGCCTTGGCACGCTGCCAGCGCACCACGCGATGCAGGATGTCCGCGCGCGGCTCAAGGCCGAACAGCGCCTCATCCAGATCGATGGAACCGGCTTTGCCGCCGTCCAGCTTGATCACATCGAGTTTCATGCTTCACCCCCTTCGACCGCCACTTCGGCAGCCGGAGCAGCAGCGGTGCGGATCGCCGCAGGACGCGGGGCGTCCTTATGCGCAGGCTTCTTCACCGCATCCTTGATCGTGACCCAACCACCTTTGGAACCGGGGACCGCGCCCTTCACCATGATCAGGCCGCGCTCGCTATCCGTGCGAACGACCTGAAGGTTCTGAGTGGTCACGCGGACGGCACCAAGGTGACCGGCCATCTTCTTGCCCTTGAACACCTTGCCGGGGTCCTGGCACTGGCCCGTGGACCCGTGCGAACGGTGGCTGATCGACACACCGTGCGAGGCCCGCAGACCACCGAAGTTGTGCCGCTTCATCGCACCGGCAAAACCCTTACCGATCGAGGTGCCCGCGATGTCGACGAACTGACCTGCGAGGTAATGGTCGGCGGTGATCTCCGCGCCCACATCGATCAGGTTGTCGGGGGTTACGCGAAACTCCGCGACCTTCCGCTTCGGTTCCACATTCGCCTTGGCAAAGTGGCCCCGCTGCGCGGCCGTGGTCCGCTTGGCCTTGGCAGTGCCCGCGCCAAGCTGAACGGCAGTGTAGCCATCCTTGTCAGCGGTGCGCTGCGCCACGACCTGCAGGTTGTCGAGTTGCAGAACGGTAACCGGGATTTGTGCCCCGTTTTCCATGAACAGCCGGGTCATGCCCAGCTTCTTTGCGATAACGCCAGAGCGCATGGTCATGCCCTCCTCAAACCTTGATCTCGACATCCACGCCAGCCGCGAGGTCGAGCTTCATGAGCGCGTCCACGGTCTGCGGGGTCGGATCGACGATGTCGAGAAGACGCTTGTGCGTGCGGATCTCCCACTGGTCGCGCGACTTCTTGTCGATGTGCGGACCACGGAGAACCGTGAATTTCTCAATCTTGTTGGGCAGCGGGATCGGGCCGCGCACCTGCGCGCCGGTCCGCTTGGCCGTGCTCACGATTTCCTGCGTGCTGGCGTCCAGCACACGGTAATCGAAGGCTTTCAGCCGGATGCGGATGGTTTGACCTTGCATCTTCTTTTCCTTCGGAACGTAGGCCGGATCATCCAGCCCATAGGTTCACATTACGATTGCGTTTCGCCGGGGGATCGTTGCCGTCCCCCGGCGGTTCTTTCTTCCGTAGGATGGGCATTACTGCCCCTCCTACCTGTTCGATCACTCGATGATCTTCGACACCACGCCGGCGCCGACGGTGCGGCCGCCTTCGCGGATGGCGAAGCGCAGCTTCTCTTCCATCGCGATCGGCGCGATCAGCGACACGTTGAACTTCAGGTTGTCGCCAGGCATCACCATCTCGGTGCCCTCGGGAAGCTCAACCGTCCCCGTCACGTCCGTCGTGCGGAAGTAGAACTGCGGGCGGTAGTTCGCAAAGAACGGCGTGTGACGGCCACCTTCTTCCTTCGTCAGGATGTAGGCCTCAGCTTCGAACTTCGTGTGCGGCTTCACCGAACCCGGCTTGCACAGAACCTGACCACGCTCAACGCCGTCACGGTCCACACCGCGCAGCAGCGCGCCGATGTTGTCGCCCGCTTCCCCACGGTCCAGAAGCTTGCGGAACATCTCAACACCCGTGCAAACCGACTTCTTCGTCGGACGGATGCCCACGATCTCAACTTCGTCGCCGACGTTGATCACGCCACGCTCCACACGGCCCGTCACAACCGTCCCACGACCCGAGATCGAGAACACGTCTTCGATCGGCATCAGGAAGGGCTGGTCAACAGCGCGCGCCGGCGTCGGGATGTATTCGTCAACCGCCGCGATCAGGGCGCGGATCGCATCCTCGCCAATCGCCTTCTCGGTGCCGTTCATCGCGTGCAGCGCAGACCCCTTGATGATCGGAATGTCATCGCCCGGATAGTCGTAGGACGACAGCAGTTCGCGGATTTCCATCTCAACCAGTTCAAGAAGTTCCGGGTCATCGACCTGGTCCACCTTGTTCATGAACACCACCATGTAGGGGATGCCCACCTGACGGCCCAGAAGAATGTGCTCACGCGTCTGCGGCATCGGGCCGTCAGCAGCAGAACACACCAGAATCGCGCCGTCCATCTGCGCCGCGCCCGTGATCATGTTCTTCACATAGTCGGCGTGGCCGGGGCAGTCGACATGCGCGTAGTGACGTGCTTCCGACTCGTATTCCACATGCGCCGTCGAAATCGTGATCCCACGCGCACGCTCTTCCGGCGCACCGTCGATCTGGTCATAGGCGCGGAATTCGCCAAAATACTTCGTGATCGCAGCCGTCAGCGTCGTCTTGCCGTGGTCAACGTGGCCAATCGTGCCAATGTTGACGTGCGGTTTCGTCCGTTCAAACTTTGCCTTTGCCATGATGGCCTCCTGTTTCGGTGACGGTGCGTGCTAGCACGCACCCTACGGGGTTGGTAGGGTGCGTGCTTTCGCACGCACCGCCCTTATGCGTATTTCTTCTGGATTTCCTGGCTCAGGTTTTCCGGAACGGTGTCGTAATGGTCGAACTCCATCGAGAACACCGCCCGACCCGAGGTCATGGAGCGCAGCTGGTTGATGTAGCCGAACATGTTGGCCAGCGGAACCATCGCGGCGATGACATTCGCGTTGCCGCGGCTGTCCTGCCCGTTGATCATCCCCCGACGCGAGGTCAGGTCGCCGATCACGCCGCCCGTATATTCCTCGGGCGTCACGACTTCCACCTTCATGATGGGTTCCAGAAGCTTCGCCCCGGCCTTCTTCAGGCCTTCGCGCATCGCAGCACGGGCCGCGATTTCGAAGGCGAGAACCGAGGAGTCCACGTCATGGAACGCGCCATCGACCAGCTGAACCTTGAAGTCGATCACCGGGAAGCCAGCCAGCGGGCCGGAGTCCATCACCGACTTGATGCCTTTTTCGACACCGGGGATGTATTCCTTCGGAACCGCACCGCCAACGATCTTCGACTCGAACGAATAGCCTTCGCCCGGCTCGGTCGGCGAGATGATCAGCTTCACGCGCGCGAATTGGCCGGTACCACCGGTCTGCTTCTTGTGCGTGTAGTCGATCTCATGCTCGCGCGAGATCGTTTCACGATAGGCCACCTGCGGCGCACCGATATTCGCCTCAACCTTGAACTCGCGACGCATACGGTCGACGAGGATGTCGAGGTGAAGTTCGCCCATGCCCTTCATGATGGTCTGACCGCTTTCAAGGTCGGTCTCCACCCGGAAGGACGGGTCTTCGGCAGCCAGACGTGCCAGCGCGATGCCCATCTTTTCCTGGTCGGCCTTGGTCTTCGGTTCCACCGCGATCTCGATCACCGGGACCGGGAAGGTCATGGTTTCCAGAACGACGGGGGCCGCCGGGTCACACAGCGTGTCACCGGTGGTGGTCTCCTTGAGGCCGCCCAGCGCGATAATGTCGCCCGCAAAGGCTTCGGTGATTTCCTCACGCTCAATGGCGTGCATCATCATCATCCGGCCGACGCGTTCCTTGCGCTGCTTGGTCGCGTTCAGCATAGCATCGCCTTTGGCCAGCTTGCCCGAATAAATCCGGGTGAAGGTCAGCGATCCGACGAAGGGGTCGTTCATGATCTTGAACGCCAGCCCCGAGAAGGGCTGTTCGTCTTCCGCCGACCGCGCGATGTTGCGGGTTTCGCTTTCGTCGCCCGGCGCAAAGCCCATATAGGGCGGCACGTCCAGCGGCGAGGGCAGATAGTCGATCACGGCGTTCAAAAGCGGCTGCACACCCTTGTTCTTGAAGGCAGAGCCCGCAAAAACCGGGATGAAGTCGATGGCCAGCGTCGCCTTGCGGATCAGCGCACGCAGCGTATCCGCATCGGGTTCGTTGCCTTCCAGATAGGCTTCCATCGCGGCGTCATCCTGACCAACCGCGGTTTCCACCAGATTCATCCGCCACTCTTCCGCTTCGGCCTTCAGGCTGTCGCGGATCGGCTGACGCACCCACGATGCGCCAAGGTCTTCGCCCTCATAGACCCACTCTTCCATGGTCACGAGGTCGATGATTCCTTCCAGCTTGTCTTCTGCGCCGATCGGCAGAGCCACCGGAACGGCATTCGCGCCGGTGCGGTCCTTGATCATGCGAACGCATTTGAAGAAGTCAGCGCCGGTCTTGTCCATCTTGTTGACGAACACGATCCGCGGAACCTTATAGCGGTCAGCCTGACGCCACACGGTTTCGGTCTGCGGTTCCACGCCGGCGTTGCCGTCCAGCAGAACAACTGCACCGTCCAGAACCGCCAGCGAACGCTCCACCTCGATGGTGAAGTCCACGTGGCCGGGGGTGTCGATGATGTTGAACCGGAACTTCTTGGACTTGTCCGAGGTGTCTTGGCCCGGATCGGTCTGACGGTTCCAGAAGGTGGTCGTGGCAGCCGAGGTGATCGTGATGCCGCGTTCCTGCTCCTGCTCCATCCAGTCCATCGTGGCGGCGCCGTCATGGACTTCGCCGATCTTGTGGGACTTGCCGGTGTAGTAAAGAATCCGTTCCGAAGTCGTGGTCTTGCCCGCGTCGATATGGGCAATGATCCCGAAGTTGCGGTAACGCTCAAGCGGATATTCGCGTGCCATGGTGATCCCTTACCAGCGGTAATGGCTGAACGCTTTGTTCGCGTCGGCCATCTTGTGGGTGTCTTCACGCTTCTTCACGGCGGTGCCGCGGTTGTTCACCGCATCGGCCAGTTCGGCGGCAAGCCGTTCTTCCATCGTGTTTTCGTTGCGCTTGCGGGCGGCCGTGATCAGCCAGCGGATGGCCAGCGCTTCACGACGCTCGGTCCGCACTTCGACGGGCACCTGATAGGTGGCACCACCGACGCGGCGCGAACGCACTTCAACCGACGGCTTCACATTGTCCAGAGCCTCGTGGAAGGCCTGGATCGGTTCGCGCTTCAGGCGCGACTGGACGCGCTCCAGCGCGCCATAGACGATCGATTCTGCGACGGATTTCTTTCCATCCAGCATCAGGTTGTTCATGAACTTGGTCAGCACGCGATCGCCATATTTGGCGTCGGGCAGGATTTCGCGCTTTTCTGCGGCGTGACGGCGGGACATCTCTCAGCTCCTCACTTCGGACGCTTCGCGCCGTATTTCGAACGGCGTTGACGACGATCTTTGACGCCCTGGGTATCCAGAACACCGCGCAGGATGTGGTAACGCACACCCGGAAGGTCCTTCACGCGGCCGCCGCGGATCAGAACCACAGAGTGTTCCTGAAGGTTGTGCTTTTCGCCGGGGATGTAGCTGATCACCTCAAAGCCGTTGGTCAGGCGCACTTTGGCGACCTTCCGCATAGCGGAGTTCGGCTTCTTCGGGGTCGTGGTGTAGACGCGGGTGCAAACACCACGCTTCTGCGGGCAGGATTCCAAGTGCTGCGACTTGGACCTTCTAACTTTCGCTTCCCGCGGCTTGCGGATCAGCTGTTGGATCGTCGGCATTCAACTACCTCGATTTGCCCGTCCTGGGCTGTTGTCAATACTCGCGCCGAACCTCGACGCGCTGCTTCTCGACTGATGCCCTGCGCGGATCGCAAAACACCAAAACCGCATGCGCCCCCGTCCGGGGACGACGCGGTGGAATTCCAGAGGATCGGGGCACTTGGCCCGGATCATGACCACTCACTTTTCGATATCCAAAGGCCGACTCCCCTAGGGGGCCAGCACTCAGGTAGCGGGCGTATAGGGGGAGTCGCCGGGGATGTCAACGCCCGGCTGGGGCGCCTCACGTGGCGACTGCGGCCTTCACCTTTCGCTCGCGCCACAGGGTGAAAATGCCCGACCCCACCACCAACCCTGCCCCTAGCAGCGTCAGGCCATCAGGTAGGGTTCCAAAGACAATCCAGCCCAGAAATATCGCCCACAGCAGGGCGGTATAGCGAAAAGGGGCCACAAAACCGATATCCCCCACCCGCATCACCATGATGACGAACATATAGCCCGCCACCAGACAGCAGGCTGCCATCACGATCAGACCCAATTCGGTTGCCGTCGGCATCACCCATCCCGACAAGGGCGACAGGATCAGCGCCGTCACCGTCACCGAGGCCGAAGCCATCACTGCCACGCTTGCCGAAGGCACATCCCGTGGCAGCGACCGTGTCGTCAAATCCCGTACTACCACAAAGGCGACCGAGGCCAGCCCCATCAGCGACCAATGATCAAACCCCGAGGGCCCCGGCCGGATGATGATCAACACACCCAGAAATCCCACAAGGATCGCCGACAGCCGCCGCCACCCCACCCGCTCGCCCAGAAACAGCGCGGCGGCCAGCGTCACGGCAAGCGGTAAGGATTGCAAGATCGCCGACAGGTTCGCCAAGGGCATATGGATCAGCGCCGCAAGGAACAGAAGGGTCGATGCCACTTCCGCCACCGACCGCAACCCCACGATCCGCCCGACCCCCTTGGGAAACCGCAACCGCAGCCCCCCAGTCAGATGCCCGATCAACATCAAAGGCCCCAAGGTCAGCATGCCCCGCATCGCGATAGCCTGCCACAGCGGCAAATGCTGCATCACCGCCTTCATCGCCGTATCGTTCAGCGTGAAAGAGGCCATGGCCACGTTCATGTAGATCGCGCCGCGCAGATTGTCGGACAAAGGCATCAGTAGGTCACCGCAATCCCGCCAGCGCTGCCTCGAACCCCGCAAGGTCGATCCCGAAGCGCCGCTTCAACAGCGGTGCCCAACGTTCGCGTGGCAGGTCCCATGCCGGGGGTTCCTTCGGAATATGGCTGTCATTCCCGCCATGCGACCCGCGCAGGAACATCACCTCGTCAGGCAGCGTCAGCGTCGGCATGTTTCTCCACAGCTTGTGATGCGGATGGTCAAGGATCCGCTGCTCTGCATCCGCCTTCGTTAACACCGCCAGCGCCGGTGTCCAGAGGAGTGCCCGCCTCGGCATAACCACCACCCCATCCGGCCCCGACTCCACCACCACTCCGCGCGAATAATCCAACGCAGCATTCCCCGCCTTCAGAAAGGCCGGAACCAAGGCCGCCGCATCAGCACGGACCCGTTCCACGAAATCCACCGCCACCGCGTCATCGTCATCCAGCCGGAACTCGGCCACACAGTCTGCGGCGGGATCAACATGCGCCCGCACAGCATCGGCACAGATGCGGCGATGCTGACCGGGCGGGGCCGCCACGATGCGTACCTGCGGCACATCCGCGATCATCCGCTCCAGACGCGACCGCCACGGATCTGGCAGGTCCTCGCCCACCATCACGACAAAGGTGAAATTCCTATCCCGCTGCGCCCGGATCGACGGCAGCGTCACATGCTCGAACCAGACCGTCCGCAAGTCCAGCCGAGAGGGGTCGTATAGCATCGCACGCCGCGCCTCGAGCGTTACATGCTCCACCTGAAAGCCGCCCAGACTCGGAACCGAAAACCGGCACAGTCCCAGAACCTGCATCCCGGTCCCAATCGCCTCGTCCATCCCGGCCTCCCTCGCACGCGCACAGGCCCGCAGCCTAGCAGCCAGCCGCATGCGTTCAATGCGAAAAGGGCCGCCGCGTTTCCGCGACGGCCCCTTCCCATTCCTGATCCGACGATCAATCGCGGCTGTCGAAATCCGCCAGACCCGACTCCATCTCGCCCAGATCGACCACATCCATCGGCGCGGCCAAAGCGGCGGCCGTTTCGGCCTCCGACCGGCGGGCATCGATGACATTCTGGTCCCGATCCGACGCGATCTTCTTCACGCGGCTCGTCGCGCCACCCGTCCCTGCCGGGATCAGACGGCCCACGATGACGTTCTCTTTCAGACCAACCAGCTTGTCGCGCTTGCCCTGAACCGAAGCCTCGGTCAGCACCCGCGTGGTTTCCTGGAAGGACGCGGCCGAGATGAAGCTGCGGGTCTGCAACGACGCTTTGGTGATGCCCAGCAGAACCGGCTCGGCCTTCGCCTCACGCAGCCCACGGGCCCGCGCCTTGGCGTTCTCCTCTTCCAGTTCGATACGCTCCACCTGTTCACCCTTCAGCAGCGTGGTATCGCCGCTGTCGAGGATTTCCAGCTTTTGCAGCATCTGACGGACAATCACTTCGATATGCTTGTCGTTGATCTTCACGCCCTGCAGCCGATACACGTCCTGCACTTCGTCGATCATGTAGTTGGCCAGCGCCTCGACACCCATGATGCGCAGGATGTCATGCGGCGCGGGGTTGCCGTCCATGATGTAATCCCCCTTCTGCACGAAGTCGCCTTCCTGCACAGGGATGTGCTTGCCCTTCGGGATCATGTATTCGACCGGCGTCAACGTCTCGTCCACCGGTTCCACCGTGATGCGGCGCTTGGACTTGTAGTCCTTGCCGAACCGCACATAGCCATCGGTTTCCGCGATGATCGCATGGTCCTTCGGACGACGTGCTTCGAACAGTTCCGCCACGCGGGGAAGACCCCCGGTGATGTCCTTGGTCTTGGCCCCTTCGCGCGGGATACGTGCCACCACATCGCCCGGCCGCACTTCCTGCTGATCTTCGACCGACAGGATCGCGTCCACCGACATCGGATAGGTGATCGGGTTGCCATTGTCGGCACGCACCGGTTCCCCCGTCGCTGGGTCCATGATGATGATCTCGGGCTTCAGGTCGTTGCCCTTGGGCGCCGACCGCCAATCCGACACGATCTTCTGCGTCATGCCCGTGGCTTCGTCCGTCTCTTCCCGCACCGCAAGACCGGAAACAAGGTCGACGAATTTCGCCACACCGCCCTTTTCGGCGATGATCGGCAGCGTATAGGGGTCCCATTCGAACAGCTTGGTGCCGCGCTTCACGGCCTGACCGTCCTTGGCATGGACCTTCGCGCCATAGCCCACCTTGTGGACCGCACGCTCCGCCCCCGCCTCGTCGATGATGGCGATCGACATGTTCCGCCCGATCACGATCTGCTCGCCATTGGCGTTGGTCAGAAGGTTGCCGTTGCGGAACTCGATCTTGCCCTCTTGGCTGGCCTCAAGGAAGGACTGCTGCCCACCCTGCGCGATGCCGCCGATGTGGAAGGTCCGCATCGTCAGCTGCGTGCCGGGTTCCCCGATCGACTGCGCGGCGATGATCCCCACCGCTTCGCCGATATTCACCAGCGTGCCACGGGCAAGGTCACGGCCATAGCACATGGCGCAAACGCCCTCTTCCGCCTCGCAGGTCAGCGGGCTGCGGATACGTGCAACCTGCACGCCCGCCGCATCGATGGCATCGGCCTTGCGCTCGTCGATCACCTCGCCGCGCGCCACGATCACCTCGTCGCCGCCGGGCACGAGGATATCATCCGCCGCCACACGACCCAGCACACGCTCGGCCAGCGATTGCACTACTTCACCGTCGTTCACAGCCGTTTCTGCCGTGATCGCCCGCTCCGTTCCGCAATCATGCACGCGCACGATGCAATCCTGCGCCACGTCCACCAGACGCCGCGTCAGATAGCCCGAGTTCGCGGTCTTCAGCGCCGTATCGGCCAGACCTTTCCGCGCCCCGTGGGTCGAGTTGAAGTATTCAAGAACGGTCAGACCTTCCTTGAAGTTCGAGATGATCGGCGTCTCGATGATCTCGCCCGACGGCTTGGCCATAAGGCCGCGCATCCCGCCAAGCTGCTTCATCTGCGCAGGCGAACCCCGCGCACCAGAGTGCGACATCATATAGACCGAGTTCGGCTCCTTCTCCGCCCCCGCATCGTCAAAGCGGACAGCCGAGATTTCGGCCATCATTTCCGCCGCCACCTTGTCGGAACACTTCGACCAAGCATCGACAACCTTGTTGTACTTCTCACCTTGGGTGATCAGGCCGTCCATATACTGCTGTTCGAATTCCTTCACCTGATCGCGAACCTCGTTCACGATGCTCCACTTGGTTTCGGGAATAAGCATGTCGTCCTTGCCGAACGAAATGCCCGCCTTGAACGCCTCGCGGAAGCCCAGACCCATGATCTGGTCGCAGAAAATGACCGATTCCTTCTGCCCGCAATAGCGGTAGACGGTATCGATGACGGCCTGCACATCCTTCTTACGCAACAGACGGTTCACCAGTTCGAACGGTGCCTTGGCGTTCAACGGCAGCAGGTTGCCCAGACGCAGACGACCGGGGGTCGTCTTGTAGCGCTTCCAGACCTCATTGCCCTCTTCGTCGATTTGGCGCAGGCGCGCTGTGATCGACGCGTGAAGATGCACCTCGCCCGCCGCCAGCGCATGCTCGACCTCGTCGATATCGGCAAAGATCTTGCCTTCGCCGACCATGCCCTTGCGTTCCATGGTCACGTAGTAAAGACCCAGAACCATGTCCTGCGACGGCACGATGATCGGCGCGCCGTTCGCAGGCGACAGCACGTTGTTCGTCGACATCATCAGAACGCGCGCTTCCAGCTGCGCTTCCAACGAAAGCGGCACGTGCACGGCCATCTGGTCGCCGTCAAAGTCGGCGTTGAAGGCCGAACAGACCAGCGGATGCAGCTGGATCGCCTTGCCTTCGATCAGGATCGGTTCGAACGCCTGAATCCCCAGACGGTGCAGCGTCGGCGCACGGTTCAGCAGGACGGGATGTTCGCGGATCACCTCGTCGAGGATGTCCCAAACCTCCGGACGCTCTTTCTCGACCAGTTTCTTGGCCTGCTTGACGGTCGAAGACAGGCCCTTCGCCTCAAGCCGCGAATAGATGAACGGCTTGAACAGCTCCAACGCCATCTTCTTCGGCAAACCACACTGGTGCAGCTTCAGTTCCGGCCCGGTCACGATGACCGAACGGCCCGAAAAGTCCACGCGCTTGCCCAGCAGGTTCTGGCGGAACCGGCCCTGCTTGCCCTTCAGCATGTCGGACAGCGATTTCAGCGGGCGCTTGTTCGTGCCCGTGATCACCCGGCCCCGACGGCCATTGTCGAACAGCGCATCCACCGCTTCTTGCAGCATCCGCTTTTCGTTGCGCACGATGATATCGGGCGCACGCAGTTCGATCAGGCGCTTCAGACGGTTGTTCCGGTTGATGACCCGGCGATACAGGTCGTTCAAGTCTGACGTCGCAAAACGACCCCCGTCCAGCGGCACCAGCGGGCGCAGTTCCGGCGGGATCACCGGCAGCACGGTCAGAACCATCCACTCCGGGCGGTTGCCCGATTCAAGGAAGCTCTCGACGATCTTCAGCCGCTTGATGATCTTCTTCGGCTTCAGCTCGCCGGTCGCTTCCTTCAACTCTTCGCGCAGCGTGTCGGCAGTCTGTTCCAGATCGATCGCCGCCAGCATCTCGCGGATCGCCTCGGCCCCGATATTGGCCGTGAAGGCATCCGCGCCATACTGATCCTGCGCATCAAGGAACTCTTCCTCGGTCAGCAACTGACCATAGGTCAGGTCCGTCAGACCAGGTTCGATGACGACATAGTTTTCAAAGTAAAGGATACGCTCCAGATCCCGCAGCGTCATGTCCAGCATCAAACCGATACGGCTGGGCAACGATTTGAGGAACCAGATATGCGCGACGGGCGCGGCCAGTTCGATATGGCCCATCCGCTCGCGCCGCACCTTCTGCAGCGTCACTTCCACACCGCATTTCTCGCAGACGACGCCGCGATACTTCATGCGCTTGTACTTGCCGCAAAGGCATTCGTAATCCTTGATCGGCCCAAAGATACGGGCGCAGAACAGCCCGTCACGCTCGGGCTTGAAGGTCCGATAGTTGATGGTCTCCGGCTTCTTGATCTCGCCATAGGACCACGAAAGGATGCGCTCCGGCGACGCGAGCGAGATCTTGATCTCGTCAAACGTCTTGATCGGGGCAACCGGGTTGAACGGGTTGTTGGTCAGTTCCTGGTTCATTTCAATTCCCTAAGATGAGGGCTGCGGGGAAGGATGCCGGACGGTTGCCCGCCCGGCCGAGGACCGGATGGCGGGGATTACCCCGCCTTTCCGTCACTCCTCCTCCGCATCCAGGAGTTCCATGTTCAGGCCGAGGCCGCGGACTTCCTTGACAAGCACGTTGAAGCTTTCCGGAACGCCCGCCTCGAAATTGTCCTCGCCCTTGACGATCGACTCGTAGACCTTGGTCCGGCCTGCCACGTCGTCCGACTTCACTGTCAGCATCTCTTGCAGGGTATAGGCGGCGCCATAGGCTTCCAATGCCCAGACCTCCATCTCCCCCAGACGCTGACCGCCGAACTGCGCCTTCCCGCCCAGCGGCTGCTGGGTGACAAGCGAGTACGGCCCCGTCGAACGGGCATGCAGCTTGTCGTCGACAAGGTGATGCAGCTTCAGCATGTACTTGACGCCCACCGTGACCTTCCGGGCGAATTTCTCGCCCGAACGGCCATCGAACACCTCCGACTGGCCCGACTGATCGAACCCAGCCCGGCGCAGCGCGTCATTGACGTCCTGCTCCTTGGCGCCGTCGAAGACCGGCGTCGCGATCGGCACGCCGCGCGTCACATAGGACGCCTTCTCCAACAGGTCATCCTCGTCAAGGCCGGCAAAGACCTCGCCATAGGTGTCGTCGCCATAGGCGATCCGCATCGCTTCGCGCACCGGGGTCATATCGCCGGAACGACGATACTCTTTCAGCGCCTCGTCGATCTGCAGGCCAAGGCCACGCGCCGCCCAACCCATATGGGTCTCAAGGATCTGCCCCACGTTCATCCGCGACGGCACCCCCAGCGGGTTCAGCACAAGGTCAACCGGCGTGCCATCGGCAAGGAACGGCATGTCCTCGATCGGCACGACCTTGGAGATAACGCCCTTGTTCCCGTGGCGACCGGCCATCTTGTCGCCCGGCTGCAGCTTACGCTTCACCGCGACGAAGACCTTCACCATCTTCATGACGCCCGGAGGCAGATCGTCGCCCCGGCGCACCTTTTCGACCTTATCTTCGAAACGATGCTCCAGCGCGCGCTTCTGCGCCTCGAACTGGTCGTGCAGTGCCTCGACTTCCTTCGCCTCGGCCTCTTCACCCAGCGCAAGCTGCCACCACTGGCCACGGCTCAGCGTGCCCAGCAATTCGTCATCAATGGTCGACCCGGTCTTGATGCCCTTCGGCCCCTTCACGGCGGTCTTGCCCATGATCAACGTCTTGAGGCGCGAATAGATATTGCGCTCAAGGATCGCCAGCTCGTCGTCGCGGTCCCGCGCCAGACGTTCGACTTCCTCACGCTCAATCTGCAGCGCGCGCTCGTCCTTGTCGACGCCGTGCCGGTTGAACACCCGCACTTCGACGATCGTGCCATAGGCCCCCGGCGGCAGGCGCAGCGACGTGTCGCGCACGTCGGACGCCTTTTCGCCAAAGATCGCGCGCAGAAGCTTTTCTTCCGGCGTCATCGGGCTTTCGCCCTTGGGGGTGATCTTGCCCACCAGAATGTCGCCCGGCTGCACTTCGGCCCCGATATAGACGATGCCAGCCTCATCAAGGTTGCGCAGCGCTTCTTCGCCCACGTTCGGGATATCCCGCGTGATCTCTTCAGGGCCAAGCTTCGTGTCCCGCGCCGCGACCTCATATTCCTCGATATGAATCGAGGTGAACACGTCATCGCGCAGGATACGCTCGGAAATGAGGATGGAGTCCTCGTAGTTATAGCCATTCCACGGCATGAAGGCCACGACGACGTTCCGGCCAAGGGCCAGTTCGCCCATGTCGGTGCAGGGGCCGTCGGCGATCACCTCGCCACGCTCCACCCGATCACCCACCTTCACCAGCGGGCGCTGGTTGATGCAGGACGACTGGTTGGAACGCTTGAACTTGCGCAGACGATAGATGTCCACGCCGGGTTCGCCGGGTTCCAGCATCTCGGTCGCGCGCACAACGATACGCGTCGCGTCGACTTGGTCGATCACGCCCGACCGCCGCGCCATGATCGCGGCACCGGAATCGCGGGCCACCACGGCCTCGATCCCCGTTCCCACGAAGGGCGCGTCCGACTGCAGCAGCGGCACCGCCTGACGCTGCATGTTCGACCCCATCAGTGCGCGGTTCGCGTCGTCATTCTCAAGGAACGGGATCAGCGAGGCCGCCACCGAAACAAGCTGCTTCGGCGACACGTCGATCAGGTCGATGGCTTCCGGCGGGTTCAACATGAATTCCCCGGCCTTCCGGCTGGAGATCAGGTCGTCAAGGAACTTGCCCTCGCCATCCTGGTTCGCGTTGGCCTGCGCCACGGTATGCCGCATCTCTTCGGTTGCCGACATATAGATGACCTCATCGGTCACCTTGGCATCCACCACCTTGCGATAGGGGGTTTCGATGAAGCCATACTTGTTCACCCGCGCAAAGGTCGCGAGCGAGTTGATAAGGCCGATGTTCTGGCCTTCTGGCGTCTCGATGGGGCACATCCGGCCATAATGCGTCGGGTGCACGTCGCGCACTTCGAAGCCTGCGCGTTCCCGCGTCAGACCGCCCGGGCCAAGCGCCGACAGACGGCGCTTATGCGTCACTTCCGACAGCGGGTTCGTCTGGTCCATGAACTGCGACAGCTGCGAAGAGCCGAAGAATTCACGCACCGCCGCCGCCGCGGGCTTCGCGTTGATCAGGTCCTGCGGCATGATCGTGTCGATTTCAACCGACGACATCCGCTCCTTGATCGCGCGTTCCATCCGAAGAAGGCCAACGCGATACTGGTTCTCCATCAACTCACCGACAGACCGCACACGACGGTTGCCGAGGTGGTCGATATCGTCAATCTCGCCCCGCCCATCGCGCAGATCGCACAGCGCCTTGATGCAGGCGATGATATCCTCGCGGTCCAGCGTGCGCTGGGTATCGGGCTTCTGCAGGTCCAGACGCATGTTCATCTTGACCCGGCCCACGGCCGACAGGTCATAGCGTTCCTTGTCGAAGAACAGCGTATCGAACAGCGCGCTTGCCGCTTCCACGGTCGGCGGTTCGCCCGGGCGCATCACGCGATAGATGTCCATCAGCGCGGTGTCGCGGCCCATGTTCTTGTCGGCGGCCATGGTGTTGCGCATGTAGGGGCCGACATTGATATTGTCGATGTCCAGCACCGGGATCTCCGTGATCCCCTGATCCAAGAGCAGCTTGACCGTGCCACCCTTGGCAGCGCCGTCCCGGTCGTACTCCATGGTCAGCTCGTCGCCGGCCTCGACCCAGATTTCGCCCGTCTCTTCGTTGATGATGTCCTTGGCGACATAGCGGCCAATGATGTGGTCGAACGGAACCAGCAGTTCCGTCACCGTGCCCTCATCCTTCCACTTCTTCACCATCCGCGGCGTGGCCTTTTCGCCCGCCTTCAGGATCACCTCGCCCGTGGCGGCATCCACAAGGTCATAAGTCGGGCGCGTGCCCGAAACACGGTTCGGGAAGAACTTGGTCACCCAGCCCTTGTTCTTCACATGCTTGAAGGTCACGGTGTCGTAATAGGCATCCATGATGCCTTCCTGATCCATGCCCAACGCATAAAGCAGTGTCGTCACCGGCAGCTTGCGGCGGCGGTCGATGCGCGCAAAGACGATATCCTTGGCGTCGAATTCGAAATCCAGCCAAGACCCGCGATAGGGAATGATCCGGCAGGTGAACAGCAGTTTGCCGCTGGAATGCGTCTTGCCCTTGTCATGGTCAAAGAACACGCCGGGCGACCGGTGCATCTGGGACACGATGACCCGCTCCGTCCCGTTCACGATGAACGTGCCGTTCGATGTCATCAGGGGCATGTCGCCCATGTAGACATCCTGTTCCTTGATGTCCTTCACCGACCGCGCGCCGGTGGTTTCATCAACATCGAACACGATCAGGCGCAGCGTCACCTTCAAGGGCGCCGCATAGGTCATGTCACGCTGCTGGCACTCGTCCACGTCATATTTCGGCTTTTCCAATTCGTATTTCACGAATTCCAGAACCGCCGTCTCGTTGAAGTCCTTGATCGGGAACACCGATTGGAACGTCCCCTGAATCCCTTCGCCATCCAGCGGCTTGTCCGCATCACCGGACTTCAGGAACAGGTCATATGAGGATTTCTGAACCTCAATGAGGTTCGGCATATCCAGGACTTCGCGGATCTTGCCGTAATAGCGGCGGATGCGTTTCTGGCCAACGTAAGCTTGCGCCATGTGCGTCGTCACCTTTTTCTCGTGTCGCTGGCGCGGGTCCGTCGGGGCCACGGGCGCGCGCCTCTTGCGATAAGGGGGTCAGATCCCATTCATGCCCCCCGTCCCACCGGAGGGGCTCCCGAATCTGGAACCGCGCCTTGAAAGGGGCATTCATGCCCTGGGCTGTCAGATGCCCCTTTCAAGACAGGTTCGGCTGGGCCGGGGAATTCCCCGACCCAGCCTGAAAACCGATGTCAGGATGCGCTGCGCATCCCGCCCGATTAC
Source organism: Fuscovulum ytuae (assembly GCF_029953595.1). Lineage (NCBI taxonomy): Bacteria > Pseudomonadati > Pseudomonadota > Alphaproteobacteria > Rhodobacterales > Paracoccaceae > Fuscovulum > Fuscovulum ytuae. The sequence goes on along the minus strand of NZ_CP124535.1, from coordinate 3,235,721 downwards.
TTCAGTTCGACCTTGGCGCCAGCCTCTTCGAACTTCTTCTTCATCGCCTCGGCATCGGCCTTGGAGATGCCTTCCTTGACCTTGCCACCGGCTTCGGTCAGGTCCTTGGCTTCCTTCAGGCCCAGACCGGTGATTTCGCGCACAACTTTGATCACGTTGATCTTGTTCGCGCCGGCATCCGTCAGGACGACGTCGAATTCGGTCTTTTCTTCTTCAGCCGGGGCAGCAGCCGCAGCCGGACCAGCCGCCATCATCACAGCGCCACCAGCGGCGGGCTCGATGCCGTACTTGTCCTTCAGGATGGTCTTCAGTTCCTGAGCCTGCAGGAGGGTCAGGCCGACGATGTCTTCGGCGAGTTTGTTAAGATCAGCCATTTTGCTCATTCCGTAAGGTTAAGATGGGTTCCAACGCGATGGGGTCAACCACGCGGATATGTCGGGGATCAGGCCGCGGCCTTTTCCTCGATCGTCGACAGGATGCTCGCGATGTTCGATGCAGGCGCGCCAATGGCCCCGGCGATGTTCGACGCGGGCGCACCGATGCACGACACGATCTGAGCGATAAGCTCTTCACGCGACGGCATGGAGGCCACGGCTTTCACACCAGCCTGGTCCAGAACCTCGCCGCCCATGGACCCGCCAAGGATGACGAACTTGTCGTTCGTCTTGGCATAGGCCTCGGTCACCTTCGCTGCTGCGACAGGGTCTTCCGAATAGGCAAGCACGGTCATACCCGTGAGAAGGTCACCCATCTTAGCGCCGGGCTTCCCTTCAAGGGCGATCTTGGCGAGCTTGTTCTTGGCAACGCGCACGGACCCACCAACTTCGCGCATTTTTGCGCGCAGGTCCTGCATCTGTGCAACCGTCATACCCGTGTAGTGGGCAACCACCACAACGCCAGAGCTTTCGAAGATCTGGCCGAGTTCCTCGACCACTTTCTCTTTCTGGGCTCTATCCACAGTTTCACTCCAAGTGTGGGGGTTTCCCCCCGGCTCATGTCTGCCCCCCGAAAGGGGCGTTCGGGTCCATGATGCAGTCCCAAGAGCCATGTCACCGGGCGAAGCCCGTGAAATCGTCTCGAACCCCATCTCAGGCAGGAAGATTAAGGCACGTAAGGCCGCGCCACCCACCGTCTCGGACAAAGCATGCCATCCCCGTGACGAATCACGCAGGCGTGGCATTGGGGGTGCATAGTCTTTCCCCGCCGCCTTTCCAAGCCCCTTCCTACGTCGCGAGCCACCTCGCCGCCGACATCACGCAACCCTGATCGGCAGGATCAGGCGCCCAGTAACCCGGCCAGATCGGGATCGATCTTCGAAAACTCCGTCTCAGGCAATTGATAAAGACAGCCGATCTTGTCCAAATCCGCGATCTTTGCCGCGTCGAAATGATGCAAGGCCCGGTATTCCGCCCGCAGCGTGTCCTCCGCAGCCTCATCAGCCCCGCCCTGCAAGGCCAGATGCAGTGGCGCCAAATGCTCCCGGATCGCCGAGGCAAAGCCCCATGAACCAATCCGCCAAGCCAGTTTTGCCCGCCAAGACTCATATCCACGATCGAAGAAATGCAGCAGATAGGCCCCGGCCGTCCGGTCCAGCACCACCTCAGGCAGCATATTCCCCGCAGCATCCTGCGCCCAATGCTGGCGAATGGCACCGACCTCCTGCCTCGCCCGCGTGATCGACTTCCCCTGACGATGCCCGACCAACCCCATGTTCCGCCGCACAAGCAGACCCGCCGCGCCATAGATACGGTCAATCGCCTTTCGCGGCATCGGGGTGCGGAACCGCATCATCCCATCCGCAGCATCAGTCTGGATCACCTCGGCAGGCTCAAAGCGCACGGCCGCCACCTCAGGGGCCACGCCGCTCAAAACCGGGGCCAGTCCCCCCACTTCAACGTGAAAGAACTCATCCCCATCACAAACGGCGACCCAGCCTTCGGTCACCTGCCGATACCCATGGGTCAGCGCAGCGCATTGCCGTTTGGTAAACCGCTCATCGGTGGCCAACCCAAGGCTTTCCCAAAACGCAGCCGTGCAGGGAACGCAAACCACATCCGCCACATCGACCAGCGCCGCAATGGCCGGATCGGCGGGATCATCAAAATAAAACCGAAAGGCACTTACGCCCTGACGACGGTGCCACGTGATAAACCGCAAAAGATTGGGAAGAGGTTCGCGCAGGACGGAGACAAGCGTAATCGAAACGTTCGTCATCCCAGATTAACCCGCACATAAAGTAAAACCGGCCCCGCAAGGGGGCCGGTGAAACAGATCAGTTCGAGGTTGCCGAGGACAGGTCAACCGAAACGCCCGGCCCCATCGTCGACGACAACGAGACCTTCTTCAGATAGGCCCCTTTCGCCCCCGACGGCTTGGCGCGGTTCACCGCATCCACGAAGGCGCGGATGTTCTGGGCCAGCTTTTCGGCATCAAACGACACCTTGCCGACGCCGCCATGCACCACACCGGCCTTTTCGACCTTGAACTGCACTTCACCACCCTTGGCGGCCTCGACGGCGGATTTCACATCCATCGTCACCGTGCCAACCTTCGGGTTCGGCATCAGGTTGCGCGGGCCAAGGATCTTACCCAGACGGCCAACCAGCGGCATCAGGTCGGGGGTCGCGATGCAGCGATCGAATTCGATCTTGCCGCCCATGATGGTTTCCATCAGGTCTTCCGCACCCACGATATCCGCACCAGCGGCCTTGGCCTCATCGGCCTTGGCCCCACGGGCGAACACTGCAACGCGCACGGTCTTGCCCGTGCCGTTCGGCAGTTGCACCACGCCGCGCACCATCTGGTCCGCATGGCGCGGGTCGACGCCAAGGTTCATCGCGATCTCGACCGTCTCGTCGAACTTGGCCGAAGCCGCCTTCTTGATCAGAGCCACCGCATCCTCGACCGAAACGTTGGTCGCGGTGCCGAAAATCTCCTGCGCTGCACGCGCGCGCTTACCGAGCTTTGCCATGATCTCAGCCCTTCACTTCGATGCCGCAGGACTTCGCCGAACCAAGGATGATCTGCATCGCAGCTTCCACGGAATTGGCGTTCAGGTCCTTCATCTTCGTTTCGGCGATCTGGCGGATCTGCGCCACAGTCACCGTGCCCGCAACTTCGCGGCCTGGCTTGGTCGAACCCTTCGGACGGTTGCGCTTGCCCACCGGCGGCAGACCGGCAGCGGTCTTCAGCAGATAGGACGCCGGCGCCGTCTTCAGCTCAAGGCTGAACGACTTGTCCTGATAATAGGTGATCACGACGGGCGTCGGGGTGCCCGGCGGGATGTCGGCGGTCTTCGCGTTGAATTCCTTCACGAAGGCCATGATGTTCAGCCCGCGCTGACCCAGCGCCGGACCAACCGGGGGCGACGGGTTGGCTTGCTGAGCCTTCACTTGCAGCTTAAGGCTGCCGATTACTTTCTTGGCCATGGGCCATCTCCTTTGTCACAGCATCCGAAGATGCGGTTTAGTGGTCCGGTCCGTCACCCCTCAGGGGCGCTCGCCTCCCACGCGATGCACGTCAGACGCCTTTCGACACCTGCGTGAATTCCAGTTCCACCGGGGTCGCCCGGCCGAAGATCGAAACCGAAACCTTCAGGCGGCTGTGGTCCTCGTCGACCTCTTCCACCATCCCGTCAAACCCTTCAAAGGGCCCGTCGGTGACCTTCACCTTCTCGCCGATGTCGAAACGGATCAGGTTGCGCGGCTGCGCCTCCCCTTCCTCGACACGGTTGAGGATGGCGTTCACCTCGGCATCCCGCATCGGCATCGGCTTGCCCTGCGGGCCAAGGAACCCGGTCACCCGGTTGATCGACGAAATCAGGTGATAGCCGCGGTTGCTCATCTCCATCCGCACCAGCACATAGCCGGGCATGAAGCGACGCTCGCTCGTCACCTTCTTGCCGCGCCGCACCTCGATCACCTCTTCGGTCGGCACCAGCACCTCGTCGATCTCCTCCTGAAGACCGGCGTCAATCACGGCTTGCTTGATCTGCTCGGCCACTTTCTTCTCGAAATTCGAGAGAACGCTCACCGAATACCAGCGCTTCGCCATGCCTCGTCCATCCTGCTTCTTTGGGGTCGAACCCCGCAAATTTCACTGCTTTCGGGAACAAAAAACAGCGCGCAACCCGAATCGCTGCGCGCCTTGTGTCCCTGATCAGGGGCGCAGATACAGGCGCGCCCCCCCGAATTCAAGGCAAAACCGGCCTTAGCCGAACAGCATCCGCAGCCCGGTCCGAATCCCCAGATCGACAAGGCTGAAGAAGGTCGCCGTCAGCGCCGCCATGATAAAGACCATGATCGTGGTCAGCAGAACCTCGCGCCGCGTGGGCCAGACCACCTTGCCGACTTCGGTGCGCACCTGCTGCAGGAAGGTGAAGGGGTTAGTCTTGGCCATGGGTCACGTCCGAACGATTGGTTTGGCGCCGAGATACGCCGGATGGCTGCCTGATTCAAGGGAGACAGGGCGCATTGCGCGCATCTGGCCTGGCAGGGGCAGCAGGACTCGAACCCGCGACCCTCGGTTTTGGAGACCGATGCTCTACCAACTGAGCTATACCCCTAGGCCTGCGGGGGGGTTACGGCATGGTGGGAGGGAAATCAAGGGGGGCCGCACCGGGGAAATCCCGGTGCCGTGATTTTCTTTCCCCGCCTCAACACATAGCCAGCGCCGCCACATCCCCAGCCATCAGCGCAGGCAGCGCCGCACGGATGCGCGCAAGCTCCCAATCCCACCAAGCAATCTCCAATAGGCGCGCCACATCGGCCTCGGAAAACCGTAGCCGGATCACCCGCGCCGGGTTTCCCGCAACGATCGAGTAAGGCGCAACCGCGCCCGCCACCACCGCCCCCGCGCCGATGATGGCGCCGCTGCCAATCCGCGCGCCGGGCAAGATCAGCGCCGCATGCCCAATCCAGACATCATGCCCGATCTCGCTATCGGGCAGGTCCGCAAAGCTGTCGCGAAAACCCTCAAGCGTGGCAGGGTCAAAGACACCAAAGGGATAGGTGGAAATGCCCCCCATCGCGTGATTGGCCGATGCGGTAATGATCCGCACCCCATGCGCGATCTGGCAAAACCGCCCGATCCGCAACCGTTCTGGCGCACCCGGATAAAGATAGGGGGCCAGCCGCGCCGCCCATCCGTCAGGCGCGGGTGGGTCGAAATCATTGGCATAGCTGTAATCGCCCACCGTGATGTTCGGATGGTCGATGACACGCGCCAGATGCACCATGTCAGGATGCACGCTGCCATCAGGAAACATCAGGGGATGCACCGCATCCGCGTTCAGAAATGGCATAGGATGAACCTCGCTGATCGTCGTTTCAGGTGAAAACGCAGGTCAGATCGTCAGGTCCATCGGTGCCTCCCTCATGATGAGGCAAAATTACAAAGAAAAACGCGCGGGGTCACCCCCGCGCGTTCATTCCGTAGGACGGGCATTACTGCCCCTCCTACCTGTTCGATCACTCGATGATCTTCGACACCACGCCGGCGCCGACGGTGCGGCCGCCTTCGCGGATGGCGAAGCGCAGCTTCTCTTCCATCGCGATCGGCGCGATCAGCGACACGTTGAACTTCAGGTTGTCGCCAGGCATCACCATCTCGGTGCCCTCGGGAAGCTCAACCGTCCCCGTCACGTCCGTCGTGCGGAAGTAGAACTGCGGGCGGTAGTTCGCAAAGAACGGCGTGTGACGGCCACCTTCTTCCTTCGTCAGGATGTAGGCCTCAGCTTCGAACTTCGTGTGCGGCTTCACCGAACCCGGCTTGCACAGAACCTGACCACGCTCAACGCCGTCACGGTCCACACCGCGCAGCAGCGCGCCGATGTTGTCGCCCGCTTCCCCACGGTCCAGAAGCTTGCGGAACATCTCAACACCCGTGCAAACCGACTTCTTCGTCGGACGGATGCCCACGATCTCAACTTCGTCGCCGACGTTGATCACGCCACGCTCCACACGGCCCGTCACAACCGTCCCACGACCCGAGATCGAGAACACGTCTTCGATCGGCATCAGGAAGGGCTGGTCAACAGCGCGCGCCGGCGTCGGGATGTATTCGTCAACCGCCGCGATCAGGGCGCGGATCGCATCCTCGCCAATCGCCTTCTCGGTGCCGTTCATCGCGTGCAGCGCAGACCCCTTGATGATCGGAATGTCATCGCCCGGATAGTCGTAGGACGACAGCAGTTCGCGGATTTCCATCTCAACCAGTTCAAGAAGTTCCGGGTCATCGACCTGGTCCACCTTGTTCATGAACACCACCATGTAGGGGATGCCCACCTGACGGCCCAGAAGAATGTGCTCACGCGTCTGCGGCATCGGGCCGTCAGCAGCAGAACACACCAGAATCGCGCCGTCCATCTGCGCCGCGCCCGTGATCATGTTCTTCACATAGTCGGCGTGGCCGGGGCAGTCGACATGCGCGTAGTGACGTGCTTCCGACTCGTATTCCACATGCGCCGTCGAAATCGTGATCCCACGCGCACGCTCTTCCGGCGCACCGTCGATCTGGTCATAGGCGCGGAATTCGCCAAAATACTTCGTGATCGCAGCCGTCAGCGTCGTCTTGCCGTGGTCAACGTGGCCAATCGTGCCAATGTTGACGTGCGGTTTCGTCCGTTCAAACTTTGCCTTTGCCATGTCCTCGGGCCTTCGGATTGGGGGGCCCGGACGGGCCCTGTGCTACACGGGCGGCGAATTAAGCCGCCCACAGGGGAAAATCAAGCCGAAAGGGCGCGCCTTTGGCCCGCCGCACTACGACCCGTCGCTTAGGGAAGCGATGGGCCGGGGATCGGCACCACCGGTTGCGGCGGCGGCAAAGGAACGGCCACCGTTCCCGGTGCCGCCGTCGTGCCAGAGGCCGGGGCCACCGGGGCAGCCGCGGGCGCGGCAACGGCCGTCGCAGGCACCGCCGCCGCCTCCCCGTCTGCGGGCAAGGGCACGGGCAACGACCCATCAGTCGGGAACCATTCGGGATGGCGCACCAGCCAATCCTCCACCCGCTTCACTGCGTTATAGGACAGTACTTCCATCTGCTTGCGCTTGCTGCGCGTCAGCCCCGATCCGATGACCGTCTCGCCTGACACGCCCTCGAACACCGTGAACTGCTCGCCCTCAGGGTTCAGCTTTGTCTGCGTCGCGTCGTCCCAGACATTCGCCGTAATCACAAGCACCGATTTCGGCGCCGCCACAACTGGAATACCGGGCGGGGCCAGCGCATAGCCGTCGACCGAGATCCCGATATTGTAAAGCCGCCCACCCTGATATCGCCCGAACCGCGCCGCGACTGCCGCTTTCATCACCTCTTCCCACTCATCGGGCGATGCTTCCCGCGAAATCGGCACCTTCTGCACATTGTCCGCCACGACGATGTTCAGGCCCAGCGCAAAATCCCCCAGCGGCACCGGCGGCTCTTCCAGATCGCTCGCCCCGCAGGCAGACAGCAGGCCCAGCCCGCAGACAAGGGCCACATGGCGCAGGTTCAGCATGAGTTCTCCCGTCATTCGCGGCCCCGTCGGCCTTCCCCCCGGATAGCGGCTGCGCGCCCGTCGCGCAACGGTTGCCCTTTCCGCAGGGCATCCCCCCGCCTATCTTCCTCGGCAAGGAGGACCGCGCCCCATGCCCCGCGATGCCGCAACCCATACCGCCAAGGATGCCCCACTTCCCGTCCGCGTTCCCCTGGCGACGGAACCGCTCGGCATCCTCGGCACACTCCGTGCGGGCCGCCGCAATGTGCTGGAACTGATCCCCGAAATCGCCACCCACGCCCCCATCATCTCAAACCCGCGCGGCAAACGCTGGCATATGGTGATGGACCCCGACGCGCTTCGCCGCGTGCTGCGCGACCGGGTCGAGGATTACCCCAAATCCGATGTGACCAAACTCATGCTCGCCCCGGCCATCGGACAGTCGATGTTCATCGCCGAAGGGCAGGAATGGCTGTGGCAGCGCCGCACCGCCGCCCCCGTCTTTTCGCATCGCAACGTCGCAAACCTCGCCCCCGTGATGACCGCCGCCGCCGACCGCGCCTCGGCCCGCTTTGCCGCCGCCGCGGGCCGCGCCGCCGATGCCTTTGACGAAATGGTCACCGCCACCTTCGAGGTGATCTCGGACGTCACCTTTTCCGGTAACGACGGTTTTGATCGTGACGCCGTCCACAAGGCCATCGATGCCTATATTGGCCAGACGGCAAAGATTTCCCTCCTTGACGTGATCGGCGCACCGCCTTGGGTGCCGCGCCCCTCGCGCATGCTTTCCGGCCCTGGCCTGCGCGATATGAAAAAGATGGCAGACGCCACCATCGACCGTCGCCGCAGCGAAAAGGGCAGCAATCCGATGCCCGATCTGCTCGATCTTCTGATGGCAGGAGAAGACCCGAAGTCAGGCCGCAAGATGACGACCGAAGAGATCAGGGATAACCTTCTGACCTTCATCGTCGCGGGCCATGAAACCACGGCCCTCACCCTGTCTTGGGCGCTCTATCTGATGGCCTTCGACCCCGCCCTGCAAGACCGCGCGCGGGCCGAAGCACAGTCCATCCTCGGCCCGCGCACGGCAACGGCCGAAGACGTGCCGCGCCTGCCCTTCATCCGGCAGGTCATCGACGAAACCCTTCGCCTCTACCCGCCCGCCGCCTTCCTGTCGCGCACCGCCCAGAAAAACGACGAGCTTTGCGGGCGCGAGGTGCGGCGCGGTGATACCGTCATCCTGCCGATCTATGCGCTGCATCGCCACAAAAAGCTCTGGCCCAACCCCGACAGCTTCGATCCCGACCGGTTCGCCCCCGGCCATCAGACCGACCGTTTCGCCTTCCTGCCTTTCGGTGATGGCCCCCGCATCTGCATCGGCGCGAATTTCGCGATCCAAGAGGCGGTCATCATCCTCGCCACCCTGCTTGCCCGCTTCCGCTTTGCCCGCATCCCCGGCAAAGACCCCAAACCCGTCATGATCCTTACCCTTCGTCCCGAAGGCGGGGTCTGGCTTTCGGTCACATCTGCGGAATCTTCTGGATAGGTCACTTGCTTGATCTTTTAAGCGGGGGCCGAGCGGTGTATGTTCACGGTCGAATGGGCACCGGGCGCAAGCCCCCTCCCGCCCGTTCGTGTAGAGTAACGAGTGCGCGTCCGGGGCAGGCTTCCTGTTCCGGGCGGCACGCGCCGAGCCAATAGGCCCAGCCAAAAAACCTATACCAAAGATGTATCTTTTTCGACGAACGGACGGTTGCCCGACACGTCCTTTCGCCGCATTGTCATGGTCAACGGACATCGGGCGCCTGCCGCCTTGCCTCCGTTATGGTCGATACCGAGTGCAAGCCCGGAACAAACGCGTTCCGGGCGCATTTTTACCCGCAGATGCCGCGCAACGCCCGCCATTCCACATCGCTCAGCACAGGCTCATCCGCCTTACCCCCACCCGCCCGCGCGGCCTCCGCTCGATTGCCGCTTGCCGGATGGCTGGACAGAATCTCGGGCACGTCGCCCCCCATCCCCTCGATCCGATCGAAAAAGGCGGCAAGTCCTTCCGTCCCCACCCCCGTCCGCGCCAGCAGATCAAAGGCAAAGTCATCCGCCGCCGCCTCTGCCTCGCGCGTGTAAGACGCCCGCAGGACATAATCGCCTGCCAAGCCGATCACCGTTCCCCCGGTCACATCGCCAAGAACCAGCGCCAATATCCCCGCCGATCCCGCCGCCCGAAAGGCCAGCCGCACCGGATCGCGCGCCTCCACATGGCCGATCTCATGCGCCAGAACCCCTGCCACCTCTTCAGGGCTTTCCGCCTCATCCAGCAACCCGCGCAGGATCACCACATGGCCCCCCGGCGCGGCAAAGGCGTTCAGCATCTCATGGTCGAACACCGCCAGATCAATATCATAGCGCAGCCCCTGCCCCTCGGTCAGCCGCCGCCCCATCTTTTCCAACGCGGCCCCCCCCGCCGGGTTGTCGCAAACGAGGCTTCCCTCCGCGCCCAGCATCCCCTCTACCTGCCGCAGCACGGCCTGCCCAAAGGCCACCTCCTGCGCCAAAGGCAATTGATCGGCCAAAAGGTCCGAAATCCGCGGCAAGAACACGAACAGTATCGCCGCCAGCGCCACCCCCGCCAGAACGATGCGCCCCGCGACCTTCACCCCCGTGCCGCGCCTGACATCACGCCGCGCCAAACCCTTCGCCTCGGCCCTGACCCATGCCGCCAACGCACCCTCGGCCAGCACCAAACGCGCCGGATCGCGCGGCAACTCGTCCCCATCCGCCACGGCCAGCGCCAGAACCAGCGCCTCCCCCTCGATCCGCCGCAGCCGATCCAAGGGCCAAACTTCGCGCCCGAAACGCAAGGCACGCCCGTCGGGCGAAACCTCCACCACCACCGCCTGCCGCCGCGCGGAAACCCCGTCGAACCAAACGGCCTCTTCTGGCGCGGGGGCCATCAAAAGGCCCCGCCCATATCCAGAGCATCGGCCAAACCTTCGGCATCCGCGCCACGGTCCGATGCCCGCTGCCGCACCGCATCCAGCGCATCCGCACCCGTCACCGTCACGCTGTCGACGAAATGCCCAAGGATCGGCTGGTTGATGAAAACAAGCGTCAGCGCCCCGAACACCGTCAGCACCAAAAGATAGGCCAAGAAACCCAGCACCGCGAATTCAAAGGCCAGCAGGGCCGAAGGCTCCTCCACCCCTGCCATCAAACTCCCCAAGGGCGCAAAGATCGCCGCCGACCCGATCCCCCCCAAAAGGCCCACGATGACGACGCCCTTGAGGTAAAGCCAGACCACCCGCCCCGCCCGTGGCACCGCGCGAAAGCCAAGGCCACCGTCCATCTCCTTATGGGACATCAGATAGGCAAAGGCCCGGACCCGATAGATCACCAACCCGATCATCCCCCAGATCACACCCAAGGCCCCCAATAGCCCCGCCTGCCACTCCATCCCCGCCACACCGGCAGCCACCGCCAGAACCAGCATCCCAATCCCGACAAGCACATGAAAATAGGCTCCATATAGCCCCGTCCACCGCCCTCCCTGCCGAAACCGCGCGCTACCATACCATGTCCGCTCGGTCATAAAGGCCTCCAGCCGATAGGTCATCAGCGGCCACAGCACCCCCGCCGATCCCACTGTCAGCAGCAGGTAAAACAACCCGCGCAGCATGTAGCCGCCAGCCGCATTTTCCATCGCAAAGCGTATCCCCCGCAGCCGCGTCCGCGCCAGCTTGTAGCGCCGCGCCCGATAGGCCGCGAACAGCATCAGGGGCAGCACCGCCAGAAAGGACAGCGCGATGGAAATCCCCTGCGCCACCTCTTCCATCTGGTTTTGTGGGTCCAGAACGAACCGTATCCCCACCGCGAAGAGGATCAGTTGCACCAGCGCCAGATAGACAGCCAGCGCCACCACCGCCATTAGAAAGCCAAGGAACATCTCCAGCCCCGTGCCGGTGAATTCCATGGCGTCATCGCCCACCCGCACTTGCCCCCAGACATGCCGCCGGATGCGCGCCTTGGCCCAGAACCGATAGATGCCCAGCGTGATCACGCCCAGAACCCCGGTCCCCAGCGCCAGCGGAAACAGCTTCGCCGGATCACCCCGGTAGGAAACGCGCAACTCCCCGGTTTGATCCATCAAATGCCGTCCTCAAATCATCTTACGTAAATCGATTGTCCCTCGGGAACCCGCGCGGCGCCATCTTGCCCGCGCCCGCTCGCGGCCCCTGCCATTCGGTCAGATCGGCCTCGGTCCGCGTCCGCCCCGCCGGGTCTTTCCACGAAAGCCCATCGGTCAGCGTGAAGGTGACGGCATCCGACAGCCCGCCATCCTTGTATTTCTGCAACCGCACGCCCTTGCCCTTGGCCATCTCGGGCAATTCCGCCAGCGGGAAGACCAGCAGCTTGCGGTTATCCCCCACCACCGCCACGCTATCGCCCGAAACCCGACGGCACAGCGCGGTCTTCACCCCATCCTTCACCGTCAGCACCTGCTTGCCCGCCCGTGTCTGGGCCAGCACCTCATCCGACGGCACCACGAACCCATCCCCCGCCGTGGACGCCACCAACAACTTCTCGCCGGGGCGGAAAATCATCAGATCGGTGATCTCCGCCTCATTCGGCAGATCGACCATCAGACGCACGGGTTCCCCCATGCCCCGCCCACCCGGCAGGTTCGCGCCCAAAAGCGTATAGAACCGCCCGTTCGACCCGATCAGCAAAATCTTGTCCGTGGTCTCGGCGTGGAAGATGAACCGCCCCTCATCGCCGTCCTTGAACTTCACCTCGGTGTCCAGCGCGACATGCCCCTTCATCGCGCGGATCCATCCCATCTTGGAACAGATCACCGTGATGGGTTCCCGCTCGATCATCGCCTCAAACGGCACCTCTTCCACATCGCCCATCTCGGCAAATGTGGTGCGCCGCCGACCGATCACCGTATCCTTGCCAAACTGCTTGCGGATTTCTTCAAGCTCCGCCCCGATCTTCTTCCACTGCCGCTTTTCGCTTTCCAAAAGATCGGCCAGATCGGCCCGCTCTTTCATCAGCGCATCGCGCTCGCGGATCAGCTCCATCTCTTCCAGACGCCGCAAAGACCGCAGCCGCATGTTCAAGATGGCTTCCGCCTGAACCTCGGTCAGTTCCCCTTCACCAAGAGGGGGCGAGACATAATCCTTCTCCGACGTCGCCCGCTTGTGATCCTTGCCCCAATCCTCGGCCATCAAGGCGCGCTTGGGATCGTCGTCATAGCGGATGATGTCAATCACCCGATCCAGATTCAGGAAGGCGATGATAAAGCCTTCCAGAACCTCCAACCGATGGTCGATCTTTTCCATCCGGTGTTCCGACCGCCGCCGCAACACATCGCGCCGATGGTCAAGGAAGGCCCGCAGCACCTCTTTCAGGCTGCACACCTTCGGCACCTTGCCGTCGATCAGCACATTCATGTTCAGGCTGAAGCGGATCTCCAGATCGCTGTTCTTGAACAGCGTGCCCATCAGGACATCGGGTTCCACCGTCCGCGCCCGCGGCTCCAGAACGATGCGCACGTCATCGGCGCTTTCGTCCCGCACATCTGCCAAGAGCGGGATCTTCTTCGTCGTGATCAGCTCGGCCAGCTTTTCGATCAGCTTGCCCTTCTGCACCTGATAGGGAATCTCCGTGACCACGATCTGCCACGTGCCGCGCCCCAGATCCTCCACCTCCCATTTCGCGCGCAGCCGAAAACTGCCGCGCCCGGTACGGTAGGCCTCAAGGATATTGGCCTTCGGCTCCACCAGAACCCCGCCCGTCGGGAAATCCGGCCCCGGCACGAAACCCACCAATTCCTCGTCCGTGATGCCCGGATTGCCCAGCATCGCATGGCAGGCCCCGATCAACTCATCCAGATTATGCGGCGGGATATTCGTGGCCATCCCCACGGCGATCCCGCTCGCGCCATTCGCCAACAGGTTGGGAAAGGCCGCTGGCATCACGACGGGTTCTTCCAGCGTGCCGTCATAGTTCGGGCGGAAATCGACCGCGTTTTCCGCCAGCCCTTCCATCAGCGTTTCGGCAATCGCCGTCAGCCGCGCCTCGGTATAGCGGCTGGCCGCCGGGTTATCCCCGTCAATATTGCCAAAGTTCCCCTGCCCATCGACCAGTGGGTAACGAACGTTGAAATCCTGCGCCAAACGCGCCATCGCGTCATAGATCGCGGCATCCCCATGCGGGTGATAGTTCCCCATCACATCGCCGCTGATCTTGGCCGACTTGCGGAATCCCCCTGTCGAACTCAGCCGCAATTCCCGCATCGCATAGAGAATCCGGCGATGCACCGGCTTCAACCCATCCCGCGCATCCGGCAACGCGCGGTGCATGATGGTCGACAGCGCATAGGTCAAATATCGCTCACCGATCGCACGGCTTAGCGGCTCTGCGACAAGGACAGGCTCTATCTTGGGGCTCTCGGGCGTATCTGACATGCATGTTGTGTAATTCGCCACGCGCCCCCGGTCCAGCCGAAACCGCATCCCTCCTCCGGCAGACCACCCCGCAAAAGACAGAAGTCCAAACAGGCCATTTTCCGCTCAAACAATGTGCGAATCATGCTAGGGAAAGGACATACTTTTGGGTGTGGTGAGTCGGGTATCCTCATGTTTCGTTATCTCATTTTCTGCGGCGCTGGCCTTTACCTTGCTCTGCTGATCGGCGGCGAAGACCGCGGTCAGGAACGCATGGGCCTACGCGGTGCCTATGCCATCGAGCTTACCAGCCCATCCGTCACACTGGCCGAAACGGAACCAGACGTTGCCGAAGACGCGCCCGTGATCCGCGCGGCAGCCCCTGCCGACACGATCCGCATCCTGCCCGTCACAAAGGCCGCGCCGACGCCTGCCGTCTTGGAACAACCCGCCGAACCCGCCTTCAACGATTTCAACAACCCCACCGTCATCCTGCGCACCATCACCGCCGAAGCGGCCAATGTTCGCGACGCCGCCAGCCGCAATGGCGCCATCGTGGATCGTGTCACACGGGGCGAGATCGTTCAGATGGTCGAACAGGTCGGCGACTGGGTCCATATCCGCATCGAAGGCGACGGAGTCGAAGGCTTCGTTCATCGCCGCCTGATCTCAACCGAACCGCCCTCGCTCTCCACCTATTCGCTCTTCCCGGCCTCTGACTGATCCCGCAGATTGCAAAGCTGCGCCACGCTGCCTAAACCATGCCAAAGCATAAAAACGGCAAGGGCAGGCACATGCGTACGATCCTCATTACCGGCTGCTCTTCCGGCATCGGCCACCATGCCGCCCACGCGCTCAAGGCGCGCGGCTGGCGTGTCTTTGCCACCTGCCGCCAGCAAGGCGATTGTGACCGCCTGATCGCAGAGGGGCTGGAAAGCTTTCCCCTCGACTACGCCTCCGAAGACAGCATCGCGCGGGCGGTCGAAGAAACCCTCTCCCGCACCGATGGCCGCCTAGACGCACTCTTCAACAACGGCGCCTTCGCCTGCCCCGGCGCCGTCGAAGACCTGCCGCGTGGCGCCTTGCGCGAAATCTTTGAAACCAACCTCTTCGGCTATCACGACCTGTCGCGCCGCCTGATCCCCACCTTCCGGGCGCAAGGCCATGGCCGCATCGTGCAATGCTCTTCTGTGCTTGGCCTTGTCGGCGCGAAATGGCGCGGGGCCTATGTTTCAACCAAATTTGCCCTTGAAGGCCTGTCCGATGTCCTGCGCCTTGAAATGACCGGCACGGGGGTCGAGGTGATCCTGATCGAACCCGGCCCCATCGGCACCCGCATCCGCCAGAACGCCATCCCCCATTTCGAAAAGTGGATTGATTGGGAAAACTCCGCCCGCCGCGACGAATACGCCGCCCTGCGCGATAGGCTCTACAAACCTTCGGCCAAGAAAGACCGCTTCGAACTCCCCTGCTCCGCCGTCACGGCCAAATTGATCCACGCGGTGGAAAGCCCTCGCCCCCGTGCGCGCTATTACGTCACCACGCCCACCTATATCGCGGGCCTCCTGCGCCGCCTCCTGCCCACCCGTCTTCTGGACCGCGCCATCGCCAAGGGCTGACACGCATGCCAAGATGGGGCGCGGCATCTTGGGCATTCGCCTTTTCGCCGATCCCCGCTAGATCACGCCCCAACCACAGGGAAACGCCATGCTCTCCGATCCGCTTTTCATCATCGCCGCACTCGCGGCCTTTGCCGTTCTCGCCATCCTGATGGTGGGCATCGGCGGCTTCGCCAAAGGTGGCGACTTCAACCGCAAACACGCCAACCGCATCATGCGCTATCGCATCATCGCCCAAGCCGTGGCCGTGGCCCTGATCGTCGCCTTCGCCTATCTGCATTCCAAAGGGTAACTCATGGTCGTCCTGTCGAAAATCTACACCAAGACCGGCGATGCCGGGGAAACCGCACTTGGCAACGGCGCGCGCGTGGCCAAACACGCCACCCGCGTCTCGGCCTATGGCACCGTGGATGAAACCAACGCCACCGTCGGCCTTGCCCGCCTCCATGCCGACCCGGAAATGGACAAGTCCCTCGCCCGCATCTCGAACGATCTTTTCGACCTCGGGGCCGATCTCTGCACGCCCGACATGCATTTGGACGCTACGCTCCCCTACACCCCCCTCAGGATGCAAGAGGCACAGGTCCAGCGGCTCGAACGCGAAATCGACGCGATGAATGCCCGCCTGCAACCCCTGCGCAGCTTCATCCTGCCCGGCGGCTCGCCCCTTGCCGCGCAGCTTCACCTCTGCCGCACCGTCTGCCGCCGCGCCGAACGCCTGACGGTCGAACTCGCCACCATGGAATCGGTCAACCCTGAGGCGGTGAAATACCTCAACCGCCTGTCCGACTGGTTCTTCGTCGCAGGCCGCATCGCCAATGACGATGGCCGCGCCGACGTCCTCTGGGTGCCCGGCCTGACCCGCGAAGGCTGATCCCGCCAGAAAAACGCGACGTCTCGACGCGCGGACCTGTCGTATTTGGTCTGTTGCTGTCGGGTCATACGGTCTAACTACCTGACCGAGAGCTTGGGTGAGGTCCGCCCGTCGGACCGCAATAAGGAGATGCGCGATGAAGGTCTTGGTGCCTGTCAAACGTGTGATCGACTACAACGTGAAGGTCCGCGTAAAGGCGGATGGTTCCGGCGTCGATCTCGCCAACGTCAAGATGTCGATGAACCCCTTTGACGAGATTGCCGTCGAAGAGGCGATCCGGCTCAAGGAAAAGGGCATCGCGACCGAAGTCGTCGTCGTTTCCATCGGCGTGAAGCAGTCGCAGGAAACCCTGCGCACCGCGCTCGCCATGGGTGCCGACCGCGCCATCCTGATCGAAGCCGCCGCCGATGTGCATACCGATATCGAACCGCTGGCCGTGGCAAAGCTGCTGGCTGGTGTGGTCAAGGAAGAAGGCCCCGGCCTCGTCCTCTGCGGCAAGCAGGCGATCGACAATGACATGAACGCCACAGGCCAGATGCTTTCGGCCCTCTTGGGCTGGTCGCAGGCCACCTTCGCGTCGGAAGTCGCCATCGAAGGCGATACCGCCAAGGTGACGCGCGAAGTCGATGGCGGCCTCCAAACCATTGCCGTCAAGCTGCCGACCATCATCTCGGTCGATCTGCGCCTGAACGAACCGCGCTATGCATCGCTCCCGAACATCATGAAGGCCAAGACCAAACCCTTGGCCACCAAGACCCCCGCCGATTATGGCGTGGACGTCGCCCCCCGCCTCTCCGTGGTGAAAAGCGTGGAACCGGCAGGCCGCAAGGCAGGCGTGAAAGTGGGTTCGATCGAGGAACTCATCGCGAAACTCAAAGACGAAGCAGGGGTGATCTAAGATGGCCGTTCTTCTTCTCGCCGATGTGAATGATGGCCAACTGGCCACCGACGCCGTCGCCAAGGCCCTCTCCGCCGTGAACGCTCTGGGCGAGGTTCACATCCTCGTCGCAGGCACCTCCGCAACTGCGGCGGCCGAGGCGGCAAAGCTCGACGGTGCCTCCAAGGTCCTTCACGCCGATGACGCCGCCTATGACCATGGGATGGCCGAGGCGACCGCCGCCCTGATCGTCTCGCTGGCTGGCAATTACAGCCACATCGCCGCCGCCGCGACCGCCTTCTCCAAGAACGTCCTGCCGCGCGCTGCCGCTCTGCTGGACGTGATGGTGATCTCGGACGTGACCGCTGTCGTGGACGCCGACACTTTCGAACGCCCGATCTATGCGGGCAACGCGATCCAGACGGTGAAATCCTCGGACGGCAAAAAGGTCCTCACCGTTCGCACCGCCTCCTTCAACGCCGCCGCCAGCACGGGCAGCGCCGCCGTTGAAAAGGTCGCTGTCGCCGCCGACGGTTCGCTGTCGTCTTGGGTCGAAGACAAGGTCGCCGCGTCTGACCGCCCGGAACTCACCTCGGCTGGCATCGTCGTCTCTGGTGGTCGTGGCGTTGGCTCCCAAGCCGACTTCGCATTGATTGAGAAACTGGCCGACAAGCTCGGCGCCGCCGTTGGTGCCTCCCGCGCCGCCGTCGACTCGGGCTATGCCCCGAACGACTGGCAGGTGGGCCAGACCGGCAAGGTCGTCGCCCCCACGCTCTATGTCGCTGTGGGCATCTCTGGCGCGATCCAGCACCTTGCAGGCATGAAAGACAGCAAGGTCATCGTCGCGATCAACAAGGACGAAGAGGCCCCGATCTTCCAAGTGGCCGATTACGGCCTCGTGGCCGACCTCTTCACCGCTGTGCCGGAAATGATCGAAAAACTCTGATCCCTTCAGGATCACGGAACGAGGGGGCGCGGGGAAACCCGCGCCCTTTTCACATCACCCCCCGCAGCACCGGGATCAGCGCCGCCGCCACCTCCTCATGCGCGGCCAATCCCGGCAACCCCCGCGCCGCCGGCTCCGCCAAGGCCGGAAAGACCATTCCCTCCGTCCCCTGCGCCCGCGCGGCATCGCTTGGCACCGCCGTCACCACCACATCAGCCCGTGCCGCCACCTCTGCCATCATCGGCGCATCCACAAGCACCGGCTCGCCGAAAGGCGCATCCCGCCGTGGCCCCGGCGGCCTCTCCCCCATCCACAGCAGGACCTTTCGCCCCGGGATCGCCGCCAACAACGCCGCCATGCGTGCCAACCAAGACGCCCGCAACTCTTGCGCCACCAGCGCGAACCGCGCCGGATCGGCATCAAAAAGGGACCGCAGCATGTGGCGGGTAAAGTTGAAATCGGTGAAATCCACCCCCCGATAGATCGTTTGCAACAGGGGTGACGCGCGCAAAAACCGGTCGTTCCGGCGCGGATGCACCGTGTAGAACCGGTTCGACAGATCCGCCGCCCCCGGCACCTGCACCACCACCACCTCGGCCCGCGCCACAACATCCATCATCGAAGGATCGCCCAGCCACGCATCCGGCCCGGCATTGGGACAGCCAAGGTTCAACACCTTTGCCCCCAACCCCGCCTCAACCAAAGCCGGATAGGGCTTTGGGATATATCGCCCATAAGCCTCAATCCCGCCCAGAACCGCAACGAACCGCCCCGAAAGATCGCGCCGCGGCCCCCGGAACAACAACCGAGACCGCCCATAACGACAGGGCATGTAGTCGAGCGACCCCTCGCCCGCATAATCATAGGCCATAGCCCACCCCACATGAATTCACCCACCAACAGCCTTGCCGCAAAGGCATGAACGGGGGGTTAAACTCGCAATTCAGCTAAAGATTTCCGCATTCGGCCCACCACCGCTTGCGCGCCCCCCGCGCCGATGCATAAGGTTCGGGCGCGAATGAAGGAGTGGGTGGCATGGCAGAAATCCGCAGCGTAGGCGTCGTCGGCGCAGGCCAGATGGGCAATGGCATCGCCCATGTCTTCGCCCTTGCGGGCTATGACGTGCTCCTGACCGATATCAGCCAAGCCAGCATCGACAAGGCGCTTGCCACGATCGAGAAAAACCTCGACCGCCAAGTCGCGCGTGGCAAGATCACCGCCGAAGAAAAGGCCGCCGCGCAAGGCCGCATCCGCACCACGCTGCGCCTTGCCGATGTCGGCCCCACCGACCTCATCATCGAAGCCGCGACCGAACGCGAAACCGTCAAACAGGCGATTTTCGAGGATTTGCTGCCCCATCTCAAACCCTCGACCATCCTGACCTCCAACACCTCGTCAATCTCCATCACGCGGCTTGCCTCGCGCACGGATCGGCCCGAAAAATTCATGGGCTTCCACTTCATGAACCCCGTCCCCGTGATGCAGCTGGTCGAACTGATCCGCGGTATCGCCACCGATCAGGACACATGGGATAGTCTGCATGAGGTGGTGAAGAAACTCGGCAAAACCGCCGCCAGTGCCGAAGATTTCCCGGCCTTTATCGTCAACCGCATCCTGATGCCGATGATCAACGAGGCCGTCTACACGCTTTACGAAGGCGTCGGGAACGTGAAATCCATCGACGAATCGCTCAAACTCGGCGCGAACCACCCGATGGGGCCGCTAGAGCTGGCCGATTTCATCGGCCTGGACACCTGCCTTGCCATCATGAACGTGCTGCATGACGGTCTGGCGGATACGAAATATCGGCCCTGCCCGCTTCTGACAAAATATGTCGAGGCAGGCTGGCTCGGCCGAAAAACCCAGCGCGGTTTTTACGACTATCGCGGTGAAACCCCCGTCCCAACACGCTGAAATCGCGGAAACTGACGCAGTTTCCGCACCGATTTCTGACGCAGAAATCGGCCCCACCGTCCCGCAAATAGGCGACCAGCGGTCGCCCACCCGGAATTTGCGTCAAATTCCGACGCGATTTCTGCGTCAGAAATCGCCGCCGCCTCAAGAGACGGGAAACCCCGCCCTACCCTTTCAGTGAAAGCGTATATTCCCTCAGCCAGGCCAGAAACCCTCGCGGGTTCCCCTCCCAGTTTTTCAATTCCGTCGCCGGGATCGGCGGGCCGATCACGGGCCGTGTCGGCTTGAACAAACAACGCTTGATCTCATACAGCAGCAGACCCTGCCGCAGCGTGTCGCTGATCTGGTTGGCAATCTGGAACGCACGCGAATTCTGGCCGGGGAAGAATACCGGCAGGATCGTCGCCCCCGATGACCGCACGATCTTATGGGTGAAGACGTTCCACTCCGCCTCCACAGCTGGCCCCCACCAGCCCTCGCTCATCGCCACCTTGCCAGCGGGGAACAGGATGATCACCCCGCCCGCCTTCAGGTGCTTCATCGTCTCGTCCCGCATCTGCAGGCCCAGTTCCCGCGCATTATCCTCATGCGGAAAAGGCACCGGGATCATGAATTCCTCGACCTCCGGTATCCCCGTCAGCAAGGACCGCGTCAGGATCTTGAAATCCGACCGCACACGATTGACCATCTCGGCCAACACCATCCCATCGACCAACCCCGACGGATGGTTCGACACCACCACCAGTGGCCCCGTCTTCGGGATAAGGGCAATCTCTTCGGGCGGCGTCTGGATCGTTATCCCCATCTGACGGATCGCCTTGGGCCAGAAAGGCGCACCCTGCGGCGCTCCCGTCCGCTCGAAATCCCGGATCAACCGCAAGAGCGTGACCTTCGCCGTCAACCATTCGATGGTGCGGATCGTGTTCGCCTTGAACGGGTTCTTAAACGTCCCCGCATAGGACAGCCGCCGCATGTCATAGGGCCGCTCGGCCCGCGCCGCCCGCCGCCGGGCCAGCTCGTCCTCGCTCACCTCAAGGGTGCGCACCTCTTCGCTTTGCGACGTATCGGTCACGCGGGATCTGCCTATTGGGTCTGACGCGCCTCAGTAGTCTTCACCGAAGCGGTTTGCAACCAGCGCCTCCAGCGCATCGGCAAGCTTCTCCGCCTCTGCGCCGCTTGTCGCCACCGCGATCTCTGTCCCGCGCGACGCGGCCAACATCAGAAGACCCATGATCGAATCCCCCGACACGGTCATCCCGTCCTTTGTCACCTGCGCCTGCGCATCATGCCCTTCGACCACTTCCACGAATTTGGCCGAGGCGCGCGCATGCAGCCCCTTTTCATTGATGATCCGAAACACCCGTGCCGTCATGATCCCCAGCTCACGCCCCACCGCCAAGGTCCAGACTGTTGATATACTTCCGCCCGGCGTCAAGCGCGGCGGCCACAGCCTCCGGCACCGTCAAATCGCGCGACTTTGCCAGCTTGATCAGCATCGGCAGGTTCGCCCCATAGACGATGCGCCGATCCGCCCCGATACAGGCCATGAGCGATAGGTTCGACGGCGATCCCCCGAACATATCCGTCACCACCACCACGCCCGCGCCCGTATCCACCGCATCGGCGGCGGCACAGATCTCGGCCTGCTTGGCCTTGCGGTCATGGTCATCCTCGATGGCGATGGCCCGCATCGCATCCTGCTTGCCCACGACATGCTCGACCGCGGAAAGATATTCCCGCGCCAGCCCGCCATGTGCCACGATCACGATACCGATCACGCGCCCGTCACCCCGCCCATTCCCGTGCCCGCAGCACCCGGCGTCACCGCCGCCCTGCGTTCCAGTTCCCGGTGCCGTTTTGACACCGCCCAACCCGCCTCTGCAAGCGCCTTGCCAAGCATTTCGGCCACCGCCACGCTGCGATGTTGCCCGCCTGTGCAGCCAAAGCCGATGGACAGATGCGCCTTGCCCTCGGCAACCGATGCCGGAAGCAGGAATTGCACCAACCCGCTCACTCTTTCAAAGAATTCCGCAAAGCGCGGGTCATCCGCCACATGCGCCACCACCGCCGCATCACGCCCGTCCAGATCGCGCAAAGCGGCCTCCCAATAGGGGTTCCGCAGAAACCGGCAGTCAAACACCATATCCACGCCCCGCGGCAGCCCACGCTTATAGCTAAAGCTCTGCAAGGACACCGCCATCCGCGACGCCACAGACTGCCCGAACCATTGCGCAAGCTCTGCCTTCAAGTCATGCGGGCTCATCTCCGTCGTGTCGATCAGGTGATCCGCCCGCACCCGGATCGGGGCCAAAAGGTCGATCTCACGCGCGATCCCTTCGGCGGGCGTTTCCGCCGGGGCCAAGGGATGCCGCCGCCGCGTCTGGCTATAGCGCCGGATCAGTTCCGACGGCGCACAGTCCACATACAACACTTGCAACGCCACCCTCGGGTCGCGCGTCAAAGTGTCGATCAACTCGATCAAGGCGGTGACATTGAAATCCCGGTTGCGCACATCAAGGCCCAACGCGATGGGCCGCTCCAGCGGCGCGCCCTCGATCAGACGCGGCACAAGCCGCAGGGGCAGGTTGTCGATCACCTCATAGCCAAGATCCTCCAGCGCGTCGATCGACGTGCTGCGCCCTGCCCCCGAAGGACCGGTGACCAGCAAAAGCCGGTGCCCCATCGCCTGTAAGTCGTCCTGCATCGCGGGACTTTCCGTCACTCTTTGCGCCCTGCCCTGACATAGTGCAGCACCGCTGCCGGGAAATGGGGCCCTTCGATCCTTCGCACAAGGGCTACTGTCCGTCCGAGGTAGGAAACCTCACGTCGCGGCGGCAACCGCTCCGTCTCGGGCGTCCCCAGATCGACCACCAAAACCACCTCCGCCGCGTCCACCGGGTCCGCCGCCAGAAGGCCAATCCCCCGCGCCTCGATCATTCCCCGGATCGTGGGCGGGCAGGCGGCCCAGAGCGCCCCTTCTGTAACGGAAAGCGTCACTTGGTCATCCGCCACCAGCCGCGCGCCCAGCGCCATAAGGGACAGCGCAAGACCGGATTTGCCGCTGCCTGACGGCCCCGTGATCAACACCCCGCGACCCTCCACCGCGACACAAGTCGCGTGCAGCGTCACCTCTGCCGTCACACCGGCAGACCGACCACGAACCGCGCGCCCAGCGGGTCAGAGGTGACATCGGCATGGGTCGGGCGGATGTTCTCGGCCCAGATCACCCCGCCATGCGCCTCGACGATCTGCTTGGAAATCGCCAGTCCCAAGCCCGAATGTTCGCCAAACTGGACCTGCGGGCGTTCGCTGTAGAACCGCTTGAACACCTTTGTCAGCGCCTGTTCGGGAATGCCCGGCCCGGTATCCTCGACCACGATCAGAACCCGGTTCTCACGCCGCCGCGCCCAGATGCGCACCGCATCGCCATCTTCGCAGAAACTGATCGCATTGGTGATCAGGTTCACGAAGACCTGCGCCAACCGCGCCTCCAGCCCCCGGATCAGGATCGGCTCGCTGGGGAAGTCGGTGATGAACTCCACCCCCTTCTCCTGCGCCTGCTGACCCAGATATTCCGACAGATTGGTCAGGGTGCGGACAAGGTTGAACTCCTCCTCCTCCTCCTTCACCAATTCGCTGTCCAGCCGCGAGGCGTTGGAAATGTCGCTCACCAGACGGTCCAACCGGCGCACGTCATGCTCGATCACGTCCAGCAGCTTTTCCTTCTGGTCATCGCGCTTGGCCAGCCGCATCGTGCCAACCGCCGACCGCAGGCTTGCCAGCGGGTTCTTGATCTCATGCGCCACATCGGCCGCGAATTGTTCATTCGCATCGATCCGATCATACAGCGCCGCCACCATACCCCGCATCGCCACAGAAAGCCGCCCGATCTCATCCGGCCGCGCCGCAAGATCAGGGATGCGCACCCGTCCGGGCGCCATCTTGCGCGCGTCCCGGTCGCGGCCCAATTCCGCCGCCGCCGCAAGGTCTGACAACGGGTTCGCGATGGTCGAGGCCAGCATCAGGCTCAACCCGAAAGACACCATCAAGGATGCGATAAAGATCAGCAGCACCTGCTCACGCTCGGCCCGCGCCAATTGCTCAATCGGGCCCTGATCGGCGGTCATGATGACCACAGCCACCACTTGCCCATTGCGGAACACCGGCTCGGCCACGGCAAAAAGCCGCCCACCATCCGGCGACCGGCCCGCCACCTGCACGCCCTCGCCCTTCAGCGCGCCGGAAAACAGCGCCTGCGCAAGGGTAAGACGATTCACCGCCTCCGCCTCGGGCGTTGCGCGCTTCAATAGCCCCGCCACCCCGTTCCATGCCGCCGTCAGCGCATCCACGATGGGCGTCGGGCGCACCTGCACCTCACCCTGAATGCGTTCCTGCCCGACCTTGCGCCCAGCAAGCGTGCCATCGGGCAGCATGACAAAGGCCTCGCCGCCCGGGCCCACCTGCACCGTCTCCAGAACGCGCCCGGCCCGCATGGCATCCAGCGGACCCTCCGCCTCGGCGGCCACCGCTTCGAACACATCCGAAACCAGCAGCGTCTCGGCAATGATCGCATCCTGCCGCAGCGCCACAAGGCTTTCGCGGAAGGGATTAAGGAACAGCACCCCACCCGCCAACACCAAAAGCGCCAGCAAATTGAACAGGATGATCTTCCGCGCCAAAGGCGACCGGTTCAACGACACGACACCGCGCCGATCCCGGCTCGCCCGCAGCGCGGGATCGACCAAACCATCCCCGGATGTCCAGTCCTCGCCGAGGACGACATCATCCGAACGGTCCCGCCGTCCCTCTTTCCCGATGCGTGGCGCTGCGGTCATTTACTCTTCGTTGTAACGATAGCCGATTCCATACAACGTCTCGATGGCCGAAAAGTTTTCATCCACCGCACGCATTTTCTTCCGCAGACGCTTGATGTGGCTGTCGATGGTCCGGTCATCCACATAGACCTGATCATCATAGGCCACGTCCATCAACTGATCCCGGCTCTTCACGAAACCCGGTCGCTGGGCCAGCGCTTGCAACAGCATGAACTCCGTCACCGTCAGCGCGACATCCATGCCCTTCCACGTCACCGAATGGCGCAGCGGGTCCATGCGCAGGTTGCCCCGCTCCATGATCTTTGTCTCTTCCGTTGTCGCCACCTCACCCGTGGCGATGGCGTCCTGCCGCCGCAGCAGCGCCCGGATACGCTCCACCAGCAGGCGCTGGCTGAAGGGCTTCTTCACATAGTCATCCGCGCCCATGCGCAGACCCAGAACCTCGTCGATCTCATCATCTTTCGAGGTGAGAAAGATCACCGGCATCGTCGTCTTCTGACGCAGACGCTGCAACAGGTCCATCCCGTCCATCCGCGGCATCTTTATGTCAAGCACGGCCATATCCGGCAGCCGCCGGTTAAAGGCGTCCAGCGCCGATTGCCCGTCATTGTAGGTTTCGACCTCGAACCCTTCGGCTTCCAGCGTCATTGCGACCGAAGTCAGGATGTTCCTGTCATCGTCGACAAGTGCAATCCTTGCCATAATGGTTATCCCTTGCTGCCCGTACTACTGTCACGAAGACTTTTGTTTTGCCGGGCATGATCATTTTTCCGCTGCCGGGAATCAACCGATATGTGCGAATCGAGGCATTTGCTGGGCCAAACCGTCGCGGAAAACCCACAGACTGGCGGATTTGCCACCCATTTGCACAACCTGAACGAATGGTTGCGCTAAACCTTCGGTGGTTGCGCTAACGAAACGGAACCGACCTGTTCCCAACCGCGAGCGACGTGGTATAGGCCAGTCATGTCCCCTCCCCTTGGCCCGGGCGGTGGCATCCAACCCCTTGGCCCGGGTTGGCAATTTCGGGAACCGACAAGGCCGGGCGCGCCCCCGGCGGAGGAGCTTGCAGTATGACGAACGGTCGCGTGAACCCCGCGCAGGAATTGGCACATCAAGGCATCACAGGTCTTGGGAACGTCTATTACAACTTCCTCGAACACAGCCTCGTCGAAGAGGCGGTAAAGCGTGGCGAAGGCCGCCTCGGCAAAGGCGGCGCCTTCCTCGTCTCCACCGGCCAGTTCACCGGTCGCTCGCCCAAGGACAAACACGTCGTCCGCACGCCTTCCGTCGAAAACACCATCTGGTGGGACAACAACGCCGCGATGCCGCCCGAAGGCTTCGACCAGCTCCACGCTGACATGCTCGCCCATATGCAGGGCCGCGATTATTTCGTCCAAGACCTTTATGCCGGGGCTGACCCCGTCCACCGCCTTGACGTGCGCGTGGTGACGGAACTTGCCTGGCATGGCCTCTTCATCCGCCATCTCCTGCGGCGCCCGGAACGTACGGAACTGGATCAGTTCGTTCCTGAATGGACCATCATCAACTGCCCCAGCTTCAAGGCCGATCCCGCGCGCCATGGCTGCCGCAGCGAAACCGTGATTGCCTTCCACTTCGACAAGAAGCTGATCCTGATCGCCAACACCGCCTATGCCGGCGAAAACAAGAAATCAGTCTTCACGCTCCTCAACTACATCCTGCCCGAAAAGGGCGTGATGCCGATGCATTGCTCGGCCAACCACGCCATCGGCAACCCGGTCGATACCGCCGTCTTCTTCGGCCTCTCCGGCACCGGCAAGACCACGCTCTCCGCCGCGCCCGACCGCATATTGATCGGCGACGACGAACATGGCTGGTCCGACCGCGGCTCCTTCAACTTCGAAGGCGGCTGCTACGCCAAGACCATCAACCTCGACCCCGAGGCAGAGCCCGAGATCTATGCCACCACCCACCACTTCTCGACCGTGGTGGAAAACATGGTCTACGATCCCGAAACGCTGGAACTCGACTTCGCCGATGACAGCCTGACGGCCAACACCCGCTGCGCCTATCCGCTGGACTTCATCTCGAACGCCTCCAACACGGGCCTCGGCGGGCATCCGAAGAACATCATCATGCTCACCTGCGATGCCTTCGGCGTCCTGCCGCCCATCTCGCGGTTGACGCCCGCGCAGGCCATGTATCACTTCCTGTCGGGCTTCACCGCCAAGGTGGCCGGAACCGAACGCGGCGTGACCGAACCGCAACCCACCTTCTCCACCTGCTTCGGTGCGCCCTTCATGCCGCGCCGCCCCGAGGTCTATGGCAAGCTCCTGCAAGCCAAGATCGCCAAGCACGGCGCCAATTGCTGGCTGGTGAACACCGGCTGGACCGGCGGCGCCTATGGCACGGGCAAGCGGATGCCGATCAAGGCCACCCGCGCGCTTCTGTCTGCGGCACTCGACGGCTCGCTCGCTGCGGTGGAATTCCGCCGCGACCCGAATTTCGGCTTCGACGTGCCGGTCGCCGTGCCGGGCGTGGACACGGGCCTTCTCGACCCGCGCAACACTTGGGCCGACAAGGCCGCCTATGACGCGCAGGCCAAGAAACTGGTCGAAATGTTCTCGAAGAACTTCGAACAATACGTCCCCTTCATCGACGAAGACGTAAAGGCCGCCGCGATCGGCTAAGGGTCAGGGAGGGGGAGAACCCCACCCTACCGCAATGCCCGATGGGTAGGGTGGGGTTCTCCCCCCCCTACATCACCGCCTGACGCACCAGATTAAGCCCGGTCAGCACCAGCAACCCTTGGGTCCAGCGCCGGAAACGCGCCTGATCCAGCCGGTCCTGCACCCGATATCCCAGCATCATCCCCGCCATCGCCGGCATCACCAGCGCCGCCGAAAACCCAAGGCTCGCGCCATCCGCAACCCCCGTCCGCAGATGCGCCGCCAACAAGGCCACCGCCCCGATCAGAAAGACCACGCCCTGCACCCGCACCATCTCGGCCTTCTCGGCCTTGATGGACAACAGATAAACCAAAAGCGGCGGCCCCCAGATCCCCGACACCCCGCCAAACAGCCCGCCAACGATCCCCAGCCCCCATTCCGCCCGCGCCCGATGCCGCAGGGGCAGCGCCAGCGGCACCCCCATCAGCTGCGCCGCCGCAAAGGCCGTCACCGGCACACCCAGAACCAGAAGATAGGCCACCCGCGGGATCACCGTCAGGAACGGGGCCGAGATCAGGATGAACACCACCGTGCCGATCAGGAACCGGCGATAGGTCTTCACCGACCCCCATGCCGCCGCCAACCCCTGCCGCGTCGCCTGAAAGAGGTTTGTCACCAGCGTCGGCAGGATCAGCCCCGCCACCGCCATCTCCGGTGGCAGAAAGGCACTGAAGGCCGACACCATGATCAAGGGCATGGCAAAGCCCACCGCCCCCTTTACAAACCCGGCAAACAGCGTCACCGCCAGTGCCGCCCAAAAGGCGGCAGGCTCCAGCCCCGCCATCGCCCAATCCATGCCGCCCCCCCGCTTGCGCGCCGCGACCATGCCTCGCCCCCGGCGCGATGCCAAGCCCCTCCCGGCCCCGACTCACCCCCAATGCCGCAACAGCACGCTTAGGTTAACGCCTGATCACCGCGCGCTGCGTGCCCACAGAATGCTGCACAAAACCCGGCACAAAACAGGGCACAGCCGTTGCAGCCCGAAACCGCCAATTAATCCAGCGCCCGCAATCACTTGCCCCAATCCCGCCACGGCAAACAAAAAAACCATGCCCCCGCCCAACAAAATTCCGCTGCGACATTTTCCTTCACTTGATCTTTTCTGCGCGAAATTAAGTTGCTCTGCGACTGCAAAAAGCCTACCTCTCTCGCAACCGCAGAATGATGTCCGGAAGGTGCCCACCATGCCGCACGATGGCCAACCCATGACCGCCTCGCCCCTCCTCGCCGATCTCCTCGGCCTCACCGCCGAATCCCTGCCCGAGGTGGAGGCGCTCTTCGATCAGGCCCGCGAAAACCTGCGTGGCATGGTCACTGTCGCGGGCAAAGTCTCGTCTCAGGCGCTCGAAGACCATCAATATGCCGCCCATGCGCTGGCATGGCTTGCCACCTATACCGAATCCCTGCGCCAGATGCAGGCTTGGGCACAGCGCCTTGAAACCGCTGGCCAATTCTCGGAAATGGAGGCGCTTCTCCTCCAGATCGCCTATGGCGAATATCTCAACCAGATCCACGGCGGCATTCCCATGAGCCAGGGAGAGGTCGCGCGCTTGCAGGACCTCGGCCTTTCCCCGGCCCAGCCCGGCGCGGCGGCGGCCACCCTCATGGCCCGAGGCAACACCGCCGCCGCCCGCACCCGCCTTGTCGCCCTCATGCGCGACAATCACGGCCGCGCCACGTTCGGCGCGACGGGGCTGGACGAAGAACTGGAAATGATCCGCGACCAGTTCCGCCGCTTCGCCGATGAAAAGGTCGTCCCCCATGCCCATGAATGGCACCTGAAGGACGAACTGATCCCGATGGAGATCATTGATTCCCTTGCCGAAATGGGCGTCTTCGGCCTGACCATCCCCGAAGAATTCGGCGGCTTCGGCCTTTCCAAGGCCTCTATGGTCGTGGTCTCCGAAGAACTCTCGCGCGGCTATATCGGCGTGGGCTCCCTCGGCACCCGCTCCGAAATCGCGGCCGAACTGATCCTCTGCGGCGGCACGCCCGACCAAAAGGCCAAATGGCTGCCGAAACTCGCCTCTGGTGAAATCCTGCCCACCGCCGTCTTCACCGAACCGAATACGGGCTCCGACCTTGGCAGCCTGCGCACCCGCGCGCGGCGCGATGGCGACGATTGGGTGGTCAACGGCAACAAGACATGGATCACCCACGCCGCCCGCACCCATGTGATGACGGTCCTCGCCCGCACCATCGAGGGCACCACCGATTATCGCGGTCTGTCCATGTTCCTCGCCGAAAAGACCCCCGGCACCGACGAAACCCCCTTTGTCGACAAGGGCTTGTCAGGCGGCGAGATTGAGGTCTTGGGCTATCGCGGCATGAAGGAATACACCGTCAACTTCGACGATTTCCGCGTGAAGGGCGAAAACCTTCTCGGCGGTGTCGAAGGGCAGGGGTTCAAGCAGTTGATGCAGACCTTCGAATCCGCCCGCATCCAGACCGCCGCCCGTGCCGTGGGCGTCGCGCAGTCCGCGCTGGAAGTCGGCATGAAATACGCCGAAGACCGCAAGCAATTCGGCAAGTCCCTGATCGAATTCCCCCGTGTGGCGGGCAAGCTTGCCATGATGGCGGTGGAAATCATGGTGGCCCGCCAGCTCACCTATTTTTCGGCTTGGCAGAAAGACCATGACAAGCGCTGCGATCTGGAGGCCGGCATGGCCAAGCTTCTGGGTGCCCGCGTCGCATGGGCCAGCGCCGACAACGCGCTGCAAATCCATGGCGGCAACGGCTTCGCACTGGAATATCAGATCAGCCGCATCCTTTGCGACGCGCGCATTCTGAACATCTTCGAAGGTGCGGCGGAAATTCAGGCGCAGGTCATCGCCCGTCGCCTTCTGGATTGATTAACCAAGCCCTGTCAGGGTGGTGGAAGAAACGCGGACCGGCCCCCCGGCCCGCGTTTTTTCGTGCCAAGGACCGACCGCAGCCTTAACCGCGCCTTAACGAATACGTTTTCTGCACGCAGAAAACGGGTCCAGACCCATCGCGCTCCACCCGATTTTTGCGCGCAAAAATCGCCGCGAAATCTGCACCAGATTTCGCCCCTGTCACTCGCCCCTGTCACTCGCCCGCAAAGGGCCGCCCATGGGACGGACGGACTGTCCCCAACCGCGGATGCAACCGAGACGCCACGGTAAAGGCCCCGATCATTCCAACCCCCGTGACGGCGAAAAACGCCGCCAGCGGCGCCCCGAACGGCACCAGAACGACCCAAGCCGTGGCAGGCGTCACGATGCCGCTAACATCCCGAAAACTCGAATAAACCGCCGACATTTCCGTCCGCTCCGACGGCTTCACCGCCATCAGGAAAGGCAGCCCCCCCACCACGTCGAGCAGCACCAGAAAGATCGACGCCGCCATCATCGCCACCACGGTCACCCAAGGCAAAGGCGCAAAGGTCGCGCTTGCCATGAAACACAGCCCGCACAGGCCAAAGGCCAGCCGCACCGACCGCCGCACCGAAGTCCGCCGCACATAGCGCAGCATGAGCGGAGAGATGAATAAAAGCGCGTTCGAAATCGACAGCGCCACGCCCCCCACCTTTCCGCCAAGCCCCGCCTCGATGCAGAAGATCGGCAGATAGACGACATAGACCCACCACCCGCAGGACCGCATCACCGCAAACATCCACCCTGCGATCAGCCGGGGCTGGCGGAAGAACCGCCCCAGATAGGCCAGCGGGTTCAGCGCGGGCCCCTTCGCCCGCTGGATCTGCTTGCCATTCCCAAGGCGCAAGACCCAGAACACCACCAGCAGTAGAACCGCCACCGACCCCGCCAGAAGGAAGGGCGCAGGTGCCCACCAATCATGCAGCCAGACCCCCAGCATCGGCCCGATGGCCCAAGGCCCCGCCGCATAGACCATCTGGGTTGACTGGCTCCGCCCCAGATCGGTGCGTTCAATGTAATCAAGGACATAGGCATTGAAACAGACAAAGGTCGTCGCCGTCGCGCTGGCAAGGCACATCAGGGAAAGGGGCACCGTCACCGCCGTGCCCGTCACCGCCAGCGCCATCCCCACAAGGTAAAGCAGACAGCCCGCGGTATACATCCACCGCCGGGGCACATGCCGCGTGAACCACGGCACCAGCAGACCCCAGACCAAGGCCACGATCCCCGCCCAGAAATAGGCACTCGATGTGGCCTCAGCGCTGCCTAACCCCTCATAGACGACCAAAGGCATCGCCGAAATCAGCGTCCCGCGTACGGTCGCCTCGATCCCCGCCAAAAGGGCGAAATTCTCCACCCTTGGCGTGGGGCTGTGGCGCAGGAAAAGGGGAAGGTATCGGGTGGCCATGATCTGTCACAAATTTGTGCAATCTGCGCATCACATGGCCCGTCCCGTCTGCGCCATGGGCGACAGATCGGGTCGGGAACAGACTCCTCGCCTTACCCCCGCAACTCTCCCGTCACATTCACCGGGCCCACCGATCCGCGCAGGATCGCGCGATAGATCACAAGGCTTTCCGTCACCCGCATCACATAGGTCCGCGTCTCGGTAAACGGGATCATCTCAACCCAGTCGATCACATCCACCGCTGCATCGCGCGGATCGCCGAACATGTCCTTCCACCGTTTCGGCCGCCCCGGCCCGGCATTGTAACCCGATGCCACAAGCGCGATGGATGGCCCGAATTGTTCAACCAATTCCGCCAGATAGCCCGTCCCGATCCGAACGTTATAGGCCGGATCGTTCAACCGCCCCGCGTCATAGACAAGGCCAACCCGTGGCGCGACCAGCTTCGCCGTGGACGGCAGAACCTGCATCAACCCCCGCGCATCCGCCGCCGACCGCGCCGCCGGATCAAACTCCGACTCCCGCCGCGCAATGGCAAGGGCCAGCGCCCGGCTCACCCCGATCCCCTCACCCGGCACGAAGCCCGGCACCGGGAAATAGGCGCGCGGCAGGATCACGCCCCGCTCTGCCGCCTGCTTGGCAATCACCACCGCGATATGCGGCTCATCCATCTGCAAGGCCAGATCGGCCAGCTGGTCCATCTCTGTCGCGTTCAGGCTTTCGGCCAGATGCAGGAAGAACCGCTTCGATAGCGTCCTATCCCCCGCCCGCGACAGCAGCATCGCCGCCTCCAGCACGGAAGAAGAGGCAAACCCCGCGCCCCGCCAATCCGCAGGCCGGGCATTAGAAAGCAAGGCCGGATCAAGGGATTGCCCCAAGGCCTCGGCCGCCAATAAGCCGTAATAGGCCGTATGATGCCGCGCCGCCTCTTGCAATTCTGCCGTGCCGCCCGCCCGGTCGCCAGAGGCCAGCAGCGCCCGACCTGCCCAATAATGCGCGCGGCTAACGGATATGGGCGTCGCCACCCCTTCCCGCAGATTGCGGAAGTGCCGCAGCGCCGTCTCGGCATCGCCCAGCTTTCGCAGCGCGATGAACCCGGACAGAAACTCCAGATCGGCATAATCGCCACCCGATGTCAGGAAATGGCTGGATGCCACTCGATAGGCGGCCTTCGGCTTGCCATCGCGCAACAAGGCCCGCGCCAGCGCCCCGCGCCGATCCCCCCAGACCGCCGGATCGCCAAGGCTCGCCGCACTTTGCGACTGCGCGATCACCAAATCCGCCGCATCGTCATCCCGGTCGCGCCGGAACCGCCAATCCGCCCGCTCATAGGCCAGCCCCGGATCGCCTTGCAGGGCCGCCGGAACCTTGTCGATCAACGCATTCACCCCATCGGCATCCGCCCGCAACGCCATCCGCGCCTGCGCCAGCGCCTGCCAGCCCGCACTCACGCGCGGCAGCATCCGCCGCGCCTCGGACACCCGGTTCTGCCACAAAAGCCGATCCAGCCGCACCTCATGCGCCACTTTCAGCACATCGCCATAAAGCCCAAGGATTTCAGCCTCTTCCTCGGCAGAAGAGGCCAGTTCCGTCCAGGCCCGAAACGCCTCGGCCTCGGCCACATCAGCCCGCCCCAGCGCCCGCAGTGCCTTGATCAACGCAAGGGACCCTTCCGCTGTCTCGGGTTTTCCATTCCCGAAATAGGCCAGCACACGGTTCGGATCGGTAGACCGCGCCACCGCCTCCTCGCCCCTTTCCTTCAGCAGGGGCATCCCCGGCCAATCAGCGCGGCGCGCAAGGAAAGCCTCATATTCCCCCAGCCGCCCTTCGCCCGCGCGCAGCCGTTGCCATTCGATGATGTCCGCCGCAATCTGCCCGCCGCCCTGCGCCGCCGCCACGGCACCCGCCCAATCGCCCGCCGCCGCCCGGTCCAGCCCCGCGCGCAGCGCATCCGCCGGGGCCGCAATCACCCCTGCCGGCAACACCAAAAGAAATGCCGAAATAAACCACCCAAGGCGGCGCGTCCTTGCCATCATCTGCCCGATCATCATTGGTCTTGGTTGTGATCCTTAACGCAGAGTCTGCCGCAGCCCGCCGCCCCCCGCAACCCACAAGCACGTCATCCGCAGCCCCACTTGGCAAGGCCTTGCCACAGGTCTAGGAAGGGCGCGTTTGCAACCGGGCCACCCTCGCCCAGAAACAGGAGACGCGTGCCATGATCCAAGGGTCCATTCCCGCCTTGGTAACGCCGTTCAAGAACGGCGAACTTGATCTGGACACGCTGAAGAAACTTGTCGATTGGCAGATCGAACAGGGCTCTACCGGCCTTGTCCCGGTCGGCACCACGGGCGAAAGCCCGACGCTTTCCCACGAAGAGCACGAAGCCGTGGTCGAGGCGGTGGTGAAATTCGCCGCAGGCCGCGTGCCGGTGATCGCGGGCGCGGGATCAAACAACACGGTCGAAGGCATCCGCCTGATCCAGCATGCTGAACGCGTCGGCGCCGATGCCGCACTCGTCGTGACGCCCTATTACAACAAGCCCACGCAAGCGGGCATGATCGCGCATTACACCGCGCTGCATGACTGCTGCACGCTTCCCATCATCATCTACAACATCCCCGGCCGATCTGTTGTCGATATGACGCCCGAAACCATGGGAAAACTGGCACAGCTTCCCCGCATCATCGGGGTCAAGGACGCGACCGGCAAGATTGAGCGCGTCTCGATGCAGCGCGCCTCCTGCGGCCCCGACTTCATCCAGCTGTCAGGTGAGGATGCAACGGCCCTCGGCTTCAACGCCCATGGCGGGACGGGCTGCATCTCGGTCACGGCCAATGTCGCGCCGAAGCTCTGCGCCGAATTCCAGCAGGCCACGCTGGCAGGTGACTACCGCAAGGCACTGGCATACCAAGATCGCCTGATGCCCCTGCATGAGGCAATCTTCATTGAACCGGGGCTTGCGGGGGCGAAATACGGCCTCTCCCTCCTTGGACGCTGCACCGAAGAGGTCCGCCTTCCCCTTGTCGGCCTGACCGACGCCACCAAGGCCCGCATCAAAGCCGCGATGGAACACGCAGGCATCCTGTGACCGCCACGCCCCCGCGCAGCGCCAATCTGCGCGGGGCGCTCTGGATGGTCGCCGCCATGGCGGGCTTCGCGGTCGAGGATATGTTCCTCAAAGCCGTCACCGCGCATATCCCCCTTGGTCAGGCCCTGCTGATCTTTGGCCTGACAGGGGCCGCCTTCTTCGGCATCCGGGCAAAAAGCGCCGGCGAAACGCTGCTCCATCCGGCACTTCTCTCGCGCCCCCTCCTCATCCGATCATCGTTTGAAGTGGCGGGCCGCCTTTTTTACTCCCTCGCCGTAGCGCTTACCCCCCTCTCCACCGCCGCTGCCATCTTGCAAGCCACCCCCCTTGTCGTCGTCGCGGGCGCGGCACTCCTTTTCGGAGAAAAGGTCGGCTGGCGGCGCTGGACAGCGATCAGCGTGGGCTTTGCAGGCGTCCTTCTCATCCTGCAGCCTGGGGTCGAAGGTTTCACCCTCCTGTCCCTTGTCACCGTGGCCGGGATGCTCGGCTTTGCGGGCCGCGATCTTGCCACCCGCGCCGCTCCCCCGGCCCTGTCGAACCGCCAGCTTGGCACCATCGGGATGGCCATGCTTGCCCTTGCAGGCGCCATCATCCTTGCCGTCACAGGTGGCGCACGGATGCCCGATCCCACCGCCCTCGCCCTCCTTGCCGCCATGACGGCCTTCGGCATTTTCGCCTACAACGCCCTCACAATCGCCATGCGTACGGGTGAGGTGTCCGTCGTCACCCCCTTTCGCTACACGCGCCTCGTCTTTGCGATGATCCTCGGCATCCTCGTCTTCCACGAGCGCCCTGATGCCCTCACGCTGGCAGGTTCGGCCCTGATCGTGGCCTCAGGTCTTTACACCCTCTCTCGCTCGCGCCGCGCCTGAACTGGACTCCGCGCCGCCCATCGCCTATCTCGACACGATCATGGCCACGAAATCCGACCCAAATTCCAAACTCATCGCGGAAAATCGCCGCGCCCGCTTCGACTACCATATCGAAAGCGATCTGGAGGCGGGCATCATCCTCCAAGGGTCCGAGGTCAAAAGCCTCCGCCAAGGCGGATCGAACCTCGGCGAAAGCTATGCTTCCGTCGAAGGCGGTGAGCTGTGGCTGATCAACAGCTACATTGCCCCCTACCTGCAAGCCAAGACTTGGGGGCATGAAGAACGCCGCCGCCGCAAGCTATTGGTTTCCAAAAGGGAACTGTCGCGTCTCTGGAATGCCACTGCGCGCGAAGGCATGACCATCGTGCCGATGAAGATGTATTTCAACGACCGTGGCATCGTGAAGGTCAAGCTTGGCATCGCCAAGGGCAAGAAACTGGCCGACAAGCGCGAAACCAGCGCCAAGCGCGACTGGGATCGTGAAAAGGCCCGCCTCCTGAAGATGTCCAAGCGCGACTGACGGGACAGCATTTTCCGACGCGGAAAATGCGCCGATTTCTGGCACAGAAATCGGACCCCAATCGCCGCGCCTCCTCCCGTTTTCTGCGTGCAGAAAACGGCGCGATTTCTGCGTCAGAAATCGCCCCTCACGCCCGGCCACCCTTGCCACAAAGGCCCGATCCCGCTACTTGCCCCCAGACCGCATGGCCGGAGGCCCACCCGTGACCGACGATACCAAGACACTCGTTTCGACCGACTGGCTCGCTGCGCATCTGCGCGACCCGGACCTGCGCATTCTCGATGCCTCGTGGTATCTGCCCGACGCAGGCCGCGACCCAAAGGCCGAATACAATGCCGCCCATATCCCCGGCGCGCGCTTCTTCGACATTGACGAGATCTCGGATCAACGCTCCGCCCTCCCCCACATGGCCCCGCCGGTGGAAAAATTCATGTCCCGCATGCGCGCCATGGGCGTGGGCGACGGTCATCAGGTCGTGATCTACGATGGCGCGGGCCTCTTTTCCGCTGCGCGCGTCTGGTGGACCTTCCGTCTGATGGGCAAGACCGATGTCGCCGTCCTTGATGGCGGCTTTCCCAAATGGCGCGCCGAAGGACGCGAGGTCGAAGACCTTCCCCCCGTCGTCAAGGACCGCCACATGACCGTCAGCCGCCAGAACCATCTGGTCAAGGACGTCACGCAGGTGGCCCATACCTCCAAACTGCGCGAGGCGGAAATCATCGACGCCCGCTCCGCCCCGCGCTTTGCCGGAGAGGCGCCCGAACCTCGCCCCGGCCTGCGCGCAGGCCATATTCCTGGATCAAAGAACCTGCCCTTCGCCACGCTTCTGAACGCGGATGGCACCATGAAATCCGTCCCCGCCTTGCGCGCCACGTTCGAGGCGGCGGGGGTGGACCTTACCAAACCCGCCATCACGACCTGCGGGTCAGGCGTCACAGCGGCGATCCTGTCGCTGGCGCTGGAACGGATCGGCCATCGGAACCATAGCCTCTATGATGGCTCATGGTCCGAATGGGGCATGTACGAAGACCTGCCTGTTGAAAAAGGTCTCGGGGAAAAGGGATAGACCAATGTTCGACCAGCTGAAGGCGCAGCCGCAGGACAAGATCCTGCAACTCATCGCCATGTTCCGCGACGACCCGCGCACGACCAAGATCGACCTTGGCGTAGGCGTGTACAAAGACGCCACCGGTCTCACTCCCGTCATGCGCGCCGTAAAGGCGGCAGAAAAGAAACTGTGGGAGACAGAGACGACCAAGACCTACACAGGCCTTGCCGGGGAACCGGCCTATAATGCCGCGCTCTCTGCGATGATCCTCGGGGATGCCGTCCCAACCGACCGCCTCGCTTCCATCGCCACGCCGGGCGGCACGGGCGCGATCCGGCAGGCGCTGGAACTGATCCGCCTTGCCACGCCCACGGCCACAGTCTGGATTTCCAACCCGACATGGCCGAACCACCCTTCGATCATCAAGTTCCTCGGCATGAACATGGCCGAATACCGCTATTTCGACGCCGCAACGCGCGGGGTTGATTTTGTGGGGCTGATGGAAGACCTCGCCAAGGTCAAATCGGGCGACGTGGTCCTCCTGCATGGCTGCTGCCATAACCCCACGGGTGCCAACCTTGATGGGGCGCAGTGGGATCAGGTCATCACCCTTCTTGCCCAGCGCGGGGCCATCCCCCTTGTCGATCTTGCCTATCAAGGCTTCGGCGATGGGCTAACAGAGGATGCCGCCGCCACCCGCAAAATCGCCGCCGCCTTCCCCGAAGTGCTGATCGCCGCCTCGTGCTCCAAGAATTTCGGCATCTACCGCGAACGCACGGGCATCCTGATCGGCATCGGCGCGGCCGCAGGAAAAGGCGTGCTGCAAGGCAACCTCAACTTCCTCAACCGCCAGAATTTCAGCTTCCCGCCCGATCACGGCGCGCGTCTGGTGACGATGATCCTTGAAGATGCCGCCCTCAAGGCCGACTGGATGGCCGAGTTGGAAGAGGTCCGCCTCAATATGCTCACCCTCCGCCAATCGCTGGCCGATGAGCTTCGCAAGGCCACCAATTCCGACCGCTTCGATTTCGTGGCCAGCCATCGCGGCATGTTCAGCCGTCTCGGCCTGACCGAGGCGCAGGTGAACACGCTCCGCGAAGATCACGCCATCTACATGGTGGGCGATAGCCGCATCAACATCGCAGGCCTCAACGCCCGTACGGTGCCGATCCTCGCCGCAGCCATCGCGCAGGTCGCAGGCTGATGCACAGCGATGTGCAACAGGGCCGATAGATCGCTAACGCCCTGCTGTCGATATGTGCTAACCTCGCACGCGCAGCCACTGCCCTGACTGCGCGTTTTTTTGTTTCGGCGCAACCAAAGGGTGCGCTGACTGCGATCCAAGGGGCAGAGTGCAGACAGCGTTCCCTCCATAATCAGAGGGACCAGATCCATGTCGTTCTACCTCTATCAGCTTTCCTATACTCCCGATGCCGTGAAGGCACTCGTGGCCACCCCGTCCGACCGCGAAGCCGCCGCGCGAAAACTCATCGAATCCTTGGGTGGAAAACTTCACCATCTGTTCTTTGCCTTCGGTCAACATGATGTCATCTGCCTCATCGAAGGCCCGGACGACCAGATGATGGCCGCTGGAGCCATGGCCGTGGCCGCTTCTGGCACCGTCGCGTCCTCGTCCACGGTCAAGCTGATGACACCAGCCGAGGCGATGGCCGCCATGCAGGCCGCAGGCAAGGCTCTTGGCAGCTACAAACCGCCGATGCGCTAATAGAAAAACGGCCCGCGGGGGGAGTGTCCCGCGGGCCGTTTCAGTTTCGCACCGAGGAAGGGAGGAGGGACCCCGGCACGCCGTCCAAATGTGGGGCCACCCTCAGGCGGCCCCACCGAAAGCTTAGCTGTGGTAAGCCTGTTCACCATGCGAGGCGAGGTCCAGACCCTGACGCTCCGTGTCATTGTCGACGCGCAGGCCCATGGTCATGTCGATCGCCTTGAACAGAACGAAGGACACCACACCCGACCAGACGATGGTGATCAGCACGCCTTCGATCTGCACCCAAAGCTGCGCCATCATCGCATAGTCGTCGCCCTTCACGCCGCCGAAGGCTGCCGCGGAGAACACACCCGTCAGCACCGCGCCCACGATCCCGGCCACGCCATGGATGCCGAAGACGTCAAGGCTGTCGTCGTACTGCATCTTGTGCTTGACCACGGTCACGAAGAAGTAGCTCGCAAAGGTCGCCAGAACGCCCAGCAGGATCGCGCCCATCGGCCCGATCGCGCCACAGGCCGGGGTCACGGCCACAAGGCCCGTAACCATACCCGACGCAGCACCCAGCATGCTCGCCTTGCCACGCTGCATGCTCTCGATAAGGGCCCAAGCAACCGTCGCCGCAGCCGTCGCGATGAAGGTGTTGATCATCGCCAGCGTCGCGCCGCCATTGGCCTCAAGGTTGGACCCGACGTTGAAGCCGAACCAGCCGACCCACAGCATCGATGCACCAACCATGGTCAGCACCATCGAATGCGGGGCCATGTTGTCCTTGCCGTAGCCCACGCGCTTGCCGATCACGATGCAGCCCACCAGCGCCGCGATACCGGCATTGATATGCACCACGGTGCCGCCCGCAAAGTCGATGGCGCCCTTGGCGAACAGATAGCCGTTGGCATCCCACACCATATGGGCAATCGGGAAGTAGGACAGCGTGCCCCACAGGACCGAGAACACCAGAACCGCGCTGAACTTCACGCGCTCGGCAAAGGCCCCGATGATCAGTGCGGGCGTGATCGCCGCAAAGGTCATCTGGAAGGCGATGAACAGATATTCCGGGATCACATAGCCGGCCGAGAAGGTGGCCGCCATGCTATCCGCCGTCACGCCCGACAGGAACAGCTTGCCAAAGCCGCCAAAGAACGGGTTGGTCGATCCGCCAAAGGCAAAGGAATAGCCGTAGATCACCCAGACCAGCATCATGACGCAGGCGATCATCGTCGTCTGCATCAGCACCGACAGCATGTTCTTCGACCGCACGAGACCGCCGTAGAACAGCGCAAGGCCCGGGATGGTCATGAACAGAACGAGGACGGTGGACACCATCATCCAGCTGACATCGCCCTTGTCCATCACGGGCACGACTTCTTCAACAACCTCGGCCGCCGCCTCGGTCGCCTCCTGCGCCCATACGGGCAGGGCGGCAAAGGCCGCAGCGCCCAGCGCGCCCAGACCCGAAAGTTTCGCAAAATGCTTCATGGTTGCGGTTTCCCCTTCCCTGCGGCTCTTACAGCGCATCGTCATTGGTCTCGCCCGTGCGGACACGGACGGCGTGCTGAACATCCAGCACGAAGATTTTTCCATCACCGATCTTGTCGGTCTTCGCGGTGGTGCGGATCGTCTCGACGACCTGGTCTGCCAGGCTGTCGCTCACCACGATCTCCAGCCGGACCTTCGGCACGAAGTTCACGGCATATTCGGCACCACGGTAGATTTCGGTGTGCCCGGACTGCGAGCCGAAGCCCTTGATCTCGGTCACCATCATGCCCCGTACGCCGATGGTGGTCAGCGCCTCGCGGACCTCCTCCAGCTTGAACGGCTTGATTGCTGCAATGATGAGTTTCACGTCGTTCCCCTTCCATTGGCGGGGGCCCGTTCCGGACCCTTGCCCGCATCAAGGAGGGCGATGCCGCAGCTGCACAAGGAATCCGGGGGGATCACCGGGGCGTAAATCCGGCAAATTTGCACAATTTTTGCACTTTTGGCGGCGATTGATTAAATCATAGGCAGATCGCGTAAGCGAATCGTTGCCGATCCGTAAACACGATGCTGTCTCCACATTCCCGTGCGGTCAGGCTATGCTGCATCAAAACCAGCGCGCGAAAGACGGGCAGTAGAAGGCATGGCAGTATCCGGTAACGGGCGCGGACCCCGCGCCCCTCTCGTGGCCGACAGGCGCGTGGCGGCCTCCCGTCCGGCGGCGTCCAGCACGCCCTCCGGGTCCCGAAAGGGCGGGTCCGGGGGCAATGGCAAGCCGCCCGGTCGCGGCACTTCGCCCTCAAACCGCCCACCGCGCCGCCGTGGCCCGATCGGGCGCTTCTTCTTTGGCCTTTTCGGCCTGCTATGGCGCATCATCTGGGGCATCGGCTGGCGCGTCGGCTTTGTCATGGGCACGATCCTTGCCGCCGCCGTCTTCTATTTCTACGCCCAGCTGGCCCCGGTCACCGATCTGATCGATGCCCGCTCGCGCGGATCGGTCACCTTTCTCGATCGGGAAAACAAGGTCTTTGCATGGCGCGGCGAAACCTTCGGTGGCATGATCACCGCCGAAACCGTCTCGCCCTTCCTGCATGATGCGGTGGTCGCCACCGAAGACCGCCGCTTTTACCTGCATCTCGGCATCTCTCCCCGCGGCATCGCCAGCGCGATCCGCATCAACCTCGCCGAAGGGCGCGGCCCCTTCTCGGGCAATGGCGGCTCCACCATCACCCAGCAGGTGGCGAAACTCCTCTGCCTCGGCGTTCCCTATGATCAAACCCAGTGGAAATCCGAAGCCGATTACGAAGCCGACTGCCGCCGTGGCAGCATGTGGCGCAAGATCAAGGAAGTCCCCTACGCCATCGCGAT
Organism: Fuscovulum ytuae; assembly: GCF_029953595.1. Taxonomy (NCBI): domain Bacteria; kingdom Pseudomonadati; phylum Pseudomonadota; class Alphaproteobacteria; order Rhodobacterales; family Paracoccaceae; genus Fuscovulum; species Fuscovulum ytuae. Next base: position 3,193,619 of record NZ_CP124535.1, on the reverse strand, counting down.
GGAGTTGAAGTATTCCAAGGAGGAAATCCTCACCATCTACTTCAACCGCGCCTATCTGGGGGCCGGCGCGCGCGGGTTCGAAGCCGCCGCCCAGCGCTATTTCGGCAAATCCGCCAATGAAGTGAACGCCGCCGAGGCGGCAATGCTGGCAGGCCTTCTCAAAGCCCCGTCTTATTTTGCCCCCACGAACAACATGGATCGCGCCCGCGCCCGCGCCAATGTCATCATCGGGCTGATGGAGGAACAGGGCTACCTCACCGCCGATCAGGCAACCGAAGCCCGCGCCAACCCCGCCCGCCTGTCCGAAGCCGCCGCCTCCCGCTCTGGCGGTTTCTTTGCGGATTGGGTGATGGAAACCGCCCCCGCCTTCCTTACCACCCAGACGACCGAGGATGTCATCATTCGCACCACGCTGGACCAGCAGCTGCAAAGGGCATCCGAAGAGGCGCTCGCCTATATCTTTGACACAAAGATCAAACAGGGCTCGAACGCACAGGCCGCCATCGTGGTCATGTCCGCCGATGGGGCCGTCCGCGCCATGGTTGGCGGGCGCAAGACACAGGCCGCAGGCAGCTTCAACCGTGCCACACAGGCCCTGCGTCAGACGGGGTCAGCCTTCAAACCCTTTGTCTATGCCGCCGCCCTCGACCTTGGCTGGTCGCCGGAAGATTACGTCGAAGATACGCCCTATACGATCAACATCCCCGGCTCCGGCCCGTGGTCGCCCAAGAATTACGATGAAAAATTCAAGGGCATGATCACCCTGACCCAAGCCTTGGCGGAAAGCCGCAACATCCCTGCCGTCAAGGTGTCCGAAGCCGTGGGCCGCGACAATGTCCGCAAGGTCGCCGCCGATTTCGGGATACAAAGCGACCTCGCCGCAGGCCCCGCCCTCGCGCTTGGCGCGTCCGAGTCCACCCTCTTGGAAATGACAGGCGCCTATGCGGGCATCCTGAACGGCGGGTCATCCGTCACGCCATACGGTCTTGTCGAACTCAGCCTTCAGGGCGAAGAAGAACCGTTGATCGGGGCAGCAGGTGGCATCGGCGAACGTGTTATCTCGGAACAGTCGGCCCGCCTTTTGACCTATATGATGACCAAGGTCATCGAAAATGGCACGGGCGGCCGCGCGCGGCTTGACGATCGGCAGGCCGCAGGCAAAACCGGCACCACACAGGCCGCCCGCGATGCATGGTTCGTGGGCTATACCGCCGATTACGTGGCGGGCGTCTGGATGGGCTATGACGACAACACCCCCCTGACAGGCGTTACAGGCGGCGGCTTGCCCGCCGAAATCTGGCACGAGGTGATGGTCCGGGTCCACGAAGGCCTGCCCCCCAAGCCCCTACCCATGGATATCCCCGCCCCCCGCGCGCCGCCTCAGCCGGAATACCAAGACCCCGGCACCGTGGCCCAGCAGCCCCAACGCGACCGTTCACAAGAAGACCCAGTCGAGGCGCTTCTGCGCGACCTGCTCGGCCTTTACTGACCCGGGCCCCCTACATCTCTTCGGGTGGCATGCCCCCAGCCTGCCGCCGATCGGCAACCCAACGCGCCAAACGCCCCGCCGCCCCATCACAAGCCCGTGGCGGCGTGAAATCCGCCAAGGCTTCTTGCCAGATCGCCGTCGCCCGCTCATCCGCGCGCAGGCCGCCCGCGTCTCGCCATGCCCCATGGTTGGCCAGGTCCGCCACCAGCGGTGCATGGAAGGCTGTCTCATACCGCTCCATCGTATGCGCGGCTGCAAAGAAATGGCCGCCGGGCGGCACTTCGGCAATCGCCTCAAAGGCCAGCGCCGCCGTATCCGCCGCCGCAGGCTGGGCCAACGCTGCCATCACCTGCAAGGCTTCGACATCGCAGATGAACTTTTCATAGCCAAAGCTTAGCCCGCCCTCCAACCAACCCGCCGCATGAACTGTCACCGTCGCCTGCGCCAGCACCGCGCCCCACAGCGCCATCACCGTCTCGGTCGCCCCCTGCGCATCCGCCACATTCGACGCAGCCCCCGTGGCAGACCGCCATGGCAGCCCGATGAACCGCGCCAACTGCCCCGATCCCAGATTGGCGCGCACATGTTCCGGCGTACCAAAGGCGGGCGATCCGCTCTTCATGTCCACATTGGAGGAGAACCCGCCATAGGCCACCGGCGCGCCCGGTGCGGCCATCTGCGCCAGCACGATCCCCGCCAGGGCTTCGGCATGTTGCAGGACCAGCGCCCCCGCCACAGTCACCGGGGCCATCGCCCCCGCCAGACAGAAGGGCGTGATCAGCGTCAACTGCCCCGCCCGCGCGAAATCGATAATCCCCCGCGCCATCGGCACGTCGATCTGGCGCGGGGAATTGGTGTTGATCACCGTCGTGGCCCAGACCCCGTCACGGAACCCCGCCTCATCCAGCCCGCGCGCCAGCCGGATCATGTGAAAGGCCTCTTCCACCTGCCCGCGCCCCCGCGCATAGACAAAGAGGGGCTTTGCCCCATTGGCGAGCTGATCCTCCATCATCGCGTAATGCCGCAAATGGATTGGCACATCCTGTGGTTCCGCCGATGGACCATGCATATGGATCACGTCAAAGACCTGTTGCAGGCGCAGCGTCTCGACAAAACTTTCCCGCGATCCGGCCCGTCGCCCGCGCATAAGGTCAGTCACATTGGGGCAGCCCGCCCCCGCCATGAACAGCATCTCTCCGGGTGCAAAGACCCGCTCACGTGCCGGATCGGCGGCGCGCAGACGCACCGACCTTGGCGCTTGGCGCAGCGCCTCGGCGACCATGTCGCGTCCGATCCGCACCATGGCGCTGTCCTCGTCCACGATGGCCCCGGCCCCCCGCAGGATGGCCCGCGCCTCACTCAGCAGGACACGGATACCCAGATCCTCAAGCACCCGCAGCGCGGTGTCGTGCATCGCGGCGATCTCATCGTCGGAAAACGCGCCCTGCGCCGCGAATGGGTGGCGCAGGGCACCATAGCCTGCCCCAGCCCCCCCTGCGGCCCGCGCCTTTCCGCCCCGCCGCCCGCCGCGCCGCTCTGATCCTGCCATGCCCGCCTCCCTTGCCTTGGCCAATCCTCACTCAAGCGTCGCCCGCGTCTGCCCCTTTCCCGACACCGCAATGAAAAAACCCGCCGGATGGCCCCGGCGGGTTTGCCCTACAGCCCTGCGCAGGGGATCACAGCGTCTTCAACTCCGCCACCAGCGCATCGATATTGCCCCGGTTCTTGTCCAACAAGGCGCCGATCTCCGTCCTCTCCGAGGCCAGCATGTTAACCCCTTCGATGATGATGTTGAAAAACAGGCTACGCCCCGACTTGTCCGAAACATGCCAGCGCAGGTCGAACGGTGCCTCGCCCTGCAGATGGGCGACCGAGATCACCTCAAAATAGCTTTTGATCGGACGCGCATCCACAACCTCGATGCGCCCGCCGATGAATTCGCGGAAGCGGCGACCGTATTTCCGGCTGATATAGCCCTGATAGGCCGTGGTGAAGGCCGAAAGCTGCCCCCCGCTCGCCTGCCGCGCGGCAGGGCCAAGCGCCGACCGCGCGATCACCGGCACATCGGCATATTTCACAAAGACCCGCTCGAAATCCGCAAACATAGCGCTTTCGGATTTGCCCGACCCGATGATGCGGTTCACATCCGCCACCGCCCGGTCGATCAGATCACGCGACTGCTCTACCGTCAGGGCCTGCCCCGGCAGCGGCAAGGCAAAGGCAGCCGATGCCGCCAGTGCGATGGTGGTGAAACTCCGGCGCGACAGCCGGGAAAAAGCAGGATCATTGCGCATAGGGATCCTCAAAATCGGCATAGGGGTCTTCAAATCCGGCATCGTCCCCAGCAGCATCCTGCCCCAGTTCGAACCGGCGGTTCTGCAGATACAGCAGGCGCGCCTGCGCATAGCTGTCTGCGCTTTCATACAGAATGGAATCGACCGTGTTGGTAAAACGCGCGCGATTGCTCAGCCCGGACGAAATCTTTGCCACCGTGGCATAGCCCGCCTCGGGATTGGGCAGCGCCAACCGAACGGGGTTCAGCGCCACATCCACAACCAGCCCCACCATGTCGCGGCTTGTCGTCGGCCCCACAAACGGCGCTTCCACATAATCCCCTTCCGGCGCACCCCAGACATGTAGCGTCTCGCCGAAATCCGTGCGATCCCCCATCACGCCAAGCGCCGTGGCCGGGTCGAACAACCCGCCGATCCCGATGGTCGAATTGATAGCAAAGCGCAGCGTATTCTCCGCCGCTTTGCCCAGACGCAACTGCAACAGGTTGTTCACAACATCGCCCGGTGCATCAAGGTTGCTCGCGAAATTCGAAATCCCCGTTTCAACGGGTTCTGGCAGGATACGGCTATAGGTCGTGGCCGTCGGCCGCAGCAGGTTACGATCCAGCCCACGATTGAACTCATGGACCTGACGGTTCTGCGCTTCATTCGGATCATCGATCCCGGAGGGGATGGGCGCCGGGCCACAGGCCGACAAAAGCAGCGCAACACCCGCCGCCGCAACCGCCGGACCCTTCTTTCCCATCCGCATCTCGCGCCTGTTCATCGCCCTCTTCCAATCCCACACGGCCCGGACTTGCACCCAAAGCCTTTTCCAACGTCTATGCCGCGACGCCTGCCAAGACAACCGCAACCGGGCCTTTCCGCGATCACGTGTCGCGGAAACCCGCTGTTTTCGCTGCATCAAACGGCATTCATTCATATTACGCGCATTTCATTCCCCCGGATGACCCGCCCACGCGATTGTCACCGCCCTTCTGCCCGTGCTAGCCTTCGCGTCGGTCCGTCCGATGCAGGTTGTCGGGGCTGCGGGCCGTGTAACCCGTGTCAGGATTGCCCGTGAAACCGCCCCAAACGACGCCCGCGCCGCGTCTTTCCAACCGCGCCGCCCAGCATCCCGGTCTCGCCGAACTCGCCTCCCATCGCCAGCCCCGGCTCTTCGCCTTGGCCATCGTCTTTTCCGTAGCGGCCAGCCTCCTGATGCTGACCAGTCCGCTTTACATGCTGCAGGTCTATGACCGCGTCTTAGGCAGCCGATCCGAGGCAACGCTTGTTGCCCTTTCGCTCCTCATCACCGTCCTCTTTCTGCTGATGGGCCTGTTTGACCATGCCCGCAGCCGCCTTCTCGCCCGCATCGGCGCCCGGATGCAGGATGGCCTCGACCGTCGGGTCTTCTCCGCCGCCCTGACGGCCGCAAGCCTTGATCCCGATGATACACCCGCCGCCTCGGCCCCCCGCGATCTGGATGCCATCCGCCAATTCTGGTCCTCGCCCGCGATCACCGCCCTGATCGACATGCCATGGACCCCGGTCTTCCTTGCCGCGATTTTCCTCTTTCACCCGCTGCTCGGCTGGCTTGCCATCGCGGGCGGGGTCATCGTCGTGGGCCTTGCCGTCCTCAACCAACTTGCCACCCGCCGCGCCATCGCACGCAGCACCGCCGCCGCCCTGCATGCCGACCGCAGTGCTGACCGCATGGTCACCGAAGGCGAAACGATCCGCGCCCTTGGCATGACCGGGGCCGCCTTCGACCGTTGGCAAAGAACCCGCAACCTTGCCCTCGTCGAAGGTCTTGCCGCCTCCGACATCGCGGGCGGCCATGCCACCGCCTCGCGCACCTTCCGGCTTTTCTTGCAATCGGCCATGCTCGGCCTTGCCGCATGGGTCGTGCTGAAGGGCGAACTCAGCCCCGGCGCGATGATCGCGGCCTCCATCCTCATGGGCCGCGCCCTGCAACCCGTCGAACAGGCCGTGGGTCACTGGTCCACCGTCCAGCGCGCGGCTGAGGCGCGCCACCGCCTTGCCGACCTTCTGGCCCGCAATCCGCCACCTGCCCCGCGCACCAACCTGCCCCGCCCCAAGGGCCAGCTTGTCGCCGCCCAACTCGCCGTCCGCCCGCCGGGTCAACCCTTGCCCATCCTGCGCGGTATCTCTTTCGCCATAGACCCCGGTCAGGCTTTGGGTGTCATCGGCCCCTCCGGCGCGGGCAAATCCACCCTCGCCCGTGCCCTGATCGGCCTCTGGCCCGCCGCCACAGGCAGCCTTCGCCTCGATGGCGCGACGCTCGATCAATATGACCCCGATCAGCTGGGTCGCTGGATCGGCTACCTGCCCCAGCGGGTCACCCTCTTTGACGGAACCATCGCCGAAAACATCTCTCGCCTCGCCCCGCCCAACGATGCCGCTGTCATCGCCGCCGCAAAAAAAGCCGCCGCGCATGACATGATCCTGCGCCTGCCCGATGGCTATGACACCCGCATCGATGCCAGCGGCGGCCGCCTATCCGGTGGTCAGATGCAGCGCGTGGCGCTGGCCCGCGCGCTTTATGGCGACCCGCCGCTTCTGATCCTTGATGAACCGAATTCGCAACTCGACAATGACGGATCGAATGCCCTCAACGCTGCCCTGCGCGCGCACAAGGCGGCGGGGGGCTCTGCCCTCGTCATGGCCCATCGCCCCGCCGCCATTCAGGAATGCGACCTGCTCCTGATCCTAGAAAACGGCCAACCCTCCGCCTATGGCCCGCGTGATCAGATCCTGCGCGACCGCATCCAGAACGCCGCCGAAATCACCCGCGCCACCGCCCCCGGAAGCCTAAGATGACAGCCCCTTCGCCCTTTTCGGCCCGTCGCCCCGCGCTGCTCGGCCTCACTGCCCTTGCCGCGCTTTTGGCCACGCTTGGCCTCTGGGGCACCTTCACCACCCTTGACGGGGCCGTCATCGCCCCCGGTCAGGTCGAGGTGGCACAGAACCGTCAGGTGGTCCAGCATCCCGATGGCGGCGTCGTGTCCGGCGTCGCCATCCGCGAAGGCCAACCCGTTGCCGCCGGTGACCTCCTCCTCACCCTCGACGGCACCGCGGTCACCGCCGAATACCGCATCGTCACCTCCCAGCTTCTCGACCTCCGCACCCGCCGCGCCCGGCTCGAGGCGGAACGGGACGATGCCCCGACCCTCACCTTCCCCGCCGATCTTGATCCAGCCGACCCGCAGGTCGCCGACCTGATCGAAGGCCAGACCCGCCTCTTCCTCGCCCGCCGCGACACGCTCGCCCGTCAAACGGAACAACTCGCCCGCCGCAGCGCCCAGTTTGGCACCCAAATCGAAGGGATCGACGCGCAAACCGCCGCCCTCACCCGCCAGCTTGATCTCATCCGCCGCGAACTCGCCACCCAGCAGGACCTGCTGGATAAAGGCCTCGCCCAAGCCGCCCGCGTCCTCGCCCTCGAACGCGAAGAAGCCGGGCTGCAAGGCCGGCTTGGCGAACTCGCCTCCTCCCGCGCGCAGGCCGAAGGCCGCATCACCGAGTTCGACCTTGAAATCCTCCGCCTCGCCGCCCTGCGCCGCGAAGAGGCGCTCTCCGAACTGCGCGACATCGCCCCGCTGGAACGTGAGGCAGGCGAACGCGCCGCCACCTTAGCCGAACGCATCGCCCGGCTTGAAATACGCGCCCCCGTTTCGGGCCTCGTCCTCGGCCTGACCGTCACCACCCCCCGCGCCGTGATCCGGCCCGCCGAACCCATCCTCTACCTTGTCCCGCAGGACCGCCCGCTGGTGATCGCCGCCCGCATCCCCCCCCTCCATATCGATGAGGTGCATCCCGGCCAGCCGGTCCGCCTCATGCTACCCGCCTTCCCCCATGCCGACGCACCCGAACTCACCGGAACCCTCTCGGTGATCTCTGCCGATGCGCTGGCCGATGCCAATAGCGGCATCCCCTATTACCGGGCCGAGATCACGCTGACGCCTGCCGAACTCACCCTCCTCGGTGACCGCGCTCTTCTGCCCGGCATGCCGGTGGATGCCTATCTCCTCACCACCCCGCGCACGCCGCTTGCTTATCTCTTCCAACCCTTTGCGGTCTATTTTCGGCAAGCCTTCCGCGAAAGCTGATCCTGCCCACCCTTGCCCCGCCCCGCCCCGAAGGCTAGCCTCCGCGCCAAGCAACCGGAGGTTCCCATGTCCATCGAAGCCCGCCTCGCCGAACTCGGCGTCACCCTGCCCGACGCGCCCGCGCCTGCCGCGAATTACGTCCCCTTCGTCGTGGTGGGCAACCTCGTCCACGTCTCCGGCCAGATCAGCCAGAACGCCTCCGGCCTCATCAAGGGCCGCTTGGGCGACGACCTCGCCATCGAACAGGGGGCCGAGGCCGCGAAATCCTGCGCCATCTCGCTGCTGGCTCAAGTGAAAAAGGCCTGCGGCGGCGATCTCTCGCGCCTTGTCCGCGTGGTGAAACTGGTGGGCTTCGTCAACTCCACCCCCGAATTCACCGATCAGCCCAAGGTCATCAACGGCGCCTCCGACTTTCTGGTGGCAGCCCTTGGCGACGCAGGCCGCCATGCCCGCTCCGCCGTCTCCGCCGCCTCGCTGCCCTTGGGCGTGGCGGTGGAAATCGAAGGCCTCTTCGAAATCCGATAAACCGCCTGGTGACCCCGATGCGCGCGCCCCTGCCCCCCGCTTTCCTGACCACACCCATCGCTCACCGGGCCTATCACGACGTCACGCAAGGGCGCCCCGAAAACAGCCGCGCGGCCATCGCTGCCGCCATCGCAGCAGGCTACGCGATCGAGATCGACCTTCAACTGTCCCGCGATGGCGTCCCGATGGTCTTTCACGATGAAACCCTCGAACGCCTCACCCCGCGCGAAGGCTGGCTCTCCGACCTTACCGCTGACCAGCTGGCCGAAATCCCGCTCAAGGGCGGCGATGAAACCATCCCCACCTTGGCCGAGGTTTTATCCCTCATCGCAGGCCGCACCCCCCTCTTGATCGAGCTAAAGGATCAGACCCTCCGCATGGCCGAAACCGATGGCCGCCTCGAAGCGGCCACCGCCACCCTTCTGGCCGGATACCAAGGCCCCGTCGCCGTGATGTCCTTCAACCCCCATTGCATCGCCCGCATGGCGGCGCTTGCGCCCAACCTGCCGCGCGGCCTGACCACCTCGGCCTATGATCCCGAAGATTGGCACCCCCTCGCCCCTGAAACCTGCGACCGCCTCCGCCCCATCCCCGACTACGACCGGGTCGAGGCCACCTTCATCTCCCACGAACATACCGATCTCGCCCGCCCCCGCGTTGCCGAACTGGCCGCCAAAGGCGCGGCGATCCTTTGCTGGACCATCAAATCCCCCGAACAGGAAGCCTCCGCCCGCCGCATCGCGCAGAACATCACCTTCGAACAATATCCGGCCCCCCATCCGGCCTGACCCCTCTCTTCATCTTGGCCCAAATACTCAAAAGAAACCCGCCACTCCACGCGCTGCGGCTCCAAGGTTTTCGAAAGGGACGGCAGATAGCAAACCCAAGCGACACCACCCTTCCGGCTTGACCAAGGCACCCATTGCCCCACCTCTGCCCTGACCCGACGTTGCAAGACACAGCACCGGGGGGTCCGGGGGGCCGGATGGCCCCCCGGCCTTTCCAGAAAGACCGACGCGCCGGCATGACCAGAACCGAACTCCTCGACCGCCTCGCCGATATCCCCGCCGCCGAATGGGATGCCGTCGCCTGCCCAGAGGCCGCAGATGGAACAAGGCCGCAAGACCCCTTCACCACCCATCGCTTCCTCAACGCGCTGGATGCCTCTAACTCCACCGGCACAGGCACCGGCTGGTCGCCCCGCCCCCTGATCCTGCGCGACGACACCCGCCTCCTCGCGGCCACGCCGCTTTATGTGAAATCCCACAGCCAGGGCGAATATATCTTCGATCACGGCTGGGCGCAGGCGCTGGAACGCGCGGGCGGTCGCTACTACCCAAAACTTCAGATCGCCGTCCCCTTCACCCCCGCCACGGGACGCCGCTTCCTCACCGCGCCCGACGCCCCCCACGCCCGCGACGATCTGGTAGAGGCGGCGGTCCACCTAGCCCGCTCCAACCGCCTCTCCTCGCTCCACGTTACCTTTTGCACGGGGGAAGAGGCCGAAACGCTGGCCCCCCGCCACGGCCTGCTCCACCGCGTCACCCAGCAATTCCACTGGGAAAACCGGGGCTACGCAACATTCGACGATTTCCTGAACGACCTGTCCTCGCGCAAACGCAAGATGATCCGCAAGGAACGCGAAACCGCCCACGCCTCGGGTCTCACCGTCCGGGCGCTGACGGGCGATCAAATCCAATCACATCACTGGGATGCTTTCTGGGCTTTCTATCAAGACACCGGCGCGCGCAAATGGGGCACCCCCTACCTCAGCCGCCGCTTCTTCACTCTCGCCCATGAAACCATGTGCAACGACATGCTCTTGGTGCTGGCCGAACGTCCTGACGGCACCCCCGTCGCAGGCGCGCTCAATTTCATCGGGCGAGATACGCTTTACGGTCGCTATTGGGGCTGTGTCGAAGATCACCCCTGCCTGCATTTCGAACTCTGCTACTATCAGGCCATCGACTGGGCCATCACCCACGGCCTTGCACGTGTCGAGGCGGGCGCACAGGGCGAACACAAACTTGCCCGTGGCTACCTTCCTACCCCCGTCCATTCCCTCCACTGGATCGCCGATCCCGGCTTCCGTGACGCGGTGGCGCAATACCTGCGCGCCGAACGCCGCGCCGTGGATGACGAGATCGAGGTTCTCACCGCCTACGGTCCCTTCCGGCGCATCGACGCCGAGACGTGATCACCGCCGTTGACGCCGCCCCCTGCGGGTGCATGCTGCGCTGACAGACAGAGGTGCCCATGATCGACCGTCCCCCCTATCAACCCGTCGCCGACAGCGATCTCGCCCCGCTCATTGCATCAGGCTGGATGGTCATCGAAGGCGGCCGCGCCATCGCCAAGGTCTACACCTTCGCGAATTTCATCGAAGCTTTCGGCTTCATGACCCGCGCCGCCTTCTGGGCGGAAAAGTGGAACCACCATCCCGATTGGTCCAATGTCTACAAGACCGTCACCGTGACGCTCACCACCCATGACACGGGCGGGTTGACCGATCTCGACCTCCGCCTTGCCGCCAAGATGGATGCGCTCGCCTATGACTGACGCCGCCGCCTAAGCGCGAAGTCCAAGGCCAAAAAGGCCAGCGCGAAAAGCCCCAGCCACGTCGCCAGCCTGTCAAGCTGCCCAGACGCGCGGTCCAACCCCGCCGTCCCGAACAGCGCCACCACCGAAGGATCGCTCCGCGCCACCAGCGCCACGCGCCGCTCACCCACCGCCATGGCCTCCCATGTCTCGCGCGACACGGTGCTGCGATCCTCCAGAACATCGCCCGTCACCGGATCGGCAAAGCGGAAATAAAGGTAATAGGTCGGTATCCCCTCGCGCTCCGTCCCATCGGCATCGCTGCGCGTCGGCACATGCCGCCATTTCCGCACGATCTCGGCCTCGACCTCAACGCCCTCGCTCTGCAACAGCCGGACATCCGCGCCAAGGCTGCGGCCATACCAGCCCGCCGCCAGCGCCCCCGCCAGAAACAGCAGCGCAAAAGGGATCAGCAAGCCGCGCAGCAGGTCCACCCCCTCAATCCTCCACTTCCACCGTGGCCCATGTCTCGAAACACACACCGCCCGCAAGCGCCATCACCCCGATGGTCGCACGGCCCCCAAGTCCCCGCTCGCGCCCGAACACCTCGATAAACAGGTCCGACAGTCCCGACGATACCTTATGCACCTCTTCATAATCCGGCGTGCAGACCACGAAATTCAGCGTCCGCACGATGCCCTTCACCCGGTCCAGCGATCCGACCGCCTGCCGTATGCCGCCCAGCACGTTCAGCCCCGTCCGCCGCGCCGCGTCATAGCCCTGCGCTGTCGTCAGATCCGCCCCCAGTCGTCCCTTGTGGGTGATCTCCGCCCCCACCTGCGCCACATGACCCGACAGGAACAACAGGTTCCCCACCCGGTGATAGGGCTTCATCGTCCCATAATCCGCCCCGTAATACCCGATCCGGTCAAAATCGGGGATATCCAGCCCCATCTCGATCGCCAGCCGCTCCGGTGTCATGTGCCTCTCCCTCGTGACATGACCAAGCCTGCCCCGCGACGGCCCGCCCGATCAAGCCACCTCTGGCGTCAGCCAAGGCCGCAGCAACGCCATAGGATGCGCCCGCAGCGTCAGGCGGAGCGACACGTAATCCTCCACCACCTGCTCGCCCATCGTCATCTCGCGCAAGCTAACGCCGGGTTCCACGATCCCCTCGCCATCGATATCCCCGGCAAAGAGCGGCAAGGGGCTGCCCTCCACCAAGGCCTTCGCCGCCCATAGCGCCTCACGCCGCGTCACGCCCAGCGCCGCAAAGGCATCCGCTTCGGCCAAACGCGCCAGCATCCGCGCGCTCACCCCCGCGCGCCGCCAGACATCCTCCACCACGGCATAGCCATTGCCTCGCGCGGCGACGATCCACTGCGCCTCTTCCTCCACCATCCCCTTGATCTGCCGGAACCCCAGCCGCAGCGCCAACCCGCCCCGCCCATCGGGTTCCATCACATTGTCCCAATGGCTTGCATTGATGCAGGGCGGGCGCACCGTGACCCCATGTTCCCGCGCATCCCGCACGATCTGGGCCGGCGCATAAAACCCCATAGGCTGGCTGTTCAGCAACGCGCAGGCGAATATCCCCGGATGATGCCGCTTCAACCATGCACTGGCATAGACCAACAGGGCAAAACTGGCGGCGTGGCTTTCGGGGAAGCCGTAACTCCCAAACCCCTCGATCTGCGCGAAACAGCGCGCGGCAAACTCCTCCTGATATCCATTCGCCGCCATCCCCGCCATGAACCGCTCACGGAACTCGCTCACATTTCCATGCTTCTTGAAGGTGGCCAGCGACCGCCGCAGACGGTCAGCCTCGGTCGGCGTGAACCCCGCCCCGATGATGGCGATCTGCATCGCCTGTTCCTGAAACAGCGGTACGCCCAGCGTCTTGCCCAAGACGCGCCCCAACTCATCCGAAGGAAAGCTCACCACCTCCTGCCCGTTCCGCCGCCGCAGGAAGGGATGCACCATATCCCCCTGTATCGGCCCCGGTCGGATGATCGCCACCTGAATGACCAGATCGTAAAACGTCCGCGGCCGCATCCGTGGTAGGAAATTCATCTGCGCCCGGCTTTCCACCTGAAACACGCCAAGGCTATCGGCCCGGCACAGCATCTCATAGGTCGCAGGGTCCTCGGCGGGCAGGCTGGCCAGCGTATGCCGCAACTGGTGATGCCGCTCCATCAGGTCGAACGCCTTGCGGATGCAGGTCAACATCCCCAAGGCCAGCACATCCACCTTCAATATCCCCAGCGTGTCGATATCATCCTTGTCCCAGCAGATGACGGTCCGATCCTCCATCGTCGCATTCTCGATGGGCACCAACTCATCCAGCCGCCCCTCGGTGATGATGAACCCGCCGACATGCTGGCTTAAATGCCGGGGAAACCCCTGTATCTCCTCGATCAGTTGCAGCGTCAGCGCCAGCCGCCGATCCGTGGGGTCCAGCCCGATCTCACGCAGCCGGGTTTCCGTGATCTGCCCCGGTCCCCCCCAGCCCCAGATCTGGCTCGACATCGCGGCCAGCGTGTCCTCGCTCAACCCCATCGCGCGCCCTACCTCGCGCACAGCCCGCTTGCCACGGTAATGGATCACCGTCGCGCAGAGTCCCGCCCGATGCCGCCCATAGCGCGCATAGATATGCTGGATCACCTCCTCGCGCCGCTCATGTTCGAAATCCACGTCGATATCGGGCGGCTCATTCCGCGCCTCGGAAACGAACCGCTCAAAGACCATCGTCCCGATCTCCGGGCTGACACTCGTCACGCCCAAGGCGTAACAGACCACCGAATTCGCCGCCGACCCCCGCCCTTGGCACAGGATCCCCCGCGCCTTGGCGAAATCGACGATATCATGCACCGTCAGGAAATAGGGCTCGTACCGCAGCTTCCCGATCAGCGCCAATTCATGCGCCATCTGCGCCCGCACCCGATCGGGGGGGCCATCTGGGTATCGCCAATCCAGCCCCGCCCAAGCCAGCCGCGCCAGACGTTCCGCCGCCGTCTCGCCCCCCGTCACCTCCGACGGGTATTCATACCGCAACTCATCCAGCGAAAACGCCAAGCCCGCCGCCACCTCCCCCGACCGATGCACCGCATCCTCGTGGCCAGAAAACAGCCGCAGCATCTCGGCCTCCGACCGCAGCCGCTGCTCGGCATGGGGCAGCGCGCGGCGGCCCAGCGCATCCACCCGAACCCCCAGCCGGATCGCCGTCAGCACATCCGCCATCCGCCGCCGCGACCCGTGATGCATGATCGGCAAGGCGCTCGCCACGGGCGTCACCCCCACCCCCTCCGCCAGCCGCGCCAAGCGCGCGAACCGTGCCCGATCCTGCCCGTCATAGCGCGGCGCCATCAGCAGATGGCACGCCCCGCCAAAGGCCCCGATCAGCCGCGCCACCGCGCCCCGCCACGCCTCCATCTGCCCCCGCTGAGGCGGATGGATCAGCAGCACCATCCCCGTCCCCCACGCCAGCAGATCGTCCAGCGAAAGGTCACACTCCCCCTTCGCCACCCGCAACCGACCCAGCGAAATCAGACGGCATAACCGCCCCCACCCTGCCCGACCTTCCGGCAGACAGGTCACCGTGAACCCATCCCGCAGCACGATCCGCGCCGCCGGGATAAGCCGCGTCCCCGGCCAGTCCCGCCCCTCCTCCGCCGCCAGCCGTTCCAGTTCCCGCACCCGCGCATGGGCGCGCACGATCCCCGCCACGGAATTCACATCCGCCACCGCCACCCCCGCCATCCCCATGGCGGCGGCACGCTCCATCACCTCCTCGGGATGCGACGCCCCAAGAAGAAAGGTGAAATTCGACAGGGCCGACAATTCGACGAAAGCCATGGGCAGCAGGGATTCGCAGATGTTCCGATAAGAACATTATAGGAACACTTACGCGCAAGACGAGTCCCCCCCGCCCCTCAGGCCAGATCAGAAACCGTCAAACAGGATACTTACCGTCCGTTTCAGAACATCCCGAACGATGCCAGCGCCAAACCCTCACGCGCCCCCCAGTATCATCTCCACCGCCTCTTCCGCCGTCTCCACGAACCGGAACAGCTTCAGATCATCCGCGTTGATCAGCCCCTGATCCGCCAGCGCCTGCCAATTCACGACCCCCTCCCAGAACGCCCGGCCAAACAGCAAAAACGGCACCGGCTTCATCCGCCCCGTCTGGATCAAGGTCAGCGCCTCGAACATCTCATCCAGCGTGCCAAACCCGCCCGGAAAGATGCAGACCGCCCGCGCCCGCATCAGGAAATGCATCTTGCGGATCGCGAAATAGTGGAAGTTGAAACACAGATCTGGCGTGACATGGGCATTTGGCGCCTGCTCATGCGGCAGCACGATGTTCAACCCGATCGACTGCCCCCCCGCCTCCGCCGCGCCAAGGTTCCCCGCCTCCATGATCCCCGGCCCGCCCCCGGTGACGACCACCAACTCGCGCCCGTAACTCTTCAGGCTCTCCTCCGTGATAAGGAAGGAAAGCTTCCGCGCCTCCTCATACCACCGCGCCAGCCCGCCCGCAGGCCCCGTGCCATCCGGCCTGACCCGCGCCGACCCCATCACCACCACGGTGGACCGGATGCCCCGCTCGTCCAGCACCATCTGCGGCTTCAGCAGTTCCAACTGCAACCGCACCGGTCGCAACTCCTCGCGCATCAGGAAATCCGTGTCGGTAAAGGCCAGCCGATAGGCCGGTGCCTGCGTCTGCGCCGTATCCGGCAACCGCTCCGCCGCCGCCGCATCCTCGCTGCTGTCGCGGAAAGGGTGGCTGCGTCCATCCTCCTTGGGTGTCATGCCGTTCCTCTTGTTGCACGGGCCTTTCGGCCTCTCTATAGGGTCGCACCTGATCAGACCAATCAAAAGGGGGGAAGGCCATGACCTACGCCGCGCTCGAAGCCGCCATCGAAACCGCGTGGGATGCCCGCGACACCATCACCCCCGCCACCAAGGGCGAGGCGCGCGATGCCATCGAGGCCACGCTCAACGCCCTCGACAGCGGCACCCTGCGCGTGGCCGAACGGCAGGCCGACGGGCAGTGGCACGTCAACCAATGGGCCAAGAAGGCCGTCCTTCTGGGCTTCCGCATCAAGGATATGGAACATCACGCAGGCGGCCCGCAGGGCGGCGGCTGGTGGGACAAGGTCGACAGCAAATTCCACGGCTGGGGCCCCGACCAGTGGAAAGCAGCAGGCTTCCGCGCCGTCCCCAACTGCGTCGTGCGCCGCTCGGCCCATATTGCCAAGGGCGTGGTGCTGATGCCCTCTTTCGTCAACCTCGGTGCCTATGTCGATGAAGGCACCATGGTCGACACCTGGGCCACCGTCGGCTCCTGCGCCCAGATCGGCAAGAATGTCCACCTCTCGGGTGGTGTCGGCATCGGCGGCGTCCTCGAACCCATGCAGGCCGGCCCAACGATCATCGAGGACAATTGCTTCATCGGCGCCCGCTCCGAGGTTGTCGAAGGCTGTATCGTGCGCGAAGGCTCCGTCCTCGGCATGGGCGTCTTCATCGGCAAATCGACCAAGATCGTCGATCGCGAAACCGGCGCCGTGATGTATGGCGAGGTGCCCGCAGGCTCCGTCGTCGTCGCAGGCTCCATGCCCTCGAAAAACGGCATCAACCTCTACTGCGCCGTGATCGTGAAAAAGGTCGACGCCCAAACCCGCTCCAAGACCTCGATCAACGAACTCCTGCGCGACTGATGCAACGGGTGGGGTGCAACCCCACCCTACCCCGGCCGGAAGGGGCAGACGGAACCCTGCCCTTTCACCTTGGCCCAAATACTCACCTGCACGGCAAACCCCGCGCGCCACGCCTCAGGAACGCCCCCCTTAGGACGGGCCATCCGGCCGATGATCCAAAACTGTTCCGTCACCCCGCCAAAAGACGCGCCTCACGCGCCTTCAACTCCACCCGCGCCAGCGGCCCATAGGCCGCGCCATCCTCGCGCAAGGCCGGGAACAGCCGCAGCACCTCATCCCGCGCCTCGGCG
The DNA here is from genome assembly GCF_029953595.1 of Fuscovulum ytuae. NCBI lineage: Bacteria > Pseudomonadati > Pseudomonadota > Alphaproteobacteria > Rhodobacterales > Paracoccaceae > Fuscovulum > Fuscovulum ytuae. The sequence continues at coordinate 3,176,651 of NZ_CP124535.1, read as the reverse complement.
TCACATCCCGCCAGACTGCCCGGATGATAGCTTTCGCAGGCCAACCCATTCGCCACCACCACCTCATGCCGGTCAAAGAGCAGGTGCAGATAGGCAACCTCGCCCCCCTCCACCACCCGCACGGCGCGGCCATCCACCAGATGCTGCGCCTTAACCAGAACCTCCGCCTCGCCAAACAGCAGCTCTGCCCGCGCCCCCGTCACAAGAACCCGATGATTGGGCGACAGGCGCACCGTCCCATGATCACCGAAGGTTCCCGCCGCGATTTCCACCGGCGCATCCGCCCCCACCGCCGCCCGCACCACACGCCCAACCCAGCGCAGCACTTGCGCCCCATGATCCCGCGTCAGCACGGCATCCCCAACCCGCAACCGTTCCACTGGCACGCGCCCACCTGGCACATCGATCAACGTGCCTTCCGTGAAACAGGCGATCATGTTGAGCTTGATAAAGGCCACATCCGTGGTGCCGACCCCATCGGTCACCTCGTAGGTGATCACCTGGTCCTGCGTACTTTTCATGGACTGGAAATACAGCTTCCCATCCTTGCCCAGCGTGATCACCTCGCCGGTGGACAGCTTGACGCTGTCCCCCGCCACCACATCGACCCCGTTGATCTTTGTGACGGTCAACGGATCGCCCAAGCTGGAACTGTCATTGCTTAGCACATCCAGCACACCCTCCTCGCCCTGCCGAAGGGTGATCTCGTCATCCTGCGCGATCATCGCCACCTGCACCGAGTCCGCCGCGATCATCACCGCCGAATCGAAGGCCCCGTCGCCACCATCGGCAATCGCCATGCGGAACGTGTTCACCTCTCCCGCGGTGACCGGCACCTTCAGGGTCAGCGTCACGGTAAAGCCGTCCATTTCGGTGTTATAGGTGTTCGATGAAGCCGGGTTATCGACATAGAGGTTCGAATTGACCTTGTCGTTGATATTGTCGATCGAAATCGCGCCGCTGCCCACCACCAGTTCAGCAGGCACCCCGTTCACCCAAACGGCAAAGGCATCGTTGAAGCCGGAATTCACATATTCCAGATATTCTTCCGAAGACCAGACGATCTGCATCGTCAGCAAATCGCCCGATGGCACGAAATTCGCCTGAAAAACCGCCGCATCAAAGGTTGTCTGACCCGACACCTTGCTCAGCATATCGTCGCCGGTCCTGCCGAAATCCGTCGATGTCCCGGATGAGATGTTTGCATCCCCCGACGATTGCGTGAAGTCCGACACCTTCCCGGTTGATAGGATCAGCCCGCTATCCGAAGGCGCAACCCCTGGCATCGTCGTTTCGGCCCCCGAATAGATGCCGACCTGACCCGACTGCCCGCTATAGCTGGCGGAAACGATCTTCACCCCGGCACCAAAGATGGTCTGCGCCATCTGTTCGGCACTCGCGGAATCGATCCGCAATTCCATATCGGCCATCTTCACGCACTCCTCGCAATGCCACCCCACAAGGAACGGCACCGAAGACCGACATGTTAACCTTAATTAACTCCCCTCCCGCCCGGCATCGCTTTGCGCTTCGCCCGTGGGGATGCTATCGCAGCCCCAGCACAGCGGAGCCTGCGACATGACCGACGACGCCCCCAGCCCCGAAAAGCGCGCCGCCAAACGGCCGCAACAGGTCTATACCCTTGTCGTTGAAGTGGGCCGCAAACCGGGCGATGGCCTGCCCGACAAGGCCACCGGGGCCGCGCTCATGTGCTATGCTTCCGGCGTGGATGAGGAAGAGGCCGTCCGCGAAACCGTCGCCATTTTGAAACAGGCCGACCTCGCCCCCCTCGACGTGTCGGGCTACGGCACGCTCGACGATCGGCTTAAGGCCGGGGATGAGATTGACGCCGAAGAACGCGCCCTCATGCAACGGGCGCTTGATGAAAACTCGGTCATCGTCGCCCAGATGACGCCCTTCTTCGACTGATGCCTACACCACCCGCCGCTGCAACCGCAGCAGCGCCGAACGCAGCGACTGCGCCTCATATCCATCCAGCAACCGCCGCACAGGCGGCTGCCCCGCCGGGCCCGCCGTTGCCAGCACACAGCCATCCGCCAGCACCAGTTCCGGCGACCCAAGGTCCAGCACCACGCCCATCGCGACCGCACGCCGACTGTCGGCAACCGCCATCTGCCCATCCGCCAGATGCCGCGCCAGAACCAGCACCTCTTCCTCGCCGAACAGATACTCCGCCTCTGGCCCGCCGACCCAGACAGGCTGATCGGGCGACACAAGGATATCCTCCCGCGCCCCGTAATAGGGCGCGCGCAGCCGGATCGGCGCAAGGCTACCCCGACTTGGCACCGCGATCCGCGTGACCCCGGTCACCGCCACCGCGCCATTCTCCTGCGTCACGACCCTGTCGCCGGGCTTCAGAAGCCCGGCCTGAACCGCACCGCGCTGCGTCTCGACCGGCGTCGCCACGCCCAGCCACGCCTGCGGTTGCGGCAAGGCCGCGCCCTCGGTCACCCCGAACCACAGCACCGCCGGATGCCGCATCACCCCCGGCCCGCCGGTGCAAAGCAGCCGCAGATCGTCCCAGCGCAGGGGCAATACTCGCGCCCCCTCTGCCGCAATCCGCCGCCCGTCCTGCTCAAGGGTCAATGACCAGCGCCCCGCCCCAGAATCCCAGCCAAACCGCAACTGCGCCACACCGGGTTTCTGCGGCAAAGGCCCCGGCAGCACATGGCGCAACACCCGCCCGCCCTGCCGATGCAGCAGCGCAATTCCCGCCCCCAGATCGTGAAACAACGACAGCGCCACTTCCGACGCGCCCTCACCCAGCCGCAGGTCCAATAGGACCGCCGCCCCTGCCAAGGGAAGCTCGATCTCCAACACCAAAAGCCCACGCGCCAAGTCATCCCCTTCCGGCAAGGCCAGAGGGGCAGTCTGATCCGAAAGGGCAATCCAGCGGGTCAATTCATGCGGCGGTGTTTACCAAACTTCCCCGCATCATGACCTCTGCCTCGAATCCGCGCAACACACGCCGCGCCGTCGGGCCATATCCAACCCCGGTTTCCGGGTCGATTTCGGGGAAAAGCGCCGAAAGCTCTGCCCGCGCGCCCATTTCCAACCCGGCAAGCGATGTCGCACCGGGATAGAAGCTCTCGCTCGGCAGGCCCTCGGCCCAGACCACCTGATGGCGGTCGAACATAAGATGCAGATACTCCACCTCGCCCCCCGGCTTGCGCCGGATGCTGTGGTCATTCACCAGATGCTTGGCCGCAACAAGCACCTCGTCCTCGCCAAACAGAATCTCGGCCCGTGCGCCGGTCAAAAGCACCCGATGCTCGGGCGACAGGCTCACCGCACCATGATCGCCCAGCGCCCCGGCAGCAAAGGCAATGGGCGCGAAATCACCCGCCGCCGCCACCCGCCGCCGCCCGATCCACCGCACAGGCCGCGCGCCCTCATCCCGCGTCATCACAAGATCGCCCGGCACCACCTCTTCCACCGCCACAAGGCCGTGCGGCGTCAGGATACGGCACCCCGCCACAAAGCAATGCACGATGTTCAGCGTCACCATGCCGACATCGCTTGCGCCCTGACCGTTCGAGATGGTGTAGGTAAAGCTCTGTGTCTCCACCGTGGCATCCGTCACCACCGTAAAGGTTCCGTTGGCGTTCAGCGTGATCTGCTCGCCCGAAGACAGCGTGATCGTCTGCCCCGCCACCACGGGCTGCCCATTCACATGCGTGATCGTCAGCGTGCCTTGCGTGCTCGAGTCATTGGCCAGCACATCAATGGTCGTGGCCTCATTGGGATCCACCTGAACCACATCAGACTGCGCCACGATGGATGTCTGAAGCGAATCCCCCGCGATCAGAAGGTTCGAATCCCACCCCGCATCGCCCACATCGGCAATCCCGATCCGGATCGTGTTCTGCACCCCCGCCGTGACCGGGATGGACAGCGACAGCGTCACCGTGAACCCGTCCATCTCGGTGTTATAGGCGTCGGTCGTGTTGTCCACGAACAGGTTCTGCTGCGTTGCTCCGTTGATGTTGTTGACGCTGGCCGTGCCGCCATTGACGACCATGGGCACCGACTGCCCATTCACCCAGACGCCAACCACATCGTTGAAGCTGGAATTGATATATTCCGGATATTCTTCCGATGCGAAAACGAACTGCATCGTCAGAACATTGCCCGTCGGCGTGAAGGTCACGTCCAGCCATGACGCATCAAAAGTCTGCGCCCCGGCCAAGGCGTTGAACAGGGCGTTGCCGTCCGGCCCGCTCGTATTCGTCGAGGTGCCGGCGCTGCGGTTCGGATCCCCGTTCGATTGCGTAAAACTCCGCACATCCCCTGTCGACAGGATCACGCCGGTTTCCGAGGGCACCACACCCGGTGCCAATTGTCCGTTCGAATAGATCGCCGAGGACGTATTCGCCCCGGTATAGCTTGCACTATTCACCACAACGCCGGTCCCGAAGATGGCATTCGCCATCTGCATCGCCGTCGCCCCGGTGTTGTAAGTCAGTTCCGCGCCTGTCGCCATTCGCCCGATCCCACTGCCCCGCCGCCCCCGGCAGAAGATTAATCTTTTTTAACCAATGATGGCAAAATAGACCCAAAGTATGGCCGTGATCGCGCAATAGTCAGGCAGCATCCATACTTCGCGTATCACCAAAGGCCCCGTTGCGACCCCCGCACGCAGGGGCTATCCCATGGCAAATGCATCCATAAGGCCCGTGCCATGCCCACCGATCCCGCCGCCCTGACCGCCGCCCTGATCCGCTGCCCCTCGGTCACCCCCACCGAAGGCGGCGCCTTGGTGCTTCTGGAAGACCTGCTGTCAAAAGCAGGCTTTGCCTGCGCGCGGGTGGACCGGAACGGCACCGCCAACCTCTTCGCCCGCTGGGGCGCACGCGGTGCCAACCGCAGCTTCGGCTTCAACGGGCACACGGATGTCGTCCCCGTGGGCGACCGCGCGGCCTGGACGCAAGACCCGTTCGGCGCAGCCATTGTGGACGGCTGGATGTATGGGCGCGGAGCCACCGACATGAAATCCGGCGTCGCCGCCTTCGCCGCCGCCGCCATCGACTTCGTCACCGAAACGCCCCCCGACGGCGCCGTGATCCTTGCCATCACAGGGGATGAAGAGGGTGACGCCACCGATGGCACCGTGGCCCTTCTCGACTGGATGGCACAGCAGGGCGAACGCATGACCCATTGCCTTGTCGGCGAACCCACCTGCCCCGATCACATGGGCCAGATGATGAAGATCGGCCGCCGTGGGTCACTCACCGCATGGTTCACGGCGACCGGGGTGCAAGGCCATTCCGCCTATCCCCACCGCGCCAAAAATCCCATGCGCGCGCTGACAACGCTCCTCTCCGGCCTGCCCGATCAGTTGGATGAGGGCACGGATCATTTCGATCCCTCCACGCTCCAGATCACCACGGTGGATTGCGGCAACCCCGCCAATAACGTCATCCCCGCCAAGGGGACCGCCACCGTCAATATCCGCTTCAACGACGCCCATTCGGGCGAAACCATCGCCACATGGCTGAAATCCGAAGCCGCCAAGGTAGAGGCAGAGACCGGCGTCCAGATCGCCACCCGAATCCAGATTTCGGGCGAAAGCTTCCTCACCCCCCCCGGCGACCTGTCGGCCCTGATCTCGCGCGCCGTGCAGGCAGAAACCGGTATCACCCCGGAACTTTCCACCACCGGCGGCACCTCGGATGCCCGCTTCGTCAAGAACCACTGCCCCGTGGTCGAATTCGGCCTCGTCGGCAAGACGATGCATCAGGTCGATGAACGGGTCGAACTGGCGCAAATCCACCAGCTCAAATCCATCTACAGCCGCATCCTGCGTGACTATTTCGCCGCCGCCTGACCATGACGATTCACATTGCCCCCACCCGCGACATCACCACCTGCCGCCACCTCCGCCGCGTGGTCTTCATCGAAGAACAGGGCGTGCCGGAAGAGGATGAGATCGACGACAAGGACGACACCGCCCTTCACCTTCTCGCCACCGAAAACGACACCCCCGTCGGATCCGCCCGCCTTCTGCTGCAAGGAAAGACGGGCAAGATCGGCCGTGTCTGCGTGTTGAAGTCCCATCGCGGCACAGGCCTCGGCGCAGCCCTAATCCGCGCCGCGCTCACGGAACTCCGCGCCCAAGGCATGACGACCGCCAAACTCGGCAGTCAAACGCACGCCATCGGCTTCTACGAACGCCTTGGTTTCACGGCCACTGGCCCGGAATACATGGATGCAGGCATCCCCCATCGCGACATGGTGTTGACGCTCTGACCCGTTCAGAGCAGGGCCCCTGCAAAACGTCCCCGCCTGATCATGCAAGCTCGCCCCGCGCGGCGAGCAGTCGGTTCAACCAATCCGGGTCCATCTCAGGCACCGACGATAGCAACAGCTTGGTGTAGTCCTCTTGCGGGGCCGCAAAGAGCGCCGCCTTGGGCCCCCGTTCGACCACCACACCTTGCTGCATCACCACGACCTCATCTGCGATGGACCTTACCGTTGCCAGATCATGGGTGATGAACATGTAAGCGAGGTTCAACTCGTCTTGCAGCCGGGCCAGAAGCTTCAGGATGCCCTCTTGCACAATCTGGTCGAGGGCACTGGTCACCTCGTCGCAGATGATCAGCTGCGGCTCGGCAGCAAGGGCGCGCGCAATTCCGATCCGCTGCTTCTGTCCGCCCGAAAGTTCGCCGGGCAGCCGGTCAATGTACTTGTCGGGGTCAAGCTCGATCAATGAGAGCAGGTCACGGATGCGGTCATCCAGAGCTTTTCCCCTAAGGCCCAGATACATTTCGGCGGGCCGACCGATCAGCTCTCGCAGCCGCAGCTTGGGATTCAAGGCAGTGTCGGCCATCTGGTAGATCATCTGGCACTGGCGCAATTCGTCGCGCGAGCGGGCCCTGAACTCGGGCGGCAACGGCTTGCCGTTGAACAGCACCTCACCATTTCGCGGCGGAAGAAGGCCCGTGATGACGCGCGCGGTCGTGGACTTGCCTGACCCGCTTTCGCCCACCACGGCGACCGTGCGGCGGGCATGGATATCAAAACTTACGTCCGTCAGCACATTGACCTTGCCATACCCAGCCGTAACGTTCCGCACCGAAACGACCGGAGTTCCCGTCGCAGACGGCTGTTCCGGGCGGGCAAAGCTGCGGACAGCCCAAAGGCTTTTCGTATAGTCATCACGCGGCTCGGCCAGCATTTTGCGGGTGTTCGCTTCTTCCACCTCGTTGCCGCGCAAAAGCACCTTGATGCGGTCTGCCATCTGCGCCACCACGGCAAGGTCATGCGTGATATAGATTGCCGCTGTCCCGAACTGGCGGACGATGTCGCGGATCGCCGCCAGAACCTCGATCTGTGTCGTGACATCAAGCGCTGTGGTCGGTTCGTCGAAGATGATCAGGTCAGGCCGGCACGCCATGGCCATCGCCGTCATCGCCCGTTGCAACTGCCCGCCCGAAACCTGATGCGGATAACGGAACCCGATCTCCTCGGGATTGGGCAGGCGCATACGACGGTAAAGCTCAATGGCATCAGCCTCGGCTTTCTCTCGCGGCATCACCCGATGAATGACAGGGGCCTCGCAATATTGGTCAATAAGCTTGTGCGCAGGGTTGAAACTGGCGGCTGCCGACTGTGCGACATAAGCGATGCGCTTTCCGCGCAAGCCTCGGCGCTCAATTTCGGATGCCGTACGCAGATCGATGCCGTCAAAGTCGATTGTCCCGCCCGAGATGCGGCATCCGTCGCGGGCAAAACCCATCGCCGCCAGACCCAGCGTCGACTTTCCCGCCCCGGACTCACCGATCAGCCCAAGGACCTCTCCCCTGTGAAGGGTCAGGTCAACGCCCTTGACGATCGGGTGCCACGCATCGCCCGAACGCCCCTCAATCTGCAGACCCTTTATGGTCAGAAGCACCTTCTTTTCCATTGGGTCACTCCTTCAATCCGCTGGCGCGGTGCAATTGCCAGTCGACGACGAAGTTCACTGCCACGGTCAGCAGTGCAATCGCTCCGGCAGGAAGCAGCGGCGTGATGTCACCAAAGGTCATCAGCGTGGCGTTCTCCCGCACCATGCTGCCCCAATCGGCAGTTGGCGGCTTGATCCCAAGCCCAAGGAACGACAGCGCAGAGATGGAAAGGAAAACGAAACAGAACCGCAGGCCGAACTCTGCCACAAGCGGTGCCATGGCATTCGGCAGGATCTCACGATGGATCAGATGCCAATTCGACTCGCCGCGCAGACGCGCCGCTTCAATGTAGTCCATCACGACAATCCCCTGCGCGACGGAACGCGCCAACCTAAAGACACGGGTCGCATCCACAGCCGCGATGACAAGGATCAGCGTCAAAACCGAAGTGCCAAAGATCGTGAGCAGAAGAAGCGAAAAGATCAAAGCCGGTATGGCCATAAGCGCATCCACAAAGCGGGACGTCCACTGATCCAGCCACCCACCCACCAAGGCTGCCCAAATGCCCAAGATAGAGCCGACAAAAAAAGCCAGCGCCGTCGTTACAAAGGCAATCCCCACGGTGTTTCGTGCACCATAGATCAGCCGTGTCAGCATATCGCGCCCAAGCTTGTCGGTACCAAGATAATGCGGAGCCGCCCACGGCAGATATTGGGCACCGACGACCTCTCCCTCGCCAAAGGGGGCAAGGAACGGCCCAAAGACAGCGACAAGAACGTAGAATAGGATCACAGCAAGTCCGAAGGACGCGGTAAGCGGCATGTCGCGGAAAGTCGGCTTGTGTGCCTCCGATGCCAGGCTCTTCATTGCGACGCGCGCCGCAACGCCAATCACAAAGAAAAGGGCAAGCGCTGCGACCAGAAAGACGATCACATTCATGCCGTTACCTCTGATGCATCAGCCGCGGGTTGGTGATCGTCGAGAGCACATCCGCGATTAGGTTCAGCAATACATATGCGGCCGCAAAGATCAGGGCGATGGCCTGCACGACTGGAATATCGCGGTTGGTGACCGCATCCACCATCAACTGCCCCAGACCCGGATAGACGAAGACCACCTCGACGACGACGACCCCGGTAATAAGATAGGCAAGGTTCAGCGCCACCACATTGATGATCGGGGCAAGCGCATTCGGCACGGCATGGCGCAGCACGACACGAAGCGGGGCCATGCCCTTAAGCCGCGCCATCTCGATATAGGGGTTGGCCAACAGGTTGATGATCGCCGCACGGGTCATCCGCATCATATGCGCGGTGACGACAAGCGTCAGTGTCAGCGCCGGCAGGAAGCACATGTAAAGCATGTCGCCAAAGGTCGTGGCCGGGGTAATCCGCACCATGGACGGGAAAAAGCCCGTTTGGCTAAGCCAGAGGATCAGGATGTAAGCCACGAAGAACTCGGGAAACGAGATCGCCGTCAAGGCGAGAGAATTCGATGCCCGGTCAAAGATTGAGTTCCGCCACAGCGCCGCCAAGACACCCAAGATCAGCGACAGCGGCACCGACATTGCAGCGGCATAAAGCGCCAGGAACATCGTGTGTTCCAGGCGTGTTCCGACCAATTCCAAGATAGGCTTTTTCGTTGCCATAGAGACGCCGAAATCGCCATGAAGCACGCCCGTCAGCCAGTTCCAATAGCGAACGGGGGCCGGCTCGTTCAGGCCAAGTTGCGCCCGCAAGGCGGCAAGCGTTTCTTCGGTCGCGGACTGGCCAAGCAATTCGCGCGCAAGGTCACCCGGCAAAAGCTCCGTCGCACCAAAGATCACGACCGAAATCACAAAGAGCGTCAGAAGACCCAGAAGAAGTCTCCGCCCGATCATCGCCAGGATGGCGCTCATGTCTTTCCCCCCGTTTCCGTCAGGCCCGGCGGTTCTTGCGCCGCCTTTGATAAAAAGCAGCCGGGACGCGGGCAGGCATTGCCCACCCGCGTCCCGGCCTCAAGCAATAGGGATCAGGCCATCCACCAGCGCTCGACGCAGCGGAAACCATCGAGGTTCCAGTTGTTGCCGATCTTCTCGGGTGTAGCGATCGCATTCGAGACCGCCATCACATAGTTGTTGTACATCGGAATGATCGACGAACCTTCGAAGGAGACGAGTTGCTGCATCTCCTCGTACATCGCCCGACGCTTGGTGTCGTCCAACTCGGACCGTGCCGCGACCAAAAGCTCGTCGAACCGCGCATTCGTCCAGAAGCTTTCGTTCCATGCCCCACCACCCAAATAGGCCGTGGTGAACATCTGGTCTTCGGTCGGCCGCCCGCCCCAGTAGCTGGCGCAGAACGGCTTTTTCAACCAGACATTGTCCCAGTAGCCGTCATCCGGCACCCGGTCCACGGTGATGGTGATACCGGCAGCGGCGGCTTTCTCACTCATCAGGACTGCGGCATCAACCGCGCCCGAGAAGGCAGCGTTTGCCGCAGAAATCGTGACTTCAAGCTTATCCATCCCGGCTTCCTTGAGATGGAACTTGGCCTTGTCGGGATCGTAGGTCTTTTGCTCCATGCCGGCAAAGAAGTACCGGTTTGCCGGGCCGATCGGGTTGTCATTCGAGACCGAGCCATGGCCGGCCAGGATCTTGTCCACCAGTTCCTGCCGATCGAAGGAATATTTCAGCGCAAGACGCACATTGTTGTCGCTGAACGGCGCAGCGCGCGCGTCCATCGGGAAGGTGTAATGCGCGTTACCTGAAATCGACAGGATCTTGGCCACGCCCCGGCTTTCCAAAAGCCCGATCGAGGCAGGGTCGACCTGGTCGATCGTATCGACCTCGTTGGTGATCAGCGCGTTCAGTCGGGCGGCCGGATCGATGATCGTCAGCAGGATAAGCTGATCGAAATGCGCCCGGTCGCTCTTCCAGTAGTTCGGGTTGCGGTTCAGCGTGGCCTGCACGCCGGGCTCGTAGCTTTCCACAATGTAGCCCCCTGCGCCGTCGGACGAGGTGACGTCGATCTTGCCATCGATGCCCGGCATGATCGCGAGGTGGTAGTCCGACATCAGATAGGGGAAGTCCGCATTCGGGGCGTCGAGGGTAACGACAACATTGCCGCCATCCGCCTTGATGTCGGTCACCGGGTCGAAATAGGACTTCACCGCCGATGTCGAGGCTTCGCCCCGGTGGTGGTTCAGCGATGCAATCACGTCATCGACGGTCAGCGGTTTGCCGGAATGGAACGTCACCCCCTCGCGGATCTTGAAAATCCAGGTCGAGCCATCGGGCGACTCCCAGCTTTCGGCAATCTCCCCGACAAGCGACCCGTCCGCTGCGATCTCGATCAGGTAGTTGTGGCGCGCCGCCGCAAAGGTCTGCACATAAAGCTGGTCCCACAGGCCCGGATCGTAGGTATCCGTGGTCGAGCCATGGCCGATTCCAAGGCGGAACACGCCGCCCTTCTTCGGCTCGGCCCGCGCCCTTTGCATGGTCGCAGGCAGGATCAGGCCCGCCGCCGCCATTGCAGTGGCGCCCTTCAAGACGCCGCGCCGAGTCATACCCGGCTGAAGTATAAGGTTTTTCACGATTTTCCTCCCTGGTTTTTGGTGAACTATACGAGCGCGGATCCAACCTGTCCAACGCTGTCGCTTAGGGGTTTGGCCTTGGGTAACCCCGTCCCCACGCAAATCGTCGGCCCGAAGGCTGTCCCGTCATCATTGATCTGCACATATGACGCGTCATGGTACCGTCTCTCGCCGACCATGCCGATGTCCGCGAAGGATATCTAAGGCCATATGCCCGTCATTCGCGCCGAACAGCCAACCTTCGCGGGCATGTCGCCCTGTCCTTTTCATGCGATATCCAGCCGCAAGCCACACTGCGACAGCACCGCCTCCAACCTGCGGAACAGGGATGGACGGCTTAGGCGCGAACACGTGCATTCTCCGGATCATAAAGGCATTCCGGCACGACGACGGCAGAGATCGGTTCTCCGATCACCTCGACGAACAGCCTTGTACCCTCAGTCGCCAGGGCCGGTTCGACAAAACCCATGGCAATGTTCCTGCCCACCCTATGCCCCCAGGCGACCGAGGTGACCGATCCCACCACCCGACCTTCCGACAGGATCGCATCCCCGCCATGCGCCGTGGCATGTGTAGCATCCAGCACCATGGACACAAAGGCGCGGCGGGGTCCTGCGGCGACCCTTCTTTCCAGCGCAGCCTTGCCAATAAATGCGGGCTTATCCATCCTAACGAACCGTGCCAGACCGGTCTCAAAGGGGTCGAACTCCGTGACCAAATCAGCCTTCCAGTGCCGATACCCCTTTTCCAGCCGCATGGATTCAACGGCGTAAGAACCAAAGAGCCGCAATCCATGCGCCTCACCTGCCTTCCGCAAGGCCAGATAGGCCGCATAAAGCTGGGCGTTCGGGACGTGGATTTCGTAGGCCAACTCGCCCGAGAAGCTGACCGACATCACCACCGCAGGCGCGATCCCCACAAAGGCACGGCGCACGGATAACCAAGGAAAGGCTGTAGCCGACCAGTCACCGCGCGCGGCTGCCGACAACACCTCGCGCGACTTCGGACCGGCAAGAACAAGGATGGTGTAATCATTCGTCAGTGACCGAATGCGGACCGCCCCGTCCTTCGGTAGATGCGCCGTAAGCCAGTCCATGTCGTGATATTCCGACGCGGCAGCCGATCCATACCAGATTATGCCCTCGTCGATATTGGCCAGCGTGGCCTCTCCCTTGATGTTGCCATGGTGATTCAAAAGATAACCAAGGCCAACCTTCCCCACCTTCCGCGTCACCCGCCCGCAGAACATGCTGTCGAGCCAGTCCTGCGCCCCCAAGCCGGTGATCTCGAACCGATTGAAACCGCTGACTTCGGTCAACCCCACCCCGGTCTGCACGGCCCGGACTTCTTCTGCCACCACGTCGAACGTCTCGTTGAAGCGGAAGCTGTGGGTTTCGTGGAAATCGGGCCTAGGCTTGATGTAGGCCATCCTCTCCCAGCCATTGACCACGCCGAACTCCGCCCCTTCCGCCGCGAGGATTGGGGTCAAGGGCGTGGTCTTCATCGGGCGGCCTGCCGGGCGGTGTTCATGCGGCAGGTGGAAACGGAACTCGTTCTGATAGTCCTCAATCGCCTTCAGCGCCGTGAGTTCCACATTCGCATGGCCGGTAAAGCGACGCGGATCGGTAACCCAAGTGTCATATTCTGCCTCGCCATGCACGATTTGTTGGGCGAGCAGCCAGCCATGCCCACCGCCTTCCCCAATTCCAGCCCGCAAGCCGATGATGCAGAAGGCATTTCGCTTGCCGGGGATCGGGCCGACGAGGGGCGCCCCATCGATAGAATATGTGATCGGGCCGTTCACGATGGTGTGGATGCCGACCTCGGCCAGCGCAGGCATGCGCTTGAAGACGTTCTCCAGCACAGGAAGAACACGGTCGGTGTCGCTAGGGCATAGCGCGTTGACAAAGTTCGGGTCGATCCCGTCCAGCCCCCAAGTCCGGCAATCCTGTTCGTAAAAGCCAACGAGAAGGCCCTGCTTCTCTTGCCGCGAATAGAAATCGTCGATCGGGCATCGCAGCAGCGGTACGCGTTTCCCGAAGTCGATGATCCCTTGGATTGGCTCGGTCAGGAAATACTGATGCTCCATCGAGGCGACGGGGTGGTGCACGCCCATCATCGCGCCCACCTCATTCACGCGATAGCCGCAGGCGTTAACGACGATCTCGCAGGCAATGTCGCCTTGTTCGGTATGGACGATCCAACTGTCATCCTTAAGTTGCGAAAGGCCGGTGACGGGCGTGTTCCGATAGACTTCCGCTCCGGCCTTGCGCGCACGCCGCGCCAGCGCCTGGCAGAGTTGTGCGGGGTCAATGTCGCCATCCAGCGGATCCCACAGTCCACCGATCAGCCGGTCAGTAGTGATCAGCGGATGGCGGCGCGCACATTCGGCGGCATCGATGATCTCGAAATCCACCCCCATCACCTTGGCTTGACTGGCGAAGTGGCGATAGCCGTCCATGGTCGTTTCAGAATTTGCGAGACGAATACCCCCATCACCGTGGTGATAGTTGATCGGATAGTCGGGATCGGCTGCCAATTCCTTGTAAAGCTTGATGGAATGGCTCTTTAGGCCCACCATCGTCTGCGTCATCCCGAAGTTGGTGACCTGCGCGGCTGAATGCCAGGTGGTGCCCGATGTCAGTTCGTTGCGTTCGATCAGGACGACATCGGTCCAGCCTTCCTGAGTCAAATGATACAGGGTTGAACACCCTGCAATGCCGCCGCCGATCACCACCACGCGGGTCTGGGTCTTCATACCGGACACTCCTGCCTCTTGTTGCAAAATCAAGCGTCAAGGGACTTGGCTTCGTCAATGAACGCCCCGGGGGTTCAGGAAAAGCGAAGGGCGCGATCAATTCGTGTGAACCAGACGCTTCTGCGTTGTCACCGCCTGTGGCATGCCCCTCCTATGGCGCTGAATATCGGAGAGAACGATGAACGACGGTCAGACCGGGCGGCGGAGCGGGGGAAGGGCAGACCGGGTCGCGAAACGGGCCCTGCCGCCAGCCGTCAATCCCTGCCCACCGGGTCAGCGCGGCGGCCAGTATCGCCCCCTGTCCGAGGCCGACATGCAGGCGATCTACGGCACCGCATTGCGGCTGCTCTCTGACCTCGGCGTCGGCGAGGTGCCGGAGATCATGGTCAAGCCATTCCGGGCGGCGGGCGCAACCTTCGGTGACGGGCGCGTGTTTTTTCCGCGCGACTTGGTCGAACGTGTCATCGCTCTGTCTGCCAAGACCTTCACCTTTCACGGCCGCGATCCGGCCCGTTCGATCGAAGTGGGCGGAGACGCCGTACATCTTGGCACCGGGGGCGCAGCCGTCCTTACATTGGATATCGACAGCGGCGGCTACCGCCCCTCCACCCTTCGCGACCTTTACGACTTCACCCGGTTGCAAGACACCTTGACCAATGTCAGCTGGTTTACCCGATGCTGCGTGGCGACGGACTTGCCCGATATCTATGATCTGGACGTCAACACCGTCTTTGCCCTGATGAAGGGGACGACAAAACCCGTCGCCACTTCCTTCACCATCCACGATCATGTCGCGCCGATCATGCGGATGGTGGACATCGGGCTGGGGGGCGACGGGGCATCGGGCCTGTTCCGCGCCACGCCGTTTCTGAAGGCGCATATCTCACCAATGATCTCTCCCATGCGCTATGGCGAGGATGCGGTGATGGTCACTCTGGCCTGCATCGAACACGGCCTGCCCCTGTCTTGTATAACCGCCGCGCAGTCGGGGGCCACGGCGCCCGCAACGCTGGCCGGCTTCCTTGCGCAATCCTTGGCCGAGACACTGGCAAGCCTGATCATGGTCAACGTGATCAAGCCCGGCCATCCGATGGTGTTTTCGAACTGGCCGCTCGTCGTGGACTTGCGCACCGGGTCCTTTGTCGGGGGCGGTGGCGAAATCAGTGTGATGAACGCGGCTTCGGCACAGATTTCGAACTGGATCGGGCTGCCCTCGGGCGTCGCGTCCAGCATGACCGACGCCAAGGTGCCGGACGCACAATATGGGGCGGAAAAGGGGATTTCCTCGCTGGCTGCGGCCCTCGCAGGGGGGAACCTGATCTACGAATCCTCCGGCATGATGGCGTCTCTTCTCGGCGCGTCCTTTGAGGCCTTCATCCTCGACGACGAGATGCATTCCCTCATTTATCGCACCCTCCGCGGGGTAGAGGTGAATGAGGAAACGCTCGGCTATGACGCTATCTGCGAGGCCGTCCTCGGTCCCGGCCACTTCCTTGGCGGCGCGCATACCATCGCGGCGATGCAGCGAGATTATTTCTACCCGACAATCGCCGACCGCGACGCACCGGTGACATGGGACGAGAAAGGCCGCCCCGACGCATGGACCCGCGCCAAGGCCGCCGCGCGGCGTGTGCTGGAGACGCACCACCCCACCTATCTGACGCCCGAAGCCGAGGCACGGATGCGCGCCGAGTTTCCGATCCGGCTGGAGCCCTGAATGGAACGGTTCGGCAAAAGCTTTACCCAGCAAGAGCCGATTTCCGAGGCCGGCATCACCCGCGCCGTCGAGGTGCTGCGCAGCGGGCGACTGCACCGATACAACGTCGATCCGGGCGAAACCGGATCGGTGGCCGCTCTAGAACGCGCCTTTGCCGACTATATCGGTCAACCCTATTGCCTAGCCGTCACCTCGGGCGGGCAAGCGATGCAGATTGCTCTGCGCGCCGCCGGGATCGGGCCGGGGGACCGCGTCCTGACCAACGCCTTCACGCTCGCACCTGTGCCCGGCGCGATTGCGCTGGTGGGTGCTGTGCCAGTGCTGGTCGAAACGACCGATCAGTTGCGCCCTGATCTTGCCGATCTAGAGAGCAAGGCCTACGGCGCAGGAGCGAAGGCACTATTGCTGTCCAACATGCGTGGGCATCTGCCCGATATGGCGGCGGTAACCGCGATCTGTGCCCGCCATGACCTGATCCTGATCGAGGATTGCGCGCATACGATGGGGGCAACGTGGAAGGGCCGGTCAAGCGGCACCTTCGGCCTTGCAGGCTGTTTCTCGACCCAAACCTACAAGCACATGAACTCCGGCGAAGGGGGGCTTTTGGTGGCGTCTGACGCAGGGTTCATGGCGCGGGCGACGATGCTATCGGGGTCCTACATGATGTATGCCCGCCATGGCGCAGGACCCGCCGATGCGGATTTCGACAGCGCCAAATATCAGATGCCGAACGGATCGGCGCGTATGGATGCCGTCCGCGCCGCGATCCTGCTAGACCAGATCGCCAGCATGCCCGACCGGATAAAGCGGTGGAACGCGCTCTACCAAGCTGCCGCTGTGGGTTTTGCCACCATCCCCGGCGTGACACTGCCGCGACGACCGCAGGAGGAAGGCTTTGTCGGTTCATCGATCCAGTTCCTTGTAGGCCCTGACTGGACGCCGGGCCGCTGCCGCGCCTTTATCGCGGCCTGTGCAGCCCGGGGGGTCGAACTGAAATGGTTCGGCGCAGCGGCCCCACACGGCTTTACCAGCCGCTTCGACCACTGGCGCTTCGCGCCACAAGCGCCCTTGCCGCGCACCTCGGCCGTGCTGGCAAGGCTGTTCGACATGCGCCTGCCTCTGACCTTCACCCCTGCCGACTGCACGCTGATCGCCCAGATCATCGCCGAGGAAACAGCCCACGCGACGGAGGCTGCATGACCCCGACCTATCTCAAGCGTGGTGCAGCCAATGCCCCAGCCGATGCGGAAAACCTGTCTGGTACAGTCGCGGCCCTTCTGGCCGAACTGGAAACAGGACGCGAGGCAATGGCGCAACGCCTGTCGGCCGAGCTTGACCGTTGGCAAGGTGACATCGTGGTGTCCGAGGAGGCGATGGAAGCCGCCTGCGCGCGGGTTCCCCAAAGACTTAAGGACGACATCGCCTATGCCCATGAAAACATCGCCCGCTTTGCAGCGGCCCAGCGTGCCAGCATCAAGGAAACCGAGATCGAACTCCGCCCCGGTCTGACGGCGGGGCAGCGCCTGATCCCGGTCAATGCGGCCGGGTGTTATGTGCCGGGTGGGCGCTACAGCCATATCGCAAGCGCCATGATGACGGTGACGACGGCCAAGATTGCGGGGGTCCGCCACATCGCGGCCGTCTCACCTCCGCGCGCCGATGCCCCGGCCGGGGTGCCAGACGCGATCCTCTACACATTGCGCCATTGCGGCGCAGACCGCGTTCTTGCTCTGGGCGGCATTCAAGGGGTGGCGGCGCTGGCCTTTGGCCTGTTCGGCCTGCCCCCGGCGGACATCCTCGTCGGCCCCGGCAACCAATATGTCGCAGAGGCAAAGCGTCTTCTTTATGGCCGGGTCGGCATCGACATGGTGGCAGGCCCGACCGACAGCATGGTCATCGCGGATTCCTCCGCAGACCCTGTGATCGTCGCATGGGATCTTATCGGGCAGGCCGAGCATGGGGCGAATTCGCCGGTCTGGCTGGTAACGGACAGCCCAGAACTTGCCACGGAAGTGGCGCGCCTTGCGCCCCTTTTCGCCGCCGAACTCCCCCAACCCAACCGGGCTGCGGCCGAGGCGGCATGGACCAATCTTGGCGAGATCATCCTCTGCGATGGGCCTGAAGCAATGGCCGCGACCGCCGACAGCATCGCGCCGGAACATCTGCATGTGCAGGCGGCAAAACTTGACTGGTGGAAGGCACGGCTTTCCGCCTATGGCAGCCTCTTCCTCGGCGCAGAAAGCACCGTGGCCTTCGGTGACAAGGCGGCGGGGACAAACCACGTCCTGCCCACCTCTGGCGCCGCGCGTTACACGGGCGGTCTGTCCGTCCACAAGTTCCTGAAAACAGTGACTTGGCAAAAAGTGACGCCCGAGGCGCTGCCGCAACTGGCAGCCGTCACCGCCAGCATCAGCCGCTTTGAGGGCATGGAGGGCCACGCCCGCACCGCCGATATCAGACTGGAGAAATTTCTGCGCTAATTCCCGGCACTTTTGGCCCTTGGCATATCGCCGGGGGTTTCACACCCCCGGACCCCCGTGGGATAACTGCGGACAGAACATGTCCAGAGGACACCAGATGCAGCTTTCACGCTTCCCCCGTATCCGACTTGGCCACCTACCCACACCCCTAGAGCACTTGCCCCGCCTCTCGGCCCTGCTGGGTCCAGAAATCTGGATCAAGCGCGACGATTGTACCGGGCTGTCGACAGGCGGCAACAAGACTCGCAAGCTGGAGTTCTTGATGGCCGAGGCCGTGGCGCAGGGCGCCGACATCGTTCTGACGCAAGGGGCCACCCAATCGAACCACGCCCGGCAGACGGCGGCGGCGGCGGCGAAGCTGGGGATGGATTGCCATATCCTGCTGGAAGACCGCACAGGCTATAACGAGCCGAACTACCGCCTGAACGGCAATGTCCTTTTGGATGTGCTTCATGGGGCAACGATCGAACACCGGGGCCCAGGTCTGGACATGAACGCCGAGATGTTCGCCGTGGCCACGCGGATGAAGGCCGAAGGGCGCAAGCCCTATGCCATCGTCGGAGGCGGGTCGAACGCAACAGGGGCGCTGGGCTATGTCAACTGCGCACTGGAATTGCTGGGGCAGATGGTGGAGCGCGGGCTGACCTTCGATCACATGGTGACGGCCACCGGATCGGCGGGCACGCATGCCGGGCTGATCGTCGGGCTAAAGGCGCTGAACGCGCAGCTTCCCCTGCTCGGCATCGGCGTACGCGCGCCAAAAGAGGTTCAAGAGGGCAACGTCTTCCGTCTGGCGCAAGCGACCGAAGAAAAGATCGGACTCCAAAGTGTCGTGGCGCGCGAGGATGTCGTGGCAAACTGCGACTACATCGGCAAGGGCTACGGCATTCCGGCAGACAGCACGCTTGAGGCTATCGACATCTTCGCCAAACAGGAGGCCATCCTTCTTGATCCGGTCTATTCCGGCAAGGGCGCGGCGGGTCTGATCGACCTGTGCCGCAAGGGGCATTTCACCAAAGGCCAGCGGATCGTCTTCCTGCACACAGGCGGCGCCATCGGTCTGACCGGCTATACTCACGTCTTGCCCCACGCATGAAGACGGTCGGCATCCTTGGCGGCATGGGACCAGAGGCGACAGTGCTTCTGATGCAGCGCCTCTTGGCCGCAGTCGATGCACAGGACGATGCCGATCATATTCCTCTGATCGTCCACCAAAATCCCGCCGTCCCCAGCCGTATCCGCCGGCTGATCGAAGGAACGGGCGAAGATCCAAGCCCGGTGCTGGCACAGATGGCGCGCGATCTGGCGGCCGCAGGGGCACAGGCGCTGGCCATGCCCTGCAACACCGCCCACGCCTATGCACCACAGATCATGGCAGCCACATCTTTGCCCTTCCTCGACATGCGGCTGGCGACGGTGGCCGCCTTGCCGAAGGGGCGGGTTTCTATGCTCGCCTCGCCCGCCATTCGCCTGACAGGGGCCTTTGACGCGCATTTTGCACAGGCCGGCATCACGCCGGTCTGGCCCAAAGATGAGGGCCCGGTCCTGTCGCTGATCCGTCGCGTCAAGACGGGCGATACCGGGCCAGAGGCGCATGCAGAAATGTCCGCGCTGGCCAAGGCGGCCGAGGGACATGTTCTTATCGCCTGCACCGAACTGTCGCTCCTGACCGGGTCGCTGACCGTGCCCTTCACGGACAGTCTGGATTGTCTGGTCGGGGCAATCCGAGATTTCGCGCTCAGCTAGGCTTCATCCTCCGCCACCTCAATCGCCGTTTCGAAACCCGGAGCAATGGCGACAAAGCGGGGGATCAAAACGTCGCGCAGGATGCGGCGGCAATCGCGGGCCAGCGCTTCGGGCAAGTGACCCAACTCCTCCGCCCGGGCAACAAGGTGGACGTGCCGCGTCTCTCCTGCAAAGGGCAAAGGAAGGATGTCCAGCATCGGGATGAATCGCTCTGCATCCAAAAGGTTCAAGGGCGTTGTCAGCGTCCAGCCACCGGTCTGCACCACCATTGCCAGAACTGATCGCGTCGCCTCAAAGGCAAAGCGGCGCGGGACGTTCAGCTTCACCCGTTTGAGGTGCTGCGCGACCTTCTGGCCAAGGGGCATCGTCTCGGAATACTGGACGAAGGGCAGCCGGGTCAGCGCCTCGCGCGGGTCGGAACCGGGCCCTATCGCGCCTTTCGCCGTGACAAGGATGAAGGCCTCACGAAGTATCTGCGCGGATTGGAACGTCGTCGTATCGGCAGGCAGAAGGGCGGTCACGCCAATATCCGCCTCACGCGCGTTCAGACGCTCGATGATCTGGTCCGACCTGCCAGAAAAGGCATGGACAAAGCATTTGCGAAACCGCGCCTGCAAGGCAGACACCAGCACCGGCGTCAATGACGCATCAAGGTCGTCGATGATCGCAAGGTTCAGTTGCGGCAGGCTGGTCATGCTAATTTCTGCCAGTTCGGCTTGCGCTTCGGACACGACGTTCAGAATACGGTGGGCATGGGCGCGAAGGACCTGACCCGCGGGTGTCAATGTGACCGGCTTGGCGCGGCGATCGAAAAGTTTCGCGCCGATGGCGGCTTCCAGCGCGGTGATATGCTGGCTGACGCCCGACGAGGACCCGCCAAGCCGCTGCGCGGCCCCCGCGATGGAACCGGTCTCCTCCAACGCCACAAAGACCCGCAAACCGCGCAGGGTCAGTTCGGACTGTATACGGTTCGCATCGTCGGACATGGCGGGACCTTAGCCGCCATTCTTGCTTGCGGAAACTGCCTTGCAACGCGCAGTCATTGCAAACCGGCCTCAAAAGCCGACGATCAGCCAATCTGCTCCAGCGCGGGTTCTGCCGTCTTTTCTGGGCGCGCGTGTCGACGACACAATTCAAGAACGTCGGCAGGCGTCATCAAAGCCGGAGGCAGGATCACACCGACCGCGCCGCCACCCTCGATAGACCGCCACAGTTCGGCTGCTTAGGCCTGCACATCTCGGTGCAATCCGCTTGCAGTTCGCTCCCAGAAAAACGCGCCGGAGGGGCGAAGAAGCTTGTGAAACTTCTCCATTCCCTGTGGTCCTTCCTTGCGCAGATTTGGACTGATCGCGTCTCCAAGGATGTTTGTCGACAGAAAACACAGAAGGGACGCGCCATTAAAGGTAACGCTCGGCAATCTGTTCGCCGTCTGTCCGGGAATATCCCCAAGGGTAAGAAACGCCCCGATGATCTTCTCTTGGACGATCCACTTCGCCGGACATGCGATGGCCAAGCCATCGGGCCGGATGACCTGTCCCCTTCGACGGCAGCGTTCCCCCCAAACCGATTGGCCTTTCCCCCGCCCCGTGCTAGGCCATCGCCATGCAGGATATCCCGACCAAAGCCCAGATCCTTCAATGGATCGCTGAAAACCCCGGCCTTTCGGCCAAGCGTGACATTGCCAAGGCCTTCGGGATCAAGGGCGCCGCGCGCATCGACCTCAAGCGCATCCTGAAGGAGCTAGAGGCCGACGGGTCTGTCACCAAAAAGGCCCGCACCTATCGCGACCCCGACACCCTCCCACCCGTCACCCTGCTGACCGCCCTGCCGCCCGATGATCAAGGGGATATCTTCCTGCGCCCCATGGAATGGCAGGGTGCTGCGGAAGATGCCCCTCGCATCCTCTTCATCCCGAAAAAGGGCGACCCCGCCCTCGGCGCGGGCGACCGCGTCCTTGCGCGCCTGTCCAAGGTCGATCTCGACGACTACCAGTATGAAGCCCGCCTCATCCGCCGCCTTGGATCAAACCCGATCAAGATCCTCGGCATCTTCCGAAAATCCGCCGAAGGCGGCCGCATCATCCCCATCGACAAAGGGGCCGACAAGGATTGGCTCGTCAGCCGCGACGACAGCCTAGAGGCCCGCGACGGCGAATTGGTCGAGGCCGAACAGCATGGCCCCAAGCGAATGGGCCTGCCCCGCGCCCGGATCGTTCAGCGCCTTGGCGATCCGATGGGGCCGAAAGCTGTCTCCCTCATCGCGATCCATCAGCATGGCATCCCCGACCGCTTCCCCGACCCGGTCATCCAAGAGGCCGAAGCCGCCAATCCCGCTCCCATGGACGCCCGCGAAGACCTGCGCGACCTGCCGCTTGTCACCATCGACCCCTCCGATGCCCGCGACCATGACGATGCGGTCTTCGCCGAGGCCGACCACGATGCCCACAACCCCGGCGGCCATATCGTCTGGGTGGCCATCGCCGATGTCGCCCATTACGTCCGCCCCGGCAGCGCTCTTGACCGCGAGGCGCGCAAGCGCGGCAATTCCACCTATTTCCCTGACCGCGTCGTTCCCATGCTGCCCGATATCCTGTCGGGCGACCTCTGTTCGCTGCATGAAGGCGTGGACAGGCCCTGCCTCGCCGTCCGCCTGAAACTGGATGCCGAAGGCACCAAGATCAGCCACCGATTTGTCCGCGGCATGATGCGCTCGGCCGCCTCTCTTACTTACGAAGAGGTGCAGCAAGCGCAGGACGGCCACCCCACGCCCCGCACCGCAGCCCTTATGGACCGGGTCATCACCCCCCTTTACGCGGCCTACCAAGCCGCCACCAAGGCCCGCCACCTGCGCCAACCGCTCGACCTCGACCTGCCCGAACGCAAGATCGTGCTGTCGGACGAAGGCAAGGTGCTCTCCGTGGCCTTCCGCGAACGCTTCGACGCCCACCGCCTGATCGAGGAATTCATGATCCTCGCCAATGTGGCCGCCGCCGAAGAATTGACCCGCCTGAAACGCCCCCTCCTGTTCCGCGTCCATGAAGAACCCAGCCCCGAAAAGCTCGACGCGCTGCGCGAAGTGGCCGAGGCGTCAGGTTTCACCCTTGCCAAGGGGCAGGTTCTCAAAACCGCCCATCTCAACCGCCTTCTGGCTCAAGCGCAGGGCACCGAATTTGACGAGTTGATGAACATCACCACCCTCCGCTCCATGACGCAGGCCTATTACCACCCGCAGAATTTCGGGCATTTCGGCCTGTCCCTGCGGTCTTACGCCCATTTCACCTCGCCCATCCGCCGCTATGCCGATCTGATCGTCCACCGCGCCCTGATCACAGGGCATGACTGGGGCCGCGACGGGCTATCCCCGCAGGATATCGAGGCGCTGGACGAAACCGCCAAGCTCATCTCCGATGCCGAACGCCGGTCGATGACGGCGGAACGCGACACCAACGACCGCTACCTCGCCGCCTATCTGTCAGATCGCGTGGGCAGCGAATTCACGGGCCGCATCTCGGGCGTACAACGCTTTGGCCTGTTCGTGAAACTCGACGAAACCGGGGCCGACGGGTTGATCCCGATCCGCGACGTGGGGCGCGAGTTCTTCCACTACGACGATGGAACCCAAACCCTGATGGGCGCCGATACGGGCCTCACCCTTGGCATCGGGCAAAAGGTCACCGTGCGTCTGGCCGAGGCAATCCCCGTTACCGGCGGCCTGACGCTGGAACTGATCTCACTCGACGGTGCCCCCTTGCCGCGCAGCCCGCGCACTGGGAAAAAGGGGCGCTTCTCACCCCGCAAACCCGGTGCCGCCGCCGCCCGCGACACCAAGCTGAAGCGCAAGGTCATCCGCAAGCGCCGCTGACCCGGCGAAACCCCGCCAGCGCCCTTTCCCCCCGCCTTCCAAGGCGGGCCACCCCGCCCTATCTTCTGTTGCAACCACAAGAAGAACCAACAGGCAGGTGATGTGATGCGTGCCGCGATCCTTTCCCTTTCGCTCCTTCCCGGTCCGGCCCTTGCAGGCCCCGCCGCAATGCCGCAGCCTGCCCCCGAACCGCCGCCCGTGACCGAGGCCATCTTGACCATCAGCAGCCCCCAATCCGGCCTTGACCAATGGGTCACCGCCTTCCGCCCCCGCGCGCTGGCCGCAGGCATCGCGCCCGCCACCTTTGACCGCGCCCTAAATGGCATCCGCTACAACGAAAGCGTCATCGAAAAGGACCGCAATCAGGCCGAATTTACCCGCACCCTCTGGGATTACCTCGACAGCGCCGTATCGGATCGGCGCGTGGAAAACGGCCAGATCGCGCTCGCCCAGCACCGCACCACGCTGGACCGGCTTGAGGCCACCTATGGCGTCCCCGCCGAGGTGGTCACCGCCATCTGGGGGCTGGAATCGAGCTATGGGGCCAACCGCGGCGATATCCCGGTGATCGAGGCGCTGGCCACACTCGCCCATGATGGACGCCGGGGGGCTTTTTTCGAGGCGCAGCTGATCGACGCCCTGCGCATCCTGCAATCAGGCGATATCGGCCCCGATGCCTTCACGGGCAGTTGGGCCGGGGCCATGGGCCATACGCAATTCATCCCCTCCTCCTATCAATCCTTCGCCGTGGATTTTAACGGCGATGGGCGGCGCGACATCTGGTCTGATGATCCGACCGATGCGCTCGCCTCCACCGCCGCCTATCTGGCGCGGTCCGGCTGGCAAAAGGGCCTGCCATGGGGGATCGAGGTCACATTGCCCACCGATTTCGACTACGGGCTTGCCGGAACAGGCACCGCCATGTCCTCTGCCGATTGGGCCACACTTGGCCTGCGGGATGCCACAGGCGGAAACCTCCCCGATCTTGACCGGGCCGAGCTTTTGCTCCCCGCTGGCGCGCGCGGTGCGGCCTTCCTCATCACCGCAAATTTCCGCGCCATCGAACGCTACAACGCCGCCGACGCCTATGTGATCGCCGTCGGCCATCTCTCCGACCGTCTGGCGGGTGGCCCCCCGATCCGCGCCGCATGGCCGCGCGAAGACCGCGCCCTGACAGGGGCAGAACGGCGCGAATTGCAGGAACG
Organism: Fuscovulum ytuae; assembly: GCF_029953595.1. Taxonomy (NCBI): domain Bacteria; kingdom Pseudomonadati; phylum Pseudomonadota; class Alphaproteobacteria; order Rhodobacterales; family Paracoccaceae; genus Fuscovulum; species Fuscovulum ytuae. Next base: position 3,151,404 of record NZ_CP124535.1, on the reverse strand, counting down.
CCTGACGGCGGCAGGCTTTGACACGAAAGGGGTGGACGGCAAGATCGGCCCCAACACCCTTGCCGCCTTGCGCGCCTTCCAGCGCAGCGTCGGCATGGTGCCGGATGGCTATGCCTCGCTCGATATTCTAAAGCGGTTGCGCTGATCGCACCTGCGGGACCGGGGGCCAGCCCCCGGACCCCCGGAGTATTTACCGCCAAGATGAAAAGGCAGGATCACGGCTGCCGCTTTGGCTGCCTCAGCCACCCCTCCGCCCATTCCACCCGCGCGCTGCCTGCAAAGACCGCCAGCCGATCCAACTCTGCCTCCAGCTTGGCAATCCGCCCCTTGCCGAAATGCACCCCCGGCTCCGGCCAGACGGCGCGCACGGCCAGCACCTCGCCTGCGCGTTTCACATCGATCCGCCCCACCAGCCGCGCCCCTTCCAGCAGGGGGAAGACATAATAGCCAAAGACCCGCTTCGGTTCCGGCACGAAAACCTCGATCCGGTAGCGGAAGCCGAACAGGAACTCTGCCCGCTTCCGGTCGCGCAGTGCAGGGTCAAAGGGCGACAGCACCCGCATCCGCGCGGGTGGTTCGGGCACGTCCTGCCGCACCAAACCGGGCGACGCAAAGACACGCCGCCGCGTCCCATCCGCGCCTTCGATAAGCACCTCTTCCACCCGCCCTGCCCGCACCGCCTGCGCCAGCCAGTCGCGCACCGCCTCGCCCGGAACGGCGTTCCAATAGGCCGCCACCTCGCCCGCCGTGCCAAACCCCAAACGGTCAAGGGCCGAGGCGCAGGCCCATTCCACCTCTTCCTCTGGCGAAACCTCCGCCCCCCGCACCGCGTCGGGGATCACCCGTTCCGTCAGGTCATAGACCTTCTTGAACCCATCCCGCCGCGCCACCGCGATCCGCCCCGTGCGCCACAGCCATTCCAGCGCGGTCTTCGACGGATGCCAGTCCCACCAGCCACCCTTGCCCCGCACCTCCCCCTCGCCCACATCGGACGAGGAAACAGGCCCATCCCGTGCGATCCGGTCCAGTATCGTATCGAATTGCGCCTCATACCCCTCGCGGAACCACTTGCGCCAACCATCGCGCAGCCGCATCTCATCCCGCGCGAACCGCCCCCGCCACATCGGCCACAGCGCCACGGGCAGGATCGACGCATCATGCGTCCAATGTTCCCACAGCTGCCGGTCCCGCTCCAAGGCCCGCTTCAGGCCCGCCGGGCGATAGCCCTGCCGGCGCGACCACAGGATCATGTCATGCGCCCGCGCCACCGTGGTGATGCTGTCCACCTGCACGAAGCCGATCCGGTCCACCAGCCCCGCCAGCGCCGCGCCCGATGCCGCGCCCACCGGCGCCTCGGCCAGCGCATGCCGGTCCAGAAACAGCCGTCGCGCCTGCGTGTTGGGGATCACCGTAAGGTCCATCCGCCAGACCTAGCAGCCCCCACCCCATCAAGCCAAGCCCCCGGCCGGACGGGCGCTATTCCTGCGCCCGCAGGACCTGCGCCGGTCGCGCCGCCAAGGGCCGCAGCGCGAACAGAAGGCCCGCCGCCATGGTGGCAAACACCCCACCCGCAACGATGGCGATGGCCGAGACGGGTTCGAAGAAATAATCCGCCTCCATCACGAAGACCATCACCGCCCATCCGGCAAGGCCCCCCGCCACGATGGCCACGCCTCCCGCCGCAGCCCCCGTCAGCGCAGACCGCAGCGCGAAACTCGCCAAGATCCGCCCCCGCGTGGCGCCCAGCGTCTTCATCACCGCCGCCTCATAGACCCGCGCGCGCTCCCCCGCCGCCGCCGCCCCGATCAGAACGACGAACCCGGTCACCAGCGTTGCCGCCGCCGCCCAGGCTGTGGCCGTGGCAATGGCCTGCAAGGCCTCCGTCACCCGGTCAATCGCCTCGCGGATGCGGATCGCGGTCACGTTGGGATAAGCCTTCGACACATCCCGCAGGATCGCCGCCTCGGCCTCTTCCGTCGCATAGACCGTCGCGATGAAAGTATGCGGTGCCCCCTGCAAGGCGGCCGGGTTCATCGTCATGACAAACCCCATCCCCGCGCTGGAAAAATCCACCTGCCGGAACGAGGTGATCGTCGCCGGGATATCGCGGCCCAGCACATTGACCACCAATGCATCCCCCAGCTTCAGCCCGATCTCCTCGGCCTCTTCGGCGGCGAATGACACCTGCGCCGGCCCGGTATAGTCGGCAGGCCACCATTCCCCCGCCACCACCTTGGCATTCTCCTGCGGTTCGGCGGAATAGGTGATCCCGCGGTCGCCCCGCACCACCCAATGCTCCCCCGCCACCTCTTTTGCGGGCCGCCCGTTGATCTGGGTCAGCACCGCGCGCAGCATGGGCGCGCTTTCCACCTTGCTCACCGCCGCATCGCCCTTCATCCGGGCAAGGAACCCCTCCACCTGACCGGGCTGGATATCGACAAAGAAATAACTCGGCGCCCGCTCCGGCAGGTCCGTCTCGATGGCCGCCCGCAGATTGGCGTCGATCTGCCCCACCGCCGCCAGCACGGAAAGCCCAAGCCCAAGCGACAGGATCACCGCCCCCGCCTCATCCCGTGGCCCGCCAATACTGGCCAGCGCCAATCGCAGCGCCACGCGCCCCCGCGCCAGCCCCGCCCGCGCCGCGCCCCGCGCCAGCCGCCGCAGACCCACCGCTGCCACGGCCAGCACGATCAAGGCCCCGATCACGCCCCCCGCCGATCCCAGCGTCAGTTCCCACGTGCCGGAAAACCACACAGCCCCCCCGATCAGCAACACAGCCAAGGCACCGATGGCCCACAGATGCCGCGCCGCAGGCATCCCCGCCTTACCCGACCCCCGATACAACGCCGCCGCCCGCACCCCTTCGGTCCGCGCCAAGGGCCACAGGGTGAACAGAAAGGCCGTCACCACCCCGTAAAACGCTGCCTCCAGCAAAGGCAGCGGATAGACACCCACCTCCGCCGGAAACGGCAGCGCCGCCTCGATCACCCCGCCAAAGAGCATCGGCACCGCCGCACCAAGGGCAAGGCCGATCAAAACCCCCAGCCCCGCCAGAACCCCGATCTGCAACAGATAGATGCGAAAGATCAGCCGCCCTTCCGCGCCAAGGGTTTTCAGCGTGGCAATCGTCGCCACCTTCCCCTCCAGATAGGCCCGCACAGCCGCCTGCACGCCCACGCCACCCACGGCCAACCCCGCGATCCCCACAAGGATCAGGAAAGACCCGATCCGGTCCACGAACCGCTCCACCCCCGGCGCGGCGCGGCGGCTGTCATCCCAGCGCATCCCGGCATCGGCAAATTCCGCCTCGGCCCGCCGCTCCATCGCGGCCAAATCGGTGCCCACGGGCAGGATCAGGCGATATTCCGTCTCATACAGCGAACCGGGCTCCAACAACCCCGACCCCGCCAGATCGGCCGTCCGCACAATCGTGCGCGGGCCCAGCGAAAAGCCCCCCGTCGCACTGTCGGGTTCCCGCAACAGGACGCCGCCCAGCCGAAACTCCCCCACGCCCATACGGACCGCATCGCCGATGGCCAGACCCAGCCGATCCACCAGAACCTTGTCCATCACCATCCCGGCGCGGCCATCAACCACGGCCAGCGCCTCGGGCAGCGTTCCCGCCTCCAATTCCACCGAACCAAGCAGCGGATAGGCGTCATCCACCGCCTTTACCTGCGTCAGCGCGCTTTCCTCGCCCACCACCACCATGGACCGGAAATCCACGATCTCCGAAACCCGCTCGGAAACCCCGTCCATCCAAGCCCGCTCATCCTCGGTGGCAAAGCGGTAGGTGAATTCCATCTGCGCATCGCCGCCCAGCAGCACCGCGCCCTGATCGGCCAGCCCCTGCTGGATCGACGCCCGCACAAGCCCCACGGCGGCAATCGCCGCCACGCCCAGCGCAAGGCAGGCCAGAAACACCCGAAACCCCTTCACGCCCCCGCGCAATTCGCGCCGGGCTATCGTCCAAGCCAGTCTCAGATCGGGACTCACGCCGCCACCTCCGACTGCACAACCCGCCCATCGGCAAGCCGCACCACCCGGTCACAGCGCGCGGCCAGTTCCGGCGCATGGGTCACAAGGACAAGCGTCGCTCCATGCCGATCCCGCAACCCGAACAAAAGGTCCATGATGGCCTGCCCGTTCACCCCATCAAGGTTGCCCGTCGGCTCATCCGCCAAAAGGATCGCCGGACGTGGTGCCGCCGCGCGGGCCAGCGCCACGCGCTGCTGCTCGCCCCCCGACATCTGGCTTGGATAATGTCCCATCCGCGCGCCCAGACCCACGGCCTGCAACTCCGCCTCTGCCCGTGCAAAGGCATCTGGCACCCCCATCAACTCCAAGGGTACCGCCACATTCTCCAAGGCCGTCATTGTGGGCATCAGGTGGAAGGACTGGAACACCACCCCCATCTTGCCGCGCCGGAACCGCGCCAGCCCATCCTCGTCCATCGCCGTCAGGTCCTGCCCCAAGGCGCGCACCTCGCCCCCCGTGGCCCGCTCCAACCCCCCCATCAGCATCAAAAGCGACGACTTCCCCGATCCCGACGGCCCGATCAGACCAACCGTCTCGCCCGCATGAACTTCCAGTGATATGCCCTTGAGGATATCGACCGGCCCCGCATTTCCCGCCAAAGTCAACCGAACGTCCTTCAGCGTCAGAACTGTATCGAGCACCGCATCCGCCATGAAAATCGCCTTCCAACTGTCCAATGCCACATATGGCGCGCGCCGCAGGCTCCGCAACATCACATTGGCGCTAGCCTCTGTAACGCTCGCCGCAACCCTTTCCGTCGGGCACCCCTCTGCCGCACAGGCCGAACCCACCATCGTGGCGCTTGGCGACAGCCTCACCGCAGGCTACGGCCTGCCCGACGGCGAAGGTCTGGTCCCCCAACTCAACGCATGGCTCGCCGCGCAAGGCTCCCCCGCCACCGTGATCAATGCAGGCGTCTCGGGCGACACCTCGGCGGGCGGCCTCTCCCGCCTCGACTGGTCGCTGACGCCGGAAACCGACGCCCTGATCGTGACGCTCGGCGGCAATGACCTCCTCCGTGGCCTGCCCCCCGAAGAAACCCGCAAGAACATCGACAGCATCGTGAAAACCGCCACCGACCGCGGCCTTGCCGTCCTCGTCGTCCCGATGCAGGCACCGGGCAATTTCGGCCCCGATTACAAGGCTGATTTCGACAGCCTCTATGCCGACATCGCCACGGCCCATGGTGCGAAAATCACGGCCCCCTTCTTCCGCCTGCTCTCGCCCGACGCCACCGATCCGGGCCAGATCCGCCAATGGATGCAACCCGACGGCATCCACCCCAACAAGGACGGCGTGGCGCAGATCGTCACCCGCCTCGGCCCCGCCCTCCTCGACCTCGCCGCGCAGTCCGGGGACTGACCGCCGCCGCACCTCATCCCATCCCGCGCCATCGCGCCTACAGCCAAGACCGAAGCACGCCCTCCCCTTCATCTTGGCCCAAATACTCACCTTGCGCCGGCATCACAGGACGCAACATCTCCCCTTGCAACCCGCCCCGCGCCGTCCGATGACTCGCCCCACGACCGGAGCGCATGCCATGTCCCTCATCCCCGCCCTCGAAGCCCTTCTCGGTAAGACGAATGTCCTCACCGGGCCCGATACCGCGCGCCTGTCGCGCGATTGGATGGGCACCTATGAAGGTGCCCCCCTCGCCGTCGCCCGCCCCGGCTCCACCGCCGAAGTGGCTGCCACAGTCAAACTCGCCGCCGAACACGGCATCCCCGTCATCCCCATCTCCGGCAATACAGGTCTGACAGGGGCCACCTACACCGAAGGCGGCCTCCTTCTGTCCACCGAACGCCTCAACCGCATCCGCGACATCCGCCCCTCCTCCCGCCTCGCCATCGTCGAGGCGGGCGTCATCCTCTCGCGCCTCCACGACGCCGCCGCCGACCACGATCTTTATTTCCCCCTCTGGTTCGGCGCGCGCGGCTCCGCCATGATCGGCGGCGTCCTGTCCACCAATGCGGGCGGATCGAACGTCCTGCGCTACGGCTCGACCCGCGCGCTTTGCTTGGGGCTCGAGGTCGTGCTCCCCGACGGCCAAATCCTCGATCTCATGTCCGAACTGCACAAGGACAACTCTGGCTACGACCTCAAGGACCTCTTCATCGGTGCCGAAGGCACCCTCGGCATCATCACCGCCGCCGTGATGAAACTCGTCCCCGCCCCGCGCGCCCATGCCACGGCCACCCTCGCCGCCCGCTCGCTGCCCGACGCCCTCATCCTTCTGAACCGCCTGCAAGCCGCCACAGGCGGTCTGGTGGAGGCGTTCGAATACATGCCCGCCGATTACATGACCCGGCTGGAAAAGGTCCGCCCCGATCTTGGCATCCCCTTCCCCGCCCATCGCGACTGCACGATCCTTGTCGAAGTTGCCGCCACCGCCCCCGCGCTCACTACCGAAACGGCGCAAGGCACACTCCCCCTCACCGATCTGCTGGAAGACACCCTCGCCGCGCTGATGGAGGAAGGCCTCATCCTCGACGCCACCCTCGCCCGCTCCTCTACCCAGCGCGCGGCCATGTGGGCGCGGCGCGAGGCGGCGGCCGAACTTGGCGCCGCCGTCAAACCGATGATCGACAGCGACATTGCCCTCCCCCTCGACAAGGTCGAAACCTTCCTCACCCGCATCGCGCCTCGGCTTGACGCCATCGCCCCCGGCGCCGAAACCCTGACCGTTGCCCATCTGGGCGATGGAAACCTGCATTTCTCGGTCTATCCCGGCGACCCGTCGAAAGACCTTTACGACCGCGTCATCACCGCGATCGAAGACATCGTGCAAGACCTTGGCGGCTCCTTCTCTGCCGAACATGGCGTGGGCCTGTCCAAACTGCCCTCCATGGCCCGCCGCAAAAACCCCGTTGCACTTGACCTGATGCGCAAGATCAAACGGGCCATCGATCCGGCCAATCTGATGAACCCCGGAAAGGTCATCCCCCCGAAATGACCGCCTTCGCCGTCCTGCGCGATCCGACGCTCAGGCTCATCGCTTGGTCAATGCTGCTTTTGGGCGCGCTCAACGCCTCGGTCTATCCCTATCAATCGCTCGTGGGGATCGAACGCCTGGGCCTTTCGGAACCCGTCTTCGCCCTGATCCTTGCCATGGCCTCGGCGGTTTCGGTCAGCGCCTCGGTCCTTCTGGGCATCCTGTCGGATCAACGCGCTAACCGCCGCCGCATCGCCCTTCTGACCGCCGCCTCCGGCGCGGCGGGCGTGGGGCTTATGCTCATCGCCCCCTCACCCCTCACCTTCCTGCTCTGCCACGGGCTCCTCTTCCCGGTCGCCACCTCGCTCTATGGCCAGCTTTTCGCATTGGCACGGCTGGCCCGCGCCAAGGATGACGGCGCCGCCCGGGACGCGATCCTCGCCACCCTACGCTCGGCCCTCTCGCTCAGCTTCCTCGCCATGCTGATCTTCTTCACCTTCGCCTTCGGCTGGGGCCTCGACGTGATGGCCGTCTATCTCTCGGCGACGGTGGCCGCCGTGATCCTTGCCACCCTCCTGCACCTGCGCTGGCCCCACGACGGGCAGACCGCATGGCAGGATCGCCCCTCCGGCCTCAATTTCCGCCGCGCCTTTGCCGAGATTGCCGAAGGCCGCATCCTGATCCGCCTTCTCCTTCTTGGGGCCATCGCCTCGGCGGGGAACCTCTACATGATCCTCACCGCGCTGGTCTTCGATGCCTCACCCAGCCGCGACGCAGGCGATGCCGCGCTCTATATCGGCCTCGTCGCGGGGTGGGAGGTGCCTTGCATGCTCCTCCTCCCCCTTCTGACGCGCCGCTTCCGCCGCGCCACGTTGATGGCGGCAGGGACGGTGATCTACATCTCCCACCTCGCCCTGATGCCCGTCCTGACCGAAACCGCATGGCTCTGGCTCCTGCCGCTGCTGGCGGGCTTGGGCGGGACGGCGATCATCACCCTGCCCATCGCCTATTATCAAGATCTGCTCGACGGCCGCCCCGGCGCAGCGGGGGCGATGCTGGCGCTGCAACGGCTGGCGGCGGAACTTCTGGCGGCGGCGGCCTTCGCGCTGGGTGCAATGATCGGCGGCGGCTACGCGCTGACAGCGTTCATGGGGGCAGGCATCGCCCTTCTGGGCGCGCTGGCCCTCCTTTGGATCGACCGCCCGCGCCTAGGCGTTTCCTGACGCAGGAAACGCGACGGAATGTGACGCACATTCCGGGTCCAAACCAGACCGACGCCCGAAAGCGTTTTTTGCGTCAAAAAACGCCGCGAAATCTGCGCCAGATTTCGCCACCCCGACTCACCCCCGCAGATCATGGTTAACCGCGCGAAACAGCAGCGCGCGTGCCCACAGTTTGCTGCACAAAATCCGGCACAAAACAGGGCACAACCGTTTTCACGGCTTTTGGAGAATTAACCCAGCGCCCGCAAGCACTTAGCGCCAGCTGAAAAATCCCTCAGGCGCCCGCCCCAGCACCTCATCCGCCAGATCGCGCCCCATGGCCGCGGCGTCGGAAATGGCCCCCCGCCGCTCAGCCGTGATCGACTCGCTGCCGTCAGGCCGCAGGATCTCACCCCGCAGCCAAAGGCGCTCACCCTCGATCACAGCCAACCCCGCAATCGGCGTCTCGCAAGACCCGTCCAAGCGCGCAAGGAACCCCCGCTCGGCGGCCAAACGCACCCCCGTCGGCCCGTCATGGATCGCCGCCAGCATCCCTGCAACCCGTTGATCCGCAATGCGTCTTTCCACCCCAATCGCGCCCTGCGCCACGGCAGGCAGCATCTCCTCCGGCGCGATGGCGGATCGCGCCACATGCGCCATGCCCAGCCGATTCAACCCCGCCATGGCAAGGAAGGTGGCCACCGCCACCCCCTCTTCCAGCTTGCGCATCCGCGTCTGAACGTTCCCCCGGAACTCCACCAGCCGCAAATCAGGCCGCCGCAACGCCAATTGCGCCCGCCGCCGCAGCGACGAAGACCCCACCACCGCCCCTTGCGGCAGATCAGCCAGCGACGCGACCCCCGGCGAAACGAACCCGTCCCGCACATCCTCGCGCGGCAGATAGCAGTCAAGGACCAACCCCTCCGGCTGCACCGTCGGCATGTCCTTCATCGAATGGACCGCTATATCTATGGCCCCGTCGATCAAGGCCTCCTCTATCTCGCGTGTGAACAGCCCCTTGCCGCCGATCTCCTTCAGCGGCTTGTCAAGGATCTGGTCCCCCGTCACCTTGATGACCACGATCTCAAAGGCTGCCTCCGGCAGGTCAAAGGCCCCCATCAAGCAGCGCCGCACCTCATGCGCCTGCCACAGCGCAAGGGGCGAACCACGGGTTCCGATCTTCAAGGGCTGGGCGGGGGAGGGAAGCGGATTTGTCATGCCCCAAGGCATACAACTGTCATCTTTGCCTGACAACTCTTGACAAGACCCCGCCGCCGTCAGACCCATGGGTCATGACGCCGCTTCGCGCCCCGGCTCCGGCCCCATGCCCCGCCCTCCGGCCCCTTCGGGCCAGAGACAGCGCCCTGCGTCGCCCCGCATCACCCCTCCGGCCCCGCAGGGGCGACCCCACGAAAGCCACCCCATGACCCAGCCCACCAAGACCATCCTGCGCGCCCTTGCCGGCGAAACGCTGCCCACCCCGCCGATCTGGATGATGCGTCAGGCGGGTCGCTACCTGCCCGAATACCGCGCCACACGCGCGCAGGCCGGGGATTTCCTGTCGCTCTGCTATACCCCTGATCTTGCTGCAGAAGTTACCCTGCAACCGATCCGCCGCTATGGCTTTGACGCGGCCATTCTCTTTGCCGACATCCTCCTTCTGCCACAGGCCTTGGGGCCGAAACTCTGGTTCGAAACCGGCGAAGGCCCGCGGATGGAAACCACCACCACGATGGATCAGGTCAGGGCGCTCAAACCCACCGACGCGATCCACGACACGCTTTCCCCGGTCTACGAAACCGTCCGCATCCTCGCCCGCGAATTGCCCAAAGAAACCACCCTCATCGGCTTTGCCGGCGCCCCTTGGACGGTCGCCACCTACATGATCGCAGGCCGTGGCTCCAAAGACCAAGGCGCCGCCCATGCGCTCAAGAACACCGACCGCGCCACTTTCGAGGCGCTGATCGACCGCATCACCGAAGCCACGGTCGAATATCTCTCCGCCCAAGTGATCGCCGGGGCCGAGGTGGTTAAGCTCTTCGACTCATGGGCAGGCTCCCTGAAAGGTCAGGATTTCAAAGACTTCGCCGTCAAACCCGCCGCCCGCATCATCAGCGCGATGAAGGACCGCCACCCCGGCCTGCCGATCATCGCCTTCCCGCGTGAGGCAGGCGACGGCTATATCGGCTTCGCCGCCAAGACGGGGGCAGATTGCGTGGCCATCGACAATTCCGTCAGCCCGGAATGGGCCGCCGAACATGTCCAGCCGGGGGGCTGCGTCCAAGGCAACCTTGCCCCCGAACACATGGTCACAGGCGGCGAGGCGTTGGTCCGCGAAACCCGCCGCGTGGTCGATGCCTTCCGGAAGGGGCCGCATATCTTCAACCTCGGCCATGGCATCACGCCAGATGCCGACCCCGCCAATGTGCAACTGATGATCGACACGGTCCGCGGGGCCTGACATGGCGCTTTGGGTCTGGGCCGCGCTTCTGGGGGCGCTGGCCCAGACCGGGCGCAATGCCACGCAGGCGGGCCTGACATCCGCGCTGGGAACCGTTGGCGCGACGCAGGTCCGCTTTCTCTTCGGCCTGCCCTTCGCCGTATTTTTCCTTTTGATGCAAACTACTTGGACAGGATCGGCCATCCCCATCCCCGGCCTGTCCACCCTTGGCTGGACAGCCCTCGGCGCATGGGCACAGATCGCGGGCACCGCGCTCATGCTCCTCCTCATGCGGGATCAGGGCTTCGGCGTCGCCACGGCATGGATCAAGACCGAACCCGTCCTCGTGGCGCTTCTGGGGATCGCCCTGCTGGGCGACCACCTGACCTCCGGGACGCTTGCCGCCATCGCGCTGGCCACGGGAGGGGTCCTCGTCCTGTCGATCAAGCCAGGGCCGATCCGAACCCTCTTTCAGTTCCGCCCCGCCGCCCTCGGCCTTCTGGCGGGCGCGGGCTATGGCCTTGCTGCCATCGGCTTTCGCGGCGGCATCACCGCCCTGCCCGAGGGCGGTTTCCTCACCCGCGCGCTGACCACGTTGACCCTCGCGCTTGCGATCCAATCCGCCACACTGTTGATCTGGCTTGCGATTTTCGACAAGGGCGCGCTGAAAGGTTCCTTCCGCGTCTGGCGCACATCGCTTGCCGCAGGTTTCCTTGGCGCCTTCGCCTCGGCCTGCTGGTTCACAGGCTTCTCGCTGACCACCGCCGCGAATGTTCGCACATTGGCACTGGTCGAGGTGCCACTGGCCCAGATCGTCGCCCGACTGCACTTTCGGCAGAAAACCACGCCGCGACAGTATCTTGGCATGGCGATCATCGTGGCAGGCGTGGCGGCGCTGCTGTGGCAGCAGGCCTGACGCGAAGGAAGGGCAATCTGCCCATCCTAGGCCTCAGCCAACCAAACCCCGCAGCACCGTCAGCGCCGCCTGACCATCCGCATCATCGCCGGCGACGAAAACTGCCACCTCGCCCACCATACCCAGCTTGGCCTGCATCGACGGCTTGATCGTCAGGACAAAACCCTGATCGGAAAAGGCCACCGCCTCCACCGCATCCTTGGCGGCGAAGATTTCGTCGGACACCTCAAGATACAGGCCCTTCCGGTCGCCCGGCTTCCCTTCGAAGATCACATAGCCGTCCTCAGGGTCCTCGCTCGCCGCGAATCCCACGGCATGCTCGCCGCCCTCGGTGTCGGTCCAGAAGGCCCGCGCCCTGATCTCGATATCCGCCATGATCCGCCCCTTGCCCTGACCGCGCCCCCTTACAGCGCGCCGCCGGTCAAGTCCACTTGGCGATGGGCGGCAGGCTCATCAACACGGCATTGGCATCATGCCCCGTCTCCAGCCCGAACTTCGTGCCCCGGTCGTAGACAAGGTTGTATTCCGCATAAAGCCCGCGATGCACCAATTGCGCCTCGCGGTCGGCCTCGGTCCATGCACTGCCCACCCGCCGCTCTGTCACCGGCACGAAGGCAGGCAGGAAATGCCGCCCCACATCCTGCGTGAAGGCGAAATCCGCATCCCAGCTGTCGGCATCCGGGCCACCGCTATTCAGGTCATCATAAAAGATGCCCCCCACGCCCCGCGCCCTTCCCCGATGCGGCACGAAGAAATACTCATCCGCCCATGCCTTGAACTTTGGGTAATAGCCCGCGTCGTGCAGATCGCAGGCCGCCTGCATCTGGCCATGGAAATGCGCCGTATCCTCGGCATATTCGATGGCCGGGTTAAGATCCGACCCACCGCCGAACCACCATGCATGCGGCGTCCAGAACATCCGCGTGTTCATATGCACCGCAGGCGCATGCGGGTTCACCATATGCGCCACCAGCGAAATCCCCGATGCCCAAAAGCGCGGGTCCTTGTCCATCCCCGGCACGCCCCGCGCTGCCATCGCCTTCTGCGCCCGCTCGCCCAAGGTGCCATGCACCTCGGACACGTTCACGCCGACCTTTTCAAACACCCGGCCACCGCGCATCACGCTCATCAACCCGCCACCGCCATCGGCCCGCGTCGTGGGTGTCACCTCAAACCGGCCCGGCTCGCCTTCGCCAAACCGATCCTCCAGCCCCTCGAATGAGGCGACGATCTGATCGCGCAATTCACGGAACCAAGCGGCGGCACGGGCCTTGCGGGCATCGAACAGGTCGGTCATCTGTCTCTCCAAGTTGACACTTCCATGCCTAGCACTGCACCAACCGCTCGCCAACATGCCATTTGGCAGCATCCACCGCCCCGCGCTAGAATGCCGCCAAAACGGAAAGACCAGATCATGCGCCGCTTGTCACTCGTGCCCCTCGTTCTTCTTGCCGCCTGCGGCACCCCGCAAGAACAATGCATCAACCGCAACACCCGCGATCTGCGCGTGATGGAAAAGTTGATCGCCGAGACGCAAGGCAACCTCAGCCGCGGCTACGCGATTGAGGAATACACCGTCCATGTGCCTGTCTGGCAGCTGTGTCAGGCTCCGGCACCAGCGCCGGGCCAGCCCGCGGCTGCCCCCTATTATTGCTTCGAACAAGAAGCCCAGACCCGCAGCCGCCCCAAGGCCATCGACCTGAAGGCCGAATCCGCCAAACTGGAAAGCATGCTGGAACGGCGCGATCAACTGGCCCGCGCCGCGGAGCCCGTCATCGCCCAGTGCAAAGCGCAATATCCCGACTGATCAAAACGACGGGGCCGCCACCACGTCCAACAGGCCCCGTCCGCCGTCCAGTGTCAGGACCTGCCCCGTCATGAACCCCGACGCATCGCTGGCAAGGAAATGCGCAGCCTCCGCCACCTCATCGGCGCTGGCGATCCGGCCCAGCGGCGTACCCGCCTCGACCACCCCGCGCCAATCCGGGTTCTCCTTCAGCGCGCCCTGCATCGACGCGCTCAGGACGCTGGCAAAGGACACCGCATTCACCCGTATCCCTTTGGGTGCCAAGGCTACGGCCAAGGACCGCGTCATCTGCTCCACCGCTGCCGAACTGATCGAATAGGCCAGCAGTTCAGGCTGCGTCCGTACCGCCGCCAACGACGAAAGGTTGATGATCGACCCGATCATCCCTTCCGTTCCGGCCTTTTCCGCCTTTTGGATCATCCGCTTCGCCGTCATCTGGCTGAGGCGCAGGCTGGTCAGCACATTTTGCTGCCACAACTCATCCACCCCATCCTCTTCCGGGTCGATCGGGTTTGATGTCCGGCACTGGCGGCTGGCATTCACAAGAATGTCCACGCGATCAAAGGCATCCACCGTGGCCGAAAGCAGATTGGCGATGGTCAGCTTTTGCCGCAGATCGCCCGCGAACATCCGCACCTGCCCCTCGCCCCGCGCCTCGGCACCCACTTCATCTTCAAGTCGCGCCTCGTCCATATCAGCGAACATCACATTCGCCCCCTTGTCGAGGAAATGCCGCGCGATCGCCAACCCGATGCCATTGGCCGCCCCGGTCACGATGGCCGTCTTGCCCGAAATCGAAAAGCTCATCCCGTTCCCCTTATCGGGTCCGCAGCGGATAGGCCGCCCGAGTCACCCGGAAGGCGGCATCGCCGCCGATCTCCTGCACCTCGCGGAACAGGCCTTTCAACACCCGATCATAAGGCAGGTGGCGATTGGCGACCAGCCACAGCACCCCATCAGGCGCCAAGGCGCGCGCCGCAGCGCCGATGAAAGCCACCCCCAGCGCCGGATCGGCATCCCGCCCGGCATGGAAGGGCGGGTTCATCACCACATGTTCCATCAGTTTCGGCAGCCGCACCGTCGTTGCATCCGCCCAGTAAAACACCGCACGGTCATCCACCACATTCACCCGCGCACAATCCAGCGCCTCGGCCTCGGCCTCCACCAGATGGCATTCCTTAACGCCCGTCCGCGCCAGCACGGCCCGCGCCAGATAACCCCAGCCTGCCCCCAGATCGGCCACCTTGCCCTTCATCTCGGCAGGCAGGGCAGCGGCCAGCAAGGCCGAACCCCGGTCAACCCCATCCGCGCTGAACACGCCTGGCACGGTGCGGAAGCCGTCCACCTCAGCAGGCTGCGCCGCCCAATCCGCCAGCCCCGGCCCAGCGGCAAAAACCGCGATCTTGCCATGCGCCTTGGACAGCGCCTCCGACAGCGCAACCCGCCCGCGCAAGTCCTTTAGAAGCGAGTCGATGCCGTCGGTCTTTTGCCCGTCCACGGCGATGGGTCCATCCGGCACCACCACCTCGGCGGCCGCAGCGATCAGGGCCTGCCCCTGCGCCCGCGCACGGGGCAAACAGACCACCGCCGCCGCATAGGGCCCAACCAAGCGCGTCGCGACACTATATCCCCGCGCGGCAAACCAGTCTGCATCCGGCTTGAAACCTGTCACCACCTCGACCCGGTCCTTCGGCAGGGCGGACAGGTCATCCCCGATACGCGGCCGGATCACCGCGATCCGCCCCTCGGCAGGAAGAGGCCAAAGCCCCGCCTCCAGTGCCATCTCCAACCGTGCCGACCGCATCACGCATCCCCCGCTGAACGCCGCGCACCCTAGGGGCCAAGGACTGGAAAGCCAAGAAGGCGAAATCTGGCGCAGATTTCGCTGCGTTTCCTGACGCAGGAAACGAAAAAACCGCCCCTCGGGCGGTTCAAACCGGAATTTGCGTCAAATTCCGCCGCGAATTCTACGTCAAAATACGCCCGACCGAAGCAATGACCCCGTCACTCCTTCTCCATCGTGCATTGCAGCGGATGCTGATGCCGGCGCGAGAAATCCATCACTTGCGCCACCTTCGTCTCCGCCACTTCGAAGGAAAACACCCCGACCACCGCCAGCCCCTTCTTATGGACCGTCAGCATAATGTCGAAGGCCTGCGCATGGCTCATGCCGAAAAACCGCTCCAGCACATGCACCACGAATTCCATCGGCGTGTAATCGTCGTTTAGAAGCAGCACCTTATACATCGGCGGTCGCTGCGTCTTGGCTTTCGTCTTCGTCAGAACGCTCGAATCATTCCCGGGGCCTTCGGGGCTTCCAGACAGGATGACGGGCGTAAGGCTCACGGGTAACAGGCTCCGCTGGGGCAAAAGGGATTCGCTCGATGAACTGAGACTGTGAATATAGTCCAATCCTGCGCCCGGAAAAGGCCCCCCTATACCCTTGACCGCATGAGCAGCGTTGCGCCGCCCGCCCCCTGCTTGCACGCCATGGCGCAAGCAGGCAAAACTCCCGCTGAAGGAGTGCCCATGCCCCGTTCCCGCATCACCACCATCGGCTTTGATGCCGACGACACGCTCTGGCAAAATGAAACCTTCTTCCGCCTGACGCAGGATCGTTTCACCGCGCTTCTGGCCGATTATGCCGATCCAGATCACCTGCATGACCGCCTCCTCGCCGCCGAACGCCGCAACCTTGGGCATTACGGCTTTGGCGTGAAGGGCTTTACCCTCTCCATGATCGAAACCGCCATCGAAGTGACCGAAGGCCGCGTCCCGACCAGCGTCATCGCCGATCTCATGGCCGCCGGGCGCGAGATGCTGGAACATCCGATCGAACTCCTCCCCCATGCCCGCGACGCGGTCGAGGCGCTGGCCAACACCCACCGCGTCCTTCTGATCACCAAGGGCGACCTCTTGGATCAGGAACGCAAACTCGCCCAATCCGGTCTTGGTGATCTTTTCCACGGGGTCGAGATCGTGTCGAACAAAACGGCCCCTGTTTACGCCCAGATCTTCGCCCGCCATGGCGACGGGGCCGACCGTGCTCTGATGGTCGGCAACTCGCTCAAATCCGATGTCATCCCCGTGATCGAGGCTGGAGGTTTCGGCGTGCATGTCCCACATGGGCTGACTTGGGCGCTCGAACAGGCAGACCCGCCCGAAGGCCACCCCCGCTTTGCCGCGCTGCCCGATCTGGGCCACCTGCATGATCTTGTGTCCCGGATGAAGTGATCCACTACCCTTAGCATTCGTTAAACGGCCGCACCCCATCCTTTCCGCGAAGTTCTACCCGAAAGTCATTGAAAAACAGGGGTTTTCCGGTTCAGCGCCTTATGCTATTCTGCCCACAAGCAGACAAGCCCCACAAAAAAACCGGGGCGATTTGAGGCAGGAACAAGGAACCGGCGACGTGGCATCGCTTTTTGGGCATTTGGCCCGGCTCTTCTCTTTCTGGCTGTTCGCTGGACTGGCGTCGCTTCTGGCATCAGCGCCCGGTTTCGCCGCGCCCTATGCCGCGATCGTGATCGATGCCCGCACTGGCGAGGTGCTCTACTCCGAAAACGCCGAGGCCCGGCTTCACCCCGCCTCGCTCACGAAGATGATGACACTCTACATTGCCTTCGAGGAAATCCAGCGTGGCAACATCTCGCTCGACACCATGGTCACCGTGTCGAAACACGCGGCCGCCCAGCCGCCCTCGCGCCTTGGCCTGCGGGCTGGGCAGAAAATCTCGCTCCGCAACCTGATCCGCGCGGCGGCCATCAAATCCGCCAATGATGCCGCCACCGCCATCGGCGAAGCGATCAGCGGCAACGAAGCCGATTTCGCCCGCCGCATGACACGCACCGCCAAGGCGTTGGGGATGCGGAACACCACCTTCAAGAATGCCAATGGCCTGACGGCGCAGGGGCATCTGTCATCCGCCATGGATATGACGATCCTTGGGCGGCACCTGTTTTATGACTTCCCGCAATATTACAACCTCTTCTCGCGCCGCTCTGTCGATGCGGGGCTTGCTACGGTGAACAACACCAACCGCCGTTTCCTTGATGCCTACAAGGGTGCGGATGGCATCAAGACAGGCTACACCGTCGCCGCGGGTTTCAACCTGACCGCCTCCGCCGAACGCGGCGGCAAGCGGTTGATCGCCACCGTCTTCGGCGGCAAATCCACCGCCGACCGCAACGCAAAGATGATGAAACTGCTCGACCTTGGCTTCGGCAAGGCCCCACGCAACGCGCCCGTCAACCCGCCAGCACCGCCCAGCTATCAGGGCGGGGACGAAATGCTCGTTGCTGATGCAGACCTGCCCGAAGTGGCAAATGGCGCGGGCAAGACCGTGCGGGTCAATATGCAGATCGCCACCTCACCCCGCCCGCTTGCCCGCCCCGGAAGCGCGGTGCCCACGCAACTCGCCGCCGCCGAAACGGGCGAGGTGGCACCCGCTGAAACAGCGCAGCCAGAGAAAGCCGTCGCCGCCGCCGAAGCGGTAGATGCCATGCAAGACAGCATCGAAGGCGCACTCGCCGCAGCCCTTGGGACAGAGGAAGACGGCCCGCCCCCCGAACAGACCGATGCGCTGGATGTCGAGTCGATCGAACTCGCCTCCGCCGCGGCAGCACCCGATCCCAGCCTCACGCCGCAGGCTCGCCCCTCCACCCCCGCGGTGGAACCGACGGGAACCTCCGTGCCACAAGCCGAAATTATCCCTTTCCAAGTCGTCTCGGCCTCTGGCGTTACCGTCTCGCCCCGTCCGGCCAAACGCAGCGCCCCGATCTATGACGAAGTCGTGGCCCCCGCACCCTCGGCCGAAGCCGAACCCGAGGTGGTGATCTCTGTCTCCACGTCGGGCGATCGGCATTGGGGCGTGAATGTCGGCCGCTTCGGCAGCAGCTTTGAGGCAGAGCGCGCCCTTCTTCGGACCCAACTGGTAGAAACCGCTACCCTTGGCGGATCGCTGCGCAAGGTCATGCCTCGCTCCGGCGGGTTTGAGGCCACCTTCATGGGCCTCACGCAGGATCAGGCCGATCTCGCCTGCCGCCGCCTGCAAGCCCGTGCCATCCAATGCTTCACGATGGGGCCATAAGGCGTGCCGATCCTTCCCGAAACGCCCGCCCCCGTCACGTTGCCAATCAAGGGCAGCGCCCTGCGCTTCCCTGTCCGCCGTATCTTCTGCGTGGGTCGCAACTATGCCGAACACACGCGCGAAATGGGCGGCGACCCCACGCGCGAGGCGCCCTTCTTCTTCATCAAACCCGCCGATGCCTGTGTGGAGTCGGGCGCAACGATCCCCTACCCCCCACGCACCGCCGACCTGCACCATGAGGCAGAGCTGGTGGTCGCCCTTGCCTCAGGTGGTCGCGACATCACGGCCGAGGAAGCGCCCGCCCTGATCTGGGGCCATGCCGCCGGAAACGACCTCACGCGCCGCGACCTTCAGGCCGAAGCGAAATCCGCCCGCCGTCCGTGGGACATGGCCAAAGCCTTCGACCGCTCCGCCATCCTCGGCGCTCTGGTGGAAGGGCCTGTCGCGGATGCCCCGATCTCCTGCCATGTGAATGGCCGCCTGACGCAATCCGCCATGCTGTCCGACATGATCTGGTCCGTACCCGAAATCATCGCGCATCTGTCCACCTATGTCGACCTCTGCGCGGGCGATCTGATCTTTACCGGCACACCCGCAGGCGTCGGCCCCATTGCGCCGGGCGAAACCTGCACCGTCACCGTGGGCGATCTGCCCCCTGCAACGGTCACGGTCACCTGACCTAAATTTCCGCGAAGAAACTTGTAAAAATCGTCCAAGATTCTTGGCCACGCCCTACGGCTTGGGCCGATCATCCCATTCCTTTGTCAGGATGCGGTTCGCATCCCCTTCCGGGTCTTCGAACTGCTTTGTCTTCATCGCCCAGAAGAACGCCGCCAGCCCCATACCGCCCAAGAAAAGCGACACCGGGATCAGATATGTCAGGATCGCCATTCCATCCCCCTCACTTCAACCGCAGCGCATTCAGCGAAACGGTGATCGAAGACAGCGACATTGCCGCCGCCGCCGCCAAAGGTGTCGCCAGCCCGACCAGCGCCAAAGGCACCGCGATCACGTTATAACCTGCCGACACCGCAAAATTCTCCACAATCCGGCGCGATGCCTGACGGCTGATGCGCAGCGCATCGCCGATCGGTGCCATATCCTGCCCCAACAGAACGATGTCCGACGCCACCCGCGCCGCATCCAAGGCACTGGCGGGCGAAATCGACACATGCGCCGCCGCCAGCGCCGCCGTATCGTTCAACCCGTCCCCCACCATCAAAACGCGCTGCCCTGCCTGCGTCAGCCCCATCACCGTCGCGGCCTTCTCGGCAGGCAACGCGCCCGCCGTCCAGTCCGTGATCCCCAACCGCGCCGCCAAATCGGCCACCGCGCCCTGCGCATCGCCCGAAATCAGCATCACACGCAGCCCCTGCCCCCGCAGGGACGCCACCGCCTCTGCCGCGCCGGGGCGCAGACTGTCGGCAAAAGTGAAGGCCCGCGCCGCTCCCTCGCCCGTACAAAGATAGGTCGCCGTCGTATCGACCGGGTCGGAACCGCACCATTCCGCCCGCCCCAGACGTACCCGGCGGCCCTTCCAGACCCCTTCGACACCATAGCCCGGCACCTCGCGCAGGTCTTCCACCCGCACCGGATGGATACCCGCCGCACGCGCGCCCGCCACCAAGGCCTGCGCCAAAGGATGCGACGATGCCGCGGCCAACGCCACCGCCACCTCCACCGCCGCGCGGGGATGGTCACCCAGATTGGTCACCTCCGGCGCGCCCATGGTCAGGGTCCCGGTCTTGTCAAAGACGACCGTATCCACCTCGGCCAACCGCTCCAGCGCCGTGCCATGCTTGATCAGCAGACCCTTGCGGAACAGCTTGCCGCTGGCCGCCGTCACCACCGCAGGCACGGCAAGGCCCAGCGCGCAGGGGCAAGTGATGATTAGGACCGCAGCCGAGATATTGACCGCAAAGCGCAGATCGCCCCCCGTCTTCCACATCCAGAACCCAAAGGCGCTGAAAGACAGGATATGCACCAGCGGCGAATACCACTTTGCCGCCCGCTCGGCCAAGGATGTATAGCGCGTCTTCGCGCTCTCCGCGACCGCCACCAAATCAGCCATGCGATGCAGCGAAGAGTCCCGCCCCGCCGCCGTCACCCGCACGGTCAAAGGCCCGGTCAGGTTCACCTCCCCCGCCGAAACCACCATCCCCTCGCCCGCAAAGACAGGTAGGCTTTCCCCCGTCAACAGCGACCGGTCCAGTTCCGACTTCCCCTCTGTCACCACGCCATCCACCGGCATCCGCCCACCGGGGCGCACGCGCACCAGATCGCCCGCCACAACCTCAGCGATGGGCAAGACGACCTCTGCGCCATCGCGCAGCACCGTGGCGCGCGGCACTTCCAGCGCGGCCAATTCCTCAGCCGCCGACCGCGCCACCGCCCGCGTGCGATGGTCCAGATAGCGCCCCGCCAACAGAAAGAAGGACAGCATCACCGCCGCGTCAAAATAGGCATGATGTCCACTGTTCCATGTCTCGAAGAGTGAGATTGACGAAGCAAGGATCAGCGCAAGGCTGATCGGCACATCCATACCCAACCGCCCGACCCGCAAACTGGCCCA
Source organism: Fuscovulum ytuae (assembly GCF_029953595.1). Classification (NCBI taxonomy): domain Bacteria; kingdom Pseudomonadati; phylum Pseudomonadota; class Alphaproteobacteria; order Rhodobacterales; family Paracoccaceae; genus Fuscovulum; species Fuscovulum ytuae. The sequence goes on along the minus strand of NZ_CP124535.1, from coordinate 3,130,408 downwards.
AGCGCTCTTGAAAAACGGCTGCCCCGCAAAGACCACTGTCGGCAGCGCGATGGCCGCCGAAATCCAATGGAACAGATCGCGCGTCGCATCCCCAGCACCCGACCAGACGGCGACCGACAGCAGCATGACATTCATCATGCTGAACCCTGCCACGCCCAGCCGCATCAGAAGATCGCGCCCCTGCCGATCCGTTTCCGTCGCGCTCAGAAGCCCGGGGTCCAGTTCATGCGCCTCATACCCGACCCTTTTGAGCACGTCGATCAGGGTATCGGCCGTGACCGTGGTCTCGGCTTCTACCGACAGCCGCCGCAAGGTCAGGTTCACCCGCGCGCTGCGCACGCCCGGCACCGCTTGCACCGCCTGCTCCACCGTGGAAATGCAGGCCGCGCAATGCGCCGTTGGCAGCGAAATCATCAACCGCGCGCCCTTTTCCGCTGCCGCTGCCGCCGCGATGGCCGCCGCACTGGGGGCCGCCGCGCAGGCAGGACAGGCCGAAGCCGTCACATGTTCCTCTTCGCGCGACTGAACGGGAAACGGGGCCGAGATTGTCATCGCGTTATCCCTGCACTTGATCCGTTACAAAAAGTTCCAACCGCTGCCGAAACATCGTCCCATCCGGGGCCTCTGCCTCTATCCGCAGCATCCACTTGCCTCGCGCCAGCGTCAGCGGCGCTTCCCAGACACCCGAAACACGGGTCAGCGCGGGCCGCTGATCATCGCTCGCCTCGGTCGTCCGCCCCACCAGAACATCAAGGGATTTCACGACCGCAGGCAGCCCCTCGGCGTCCGTCACCGCAAGCCGCAGCATGCCGTTTTGATACTCTGGCACTGCCGTCCAGCCCAGCGCCAGCTGTGCCTTGCGGTCGGCATCAAAGGTCTGGCTTGCCACATAGCCGTTGGCCACCTCCAACCCCGGAAAGGTTCGGATCGCCTGCACCGCCATCACCAAATTCACCGCAATGATGATGCCAAAGAACCCCAAGGTGATCGCCAGAACATGCCGCCCCTTCAGTTCGGTCATCTCAGTCATCCTTCCCGTTAAAGATGGTCTCATGCAACACCCGGTCCCGGCCAGCCGTATCGGCAACCCAAATGCGCAACTCCGTTCGATCCTCGGTCGCGGCCTCAGATCCCGGCGCGGCCTCGACATAGATCCGTTGCTGCAAGGTCTCGTTCGCGGGCACCCGCACCAGCGCGTCTTCAGTGCCTTCCAACCGGACCTTCAATTCCTCTTCCGAGGTGATCGCGATGGAAAAGAACGCATCGTTCCCCGTCTTGTTCCGCAAGCGCAGGTCATAGGTGTTGCGGATCGTGCCATCCGACAGGGTCACATAGGTCGGGTTGCGCACCGGCGTCACGTTCACATCAATATCCGACCGCAGGAACAGCGCCACCACCAGCGCGATGCCAACACCCGACCACAGCACCGTGTAAAGCACCGTCCGGGGCCGGAACACATGCTTCCAAACGCTCTTGGGCTCTTTCCCCTCACGCTCCCGCACCTCATCGGTCAGCGCAAGATAGCCGATCAGGTCACGCGGTTTGCCGATCTTGTCCATCATGTCATTGCAGGCATCGATGCACAGGCCGCAGGTGATGCAGGCCAGCTGCTGGCCGTTGCGGATGTCGATCCCCATCGGGCAGACATTCACGCAGGCCTTGCAGTCGATGCAGTCGCCATTGCCCGGCACGTCCTGCTTGCCCCGCGGCTCGCCCCGCCATTCGCGATAGGCGATGGTGATCGTATCCTCATCCATCATCGCCGCCTGAATCCGCGGCCAGGGGCAGGCATAGATGCACATCTGCTCCCGCGCAAAACCGCCAAAGGCAAAAGTCGTCGCCGTCAGGATCAGCATCGTCGTATAGGCGATGGGATGGGCATTTCCTGTCACCAGATCGACCGCCAGCGTCGGCGCATCCGTGAAATAGAAGATCCACGCCCCGCCCGTGGCGAGGCCAATCAGGAACCACAGCGTCCATTTCATCGCCCGTTTGCGGATCTTTTCGCCATCCCAACCCTGCCGATGCAGCCGGATACGTGCGTTCCGGTCCCCTTCGACCCAGCGTTCCACAAGGATGTAAAGGTCCGTCCACACCGTCTGCGGGCAAGCATAGCCGCACCACACTCGCCCGGCGGCAGAGGTGAACAGGAACAACCCCAACCCCGCCATGATCAACAGCCCCGCAACGAAATAGAATTCATGCGGCCAAATCTCGATCATGAAGAAAAAGAACCGCCGGTTCGCCATATCGATCAACACCGCCTGATCGGGCAGGTTCGGCCCCCGGTCCCAGCGTATCCACGGCGTCAGGTAATAGATGCCCAGCGTTACCGCCATGATCCACCATTTCAGGGTCCGAAAGGCCCCCTTCACCCGGCGCGGAAAGATCGGCTCGCGCGCGGCATAAAGGCTTTGCGGTTCGGTATCGGGGCTCGTCACGGCACTCTCCCACGGGATTCGATTGCCCCCGGTATCCCGCGCCGGGGCTATCGCCACCTTGACATGCATCAAACCATCATCCGCGATGCAGCTTTGTCGCAGGCAGGCCCGCCCTTCTGGCCCTTTCGCACGATCACCATTTCGTCATCGGCAGAAACGGAATGCCCCTCGCGCGCGTAAGGACAAAGGACGATAGATCGCGCAGGAATAGGATGCCATGATCGAACTCTTCTTTGCCTATGGCGCGGGTCTTCTGACCCTCATCAATCCCTGCATCCTGCCCATTCTGCCCATCGTATTGTCTACGGCCCTGCTTGCCGACCGCCGCGCGCCCCTGCGGCTTGCCGCCGGGATGAGCCTGTCTTTCATTACCCTTGGCCTCGGCCTCTCCGCCGCAGGCCCCGGCCTTGGACTTTCTCCCGATGCAATGGCCCGTGGCGCGGCACTGGTGATGGCTGTCTTCGGGCTGATGATGCTGGTCCCGCGCCTCTCGGCCGGTTTCGCCACAGCCACCACCACCTTCGCCGCCCGTGCTGACCAAAGCCTTGCCTCCGACTGGGCCACCTCACCCAAGGGCCAGGTTCTCGGCGGCATCCTCCTCGGCGCGGTCTGGAGCCCCTGCATCGGCCCCACTCTGGGCGCGGCCATCTCTCTCGCCGCCAGCAGGGCCGACCTTGTCGGCGCGGGCCTTGTGATGACGGCTTTCGCCGCAGGCGTCTCTACCCTGATCCTGCTTCTTGCCTATGGCGCGAAATCCCGCCTTCAGGCCCGCAAGGCGCTGATCGCCCGGCTGGCCCCCAAGGCACGGCCCATCCTCGGCGGGGCCTTCCTTGCTGTTGGGCTCTTCCTCTGGTTCGGCCTTAACCACCCGGTCGAGGCATGGCTGCTCGATACTCTGCCGCCATGGCTGACTGACCTCTCCGTTGCCCTTTGACCCTGTTCCAAGAAAGGACGTCACCATGATCGACCGTCGCACTCTTCTGCTGGCCTCGGCAGCCAGCCTTGCGCTCGCACCCACCGCCTCGCGCGCGGAAATGGAGAAACTCTTCTACACGCCAGGCCTTGCCGAAAAGGACATGGCCGATGGCAAGGTCGTCCTCCTCGACTTCTGGGCAAGCTGGTGTTCCACCTGCCGCGCTCAGGTCCGCGTCATGGATGCCCTGCGCGCCGAAAACCCTGCCTATGACAAGGCGATCCGCTTCATAACCGTGGATTGGGATGAATATGGCACCGGGAAATTGTCGAAAAAGCTGCAAATCCCCCGCCGCTCGACCCTTGTTCTGCTGAAAGGGGAAAAGGAACTTGGCCGTACCGTCGCCGGAACCTCCAAGGACGAAATCAAGGCGCTCCTTGACGCGGGCTTGGCCGCCGCCGGGGCATGATTTCCCCGGTAGGATGGGCATTATTGCCCATCCTACAGAAAAGGGCGGCAGGGTCTGCCAACCCCACCGCCCGAAAAGATAGGCACCGGCTCCCCCAGGAAACGCGCGAACAGGTGGGGCGCCGGTGCCGTTGCCCGGCGGGGTTCATCCCGCCGGGAACCTCGTCAGATCATTCGCCGCCACCACGGGAATGAACATAGGCCGCAACCGCCCGGATCTCGTCCTCGGTCAACCGCCCTGCCCATGCGGGCATCACGCCGAAGCGGGCATAGGTTACCGTCTCCTTGACCTTGTCGCGGCTTCCGCCATAGAGCCAGATCGCATCATTCAGCGCGGGCGCGCCCTGCGTCCGGTCGCCCTCGCCGGCATCCATGTGGCAGGCGGCGCAATTGTCGGCAAAGACTGTCGCCCCTTCTGCGGCCAATGTCGCGTCATGCTCTTGGCCCGAAATGGCCAGCACATGTTCCACCACCGCATCGATCTGCGCATCGTCAAGGATGCCATCCGCGCCGAATTTCGGCATTTCCGAATAGCGGGCATCCGGGTCCGTCGTGTTGCGGATGCCATGCGTGATCGTCAGATGGATATCCTCGATGGTGCCACCCCACAGCCAGTCATCGTCCAGCAGGCTGGGATAGCCTTTGCCTTCCACACCTGCCGCACCCGACCCATGGCATTGCGCGCAATAGGTGCGGAAAACCGATGCCCCTGCCGGTTCGGCATAGGCCATCAGCGTCTGGTCAGCGGGGATCGACTCCAACGGGGCCGCCACCAGTGCCGCCTTGATCTCGGCATTGGCTGCATCGAAGCGCTCGATCTCCGCAGCCACATCGGCCCGGGTGCTGGCGCCCAGAACCCCCGGCGTTGCCCCATTGATCAGGGGCCATGCCGGATAGGCGATCATGTAACCGATGGCCCAGACGATGCAGGCGTAAAAGGTCCAGACCCACCAGCGCGGCATCGGGTTGTTGTATTCCTCGATCCCATCCCAGCTATGCCCGGTCGTCTCGACCTGACCGACGGGCTTTCTCGTCACTTGCTTGGCGCACATGTCACGCCTCCTTCTGGCTGCGGGCGGGGGCAGGCGCGCCCCCTCCGGCCGGTTTCAACTCGTTGCGGAAGATCGACGCTGCGGCATCGTCATGCATCTTGCGACTGCCCGGTCTCCAGGCCCAGACAAGGACACCCAGAAAGACCATGACCAGCAGCAAAAGCATCCAGCTGTCCGCAAACTCTCTTAGCAAACTATAGGTTTCCATCGCGCCCTCCCCTACCGGCTCGCGTCCGGCGTGAAGGTCGAGAAGTCGACCATCGTCCCCAGCACCTGAAGATAGGCGATCAGCGCGTCCATCTCCGTCAGTTGCGGCTGCCCGTCAAAGTTCGAGACATTGGCCTTGGCATACCGCTCCTGCAGCCCGGCATAGTCGCCGTTCGGATCCGCCTGCGCCATGAAGTCCGCCACGGCGTTCTCCATCATCGCATCGTCATAGGGCACGCCGACAAGGCGGTGGGTCCCCATGATGTCCTCGATATAGCGCCCGTCGATCTCGCGGTTCAGCAGATAGCCGTATTTCGGCATGACCGATTCCGGCACCACGCTTTGCGGATCGGTCAGGTGATCCACATGCCAGGCGTCGGAATAACGCCCGCCCACGCGGGCCAGATCCGGCCCCGTCCGCTTGGACCCCCACTGGAACGGGTGGTCATATTGCGACTCCGCCGCCAGCGAGTAATGCCCATAGCGCTCCACCTCGTCGCGCATCGGCCGGATCATCTGGCTATGGCAGACATAACACCCCTCACGGATATAGATGTCCCGCCCCGCCAGTTCCAAGGGCGTGTAGGGGCGCACCCCTTCCACATCCTCGATCGTGTTCTCAAGGTAGAACAGCGGCGCGATCTGCACGATCCCCCCGATGGTCACGACCAGAAAGGACAGGACCAAAAGCAGGGTCGCATGGGTTTCGATTGCCTTGTGCTTGTCAAGAAAAGCCATCTCTCATGCCCCCCTTATTCCGCTGGAACGAAGTTGTTGGCATTGACAGGTGCCTTCGCCGGCTGCGCCCGCACCGTCATATACAGGTTGTAGGCCATGATCATCGCACCGGTCAGGAACATCACCCCGCCCAAACCGCGCACCACATACATGGGGAACTTCGCGGAAACCGTGTCGGCGAATGCGTTCACAAGGAACCCGTTCGCATCCACTTCGCGCCACATCAGTCCTTCCATGATGCCCGTGACCCACATCGACGACGCGTAGAGAACGATCCCAATCGTCGCCAGCCAGAAGTGCCAGCTCACCAGTTTCAGGCTATACAGCCCGTCCCGGTTCCACAGGCGCGGCGTCAGGAAATACAGCGCGCCGAAGGTGATCATCCCGTTCCAGCCCAGCGCACCGGAATGCACATGGCCAATGGTCCAGTCGGTATAGTGCGACAGCGAGTTCACGGCCTTGATGCTCATCATCGGGCCTTCAAAGGTCGACATCCCGTAAAAGCCCACCGAAACAACCATCATCCGGATGATCGGGTCCGTGCGCAGCTTGTCCCAGGCCCCCGACAGCGTCATCAGCCCGTTGATCATGCCACCCCAAGACGGCATCCACAGCATGACCGAAAAGGTCATCCCAAGCGTCGAGGCCCAATCCGGCAGCGCGGTATAGTGCAGGTGGTGCGGACCAGCCCAGATATACAGGAAGATCAGCGCCCAGAAGTGGATGATCGAAAGCTTATAGCTGAAGACAGGGCGTTCCGCCTGCTTCGGCACGAAGTAATACATCATCCCAAGGAAGCCTGCGGTCAGGAAGAAGCCCACCGCGTTATGGCCATACCACCACTGGATCATCGCATCCTGCACGCCCGCAGTGACTTGCACCGATTGCGACGAAAAGATGGAAACCGGGATCGCAAGGTTATTGCCCAGATGCAGCATCGCGATGGTCACGATGAAGGACAATAGGAACCAGTTCGCCACATAGATATGCGGCTCTTTCCGGTTGATCAGCGTGCCAAGGAAGACCGCAAGGAAAGCCAGCCAGACGACGACGATCCACCAGTCGATATACCACACCGTCTCGGCATATTCCTTGGACTGGGTGCCACCCAGAACATAGCTCGTCGCGGCCAGCACGATCATCAACTGCCAGCCCCAGAACACGAACCACGCCAGATTGCCGCCCCACAGCCGCGCCGCGCTGGTGCGCTGCACGATATAGAAGGACGACATGATCAGCGCATTGCCACCAAAGGCAAAGATCACCGCGCTGGTATGAAGCGGGCGCAGGCGGCCAAAGTTCAAGATGCCCTGCGACCACTCGAAATTAAGTGACGGAAAGGCCAGCTGGAAGGCGATGAACACGCCCACAAGGAAACCGACGACACCCCAGAAGGTCGTCGCGATCACCCCGGCGCGAACCACGCCATCCATATATTCGTTGCGATTGATGCGCTTCGGCTCGCCCATCGTCCGAAGCGTCCAGAGGAATGTCAGACCAGCGGCCAACATGACCACCAGCGCATTCACCTGATAAGGCAGATCATGCGCGTAGTTGGTGGCGATCGCCGCGAAAACGGCGATCAACCCCAGCACGATCAGTTTCAGATAATCCCACATGTTTGCGTCCCTTCGTCTCTTGGCCCGGTCAGGGCCGGACGAATCCGGACATGCGGGGCACTTTGCGACTGGTCCGCTTTTGCAATCACCGACCAGCCGATGCCTTGATCCATGTCAACAGCTTGGGGTCTCTGCCTTGACCTCGGTCAAAGAAATGTCCTGAACACTGGATTATCCCGTCTCTCATCCAATAACAGGAGGCGACGATGGCCTATAAATCCATCCTGACTGTGGTCACGAGTGCCGAGCGCGCAGAACTTGCCGTCGCGGGGGCTGCGGCGCAGGCACTCGCCCATGACGCCCATCTTGATATACTCGCGCTGGGCGTGGATCGCACACAGGTCGGCTATTCCTATGTCGGATCAGGCGCAGTGATCCTGCAAGCCGCGCTTGACCGCGCCGAACAAGACGCACGCGAAACCGAAGAGGCCGTCCGCCAGGCAATCGCGGCACAGGCTCCGACGCTGCGCTGGTCCCTCGAATCGGCGGTCACGCAACTTGGCGCGCTGACGGATCTGGTGGCCCAACGCGCACGCTTTGCCGATCTTGTGGTTCTGCCGCGCCCCTATGGTCTCGGCCTTGGCGCGGAACAGGAAGCGGTGGTTGAGGCCGCGCTCTTTGAAGGGCAGGCCCCGGTTCTGGTCCTGCCCGAAAGCGGCGCTGGTCGGGCTGCGACACCCCGTCGGGTCATTCTGGCATGGAATCAGGGGGCCGAGGCGATGACCGCCATTCGCAAGGCGCTGCCACTCCTGCAAAGTGCCGATCAGGTGAATATCGCGGTAATCGATCCGCCGCAGCATGGCCCCGAACGCTCGGATCCAGGCGGCATGCTGTGCCAGATGCTGGTGCGTCACGGGGTCCGGGCCGAAGTGTCGGTCCTTGCCCGCACGCTGCAACGCATCTCGGACGTGCTGGCGCGGCATGTGCGCGACAGCAACGCCGATCTGCTGGTGATGGGGGCCTATGGCCATTCCCGCTTCCGCGAAGCGATTCTCGGCGGGGCGACGCGAAATATGCTGGAACAGGCCGAGGTGCCTGTGCTGATGGCGCACTGAACCGGCAGGATGGGCAGTCTTGCCCATTCTACCGGGCGTATATTTTCGGCCAAGGCGGGGTGTAGCCTCGCCTTGGCACTGTGCGCTCCCGCACCATTAACCAATTCTCTGAGGCATTCTCTGCCGAATTTTGTATGTACACTTTGCTGCACAAAAGGCGGCACAAAACAGGGCACAACCGCTGCGCGGCAGAACCGTCAGATTTACCTGGAATCCCAGAAGGTTAACGTCAGACGAGGAAGCCACCATCATTGTCATCCCCGGTCTCTTCGATCAACCGATCGAAGTCCGGAACGATGATATGGCGCTTGCCTTCCAACTCAATCACCCCGTCGCGCTTCAAGGCGCTCACCTGACGGCTCACCGTCTCAAGCGTCAGGCCAAGGTAATCCGCCATCTCTTCCCGCGTCAGCGGCAGGTCGAAAACAATCGCCCCCTTGGCCGATTTCAGCTTCAGATGCGCATCCCGCCGCGCGATGATCGCCAGAAGCGACGCAATCTTCTCCCGCGCTGTCTTGCGCCCCAAAAGCAGCATCCATTCCCGTGCTGCATCCAACTCGTCCAGCGTCATCTCCAGCAGACGCTGCGCGATATGCGGGGTCGAGGTCATCATTTCCTCGAAGGGTTTTTTGCGAAAACAACACATTACAAGGTCGGTTGTCGCCGTCACGTCATAGGCCGCCGTGGGCCGCCCCGGCCGCCCAACGAAATCAGAAGGCAGCAAAAGCCCCACCATCTGCCGCCGTCCATCCTCCATCGTCTGGGTCAGCGTGGCGATCCCGGTCACGACCGACGCCACGAAATCCATCCGATCACCCGACCAGATCACCGTCTGCCCAGCCTGATAGCTGCGGTAATATTTGATCTGCTCCAGACGCTGCAATTCATCGGACTCGCACCGCGCGCAAACAGCGCGATGGCGGATCGGGCAGTCGCCGCACTCATGAGACACTGTTTGCAGGTCATGATGAGCCATGGCCAGCCCTTTCGTCCCTTTGCCGAATGCAAGTCCCCAAAATCGGTTTGATCTGCATCAAGGCTAAATTTCTTCGCTCTCATAAAGCTATTCGAATGAACCATGAATCGCAACTGATGCGCCTCGGTCTTTTTGACGCGCGGGTGCCCCGCTACACCAGCTATCCCACCGCCCCCCATTTCGGTGGAGGGGTGGGGTCAGCACAATTTGCCGATTGGATTCAATCGGTTCCGGCGGGATCATCGATTTCGCTTTACTTGCATGTGCCCTTTTGTCGAAGGCTTTGCTGGTTCTGCGCTTGCCGCACGCAGGGCACTTCATCGGATGAACCGGTCCGCGCCTATGCCCAGACGCTGAAGGCAGAGATCGCCCTTCTGAAACGCTATCTCGCCCCAAGCATCACCCTTTCGCGCCTGCATTGGGGCGGCGGCACGCCTACCCTTCTGCCCGCCGACATGATGCGCGATCTGGCGGATACCATCTTTGACGCCGTCCCAATGGGCCCCGGTGCCGAATTTTCGGTCGAGATTGACCCGAACGAGATTGACGATGCTCGACTTGATGCGCTTGCCGCCGCCGGCATGAACCGCGCCTCTATCGGGGTGCAGGATTTCGACCCCGAAATTCAGAAAACCATAGGCCGTGAGCAGGGTTACGAGTTGACCAAGCGCGTCGCTGATATGATCCGCGGGCGGGGCGTGGCCAGTTTGAACGCCGATATCCTTTACGGCCTGCCGCATCAGACCCGTGCCCGCATCGCGGATTCAGTGCAGAAACTGCTGACCCTCTCGCCTGATCGCGTGGCGCTTTATGGCTATGCCCATGTGCCATGGATGAGCCGTCGGCAACAGATGATCCCCTCGGACGCGATGCCTACGCCCGAAGAACGCCTGCGCCTTTTCGAAACCGCGCGGCAGCTTTTCACTTGGGACGGCTATCAGGAAATTGGGATCGACCACTTCGCCCGGCCTGAAGACGGGATGGCCATCGCCGCCCGGAATGGCACCCTGCGACGGAATTTCCAAGGCTATACCGATGACACAGCCCCCGTCCTGATCGGCCTCGGCGCCTCTTCCATCAGCCGCTTTCCGCAGGGCTACGCGCAGAACGCATCTGGCACGTCAGACCACACAAAAGCCATCCGCGAGGGGCGATTCTCAACCCATCGCGGCCATGTCTTCGTCGGCGAAGATCTGCTCCGCGCCCGGATCATTGAGGCGCTGATGTGCGATTTCCGTGTCAATCGTGCCGAACTGATCCATGATTTCGGCGTGTCGGATCAAAGGATTACAGACCTTTTCCGCGCAGCGACGTCGGCCTTCGACGGCTGGGTCGATCTTGACACGGAAGGCTTGGCCATCCCGCCGAAGGCACGTCCCTTGACGCGGATGATTGCTCGTGCCTTTGATTCCTATGACCAATCAAAGGCGCAGCATTCTGCGGCAATCTGAAGGGTAGAATGGGCAGAACTGCCCATCCTACGGCGCAAAACGCTCTACCGCCGCCACCATGCGGGGCAGGCAGACCGACCGCAGATCATATTTCTCCAGCACCGTTTTCCGTGCCGCCTCGCGCAAGGGCAGGAACTGCTCTGGTTTTTCCAAAGCCTGGATGAGCGTCCGCGACCATCCCGCGATATCAAAGAAATCGACCAACAGCCCATTTTCGCCATGACGGATCACTTCGCGCACCGGGGCCGTATCGGATGCAATCACCAAGGCCCCCGCCGACATCGCCTCGAGCATCGACCATGACAAAACGAAAGGATACGTCAGATAGGCATGCGCCCGACTGACCTGCATCAGTGATACAAAGGTCGGATAGGGCACCTTTCCAAGGAAATGAACGCGCGAGAGGTCCAGCCGACCCTTCACCTCATCCAGATACACGTCCCTCCATCGCCTTCCATCCTTGGGCGCCGGGCCATAGCTGACATCGTCGCCGCCGACGATCACCACCTGTGCATCGGGCCGCGCCGAAAGCACGTCAGGTAATGCCCGCATGAAAATGTGATAGCCGCGATAGGGTTCAAGGTTACGGTTTACGAATGTCAGAACCTCATCCCCGGCGTGCAGCACGCGACCATTGGGCAGGGTCACACTGGCAGAGAGGTTGGGTTTTACCGCCGCGCTATCAACGCCATCAAAGATCACTTCGATCATCCGTCGCAGCGCGGGTGGATAGGTCGAGGCCTGCCATTCTGTCGGTGACACGCCCGCATCAGCATGTAACAAGGACTGGCCCAAATGGGCCGCGCGGCCCTGCGCGATCAGGACGTGATCAAAGCTTCCATCCCCCGCCTCTGGGTCAAAACCGACATCCGCGCCCCGCCCTTGATAGTAGAATTCGGCATAAACGATCAGCTTCGCTTCTGGCCAGACTTCCTTCAGGAACAGTGTCTCGCCCCATCCTGAATGCCCGAAAATGACATCCGGCACATAGCCCGACTCGTTGCGCAAGCGCAGGCAGGCCCTTGCGACGGTCACGCCACGATCGCTCTGCGTGGTATAGTTGCGGCCAAGTCTGCTGACCTGAGCGTCCACCCTAACAGGATCATGCCGATAGCGGAGGGTGCGGACATCCGACTCGCGCTTATTGACCATGTCCGTCAGGGCCACAACGTCATGCCCTCGCCGCTTCAATTCAGGGGCAAGATACAGAAATTGGCCGGGGAAGTTCTGATGAACGAGAAGAATCTTCAAACCGCAGCCTCCCCGAAGGCCGCAGCCATCAGGGATCGCGTATAATCGCTTTTTGGCGCGTCAAAGACCGCCGCACAGTCGCCTGCTTCTACTACATCACCCGATTTCATAACCATCACCCTGTGCGACAACGCTTTCACCACCCGCAGATCGTGGCTGATGAAGATATAGGCCAATCCCCATTTGCGCTGCAACGACCGAAGCAGATCGACGATCTGCACCTGCACCGTCATGTCCAGTGCCGAGGTTGGTTCGTCCAGAACGACAAGCTTGGGCCGCAGGATCATCGCGCGGGCAATAGCAATTCGTTGCCGCTGACCGCCCGAAAATTCATGCGGATAGCGCCCCATCCATGCCGGGTCTAGGCCGACCTCGGTCATGATCTCGGCCACCATCTCGCGCCGATCACGCCCAGGCTCTACCCCATGAACGCCAAGGCCCTCGGCGATGATCTGTTCTGCCGTCATGCGCGGCGACAGACTGCCGAAGGGGTCTTGAAACACCACCTGCATATCCCGGCGCAGTGCCCGCAAAGCGGCACCTTGCACCCCTTTCAACTCGCGGCCCAGAAAGACCACGCGCCCCTCGGATGGCGTCAGGCGCAGAACGGCCAGGGCAAGCGTCGTCTTGCCCGACCCGCTTTCGCCGACGATCCCCAACGTTTCGCCCGCGCGAACCGACAAGGTGGCATCGTTGACAGCCTTTACATGGCCCACGGTCCGGCGCAGCAACCCGCGCTGGATCGGGAACCAAACGCGCAGGTTTTCAGTCCGCGCCACCTCCGGCGCATCGGCGGCGATTGGTTCCGGCACTCCCTTCGGTTCGGCGGCCAGCAGTTTCTGGGTATAAGGATGCTGCGGATTGGCAAAGATGTCCTTCGAAGGGCCTTGTTCGACAATCTCGCCACCCTGCATCACGCAGACCCGATCAGCGATCCGCCGCACGATGCCAAGGTCATGCGTGATGAACAACAGGCTTAATCCTTCGCGTGCCTTCAACTCGGCCAGTAGGTCAAGGATTTGCGCCTGAATCGTGACATCGAGTGCGGTGGTCGGTTCATCCGCGATCAGAAGTTCCGGCCCATTGGCCAGCGCCATGGCAATCATTACCCGCTGCCGCTGCCCACCAGACAGCTGATGCGGATAGGCACCAAGACGGCTTTCGGCGTCGGCGATCCCAACCTTTTGCAGAAGATCAACGATCCGCCCCCGCGCGGCATCGCCTGACAGGCCCTGGTGCAGGGAAAGGCTTTCGCCCAGTTGCCGTTCGATGGTGTGAAGGGGGTTCAGGCTCGTCATCGGCTCTTGGAAGATAAAGCTGATGTCGTTGCCGCGCACCCGGCGCAAGTCCGCCTCGGACGCCCCTACCATTTCGCGTCCGAGATAGCGGATCGATCCATCTACCCCCGCGCTATCTGGCAAGAGCGACACGGTCGACAAAGCCGTCACCGACTTGCCCGACCCGCTTTCCCCCACCAGCGCGACGGTCTCTCCCTTGCCGACGGTAAAGCTGACGCTCTTCACCGCCTCCAGCACCCGCCCATCTTGGCGAAAGCGGATCGACAGGTTTTCGACCTCCAGCACCACGCTCATCTGAATGTCTTTCTCGGATCAAAGGCATCGCGCACGCCTTCAAAAACAAAGACGAGCAGGCTGAGCATGATGGCAAAGGTAAAGAAGGCCGTGAACCCAAGCCATGGCGCCTGCAGATTCTGCTTTGCCTGCTGGGTCAACTCACCAAGGCTGGGTGCGCTTTCAGGCAGACCGAAGCCAAGGAAATCCAGTGTGGCAAGGCTACCGATCGTGCCCGTGATGATGAAAGGCAGCATGGTTAGCGTGGCGACCATCGCATTGGGTAGGACATGGCGGAACATGATCACCGGGTCTGGAACACCCAAGGCCCGCGCCGCGCGCACATATTCAAAGTTCCGCGCGCGGAGGAATTCTGCCCTGACCACCCCCACCAGCGCCGTCCAGCCAAACAGCACCATCAGGCCCACCAACAGCCAGAAATCCATGGTGAAGATCGCGGCCACGATAATGATGATGTAAAGACTTGGCGTTGCCCCCCAAATCTCGATCACCCGCTGAAAGATCAGATCGGTCAGCCCGCCGAAATACCCCTGAACCGCACCAGCGGCGATGCCGACAACCGACGTGATCAAGGTCACGATCAAGGCGAAACTGATCGAAAGGCGGAAGCCATAGATCACCCGCGCCAACACGTCGCGTGCGGTGTCGTCTGTGCCCAGCCAGTGGTTTGCGTCGGGTGCGGAAGGGGCAGGCCCGTTCAGATCGTTGATCGTGTTATAGCTGTAAGGGATGATCGGCCACAGGATCCATCCTTCGACGAAGTCGGGGTCCGCTGCGGCACGGCTGCCCTCTTCCACCTGCGCGATAACCCCGGCAGGATCGTCCCAACAATCAAGGCTGCCGCCTGATTTGATCAGGCATTGCACTTCGATATCTGTGTATTTCGCCTCTGTCCTGAAATCGCCGCCAAAAGCCGTTTCCGGATAGAAGGTCAGAAAGGGCGTGTGCAATTCGCCCCGATAACTGACCAGAATGGGACGGTCATTTGCGATAACCTCGGCAAAGAGGGATAATCCGTAGAGGAAAAGGAAAATCCACAAGGACCAATAGGCCCGACGATTTGCCGTAAAGTTGCGCCAGCGACGCTGGTTCAGCGGTGACAGGGCCATCATGTCCTCCGCGTGCCGAAATCGATGCGGGGGTCGATCCAGACATACATCAGGTCGGAAATGATCCCCATGATCAGCCCGATCAGGCCAAAGAAGAACAGCGTGCCGAAAATGACCGGATAATCCCGCTCTACAGCCGCGCGAAAGCCAAGCTGTCCCAGACCGTCAAGCGAGAAAATCGTTTCGATGATCAGACTGCCCCCGAAGAAGACCCCCACGAAAAGCGCCGGAAAGCCTGCGATCACGATCAGCATCGCATTGCGGAAGACATGGCCGTAAAGGACGCGGCTTTCGGTCAAACCTTTCGCCCGCGCCGTCATCACATATTGCTTCTTGATCTCGTCCAGAAAGCTGTTCTTGGTCAGCAACGTCAGCGTGGCAAAGCTGGAAATAGTCGAGGCGATCACCGGCAGCGCGATATGCCACAAATAATCCGCCGCCTTGCCGAAAAACGAAAGCTCTTCCCAATTGTCGGATGTCAGGCCCCGGAGCGGGAAAATCTTCCAATAAGATCCACCTGCGAACAGCACCAAAAGCAAAATGGCGAATAGGAAACCGGGGATCGCATAGCCCACGATGATCG
The DNA here is from genome assembly GCF_029953595.1 of Fuscovulum ytuae. Taxonomy (NCBI): domain Bacteria; kingdom Pseudomonadati; phylum Pseudomonadota; class Alphaproteobacteria; order Rhodobacterales; family Paracoccaceae; genus Fuscovulum; species Fuscovulum ytuae. The sequence goes on along the minus strand of NZ_CP124535.1, from coordinate 3,114,953 downwards.
CCCCACTTGTCCATGTATCGAATGGCGTGCCGTCCCGCACCGCTTTGCGGATGCCAAGTGGGATGGAAATCAGATATGCAATCAGCGTGGACCAAAGGCCCAAAGTTATAGAGACCGGCATCTTTTCGATCACCAGATCGACCACGTCGATGGACCGAAAATAGCTTTCGCCAAAGTCGAAACGGACATAGTTCCACATCATAATGAAGAACCGTTCCGTTGCCGGGATCATCTCCTTCTGGCATTCGGGCGCTGTGACCGTTGGTTCGCCTGCAAAGCCGTCTTCGCAGACAATACGGGCAAAACCGAATTGCACCTCGAGTTGCGCCAGAAATTCCGGCGGCAGACCACGCGCACCGATATAGCCATCTTCCTGACCCGGTAATTCCGCCCCGGCATCGCCGCCACCCGACACGACTTCCATCGCGTCACCATCACCTTCGAGCCGCGCCGCCACCTGTTCGATGGGGCCGCCCGGCACGAATTGCGTAAGCGCAAAGTTGATGACCATGATCCCAACCAGCGTCGGGATGATCAGCAAAAGCCGCCGCAGGATATAGGCGCCCATTCGGAGCTGTGCCTTCCGGTTATCTGATTGCGCCCGCCGCCCGCAGGGCTTCGGCCTTTTCGGCGTTGAACCACCAGAAATCAAGTTCGCCCAACGCGTAGGGCGGCAGATTGTCGGGCCGATCATACATGTCGATATAAGACACCCAGTGGGTCGCCTTGTACCATTGCGGAACCCAGAACCGTTCGGCCCGCAGCACGCGATCCAGTGCCTTGGTCGCCACGGTCAACTCATCCATCGACGTTGCAGCCATAACCCGATCTATCATGCGATCGACGGCAGGCGATTTGAGCCCCATCTGGTTGAAGGCAGAAACATCGGCCGTGGCCGACCCATAGAACTGCTTCAACTCTGACCCCGAGATATATCCAGAACGTGCATTTCCAACGACGATGTCGAAATCATATTCTGGCGGTCGGGTCCGTGCCTCCATCTGCGCGTTGTCGATACCGGTCAGAACGGCGTCAACGCCCAGCGATTTCAGGTTTTCGACATAGGGGATGATGACCCGGTCGAAAGAGGGTGAGTCATTCAAGAATTCGACCCGCAGCACTTTACCTGCAGCATTGCGACGCAGCCCATCGTCGCCCACGGCCCAGCCTGCCTCATCCAGCAAGGTCGATGCGGCACGCAAATTGGCCCGGTCAAGCTGACGTTCACCGCTGGTCGGCGCAGGTACTGGGGGATCGGTCAGGATGGAAGCGGACAGCAGGCCTTCATCGACAAGCGGTTGCAAAAGCGCCACCTCTTCTGGCGAAGGGGGACCTTCTGGTTCCATCCACGAATTTTCCCAAACGGAATCGATCCGGTCGTATAGCCCGTAGAACAGAGTGGCGTTCGACCATTCGAAGTTGAACATCAGACCCAGTGCCTCGCGCACACGTGAGTCTTGAAACGTCTCGCGCCGCAAGTTGAAGAGAAAGGCCTGACCACTGGCCTTTGCGCCCGATGGAACCTCTTCCTTCTTCACCCAACCATTGTTCAGGGCAGGAAAATCATAACGTGTGGCCCATGTGATCGAAGATGCCTCGGTCCGGAATGTGTAGTCGCCGCCTTTGAAGCCTTCGAAAGCTGCGTCGTAATCGGCGTAGTATTCGATACGGATCCGGTCAAAGTTTCCGCGCCCCCGATTGATCGGCAGATCATTGCCCCAGTAATCCGGATTACGCTTCCATGAGATCGATTTTCCGGTCTCCATCTTTTCTAGCATGTATTGCCCGGTGCCCAGGAACGGCGTCAGGCTCGACTTTTCAAGATCCAGACCATTCGCTTCGTAATGGGCTTTCGAAAGGATCGGTAGACCGCCCACTTCCGAAGGCAGATCACGGGTCGGAATTCCTGTCTTGAAAGTGAACTTGATCTGATGCGGCCCCAGAACTTCGGCCTTGTCTACCTGTTCCGCCAGAACGGCGCGGAAATCAGTCAGGCCTTTGGTCAGGAAGGTCTGATAGGAAAACAAGACGTCATCTGCCGTCATCGGCGAGCCATCGGCAAAGGTCACTTCGGGGCGCAGGTTGAAGATCACCCATGACCGATCTGCCGGATATTCCATGGTCGTACAAAGGAGGCAGTAGGAGGTGCCAATCTCATCCGAGGTGCCGGTCAGGATGGATTCATAAGGGGCAGAGGCCAGCGCCGCTGAACGCCCTTGAACCGAGTAGGGGTTGACGCTGTCAAAGCCACCAAAGGCCCATTGCGAAATCTCACCCCCTTTGGGCGCATCGGGATTGACGTAATCAAGATGGGAGAAATCGGCCGGATATTTCGGCGGATCGCCAAAGGTGGTGATCGCATGACTGACAATCGTGGCGTCTTGCGCGCGGGCCGAAAGGCCCCATCCGGCGAGTGCCAGCACCATCATCCCTGCGCCGACCCACGACAGGCCATGGCCCGCAGGTACTGCCTTCACTGCAACCTTCGCCTGATCTCCAGCGCCACCGCGTCTGATCATCCCGAACTCCCCTGCCTAGGGCGGCTGCTCCGCCCGTCTTCTTGACTGAAAGCTAGACCGGCTTTGCGGGAAGTCACAAGTTGCGTTTGCGTGAAAGCAGCGTCAAGTCGCGGCCTAGCCGTGTTTTTCACCAAAGCGGGCGATGGCTAGCGACAAACTGATCCGGCAAGGACAGGAAAAGCAAAAGCCGCGCCCTTTCGGACGCGGCCTAAAAAATGCAGTCTGCCAGTAGTCTTACTGAACCGTCGCCAGGTAAGCGATCAGGTTGGCACGATCCTCGACCTTGGGCAGACCCGCGAAGGACATCTTGGTTCCCGGCATGTAACCTTTCGGGTTTTCAAGGAAGCCGTTCAGGTTCTCAGGCGACCAAACATCCGCCGTCAGGGCGGCCAGAGCGTCGGAATAGGCATAGCCGGCCGAGGTGCCCTTGTTCTTGTCGACGATCCCGTTCAAGTGCGGGCCAACCGCATCGGCCCCGTCCAGCTTGTGGCAGGACTTGCACTTGGCGAAGACCTTCTCGCCTGCGCCTGCATCGGCGGCGGCAAAGACTGTCGCGAAGTCAGGTGCGGCCTCTTCCGCCTCGCCAGACGCTTCCTCGGCACCGGTGTCGATGCTGTAGGCTTGCGCCATCTCTTCCCCGCCATGGCCTGAATGGCCGACATGGTAGAGCGATTCCGCACCCCAAGCCGCCAACAGATAGACCAGCAGCGACCCGCAGACCGCGCCGGTCGCCTTGGTCATCGTCATCGTATCGAACATCTCGCGCGTTCCCTTGGCACTCTGTTTGCGCGGGTATGTATCCGCTTCCCCCCCCGGGTTTCAAGGTGTAGTAGCGCGACCAATCGCCCCTATTGCGGGGTAATTGAAGGCAAAGGCCGCAGGATATGACAGGACGCATCGCATTCCAGGGGGAACCGGGGGCTTATTCGCATCAGGCCTGCACGCAGGCCCGTCCGGATATGGAGGTCGTTCCTTGCCAGACATTCGAGGATGTCGTCGAACTTACCCGGTCTGGCGAGGTCGAACTTGGGATGCTGGCGGTCGAAAATTCGACCTATGGCCGGGTCGCGGATGTGCATAGCCTTTTGCCGCGCGCGGGGCTTCACATTGTGGATGAGGCCTTTGTCCGGGTGCATGTGAACCTGCTTGGCGTGAAGGGTGCAAAGCTTGAACAGATCACCGAGGCGCATGGCCATGTGGTGATCTTGCCGCAATGCGCGGGTTTCCTGAAGAAACATGACATCAAGGGCAAAGTAAGCAGCGACAATGCCCGTGCGGCGCGCGAAGTGGCCGAACGCGGCGATCCAACCCACGCGGCTTTGGCAAGCGAACTCGCTGCCGAGATCTACGGGCTCGACGTGATAGCGCGGCATATCGAGGATCAGGCGAACAATACGACCCGCTTCCTTGTCATGTCTCGCGAGGCCGATCTATCGCGGCGTGGTGCCGGGAAGATGATGACGACCTTCACCTTCCGTGTGCGCAACATCCCGGCTGCGCTTTACAAGGCGCTTGGGGGATTCGCCACGAATGGCGTGAACATGACCAAGCTTGAAAGCTATATGGTCGGCGGCAGCTTCACGGCGACGGAATTCTATGCCGATATCGAAGGCCATCCCGAGGATGACAATGTCCGCCTCGCTTTTGACGAGCTGCGCTATTTCACCTCGGCCTTCAACATTTTGGGTGTTTACCCAGCTGACCGCGAACGCGGATAAATGGCGCAAGCGTCGAATGGTCAGCCATTACAACGATGGCTGACCCGCGAAGCGCTTTTCGATATCATTCGCGATCTCAGCTATTCTTCCGTCAAAGCGTCTTTGCACACGCTTGCGCGCAAGTCGCATGGATTGGATGAACAGCCGCGCCGCGAGGGTGCGCGGCTTCAATTCGACCTGCATCAAAACTCGGGTGCGGCGCGCGGACAGTTGCACGAGATCGATATTCAGAACCCCTTCGACGGAAGGCCCATCGAAATCCAGCGTCATACCCTGCCCCGGCTCCAGCCGTTTTAGGCGAAGCTGCAACTGCCGTTCTTTGCCTCGCCATGCAAAGCGAGCTTGCCAAGTCATGCCCGGGCCAGCTGCACGCAGCTTGTCAGTGCGGTTTACTTCCGCGCCGCGCCGCATGGCAGAGCGTTCCCACCCTTCGAAATCGCTGAATGCAGCAAAGACGAAGGCAATAGGCGCCCCGATATCCGTTCGACCGCTGATCTTCATTCCTGTCCTGACCTGCCCTTCGCAACCATTGACTCACCCATCCGGCACGCGACGCCCTGCGCCTTTGCCCGGACCGCCCAGTTTAATCAAGCCTGTCTGCAAGCCAGTTCGCAATCAGGAAATGCGCGATTGCCCCACGTCGTGCAGGCTTGATCCGCGGATGCTGCCCTGTAACCACAAGAACCATCTCTTCGCGGTTAATCCAGAGCGCATCCTCCAGCTCTTCTGGATCAATGCGGATTTCGTCGGAAAGCGCCTCGCCCGCGCAGCCAAACATAAGGCTTGAGGGAAAAGGCCAAGGCTGGCTTGCCAGATATCTGACAGCGCCGACCTGAACACCGGATTCTTCCAAAACCTCGCGACGGACGGCCGCCTCAAGCGTTTCGCCTGGTTCTATGAACCCCGCGAGAAGCGAATACATTCCTTCCGGCCAATTTCCATTTCGCCCGATCAACACGCGATTTCCCCGTGTGATCAGCATGATGACCACTGGATCAGTGCGCGGGAAGTGATGGGCACCGCAGGCAGGGCAATTCTTTTGCCACCCCCCCATAGCGCTATGCGATTCCGCACCGCAGGCTGCGCAAAATCCGTGGGATCGATGCCAATGCAAGACGGCCTTGGCCGTGGCGGCCAGTTCGGCATCGCGCGCCGTCAGTGCCGTCATCACGCCGCGCAATTCAAGAAAGCTATGATCATCGGAAAGCGACGGATGCCGCTGTGCGGACGGATCGAAAAACCCTTGTTCCACCGCCTCGGCCCCAGCTTCGGGCGACCAATCAGAGATATCGGCGGCAAATCGGGGAACCCCCTCATCCAACCCAAGAAAGACGATTTCGCCAGAATGCGCCAGAACCGGGCTGTTCGGTGCCATCCAAGCCAGCCTTTCGCCTGACTGGAAAAGCGGTTTACCGCGCCAGATAGGCAGCACGGTCCCTGACTCGCGTAGCTTGGCAAGTTGCGCAGGGTCTGCCCGAAGATGGGCGGCGCGATCCAGCGCCGATCCGCCGAATGTCACCGTTTCCGCGTTGCGCATGGCCCATCCTTTGTTTCTATCGCGCCTCCATGCCACGCCGGATTTCGCAAGGCAAATGCGCGCATCACCCATTGGCCAAGGGCATCACGTTCAGCAGCCCTTGACTCGACGGGCAAACAGATCACAGTTGTAATCTGAAGTTGACACACAACCTGTCCGCTTTTTGGTTCGTAGCGATTTTCGGGATTGGTCAGTTGTCCCAGATTCATGCCACGCTTCGTCTTCTTGCGACGACAGACCTGCATGCGCATGCGCTAGGTTGGGATTATCGCCGCGACCAGCCGCAAAGCGGGCTGGGCCTTGCAGCCCTTGCCGACAAAATCGAAACGGCGCGGGCGGGATGCCCGAATACCCTTCTTCTTGACAATGGGGATTTTCTACACGGCAGCGCCTTGGGCGACTGGGCCGCCGAAGAGGGCGCAGGACAGCCCCATCCGATGATCGCGGCGATGAACGCGCTGGGATATGACGCAGCGACTTTGGGCAATCACGAATTCAGCAGGGGACTGGATGTTTTGGAACGGGCGCTGGATGAAGCGCAGTTTCCCATGGTTTCGGCAAATCTCTATGCGCTGGACGGACGACGCTTTGTGCAAAGCGGCATCCTGATCGAACGCGAGATACGCGATGACAGGGGCCAAGTGCATCGGTTGCGGATCGGGATTACAGGGATCGCCCCGCCACAGACGGCAATCTGGGAAAACGCACGGATCGGCGGGCGGATCGGGGTAAGCGACCCTATTCCCGCCGCGACCGAGGCCGTCACGGACTTGCGCCGCAAGGGGGCAGATGTGGTTGTTCTGTTGGCCCATACTGGGCTGGGCGAGGCGGCAGAGCAGCCCTTGATGGAACATGCCGCGCACCCACTTGCCCGACTCTCAGGCGCGGATGCCATCATCCTTGGTCACGAACATGCTGTTTTTCCCCAGCATTCTGGCCCAGACCAGACCCTTCTGCATGGCCGCCCTGCCGTCATGCCCGGTTTTCACGGATCACATCTGGGCAAAATCGACCTCGACTTGGTCGATGAAGGTGGCCGGTGGGTGGTGCGGCCAAGCGATGTGGCGGTCTTTCCTACGGCCGAGGCCGATAGCCCCCGATTGGACCGGGCGGAACGGAAGGTAACGGAAAGCGCGCATGTGTTCGGCCTTTCCGAGGTCTGTGAGCAGGCCCATAGGGCAACGCGGCGCTGGCTTGGGAAGGCCGTCGGGGAAACGCCGTATCGTCTGCACAGCTATTTTGACCTTGTCTCTCCCAGCCTTGCCTTGCGCACGGTCGCGGCAGCCCAGGCCGATTATGTGCGGCGGAGATTGGCAGGGGGGGCCTTTGCCGGGTTGCCGATCCTTTCGACCACATCCCCGTTCCGGACCGGAGGGCGCGGAGGATCGACAGAGTTCACGGATATCCCGGCCGGGCCCCTGTCCTTGCGCCACTTGGTCGATCTTTGCCCCCATCCCGACACGGTCGTCGCCCTTGCCATCACCGGAGCGGAACTGTCTGCTTGGCTTGAACGAGCAGCGATCCTTTTCACCCAGATCAGACCGGGACTGCATCAGCAAAGCCTAATCCGAAAGGATGTGCCGGGTTTCGACCTGATGATGATTGACGGAATTTCCCATACGGTCGACGTCGCCGCACCGGCACGATTCCTGCCAACGGGTTCTATCGCAAAGGGAAATTCGCACCGCATCGGGCCGCTGCGGCGCCAGGGGAAGCGCATTTCCCCTGATGAGACGTTCATTCTTGTCACAAACAGCTTTCGTGCGGCAGGCAGCGGCGGCTTTCCCGCCTGCCGGCCCGATCGCGTCTTGCTGGACGATGGCGTAGAAACACGGACCACGGTGATGGAGTTTCTGGCCCGTGGCGGCCAGGTGGCGCCCGTGGCCACGGAGGGGTGGCGGTTCAGGCCGATGGGCGGGACGTCGGTGGAGATAGAGACAGGGATGGGGGCAATGGGGTGTTTGGCGGATATCGCCCATCTGTCGCCCGAATTTCTGGGGGTGGCGGAACGGGGGATGGCGCGCTTCCGTCTGCGGCTGTGATGGGATAAGGCCGCAGGGGAACGGCTGGAGGTTCCCATGTTCGACGCGGTCTTCTTCGATCTGGACGGCACCCTTGTGGATACAGAGCGCCTTGCACTGGTCACGGGGATCGAGGCTTTTGCCGCCGTCGGCCATGCCGTCGATGCGGCCTTCATGCACCGTCTTGTCGGCAAGGCCGAACCGCAGGCCGCCCAGATCATCCGTGAGACGCTGCCGGGGATTGACCTTCAGGCCTTTCATGCCGAGTGGCGCAAAGCCTTTGACGGTGGCCTTCATACAGGGCTGGACCTGAAGGCCGGGGCGGTGGAACTACTTGAAATCCTTCAACATCCCCTTGGCCTTGTCACATCGACGGGCCGCGAGGGCGCGCATCACAAGCTGGGTCTTGCGGGGATCGCGCATCATTTCCGCACCGTCGTGACCTTTGATGATGTTAGGCAGCCGAAGCCCGCGCCAGAGCCCTATCTGTTGGCGGCAGAGCGGCTGGGGGTGGACCCGGCGCGCTGTCTTGTCTTTGAAGACAGCGATGTGGGGGCAGAGGCCGCGCATCGGGCGGGTTGCGTGGTGGTGCAGGTGCCAGACGTGGCCCCGACAGAGGGGCGATATGCGCGGCATGTCGCGGCGGATTTGTTGGCGGGGGCGCGGGCGGCGGGCGTGATTTGACGGCCAAGCCTTTGCGAACGCTGCATTAATTCGAAGAAATCCCCGGAATCCTTTGTGCCCTGTTTTGTGCAGCAAACTGTGGTCACGCCCTGTGCAGCAAGAATTCGGCAATCTTTGCTGTTAACCACGATTTCGACTCACTTCCTTGCCAAAGGATGAAGGCTAGGCCGCACCAATGAAGCAAAGCTGAACAAGCCGCGCCCGTTCGCGCCACCCTGTTCAGACAACCATCACCTGCGCCGGGTCCAGAAGCCATGGCGCGATGATCCCGCAGGTATCGGCAAGGGGAAGCAGGGTTTCGGGGCAGTCCATGCCGATCACCTCACGCAGGAACCTTGCGCGGGCCTCGCAGCGGGCGGCAACCTCGGGGAAGTTGCGCGCCAGCGTTTCGCGCAAGGTGGCATCGGCGATGACATAGCCATCTTCCATCCGGGTGGAGCCATAGAGGGGATGGCCCGGGATCACATCCATCTGCATCGCCATGCCGGATGCGACCGGAATGTCCGACCCCGCGTAGATCGGCGAAGAGAGCCATTCATCCAGCCCGATCAGATGGCCGGGATTGAGCGTAATGCCGAAAGTCGCCGCGGGCAGGCGGGTCTGGATCATGTCCCATACCGCATGGCCGGGGACGCCTGGGCGCATCAGCGCGCACCAGTCGGACATGGCCTGCATATAGGGCTGAACGAAGGCTTCCAGATAATCCTGCGCCGGGATGGGCAGATCAGCCGCCCCCCGCGCCACCCATCCGGCGCGGCAGATATTGGCGCCCCAGTGACAGATGTTGAAGGAGAGGGGCGAGCCAAGCGCCAAGCGCTGCCCCGTCGGGCCGGACAGGCCCTGCGCGGCGCGGCCTCCCGTAGCGAAGGTGACATGGCAGCCAAGGGGCAGGCCGCCGATACGCGCGGTCTCGACCGCGGCGAAGTCGGTCTGGCCGTCGCGGAAACCCTGCACCATACGGCGAAGGGCGGCGGCGGCCATATGATTGGCGAATTCCAACCGCGCGATTTCGGCGGCATCCACACGGGCGCGCAGGCCATGGGCGGGGTGCATCAGAAGGTCGGTGGCGTTTTCCACCCGTGCCGCATGGCGGCGCAGCGGATCGGCAAGAAAAGCGGGGATGTCGAGCGTGGTGGCGGGATCGTCCACTTCATCCGGGCCGAACCATTTCCAGCCGATGGCACCGATGGTGCCTTTCGGCAGTGCCTCGACCAGAAGATCGGCAAGCCTTGCCGTGCCGCGCGGTTGGGACGGAAGCGAAAGGCTCGCGCAATGCGCGCTACGGATCATGCCTGCCGCGACGAGGGGCGAGGTTTCGGTATAGGGCAGGCATTCGTTCCCGGCGAGGAGCAGGGCATCGGTCGCGGTGACGATCAGGACCGCCTCTTCGAAGCGGGGGTCAAAGCCCGTAATCCAGTGCAGATTGGCGGCATGCTCGCGGTCGCCGTAGATGACCAGCGCCTCATAGCCCCGCTTGTCAGCGGCGGCGCGCAGGGCCGCAAGGCGCGCGGTCAATTCCGGCAGGGAGAGCGGCGGTGGCAGATCGGGCGTACCGTGTTCAGGCCAGTCGATGCGGATTGTGCCGGGCATGCGCGTTTCCCCCCGTTGCTGTGGCAAGGTTAGACGACCGGGCCGATCCAGACCACAAGATTGACACAAGGCGGCAGGGCGCTTGCGAATCCGGGGCCGCGGGCCTATATGCAGCGTCGAGAGGTTGGCGCGGGCGAGCGCCTCGCCAACCCGGTCAGGTCCGGAAGGAAGCAGCCGTAACGAGCCCCGCTTGGGTCGTTGTCCAGCCTCTCACCTTTTCCCCTTCATGCCGTTGCGATGCAGGAAACGCCTTCCGGGCAAGGGGTAAGTGCGGTTTGACCAGCTTTTGTGAAGACGCGCATCGACGGCGGATAATGCATATTGGCCAGCAGTATGCGGTCGTCTAATCGCCCCGTGTTGGAAACTGAAATCCTTATAGACAAAGGAAAATCAGGGCGGTCGCGCCGTTGCAGACCGACTTTGCCAAGTGGGCCGCCAGCCTAGCGGAACGAGTGTCGATACCTGTTTCAGCTGCGGTCGAACGAAATGGGCGAAAGATCAACAGGTTTAAGCCTTCGCCTGCCGCATCGTGGTTACGTCCCGCAACTTCGCAAAAGTGAGACATAGCCGACATTCTGCCGTCACCGTCTGCGGAGAGTCTCGCGCTAACTCAATGAGGAGTGGCGCGCATGGAACCATGTCACCTCGGGCGAGCGCAGGGCCAACGGCATCGTGCCCTTTTTCTTTCCGACCTCCACCTTGGCGCCTTGGGCGGGCGGGCCGATTTGGTCGCGGGCTTTCTTGAAGCGCATAGCGCTGACACGATCTTCCTTGTTGGCGATATATTCGACATATGGCACCCACTGGTCTTGCGCTGGGGCACGGCCGAACGGCGGGTTGTCGAACTCTTGCGGCAGCGCGCCGAAGAGGGCAGCCGGTTGGTTTACCTTCGCGGCAACCATGATGCGCCTTATATGTCTGCGCGCTGCAAATCGGGGCTTGCCGGCGAAATCGAACTGCCTGTCGCGCCGAGTGACCATGCCATCCATGCGACGGGGGACGGGCGGCGCCTTTTGGTGATCCATGGCGATGTCTGTGATGCGCGCCCTTTGCGTTTTCACCTTTTGACGCGGCTTGGATCGCGGTTGGATAGCCTGCTGCTTTTGCTCGACAGCGGGCTTAGGCGGTTGCGCTTTGCCTTTGGGCCGCATGGGCGTGGGCCACTGAAACTCATGCTCTCCGCCGTCAACGACCTGATCTACTGCAACAGGGCGCATGAGCGCCGATTGGTGGCCTTGGCGCGCGCGCAAGGCTTGGACGGGGTGGTCTGCGGACATTTCCACATCGCCGCGCTGCATGAAGAGCACGGGCCGCTTTATGTGAATTGCGGGGATTGGGTGGACAGTTTCACCGCCGTTGTCGAGACGTGGGACGGTCGGCTGCAACTTCTTGGGGCCGCGGTCGAGGCGGGGGCGGCATCCCCGATCCATGAACAACTCCCTGCCGGAGATGTGGCATGATGGAGGCGCTGCTTGGGGTATTTGTCGTGGCGATGGCGGCCATGCATCTCTTGTCCTGCCTGCTCGTGGCGCGGCGCAAGGGGCGGGTGGATGGCGCGGTGGATCGGACGGTCTTTGTCACGTTGTTGCGGCCGGTCTGCGGGGTGGATCGGTTTGACGAAACGACGTTGGAAACATCGTTCCACCTGCATTGGCCACGATACGAGGTGATCTTCTGCGCCGGACACGAAGATGACCCTGCGATCCCGCTTGTCAGGGCGCTGATCGCGCGAAATCCGAACATTCCTGCCCGCCTCTTGATTGGCGAGGACAGGGTTTCGGGAAATCCGAAGTTGAACAATCTGGTCAAGGGCTGGCGCGCTGCGGCAGGCGACCGGGTGGTGATGGCGGATTCGAACCTGCTTTTGCCGCCGGACTATATCGACCGCTTGATGGCCGTTGATGCCGCCGATGTGGGCCTTGTGACTTCGCCCCCTATTGGCACGATGGCAGAGGGTTTTTGGGGCGCGTTGGAGATCGCGTTCCTGAACGGCAATCAGGCGCGACTTCAACTTGCTGCGGATGAACTTGGCCACGGCTTTGCGCAGGGCAAGACACTGATGTGGGCCCCTGCCTTTCTGGATGCCCATGGCGGGTTGCGGGCGCTGGGACGCAATCTGGCCGAGGACGTGGCGGCGACAAAGCTGGTCCGCAACGCTGGGCGGCATGTGCGCCTGACGCATCTGCCCTTTGCCCAACCCATCGGACGGCGAGACCTGCGCACGGTTTGGGGGCGGCAATTGCGCTGGTCCAAGGTGCGGCGGGATGGGTTTGCCGCCCTTTTTCTGGCGGAACCCTTGAATGGTGCGCTTTTCCCGGTTCTTGCCGCGACAGTCGCGGTCGGGCCTTGGGGTGGTGCGGTGGTGGCAACCTTGTTCTACGGGTCGGAACTGATCTTCTGCCGTGTAATGGGTTGGCCAGTCAGGCCATTGTCGCTGCTGGCGATGGTGCTGCGTGATGCGATGATCCCGGTGCTGTGGCTGGCCACGTTCCGCGGGCGCGGCATCGTCTGGAGGGGAACCACGATGGCCCCACCGCAGACCGCCGATCAAACCGGGTAGCCGCAGCATGGAAGGGTTGCAATCGGCCCTTGCCGATCATGGTATGCTGATCCTGTTCTTGCTTGCCCTGATCGAAGGCCCGCTTGTTGTTCTGGCGGCCACGGCGCTGGCCCAGATGGGGGCGGCCGACATTCGCATCGTCTGGGCGGTGGCGGTGCTGGCCGATCTGGCAGGCGATATGCTTCTTTATGCGTTTGGCCGCTGCGCGCCGGGCCTTTTGCCCCCGCGCCTTCGCCCGCAATTGGTGCGGCAGAAGGCGGTCGCGCTGTTCCGGCAGCGTGGTTCCCAACTGCTGCTTGCGGCGAAACTGACGCATTTCGCGGGATTGCCGACGCTGATTTCCGCAGGCTTTGGCCGCATGTCCCTTCTGCCCTTTCTGGTTTGGACTTTGATTGGAACCGTGCTGAAAGTATCCATCATCATCCTGATCGGCTGGCATTTCTGGCGGGCGATTGGCGCGGGTGACATGACCGAAGCTGTCACCGTGCTGATTGTCCTTTGCGTATGTTGCGCGCTGGTCTTCGCCGTGATGCAGGTGCGGCGATGGATATGACCGTTACCTGCATCATTCCGGCATGGAACGAGGCCGCGCGTCTGCCCCGGGTTCTTGGAGCGGTTCTGCATCATGCTTGGGTGGATGAGGTGCTGGTCGTCGATGACGGATCAACCGACCAAACGGCCAAGGTTGCGCGCGACTTGGGCGCGCGTGTCCTGACGCTGGTTTCGAATGGCGGGAAATCGGCAGCTGTCGCGGCGGGTCTTGGAGAGGCGCGGGGAAGGATCGTCCTGCTACTTGATGCCGATTTGCAGGGACTGAGCGCGCGGCATGTCACAGACCTGCTGATGCCCCTGCGAACGGGCCTTGCGGATGCCACGATTAGCCTGCGCGCGAATGCCCCCCGGCCATGGCGGCTGATCGGGATCGATTACATCTCTGGCGAAAGGGCGATGTTCATCGACACGATCCGCCCTTATCTGGGAGAGGTGGCCAAACTGCGCGGCTTCGGGCTTGAGGTGTTTCTGAACCGCCTTTGGCTGCGCCAGCGGCACAGGATCGCCATTGTTCCCCTTGCGGGAGTGGACAGCCCGTCGAAAATGCAAAAGCGGGGCTGGCTGCGTGGGATGGTTGATGACATGCGCATGCTGCGCGACATCTTTCGCACCGTCGGTATCGCCACGATCCTGTGGCAGATCATGGGCCTGAGATCCGCCCGCATCAGGTGACCGACACATAAGTTTTGGGCAGTGGTTACCGGGCAAATACCTTGAGGTTACAAGCTTGGCGGAAGGTGCAGGGGCTTATCACGGCGGAGAGTCCCATGCCCACACGTCCCATCCTTGGCGCAGCCCTTGATCATGCCAACCTTGCCGCACATCGCGACTGGCTTCTTGAAGCGCCGCGCGACCTTGAATTGCAGGCCTTCGTCAATGCCGAGGTTCTGGATGGCGACTGGAGCGGGCTGGCCGCCGAAACGATGCAGCTTCTTGATGGGCATAAGGGGCGGCGTGGCATCCATGGGCCGTTCTGGGGATTTTCGATTGCCTCTTACGAACCCGAGGTACGCCGCATCGTGACCCGGCGCTTTCATCAGGCGCTGGATGTCTGTGCCGCCGTAGAGGGCACGCATGTCGTGATCCACTCCCCCTTTACGACATGGGGCTACAACCACCGGGGTCTTTACCCAGCTGATGCGGACCGAATGCTGGAGGCGGCAAGCGATACGCTGGAACCGGTTCTGTCGCGGGCGGCAGATATGGGTGTGACCTTCATGGTTGAAAACATTGAGGATATCGAACCCCAAGATCGCGCGCAGCTTTGCAACGCGCTGGGATGGAGGGCGCTGGAACTTTCCGTCGATACGGGACATGCGCATTACGCACATGTTTCAACCGGGGCGCCGCCGGTCGATTTCTTCATCCGCGCGGCGGGGGCGCGGCTTGGCCATATCCATCTTCAGGATGCCGACGGCTATGCCGACCGCCATTGGCAGATCGGTCATGGCACAATCCTCTGGCCTTCGGTTTTTGCCGCGATTGCCGAAACCGGTGCCAACCCGCGACTTATTCTTGAATTGCGCGATAAAGCGGGGGTGATCCCGTCCGCACGCCATCTTGCAGCGCTGGGACTGGCCGAGTGATCGATCCGGTCTTCATCGCCTTGCAGGTCCGGGAGCGCGGCGCCTTTGGCCGGGCGAACACAAGGCTGGGCGCTGGGGTGCAGCAGATGAAACGCAGGGCGCACTGCGTCGCCTAAATGGTCAAAATCAGATGTAGGATCGCGTCCGCCCCGCCCGGCGGGCGCCGTCCATATTAAAAATAAGTAATTGTTATTGTTATAAAATTTTAAATATTCCGTTGTGAGGTCGTCACCGAATCCCCTCATACCTTCGCCGCGCTGCGATGTCCGCAGTTCAAACCAACGGAGACAGGGACGATGACCCAGAAGCTTGCAACTGCTGCCCTGCTGGCGCTGGCCGCCACTGCCGGGTCGGCCTCGGCCGAGAAGATTAAGTTTGAATACTGGTATGGCCTGACCGGCGACCTTGGCGCTGTCGTGGCCGAGACCTGCAACCGCTTTAACGCCGCGCAGGATCAGTATGAAGCGGTTTGCGTCGGCCAAGACGGTTATGAAAAGGCCGTGCAGAATGCCATTGCTGCCTTTCGCGCGCAGAAACACCCGACGCTTCTGCAATCTTTCGATGCGGGCACAGCCGACCTGATGCTGTCCGGCGAATTCTATCCGGTCCACAAACTGATGCAGGATACGGGTGTGACCGTGGACTGGGCCGATTACTTCCCCGGCATCGCCAATTACTACTCTGCCTCTACCGGTGAGTTTTTCTCGATGCCGTGGAACTCTTCCACGCCAGTTTACTACTTCAACAAGGCGCATTTCGAGAAGGCAGGCATCACCGAGGCACCGATCACTTGGGAAGGCATGGAAGAAGCCTTCAAGGCGCTGAAAGCATCCGGTCAAGCCTGTGGTTTCGCCTATGCGCCGTCATCTTGGATCGATCTCGAACAGTTCTCGATGGCCCATAACGTTCCCGTCGCGTCGAATGACAATGGCTATACCGGCCTTGATACGGAACTGCTGTTCAACACCACGCTGCATCTGAAGCATATGGAAAACATCCAGCGCTGGATCAGCGAAGGCTATGCTGCCATCCGCACCCAAGCCGCCGGCAAGACCGCCCGTGACAGCTTTGTCGAAGGCGAATGCTCTATCTTCTTCTCGTCGATCGCGGACCATAACACGATCCACAAGATCGCGCCTGAGGGGCTGAGCTGGGATGTCCAGATCATCCCGACCTATGAAGAGGCCGAGCGTCACAACACCGTCGTCGGTGGGGCGTCGTTGTGGGTGCTGTCGGGGAAAACCGACGATGAATACAAGGCCGCGGCGGCCTATCTGGCCTTTATTGCGACCAAGCCGGAGCAACAGTTCCTGCTGGAAAACAGCGGCTATATCCCGGTGACCAAGTCCACCTACGATGCGCTGGTCGCCGAAGGGTTCTATGCCAAGGAACCCTATATCAACCGCGATATCGCGATGAAATCGCTGACTTGGACGGAACCCACCAACCTGACCAAGGGTCTGCGCTTGGGCGGAATGATCCAGATCCGGTCTGAATGGACAGCCGAGGTCGAGGCTGCGCTGGCCGGGCAGAAATCGATGAAAGAGGCACTGGATACGGCTGCCGCGCGCGGCAACGAAATCCTCGCCCGTTTTGCCAAGACTTACGAAGGCAAGATGTTCCCCTGATAGGGCCTTCGTCGGCGCAGCGGCCCACAGTCGCTGCGTCACAGCTTCCACTTCGGAGGACAACGCCATGCGTCGCGCCCATTTCAAGACCAGCTGGATCGTCGCCGCCCTTCTTGCGCCGCAGCTTCTGGTGATCTTCATCTTCTTCTATTGGCCATCGGCGCAGGCTCTTTATTGGGCCTTCACCCTTGAGCAGCCTTGGGGCGGCGGCAATACATGGGTCGGCTTCGACAATTTTCGCGCTGTTTTGTCCGATCCGTATTACTGGGGCTCTGTCCGCGTCTCGGTGATCTTTGCCCTTGCCACGACTGCGCTTGCCATGGGCATGGCGCTTACCCTTGCGCTTTTCGTTGATCGCCAACTTGCGGGCTACAAGGTGTTTCGCGTGGGTCTGATCTGGCCCTATGCCGTGGCCGCCCCAGCCGTGGGCCTTGCCTTCCAGTTCGTCTTCAATCCGGGGGCGGGGATTTTTTCCTATATCAACACGCTTTCGCCCGGCCTTTGGGACCCGTCGCGCTATCCCGCGCAAGCCGTTCTTACCATCATCATCGCCGGCGCATGGAAACAGGTGGCCTACAGCTTCATCTTCTTCCTTGCGGCGCTGCAATCCATCCCGCGCAGCCTGACCGAGGCCGCTGCGATGGATGGCGCACGCCCGATGCGCCGGATGATCGATCTGCAATTGCCCCTGCTGACACCGACCATCTTCTTTCTGATCGTGATCAACATCACCGACAGCTTCACCGACAGCTTCGGCATCGTCGATACCCTGACCGGAGGTGGGCCGTTCCGCGCCACCGACCTGATGGTCTACAAGATCTATTCCGACGGGTTCCGGGGCTTTGACTATTCCGGGGCCGCCGCGCAATCCATCATCCTGATGCTTCTCGTCATGGCGCTGACCTTCGTGCAGTTCCGCTATGTCGAAAAGCGCGTCCATTACAGCTGAGGGCGCCATGATCGAACGCACCCCGATCCTGAACTTTCTGACCCATCTTATCCTGATTTCGGGTCTGGTGATCATCCTGATCCCCATCTGGCTGGCCTTCGTTGCCGCGACCCACACATTGCAGGCGGTCAACAGCGCACCGATAGAGTTCTGGCCGGGTGACCAGTTCTTCATGAACCTGCGCGAGGCATGGACCCAATCAGATTTTGGCCCGAAATTCATCAATACGATGATCGTGGCCACCGGTGTGGTGGTCGGAAAAATCACGCTGGCCTGCATCACGGCCTTCGCCATCGTCTTTTTCAACTTCCGTGGCCGTATGGTGATCTTCTGGATGATTTTCATCACGCTGATGCTGCCGCTTGAGGTGCGGATCGTCCCGACCTATGCGGTGGCGGCCAATGCGCTTTCCCCATTTCAGACCATTCTGGATGCAACCGGGATAAGCGGCGTGATCGCCGCCCTGTCCGGCGTGCAGATCAGCCTCGAATGGAACCTGCTTAACTCTTATACCGGTCTGATCCTGCCGCTGGTCGCGACGGCGACCGGCACCTTCCTTTACCGGCAGTTTTTTCTGACGATCCCTGATGATCTGGTCGAAGCGGCGCGGATGGATGGCGCGGGACCTCTCCGCTTTCTCTGGGATGTGCTGATCCCCTTGTCGCGCACCAATATCGCGGCACTGGCTACGATCATGTTCGTCTATGCGTGGAACCAGTATCTGTGGCCGCTGCTGATCATCACCGACCGGACGAATTACGGGATGGTCGTGGTGCAACTTTCCGACCTTGTTCCCGATCAGCTTTCCACCGGCGGCGGGACACCGACATGGCACCTTGCAATGGCGGCGACCTTGGTCGTCATGCTTCCCCCCGTGGCCGTCGTTATCCTGATGCAGCGCTGGTTCGTGCGCGGCCTGATCAACACCGACAAGTGAGGCAGAAATGGCCGAAATCCATATCCGCAACGCCGCCAAAACCTATGGCCAGACCACAATCTTGCAGGGCATCGACCTGCATATCGCCAATGGGGAATTCGTGGTGATCCTTGGCCCGTCCGGCTGCGGCAAATCCTCGCTTTTGCGCATGATTGCAGGGCTTGAAGACATCAGCGCAGGCGAGATCGTGATCGGCGGGATCGTGGTGAATGATCTAGAACCGCGGGAACGGGGATGCGCGATGGTGTTTCAAAACTATGCGCTTTATCCGCATATGACGGTGGCCGAAAACATCGGTTATGCCCTGAAGGTCGCCGGTGTGCCAAAGGTGGAACGGGCGGCGCGCGTGCAGGCCACGGCGCAATCCGTGGGCCTTGGCGATTATCTGGACCGCCGGCCGGGGCAATTGTCTGGTGGACAACGCCAGCGCGTCGCCATGGCGCGAGCGATCATCCGTCAGCCGAGGGTTTTTCTCTTTGACGAGCCGCTTTCCAACCTTGACGCCAAACTGCGGATGCAGATGCGTCACGAAATCCGTCGCATCCATAACCAAGTTGGCGCGACAAGCATCTTCGTTACGCATGATCAGCACGAGGGCATGACGCTTGCCGATCGGTTGGTCGTGATGAACAAAGGGTGTATTGAACAGATCGGCACACCGCGGGAAATCTATGACCACCCCGCATCGCTTTATGTGGCGGGTTTCATCGGCAGCCCCCCCATGAACTTCCTTCCGGGGCATTACAGCAAAGCCCGCCGGGGCGTCCTGCTGGAAAACGGATCGCTTATCCCCGTCAATGACGCGCTCGCCCTTGAAGATGACGAGATGGTGCAAATTGGCTTTCGGCCTGAACAGACGCTCCTGCTTGGTCCCGGTCAGGGGGATTTCGATGCCACGGTGGAAATGGTTGAGGAACTGGGGGCCTCTCGTCTGTGTCATCTTCTGTTTGAAGATATTCCTGTCGCCGTCCTAACCGACGAACGCCCCAGCTTTTTGGCCGGTGCCCGTGTCGGCCTGCGCATCGCAGTCGAGCATATGCATTTCTTCGAAGTGGCGTCGGGCCGACGTGTCGGGCAAAAGACGATGGGGCCGCAGGCCCCTAAGGTTTTGTCATCGGTCTAGTTTGCCGAAACGCCTTTGGCCTGCGCGGCGGTTCGTTCAGACTGCGCAAGGTGCGGCGGGGTGCGTTCATGATTCAGATCATGGCACGGGGGATGCTTCTTGGCTTGAAGTGACAAAGACCGTCATTCGCCAGCCAGGGGCCGATCGCTGATCATGGAATTGTCTTTTCTGCTAGACCGTTTTTCAGAACCCGTGCTGTTGGCAGGCTTTGGCCTATTCGTTGGCGTCGTATTCGGACTGTCAGCGCAGCGATCTTCATTTTGCTTGCGGGCGGCGACGGTGGAATTCGCCCGTGGGCAGCTTGGCCCAAGGATGGCGGTCTGGCTTTTGACCTTTTCCACTGCCGTGATCTGGGTTCAGGGGGCGCGTCTGGCCGGGCTGTTTCGCCCTGACGAGGCGCGGATGATGGCGGTGGCCGGATCATGGTCGGGGGCGATCATCGGCGGGTTGATGTTTGGGGCGGGTATGGTGCTTGCGCGCGGCTGTTCCGGGCGTCTGCTCGTGCTGGCGGCGACGGGAAATCTGCGGTCGGTCGTTTCGGGCCTTGTTTTTGCCGTGACAGCGCAGATGGCGCTGCATGGCTGGCTTGCCCCGCTGCGCGGTTGGCTTGCCGGGTTGTGGACGACGCCGGAGGGGCGGAATATCGACCTGATGGGGGCGCTTGCCCTGCCCGATACCGCGGGCCTGACGCTGGGCCTTGCGCTTGCGGCGCTGGCGCTGTGGCTGGCGATGCGCAACGCGATCGGCTGGTCGGTTCTGGTCTTTGCCTCGGGCGTGGGTTTTGCCGTGGCGCTGGGCTGGGTTCTGACCTTTTCCCTATCGCAACAGGCCTTTGATCCGGTCAGCATCACCTCGGCCACTTTTTCCGGCCCATCGGCAAATACGCTTATGTTCTTTTTGACCGAAGGCGCGGTGTTGGATTTCGACATCGGGCTGGTGCCGGGGGTGTTTTTAGGGGCCTTCCTTGGCGCGGCGGCGAAGGGAGAGTTGCGGCTTCAGGGATTTGACGGCGAAAGCCAGATGCGCCGTTCGCTGGGCGGCGCGGTGCTGATGGGCTTTGGTGCGATGCTGGCGGGGGGATGTGCCATCGGGGCGGGTGTCACGGGCGGGTCGATTTTCGTTGCAACCGCTTGGCTTGCGCTTTTGTGCATGTGGATCGGCGCGGTGGCGACCGATTTTCTGGTGGATCAGGCAGGGCGTGGGGTGATGGCCGGGGCGCAGAACTGACGAGGGTGTCACATCTCGGAAAAGCGGAAGCCGGTCGCGGCCTGTTCTACGCGCCCGATGCCGCCGCCGGGAAGGTGATAGCCGATCATCGGCATCCCTTCTGCAGCCAGCCGTTCCAAAAGCGCCACGCGCGTCGTCGCGGCCATATCGGCATCCTGATCAGAGCCAGAGGCCCAGTCGGGCCGTTCAAAGGCCACATGATGATTGCCGATTGCATCGCCCACCACCATCGCGGCGGCGGAGCCGATCTCATAGGCCAGATGCCCCGGCGTATGCCCCGGTGTCAGGCGGGCGGTGATGCCGGGCAGTACCTCTTCTCCATCTCCGACAAGACGGACGGTATCGGCGATGACGGCAAGCCGCCGCGCGGCACCCACAGCAAAACTCGCGCGCGCCTCGCCGATGCTGTTCACGGTGTCGGGGTCAGTCCAATAATCGAATTCCGCCTGCCCCATCACGAATTCCGCCGCAGGGAAGACCGGTTCGTCGAATTCATCCAGAAGGCCCCAGAGGTGATCAGGATGGCCATGGGTGAAAAGGACATGGGTCACCTCCTCCACCCCGATGCCAAGCGCATCCATCGCCTCGGCCAATTTGCCAGCGCTTGGCTGGAAATCCGGGCCGGAGCCTACATCTAACAGCACTGTCCGCGTCCCGTCGCGCAGAAGCGTCACATTGCAGGGGGGGGTCAGTTGATCCGTTGGCAGACCGTATCGGGCGACAATCTCGGCCACCTCATCCTGAGGCATTCCGCCGAGGATGAAGTCGCCGGGCAGGACAAGCGAACCGTCGGAAAGCGTGTCGATCTGGACATCGCCCAATGTAAGCGTCGATCCGGCCCAAAGCCGCGCGGGCAGCAGCGTGGCGGCAGCGGCAAGGGGGGCGGTGGTAAGGATGTGGCGGCGTGTCAGCATGGCGCGGTCCTTCGGGGCGTTCTTCGGGGCGGTCCTTCAAAGTGCGGGCACCCCTTGGCTGGGATGCCCGCCAGTCAGGGAGGATAGGGTTAGCCGAACATGTCGGCGGTAATCCCGGCATACCAGCCGAGGGATTCCTCATAGGTTGCCTTGCGAAGGGCGGCGTCTTCGCCAGTTGCACTGATGAAACTATCCACGGAGGCGATCTTTTCAGGCGTCGGTTCGTAGGACGCCCCGACCTTTACCCCGTCGTCGGGCGCAATCAGAGACCAGCAGGTGTTCGTGTATTTCGCGGGGAAGGCCTTTGACCCGGTCAGGTCGGCACGGATGGTCATGGCCGCAACCTTGGCTTGGCTGTTTGCGGCGAAGCCGGATTTTGGCATATCGCCCTGCGCGCTGGAATCGCCAAGGACAAAGACATTGTCATCTGCCTTGGATTTCATGCTGTCGGGATGCACGGGGGCCCAACCGCTTTCATCCGTGACACCCGCGGTCTGTGCGATGGCGCCAGCCATCTGGCCGGGGATCACGTTGCAGCAATCGACCTTCTGCACTTCACCATCGACCACGATTTCCATCGTTTCGGGCCGCACTTCGACGGCGCCGCCGCCGAATTCAGGGCCGATCCATTCGACCATTCCATCGTAATGGCGGCCCCAGCCTTCTTCGAACAGCGCCTGCTTCGAATACTTCTCCTTGGGGTCAAGGATCAGGATCTTGGCCGTCGGGTTCTTTTGTTTCAGGAGATGGGCCACCATGCTGATGCGTTCATAGGGGCCGGGCGGGCAGCGATAGGGGTTCGGCGGGGCGATCATGGCGAAGGTGCCGCCTTCGGGCATCGCTTCGACCATCGATTTCAGAAGCTGGGTCTGCGGCCCGGCCTTATAGGCATGGGGCATGATTTCGGCGTGCATATCGGCCGACCAGCCGGGAACGGACCCATCCCGGAAATCGATCCCCGGGGACAGGACCAGACGGTCATAGGCCAAGACCTGACCTCCTGCCAAGGTCACCGTCCGCGCCGCACGATCGACGCCCGTCGCCCGGTCATTGATGACGGTCACGCCACCTGCGGCCACCTTGTCATAACCGTGCTGGAGGCTTTCGAATTCGCGGAAGCCGCCAAGGTACAGGTTAGAGAAGAAGCAGGTCGTGTAGATCGGGTTCGCCTCGACCAGCGTGACATCCAGCGCGCCATCGCTGTCCTTTGCCAGATAGCGCGCGACGGTCGCACCGCCTGCGCCGCCACCGATCACCACCACACGGGGCTTGGCTTGTCCGAAAACCACCGGAGCAGAAAGCATGGCCCCTGCTGCAAATGTTGACCCAATGAAAAGCCGTCTGTTCAGTTGCATCCGCGTTTCCTCCCTTGAAATCGATTGGATCGGATGCGGTTTTCCCCGCATCTCAGGTCTTGTTCACTTGAGCGTTGCGAAATAGGCGGCCAGCGCCGCGATTTCGTCATTTGACAGGCGGCCCGCCATCATCTGCATCACTGGATGCGGGCGGAGCCTGTCTTTGTAGGCATGCATGGCGACGACGAAATCTTCTTCCGGCCAGCCGGTTACGGAAGGGATGCCCTGATCCGATCCGTCGACCTGATGGCAGGTCGTGCATTCCGACGAGAGATACTCGCCGTAATCCGGATCGCCCTGAATGGCGAGGATGGCGGGATCAACGGCATGATCGGTCATGATCGCGGTCGGTTCGGCCTCGGGGATGTCGCGTGGCCTGTCGGACCATTCGCGCAGGAAGGCCAGAAGCGCGCTCCGCGCATCCGGATCGGCCATGCCGCGGTAGTTCATCCGGGTGCCGGACACCAAGGCCTTGGGATTGTGGATATAGGCATCCAGCGTCTCAAGCGTCCAGGTCAGTCCATCCGCCCCCATGCGCGACATGGATTTGGAATAGGTGAACCCCTCCAACGTCCCAGCGCGCCGCCCGAAAAGGCCGTTCAGACGGGGGCCTATGCGATTTTCGGCCCCTTCGCCGATCTGGTGGCAGGCGGAGCATTGCTTTTTGAACAGGTCTTCCCCGCGCGTTGCATCACCGATTTCGGCGGCTTGCGCGGGCAGGGCCGCTGCGCCGATCAGGACCAGAACGGCAAGAAGGCGGCCCGGCATCCCCATCACTCGGCGAAGGTCGCGAGATAGGCGATGATCGCCGCACGCTCTTCGGGCTTCTTGAGGCCTGCGAAGGTCATCTTGGTGCCCTTCATGAAACCCTTGGGGTTTTCAAGGAAAGCGTGCAGGCTGGCGTCATCCCAGATCAGCCCGGCGGCGGCCATTTCGGCGAGCGGTTTGGAATATTTGAACCCATCCACCGTGCCTGCCGCCCGATTGACGACGCCGTTCAGTTGCGGGCCGGTGGCGTTCTTGGCGCCATCCCCAACCTTGTGGCAGGCGGCGCATTTCTTGAAGGCCTTCTCGCCCGCCTCGATCAGAGCGAGGTCGATGGTGGCTGTTTCGGCTGCGGGTTCTTCGGGCTCTGCCTCGGCTGTGGCCTCCATGACCACCGCTTCGCTTTCCACCGCGACCGCCGCGCGCAGGTCGGGCAAGCTGCCTGCCGGCCGGCCGTCGGGGTCTTGTGGCGTGACGTTCAGGTCGACGGCGCGTTTGGTGACTTGGGCCGTGCCTTCGGCACAGGCCGCCATGCAGGGTTCGGCTGTGAACTGGGGGTATTCCGTTTCAGGGCGGTCATCGGGATAGAAGCCGCCATTATTGGGCAGGACGATTTCGGTGAAATTCTCATTCGACAGGACGAAGTCATCCTCGACCAGACCGTTGGAGTAGAGAAGGAAAGCCGTGATCGCATAGGTTTCATCCACGCTGACCGTCTGGGCCGACCCGAAAGGCATGGAGCGGTGGACATAGTCCCAGACTGTGGAGAGATGCGGCCAATAGCTGCCAATGGTTTTGACCGGGCGGCGGTCGGTGAGCGAACCCTCGCCCCCTGCAAGCACGGGCCAACTGTCCAGACCTTCGGCGAATTCGCCATGGCACGAGGCGCATTTGTCGGCAAAGACCTCTTCGCCCGTCAGCACGTCGCCAGATCCGGGCTTGAGCCCCTGCCCATCGGGCAACACCGCCACATCCCATGCGGCAATTTCTTCGGGAAGGGCGGCACGGCCCAGTCCAAGCGGTTCGGCCATTACGGGCGCGGCGGTCAGGGCAAGGGCACCGGCGGCCAGAAGAAGGTTACGCGATTTCGACATTCTCGACCTCCCCATCCGCCTTGACCCACCAGGTCTGGATGCCGTTGTTGTGATAGACATTGTTCAGGCCGCGGATGTCGCGCAGGGCCTGTTTGGTGGGTTGAACATAGCCTGTCTCATCCACCGCGCGGGATTGCAGGAAGAGTTCGGACCCGTCCCAATCGATATCCAGATGGAAGCGCGTCAGCGCCTTCTTCTTGGCATCGCCCGAAATGCGGGCGGTCTGCCAGTTGCGCCCGCCATCCAGCGATACGTCCACGCGGGTTATTGCGCCATGGCCCGACCATGCCAGACCGGTAATGACGAGTGGTCCCTTGCCGTGACGGATCGGCACCTGCGGGCTGGGCGAGGTTATGACGGATTTGGCATCCATCACCCATGTCCATTTCCGCGCCCGGCCATCGGGCATCAGGTCGGTGTATTTCGACGTTTCCTCCCGGCTTTCCACCGCGCGGTCATAGACCCCGATCCGGCGCAGCCATTTCACCCACATATTGCCTTCCCAGCCCGGCACGACCAGCCGGACGGGATAGCCATGTTCCTTGCGCAGCGCCTCGCCATTGGCGAAGAAGGCGACCATTACGTCATCAAGCGCCTTTTCCATCGGGATGGACCGGCCGTTTGATGAGGCATCCGCCCCTTCGACATAGACCCACTTCCCTTCGGTCTGCACCCCGGCCTCGGCCAGAAGGTCACGCAGCATGACGCCAGTATATTCCATGTTGTGGATCATGCCTTGGGTGAATTGGCAGCCTTCAAGCTGTGCCCCACCCCATTCCATGCCGCCATTGGCCGCGCATTCGCAGAAGGCTGTCATCACATGGCGGGGAAAACGGGTCAGGTCTTCGTAGGTAAAGACCAGCGGGCGATCCACCAGCCCGTTGATCATCAGCCGATAGTCCTGCTTGGACAGTTCAATCGCGCCGGAATGGTGCCGTTCGAAGGCGCAGCCCTGCGGCGTGATTGTGCCTTCCAGCGCGTGGATCGGAGTGAAGTTGATCGACGATACGGGGCTTTCGGTCAGCCATTCCACATTGCGACGGGTGACATGGGATTCAAAGCGGATCGGCATCCCATAGGGCGTCGCATCCACCGCATCCCCAAAGGCGGAAGCCCAATCCTGCACTTCTGTGATCAGGGGGTCCGGCCCTTCGGCGCGGGCCGCACCCGCCCCGGCCACCAGCCCTGCCCCGGCCAATGCCGTGCCGCGCAGGAAACCCCGGCGCGAAGGTCCGGGTTGTTCGGTTTTCGTATCAGTCGTCATGCGTTCCTCGGCCATCGGCGCACGGTCCTCTTCTGTCTTTTCAAATCCCGGTCACCTGGACCGGCGCGCGCGGGTCCAGACTGACGGTGCCAAGTTTGCGGATATGGGATTCCACCACATCCCAGATCTGCGGGCCTTCGGTGCCTTCGTTCACGCTGGCCCAGCCTGCGACGGTGTAGGATTTCGCAGCCTCAATAGCCTCACCGGTATCGGTGAGGGTCAGGTTCCCGATCCGCTTGCCGATGTCTTGCGATACGTCGATGGAGAACCCAAGGCCCCCCACCCGGACCATATCGCCGCCTTGCTGGTAATAGGGATCGGGGTTGAACAGGTTGTCGGCCACGTCTTCCAAAATGGTAAGCAGGGTTTCGCCCGTCATCTCGGTCCGGTAGCAGGCGCCGTAGGTCATCGAAGTGACGTTGTGGATATCCTCGCGCGTGATCGCATCGCCGGGCATGAGAGAGGCCCCCCAGCGCACGCCGGGCGACATGGCGATCTGGGCGTCACGTTCCGACCGGATCGCATCGCAGATCAGGTCGTCCCATGTGCCCTGAAAATTCCCGCGGCGATAAAGCAGGCTTTCGGTCGTGCCGATCTTTTCTTCCAACTGATCCTTGAAGGGCGCGCGTTCGGTATCGATCAGCGCCGCCATATCGGCATCGGGCGCGATGACATCGGCGAAGATCGGGATCAGCTTGTGCCGGAACCCCATCATCCGCCCATCGCGTACATCCAGATCAAGGCGGCTGACAAATTTTCCGTGGCTGCCGCTGGCGATCAGGATCGTTTCACCCACAAGGACCGGTTCCGGGATGGCGTCATGGGTATGGCCCGTCAGGATCACGTCGATCCCTTGCACGCGGCCGGCCATCTTGCGATCGACGTCAAAGCCATTGTGGGACAGGCAAACCACCAGATCGACGCCCGCAGCGCGGACCTCGTCGACCATTTCCTGCATCCGCTCCTCGCGGATGCCAAAGCTGTATTCGGGGAACATCCATTTCGGGTTCGCGATGGGAAGATAGGGGAAAGCCTGCCCGATCACCGCGATCCGCACGCCGCCGCGTTCAAAGATCGTGTAGGGTTCGAAGGCGGGTTCGTCCCATTCCGCATCGAAGATATTCGCGCCGAGGAAGGGGAAGTTGAGCTGGGTTTCGACGATCTCTTTCACCCGCTCGGTGCCAAGCGTCCATTCCCAATGGCTGGTCATCGCCTCGACCCCCAGCGCGTTCATGACGTTGACCACGTCCTGCCCTTTGGTCAGGAAACTGGTCATCGAGCCGTGCCATGTATCCCCGCCGTCAAGGATAAGCGCTTCGGGGCGCGCGGCGCGGATCGATTTCACCACCGTGGCCACCCTGTCCATCCCGCCCATGCGACCATAGGCCTTGCCCAGCGCGGTGAAGTCTTCGTAAGTCAGGGCATAGGCCTCGGGCGAGGCGGGGGTCAGGTTGAACATGTCGATGAAGGCGCGGCCCACGACATGGGGCGGTTTCCCCTTGGCATCGCCCACGCCGATATTCCATTCAGGTTCGCGGAACCAAATCGGCCGCATCTGCGCGTGGATGTCGGTAATATGGACAAGGGTGACATTGCCGAAATCATCAAAAGCCAGGAGTTGATCCTGAGTCAGCGCTTGCTGCGCGGCCAGTTTCGACCAGTTGCCGAAGCCCGACACCCCAACGATGGCCGAAGCCGCCACCGAAGCCTGAAGGAATTCGCGCCGCGTGATCATTCGCCTGTCTCCTTTGGGCAAAGCCCTGCCAACCGCGCCGATGGCGCGCCCTGTTGGCCCCTTTTCTTCGTGATGATCCCGCCCCGCGCGTGCCGTCGGGGCGGGTCTTTCGGTCCTAGTGCCGGACGCCGACACCTTCGATGGCCAGCCCGTTGCCGCGCGACGCGACATAGAGTTCCAGCGCCTTGAATTCCGGCGATCCGGCCTTGAAGGTTTCAGCCCGGGTGTCGCGGACGCAGCCCACGAAACGCTGCTGCGCCGACACAAGGCCTGCATCTTTCAGGCGGTAGACCGGGAAGCCGCTCAGTTGCCCTTGGCTAAGATGGTCAGCCCGGATCATCTGTCCGGCCTGATCCTGATGGCAGTTCACGCAGCCCATTTCCAACTGACCAAAACGGGTGTGGTAGATTTCCTTGCCCTTTTCCCAGAAGGAGGCCGCGGGTCCGTCAATCGCGACATTCACGATCTCGCCGCGCGACTGCATGGAAATCAGCGCCAGCATGTCCTTCATCTTGTCCGAGGTGGTGCCCCAAGCCTCAAGGCCCATGCGCTCGGTCACGCATTCGTTGATGTAATCCTCCATGATCATCAACTCGCCCGTGGCAGCGTCGACGCGCGGCGTTACGGCGCGCAGGCCCTTCATGCTGTCAGGGCCTTCGTGGCAACCAGCGCAGCTTTCGCCCTTGGCCCCCATTTCCTTGTTCCAAGCGTCAAGGCCACGGTCGACAAAGACCATGCCCGGATTGTCGAAATCATCGCGCTGGAGATCGCGGGTTTCGGCCTCGCGGTAGTGCCAGCCGGACCAGATCGTGTCGACCGCGTCCTTCAGGTGGTCCGGCGCAGGGGCCGACGTGACCAGTTCGATGGCACCGTCATCGGTTTCGACGACGAGGCTGTCCTCAACTGGATCGGCAAAGGCAGTGCCCGAAAGGGCAATGCCAAGGGCCGTGGCGGCCAGAATTCTTGTGATGTCGTTGCGCATGGCGTCTCCTCCCTCGACGGTTCGCGCTCAGACGACTTCGATGGGCTTCGCGTCTTCGTAGACGGAGCCATCGTCATCATACCAAGTGAACTTGAACTCGCCTGCCGCATCGACCTTTGCGTCGAATTCGAAATAGGGGTTGGTGGACACGGCCGGGTCGATCGACACGTCCACCACATTCACCCCGTTCAGATCGCAGGTGAAGCGATTGATGATCGACCGCGGGATCAGCTTGCCTTCGGCATCCTTGCGCTGGCCGGATTCCATCTTGTGGCTGATCAGGGCCTTGATCGTGACCACCTCGCCCGCCGCTGCCGATTTCGGCACTTTCACGCGGGGTTTTGCATCTGTTGCCATCGTCTCTCTCCCTTTTCCCGATCTCAGCCGCCGCAGCCGCCGATGGTGACCTTGACCGTCGCCTGTGCCTGCACGATGGAACCATCGGCCATCTTGGCCATGGCAATCACGTCCTGCGTCTTTGCCAGCCGGATGCGCGTTGCCGCGCGCTGGCTTCCTGCCGCAGGGCCGAAGGTGAAGGTCGCCACCGCAGGTTCCGGGTTGCCAGCGGCGAGCAGCATGATCGCCACCGCGCCGGGGGCGTCGACCTCGACCGGGACGGTGTTGCCGTTTTCCGCGATTTCGGGGGTGGTCAGGGTGATGCCGTCGGTTCCCGCAGCCGCGCCGCCCGTGAAAGCCGCCGTCAGTTCATCGACCGTGGCCGCCGTGCCAAGGCCCGGAAAGGCCGCAGCGGCGATCCCGCCGAAGCCGACCCAAATGGCATTCCGTCTGGAAAGTTTCATCGTCATCTCCTTGCCTCTGTTCCGGGCCGTCATTCCTTGAGCGTCATCAGGAAGGCCACGACATCCTCGATCTGCTGGGCCGACAGGATCGGCGGCAGGTCGCCTTCGGGGGCCTTGCCGCTATAGGCGGCACCGGGCCGTATGAACCCTTCGGTCTTGTAGAAGGCCGGCATGAAGCTGCCTTCGAAGGTCATCTTGGCATTGGCGACGATCCCGCGAAGCTGCGCCTCGGACCAGCGATCCGCCACACCGTCAAGTGGCGGCGCGATGGTGCCGGGAAACTGCACGTTCGGGATTGCGTTCACCTGATGGCAGGCCACGCAATTCCCAAGGGCGTTGGTGGTCATCACCTTCACACCCTCATCAGGATTGCCCGGTGTTCCGGTCAGCGATGCCTCCACCGCCCCCTCGACATAGGCTACATCTTTGGGTGCCATTTCAGACAAAGCGGGCGTGGCAGCGGCAAAGGCCACTGCCGACGCCAGCCAAAGCCGGCGTGTCATTGCGATCCTCCCTGATCTCTCCCTGACATCACGATAACAACGGGATGCCATCGCATGCAACAGAAATATATGTATCTGTGAATATTCCTATATGCGAAGGAACATCAATCGCTTGCGCCTGTCTGTTCACCTGCTTGTTCCAGCGCCATCTGCTCGGCCACGAACTTCTGGAACTGCTCACCCGACTCATATCGGTGGTCGCGAACCCATGTCATCAGGGCTGCCGTCGTGCCCTTGCCAAACGCGCCGGGCATCATGGCGACCGCAGCTTCTTCGGCCGTTGCGCCCTCAGGCACCTCTTCGGGCAGAAAGATCAGCGTGGGCGTGAACATGACGCCCCAGCGCATCGCCATCTCTTTTTCAGGCAGCACAGTGCCGTCGAAATCTGTCACCTCGACATCACCGAAAAGGTTCATCTGGACCACGAAATAGCTTTCGCGGATCAGGGCATCGACCTTGGGGTCGGGATAGACCTCTTCATGCATCTTGGTGCAATAAATGCACCCCCGCTGTTCCACCGTGATCAGCAGGCGTTTGCCCTCGGCGTTGGCCTCGGCCAGATCTTCGCGCAGGTCCTTGAAGGTTTCGCGCAGCCACTCGGGCTTGTGCAGCCCATCATCGCCCAGTTCCACCGCCATGGCTGGCAGCGCAGAAAGGACCAGCGCCGCAAGCATCCCCGAAATCCGCTTCATCTCATCCTCCCATTCGTCATTTCAAAGTGGCCGACCAATCGAAATTGCGGATCATCCAATCCGCGATGATGTTCACCGAATTGGTGGCAATCAGCAGGCCGAAGATGATCAGCATCACCCCCATCGCCTTTTCCACATGCCCCATCAGGGCGCGGTGCCGCGCCACCCACGCCAAGAATGGCCCCGCAAAGGCCGCCGCCACCACGAAGGGCAGCGTCATCCCAAGGCCATAGACAAGCAGGAGCGCCCCCCCCCGCCACAGATCGCCCATCCCGCTGGCCACCATCAGGATCGCGGCCAGCGCCGGTCCAACGCAGGGCGTCCAGCCGAAGCCGAAGGCCAGCCCCATCACATAGGCCCCGATCAGGGTGCGCGGCTTTGCCTGCGACTGCACCCGCGCCTCACGGTAAAACAGGGCGATGCGCAAGAGGCCAAGGAAATGCAGTCCGAACAGAATCAGGATGCCGCCTGCGACCCAAGACAGCACCTCGCGCCATTGCAGGAAGACCCGGCCCAGAGCAGTGGCCCCCATCCCCAGCAAAACGAAGATCGACGTAACGCCCAGCGCGAAGGCCACTGCCTGCACCACCAGCCGTCCCTGCGCCCCCGGCGCGATGCGGCCGCCGTCGCGCAATTCCTTGACCGACAGACCGGCCATGTAGGACAGGTAGAAGGGCACCATGGGCAGAATGCAGGGCGACAAAAAGGACAAAAGCCCCGCAAGAGCCGCACCGGTAAAGCTCACCTCCAGCATTGCCCCCTCCCTGAAGCGCTGCATTGCCGAAGCGGCAAACATATATTAGGATATTACTATCTTTTGATGGACGTCAACATGACCCTCCGCAGCCTTGCCCTTGCCGCGATGTTGGCCTGCCTTGCCCCGGCTGTCTTTGCGGCAGAGCTGGAGCTGTTGATGGTCGAACAGCCCGGTTGCGTCTATTGCGCCCGTTGGAATGCCGAAGTGGCACCCGAATATCCCATCACGGCCGAGGGAAAGGCCGCGCCCCTGCGCCGCATCCAATTGCACGCAGCCCTGCCCGACGGCGTTACCCTTACCGTGCCAGCTGTCTATACGCCGACTTTCATCCTGCTTGCCGATGGCGTGGAACAGGGCCGGATCGAGGGCTATCCGGGCGAAGATTTCTTTTGGCCGCTTCTTGCGGGCATGATCGCCACAGCCCAAGCGCGCTAGGCTGTGGCAGGGCATTATCTTGTGGTCCGCTGTGGGCCAAGTCATGTATAGCCAGCACAGAACGGGGACAGGGAACTGGATCAGATCGTGACAGCGCGGGGCGCAGACGACACGCCCGATCACCTTGCCCCTTTGGTGGCCGAGGCGGAGAGCGCTGCCAATTTCCTGAAGGCCTTGGGGCATGACGGACGGCTGACCATCCTTTGCCACCTGCATTCCGGACCGAAATCCGTCACCGAACTTGAAAACCTGCTTTCGGCACGGCAGGCTGTCGTCAGCCAGCAACTGGCCCGCCTGCGGCTTGAAGGACTTGTCAGCGCGCGGCGCGATGGTCAGGTGATCTATTATTCGCTTCTCGACCCTAAGGTCGCGGAGATGATTGAACTGCTTTGCCGCCTCTTTGGCACCTCGGCGAAAGACCGGGGATAGGGGGCGGCCAGCCCGCAGGTTGCGCCGCGGGACACCAGAGGGAGGAAGAACGATGGAAAGCTTTCCCATCGGTATGCTGGCGGCCATCGTCGGCCTTGTCGGGGGTTTGGTGTTGGGCCTTGCCGCGCGACTTGGGGATTTCTGCACGCTAGGGGCGATAGAAAGCGCGCTTTACGGGCAGGATCAGCGGCGGCTGCGGCTTTGGGGCGTGGTGCTTGCCGTGGCGATCCTTGGCACGCAACTGGGCGCAATGGCCGGCTGGATCGATCTGGGCGCGACCTTCTACCACGACCTGCAATGGAACCCGATCGCCTCCATCGTTGGCGGTCTGGTCTTTGGCTATGGCATGGCGCTGGCAGGCAATTGTGGCTTTGGGGCCTTGGTGCGCTTTGGCGGCGGGGATCTGCGGTCGCTCGTGGTGGTGATCGTGATGGGGATATTCGGCTTTATCGCCCTGTCCGGCCCACTTGCGCCACTGCGTATGGCGCTTTTCCCGCAGCCTGACGCCGACGGACCGCAGGGGATTTTGCACAGCGCAAGCCTGATCGGCCTGCCGCCATTGGTGGTCATCACTGTTCTTGCACTGGCCCTGCTTGGCTGGGGGCTTGCCTATGGCGATCTGCGCCGGTCGCCCCGGATGATCCTTTGGGGAATCGCTGCCGGCGTGGCGGTCGTGTGGTGTTTCGTCGGCACGACATGGGTCGCCAGCCAAAGCCTTGGCGCCATCGGGGTGGAAGGTCCGTCCTTTACCGCCCCCGTCGGGAGGACGCTGATTTTTCTGATGACCTCGACCGCCGGGGGGATCACCTTTTCGGTAGGATCCGTCGTGGGGGTGATGGCGGGCGCGCTGATCGGGTCGATGATCCGGGGGCTGTTCCGCTGGGAGGCCTGCGAAGACCCGCGCGAACTGGGTCGTCAGGTCGGTGGCGCGGTTCTGATGGGGATTGGCGGCGTGGTGGCAATGGGCTGTTCTGTTGGCCAAGGGCTGACCGGCTTTGCAACGCTTGCATGGTCCGGCCCGGTCACGCTGCTGGCAATCGGGTTGGGGGCAAGTGTGGGGTTGCGTCAGCTTATTTCGGGGTTCCAGCCGGATTGATACGGGAGTGACTATTCCCCGCTGCGGGCGAAGTCGACATCCACTGCCACATCGCATTCGGCCATTCCCGCAGCGCGGAAGATGGCTTGACCCGATGCATCTGCGGCATCGGTGCGAAAGGTGACAAGCAGGCTGCCTTTGGCCAGATCTTCAGTTTCCAGTCGGGTATCGACGGCGACCGCGATCTTCGCCATCGACATATCGACGCCATCCGCAGCCCCGGTAAAGGCCCGCGGCCCCCTGCGCGTCCAGCGCATCGACGAGGGGCCGATGCTCATTTTCTTGGGATCAAAGCGGCCGGCCCAGCAAACGGCGCGGGGGGGCCTGCCGCATTGGACAACAAAGGGTCAAGGAGGGCGCCAAGTCCTTCAGGACCACCGCTGTCCTGACGGGCGATGATGGCCGGGGCCCATGTGCCATTGCGCGGGACGATCTCATCGAAAAGTTCCAGCTCGCAGATGCCGTCGCCGCCCATAAGCGTGTCCACCTCATCACCCGTCAGCCGGGACTGGATATAGGCCCCGTCGAAGGAGACGAGGATCATCTCCTCGGTCCCCTCTGGCGCGGGAATGTCGGTGGCGGCCTCAATCTCGGATGGAGCGAAGGCGGCGGGATCGGCCCGTTCCGGGACAGGCGCCGGGGCGGGAACGGGGCGCGGCCGCGTCATTATCGATGCGGAATGCGTGGTGCCGGCGGTCACGGCACTGGGCGTCACCTTGATGGCAGAGGAAGCGGCATAGGCCTGACGATCCTTGGGCACGATGGCCAATTTGCCGATCGCAGCAGCGACGGATTCGAATTCGGCCATAGGGTGGCGGAGATCGAATTGATCTGTGGAAAGGGCGACAATCGGTAAGGGGTGCACGATCGGCACAGGAGAAAACTCCGTCAGCCATCACCAATGGCGGCCTACGCTATGCCCCGTGAGCGAGGTCTTTCCTGCGCCGTTTGAAGCAATGTCAGTTTGGCCAAAGCCCACGGCATGCAAAGGGTGGGGGATCACTCTCCCGCCAGACGAAGCGCAAGCAGGGGCGGGCCGATGGGTTCGTTGGCCTTGGGTTCCTTTTGCGGCGTGGGTCGGACACGGAACCATGCCGCATAAAGCGCGGGCAGGAAGAACAGTGTCAGCACCGTGGCCACGATCAGCCCGCCCATAATCGACATGGCCATCGGCCCCCAGAATATGGACCGAGCCAAGGGGATCATCGCAAGGATCGCGGCCAGCGCCGTCAGGACCACGGGTCGCGCGCGTCGGACCGTGCTTTCAATGATCGCCTCCCACGGGGCGGCCCCGGCGGCAAGGTCCTGATCGATCTGGTCCACGAGGATCACCGTGTTTCGCATAATCATGCCTGCAAGCGCGATAACGCCCAGAAGCGCCACGAAACCGAAGGGCGCGTTGAAGATCAAAAGTGCGGCCACCGCCCCGATTGCCCCCAAGGGCGCGGTCAGGAAGACGAGGAACAGCTTCGAGAAGCTGCGCAGTTGCAACATCAGCAGCGAAAGCATCACTATGAACATCAGGGGGAAGATCTTAAACAGCGCGGCATTGGCCTTTGCGCTTTCCTCGACCGCTCCACCAGTTTCGATCCGATAGCCGGGGGGGAGCGCATCGATCAGCGGTTGAAGCGCGGGCAGAAGTTCCGCCGTCACCGTGGGTGCCTGCACCGAAGGCGGCACGTCG
Source organism: Fuscovulum ytuae (assembly GCF_029953595.1). Classification (NCBI taxonomy): domain Bacteria; kingdom Pseudomonadati; phylum Pseudomonadota; class Alphaproteobacteria; order Rhodobacterales; family Paracoccaceae; genus Fuscovulum; species Fuscovulum ytuae. The sequence continues at coordinate 3,079,817 of NZ_CP124535.1, read as the reverse complement.
GCACGCACCGTCAGCGCCATGTCGCGGTTGCGACGCCAGAGGATCGGTTCTTCGTAGCCGTATGAGATTTCGGCCAGTTGCGACAAGGGAACGGCGGCGCCTGACGGTAAAAGGACCGTAAGTTCAGCGATCCGCGAGGGATCGGTCCGTTCCTCTTGCGGGGCGCGGACGATCACGTCAATCAATTCGGTGCCTTCGCGATATTCCGTCACCTTCAGACCGGAAAGCAGGGTCTGCAGCGTGTTCGAAACATCCTGCGTGTTCAGTCCCAGCGCCCGGATTCGATCCTGATCCAGCCGCAGTTCCAGCGTCTTGGCCTGTTCGTTCCAGTCGAATTGCGGCTCGATGGCGCGGGGATTGGCCACCATCACGGCGCGAACTTCCGTCGCGATACGACGCACTTCGGCCGGATCGGGGCCTATGACGCGGAACTGCACGGGAAAGCCTACGGGGGGGCCAAAGACGATCTGATCGACACGGATGCGCGCTTCGGGCACCGCGCCGGCGGCGACGGCGGCATCGATCTTGGCGCGCAGGCGATCACGGGCAGCGCTGTTCTTGGCCATCACGACGGTCATCGCGAAAGAGGGATTGGGCAACGCAGGATTGAGCGCGAAGAAGAAACGCGGTGCCCCCGCGCCCACATAAGTGGACACGAAACGGACATCCGGATCGTCCCGGACCAGCGCCTCGGCGGCCAAGGCGGCCTTAGTTGTGGCCTCGATGGAACTGCCCTCGGGCATGCGGGTTTCGATGAAAAGCTCGGCCCTTGCGGAATTCGGGAAGAATTGCTGCTGCACGAAGCCCATGCCCACGCCCGTCGCTACCAGCGCCGCAACGGTTGCCCCGATCACCCACCAGCGCGCGCGCATCGCGGCGGTGACGCCTGTGCGCAGCCCGCGATAGAGGCGGCTGTCATAGGCCGCATGATGCCCGCCAGGTTTGGGCGGTGGCAGAAGCGTCAGGCCCAGATAGGGCGTGACGATCACCGCCACGAACCAAGACACGATCAGCGCGATGCCCACGACCCAGAAGATATTGCCCGCGTATTCGCCACTGGTGGATTGCGCGAGGCCCACGGGCAGGAAGCCCGCCGCCGTGACCAGCGTGCCGGTCAGCATCGGAAAGGCGGTCGACGACCATGCCGCAGAGGCAGCGGCAATGCGGTCGTAACCCTGTTCGATCTTTACCACCATCATCTCGACCGCGATGATGGCGTCATCGACCAAAAGACCCAGCGCAATGATCAGCGCGCCAAGCGTGATACGGTCGAAGTTCAGGCCCATCGCCTGCATGATGACGAAGACGATGGCCAAAACGACCGGGACGGAGAGGGCGACCACGATCCCGGTCCGCCAACCTAGCGTCACGAAAGAGACGATAAGCACGATGACCAGGGCCTCAATGAAGGCGGTGATGAATTCACCGAAGGCATCTTCGACGATTGCGGCCTGATCGGAGGACTGCGTCACCTCGACCCCCAAGGGAAGATCGGCGCGGAAGGCATCTACTTCGGCCGCCAGCCGCGCGCCCAGTTGCACGACATTCGCGCCGTCGGCCATGGCAACACCAACAGCCACGGTGGGTTGGCCGTTGAAGAAGGCGAGATAGGCAGCCGGGTCTTCGTAGCCGCGCCGCACCGTGGCGATGTCGCCAAGCCGAAGGGTCGCGGACCCTGCGGGGATCGCCAGATCGCGCAATGCGGCAAGGTTGCCCAGATCGCCAGTGATACGGACCTGCACCTCATCCGCAGCGGTCTGGATGCTGCCTGTGGCGGCCATAGCATTCTGTTGTCCGATGGCGTCGAAAATCGACTGAGGCGAGATGCCCAAGGTGGCAAGGCGGCTGTGACTGATTTCGACAAAGACGCGTTCCTCGACCTCACCGATCAGGGCGACTTTGGCGGCGTCTTCGACGGCCAGAAGACGGGTGCGCAATTTTTCCGCGTAGGCTTTCAGTTCGGCACGCCCCAGACCTTCGCCCGTGACCATATAGATGGCCGAGAAGACATCGCCGTATTCGTCGTTGAAGAAGGGGCCGATCACACCCTGCGGCAAGTTGGGGCGCAGATCGTTCACCTTCTTGCGGATTTGATACCAGACCTCGGGCACCTCTTCGCGGACATTGTCCTGCAACTGCACCTGAAGGACGGTGGCCCCTGCGCGCGAAAAGGTACGCACGTAATCGAGTTGCGGCAGTTCCTGTATCCGCTTCTCGATGGGTTCGGCGACGAGGTTCTGCATTTGATCGGCCGTAGCACCAGGCCAGACGGCAGTGACGACCATGGTCTTGATGGTGAAGGTCGGGTCTTCGGCCCTCCCCATGTTGAGATAGGCAAGCGCCCCGGCGGCCATCGCCACGATGATCGCAAAGAGCGTTACCGCCGGATTACGGACGGACAGAAGCGAGAGGTTCAGGCCGCGCATGGGATCAGCTTTCGGGGATAGAGGCGGTTTCGACGATGCGCACTGGGCGGGCGGGATCGATCTTGTGGGCACCAAGAGTGACGACGATATCCCCGTCGCCAAGTGGGCCGTGGAGGCGCAGGGTCTGGCCGGAGATGTCAACCACCTCGACAGGGACGGGTTCGACCCGCGTGCCACTGGGATCTATGCGCCAGACAGTGGCCCCACTCCCGTCATTCAAGACCGCCGTAAGCGGCAAGGTAACCGTCGGCTCTGCCGCGCCCAGCGCCAGTTCTACGGTGACCGTCCGCCCGAAGGCCACGCGCTCATCCGGCGCGTCAATCGACATGCGAACGCGGTAGGTGCGGCCCGCGGGATCGACATCGGGCGAGATGTCGCGCAGGGACAGAGCGTAGGCAGCCCCGGCATCGCCCCAAAGTTCGGCCCGCGCCGTCGCAGCATCAATCAAGGCGCGGCCCTGTTCTGGCAGCTGAAAGACCACATCCGCCGCACCTTTTTCCGCGACCGTGACGACGGCTTGGCCTGCACTCACGACCTGGCCCACCTCGCCCGGCGTGGCGGTGACGATGCCGTTCTTGTCGGCCCGCAGAACGGTGTAATCAAGACGGTTGCGCGCAAGGGAAAGCGCACGCACCGCGCGGTCGGCGCGGGCAACCGCCTCGGCCTCGCCCGAGGTGGCGCGGTCGAGCGCGGCCTGCGCGATATGGCCATCGCGGAACAGCGTGGCAGCGCGGGCGGCATCGGCGCGAGCGCGGATCAGATCAATGTCGGAGGCGGTTGCTTCAGCCTCGGCCAGTTCCAGTTCAAGTCGGGCATCAGCATCATCAAGGCGCGCGACGATCTGCCCTGCCGTCACCTCATCCCCCAATTCAACAAGGCGGGCCGTGATCTTTCCGGGCAGGCGGAAGCCCAACACCACTTCCTGACGGGGGCGGACCGTGCCCGTGTGGCGGGTGATGCGTTCTTCGGACGCAAAGGCGATCCGGGTGACGCGCACCGGCTGTGCTGGACGTTCGGCGGCAACGGTCTGGCCGGCGCTTTCACCGGGGGACAGTACCGCCCCTGCTGCCGCCAATCCGCCCAAGGACATCACCCCAAATGCCAAAAGGGCCCAAGTCCGCCGTCCAGATTTGCCAGCCATGTCGCCCTCGCGATGATTCTTGCAATGTGAGTGCCGCTAACTTATGTAAGAGTTACTTACATTGCAAGCCCCGTTGCATGATCGCCGCGAATGGCCCCTTATTCCTGCGCAGCGCCGATCCGAAAGACCGCGAGAAGATCAGATGTCCGAAGACCCGCCCGCCCGCCGCAGCTATCATCATGGCGATCTGCGCGCGCAGTTGATCGCTGCCGTTGGTGATTTGGTGGAAACCCATGGGCCAGAAGGGTTTTCCGTGGCCGAGGCCGCTCGACGCGCGGGCGTCAGTTCGGCGGCCCCTTACAAGCATTTCCGCGACCGGCCCGAGCTTTTGCGTGCGGTGGCCGCCGAGGGCATGGACCGCCTGCGCGATGCAATGGCGGCAGGGGCAGCGCGCTATCCGGCTGGATCGCTGGAATCCGTGGCGGCGATCGGTCAGGCCTATGTGGATTTCGCGCGGTCAGGGCCGGGGGTGTTCCGGCTGGTCTTCGGGTTGACCGAAGGGCATGAGGACGACCCCAAACTGCAAGAGATGGGGTCGGACTGCTTTGCCGTTGTGCTGCGTGCAACGGCGGCAGTGCTGCATCTGCCCGTCGCCGACCCGGTCGTAGGACAGCGGGCCTATATGCTTTGGACCTGTGTTCATGGCCATTCATTCCTCACGATCGACCGCAAGACGGAGGGCAAGTTCGGCATGCCCGACGATTGGACCTATCTGATGGGGATCAGCCGCGCGATCCTTGGACAGACGCGCTAGGGTGCCACGAAGATCGTCCGCAGCCGTGCCGTATCCAGCGCGCGGCAGGTTCTTCCGGGCGGCTTTACGGTGGGCGCATCCTCGCCCGCGACAAGGGCGTTGATGACGGCTTCCTCCACCGCTTCGACCGCCGCCAAATAGATCGGGTCGATCCATTCGGGGTTGATCTCTGTGCGTTGGACGAGGGGGCCCTGCACCTGCGCCATGGGACCGTCATCGGTGGTGGAGAAAGCGAGGAAGATGTCGCCCGAATTGTTCCCACCCGGCGTGCCGTTTCGCCCGATGCCTATCGCCGCCCGCTTGGCCAATTGGCGCAGCGACAGAGGCGAAAGCGGTGCATCGGTGGCAAGGATGACAATGATCGACCCCATCTCGGCGCTGTAGAGCGCGTCTTCGGGAATCAGGCGGCCCACGGGCCGACCAAGGATGGAAAGCCACGGGCGGATGCCGTGATTGGCCTGCACAAGGGCGGCCACAGTGTAATCTGTTCCACCCAACGGCACACGGCGGGAAGATGTGCCCGTGCCGCCTTTGAATTCATAGCAGATCATGCCGTTACCTCCGCCGGTGGAGCCTTCGGCCACAGGTCCATCGGAAAGCGCCGCAAGCGCCGCCAGCGCATGTTCAGGCTGCACATGCAGGGCGTTGATATCGTTCAGGACGCCGTCATAGGTTTCGGCGACAATGGGCATGGCCCAGGCGTGCTGGTCACGGAACCAATCGGAATAGGTGTCGATCATCCAGCGCGTGGCGCCCAGATGCGCCGCGCCCACGCCATGCGTGTTGGTGATCAGGATGGGGCCGAGGAAATAACCCGCATCGTCGATCCAGTGGGTTCCCGTCATCTCGCCATTCCCGTTCAGCGCGTAATGCCCCGCGCGCACTGGAAGAGGGTCGCGGCCCTTGCGCGGCAGGATCGCCGTCACCCCCGTGCGCATGGCCCGCGCAGGATCGGTCAGCGTGCAGAACCCCACCTGCACGCCCGCCACATCGGTGATGGCGTTCAGGGGGCCGGGCGTGCCGGGAAAGGGAAGGCCAAGGTCACGGGCGCGGGGTCTGGTCATGTCAGTCTGTCTTTCTGGAACGCAGCCAAAGGCCAAGGGCGGCAATGGCCACCGAAGCAAGGATAAGAAGCGTGGCGATGGCGTTGATCTCAGGCTTCACGCCGCGCCGGATCATGCCGAAGATGAAGACGGGCAGCGTCGTGTCGCCGGTCCCTGAGACGAAGTAGGTGATGACCAGATCATCCATCGAAATGACAAAGGCCAAAAGAGCCCCGCCCATGATGCCGGGGGCAAGTTGCGGCAACAGCACCTTGCGCAGCGTCACCCATTCCGATGCGCCCAGATCGGCCGAGGCCTCTTCTAGCGCAGGGTTAAGGCCCGCCATGCGGGCCTGCACGATGATGAAGACATAGGAGGTCAGGAAGGTGCAATGCCCGATGATGATGGTCATCAGCGAAAGCTGCATCCCCAGCGTGACGAAAAAGATCAGAAGGCCGATGCCCAGCACGATGTCGGGCATCATCATCGGCAATAGAAGGAACCCGTCATAGAGTTTGCGCGCCCTAAACCGATAGCGGGCCAGCGCAATCGCCGTCGCCGTTCCCATGACGGTCGAGATCGTGGTGGTGAAGACCGCAACGAACAGCGAATTGCGTAGCGCGGCCAGCATCTGGTCGGTGCTTTCGATATAGGCGGCGCGGCTGTTGGCATCCATCGCGCGTTCGGTCAGCCCGAAGATGCCAGTATACCAATCCAGCGTGAATTCCTCCCAGATCATCATGTTGACCGGGTTGGAATTGAAGGAATAGCCGATGATCACGAAAAGCGGCGCGTAGATGAAGGCGAAGAATAGCAGGGAAAAGGCCGTCAGGGCGGCCCAGCCGAGGGGGCTTTTCATGGCTGACCTCTGCGCGCACGGGTGACAGCGATCAGAAGGACGAACAACACCACAGACATGATGATCATCGACAGAGCCGCGCCAAAGGGCCAGTTGCGGGCCGAGAGGAACTGCTGTTCGACAAGGTTGCCGATCATCAACCCCTTGGCTCCGCCTAGGATATCGGGGACGATAAAATTGCCGACCGACGGGATAAAGACGATCACCGCGCCCCCCATGATACCGGGCAGCGTCTGCGGCAGGATAACCTTGACGAAGGTCTGCAGGCGGTTCCCGCCAAGGTCCATGGACGCCTCGACCTGCGCACGGTCAAGGTTATCGACCGAGGCAAAGAGCGGCAGGAACATGAAGGGGATCATCACATAGACCATCCCCAGCACCACGGCGGCGGGGGAATAAAGGATTTCCAGCGGTTCTGAGATCAGCCCCGTGGCCATCAGCACGGTGTTCAGGATACCCGACGGTTTCAGGATCAAAAGCCAAGCATAAAGCCGGACGATCAGGCTGGAAAAGAAGGGCAGCGTGATAAGGAAGAGGAACACAAGGCGCCAACGCGCGGGCAGGCGGCTTACCCAGAAGGCTACCGGATAACACAAGATCAGGCACAGCATCACCGTCAGCGCGGCATAGCCCAATGAGCGGCCAAGGATCTGGAGATAGACGGGTTCATAGACCTCCATGATCCCGTCAGCCCAGCCGAAGATGCGGCCATAGTTCCAGTGGTAGAAAGCCCATTCCACCCCGCCGTAAAGCCCCGGCGTGAGAAAGGAAAACAGCGCGATGATCAGGAGGGGCAGGAGGAAAAAGACCCCAAGGAACATGGTCACCGGGGCGAGAAGTACGGCAAGGATCGCCGATTGACGCCGGAGTGCCATGTCAGCCCCCGTCAAGCACATGAATGAGGGTGGGGTCATGGGCCAAATGGATGGCCGCCCCTTCGGCAGGGGCAGCGGCCCCGTCGCGCACCGTGACCCGCAGCTCTGGCCCGCCTGCGGTGGGTTGCACGATCAAGTGCAGGTCGCTGCCCAGATAGACGGCCCGTTTCACAGTGCCGGGTATGCCGTCGGGGGCAAGGGTAAAGTCGGTGGGGCGCAAGATGGCGGTGATCGCCTCGCCCTGCTTGCGACCCGTGGCAGGCAGGTGCAGGGCGATGCCTTCGGCGGTGCGCGCAAGGGCGAGATCGCCTTCGATCCGGTCCACGGTGGCGGCGAAAAGGTTCGTTTCGCCGATGAATTCCGCGACAAAGCGGTTCTTCGGATGGCGGAACACCTCACGCGGGGTGCCGATCTGTTCGATTCGTCCAGAGCGCATCACGACGATGCGGTCGGACATCGTTAGCGCCTCTTCCTGATCATGGGTGACGAAGACGAAGGCGATGCCAAGGGTATGTTGCAGGGCCTTCAATTCGATCTGCATCTGCTGGCGCAGATTGCGGTCCAGCGCTGAGAGCGGCTCGTCGAGCAGCAAAAGGCGCGGCTTTGCGATGATCGCGCGGGCCAGCGCGACGCGCTGCCGCTGACCACCGGACAACTGCGATGGTTTGCGCGCGCCGAAGCCAGCAAGTCCCACCTTTTCCAAGGCAGCGGCAACCTCGGCCTCATATTCGGCGCGGGGGGTTCCCTTCACCTCCAGCGCGTAGCCCACGTTGCGAGCCACGGTCATGTGGCCGAATAGGGCATAGGATTGGAACACCGTGTTCACGGGCCGCTTGAAGGGCGGCAGGCCGGACAGATCGCGCCCCTGCAGGTGGATTGTGCCACTGTCCAACGCCTCGAACCCCGAAATCGCGCGTAGGAGCGTGGTCTTGCCGCAACCCGATGGGCCGAGGAGGGTGACGAATTCATTCTCGCCCACCGACAGGTCGACCCCATCGAGCGCGGCGACGCGCCCACCTTCGGGCGTCACGAAATCGCGCCGCGCGGCGCGGATGTCCAGAAGTGCGGTCATGTCGGATCACTCGTGGCGGGCGGCCCCGGAAAGGGCCGCCCCCTTGCCTTATTGCGCCGTGCGGACAGTATTCCACGCCCGGTCATAGACGCGGAGCGCCGCGCCGATATCTTCGAAGATCTGCAACCGGGCCATCGTGTCACCCTGCACGTTGATATTCGGATTGGCCTTGATGAAATCCGGCGTGAGGTCATTGGCGGGGATGTTTGGCGTCCCATTGAACTGCTGCGCGACGTTCAGCGCGGCAATTTCCGGGCGCAGGTAGAATTCAAGGAATTTCTTGGCGTTTTCTTTGTTCGGAGCGCTGGCCAGAACGCAGATGTTTTCCTGATACATCGTCGCGCCTTCGGCCGGGATGACATATTTGATGTCCGGCGTTTCGGTGAAAAAGACGTTGCCGCCCACAAAGAAATGCGCCGCCGCGATATCGCCCGAAGACAGCATTGCCATGGAATCATAGGTGAACGCCGACACGGCGGCCTTGTTGGACAGGATGTAATCAGTCGCCGCCTGCACATCGGCAGGTTCGGCACTGTTGACCGATTTGCCATTCACCATCAGGCCGATGGCCAGCACCTCGCGCATGTCATCCAGAAGCGTGATCTTTCCGCCCGATTTTTCGGGAATAGCGAAGAAATCCTCCCAAGTCGCCACTGGCCCGGTAACAGCCTCGTTATAGAACACCCCCACCGTCCCCCATGCATAGGGCAGGCAATATTCGCTGGCGGGGTCTTCCTTGGCGCGCAGGAAGGCCGGATCGATATTCTTGAAATCGGGATGCGCGTTGATGCCCGTCTTTTCCAGAAGGCCCAGTTTCAGCATGATGTCATTCATATGGACCGACGGAAAGACGATGTCATATCCCGTCGCCCCCGCCTGAATCTTGGCCAGCATCTCTTCGTTCGAAGAATAGGTGTCCAACGTGACGGCAATCCCCGTTTCCTCGGTGAATTTCGTCAGGACATCGGGGTTGATGTAATCGCCCCAATTATACAGCGACAATGTCCCCTCGGCAGCGGCGGCACCCGCCATCAAGGTGAAGGACAGGGCAAAGCCCACAGCTTGCGTTTTCATCGACGTCTCCCGGTTGTCAGCGGCCTGATGGCGGGGCGCGAGAAACAGTCTTTGCGCAACCGACTCGGACCTGTATGTTATGACAGAAGGCTAACATTCGCATTATTTGCTGTAAACACTGTCATGCATGACTCCTCCCCCCCGGACTCGCCCCTTGCCGCAAGATTGCGCGCCTTTCAGGACGGAATGACCAGATCCGAGGCACGGATTGCACAATGGCTCATCCTAAACGAGACGGGGTTGGCCGTAGAGACGGGAGCATCCATCGCCGCCAAGACCGGGGTGAGCGAGATCACCGTCAGCCGTTTCCTACGGCGGATCGGGTTTCGCGGCATCGCCGAGTTGAAGGCCGAGATCGGATCGCCCGCCGCTAGCCTGCATATCCATGCAGCCGATCGCTATATGCGGCTGTTGGAGGGGGAATTGGGCACCCTTTTGCGCCGGGATGCTGATGCCATCCTTGGCCTTGGCGCGCAGATCGGGCGGCCCGAATGGGCCGAGGCCATCGGGGCGCTGTTCCGCGCGGATGAAGTGTTCGTGACGGGGTTCCAGACGGTGCGCGGTCTGGCAGAAGATTTCGCCCGTCGCCTATCTATCGTGCGGGGATCGGTGCGGTTCATGGCAGCGCATGATGGCGGTCTAGTGGAATGGGTGCCGTCGGACCGCCGCGCGCAGGAAAAGCGGGCGCTGATCCTTGTGGACATGGTGCCGTATGCGCGCGAGGCCGAAGTGGTGGTGCGCACCGCAAGACGGCTGGGGATCGAGGTGGTGGTGATCACAGACGAGTTGAACACATGGGCGCGGGCGCATACGCCCTATGTGTTCCACGCTGCGACCAAGGTGGGGGCCTTTCTGGAAAGCACGGGGCCGCTGGCTACGCTGTTGAACCTTGTCACCCATGCAGTGGCGGCAGAGGACCCTGACAAGGCGCGGCGCAGGGTGGGCGACTGGCCTTCGGTGCTGCGCGAGTTGGGGCTCTACTGACCGCGCACTTGGCGCGCCACAGTTACCCCGAAGAAATAGACCCACTTCGCGGTGATGCGGGACGCCACGTCTTGCCCATGCCGGGGCGCAGGCACTAGGTTGGTCCCGACCAAGGAGCCTGCATGACCGAAACCGCAGACAAAGCCTATCGCGTTCTGGCGCGGAAATACCGCCCCGAAACCTTTGCCGATCTGGTCGGCCAAGAGGCGATGGTGCGCACGCTACGCAACGCCTTTGCCGCGGACCGGATCGCGCATGCCTTCATTATGACGGGCATCCGTGGAACCGGGAAGACGACGACGGCACGGATCATCGCCAAGGGTCTGAATTGCATTGGCCCGGACGGGACGGGGGGGCCGACGACGGACCCCTGCGGGAAATGCGACCCCTGCCGTGCCATCGCGGAAGGCCGGCATGTCGACGTGATGGAAATGGACGCCGCCAGCCGGACCGGCGTGGGCGATATCCGCGAGATCATCGACTCTGTGCATTACCGGGCGGCTTCGGCGCGCTACAAGATTTACATCATCGACGAGGTTCACATGCTGTCGAACAGCGCGTTCAACGCGCTGCTCAAGACGCTGGAGGAACCGCCTGCCCATGTGAAATTCATCTTCGCCACGACGGAAATCCGCAAGGTGCCCGTCACCGTATTGTCGCGCTGCCAGCGGTTCGATCTGCGACGGATCGAACCTGAGGTGATGATGGCGCTCTTGCGTCGGATCGCGACGGCGGAAGGGGCACAGATTACCGACGGGGCGCTCGCGCTCATTACCCGCGCGGCGGAAGGGTCGGCGCGGGATGCGACCTCCATGCTGGACCAAGCCATCGCCAATGGCATGGGCGAGGTGACCGCCGATCAGGTGCGCGCCATGCTGGGGCTGGCCGATCGTGGGCGGGTGCTGGACCTGTTTGATCTGGTCGTCACAGGGGATGCGGGCGGGGCGCTGGCTGAACTTGCGGCGCAATATGCCGACGGAGCCGATCCGATGGCCGTGCTGCGCGATCTGGCCGAGATCACGCATTGGCTTTCGGTGGTGAAGGTGACACCTGCCGCCGCCGAGGACCCGACCACCCCGCCGGATGAGGCTGCGCGGGGGCTGGACATGTCCGGAAAGCTGCCGATGCGGGTGCTGACGCGGCTGTGGCAGATGCTGCTAAAGGCGCTGGAAGAGGTGGCGGCGGCCCCCAATGCGATGATGGCCGCCGAGATGGCCGTCATCCGCATGACCCATGTGGCCGACCTGCCCGATCCTGAAACCCTAATCCGCAAGTTGAGCGAGGCCCCTGCCCCCGGCCCGATGCCGGGCGGTGCGCCTGCGGGCGGCGGGGGCGGCGGGCGCATGATGCATGCGCCGGCGATGCGTATGGCCCCGGCCAGCCCCACACGCGGACCCGTGATGCAAGGCGGGCAGGCGCTGGCCGTCGCGGAAGGGACGCTTCAGGTCTATGTCAGCTTTGATCAGGTGGTGGAACTGATCCGCGAAAAGCGGGACATGAAACTGCTTTACGAGGTGGAGCAAGGCCTGCGCCTTGTTCGATATTCCCCCGGCCGGATCGAGTTCCAACCAACGCCCGAGGCGCCGCCAGACCTTGCCGCGCAGCTGGGCGCACGATTGCAGATGTGGACGGGCGCGCGCTGGGGCGTTTCGGTGGTGAATGAGGGGGGCGCGCCCACCATCGCGGAAACCCGCGACGAGACGCGGCGTATGGCTGAGGCTGAGGCGATGCAGAATCCGCTGGTGCAGGCCGTGCTGGCCGCCTTTCCGGGTGCGAAGATCGCCGATATCCGCACGCCAGAGGCGATGGCTGCGGCGGCCGAAGCGGCAGCCCTGCCGGAAGTCGAGGATGAATGGGACCCGTTCGAGGATGGCTGATCGCCCTTGCCGCGCTTGCCCCGTTGCCCGCGACGGCTGAGGTCTGCGGCGAGGTGCGCCCCGGCTGGACACCGTCCGATGGCCCGGTTGGCGCTTTGGCTGAGGCGGGCTATGTGCTGGGCTCTCCTCTCGGAGTGATCCTCTTGGCCTTCGTGCTGCTGGCGATGATCTGGCCGCGCCGCTGGTTGGCAGTGGTGGTCGCGCTGCCTGTGCTGGCATTTGCCGCCCTTTTCTTTTTGGCGCGGCGGGCCGAGCTGGCGGTTCTTGCGATGGGCGAGGGCTGCATCGGCGGGATCGGGCCGACAGTGGCGATCTTGATCCTGATTGCGGCGGCCGTTCTGGTGCGGGGCTTCACCGCCCGGCGGCGTCAGCCTTGAAGCAACGGGGGGCAACCCCTATCACTGCAAAAGATCATGGAAGGAGCGGCGCGATGCTGAAGGGATTGGGCGGTCTGGGCGGACTGGGCGACATGGCCAAGATGATGAAGGCCGCGCAGGAGATGCAGGCCAAGATGGCCGAGATGCAGGAGCAGATGGCATCGACCGTCGTGGTGGGTGAATCGGGCGCGGGCCTTGTGAAAGTACGGGCAACGGCCAAGGGCGAGGTGACGGGGCTGGATATCGACCCGTCGATCCTTGTCGCCTCGGAAAAAGAGGTGGTGGAGGACTTGATCATCGCCGCCATCAAAGACGCGCAGGTCAGGGGCCAGAACCGCATGGCCGAAGAGATGCGCCGGATGACCGAGGCGCTTGGCCTGCCCGCCGATATGAAACTGCCTTTCTAAGGCGGCCTCCATGGGCAACGGGGGCGAGACCCCGCGCGAGATCGAGGCGTTGATCGACCTAATGGCGCGTCTGCCGGGGCTTGGGCCGCGTTCCGCCCGCCGCGCGGTTTTGGTTTTGTTGAAACGCCGGGGGGCGTTGATGGCACCCTTGGCACAGGCCATGGCACAGGTCGCGGCCTCGGCCCGCGATTGCCGGGTCTGCGGCAATATCGGGACTGCGGACCTGTGCCCCATCTGCGCCGATGACCGCCGTGCCACGGGCGAGATTTGCGTGGTGGAGGATGTGGCGGACCTCTGGGCGCTGGAACGCGCCGGTGTGTTCCGCGGGCGCTATCACGTTCTGGGAGGCACACTTTCCGCGCTGGATGCCGTAGGGCCAGAGGAATTGCGCATCCCCGCCCTGATCGACCGGGTGGCGGCTGAGGGCGCGCGCGAAGTGATCCTTGCGCTGAACGCAACGGTGGATGGGCAGACAACGGCCCATTACATCGCCGATGCTCTGGCCGGACTTGAGGTGACAGTCACCTCCCTCGCCCAAGGCGTGCCGATTGGTGGTGAGTTGGATTACCTTGACGACGGCACGTTGGGCGCGGCGCTGCGGGCGCGGAAGTCTTTCTAAACGCAGAAAAGGAAAAGGGCCGGGCAATACGCTCCCGGCCCCTGATCCTATTGCCCACAGCCATCAGCGGCGGCGGGTATCGTCTTCCTCATCCTCGTCATCGTCATCCGATTGCGGCAGATTGAAGAAGCTTTCGGCATCCGAGAAATCGGCGGGCTTTTCTTCCTCTTCGCGGCGGGTGAAGGCGGCAAGGCCTTCAAGGCCGGTGGGCATCTTGGGATCGTCCGACATGCCAAGCGATTGTTCGGTCGACACCAGTTTCCGCCGTTCGTCATCCGACATGACAGACCCCTCGGAAGCCTTGCGGCGGGCCGCCTGCTGCACCGCGGTATCCAGTTCGGTCTGACGGCACAGGCCAAGGGCAACGGGGTCGATGGGCGTGATGTTGTTGATGTTCCAATGGGTCCGTTCCCGGATCGACTGGATGGTCGGCTTCGTCGTGCCGACCAGTTTGCCGATGGCACCATCCGACAATTCCGGGTGGAACTTCACCAGCCAAAGGATCGCCGCTGGGCGATCCTGACGCTTGGACAGGGGGGTGTAGCGCGGGCCGCGACGCTTTTCCTCGCCCACGGCGGCAAGGTTGTGCTTCAGGCGGAGCTTATAGGCCGGATCGGCCTGACCACGCTCGATCTCGATCTGTTCCAGTTGGTTGTTGGCGATGGGATCGAAACCCTTCACGCCGGCTGCCACGTCGCCATCAGCGATGCCCTGCACCTCAAGTTCGTGCATCCCGCAGAAATCGGCGATCTGCTTGAAAGACAGGGTGGTGTTGTCCACAAGCCAGACGGCGGTGGCCTTTGCCATGAGGGGCTTCGTCATCGGATCGCTCCTTGCAATATCTTTCTCTGGCCGGGAAATCGGCTGCGACCGGGGCCGCCATTCCACGATTTCGGGGAAGTTCAGGCGCGGATATAGTCAGTTTCGCAAGCGGAGGGAAGGGAAAATGCGTGTGATCTTTGCGGTACTAGTGGCGCTGGCGATGACGGGGGCGATGACGGGGGTCGCGCGGGCCGAGGGCGAGAGGGCGGGGGATTTCGACTATTACGTGATGGCCCTGTCATGGTCGGCCAGTTGGTGCGCATTGGAGGGCGATGCGCGCGACGACCCGCAATGCGATGCCGGGCGGGGGTTGGATTTCGTGCTGCACGGGCTTTGGCCACAATACGAGGACGGCTGGCCCAGCTTCTGCCGGACGGCAGAGCGGGACCCGCCGCGTTCGATGACGTCGGCGCAGGCGGACCTGTTCGGAGGCGCGGGGGCGGCCTTTTACCAGTGGAAAAAGCACGGGCGCTGTTCGGGGCTCTCAGCGTCGGAGTTCTACGATTTGGCCCGGCAGGCGCGGGCGCGGGTCACGGTGCCAGAGGTGTTCCGCGGCCTTGCACGCGACATCCGGCTGGAGGCAGATGTGGTAGAGGACGCATTTCTTGCGGCAAATCAGATGCTTGTGCCGGAGGATGTGGTGGTCACCTGCCGTCAGGGTATGGTGCAAGAGGTGCGCATCTGCCTGACCAAGGGGCTGGAATTCCGCGCCTGCAGTGGAGATGTGGGCCGGGTCTGCCGGGGTGTGATTGGGATGGAGGCAGTGCGTTAAGATTTGCGCCAGATCAGGGCGGGGACTTAGGCGCGGGTGTTTAATCCGTGGACCGACTCACCTTGGAAGGGACAGGAACATGGCACTTCTGGCGAAGGGAACATGGGCGATTGTGATGGACGAGGAGCGGGCCATCATTCTGGAAAATACCGGGACGGTGGACAGGCCGCATCTGCAGGAGGTGGACAGGATCGAGGCGGACCCGCCGGCCCCCTATAGCGACAGGCCGGGGCGCATGCATGATGTGGGCAAGGATCACCGTTCCGCGATGGAAATGCCCGATCTGGACCGGATCGGCGGAGAGCGGCTGGCCGCACAGGTGGTGGGCCAGCTGAAGAAGGTTGCAGGGACGCGACCCGTGATGATCGCAGCGGCGCCGCAGGTTCTGGGCGCGGTGCGGGCGGAACTGGATCGGCAGGATGCGGTGACGGGGCCTGGGAAGATCAACCTGCTTTGCACCATTCCCAAAACGCTGACCGGGATGGGACCGTCAAAGCTGCCCCCGATCCTGCAAGCGGCGCTGGACGAGGTCTGATCACTCCACCTTCAGCACGATCTTGCCCACATGGCCGGAGCTTTCCATGCGGGCATGGGCGGCGGCGGCGTCTTGCAACGGGAATTCGCTGTCCATCACGGGGCGCAGCTTTCCGGCAGCGATCATCGGCCAGACATGCGCCTCGACCTCCGCCGCGATGCGGGCCTTGGCAAGGTCGCTTTGCGGGCGCAGGGTCGATCCTGTGATGGTGAGGCGGCGCATCATCACCTCGGCAAAGTTCAACTCGACCTTAGGGCCTTGCAAGAAGGCGATCTGCACCAATCGCCCTTCGGTTGCCAAGGCTTTGACATTGCGGGGCAAATAGCTGCCACCGACCATGTCGAGGATGAGCTGCGCGCCGCCTTCATCATGCATCATGGCGACGAAATCACCCGTGCGGTAGTTCAGCGCCTTGTCCGCGCCAAGCGCCTCACAGGCGGCGCATTTGTCATCTGACCCGGCGGTGGTGAAGACCCGTGCGCCCAGCGCCTTGGCGATCTGAATCGCGGTGGTGCCGATGCCGGACGACCCGCCATGGACGAGGAACCGTTCCCCCGCCTTCAGCCCGCCGCGCATCACCACATTCGACCAGACGGTAAAGCAGGTTTCGGGCAGGCAGGCCGCTTCGCGCAGCGACAGGCCTTCGGGAATGGGCAGGGCGTGGGCTTCCGGGGTGGTGACATATTCTGCATAGCCGCCGCCCGGCAGGAGGGCGCAGACCTTGTCGCCGATTGACCAGCGCGTCACGCCGGGGCCGATTTCGACCACGGTTCCCGACGCCTCTAGCCCCGGCAGGGGCGAGGCATTGGCGGGCGGCGCATAGCTTCCGGCGCGTTGCAGGGCATCGGGGCGGTTCACCCCGGCATAGGCGACGCGGATAACGATCTGGCCGTGGCCCGGCACCGGAACGGGACGGGTACATGGTTTCAAAACCTCCGGCCCGCCGGGTTCGGTAATTTCCACGGCGCGCATCGTGTGGGAAAGTTCCATTGTAAATCCTTGGTCTTAGCCTTGCCGGAAGCGATCCATCATCTTGCCGGGCAGGTCATCGGGAACTGTCGGCACGCGCCATTTCTCCATCACCTTGGCGGGGCCTGCAAGCAGGGCCTTGCCAAGCGGGTTGTCCTTGATCTTGGCCTTCAAGGTTTCGATTTGCATCACGTCAGCGATGCGGCGGTCGAGGAAATCCCATGTCGCCTGATGGCCGAGGCTGTCATCCCCCAGCCAGTATAGGACGGTGGAGCCGTAGACGGCGGAAAGGGTGGCGCGTTTGGAATACCAGTTCAGATCGCGTGTCGTATCGCCCAGCGCCGTCCAGATGGCGTCAGATGTGCCCCAGATCAGCTTTGCCCCTTCGGCGGCGTACTGCGGCAGTGCAAAGAGCGTGGTGCCCCGACGGACGAGTTCGCGGTCTTCCACGAGATCAAGCCGAGTGCGCACGGCAAAGGCGATGCGGTCGCGAAAGCGCATCTGGGAAAGGTCAGTCATTCCAAGGGTTTCGACCATGCGGCGGTCGCCGTCCTTGTGATAGGCCACGGCAAGATCGACACCGCCACGGGGGTAAAGGGCGCGCGCCAACCCCTCTGCCACGCCCGAATCGGCAATGGCAGCGCGCAGGGTGGTTTCGGACCAGCCGTCGAAGGGCACATGGGACAGCGCCGCATTCAGCACCGCTTCGCGCGCGTTTTCAGGGGGTTGCTGGCTTTCCATGGCGGTCTCCTTCACGGGTGGCGGTGGCGGCATCGGTGGACAGGCCGCGTTTCCTTTGTTATAGGGCGCGCGCCTGCACACTGTAGTGCAACTCTAACTTAGGAAGGTGGTGACAACCACATGCAGGTCAGCGTCCGCGACAATAACGTCGAACAGGCACTCCGTGCCCTGAAGAAAAAGCTCCAGCGCGAAGGCGTTTTCCGTGAAATGAAGCTTAAGCAGCATTTCGAGAAACCGTCCGTCAAGAAAGCGCGCGAGCAAGCCGAAGCGGTCCGCCGTGCGCGCAAACTCGCGCGCAAGAAGGCGCAGCGCGAAGGCGCCCTTTAAGGCGTTAGCGACACTGGGGGAGCGATCCCCGCCCGATCAACCCCCGTCCGCAAGGCCGGGGGTTTTTCATTGCCTCGCTGCTTAAGACTCGCGGATTTCGTTTGGTTTTTCAGCGGGATGGATGAAAACATTTGTGCCCTGTTTTGTGCCGCCTTTTGTGCAGCAAACTGTACATACAAATTTCAGCAGAGATCGGGGTCGATTCATGGTTAATCGTGCGCTGATGCAGCGCGATTTCTGGCGCAGAAATCGCGGCGAAATCTGACGCAGATTTCGTCTGTCAACCTTGTACCCGGTGGGTCACCGAAATCTGCGCCAGATTTCGGTGCGGAATTTGCGTCAAATTCCGTCCCCCCTCACACGGCCAGCGCCGTCGTTTGCACCACCGTCCGCAATGCGAAGGAGGAATGCATCTGACGGACCCCCGGCAGGCGCGACAGATACTGACGGTGGATGCGCGCGAAGTCTTCGGTATCCTGCGCGAGGATCTTTAAAAGGTAATCCGCCTGCCCCGCCATCAGATGGCATTCGAGGATGTCGGGAATGCGGGCCACCTCACGTTCAAACGCATCCAGCAATTCATCGGCCTGCCCTTGCAGCGTGATCTCCACATAGACCGTCGTCGGACGGCCTAGGCGGCGGGGGTCGAGCAGCGCCACGTAACCGGCGATGAACCCCTCTTCCTCAAGCCGCTGGGTGCGGCGGTGGCAGGCCGAGGGTGAGAGGTTCACCCGTTCCGACAATTCGGCATTGGTGATGCGGCCTTCCTTCTGCAAGACGGTCAGGATACGGCGGTCGGTTGCGTCAAGTTCGGACATTGTGGAAGAAACCTTCGCCAAAAGTGCCATTTGCGGTGAAAGTTACCGCAAAGCCTGCCCGGCGTCATCCAGTATTCAAAGCAATTGCATCCGATCTGGCGGAAGCTTTTCCCATCCGGGCCGAGGAGGGCCCGCACGGGAGAGAGAGAAGTCAGATGAAGATCGGATGTCCGAAAGAGATCAAGCCGCAGGAGTTTCGCGTTGGCATGACGCCGATTGCGGCGCGCGAAGCGGTGGCACATGGGCATGAGGTGCTGGTGGAAACCGGCGCGGGGCTGGGCGCGGGCTTTGCCGATGCCGATTACATCGCAGCAGGCGCGGCCATCGCCGCCGATGCGGCCGAGGTCTTTGCCAAATCCGAGATGATCGTGAAGGTGAAGGAACCGCAGGCGGTGGAACGGGCGCGGCTGCGTGAGGGGCAGGTGTTGTTCACCTATTTGCATCTTGCCCCGGATCCGGAACAGACCCATGACCTGTTGAAATCCGGCGTCACGGCGATTGCCTATGAAACCGTGACGGATGACCGGGGCGGGTTGCCCCTCTTGGCCCCGATGTCCGAGGTGGCGGGGCGATTGGCCCCGCAGGTCGGGGCATGGACGCTGCAAAAGGCCAATGGCGGGCGTGGCGTGCTGCTGGGCGGGGTTCCCGGCGTGTTGCCTGCCAAGGTGGTGGTGATCGGCGGCGGGGTGGTCGGCACCCATGCGGCGCGGGTGGCGGCGGGGATGGGGGCGGATGTCACCATCCTTGATCGGTCAGTGCCGCGCCTGCGCTATTTGGACGACATCTTCCACGGCACGGTGAAGACGGGCTATGCCAGCGCAGGGCTAACGGCGGACCTTGTGGCCGAGGCCGATATGGTGATCGGGGCGGTGCTGATCCCCGGCGCGGCAGCACCAAAGCTGGTGACGCGGGCGCAGTTGAAGACGATGAAGCCCGGCGCGGCCATCGTGGATGTGGCAATCGATCAAGGTGGATGTTTCGAAACGAGCCGCGCGACCACCCATCAGGACCCGATCTATGAGGTGGACGGCATCCTGCATTACTGCGTGGCGAATATGCCGGGCGCGGTGGCGCGGACGTCAACGCTGGCTTTGGGGAATGCGACAATGCCCTTCATGCTGGCCTTGGCGGACAAGGGGTGGAAACGCGCCTGCGCCGAGGATCGGCATCTGTTGAACGGGTTGAACACCCATAAGGGCAAGCTGACCTATGAGGCGGTGGGCACGGCGCTGGGTCTGCCCTCGATCAGCGGGGCCGAGGCCTTGGCACTTTGAAATGAGATGGGCCGCGGGATGACCCGCGGCCCTTTCGCCACAGACGCGGATGTCACTTCTTCAGCGCGTCGCGGATCTCCATCAGGATATCAAGTTCGGTCGGGCCAGCCGGGGCGGCGGCGGCTTCGGCGGCCTCTTTCTTGGCGGTGGCCTCTTTCAGCTTGTTCACCGCCTTGACCAAAAGGAACACCACCCAGGCAATGATCAGGAAGTTGATCACGGCGGTGATGAAGGCCCCATAGGCAAAGACCGGCGCGCCTGCATCGCGCGCAGCGGCAAGCGAGGCCGGGTCGGTGCCCGACAGATCGATGAAGAGGTTCGAGAAATCCACCCCGCCCGTGACCAAGCCGATGATTGGGTTGATCAGGTCGCCGACAAGCGAATTGACGATGGCGGTGAAGGCCGCGCCAATGATGATACCGACAGCAAGATCGACGACATTGCCACGGGCGATGAAGGTTTTGAATTCGTTGAGCATTCCACTGGTTCCCTAGGTTCTTCGGTTTTGGCCCCGCCGCCTTTCGCTTGGGGCATCCGAAAGTATGCATAGATTTTGAACGAATGCACCTTTTTCGCGTGGGGCCGCGAAGGGACCGGGATCAGACTGTCCGCACCATCGTATGGGCGGCGTTGAAGCCGAAGATCAGGCGCAAAGGGCCGATGCCTGCGGTGCGGGCCACGACGAAGCCTTGCCGTTCATAAAGGGCCTTGGCACGCCAGTTTGTATCGACCACATCCAGCCGGACCGCCGGATAACCACGGGCGCGGGCCTCGGTCACGATGGCCTCCAAAAGCGCCGATCCGACGCCTTGGCCACGGGCGGCGCGGCTGACGCAGAGGCCGTCCAGCAGGAAGCGGCGGTTGTCCACCTCATTGCCCAGAAGGCGCAGGACAAGCCCGCGCCAGCGCCCGCCGAATTGGCCATAGACGGCGCGGAGGTCGGCATCGGTTCCCCCGGCAAAGCTGCCCTGGCCGGTCTTGAACCCGGCAAGGCCCAGCAGGCGGCCTTCGGCGTCGATGGCGGTCAGGCAGTGGTCGGCGCGCATGACACGGGCGAGGAAGCGTAGGGCGGCCTCTTCGGGGCCAAGGACGCGGCCCAGTTTGCCGCCAAAGGCCTGCCAGTAAAGGGCGGCGGCCTCGGCGCGGAGGTGATCGGGCAGGCCCCGTTCGATGCGGATGGCGGTGCGGGTCATGGCCCCTCCGCCGCGGCGAGAAGCGCGGTTTCATGGCCTGCGCCAAGGATCCAGCCTTCCTCGTGGAGATCATCGATATCCTTGGCGGCAAACAGGGGATCAAGCGCTCTCCGATCGGAAAGCCGCCAAAGCGCGCGGGCCAGAAGGGTGACCTGCGCCGCGTCCTTGATGCCGGGCTGTTGCGCGACGAGAGGGGCGAGGAGCGAGGGGTAAACCTCGGACAGAACGATGGGGCAGGTGTCGGGCGGATCGAAAGGCCAGACGGCGGTGCCTGCGCATTGCGACAGGCGGTGGATCATGGGCAGGCCCATCAAGGCCTGCGACCCGACGGAGCCTGTGGTGAAGAGCTTCCACACAGGCTGCGCGCGGGGAACGCACCGCTCCACAGCGCGGCGTTCGGGCAGGCCGAGGGCGGGGTAATCGACGGCCTTTCGCTCTGGCAGATGGGACAGGGGCAGGCCGGAGGGGCGGCCCCAGAAGGGGCCCCCCGCCGACCCTGCCCCTGCCTTTGCGGCGAAACTTGCGTTGATTTCATCCGCCACGGCAAAGCGGTTGTTGCGGTTGCCCATATCCGTCACCCGTTCGGCCAGCCACCGCCAGAGGGCGCGGGGATCGGCCTGCCCGGTCAGGCGGGCGGCAAAGCCCTTGGGATAGCCCATCGGGAAATCAAAGCCGATCAGAAGGCGCCGATCTGCCGTGCGTTCGGCATCGATCAGGGCGGAAAGTTGTGCCTCGGCCTCGGCCCGGGTGCGGAAATAGCGGGCTTCCGTCCCTGCGGCGGTCGCGGTGCCGATCCAGATCGCATCGGCAGAGGGGCGGGCGGGTGACGGGCCATTGCTTGCCGACCAATCCACGATGGCAACGGTGTCGAATGCTGCGATGGTCACAGCCCAACCTCGGCCAAAATGAAATCGGCAACCGCCTTGGTATCGTTCAGGTCAAGGACCGGCACGGGCAGGGCAAGGCCCGCCGCATCCGTCGCCACGGCGCGGACCAGCGGGTCGCCCGTCTGGATCAGGGGTTGGCCGGTTTCGCGCCGCCACACCTCGACCTTGCGATGGGAATCGCGCTTGTAACCTTCGACCAGCACCAGATCGACGGGGGCAAGCCGGGCCAGCACGGCGGCAAGGTCGGGTTCGGGGCCGCGATGTTCCACCATCAGGGCAAAGCGATCCTTGGAGGCCAGCACCACCTCGCGCGCGCCGGCCTGACGGTGGCGGAAGGTGTCTTTCCCCGGCTGATCAAGGTCCACCTCGTGATGGACATGTTTGACGGTAGAGACGGAGAAGCCACGCGCGGTGATTTCAGCCACCAGCCGTTCCATCAGGCTGGTCTTGCCCGAATTTTTCCAGCCGATGACGCCATAGACCCTCATGCCGCGCCCCTTATGCGTGCCTCGGCGGTGGCAAGGTCTTCAGGCGTGTTGAGATTGGCGAAGGCCCCATCGGCGGGGAAATCGGCGCGGGCCGCAGCAAGGCTATCGGCAAAGTCGCGGACGCGCGGCTTGGCGCCGCTGGCAAGGAAGGTGGCCAGCGCCGCGCGCGCGGTGACGGGCCAAAGGCCGCAGGTGGGATGATCATTGCCACCCGATCGGGCCAGCGCCACCCCCGTGCCTTCGGCGGCCAGAAGAAGGCGCGGCACCAGATCGGGCGGCAGGAAGGGCGCATCGACGGGAGCCGTCACCAGATGGGTCGCGCCGTGGGACGCGGCCCAGCCCAGCGCGGCGAGCAGGCCGGAGAGGGGGCCATGCGAGCCGTCCTGATCTGCCAAGACCGTCAGACCATAGGGCGCGAACCGCGCGGGATCGCCATTCGCGCTGATGGCCAGACCTTCGACCTGGGGTTCCAGCCGATCCAGCGCATGGGCGATCAGGGGGCGACCGGCCAGCGGCAGAAGGGCCTTGTCGGCCCCGCCCATCCGCCTCCCCTGCCCGCCTGCAAGGATCACCCCGAAAATCCGCATCCTGATCTTTCCCTTTGCTGCGGAAAGGCCTAAGCCCTTCCTTGCGCAAGGTAAAGCGCGAGGCCGGATGTCTCTTCGCCCATGACCCCCCATCGCACCGCATTTCTGCGCGGCCTGCTGGCCGCCCTGCCGATGACGGTGGTCGTCGGCCCTTTCGCGCTGTTGTTCGGGGTGGTGGCAACGGAAGCCGGGCTAAACGTCGCGGAGGCGATGCTGTTTTCCGTTTCCGTCTTTGCGGGCGCGTCGCAATTCGCGGCGCTTCAGACGATGCAGGAAAATGCGCCGGTTCTGGTGGTGCTGGCCACAGCGCTGGCGGTGAACCTGCGGATGGTGATGTATTCGGTGACGCTGGCCCCGCATTTCGGGGAATTGCCGCTGCGGTCGCGGGCGCTCATGGCCTATTTCCTTGTGGATCAGAGCTTCGCCACAACCGTGGCCGAGATTGACCGCCGCCCCGGCATGACCGCGCAGGAAAAGCGGGCGGTGTTCTTTGGTGCGGTGGTGGCGGTGGCGCCTTTGTGGTTCATGGCGTCGCTTGCGGGGGCGATGATCGGGCGGGCGATCCCGCCGGATTATGCGTTGGATTTCGCGCTGCCGATCACCTTTCTGGCCATGGTTGCGCCAATGCTGCGCAGCCTGCCGCATCTGGCGGCGGCGGGGGTGTCGATCGTGATGGCGCTGGCCTTGGCGGGGATGCCTTATGGCACGGGCTTGCTGGTGGCGGCATCGGTCGCCATGGCGGTGGGTGCGGGGCTGGAGCGGTGGTTGGAGTTGCGGCGGGGATGATCGACAAGACCACCTTCTGGATCGTGCTGCCCGCGCTGGCCCTTGGCACCTATGCGATCCGCTTTTCCTTTCTTGGCACGCTGGGGGCGCGGCCCCTGCCCCTTTGGCTGACGCGGGCCCTGCGCTACACGGCGGTGGCGGTGCTGCCCGCGTTGGTGGCACCGGGCGTCTTGTGGCCGCCCGCGACGGGAGGCGAGACGGACCCCGCGCGGCTCGCCGCTGCCTTGGTCACGCTGGCGGTGGGGGTGGCCACGCGCAGCACGATGGGGGCGATCCTTGCCGGAGGCGGGACGCTGTTCGTGCTGCTGGCGACGGTGGGTTAAAGCGGCGATTGCGCCGATTGCACCAGAAGGACGCCGTGATTCTTATCGGCATCCTCGTCATAGATGACGCGAGTGGTGACGCCGGGAAGGCGGCCGAAATCTTCCATCAGCTTGTTCGGATACCAAGTGGAACGGATGGATTCGAACCCGGGCACGCCACGCAGAACATCGGTGATCGACCGCGCGCATTGCGCCTTTGGCACCGCGCCATATTCCTTGACCCGGCGCGCGACCAGATCGGCCACGCCGGGTGACACGACGATGGTCTGTTCGACCACGCGGAACGTTTCGCGCGCGTGATAGTCGATGTAGAAATCCACGATGCGCGGGGTGATCCCGTAATGCACATCGTTGCGTTCGGGGATGCGGGGATGGTTCCAGGTTCCAGCCGGATCGAACATGATCCGTTCGGAATCGTTGACCATCAGCCCGCTATGCGCCCCGGCGTTGGAGCGGTTGTTGATCACGGTAAAAAGCGTGATCGCGTTCGGGCCATCATGCACGTAGCGCGCCGCCTGCACCCGTTCCTCGGGGGCCCAGACGGGTTCTGCCCCGCAAGCCGCAAGCGTGAGGAGCGCGAGAAGTGCCAAAACGGCGCGCAACATGATCAGGTCCTGAAATAAAGGGGGCGGGTCCTGCCTCAGGCGCCGGCGAGGGCGAGGAAGATCAGGATCGCGAAGATGATGATCACGCCCCATTGCGTGAACTTCATGAAGCCCGCGAAGGTCTTTTCCTGCGCCCGGATGTCCATGCTGCCCGGCTTGAATTCGTGGTTATGGTCGGCCATGTCGGTTCCCTTTTCCGTCTTTCTGCGCCGAATACCCGATTCACGCCTGCCTGTCACCCCTTGCAGCGCGCCCCATCAGGCCGAAGCATCGCCGGATTCGCCGCCTGCCCATTGCGACATCATCTGAAAGCCGATGCGGCGGGGCGGTTCTTCGGGTTGTTCCTTTGGAATGGCGCGCAGAAGGACGTTCAACTGACTGACATGCTGGATGAGCTGGGTCTTCAGCCCGTCCTCGTCGCGGCCATAGAACGTGACAAGATCGGGGTCGAAGAAGCCGACGCCTTCGATGGCCAGAACCCCGGCCTGCCCGCCTGCGAAACCCATCGCCACCTCGTGATCGGCGTCCAGCTGTGCCTCGAAGTTCTGGATATAAAGGATGAGGCGCTCATAGGCCCATTCAGCGGGGCTTTTCTCTTCGACCTTGCGGCGGGTGGCGGCCTTGGGGAGGGGCGCGGTTTCCAGCGCGCCGCATTGCGACGGGTCGGAATGCACGGCCTTGGCGCGCGGGAGGGCCGAAGCCTCGATCGCCTCGGCGGTGGTATGGATGTCGTCTGTCATGGCCTGCCCCCCGTGCCTGCCCCCCCTGTCGCGGCCCTAGGGAACGGGATCGGGGGCGGGGTTGCAAGGGCGGTGATTACCCTCGGGGGGCGGCGGCGCGGCGAAGGCGGTCGTTGATGGCCCGGCCAAGGCCACGGTCGGGGATAGGGGCAAAGGCGATGCGGCCTGCGGGACCTGCCAGATCATCCGCCTGCCGGAGAATATGGAAGAGGCGGGCCGCCGCCTCGACATCATCGCCCGTTTCAGAAAGCGAGAGCGCCGCGCCGGGACAGGGGCCGAAGCCCACCCAGACCTCGCCCGCCTCGGGCGCGGTGACGTTCAGCCGGACCGGCGCGCCGGGGGCGTAATGGCTGGCCAGTTGGCCGGGCGCATTGGGGCGGGTTTCAGACCCGCCCGCCTGCAGGGATTGGCCAAGGGCGGCCTCCAGCGCCTCGACCGTCACGCCGCCGGGGCGGAGGAGGGCGGGGTCACCGTCCAACCCGATGATGGTGGATTCCACCCCCACCGCGCAGGGCCCGCCATCGACCACCGCCACGATACGGCCTGAAAGCCCCGCCAGCACGTGATCCGCCCGCGTGGGCGACACCTTGCCCGACGGATTGGCCGAAGGTGCCGCGAGCGGCCCACCAAAGGCGCGCAGCAAGCCCTGCGCCACGGGATGTGCGGGCAGGCGCACGGCCACCGTGGGCAGGCCCGCCGTCACGAGGGGCGATATCCCGGCATCAAGCCGCAGGGGCAGGACAAGGGTCAGAGGACCGGGCCAGAAGGTCGCCGCCAATGCCTCGGCCCGCGCGTCGAAGCGGGCCACGCTGCGCGCGGCCTCCATATCGGGGACATGCACGATCAGGGGGTTGAAGCTGGGCCGTCCTTTGGCAGCAAAGATCGCCGCCACCGCCCGGTCATTTCGTGCATCGCCGCCAAGGCCATAGACCGTTTCCGTGGGAAAGGCGACCAAGCCGCCTGCGCGCAACAGACCCGCCGCGCGGGCGAGGCCGTCGGTCGTGGGGGCCAGGGTCAGGGTATCGGTCATGTCGTGACGCAGCGTTGGGCTTGAGTGGGGGGCGCGGGGCTGTAAACCTTTGCAGGTCCGCTGTCCTAGCGCGGCAGGGCCCCGATGCCAAGCCGCCCGCGACAGCGCCTTCGAAGGAAAGACCCATGCCCTACCGCGCGCCACTTGCCGATTACGACCTGCTTCTGTCTTTGGTCACGGGCTATGGGCGCGTCGCGGCGACCGACCGTTTCGCAGACGCGTCGCCCGACACGGCCCGCGCCATTCTGGCCGAGGCGGGGCGGTTGGCCGAGACTACCATCGCGCCCCTGAACCGCGTGGGCGACAAGACCCCGGCACGGTTGGAAAACGGCATCGTGCGCACCCCCCCCGGCTTTGCCGACGGCTATCGCGCGATTGCCGAGGGTGGCTGGATCGGGATGGCGGCGCGGGCAGAGAATGGCGGGATGGGCCTGCCGATGACGCTGGCCACGGCGGTGAATGAAATGCTGGCGGGGGCTTGCCTTGCCTTGCAGATCGGCCCCCTTCTGACACAGGGGCAGATCGAGGCGCTGGAACATCACGCATCGGAGGCGCTGCGTTCGATCTATTTGCCAAAATTGATTTCGGGGGAATGGGGCGGGACCATGAACCTGACCGAACCGCAGGCCGGGTCGGATGTGGGGGCGCTGCGCACGAAGGCAGAGCCGCTGGGTGATGGTCGCTATGCGATCACGGGGCAGAAGATTTACATCTCATGGGGGGATGCGGATTTCCTGCCGAATATCTGCCATCTGGTGCTGGCCCGTCTGCCGGATGGTGCGGCGGGGACGGCGGGGATCAGCCTTTTCCTCGTGCCGAAATTCATCCCGGATGCCGCAGGGAACCCGGGCCAGAGGAACAACCTGTCGGTCGTGTCCTTGGAACATAAGCTGGGTCTGCACGGGTCGCCCACCTGCGTGATGCAATATGATGGCGCGACAGGCTGGCTGGTGGGAGAGCCGCATAAGGGCATGGCGGCGATGTTCACCATGATGAACAACGCGCGGCTGGGCGTGGCGGTGCAAGGCGTGGGTGTGGCCGAGGCGGCGTTCCAGCAGGCGCTGGCCTATGCCGAGGGGCGGGTGCAGGGGCGCACCCCCACCGGGCGCGCGGCGATCACCGACCATGCCGATGTGCGGCGGATGCTGGCCTCTATGCGGGCGCAGGTCTTTTCGGCGCGTGCCATCGCGCTGTCCTGTGCGGTGGCGATTGACATGGCGGCAGCGACGGGCGCACCCGAATGGCAGGCGCGCGCGGCGCTGTTGACCCCGATTGCCAAGGCCTATGGCACGGATACGGGGCATGAGGTGGCGCAGATGGGCGTGCAGGTCCATGGCGGGATGGGGTTCATCGAAGAAACCGGGGCCGCGCAATTCGCCCGCGATGTGCGGGTGACGACGATCTATGAAGGCACGAACGGCATTCAGGCGATGGACCTGACGGCGCGCAAGATGGCCGATGGCGGGGCGGCGGCCTTTGCCCTGATCGACGAGGTGCAGGCGGCAGCCGAGGCGGCGCGGGCCGCGCTGCCCGATCTGGCGGGGGATGTCTGGAACGCGGCCGAGGCGCTGCGCGAGGGGACAGAGGCGCTGCTGCGGCAAGACATGACGGATCGCTTTGCGGGGGCGGTGCCGTATTTGCGGGCCTTCGCCGTTGTGCTTGGGGCGGATGCCCATCTGCGGGCGGCCCATGCCGCCGGGGGCGCGCGGGTGGCGTTGGCGCGGGTGGCGATCCGGCGGCTGCTGCCTGCCCATGCAGGCCTGCTGGCCGAGGCGCGGGAAGGCGCGGCGGGGCTTTATGCGCTGTCGGCGGAAGACCTTGCTGCGTGAGGGCGGGCGGCTTAAGGCGGGGGCATGACTGACGCGACGCCAGAGACAGGGATCCGCTACCCGTTCGATACGCCCCCTGCCGAAGGGCAGGCGGTGGAGGTTGCCCCCGGCATCCTGTGGCTGCGCCTGCCGCTGCCGATGGCGCTGGATCATGTGAATGTCTTCGCGCTGGATGATGGCGATGGCTGGACGGTGGTCGATACGGGCTTTGCATCGAAACGCGCCAAGGCGATCTGGGAGGGGCTTTTGGCGGGCCCCTTGGCGGGCAAGCCTGTTACCCGCGTGATCGTGACGCATTACCACCCCGATCACATCGGGCTGGCAGGCTGGTTCCAGTCGCGCGGGGCGGAATTGGTGACGACGCGGACAAGCTGGCTTTATGCGCGGATGCTGGTTCTGGATGAACATCCTTTGCCTGTTGCAGAGGCGGTGGAGTTCCAGCGCCGCGCGGGGGTGGGGGCGGATCGGCTGGCATCCTATGCCGCAACGCGGCCTTTCAACTTTGCCGATGTGGTGGCCGCACTGCCCCCCGGTTTCACGCGCATCCGCGAGGGGGATGTGGTCACCGCCGGGGGCCGCCGCTGGCAGGTGCGCTGCGGCGATGGGCATGCACCGGAACATGCGACGCTGTGGAGCGTGGAGGATGGGCTGATCCTTGGCGGCGATCAGCTATTGCCGGGGATTTCGGCCAATATCGGCGTTTATCCGACGGAACCCGATGCCGATCCGCTGACGGAATGGCTGGACAGTTGCGCGCAATTTCAGCCGCTGGCGCGCGAGGATCAGCTGGTACTGCCGGGGCATAAGCTGCCCTTCACCGGGCTGCCCCTAAGGCTGCGGCAGATGATCGACAACCATGAGGGGGCCTTGGCGCGTCTGCTGGACCACCTGGCCACGCCACAGGTGGCGGCGGGCTGTTTCCTGCCGCTTTTCAAGCGGCAGATCGACGGACCGGAATTTGGCATGGCACTGGTGGAATCGGTGGCGCATCTGAATTGCCTGCGGCAGCGGGGGCAGGTGACGCGGCATCTGTCCGAGGATGGCGCATGGCTGTGGCAGGCCTGCTGACCGCCGTCAGTCGAAGATGCCCGTCACCCTGCCGAACAACATAAAGGCCCGCGCCGTGCGCGTATCGGCCAGTTCCGCCAGATCGGCATCGGAGGCGACCTTTTCGAATTCCTGAAAGGTCTTGTCGAAGCTGCGCAGGAAATGGTGGGCGGCGTCGCGAAAGACGGTATCTTCGCGCATCCGTGCCGCCGTCAGCGCCAGCGAGGACCGGTCGCGGATGCCGCCCAGCGCGGCGATGGTGCGCCCGCGTTCGCCTTGGGCAAAGCGCCGCCAGAGTTCTGGGCGGGCGCGGTCGGGGCGAAGGTCATCCATATAGATGCCCTCTTGCGACAGAAGGGTCAGCACGTCCTGCGCCGCGCGGATCAGCTTGGCGGTATTCCGATCTTCCAGCGCGGCGCGCAGCGCGCGGAAGCCTTCGCGATCATCCGGGTTTTCGGGGAAGTTCAGCGCGCGGATGGCATCGGCCACGGACACGGGGGGGCGCAATTCCTCGGCCGGGGTGCCAAGGGCGAGGGCGGGCTGTTCGTCCTGCGCCCCACGGTGTGGCGGCACGAGGGCGGCCTTACGATCGGCGGAAGGCACGGTCAGGCCCGGGTCGCGGCGGGTTTGGAAGGTGGCAAGAACGCCTGCCACCTCGTCCAACTTCTGTTCCACCACCGGCTTGATGGCGGCCTGAGTCTGCTGCGACAGAAGATAGGCATTGCGCATCGCATCGACCGTGGCCTGAAGCCGTGCCGCCTCGGCCCGCAGGACGCGGACGGACCGCAGGGTGGTGACCGCCGCCCAGATCAGGGCCAAGGGCAGGAACACGACCAGCAGCGTCATCACCAGACCCAGCAGCCCGCCGCCATCAGAGGCAGGCGAGATCAGCGCATAGGCGATCACGGCCACAACCCAGACCAGCGCCAGAAGGGCGGCGACAATCTCGGTCGGGCCGAAGGGGGGGCTGTCCTCGCTGCGCAGGAACATGCCCAATGGTTCGGGCTTTTCGCGGTCTTGCGCCATGCCGTTCCCCGGTCTCCTTCGCTTGCGTCAGATATAGCGGATGGTCAGGATCTCATAGCTTTTGGTGCCGCCGGGGGTTTTCACCTCGACGCTGTCGCCTTCATCCTTGCCGATCAGCGCGCGCGCGATGGGCGAACGGATGTTCAACAGCCCGCGTTCGATATCGGCCTCGGCCTCACCCACGATTTGATAGGTGCGTTCTTCGTCGGTGTCTTCGTCGACGATGGTGACCGTCGCGCCGAATTTCACCGCGCCCGAAAGTTTCGACGGGTCGATGACATCGGCAAGCGACAGCATCCCTTCCAATTCCTTGATCCGGCCCTCGATGAAGGACTGCTTTTCGCGCGCGGCGTGGTATTCGGCGTTTTCCGACAGGTCGCCATGTTCGCGCGCCTCGGCGATCGCGCGGATCACTGCGGGACGTTCGACCGATTTCAACACCTTCAACTCTTCATCCAGCGCGGTGAAGCCCGCGCGCGTCATCGGAATCTTTTCCATCGGCCCCTACATAACAAAAGGAAGGCCACGGCCCTGTTTCCAAGGCAGTGGCGTGATCCGTCCTGCGATTTCATCCATACCCAAACCGACCGGGACGGCAAATGCAAGGCCCTGCCGTGGCGGAATGCGGAAATCGGCGGCAGGACAAGGCCAAGGAACGCGACGACATGCCGCGAAGCGACATTGTGATGCCGCGTTCCGATTGACCCCTTGGCGCAGCATCGGCTAGGGGATTGCGAGCCGCCCGCAAGATTATTGCGCGGGCAAGCAAGGGATAGCGGGGAAGGAGCAGGCGGAATGGCCGACATCGTCCGTGAGTCGATGGAATATGACGTGGTGATCGTGGGGGCGGGTCCGGCGGGCCTGTCGGCGGCGATCCGGCTGAAACAGCTTGACCCCGATCTGACGGTGGTGGTGCTGGAAAAAGGGTCCGAGGTCGGCGCGCACATCCTTTCCGGCGCGGTGCTTGATCCGAGCGGCCTTGACGCGCTGCTGCCCGATTGGCGCAGCATGGGCGCGCCGATCAAGACCGAGGTGAAGGAGGATAACTTCTACATCCTTGGCCCGGCAGGGCAGGTGCGCATCCCGAATTTCCCGATGCCGCCGCTGATGAACAACCACGGCAATTACATCGTTTCCATGGCCAATGTCTGCCGCTGGATGGCGGGGGTGGCCGAAGGGCTGGGGGTCGAGATTTTCCCCGGCATGTCGGCCTCGGCGCTGGTCTATGAGGGTGACCGGGTGAAGGGCGTGGTTGCGGGCGAATTCGGCCGTGACCCGGAAACCGGGGAACCGGGGCCGTCCTATGAACCGGGGATGGAGTTGCATGGCAAATACGTCTTCCTGTCGGAAGGCGTGCGCGGGTCGCTGTCGAAAGAGGTGATCGCCAAGTATGACCTGTCGAAAGACAAGTGCCCGCAGAAATTCGGCCTTGGCATGAAGGAAATCTGGGAGATCGACCCCGCCAAGCATCGCGAGGGCACGGTCACCCACACGATGGGCTGGCCGCTTGGGTCAAACGCGGGCGGCGGGTCCTTCATCTATCATCTGGAAAACAATCAGGTCTATGTGGGCTTTGTGGTTCACCTGAACTACGAGAATCCGCATCTGTATCCCTATATGGAATTCCAGCGCTTCAAGCATCACCCGATGGTGGCGGAACTCCTGAAGGGCGGCAAGCGCGTGGCCTATGGCGCGCGGGCCATCTCCGAAGGCGGCTGGCAGTCGATCCCCAAGATGGTGGCACCGGGTGTGGCGCTCTTGGGTTGTTCGGCGGGGCTGGTGAACGTGCCGCGCATCAAGGGCAACCACAACGCCATGCTGTCGGGTAAGGCGGCCGCCGAGTCTGCCCATGCCGCCATCAAGGCAGGCCGCGCGGGCGACGAACTGGCGGCCTATGAGGCCGAGGTGCGGAATGGTGCCATCGGCCGCGACCTGAAGCGGGTGCGGAATGTCAAACCGCTGTGGTCGAAATACGGGTTGGTGGCCTCGCTTATGGGTGGGGGCATCGACATGTGGGCCAACACGATCGGCCTGACGATTTTTGGCACGCTGAAACATGGCAAATCGGATGCGGCGGCGACGGGTTTGGCGAAGGATCACAAGCCGATCGACTATCCCAAGCCCGATGGCGTGCTGTCCTTCGACCGACTGACCAATGTGGCCTACAGCTTCACCAACCATGACGAGGCGCAACCCGCGCATCTGAAGCTGAAGGACCCGTCGATCCCGATTTCGGTGAACTTGCCGAAATATGCCGAACCTGCGCAGCGTTACTGCCCGGCTGGGGTCTATGAGGTGCTGGGCGAAGGCAATGACGCGACCTTCCGGATCAATTTCCAGAACTGCGTCCATTGCAAGACCTGCGACATCAAGGATCCGTCGCAGAACATCAATTGGACCACGCCGCAGGGCGCGGGCGGGCCGAACTATCCCAATATGTGACCCAAGCGGTGACATTTCCGTGTAGGACAGCAGGCCGGGTGGCGAAATGCCCCCGGCCCGATTGCCAGCGGGGGCAGGCGCGGCTAGCTTTCCCCCATCCCTCGCGCCGGAGAGTTGCCTGATGCCGACCCGTTTCCTGCCCGCCCTGCTGTTTGCCTCGGTGATGGCCCTGCCCGTCGCCGCGCAGCAACAGGCCTATGACGGATCGGCAGGGGCCTTTCTTGCCGCCCGAGTGGCGGCATCCGAGAACGATTTCCGAGAAGCGGCGCGGTGGTATGACCGTCTGATTATGGCGGGGATGAACGATCCGGCCACGCTGGAAGGCGCGGTGATCGCGCATATGAGCCTTGGCGAGGTGGACCGCGCGGCAGAGCTTGCGCGGCAATTGGTGCAGAAGGGCGGGCGCAGCCAGCCGGCCTATATCGCCCTGCTGGCCGATCAGGCGAAGCGCGAAGACTATTCCGGGCTGATCGCCGATATCAAGGCGGGGCGGACGGTCGGGCGGCTGGTTGATGATCTGGTGATGGCTTGGGCCGGCCTTGGCGAAGGGCGCATGTCGGATGCGCTGGATGCCTTTGACGCGCTCGCGAAATCGCCGGGGCTTGAGGCGTTTGGCCTGTATCATAAGGCGCTTGCGCTGGCCTCGGTCGGGGATTTCGAGGGGGCGGACAATATTCTGTCGGGGCGCGAGGCGGGGCAGATCGTCCTGATGCGGCGGGGTGCGGTAGCGCATGCGCAGATCCTAAGCCAGCTGGAACGGAACCCGGATGCGCTGGCCCTCTTGGACCGTGCCTTCGGGACAGAGGCCGACCCCCAGCTTGATGCCCTGCGCGCAAGGCTTTCGGCGGGGGAGCCTGTTCCCTTTGACATCGTGCGCAATGCGCAGGACGGGATTGCAGAGGTGTTTTTCACCCTTGCCACCGCCCTGCGCGGCGAGGCCGAGGATGGCTATACCCTGATCTATGCCCGCGTTACGGGGCATCTGCGCCCCGATCATGCCGAGGGGCGGTTGCTGGCGGGCGGGATGCTGGAAGCGCTGGATCAATTCGCCCTGGCGGGCGAGGTCTATGCCACGATCCCGGCCGATGACCCGGCCTATCACGTGGCCGAGGTGGGCCGTGCCGATACGCTGATCGCGGAAGGCAAGGTGGACGCAGCGCTAGAGGTGTTGCAGGCCCTGACCCGCAGCCATGGCCATCTGGTCGAGGTCCAATCCGCGATGGGTGACGCGCTGCGGCGGCAGGAACGCTTTGCCGATGCCATCCCCTATTACAGCGCCGCCATCGACCAGATCGCCAAGACCGAACAGCGGCACTGGACGCTGTATTATTCGCGTGGGATCAGCAACGAACGCGCGGGGAATTGGCCCGAAGCCGAGGCCGATTTCCGCCGCGCCTTGGAATTGAACCCGGATCAGCCGCAGGTGTTGAACTATCTGGGCTACAGCTTTGTCGACCGGGGCGAAAATCTGGACGAGGCGCTGGGAATGATTGAACGCGCCGTCGCGGCGCAGCCCGATGCGGGATATATCATCGACAGCCTTGCCTGGGCGCTGTTCCGGCTGGGCCGCTATGAAGACGCAGTCGAACCGATGGAGCGGGCGTCGCTTCTGGAACCCGTCGATCCGGTGGTGACGGATCATCTGGGCGATGTCTATTGGGCCGTGGGCCGCAAGCTGGAGGCGCAGTTCCAATGGCACCGCGCGCTGTCCTTTGACCCGGAAGAGAAGGACGCCAAGCGCATTCGTCGCAAGCTGGAGATCGGACTTGATGCCGTTCTGGCGGAAGAAGGCGCGAAACCGTTGACCGAAGTGGCGAATGGCAGCAACTGAATTCGCGCCGGCCAAGATCAACCTTTGCCTGCATGTCACGGGGCGGCGGGCGGATGGCTATCACCTGCTTGATTCCATGGTGGTCTTTGCCGGGGTGGGGGATCGGGTCAGCGGGACGCTGGCCGATCCCCCGTCCCTTTCGGTGACCGGGCCGATGGCGGCGGGACTGTCGGGCGAGGGGGATAACCTTGTTCTGCGCGCCGCGCGGGCGATGGGGCTTTCAGCGCAGATCGTGCTGGTAAAGCACCTGCCTGTGTCATCGGGCATCGGCGGCGGGTCGGCGGATGCCGCCGCCGCCCTGCGCCTGCTGGCACGGCTGTCGGGGCGCTCGCTGCCCGATGCCGCCACCGTGCTGGCGCTTGGCGCGGATGTGCCGGTCTGTCTGGAAGGCCGCCCCGTGCGCATGACGGGGATTGGCGAGGGGCTGGCCCCCCTGCCCGCCTTGCCGGACGCGTGGTTGGTGCTGGCCAATCCCGGCGTGGCGGTTTCGACACCGTCGATCTTTCGCGCGCTGGCGCGGGCGGAGAATGCCCCCCTGCCGCGCGATCTGCCGCGCCTGAAGACGGCGGCAGAGCTTGCGGCCTTTCTGATGATGCAGCGGAACGATCTGGAACCGCCCGCCATCGCGCTGCAACCCGTGATCGGGCGGGTGAAGGCGCAGCTTTCGGCGCAGACAGGATGCCTGATGGCGCGGATGTCGGGATCGGGGGCCACCTGTTTCGGGCTATTTGCCGATCCGCTTTCGGCCAGTGCCGCCGCGCGGGCCATCCGGGCGGCGGAACCGGGCTGGTGGGTGGCGGATGCGCCGCTTCTTCAGCCCCAGTCGTGACGGAAGGCCACCTCGCGCCCATCGGCGCGGCGCAGGGCGCAGGCCACGAATTCGGGGGGGAAGCCTTCCTCCAGCGCGCCGTGAACGGTGACCTCTTCGCCCACCTCGACCGGCAGGTCATTGGGGCCGACATAGACGGTGACCACGCCGGTTTCATCCTTTAATCGGAAGGCATCAGTATCGGTGATGCGCAGCACCTTGCCCGATAGGGTGACGGGCTGGCCGCGCGGGGCCTTGGTGATGGGAACAGGTGTCGCAAAGGCGGCCGAGGCTGAAAGCAGAACCGCAGCCATCGCGGCGGAACGGATCATCGTCATCTCCCTGACGTGTTTTTGTTGTCTAGGGAGGTGGGGAAGCCGCCTGCCCTTCGCAAGGGGCGGCCTGCCCGGATCAGTCATAGCGGTGATCAAAGGTGACAAGGCTGCCATCGGCGCGGGTCGCTTCGCGGGCATAAACCTCGAGCCGCCCGAAGTCGCGATCGACGATCCCGCTGATCGTGATCTCTTCACCCGTGTTAAAGGGCACGATGCCGGGGCCAATATAGACAAGGACCGACCCGCTTTCATCGCGGAGGCGGAATTCATCCTCATCCGTGATCTGATCGACGACGCCACGGATCGTGGCACTGCTGCCATATTGCAGGTCGCCAATGGCAACGGCGGTGGCAGGCGTCGTGTTGGCAAAAGCTGGGCTTGCGACGGCAAGACCGGCAAGAAGGAATAAGCTGCGCATGAAACCCTCCATCATCTGCGTGGCAGAGAGGTCGGGGTGGGATCACGCCTGCGCAACGGGTCTGACGCCGATGTTATCGTTGCGTGAACCGCGGATCAGTTGATCCGCGCCACCACGTAATCGGCAAGGTCCGACAGCATGTCGCGCAATTCATGCGCGGGCAGGATATCCAACGCGCGGCGCGCGGTTTCGGCCCACATCAGCGCCTCATCCCGCGCGGCCCGCATCGCGCCATGCCGATCCATCAGGGCCATGGCATGGGCGAGATCGCCGTCGCGCTGATCGCCCTTTTCGATGGTGCGGGTCCAGAAGGCGCGTTCTTCGGCATCGGCCTTTGCGACGGCCTTGATGACCGGAAGCGTCAGCTTTCTTTCGCGGAAATCGTCGCCCGTGTTCTTGCCGATGGCGGCATCGGTGCCGCCGTAATCCAGAAGGTCATCGACGATCTGGAAAGCAATGCCCAGCGCGTCGCCATAAGCACGCAGCGCCTGCACCTGCGCCTCGGGCACGGCGGCGATGACGCCGCCCACTTCCATCGCGGCGGCGAACAGGGCCGCCGTCTTGCCACGGATCACCTGAAGGTAAATGGCCTCGGTCGTGCCAAGATCCTGCGCGGCGGTGAGTTGAAGCACCTCGCCCTCGGCGATCACGGCAGAGGCATTGGCAAGGATATCCATGACGCGCAGCGATTGCGTTTCCACCATCAACTGGAAGGACCGGGCGAAAAGGTAATCGCCCACCAGCACAGAGGATTTGTTGTCCCACAGCAGGTTTGCCGTGGGGCGGCCCCGGCGGCGTTCGCTTTCATCCACCACATCATCATGCAGAAGCGTCGCGGTGTGGATGAATTCCACCGTCGCGGCGAGTTTGACATGGTTCTCGCCCTGATAGCCGCACATGCGCGCGGCGGCGAGCGTCAGCATCGGGCGCAGGCGTTTTCCCCCCGCTTCGACCAGATGGGCCGTCACTTCGGGGATACGGGGGGCATGTTCGCTGGCCATGCGGGTGCGGATCAGAGCATTTACCGCCGCCATATCCTCGGCCAGCCAATGCGCCAGCCGGTCATGCGGTTTCTGCGCTGCTTGGTCCAAACCCATTCCCCCGCCTCTCGACATTCCGGGGCGGCGCCCCTTAATTCTATCGCATGAAAGAGCTTTTGCGCAGCACCGATCCGACGATCATCGCCTTTGCCACCGCCCTTCTTGAGGGGGAGGATATAGAGGTATTCGATCTGGACGTCCACATGAGCATCCTTGACGGCAGCCTTGGCATATTGCCACGCCGGTTGATGGTGCGGGACGAGGATCTGTTCATCGCCCGCGCCGTGCTGCGCGACAATGACATCCCTACGGGGCAAGAGTGAGCGTGTTCCCCGACGATGCCCTGTCGGATGACAAATTCCTTATGGGGCGGCTGAGGCTGTTGCAGCCCGCGCGCGGCTATCGCGCGGCGACGGACCCCGTGCTGCTTGCCGCGGCCTGCCCAGCGCGGGCCGGGGAAAGCGTGCTGGATCTGGGCTGCGGGGCGGGGGCGGCGGGATTGTGCCTTGCGGCACGGGTGCCCGGTGTGGTTCTGGCAGGGTTGGAAGTGCAAGCCGACTATGCCGATTTGGCGCGACGCAATGCGCAACGAAATGGCATGGCAATGGAAGTGGTGACGGGCGATCTGGCCGCGATGCCAAAGGTGCTGCGGCGGGAGTTTGACCATGTGATCGCCAACCCGCCCTATTACGGCGCGGGGGGCACGCCCTCGCCGGTGGCGGGGCGGGATCGGGCGGTCAGGGTGGATACGCCCATCGCCGCCTGGGTCGCCGCCGCGGGGGCGCGGCTGCGGCCAGGCGGCTGGCTGACCATGATCTTCGCGACGCCCTGCCTGCCTGAGGCGCTGGCGGCGTTGGCACCGAAACTCGGCTCGGCCAGCGTGCTGCCCTTGGCACCGCGCATCGGCCGCGCGCCGCCGCGTGTGATCTTGCAGGCAAGGAAGGGGGGGCGAGCCGCCTTTCGTCTGCTGGCCCCCTTCACCCTGCATGACGGTGCGGCGCATGATGGGGACAGGGAAAACTATACCCCCGGCGCCAACGCGGTGTTGCGCATGGGCGGCGATCTTTCGGCGGCCTTTGGCCGGGATGGTATAACACCTCCGTAAGTCTGCATCGATTATCCGTGACACGACTCGACGGTTGTGTTGCACTCAACCTGTCGGAACCAGTCATGAGGAGGACGGATATGACGATTGCTTCGCATCTGCAGGAACTGCGCCGCAAGCATGAGCACCTCTCTGAAATGGTCGAGCGTGAGCAGCGAAGCCCCGGCGCGGATGCCCTGAGGATTGCTGAGCTGAAGAAACAGAAACTCAGGCTCAAGGAAGAAA
Source organism: Fuscovulum ytuae (assembly GCF_029953595.1). Lineage (NCBI taxonomy): Bacteria > Pseudomonadati > Pseudomonadota > Alphaproteobacteria > Rhodobacterales > Paracoccaceae > Fuscovulum > Fuscovulum ytuae. Next base: position 3,041,306 of record NZ_CP124535.1, on the reverse strand, counting down.
TGACCCGCCTCCAGCAGGCGTAAGGGATCAGTCCCCGGCGCTGGTGCCTGCCCGGGCTGCCAGCGCCGCCCCCCCTGTGATCAGCACCGCCGCGGCGAGGATCGTCCATGAGGCCGGGCTGATGCCAGCGGCGACAAGGGCAAGGGTAGACAAGAGCGGTGCCGCATAGGAGGCAACGCCCAAGAGTTGGATATTGCCCTTCTTCATACCGATATCCCATGTGAAGAAGGCCGCGCCGACCGGGCCGATACCAAGCCCAAGGATGGCCAGCCAGCCCAAGGTGGTGGCGGGCCAGACGGTTTCCTCTAGCATCGGATGCACCAGCGCCGACAAAACGGCTGTGCCAAGGCAGAAGATGGTTACGCTTTCGGTGGGCACATCACCCAGACGGCGCGACAGGGTGGAATAGCCCGCCCATGTCAGGGCGCAGAGAAAGCCGAGAAGCAGACCCATCGGCGTGGCCGCCCCGCCTGCATCCCGGCCGAGCACGATCAGCGCGGCCCCCGCAAAGGCGATTATGGCCCCGATCACGACCATGGGGCGCAGCCTTTCGCCCGGCAGGAAGCTGGCGAAAAGCACGATGAAGAGGGGCCAGAGATAGGCCATGAGCCCGGTCTCGGCCGCAGGCGCGATCCGGAAGGCGGTAAAGTAAAGCGCGTGATAGCCGAAAAGGCCGATGATCCCGAAAGCATAAACCCGCCATGAGATGCCGCGCAGGCGGCCCAAGCCATTGCGCAGGGTCCAGATCAGGCCCAGCGTGCCTCCGATGCCAAAGGTCAGCGCGTTCAGAAGGAAGGGCGGCACTGGGGCCGATCCGATCGTGAACAGCGCCAGAAGCGCCCACATCAGAACGGCGGTAAAGCCGATGGCCGTTGCGTTTCTCTGCGTCATCCCTGCCTCGCGTTCCGCGCGCAACTTAGGCGGGGCGTCGGGTAAGGAAAAGACGGTTTCTGGCGCAGAAACCGGATCGGAATTTGACGCAAATTCCGGGGCCTTGGCGTTGCGCCGTCTGCCCTGCCGACCCACTGTCGGCAGGGCAGAACCGATTTCTGCGTCAGAAATCGACGCGGAATTTGTGTCAAATTCCGCGACCTTTCGCCAACGTCAGGTCAGACGAAGAACTGCCCGCCATTGGCCGAAATCGTCGACCCGGTGATGAAGCCCGCATCGTCTGACGCAAGGAAGACCACGGTCCGCGCGATTTCTTCGGGTTCGCCCAGACGGCCCACGGGAATTTGCGGGATGATGCGTTCGGCCAGAACCTTTTCATCGATCGCCTTCACCATCTCGGTCGCGATATAGCCGGGGCAGATCGCATTGACCGTGATCCCCGCCCGTGCGCCTTCCTGTGCCAAGGCCTTGGTAAAGCCCAGATCGCCCGACTTGGCGGCGGAATAGTTCGCCTGCCCCGCCTGCCCCTTTTGCCCGTTGATGGAAGAGATATTGATCACCCGCCCGAACTTGCGATCGCGCATCCCCGACCAAAGCGGATGTGTCATGTTGAACAGACCCGTGAGGTTGGTGTCGATCACCTCTTTCCACTGCTGCGGCGTCATCTTGTGGAACATGGCATCACGGGTGATACCCGCATTGTTGACCAGAACGTCCACCGGGCCAACCTCGGCCTCGACCTTGGCGATGCCCGCGACGCAGGCGTCATAATCCGCGACCGACCATTTGAAGGTAGGGATGCCTGTTTCCTTGGTGAAGGCCGCCGCGGCCTCATCGTTTCCGGCGTAATTCGCGGCCACCTTGTAGCCCGCCGCCTTCAGCGCCACCGAAATCGCGGCGCCGATCCCGCGCGAACCACCCGTCACCAAAGCCACTCGTGCCATAAGTCCCTCCTTCTGAATGCGGACATGCTTGAAATGGTGTTACCGAAATGAAGAAGGGCGCGCAACATTATTGCGCGCCCATTTTGCACCTGCGGCAATGTGGCCGCAGCATTCTGTCCTTAGGCACGCTCAAGGCACATGGCGACGCCCATGCCGCCGCCGATGCAGAGCGTGGCAAGGCCGCGCTTGGCATCGCGCCGCGCCATTTCAAAGAGAAGCGTGTTCAGGATACGGCAACCCGAGGCCCCGATCGGGTGGCCGATGGCGATGGCGCCGCCGTTCACGTTCACGATGGACGGGTCCCAGCCCATATCCTTGTTCACCGCACAGGCCTGTGCGGCAAAAGCCTCATTCGCCTCGACAAGATCAAGGTCGCCGACCTTCCAGCCCGCCTTGGTCAGCGCCTTGCGGCTGGCATGGATCGGGCCCACGCCCATGATCGACGGATCAAGCCCCGCCGTCGCATAGGACGCGATGCGGGCCAGCGGCGTAAGGCCGCGCTTTTCCGCCTCTTCCGCCGACATGATCAGAACCGCCGCCGCGCCATCATTCAGGCCCGAGGCATTGCCCGCCGTCACCGACCCGTCCTTGGTGAAGGCGGGTTTCAGTTTCTGCATCGATTCCAGCGTCGCGCCATGGCGGATATATTCGTCCGCATCCACCGTGATGTCGCCCTTGCGGGTAGAGATGGTGAAGGGGATCACCTCATCCTTGAACTTCCCGGCCTTTTGCGCAGCTTCGGCCTTGTTCTGGCTGGCCAGCGCGAATTCGTCCTGCATGTCGCGCGAAATCTGCCATTGCGCGGCGACATTCTCGGCCGTCTGGCCCATGTGATAGCCGTTGAAGGCATCCCACAGCCCGTCCTTGATCATCGAATCGATGAACTTCATATCGCCCATCTTGGTGCCGGCGCGCATATGCGCGACATGGGGCGAGAGCGACATGCTTTCCTGCCCGCCCGCAACCACGATCCGCGCATCGCCCAGCTGCACATGCTGCGCGCCCAGCGCCACCGCCCGCAGGCCCGACCCGCACACCTGATTGAGCGACCAGGCGCTGGCCTCTTTCTGCAGGCCGGCCTTGATATGCGCCTGACGGGCGGGGTTCTGGCCCTGCCCTGCGGTCAGAACCTGACCGAGGATCGTCTCCTCCACCTCGGCCTTGTCGATGCCGGCACGGGCCACCACGGCCTCAATCACCGCGGCGCCAAGGTCATGCGCCGGGGTATTGGCGAAGGCACCGTTGAAGCTGCCGACGGCCGTCCGGGCCGCGGAAACGATGACGACATTGGTCATGGCTGGTCCTCTCTTTCCCACACCGGGCAGGGTCCACGCGACCCTGCCGCCTTGCAGCATGGCCTAGACGGCGGGGGGAACAAAAGCAACATTATTGCCCAAGCAGATTGACGCAGGGGCATGGCTGCGGTGGCGGGCGCAGGGTCACAGCCCGTGGGGATAAAGTTTCGGCACACCCAGATGATGGCCTTGCAGGCAATCCACGCCCAAGGCGGCCAGACAATCCGCCTCGGCCGCCGTTTCCACGCCTTGCGCCACGGTCAGCATGTCAAACTCGCGCGCCAACGCGCGGGAGGCCGAAATCATGACCTGATTGTCGGGCTGCGCGGCGACATCGCGGGTAAACCCGGCGTCGATCTTCATCAGATCGAATTGCAGGTCGCGCAGGTGGCGCAGATGCATGGCCCCGGCCCCGAAACCATCCAGCGCGAAGGCGATTCCCTTGGGTCGCAACTCTTCCATCAGCGGGGTCAGAAGCTCAGGCACCGTCATCGCACTGGCTTCACTGATCTCAAGGATCAAGCGATCCCCGAGTCCCGGCGTACGGGAAAGACCCACCCGCAACAGGCGCAGCCAACTTGGCCAACCCACAGAACGCGCCGACATATTGATCGACAGGCGCAGGCTGGGATGGCGGATCAACGCATCCAGACCGATGGCCAGAGCAGCACAATCGATCTCGCGGCCCAGTCTGTGCGGCTCCACTGCCCGGATGAAATCGCGCGCGGGGATGACCTGCCCACCGGGATCGAGCAGCCGGATCAGCCCCTCATGGAACCCGATCCGCTGTGGATTGCGCGCCAAGACCACCGGCTGATAGGCCAGTCGCAGGCGACGCTGGCGCACTGCCTCTGCCACCCGGTCCAAGATGCGGGCCTCGCTTTCGGCAATCGCGGCCGAGAGCGGGCTTCCCAGCCCGTCTTCCATCTTTCGTGCCCCCTGCACCCCATGAAGGTCCTAACCGCTGGCCAGCCTGCCCCAATCCCCGTAAAGATCGGGTAAAGCCGAAGGCAGGCCAAAAGGGATGACAGGGATGCAGGATCGCTGCCCATGGTGCGGAACCGATCCGCTTTATGTCGCCTATCACGATGAAGAATGGGGCATTCCCGAACGCGATCCCCGCGCGCTTTGGGAAAAGCTGATCCTAGAAGGGTTTCAGGCTGGGCTTAGCTGGATCACAATCCTGAAAAAGCGCGATAATTTTCGCACCGCCTTTGCCGGCTTCGACCCCGCGACCATCGCCCTTTGGGGCGACGGCGATGTCACCCGCCTGATGGCCGATCCCGGCATCGTGCGCCATCGCGGCAAGATCGAAGGCACGATCCGCTCGGCCCGCGCTTTTTTGGCGGTGGAAGAACGCGAAGGTTTTTCCGCCTCTCTCTGGAAACATCTCGATGGCCGCCCGCACCAGACCAACGCCCGCAGCATGGCCGAGGTGCCGAATGAAACCCCGCTGTCAAAGACCATCTCGAAACAGCTGAAGGCCGATGGATTCACCTTCTGCGGCCCCACCATCACCTATGCCTTCCTGCAGGCCGCGGGGCTGGTGAACGACCACCTCACCACCTGCCCCGCCCATGCCCGCATCCGTGCCTTGGGCGAGGGGGGCTGATCTTCATCTTGGCGAAAAATACTCCGGGGGGAGGTGCGGCCCGCGCAGGCGGGCCGTGCCGGGGGGCTGGCCCCCCTCACCCGCGGCAAAGCCGAAGGCGGCGCCGCGAGAAAAAGGAATGCGCGGCGGGCGCCCCGCCCGGCGCGTGCCGATCACTTTCTTATTGAGCGTTTCCGGCCATCAAGGCACGGATGATGGTCTGGGCATGGGCGCTGTCCCATTCGGCGTCACCGATCAGGCGGCCCACTTCCTGTCCTTCCGGGTTCAGGATCACCGTCACCGGCAGGCCCATCACTGCCATTGGCCGGGCGAAATCGCTGCGCGGGTCGCGCAGGATGGGCAGGGCCTGCACGCCAGCCTCTTCGTAGAACCGTTCGATCCCTTCCACCGCATTGCGCCCTGTTGCCACGGGCAGGACCGCGATCTCGGGCATCGCCTGTTGCAGGCGCAGAAGCGAGGGCATCTCTTTCCGGCAGGGCGCGCACCATGTGGCCCAGAAATTCAGAACCACCCATTGCCCGCGCCATTGCGCAAGCGGCACTTCGGCATCGGCGGCATCCAGAAACACCCCGTCCGGCACCGCCACGGGTTCGGCATGTAGCGCCAGTTTCTTCATATCGCCTTCGCGCAGGTCCGCGACATCCCCAGCCAAAGCAGGCCCCGCAAGGGCCGCATTTGCACCGATGGCCAAGGCCGTGTAGAGGACGGCCAGAATTTTCCGCAGCATCATCCCTCCGAAGGCCGCCGCCATGTCCAGTCCCGATCCGTCCCGCACCGCCAACCAGATGTGGGGCGGGCGCTTTGCCGAAGGTCCGGATGCCATCATGACGGCGATCAACGCCTCCATCGGTTTTGACAAACGGCTTTACGCGCAGGACATCGCAGGGTCACGCGCCCATGCGGCGATGCTCGCCGCGACAGGCATCTTGACCAATAAGGATGCCGAGGCGATCGGGGAAGGCCTTCTCACGGTCTTGTCAGAGATTGAAACGGGTGCCTTCCCCTTCCGCACGGAGTTGGAAGACATCCACATGAATGTGGAAGCCCGACTGAAAGAGATCATCGGCGAACCCGCAGGTCGCCTGCACACCGCCCGGTCGCGCAACGATCAGGTGGCGGTGGATTTCCGTCTTTGGGTGCGCGATCAATGCGATGCCGCCATCGCGGGGCTTGAGGCGCTGATCCGCGCCTTTCTCGCGCAGGCCGAGGCGGGGGCGGATTGGGTCATGCCCGGCTTCACCCATTTGCAAACGGCACAGCCGGTGACATGGGGCCATCACATGATGGCCTATGTCGAAATGCTGGCGCGCGACCGGGGCCGATTCATCGACGCCCGCGCGCGGATGAACGAATGCCCCTTGGGCGCGGCGGCGCTGGCGGGCACCTCTTTCCCCATCGACCGGCATATGACGGCGCGCGCCTTGGGCTTTGACCGGCCCACAGCGAATAGCCTTGATTCTGTCAGCGACCGCGACTTTGCCTTGGAATTCCTTGCCGCCAGCAGCATCTGCGCCATGCACCTGTCGCGCTTTGCCGAGGAATTGGTGATCTGGTCCAGCGCGCAGTTCCGTTTCGTGCGGCTTTCGGATCGCTGGACCACCGGGTCCTCGATCATGCCGCAGAAAAAGAACCCCGATGCGGCGGAACTTTTGCGGGCCAAGCTGGGGCGCATCATGGGGGCGACGGTGGCCCTGTTCACCGTGATGAAGGGGCTGGCGCTGACCTATTCCAAGGATATGCAGGAAGATAAGGAACAGGTTTTTGACGCGGCCGATACGCTGATGCTGGCCCTTGCCGCGATGACGGGGATGGTGTCGGACATGACCGCGAACCGGGATGTTCTGGCGCAGGCGGCGGCATCTGGCTTTTCGACCGCCACCGATCTTGCCGATTGGCTGGTGCGCGAACTTGGCCTGCCCTTCCGCGAAGCGCATCATGTGACGGGCACCCTCGTCGCCCGGGCCGAGGCGAAGGGCTGCGACCTGCCCGACCTGACCTTGGCCGAGATGCAGGCCGTCCATCCCGGCATCCGCGCCGATGTCTTTGACGTGCTGGGGGTGGAAAACTCGGTCCGGTCGCGCAAGTCTTATGGCGGCACGGCACCCGATCAGGTGCGCGCGCGCATCGCCGATTGGAAGGCGCGTCTGGGGTGATCAGCCGGGGTGGGCAAGGCCAGCCTTGCCTCTGTGCCATGGTTGAGGAACAGTGGCGCGCATGATCACACGCCAAGTCCTTGCCGCAGGCCTGATGCCTCTTCTCGCGCTTGCCGCCTGTGCCGAGGCACGGGTGCCGAACCTGACCGTTCCCTTGGGGGATCGGAGCACTTTTGGCACCGACCTGCGGGCCGAGGACCCGGTCCTTGGCATCACCGTGATCGATCCTTTTGACAGGTTGCCCGGATGACCCGCCCCTTTGCCCTTTTCGCCCTGATCGCCCTTTGCGCCTGTTCCTCGCCGCGCCTGAATGCCGGGCTAAGTCTTGGCGCGGATGGGCTGTCGGTGCGGCCTTCCGTTTCCGCTGGGCTGGCAGGGGGACGTATCAGCTATGCGCCTTGAACATAACGCGAAACGACACGGAGAAGGGAAAGCCATGACGCGCCTTTTCGCCTTTGCCTCGCTTGCCCTTCTTGCTGCCTGCGGTGTCGATGGCCCGCCGATCCCGCCGTCGCAAGTGCCTGCCGAACCGCCGCCACCCGCCGTGACCATATCGGGTCAGGCGCAGATCGGCGTGGTGGGGGGCAACGGATGACACCGATGCGTTGGGTCTGGCTTGCCTTGGCCATCTGGGGTGCGGTGCATCCCATGTATTGGTTCGTCACCTATATGCAGGAAACCGGCACGGGCCTTTCGGGGTTGATCGATGCTTGGTATGTCAATGCCTCCACCACCGGGCTGACATGGGATCTGACCATCGCGGCAGTGACCCTGACCGTCTGGGTGCTGGTAGAGACCATCGCGCAGCGCAATTGGCGCGGGTTGGTGGCGATACCGGCCACCTTCTGTATCGGGGTCAGCTGTGGACTGCCGCTTTATCTGTTGCTGCGCCGCGCGGGCTGAGACGGGGCGAATTGCGCCCCCTGTCGGGTCTGCTATAGCAACGGGCGAGATCAGTTTTTCCGCAGGGGCCTAGGGATGGACCATTTCCTGTATCGCAACGGTGCCCTGCATGCCGAGGATGTGCCGATCGCCGATATCGCGGCGCAGGTGGGCACGCCTTTCTATGTCTATTCCGCCGCCACCCTGACACGGCATTACCACCTCTTCACCGAGGCGCTTTCGCCCCTGCCCCATCTTGTCTGCTTTGCCATCAAGTCCTTGTCCAATGTGGCTGTGCTGAAACTGCTGGGGGATCTGGGCGCGGGCATGGATGTGGTGTCGGGCGGGGAATATCGCCGCGCCCGGGCGGCGGGCGTGCCGGGGGATCGGATCGTCTTTTCCGGCGTCGGCAAGACGCGCGAAGAGATGCGGTTGGCCCTGACGGGTGGCATCCGGCAGTTCAACGTGGAAAGCGAACCGGAATTGCGCGCCCTGTCCGAGGTGGCGGCATCGCTGGGCGTGACCGCGCCGATCACCATCCGCGTCAACCCGGATGTGGATGCCCGCACGCATGAAAAGATCGCGACAGGCAAGAAGGAAAACAAATTCGGCATCCCCATCGCCCGCGCCTCCGAAGTCTATGCCGAGGCGGCAGCCCTGCCGGGAATCGACGTGGTCGGCATCGATGTCCATATCGGCAGCCAGCTGACCGAGTTGGAACCCTTTGAGCAGGCCTATCTCAAGGTGGCCGACCTGACCCATCGCCTGCGGGCCGAAGGGCATGACATCCGCCGCCTCGATCTGGGGGGCGGTCTTGGGATTCCTTACACGCGGTCGAACGAGGCCCCGCCCTTGCCCACCGATTACGGTGCGCTGATCAAGCGAACGGTCGGCGATCTGGGCTGCGAGGTTGAGATTGAACCCGGCCGCCTGATTTCCGGCAATGCGGGGCTTCTGGTCACCTCGGTGATCTATGTGAAAAAGGGCGAGGGGCGGGATTTCCTGATCCTTGACGCTGCGATGAACGATCTGGTGCGCCCGTCCATGTATGGCGCGCATCATGACATCGTCCCTGTCATCGAACCCGCCCCCGCCGTCCCCGTGCAGCCCTTTGATGTGGTGGGTCCGGTCTGCGAGACAGGCGATACCTTTGCCAAGGCGCGCGAGATGCCCGCCGTGGGCGAAGGCGATCTGATCGCCTTCCGCTCGGCCGGGGCCTATGGCGCGGTGATGGCGTCGGAGTATAACACGCGCCCCTTGGTGCCTGAGGTTCTGGTGAAGGGGGATCACTTCGCCGTCATTCGGGAAAGACCGACCTTTGACGAAATCCTGAACCGAGATACCATCCCAGCGTGGTTGTAAGGCGGCAAGGCCGCGTCAGTTGCGACAGAGGCCCGGCCCCGACGGATGAACACGGATCAGGACAGCACATTATCGGTCATTACCCGCCCCTTGCGGCTGACGCTGCTGGGGCTGTGGGCGGAACGGCTGACCCGGTGCTTCTGGCCGTTCTGGACCGTGCTTCTGGTTACCCTTTCGGCCCTGTCCTTCGGCCTGCAAGACCACCTTCCGCTTGAAGCGGCATGGTTTTCGCTGGTGCTGGCCCTTGTGGCGGCGGTGGCCACGCTTTGGCGCGGGCTGCGGGCCTTTCGCGCACCCACGCGCACCGAGGCGCTGATCCGGCTGGACAGCCGTCTGCCCGGCCAGCCCATCGCGGCGCTGACCGATACGCAGGCGATCGGCGGCAATGACCCCGCCTCCTTGGCCGTGTGGCAGGCCCACCGCGCGCGGATGGCGGCCCGTGCCGCCGCCGCGCGACCGGTGGAGCCTGATCTGAAACTTGCCCGCCGCGATCCCTTTGCCCTGCGCTATGTGGCGCTGACGGCCTTTGTGATGGCGATGATCTTCGGGTCGCTCTGGCGGGTCACATCGGTTGAGGCGCTGGCTCCGGGAGCGGGGAACGAATTGGCCGCAGGGCCGTCATGGGAAGGCTGGGCGCAGCCGCCGGCTTACACAGGCAAGCCGTCGCTGTACCTGAATGACATTCCCGAAGGCAGCCTTGATCTGCCCATCGGCACCCGTCTGCAATTCCGCCTCTATGGCGAGGTGGGCGATCTGACCCTGTCCGAAACCGTGTCGGGCCGGACAGAGGTGCCCGCCGCATCCGACCCGCTGCATGACTTCACGCTGCAACGCAGTGGCGAAGTGGCGGTGGGTGGCGAAGGTGGGCGAACATGGCGGATCACCGCGACGCCCGACATGGCCCCTTCGGTGACCCCGGCGACCAGCGCGGACCGCGAAGGCAACGGCCAGTTCACCATGGAATTCGCTGCCGCCGATGATTACGGCGTGGCCTCAGGGCGCGTCAGCATCGCGCTTGACCTGCCCGCAATCGACCGCCGCTTTGGTCTTTCCGCAGAGCCAGAGGCGCGCGAGCCTGTGGTCCTTGACCTGCCCATGCCCATGACGGGCGACCGCGCGCAGATCGCCGAAACCTTGGTTGACGACCTGTCGCAGCATCCCTTTGCCAATCTGCCCGTCGCCATGACCTTTACCGTGGCCGATGCCGCTGGGCAGGAAGGCAGCGCCGACCCCGTCCATGTCACCCTGCCGGGCAAGCGGTTCTTCGACCCGCTGGCCGCCGCCTTGATCGAGATGCGGCGCGATCTTCTATGGACGCGCGCCAATGCCCCCCGTGCGACGCAAATCCTGAAGGCGGTCACCCATCGCCCCGAAGACCTGATCCGCAATCAACGCGCCTATCTGCGCCTGCGCGTTCTGATGCGTGACCTAGAGGCGCAAGCAGTTAGCCTGACCCCCGATTCCCGCGACGCCATCGCCGCCGAATTGTGGGAAATTGCCCTTCTGGTCGAAGAGGGCGATCTGGCCAGCGCGATGGAACGGCTGCGCCGCGCGCAGGATCGTCTGGATGAGGCGATGCGGAACGGTGCCGACCCGTCCGAAATCGAACAACTTATGCAGGAACTGCGCGAGGCGCTGAACGATTACATGCGTGAATTGGCCGAAGAGGCCCAGCGCAACCCCGACAGCCAGCTTTCCCAGAACATGGAAGGGATGGAGATGTCGGGCGACCAGCTGCAACAGATGCTGGATGAATTGCAGCGCCTGATGGAGGAAGGCCGGATGGCCGAGGCGCAGGAATTGATGGAGATGCTGCGCCAGCTGATGGAAAACATGCAGGTGGCGCAGGGCGAAGGCCAAGGTCAGGGTCAAGGCGGCCCCGGCCAGCAGGCTATGCGTGAATTGCAGGATACGCTGCGCGGCCAGCAGGGCCTTTCCGACGATGCCTTCCGCGATCTGCAAGACGGGCAGGAAGGGAATGACGGCCAGCAGCCCGGACAACAGCAAGGTCAGGGCGAAGGGGAAGGCGAAGGTCAGGGCCAAAGCTTTGCCGAACGCCAGCAGGGGCTGCGCGATCGGCTGGGCCGTTTGCAGGAAGGTCAGCTTCCCGGCGATGGCAGTGCCGCCGGTGAAGAGGGCCGCCGCCAGCTGGATCGGGCAGGCCGCGCGATGGAACAGGCCGAAGAGGCGCTGCGCGAGGGCGATCTTCCCGGCGCGCTGGACCGTCAGGCCGAGGCGATGGAGGCGATGCGCGACGGCATGCGACAGTTCGGCGATGCGCTGGCCGAAGAACAGCGCCAGCAGGGCGATGCCGCGCAGGGGCAGGAATTCGGCCAGGCCGATCCGAATGGGCAGCGCGATCCGCTGGGGCGTGAGCCGGGCAATTCCGCGCGCATCGGATCGGATCGCAACATGTTGCAGGGCGAAGACGTTTATCGCCGCGCGCAGGATATTCTGGATGAAATCCGTCGGCGTTCCGGCGAACAGGCGCGGCCCGAAAGCGAACGGGACTACCTGCGTCGTCTGCTGGATCAGTTCTGACGGGCGTCAACCGCCCGCAGACCCACCCTCGGCCGCAAGCATGCCACGCAGGCTATCGGTCGCGGCGCGCATCGCCCCATCCAGCCATAGCCGCAACCCATCGACCGCCGCGACATAGGCATCCACGCTGCTTGCCACGGCAGGGATCTGCGCCTTGATCTGAGGGGCGGCGACATAGGCCGCCAGAAGCACAACGGCGATGAACAGCGCCAAGGCAAAGCCGCTGCGGAAGCCGCGCGCCTCAGAGGCGGCAGCGACGGCCTGCCCGTCTTCGCCCAACTGGGCCGGGATTTCATTGCCCTTGAGGGAGGAGTTGATCTCTTCAATATCCGGCAGAAGATCGCGCCGCGTTGCCGCGCGGGGCGGCGCAGGGGGCGGGGCATCCGGGTCCTTGCCTTGCATCTGCGCGATGCGGCGCGCGGCGCCGGCCAGCCCACCCGTGACAGGCGCAGGGGGCGGGGACGGTGGCGGGGACGCGGGCGCAGCAAGGCCAAGATCGGGCTGCGTTTCGATGACGCTGCCTTCGCTGCGGCGGGCGGCGGCCTCACGCTCCGCCTCTTCGCGCAGGATGGCCATGAGATTGTCGTCCAGCGTGCGGCGGGGCGGATCAGAGGGCGTAGCCGCGTCAGAAACCATCGAAGCGGCATCTGCCGCCATGGCGGGGGGCATCGCCTCATCCGCCCGTGATTGCGCGGGGGCCTCGGCTACGGCTGCCTCGGACGCGGAGGACGGCTCGGCGGCGGCGGCCTGACCGAAGAGTTCCTCTTCCTGTTCCAGCGCCAATTCGATCTCTGGCGGAAGCTGGAACCAGGCATGACCGCAATTCGAACATTGCACGTCCCGCCCAGTATCCGGAATGGCGGAATCCTCCACCTCATATTCCGCATCGCAGTTCGGACAGATCAGCCGCATTCGCCACTACCCCAATTTCACCCATCGCCGCAGCGCCAGCCCGACCCCGGCCGGATGACCCAACGTCGCCGCAAGATGACATCAACCCACCGGCACCACAACTGCCAGTCGGCCTGCATTGCAACCGCCGCCACCTTGGGCAATGCTGCGGGCGCAGGCAAGGGCCAGCAAGCATGGGGCAGTGAATACAAGTGATCGCCTTTGACAACGTCGCCTATAATTACGGCGGGGGAGAGCTTCTTTCTGAGGTCACCCTGCGCCTTGCCCCCGGTTCTTTTCATTTTTTGACCGGGCCTTCGGGTGCGGGCAAGACAACCTTCCTGAAACTCGCCTATGCCGAATTGCAGGCGACGGCGGGCCGGGTGACCATTTTCGACCGCGATGTCCGCAGCCTGTCACGCGACGATGTGGCGCGCACGCGGCGGCGGATCGGGGTGGTGCATCAGGATGTGCAATTCCTTGACCATCTGCCGATGGCGGCGAATGTGTCCCTGCCGCTGACCGTGTCGGGGCGCGCGGGAGATCCGCGTGACCTGACCGATCTTCTGGCTTGGGTCGGGCTGGCCGACTTGTCGGATGCCCTGCCGCCACAATTGTCGGGCGGGGAACGGCAACGCGCGGCGCTGGCGCGGGCGGTCATCATGGGGCCGGATGTGATCCTTGCCGATGAACCCACCGGCAATCTGGATTGGGAGATGTCGCTGCGCCTGCTGACCCTGCTGGTAGAGTTGAACAAGATGGGCAAGACCATCCTTGTCGCCACCCATGACATGAACCTGATCCGCACCGCCAAGAATCAGGTCGCGGCGCGCGTGCTGCGCATCCGCAATCGTCGCATCCAGCTTGCGGGGGCTGACCTGTGATCGTGCGCCTCCGCCTGTTCCTGACGCCCGACCGGCAGGCCGACCGTGTGGTCCCGCCGACGGGCCATACCGCATGGTTGACCGGATTCACCGCCGGGGCGATGACCTTTCTTGCCGTTTTTGCCCTTGCCTTGTCCTTGGCCGCTGACCGGCTGGCCGACCGCTGGTCGGATGCCCTGCAGCGCACGGCAACGATCCGCATCAGCGCCCCGCCCGACCAGATGGAGGCGCAGACCGCCGCCGTGCTGGAGGTGCTGCGCACCACCCCCGGCATCGCCGCATCCCGCGCCCTGAGCGATGATGAACAGCGTACATTGCTTGCGCCGTGGTTCGGGCCGGACTTGCCTGTGGATGCCCTGCCCCTGCCCCGTCTCGTCGAGGTGACGGAAACCCCCGAAGGCTATGACAGCGAAGGCCTGCGCCAAAGATTGCGGGCCGAGGCGCCCGGTGCCGTGCTGGACGATCATACCCGATGGCGTCGCCCGTTGGCGGTGGCAGCGGCGCGGTTAAACCTTCTGGGGGCCCTGTCCATCGCGCTGATCGGGGCGGCGATGGCCGCGATGATCACGCTGGCGGCCAATGCGGCGTTGGCGGCCAATGCGCAGGTGATCCGCGTGCTAAGGGTGGTGGGGGCGCAGGATGATTATATCGCTGCCGCCTTCGTGCGCCGCTTTACCCTGCGCGCCTTGGTTGGATCGGCGGCAGGCGCTGTGGTGGGCATGATCGGCATCGCGCTGCTGCCCCCGGTGGATGAGGCGGGGGGCTTCCTGACAGGCTTGGGCTTTCAGGGGGCTGGATGGCTGCTGCCGCTTCTGCTACCCCCGGTGGCTGCGGTGGTGGCGCTGCTGGCCACGGGGGCCGCAGCCTTCCGCAAGCTTCGGGAATTGCCATGATCTATGCTCTGCGCTGGCTGATGTCTCTGATCTTCATCATCCAGATGTATCTGGCGATGGTGGTCTATGCCTTGGCCTATGCACCCTATGCTATTCTAAGCCGGAATGGCGCATGGGCGGGCATCCATGCCTATTGCAACTATGTGCGCGCCACGGCGCATCTTCTGGTGGGCCTGCGGTCGGAAATCCGCGGACAGGTGCCAGAGGGCGAGGTTCTGATCGCCTCAAAGCATCAAAGCTTCTTCGACATCATCCTAATCTGTTCAGTGGTGCGCCGTCCGAAGTTCATCATGAAAAAGGAACTGAAATGGGCGCCCCTTTTGGGGTTCTATGCATGGCGGATCGGCTGCATCCCGGTCGATCGCGGCAAGAAGGGCCGTGCGATTGCCGAGATGAAGAAGGCCGTCGCTGCAGGGTCCGCCGTGCCGGGGCAGTTGATCATCTATCCGCAAGGCACCCGCGTCGCGCCGGGGGCGGCACTGCCCTACAAGGTGGGGACGGGGCTTCTCTATCAGCAGATCACCCAGCCCTGCATCCCGGCGGCCACCAATGTGGGCGTCTTCTGGCCGCGCCATGGCATCTATCGCAAGCCGGGGCTGGCGGTGGTGGAGTTTCTGCCCGCCATCCCGCCGGGGCGCAGCGTTTCTGATTTCATGGCAGAGTTGGAGCAGGTGGTCGAAACCGCCTCTGACGCACTGATGGCCGAGGCGGGGTTCACCTATTCCAAGGCGGCGTGACGCGCGCCTAAACTTCGAATCGCGTCGCGCCCCGGCGCTTTTCATCCACGGGTTGGGACAGGACCACCGCCTGATGCGCGCGCTGGTCGCAACCCGCGCGCGGGCAGATGCGGCAATTGATCCCGACCGGCGTCATGCGCGCGCCCGCCACAGAAAACGCCTCGGCATAGCCGATCTCAGGCGCGTGTTCGATCGCGCAGCCCATCGCCACGGCAAGGCGATTGTCTTGCGCATGCCGCGCCCATGTGGGCCGGTCCACCGTGCGCGAAAAGACAAAGAACTGCGATTTGTCCGGCATTTCAACGAATTGCGGCACGATCCGCCCCGGCGTGCGGAAAGACGTATGCACGTCCAGCCGCGGGCAGGCGCCGCCATGTTCGGCCAGATGGAACCCCGTGGCGTTGAACCGTTTGGTCACGTTACCGCCCTTGTCGATCCGCAGAAAGAAGAAGGGCACGCCCAGCGCCCCTTCACGCTGCAAGGTCGTCGCACGGTGGCAGGCCTGTTCGAAACTGACGCCAAAGCGCGTGGCGATATGGTCAAGGTCGTATTTCGTGGCCCGCGCCTCGGCTATGAAGGCGTCATAGGGCATCAGGACGGCGGCGGCGAAGTAATTGGCCAGTTCCACCCGCAGCCGCGCCACCCCGCGCGGATCAGTGATGCCGGAACGTGCAACAAGGGAATCCAGCAGCGCCCGCTGTTCCAAAAGCCCCGCCATATGCACCAACTGAAAGATGCGGTTGGTGTGATCCAGCGCCTCGGACAGCAATATCTCGCGCCGCGCTTCATCATATTGGCGCAGCGTGTCAGGCAGGTCTTCCACCCGCACCAGCCGCACGGTGACACCCACCCGCCCCCGTAACCGCCGTTTCAGCGCCACGTAAATCTCATCCGGTTCGACAGAAACGCTGCCCCAAAAGCCTTCTGCAGCCTCTTCCAACTCGCGGAAATGGTTCCGGTGCTTGCGAAACTCGTTATGCACCGCCGCCTCGGGCGTTGACAGGATTTGCGGCGCCTCCCCTTCCGTCAGCGACAAAAGCTGATCCGTCGCCGCCTGATAAGCACTGTGCAGCCGCAGAAACGACCCCACCAGCCCCGGCGAATGCACCAGCGCCGCGCGCATCTGGGCAAGATCTGGCCGAGTCTCGGCGAAAAGCGGGTCCTGCATCACGGCCCGCAGATCGGCGAGCTGGCTGGTCCCATCCTCATCCGCGATTTCCCGCCAATCGACGCCGTAAACATCGAAAAGCCGCAACAGAACGGAAACCGAAACCGATCTTTCATTGTTTTCCAGAAGGTTGACGTAAGAGGCGCTGATGCCCAGCGCCTTGGCCATCGCGCCTTGCGTTTCGCCCCGCTCGATCCTGAGGCGCCGCAGATGCGGCCCGATGAAGGTTTTTTGCATACCGTCGCACACATTCCTGGCTTCGTCATGTTTACAATATTACAAATTACACAGTTTGTAAATTCTCGCATTCACAGCAGAACCCGCTTTCGATTTGCCGGAATCGCAACCAGTGGCATCTGTCATCCCAAGCGAACAGGAAAAACGTCAGGGAGGACCACGATGAAAACCGGAACCCAGCACCTTTACATTCCCGGCCCGACCAATGTGCCGGAATCGGTGCGTCAGGCGATGATCGTTCCCATGCAGGACCATCGGGCCCCGGATTTCGGCGATCTGACGATGAACCTGTTCAGCGACATGAAAAAGGTTTTCAAAACGGAAACCGGAACCGTGATGATGTTCCCGGGATCGGGCACCGGCTGCTGGGAAGCGGCGATCACCAACACGCTCAACCCCGGCGACAAGGTGTTGATGGCACGGCATGGGCAGTTCAGCCTGCTCTGGGTCGACATGGCGCAGAAGCTGGGTCTGGATGTGGAAATCGTCGATCTGGCATGGGGCGCGGGCTGCCCGGCCAATGAATTCGCCCGTATTCTGGGCAATGACCGCCACGGCAAGATCAAGGCCGTCTTCGTGACGCACAACGAAACCGCCACGGGCGTGACCTCGGACGTGGCGCAGGTTCGCCGCGCGCTGGACGAAAGCTTCCACGACGCGCTCTTGTTCGTGGATGGCGTGTCCTCGATCGGGTCGATCGATTTCCGCATGGATGAATGGGGCGTCGACCTTGCCGTAACGGGTAGCCAGAAGGGGTTCATGCTGCCTGCGGGCCTTGGCATGATCGGTGTTTCGGCCAAGGCGATGGCGATGTCTGAAACCGCCACGATGCGCCGCGCCTATTTCGACTTTGCCGATATGGCGCGCGTGAATGCCACCGGCTATTTCCCCTACACCCCCCCGGTTCCCCTGTTCCACGGCCTGCGCAAATCGCTGGACCGCATGCTGGATGAGGGGCTGGAGAACATCTTCGCCCGCCACCGCCGCCTTGCGACCGGTGTGCGCAATGCCGTCGCCGCCTGGGGGATGGAACTTTGCGCCGAACACCCCTCGCTCTATTCCGACACGGTCAGCGCGATCCGCGTGCCGCAAGGGGTGGATGCACGCGACGTGATCCGCATCGCCTATGACCGCTACAACTGCTCTTTCGGCGCGGGGCTTGGCCCGCTGAATGGCAAGGTGTTCCGCATCGGCCATCTGGGCGATCTGAACGAAGGCATGTGCCTGTCGGCCATTTCCATCGCGGAACTGTGCCTTGCCGCCGCTGGCGCGCAGATCCGCTTTGGATCGGGCGTCGCCGCAGCACAAGAGGTGTATGCCGAACCTGTCGCCCGCGCCGTGCAGCGCAGCGCCCGCTCTGCCGCACGTATCGCCGCCGAATAACCCCTGAGGAAATCATGTCTCACACTTTGTACCCGCTGCGGCGTCAACGCCTGCAGCGATCGGAACTCGCTGTCCCGGCGTCGAACCCCACGATGATCGACAAGGCCGCCCAAGGCCCCGCCGATTATGTCTTTCTTGATCTGGAGGATGCCGTCGCGCCCCCGGAAAAGGAACAGGCCCGCAAGAACGCGATTCAGGCGCTGAATGACATCGACTGGGCCGCGAAGGGCAAGACCGTCTCGGTCCGCATCAACGGCCTTGATACGCATTACATGTATCGCGATGTGGTCGATGTGATGGAACAGGCGGGCGACCGCGTCCATACGCTTTTGGTGCCCAAGGTTGGGGTGCGCGATGACCTTTACATGGTCGAAGCGATGGTCAACCAGATCGAACAGGGCAAGGGCTACACCACCCGCGTGGGGCTTGAGGCGCTGATTGAAACCGCGCTTGGCATGGCCAATGTCGAAAGCATCGCCCAATTCGGCGGCCGGCTTGAGGCACTGCATTTCGGCGTGGCTGACTATGCCGCCTCCATGCGCGCCCGCACCACGAATATCGGCGGGTTGAACCCGCATTATCCGGGCGACCAGTGGCATGCCGCCATCTCGCGCATGGTCATCGCCTGCCGCGCCTATGGCCTGCGCGCCATCGACGGGCCCTTTGGTGATTTCTCGGACCCCGAGGGTTACAAGGAAGGCGCGCGCCGCGCAGCCGCCTTGGGTTGCGAAGGGAAATGGGCGATCCACCCAAGCCAGGTTTCCATGGCGAACGAGGTGTTCAGCCCGACCGACGCCGAAGTGACCAAGGCCCAGCGCATCATCGAGGAACTGAAAATCGCAGAGGCCCAAGGCAAGGGCGCGGCCAGCCTTGATGGCAAGATGATCGACGCCGCATCGGAAAAAATGGCGCGCAACGTGTTGGTGATTGCCGAAGCCATCGCCGGAAAGTGACCGCAGGGGCGGATGGGCCAATGGCCCATCAACCTACCGCAACAGGGAGGAAGAACATGGACATCCACGAATATCAGGCCAAGGAAATCCTCGCTCGCTTCGGCGTGCCCGTCCCGCGTGGCGGCCTTGCCTATAGCCCCGAACAGGCGGGTTACCGCGCCCGCGAATTGGGCGGCAGCGCATGGGTCGTCAAGGCGCAGATCCATTCCGGTGGCCGGGGCGCCGCAGGTGGGGTAAAGCTCTGCCGGTCCGAGGCCGAGGTGCAGGAATTCGCCGCCACCCTGTTCGGCCGCCAGCTTGTCACCAAACAAACCGACGCCAATGGCAAGGGCGTCTACCGCCTTTGGGTCGAAGGCGCATCGGACATCAAGCAAGAGCTTTATCTCGGCTTCGTCCTCGACCGGAAATCCGAACGCATCATGATCGTCGCCTCCGCCCATGGTGGGATGGAGATCGAGGATCTTGCCGAAAAAGACCCCAATTCGCTGCGCCGCATGACGATCGACCCCGCCGTGGGCCTGTCGGAATTTCAGGCCCGCGAACTGGCCTTTCAACTGGGGTTGAAGGGCGGCCAGATCGCCCAGATGGTGACCATCCTCAAGGCCTGCTATCGCGCCTATCGCGATCTTGACGCCATGATGGTCGAGATCAATCCACTTGTCATCACCGGCACGGGCGACCTTGTCGCGCTCGACGCCAAGATGTCTTTCGACACCAATGCCCTCTTCCGCCGCCCGGAAATCGCGGAACTCCGCGACCGCAGCCAGGAAGACCCCCGCGAAAGCACGGCGGGCGACCACGGCCTCGCCTATGTCGGCCTTGATGGCGATATCGGCTGCATCATCAACGGTGCGGGTCTGGCCATGGCGACGATGGACATGATCAAACTCGCCGGGGGGGAGCCTGCAAACTTCCTCGATATCGGCGGGGGGGCCAGCCCGGAGCGGGTAGTGCGGGCTTTCCGCACCGTGCTGGCCGACCGTAATGTCAGCGTCATCCTCGTGAACATCTTCGCCGGCATCAACCGCTGCGACTGGGTCGCCCAAGGCGTGGTTCTGGCCTATCGGGAACTGGGCCTGACGCTGCCCGTCGTCGTCCGCCTTGCGGGCACGAATGTCGAAGAAGGCCGCCGCATCATCGACGCTTCCGGCCTACCGTTGATCACTGCCGACACGCTGGAGGACGCTGCCATGAAGGCCGTCGCCACGCGCCAGCAACTTGCCGCATAAGGGGGAACGCAGATGGCCATTCTCATCACCGAAAAGACCCGCGTCATCGTGCAGGGCATGTCGGGCCGCATCGGCCAGTTCCATGCCGAGGACATGATCAAGCACGGCACCAATGTCGTGGGCGGCGTGACCCCCGGCAAAGGCGGCGAGACGCTCTTGGGCCGCCCCCTCTTCAACACCGTGCGCGAGGCGGTAGAGGCCACGGGGGCCGAGGCCTCTCTCGTCTTCGTGCCCCCGCCCTTTGCGGCGGATGCGATCATGGAGGCTGCGGATGCGGGCATTAAGACCGCCGTCTGCGTCACCGACGGCATCCCCTCGCAGGACATGATGAAGGTGAAGCGGTTCCTGAAACGCTATCAGGCCGACCGCAAGATGCGCCTCGTGGGCCCCAACTGCGCGGGCATCATCTCACCCGGCAAGGGCTTCATGGGCATCATGCCGCCGCATATCTACATGCCCGGTCGCGTGGGGATTGTGGGACGCTCCGGCACGCTGGGCTATGAAGCGGCGTCCCAGATGAAGGCCTTGGGCATTGGCGTGTCCACCTCGGTCGGCATCGGGGGCGACCCGATCAACGGCAGCAGCTTCCGCGACATCCTTGAACTCTTCGAGGCGGACCCTGAAACGGATGCCGTGATGATGATTGGCGAAATCGGCGGCCCGCAAGAGGCCGAGGCCGCGATCTATGCCCGCGACCATATGAAGAAACCCGTCGTCGCCTATATCGCCGGTCTTTCCGCCCCCAAGGGCCGCAAGATGGGCCATGCCGGGGCGATCATCTCGGCCTTCGGCGAAAGCGCGCAAGAAAAGGTGGAAATCCTCTCTGCCGCCGGCATCACCATCGCGCCGAACCCGTCCGCCATGGGCGAAACGGTGGCCCGCGTCCTGTCCATGCGCCGCGCGGCGGCCTGACCAGACAGCGAGACAAACAAAGGGGCGGTCCCGGTGGCCGCCCCTTTTGTCATGCTCTTGGCTTCATCTTGGCCCAAATACTCCGGGGTCCGGGGCAGCGCCCCGGGGCTTTCCCCCCGCGCCGTCAGGCGAATTTCAACGCCACGATCCCCGCGATGATCAGCAAGATCCCCACCACCCGCATCAGATTGACCGGGTCCCCGAACAGGAACACGGCCAGCACCGCCGTCCCCACCGCTCCGATCCCCACCCAGACAGCATAGGCCGTACCGACGGGCAGGTCCTTCATCGCGATGGACAAGAGCCAGAAGGACGCCGTCGCCCCCACCACTGTCAGGATCGACGGGATGGGCTTGGTGAAACCGTCCGAATATTTCAACCCCAGCGCCCAGCCGGTTTCCAACAAGCCCGCGATCAGAACGATCACCCAGGCATTCACGCGGCCAGACCCTTTGACCCCATCTCAACGAATTTGGCGCGACGGTCCTTGATCAGAGCGTCGGGCTTTTTCCCCGCCAATTCCTTCAGCATCGCCTCGATGCCCTTGCCCACCGCCTCGATCGTTTCCTTCCGGCCCCGCTGGGCGCCACCCAAGGGTTCCTTGATGATCCGGTCGATGACTCCCAGCTTTTGCAGATCCTGCGCCGTCAGGCGCAGCGCTTCCGCCGCCTCACGCATCTTTTCAGCATCCTTCCACAGGATCGAGGCGCAGCCTTCAGGCGAAATTACGGAATATACGGAATGTTCCAGCATCGCCACGCGATTGGCCGTCGCAAAGGCCACAGCCCCGCCCGACCCGCCTTCGCCGATCACGACGGAAATCAGCGGCACCCCGATCTCAAGGCATTTCGCCGTGGATCGGGCGATGGCCTCGGCCTGCCCCCGCTCCTCTGCGCCCTTGCCGGGATAGGCGCCGGGCGTGTCGACCAATGTCACCACCGGCAGGCGGAAGCGATCCGCCATATCCATCAAGCGGATCGCCTTGCGGTAACCTTCGGGGCGGGCCATGCCGAAATTCCGTTCGATCCGGCTTTTCGTGTCGTTGCCCTTCTCGTGCCCAATCACCACCACGGGCTGATCGTTGAACCGCGCCACACCGCCCATCACGGCATGGTCATCGGCAAAGTTGCGATCCCCCGCCAACGAGGTGAACTCGGTGAACAGCGCGTCGATGTAATCCTTGCAATGCGGGCGGTCCGGGTGCCGCGCCACCTGACATTTCCGCCAAGGGGTCAGGTCCTTATACAGGTCCTTGAGCAGCGCCTCCGCCTTGCGGTCAAGCGCCTCGGCCTCTTTCGTCACATCCATGCCGGAATTGCCCCGCGCCATCGCGCGCAGCTCTTCCGCCTTGCCCTCGATCTCGGCCAGCGGCTTTTCGAATTCCAGATAGTTCATGGGGCACCCCCTAAGCGCATCGCCCCTATATGGCCAGAGGCGGGGCAAGATGCAACTCGCCCGCATAGAGCATCCGCAAGGACAAGAAGCCACCTTGTTGAAACAGCAGCGCCCCGCGGCCGGGCCACGGGGCGTGCATCCTCCCCTATGCTGCGCGGGGCCTCCTCTCCCCGTGGGTCGCAGCGCGGGTAATCTTTGCAAAGCGCCTGTTTTTGTCGCTTTGATTGCCAGACCCTGCCCGCAGGACAGGCGGCCTGTCAACGATTCATTGTTGACGCAGCGTCAACCGGCGATCAATTCAGACTGCCGCACGATCACCTCGGCCTGTTTGATCGATGCGATATCCACCAGACGACCCTTATAGACCGTAGCGCCCTCGCCCCGCGCCTTGGCGGCCTCCATCGCCTCTAGAATTTCGCGCGCCTCGGCCACCGCCTGCGCGGATGGTGTGAAGACCTCATTCGCCAGCGTCACCTGTTTCGGGTGGATCGCCCATTTCCCCACCATGCCCAGCGTCGCCGACCGGAGCGCCTGCGCGCGGAAGCCTTCATCATCAGAGAAATCACCAAAGGGGCCATCGACGGGCAGGATGCCATGAGTCCGACAGGCCGCGACGATGGCCGCTTGTGCCCAATGCCACGGGTCGGACCAATGCTTCGCTCCCTCGCGCAGCATGTAATAGTTTTCCTGCGTCCCACCGATGCCCGTCGTCTGCATCCCCATGCTGGCCGCGAAATCCGCAGCCCCAAGGCTCATGGCCTGCAAGCGCGGCGAGGCCTTGGCGATCTCTTCCACATGGGAAATCCCGGCCGCCGATTCGATGATGACCTCAAAAGCAATCGGCTTTGTCCGCCCCATTGCCCGCTCCACCGCCGTGACCAGCGCATCGACGGCATAGATATCTTCGGCGCAGCCCACCTTGGGGATCATGATCTGATCCAGTCGTTCGCCGCCCTTTTCCAGAAGGTCCACCACATCGCGATACCACCACGGCGTATCCAGACCGTTGATCCGCACCGAAAGCGTCTTGCGCCCCCAATCGACCGATGAAATCGCGTCAATGACGTTCTCGCGCGCGATGGCCTTGTCGGATGGCGCGACGGAATCCTCCAGATCAAGGTTGATCACATCCGCCTCGCTTGCCGCCATCTTGGCAAAGATCGCAGGCCGCGATCCGGGGCCAAACAATTGGCAGCGGTTCGGGCGGGCGGGGGCGGGGGGTTGCAGGCGAAAGCTCATGGTCGTTCTCGCAAGGAAATTTCGGATCAGGCTGCGCTAGAGTTATATTCTTGCGCTGCACTGCGCAAGCGGCATTTCGCAGGTGCAGCATGACTTGACAGCGCGGCCCACCTCGCGCCCCCTCCGCCGCGACAGGAGGCCCCGATGATCACCGCCACGCTGGAAAGTTTCCCCCTTGCCCGCGCCTTCACCATCTCGCGCGGATCAAAGACTGAGGCGCGGGCGGTGACGGTGACCGTTACCCGCCAGGGTATCACGGGACGGGGCGAAGCCGTCCCCTATCCGCGCTATGGCGAAACACCCGAAGGGGTTTTGGCCCAGATCGCCGCCCTGCCCGACGGCATCATGCGGGCCACCCTGCAAGAAGCCCTTCCCCCCGGCGCGGCGCGCAATGCCGTCGACTGCGCGCTCTGGGATTGGGAGGCGAAAGTCAAAGGCACCCGCGTCTGGCACCTTGCGGGCCTGCCCGCACCTCGCCCCTGCATCACCGCCTTCACCCTGTCACTCGATACGCCCGATGCGATGCGCGCACAGGCGCTGGAAAATGCCCTCCGCCCGCTGTTGAAGATCAAGCTCGGCACCCCGGACGACATGCCACGGCTTGAGGCCGTCCGGGCAGGCGCACCGCGCGCCACCATCATCATCGACGCCAACGAAGGCTGGACGCCCGAAATATATGCCGACCTTGCGCCCCATCTTCTGCGCCTTGGCGTGGCGCTGGTAGAACAGCCCCTGCCCGCCGGGGCGGATGACATGCTGGCCGAAATCCCCCACCCCATCCCCATCTGCGCCGATGAAAGCGCGCATGACCGCCACAGCCTGACCGCCCTGCGCGGCAAGTATGACATGGTGAACCTGAAGCTCGACAAGACCGGGGGCCTGACCGAGGCGCTGCTCATGGCCGATACCGCCCGCAATATGGGGTTCGGCCTGATGGTCGGCTGCATGGTGGGAACCTCGCTTGCCATGGCCCCCGCGATCCTGCCCGCGCAGGCGGCGGCCTTCACCGATCTGGACGGCCCGCTTCTGCTGGCGCGGGACCGGGACCATGCGCTGCGCTATGACGATGACGGGGTGCACCCACCCGATGCCGCGTTGTGGGGATAGAGAGGACCGGGCAAGCCGGCACAGACCCGCCCGCAACCCGCCACCAAGGCCGCCCCGACACTCATGGCATCATGGATCGACAGGCCATGGCGCGCAGCCACGACCCCATCCCTCAGTGCGGGCCGCGACGGTCAGACCCACCACATGGCACAATCGCCGCATGCCCCAAAGGAACTCGGCAGCCTCATCCAAGGCTATCCCGTCCGGCTCAAGGGAAGGCGCAATTCCCCCTTGACCCAGCGCGCCCCATGCGCCCTAACCGCAGCCAACCAATAGCGCAGGGAGACACCCATGACCCGCACCGTCTATGTCAACGGCAGCTACCTGCCCGAAGATCAGGCCACCGTTTCGGTCTTTGACCGGGGTTTCCTGATGGCCGATGGCGTCTATGAGGTGACCTCTGTCCTTGATGGCAAGCTGGTGGACTTCGACGGCCACACGAAACGCCTGCACCGCAGCCTTGAGGCGCTGGATATGCAGGCCCCCTGTTCAGATGATGACCTGATCGCCATGCATCGCGAATTGATCCGTCTGAACGGCATCGATCAGGGCATGATCTATCTGCAAGTCACGCGCGGCAATCCGGGCGACCGGTCCTTCGTCTTTCCCGACGAGTCGGTGAAACCCACCATCGTGGCCTTCACGCAGGATATCCCCAACCTTGCCGATGCTCCCGCCGCCAAGACCGGTTTTCGCGTGATCTCGGTCCCCGACATCCGCTGGGGCCGGCGCGACATCAAGACGGTGCAACTCCTTTACCCTTCCATGGCCAAGATGATGGCCAAGAAGGCGGGTGTGGATGATTCATGGATGGTCGAGGATGGCGTCGTGACCGAAGGCACCTCGAACAACGCCTATATCATCAAGGGCAACCGCATCATCACGCGGCAATTGTCGAACGATATCCTGCACGGGATCACCCGCACCGCGGTCCTCCGCTTTGCCGCCGAGGCGCAGTTCGAGGTGGAGGAACGCCCCTTCACGGTGGATGAGGTGAAACAGGCCGACGAGGCCTTCGCCACCGCCGCCACCATCTTCGTCATGCCGGTGGTCGAAATCGACGGCGCGGCGATCGGTACGGGCAAACCCGGCCCCGTCGCCACCCGCCTGCGCGAACTTTACATCGACGAGATGCGCAAGGCGGCGATCTAACGGCTTTCGGACTGGGGCGACCCTTGGGCCGCCCCGCCCCTGATCACGCCGTCAGCCGCGAAAAGACGAAGGTCACATCCCTCAGGGCAGCCACGGTTTGGCCTTCCAAAAGCATGGACGCCTCGCCATCCAGTTCCACGACCACCCCGGTCCGGCCATTGCCGATATCCACATCCCGCAGCCCCAGTGCCGGCTGGACCGTGCCCTCATAGCCGATCTCGATCGAATCCTCGGCCGGGTTGAAGTCGGTCACAACCACGTTGGAGGGATCAGCCACGAAAAGATTGTCATTCCCTGCACCCAGCGTCACAGAGTCGATGCCGTCCGCACGCACTGAATCATTCCCGGCCCCGGCATCGATCACGTCCTGACCGATCACCTCAGCCGGAGGGCCGGCCGGCTCGTCCACGCCATCAATGACATCATCGCCGGTCCCCCCGAACAGCCTGTCATTGCCGCCCCCCGCGGTCAGGCTGTCATTGCCGCTCCCACCGATCAGCCAGTCGTCGTCGGCACCACCGTCGAGGCTGTCATTGCCACTGCCACCCACCAGAATGTCATTCTGGGTCCCGCCCAGCAGCGTATCCGCCCCGTCGCCGCCATCAAGGCTATCCACCCCAAAGCCGCCATTCAGGGAATCGTCCCCCGCGCCGCCGATCAACGTGTCGTTGCCAAGTTCGCCGAACAGGTCATCTGCGCCCCCGCCGCCGACGATGGCATCATTGCCCGCGCCACCGCGCACCAAGTGACCGCTGTCATCCGCGGCACCGCCGAATTCGTCATTCCCGGCCCCAAGGTAGAAGGCATCGACATCCCTGTCGCCAAGGGCCACCACCAGATCGTCCCCGGCACCGCCAAAGACAGTATCCTTGCCCAGCCCGTCAGAGATGGCATCCTCGCCCGCCCCGCCAAGGATCAGGTCATCCCCCTCGCCCCCTGCAAGCAGGTCATTGCCGGCATTGCCGTAAAGCTGATCGTCATCTTCTCCGCCGAACAACCGATCCGCGCCAAAGCCGCCGCGCAGCGTGTCATTCCCCGCCAAACCCACCAGAAGGTCGTTCCCGGTCCCGCCCCCGCCGACATCATTGCCCGCGCCGCCATAGATGCTGTCGTCACCCGCGCCGCCCTGCAACAGGTCATCGCCACCCCTGCCAAGGAGCGTGTCATTGCCCGTCTGACCGAAAATGCGGTCATCCGCTGCCGTGCCACCCCGCAATTCGCCATCGGCTGTAGCCGAGGGTTCTGCAGCGGCTGCCGGGGCTACGCTGAACGACATCGCCTCGGCGACAAGATCGGTGCCATTGTCATCGGGCATATCCGGCGTGTCGTCATCGGTGGTCAGATCGTCGTCGTTCTGGCCATCCATCACAGACAAAAGCGGCAAACCGGCCAGCAAAAGCAAAAGCGCACTCATTACAAAACCCCACGAACAGGCACATCACGGATCTGAACCTGCCACTGCCGCCATGATTCTGACAAATTCCTTTTGCCAAAGGCGCGAAATTGAAAGGGTTTCGAAAGCATTTCTAGGTAACGGCGCAGATCGTCCCCGATTCGGAAACAATCACGGGCAAGCCGCGCCCCGCCCACGGCCCCATTCCTTACCCCTCCGTCAGAATCGACTCAGCCGTGGGTCTTGAAGGCCTCGGTGAAGGCGGCCTTTTGGGCATCGGTCGCCTCCGCCTGGTGCAGGGCTTTCCAATCGTCATAGGGCATCCCATAGACCAGCGTCTTGGCCTCTTCCTTGCCCAAAGGCACGCCCGCCTCGGCAGCGGCCTCGGCCATCCAGCGGCTCAGGCAGTTGCGGCAGAACCCGGCAAGGTTCATCAGGTCGATGTTCTGCACATCGGTCCGCGCGCGCAGGTGATCGCGCAGCCGGCGATAGGCTGCGGCTTCAAGGGCCTGCATGGTGGCATCATCGATCTCGGGCATGGCACGCTCCTGTGTTTTCGCAAAGGTAGGGCAGCGACGACCCATGCACCACCCCCCCACCGTCCCGGCGTAGGGTGGGGCTCCACCCCACGATCCTTAGTCCACAAGGGCCAACGCCTGTTCCAAAAGCGGTGCCAGCCGCGCACCCCACGCAGCCTGCGCCGCGGGCGTGGCGATGAGGTCATTCCGCACCTCGACCAGCGTGTTCTGCCGCCCCCAGCGCAGGGCGTGGCGGTCGATCGCATCACCGGGCAGATGGCCGGAATAGGGCTCGTTGTCACCCACGCAAAGATCGACTTCGCCCCGCAGCACCTCGATCAACGCGCGGCTTAGCCGTTCGTCCAGATGCGAATGCAGCACGCCCACATGCCAAGGCCGGGGCGCGCGCCCCTTCAGGCAGGGGGTGAAGGAATGCACCGCCACGATCACCACATCGGGCCGCCGCCCCGCCAGCCGCGCCAGCGCGTCGTGATAGGGGCGATAAAGCCGCGCCAATCGCTCTTCCACCCCGGTCGCATCAATGTGGCGGTTCGCCGGGATGATCGTGCCGTCATAAAGCCGCATCACCAGCGTCGGGTCATCCTCGCCCCGGTTCGGGTCGATCACCAAGCGACTGAAATCAGACATCGCCACCGGGCTGTTCAGCGCCGCACCCAGCGCCTCGGCCACCCCCGCCGCACCGATGTCATAGGCGATATGACGGCCCATATCCGCAGGCCCGATCCCCAGATCGCCCCCCGCCACCCAATCCGGCACCCGGTTCGTCGCATGGTCGCAGGTCACAAGCCAGCGCCCCGGCCTGTCTTCCCCGATGATCCGATAGGCAGTCACCGCCGCCGACCCCCTGCTCTCTTCATGAATTCGTCATTTATTCTGACGAAAGGGAAAGCGCCAGTTGCGGCAGGCCCCCGATTGCGCCATAACCCGCCTCGGCCCACGACAAAATGAAGAACTGCATAAGGAACGAGGCATATGAGACGCCTTCGGAACGTCAAGATCGTGGCCACACTCGGACCGGCCTCCAGTGATTACGCAACCATCCGCGCCCTGTTCGAAGCAGGCGCCGATGTGTTCCGCCTGAACATGTCGCACGGCACGCATGACGATATCCGTGCGCGCCACACGATCATCCGTCAGGTCGAAGCCGATACGGGCCGCCCCATCGCCATTCTGGCTGATCTTCAGGGGCCCAAGCTGCGCGTTGGCACCTTCGCCAATCCTGCGGGCGAGGAACTGGCTGATGGCGCAGCCTTCCGCATGGACCTTGATCCCGCACCGGGTGATGCGACCCGTGTGCAACTCCCGCATCCTGAGATTTTCGCCGCCCTCGAACCCGGCGCCTCGCTTCTGGTGAATGACGGCAAGATCCGGCTCAAGGTGGAAACCTGCGGCAAGGACTTTGCCAACTGCACCGTGACGGTGGGCGGCACCATCTCGAACCGCAAGGGTGTGAACGTCCCCGACGTTGTGCTGCCGCTCGCCGCTCTGTCGGACAAAGACCGCAAGGATCTAGAATTTGCCTGCGAACTGGGTGTCGACTGGCTGGCCCTGTCCTTCGTCCAGCGCCCCGAAGATGTGATCGAGGCGCGCGATCTGGCCCGTGGCCGCGCCGCCGTCTTGTCCAAGATCGAAAAGCCCGCGGCGGTAAAGGCCTATGACGCCATCCTTGATGTGTCGGACGGCATCATGGTCGCCCGCGGCGACCTTGGCGTCGAACTGCCCGTCCATTCCGTGCCGCCGATCCAGAAGAAACTGGTCCGCGGCGCGCGGGCTGCGGCAAAACCGGTGATCGTTGCGACCCAGATGCTCGAATCGATGATCGAATCGCCCATGCCCACCCGGGCCGAGGTGTCGGACGTCGCCACCGCCATCTATGAAGGCGCGGATGCTGTCATGCTCTCGGCCGAATCGGCCGCCGGAAAATACCCGGTCGAGGCGGTTACCACGATGAACAACGTGGCAATCAGCGTCGAGGGCGATGCCGTCTACCGCCAGATCATCGAAGCCAGCCGCAGCGTCAACCGCACCTCTGTTGCCGATGCCATCGTGTCTGCCGCGCGCGAAATTGCGGAAAGCGCCGATATCAAGGCGATCTGCTGCTTCTCGCAATCCGGCACCACGGTCAGCCTCGTGGCGCGCGAACGCCCCCGCGTGCCGATCATCGCGCTGACCCCGCTGATGGAAACCGCCCGCCGCATGTGCCTGACATGGGGCGCGCATTGCGTGATCACCGAAGAACAGGACCGCTTCAAAGGGGCCGTCATCTCGGCCGTCCGCGCCGCGCGCACCTATGGTTTCGCCACCGAAAAGGACCAGATCGTCCTGACCGCAGGCGTGCCCTTCAACGTGCAGGGCACGACGAACATCCTGCGAGTCGCGCCCTGCGACGAAAGATTGATTTACCGCGTCGATCCTGAATAAGCTGACGCTACGTCACGGTAGACAGGGCCCGCCGTCGCGCGGGCCCTTATGTCATCTGGGGGTCCGCATGGTCAGCACCAACGATCTCTTCCTCGTCCTTGGCATCCTTTTCTTCATCCTGTCGCTTCCTTCCCTGCTGAACGCTTGGGTCGAAGGCCGGGTGCCGCGTTTCGGCGCGCTTCTCTCGATCGGGGGGATGGTCCTTGTCGGCGTCGCCGTCAGCAGGCAGGGCTATGCCGCCGATGAAATCCCGCAGGTCTTTCTTCGGGTCATGGGCCGCTTGCTTGGCTAATCCGCGCCCGCCATCCCGGAACCGCAGGCTGCGGGCTTGATCCCTGGCCAAGGGCATGGCCTAGTATGCCGGATGGACTGCGGTGCAGGTGGGTGATGGATTACGATTTGATGCTTATCATCGGTCTAAGCCTGATGATGTTGGCCCTCCCCTCTCTCTTTGCAGCATTGATCGAGGATCGGTTGCCCTTTGCTGCGGGAATCGGCCTTACCGTCGGCACCGGGCTTGCGGGCTGGGCCGTCCTCTCTGGCGAACGTGGGCTTGACCCCCGTGCCCTGCCAGATGTTCTGTTCACCGTGATCGGTCGCTACATCCTCTGATCCTGCCGCCCACCCCACACGTTTTCCCCTTGCACCGCCGCCTTGCCCCGCCTATACGGCCCACCTTGCGATACCCGCGCGGCCGGCCAATGTGGCATGCCGAGTCGCGCCTGCAACCACGGAGATGGAAATGCCCAAGATGAAGACCAAGTCGGCGGCGAAGAAGCGTTTCAGCTTCACGGCCTCCGGTCGGGTGAAGGCCGGCGTCGCCGGCAAGCGCCACGGCATGATCAAGCGCACGACGAAATTCATTCGCGACGCATCGGGCACCATGCTGCTCTGCGACAGCGATGCGAAGATCGTCAAGAAATACATGCCCTACGACCGCTGAGGAGCTAAGACATGTCCCGCGTCAAATCCGGTAAGGTGACCCACGCCCGTCACCGCAAGGTCATCAAGCAGGCCGCTGGCTATTACAGCGCCCGCTCGCGCAACTTCCGCACAGCCACGCAGGCTGTCGACAAGGCAAACCAGTATGCGACCCGCGACCGCAAGGCTCGCAAGCGCAACTTCCGCGCCCTGTGGATCCAGCGTATCAACGCCGCCGTGCGTCTGTTCGACCTTGAAATGACCTATTCCAAGTTCATCAACGGTCTGGCCAAGGCCGGGATCGAAGTGGACCGCAAGGTTCTCGCCGATCTCGCCGTGCATGAACCCGAAGCGTTCAACGCCATCGCCGCGCAGGCCAAGGCCGCGCTGGCCTGATCGGCTTGCAACGAAAGAAAACGAAACGCCCCGCCGCATCCCGGCGGGGCGTTTTGCTTTAACTCTTCCCTCTGCGATCCTGTTGCCGCCGCAACCCTGCCTTGAACCCGCCGCCTTCCACAGGCAACCTGTGCGCGATACGTTCTTTGTGGATTCCCGTCATGCTGCGTGCCCTCATCGCCCTTCTGACCCTGTCTTTCCTGATCTCCTGCGGCGAGATGGTCACCGAAAGCACCAAGGATGCCCGCATCCTGCTGATGGGCGATTCGATGATGGCCGCCAATCGCGGGTCGAACAACGCCGTGGCAGATGAAATCGAGCGCCGCCTCGGCGAAGAGGTGATCGACCGTTCCATCATCGCCGCGCGCTATTTCTACTACCTCCCCCTCACAGGTGCGGCAGGACTGCGGCTGCCCTCGCAATACCTGCCCGGCAAGTGGGATTGGGTCGTCCTGAACGGCGGCGGCAATGACCTGATGTTCGGTTGCGGCTGCGGCTATTGCAGTGGAATGGTGGATCGCCTGATCTCCAAGGATGGCAAATCTGGCGCGATCCCCGAATTGGTCGGCCGCATCCGGGCCAACGGCGCACGCGTGGTCTTTTCCGGCTACTTGCGCAATCCCGGCCTTTATACCCCCGTGCGGGCCTGCAAACCCTTTGGCGATGAGTTGGACCGCCGCCTCGCGCGCCTTGATGCCGCCGATCCCGGTTTCTTCTTCCTGCCGATGTCCGACCTCGTCCCGCGCGGCGATCCGTCCTTGCACCAGCAGGATCTGATGCACCCCTCGCCCAAGGGCAGCGCCGCCATCGGCGCACGCATCGCGGCCACCATCCGCAAGGCCGAAAACTGACCGCGCATCCTGCCCCTTCAGCTTGGCCAAAATACTCGCGGGGGTGAGCCCCGCAGGGGCGAGGGGGCAGCCGCCCCCTGCAACGGTGGGGTCAGGGCCTCCGCTTTGGGTCTTCCCCTTGCATCGCGCCCCCCGTGCCGTTACCACCGCCTCGCACCTGCAGGAGGCTTCGATGGACGGGCTCGACACGCTCAAGGCCAAGTATCTGACCGCCGTTTCCACCGCGGCCGATGAATCCGCGCTGGAAGAGGTGCGGGTCGCGGCCCTTGGCAAAAAGGGCGAAATCAGCGCCATGATGGCCACCCTCGGCAAGATGGACCCCGACGCCCGCAGGGCAGCAGGGGCCGCGCTGAACGCCCTCAAGGATGAGATTGACGCCGCGCTGCGCGCCCGCAAGCAAGGCCTTGCCGATGCCGCGCTCGATGAACGGCTGCGCACCGAATGGCTGGATGTCACCCTGCCAGGTCGCCCGCGTCGGACGGGAACAATCCACCCGGTCAGTCAGGTGATGGAAGAACTCACCGCCATCTTCGCCGATATGGGCTTTGCCGTGGCCGAAGGCCCGCAGGTCGAAAGCGATTGGTATAACTTTGACGCCCTCAACATCCCGCCGGAACACCCCGCCCGGCAGGAACATGACACCTTCTTCATGCATCGCGCGCCGGGCGACGACCGCCCGCCGCATGTGCTGCGCACCCATACGTCGCCGGTGCAAATCCGTGCCATGACGGACAAGGGCGCCCCCATCCGCGTCATCGCGCCCGGCCGTGTCTACCGCATGGACATGGACCAGACCCATACGCCCATGTTCCATCAGGTCGAAGGGCTGGCCATCGACCGCGACATTTCCATGGCCAATCTGAAATGGGTGCTGGAAGAATTCTGCCGCGCCTTCTTCGAGGTGGACAAGGTCGAACTCCGCTTCCGCGCCTCCCACTTCCCCTTTACCGAACCCTCGGCCGAAGTGGACATCCGCTATTCCAACGTGGGCGGCCAGCTCCGCATCGGCGAGGGGGACAAGTGGATGGAAATCCTCGGCTCCGGCATGGTGCATCCCAAGGTGCTGGCAGCGGCGGGCGTGGACCCGAACGAATGGCAGGGCTTCGCCTTCGGTATGGGGATCGACCGCTTGGCGATGCTGAAATACGGCATCCCCGATCTGCGCGCCTTCTTTGAAAGCGATCTGCGCTGGCTGCGCCATTACGGTTTTGCCGCGCTCGACATGCCCGATCTTCCCG
This sequence comes from Fuscovulum ytuae, assembly GCF_029953595.1. Lineage (NCBI taxonomy): Bacteria > Pseudomonadati > Pseudomonadota > Alphaproteobacteria > Rhodobacterales > Paracoccaceae > Fuscovulum > Fuscovulum ytuae. The sequence continues at coordinate 3,007,687 of NZ_CP124535.1, read as the reverse complement.
GCGGCCTCAGCCGCTAATCCTGGGCACGCCGCAAAGAAAAAAGCCCCGCCAAAGCGGGGCTTTTCTCAATCGCAACAGGCAGATACGGCACTCAGAACGCCAGCATCAGCATAGCCACAAGCGACAGGCCCATGATCGTGATCAAGCGCCAAGCCGGCACACGGCGAGAGGGTTCGGGGGGTGTAAACATCGGGTCCATGCAGGCACCCTGCCGCCCGACCGGCGCGAAAATGTGGCGACCCCTTGCATTATAGAGGGCACCCCTTGAACAACCCGTTTCCACATCGGAAACCCCGATCCATCCCTGTGCCAGACCGCTTCCCCTTCCCGCCCCTTTAGGCTATCCCCTCCCCTGCATTTCTGAAGGACGGCACCGATGAAGTTCACCCTCTCCTGGCTGAAGGACCATCTCGACACCACGGCCACGCTGGACGAGATCCTCTACGCCCTGACCGATCTTGGTCTGGAAGTCGAAGAGGTGTCGGATCGCGCCGCCAAACTCGCCCCCTTTACCATCGCGCGTGTGCTGCATGCCGAACAGCACCCCGATGCCGACAAGCTGCGCGTCTGCCGCGTCCTGACGGATGAAGGCGAAAAGCAAATCGTCTGCGGCGCGCCCAATGCCCGCGCAGGTATCACCGTCGTCCTGTGCAAGCCGGGCGACTATGTGCCGGGCATCGACGTCACGCTGGGCGTGGGCAAGATCAGGGGCGTGGAATCCCACGGCATGATGGCCTCGGAACGCGAGCTGGAACTGTCTGACGAACATAACGGCATCATCGAACTGCCCTCGGGCGAGGTGGGCGAGAAATTCGCCGACTGGCTGGCCAAGAACCGGCCCGAAGTGGTGGATCCGATGATCCACATCAAGATCACCCCGAACCGCCCCGATGCGCTGGGCGTGCGCGGGCTGGCCCGCGATCTTGCGGCGCGGGGCCTTGGCACCCTGAAACCGCTGGACATCCCGGCGATCAAGGGCAGCTTCGCGTCACCCGTCACCGTGCAGATTGACCCGGCGCTGAAGGCCAAGGGTTGCCCCCTCTTCGCGGGCCGCCTAATCCGGGGCGTCAAAAACGGTCCCTCACCCGCTTGGCTTCAGGCGCGGCTGACCGCGATCGGCCTGCGCCCGATCTCGGCGCTGGTCGATATCACCAATTTCTTCACCTTCGCGCTGAACCGCCCCTTGCACGTCTTCGACGCCGCCAAGGTGCATGGCCCCCTGCGCATCCATCCCGCCCAAGGGGACGAGGAACTGCTCGCGCTTGATGGCAAGACCTACCGGCTTCAGCCCGGCATGATGGTCATTTCCGATGACAATGGCCCAGAATCGCTTGCCGGCATCATGGGGGGCGAGGTGTCGGGCTGCACCGAAACCACCACCGATGTCTTCCTTGAATCCGCCTATTGGGACCCAATCACCATCGCCACCACGGGCCGCGCGCTGAAGATCAATTCCGATGCCCGCTACCGCTTTGAACGCGGGGTGGACCCAGCCTTCACCTTGCCGGGTCTGGACCTTGCCACCCAGATGATCATCGACCTTTGCGGCGGCGAACCGTCCGAATTGGCACTGGATGGTGCGGTGCCGGACGTCTCGCGCGCCTACAAGCTTGATCCCGCCCGCGTCATCTCGCTGGTGGGCATGGATATCCCCGAGGCAGAACAGCGCCGCACGCTCGAAGCGCTGGGCTTCACCCTGAACGGCGACATGGCAACCCCCCCCACATGGCGGCCCGATATTCTGGGCGAGGCTGATCTCGTCGAAGAAGTCGCCCGCGTTGCCAGCCTGACCAAACTGGAAGGCAAGCCCCTGCGGCGTCTGCAGGCAGGCGTGCCAAAGCCGATCCTCACGCCGCTTCAGGCCCGTGAAAAGGCCGCACGCCGCACGCTGGCGGCGCTGGGCTACAATGAATGCGTCACCTACAGCTTCATCGACGCCGAGGCCGCCACGCTCTTCGGCGGCGGGTCCGATGCGGTGCGGGTGGACAACCCGATCTCGTCGGAAATGACGCATCTGCGCCCCGATCTGCTGCCCGGCCTGTTGCGCGCCGCCGCCCGCAATCAGGCACGCGGCTTTGCCGACCTTGCGCTGTGCGAGATTGGCCCCGCCTTCCATGGCGGCGAGCCGGGCGAACAGCATTTGCAGGCAACTGGCCTGCTGGTCGGCTACAGCGCCCCGCGCGATCCCTTTGGCAGCCGCCGCCCGGTGGATGTCTTCGATGCCAAGGCCGATGCCGAGGCGGTTCTGGCCGCCCTCGGCGCACCCGCACGCACGCAGATCACCCGCAAGGTGGCCGCGTGGTGGCATCCGGGTCGGTCCGGCGTGATCGGGCTTGGCCCCAACACGCTGGCAAGTTTTGGCGAGGTGCATCCCCGCATCCTGTCTGCCATGGGCGTCAAGGGGCCTGCCGTGGCCTTCACCATCCTTGTCGCCAACGTCCCCATGCCCAAGGTCAAGACACCCACCCGCCCGGCGTTGACGATCAGCGACCTGCAAGCGGTGGATCGCGATTTCGCCTTCGTCGTGGACAAGGGGGTTGAGGCGCTGGTTGCGATCAACGCCGCGCAGGGCGCGGACAAGGTGCTGATCGAAAGCGTCCGCCTCTTCGACCAGTTCACGGGTGACAAGGCCGAGGCACAGATGGGACCGGGCAAGAAATCCATCGCCCTGACCGTGCGGCTGCAACCCAGCGAAAAGACCTTGACCGAGGCCGAGATCGAGGCCGTCTCTGCCAAGATCATCGAAAAGGTGACCAAGGCCACGGGCGGAACGCTGCGGGGGTGATCCTGAATGCGGGATGGGCAATATTGCCCATCCTACGCATCAGCGCACCTTTAACCACGTTTTGCACAGTGAATCTGCCCAAATTTGTATGCACACTTTGCTGCACAAAAGGCGGCACAAAACAGGGCACAACCGCCGCAAGGTTCCTCTTCCAAATTTCTCCGTTCTGCGAATAGCTTAACCTCAGATCGCGGGGGACGTATGGAGTACGATTACATCATCGCCGGAGGCGGTTCCGCAGGCGCCGTGCTGGCCGCCCGCCTGTCGGAAGACCCCAGCATCACCGTCTGCCTGATCGAGGCAGGGGGGCAGGGAAAATCCTTTCTCATCAACACCCCAGCCATGGTCGCCGCCATGGTTTCGGGCAGGCCCCGGCTGCATAACTGGGCCTTCCGCACCGAACCGCAGCCGCATCTGAACAATCGGCGCTGCTATCAACCACGGGGAAAAGCGCTTGGCGGGTCTTCTGCCATCAACGCCATGCTTTATGTGCGCGGTCATCCATCAGATTACGACCAGTGGGCCGACCTTGGCGCCGATGGTTGGGATTGGCAGTCGGTCCTGCCTTACTTCTTGAAATCAGAAGGAAATTCCGCGGCCGTTGGCCCCTTGCACAATGCCGAAGGTCCGCTTCAAGTCACTGATCAGCAAAGCCCCCACGCCATCACCCACGCCTTCGTGCAGGCGATGGCGGATATTCAGCTGCCCGAAAACCCCGATTTCAACGGCGAAACTCAGTTCGGCGCGGGTCTTTATCAGGTCACCCAATTCCATACCGGCCCCCGCAAAGGCCGCCGCTGCTCGGCCGCTGCAGCCTTCCTGCATCCGGTGATGAGCCGCCCCAACCTGACCGTCCTGACCCATGCGCGGGCAGAGCGGATCGTCCTTGATGGAAACCGCGCCAAGGGACTGATCGCAAAGCAGAAAAACCGCCGCCTCTCGTTGAAGGCCCGGCGCGAGGTGATCCTCTCGGCGGGGGCATTCGGGTCGCCCCAACTCCTCCTCCTCTCTGGGATCGGCCCGGAAGAAGAGTTGCGCGCCCATAACATCCCCGTTGCCCATGCCCTGCCAGGTGTGGGGCGAAACCTTCAGGATCATCTGGATCATACGCTTATCTGGCGCTCTCCCCGCCCTGATGTGGTGGGGTTCAACCCGGCGGGCCTGATGCGCCTGCTGCGCGGCTGGCGGCCGTTTCGCGAACATGGAACGGGCGTCCTGACCACGCCGGGGGCGGAAGGCGGGGCCTTCCTCATGTCGCGCCCCGACCTGCAAATACCTGATCTGCAAGTGCATTTCGTCGTGGCGATCGTGGATGACCACATGCGCCGCATCCATCTTGCAGATGGCTGGTCGGCGCATGTCTGTCTGCTGCGTCCCGAAAGCCGTGGCCATGTCGGCCTGCGCGACGCCAACCCCGCGAGCCCCCCGCGCATCGATCCGAACTTCCTGTCCGATCCCCGCGATCTCGCCACGCTCAAGGCAGGGGTCCGCCTGCTGGAACAGGCAATGTCCGCTGACGCCCTCGCACCGTGGCGTGGGCAGCGCCTCTATCCCCATGACAACAGCGATGCCGGGCTTGAAGCCGATATCCGCGCCCGCGCCGACACAATCTATCATCCTGTCGGCACCTGCCGGATGGGCCGCGATACGATGGCGGTGGTGGACCCCGACCTGCGCGTTAAGGGTTTGGAAGGGCTTCGTGTGGTAGATGCCAGTGTGATGCCACGCCTGATCGGAGGAAACACGAATGCCCCTACAATCATGATCGCTGAACGCGCCGCCGACCTGATCCGCGCCGCGCGCGAGATGTCAGATGTTTGATTTTTTGAGTATTTTTTCCAAGCTGAAGAGAAAGGTCGCGCTTAACCCACCTACTTCCGCCCGAACAGGCGGTTGAACCAGCCGCCGATCCCCGCCTTGGCGCGATCGGCCCTGCGGTCCAGATCATCAAGCGTTTCCTGCGCCTCAATCACGGCGGGTTCGATCATCCGCTCCTTGAACTGCGCCCACATGCGCCAAGCCATGAAAAGGACAAAGGCAAGGAAGGACAGGATCACAATATTGACCCAAGGAATAATCCGCGCCTCTGGCCCATCAACCAGCCGCAGGGAAATGGCATTGGGAAAGATCGTGAACAGCTGATTGCGCCAACCGTAATGCGTCACCGCCACCCATTTCGGCGCATCCGCCGTCGATTGCAATTCCTTCGCCGAGGTATTGAGCGAGGAGCTGTCCATCTTGAAATAGGGCGGCCAGCCCCAGCCCGTATCTTCGTTGCGGTATTCCATCGTGCTGCCATCGGGATAGACGGCATTGATGAAAAAGATGTCTCGGCTGTTGCTGGGCGCCGTCCCCACATCGGGCGAGGCCCAGAACCAGCTATTCTCGCCGAGATCCATGCGGCGGTTTTCGGTGCCCACGATGCGCACGATATCGGTCTGCGGCAGGGTGTAATGCAGGAAGGAAAACACCAAGAGCGCCAGCGTGACAAGGACGGTCCATTTCAGATAACGCATTGCTGCCTCAGGAAAAATTCAAAATCCAGACCAAGGCGATTACCACCGCCGTGGGAATGACGAAGACCAGACCGATCAACCGCCTGCGCAGGCTGCGCTCATATGCAGCTAGGCCTTGTGCCACATGGCCATCGCGCGTGCCGGGAATGCCGCCATGGTCATATTCCTTTTCAAGCCTCTCCCTCTCGACCGACCGGAAGTAGAGGGCCAGCAGCCAATAGATGATCGTCAAGGCGATATAGCCGAACAGCGCCAGCTTGAAGAAGGCGACCATGTCGCAAAACCCCTATCCTACGTCACCAATGTGGCCCTGCCTGCACGGCTTCGCAAGCTTTCCCCTTGGCAGAAGGCCGCGCTGCACCCACCATTGGGGCATGACGGACGCCTTGATCCAGACAATCGACGACCGCCGCACCGCCCTGATCGGGCTGGCGCAGGACCTGATCCGTATCCCGACGCTGAACCCGCCGGGGCGGAATTACCGTGAGATTTGCGATTACCTCGCCGCCCGCCTTATGGCGCAGGGCTGGACGGTGGAGTTGATCCGCGCCACAGGTGCCCCCGGCGACAGCGACGCCTTTCCCCGCTGGAACATGGTTGCGCGAATAGATTCGGGCCGCGCGGGCGATTGCGTGCATTTCAACAGCCATCATGACGTGGTCGAGGTGGGCCATGGCTGGACCCGCGATCCCTTTGGCGGCGAACTCGACCGCGACCGTATCTATGGCCGTGGCGCCTGCGACATGAAGGGCGGGCTTGCGGCCAGCGTCATCGCGGTTGAGGCCTTCCTCGCCACCACCCCCGATTGGCGGGGCAGTATCGAAATCAGCGCTACGGCAGATGAAGAATCAGGCGGTTACGGTGGTGTCGCCTATCTGGCCGAGCGGGGATATTTCGCGCCGGACCGTGTGCAGCATGTCATCATCCCCGAACCGCTGCACAAGGATCGCATCTGCCTTGGCCATCGCGGCGTCTGGTGGGCCGAGGTGGAAACCCATGGCCGTATCGCACATGGCTCCATGCCGTTTCTTGGCGACAGTGCGATCCGCCATATGGGCGCGGTGCTGGAAGAGATTGAGGATCACCTCTACCCAATGCTGGAAACCCGGACCACCGCCATGCCCGTGGTGCCGCCACAGGCGCGGCAATCTACGCTGAACATCAATTCCATCCATGGTGGTGAACCCGAACCGCCAGAAGGCTCTACCGCCCTGCCCGCCCCTTGCGTGGCCGACCGCTGCCGCATCGTCCTTGATCGCCGTTTCCTGATCGAAGAGGCGGTGGAAGAGGTGAAGGCCGAAATGCGTGCCATGCTGGACCGGGTGCAGGCCCGCCGCCCCGGTTTCCGCTACACAATCCGCGACCTGTTCGAGGTGCAGCCCGTGATGACAGATCGCGACGCGCCCGTGGTCAGGTCCACCGCTGCGGCCATCGAACGGGTGCTGGGTCAGGTGGCCGATTACGTGGTCAGCCCCGGCACCTATGACCAGAAGCATATCGACCGCATCGGTCGCCTGAAGAACTGCATCGCCTATGGGCCGGGGCTTTTGCATTTGGCGCATCAGCCGGATGAATGGGTGGGGGTGCAGGATATGGCCGACAGCGCCAAGGTCATGGCCTTGGTGCTGCGCGACCTGCTGGCTTAGACGTCACACCGCGATATTGTCGATCAGCCGCACGCCATCCAGCCATGCCGCGGCCAGCATTCGGATAGGGCGGCCCAAATCGACCACAGCACCCAGCGTTTCGGCATCGCGCAGCTCGATATATTCCACGCTTTCAAAGCCTTCGGCCATCACCGCCGCCGCCGCCTTGGCCATTGCCTGATCTTGCGGCAGACCCGACCGCACATCCCGCGCCGCTGCCAGCATCGCGGCATAAAGCGCGGGCGCGCGTTGCCGCCCCGCTGCCGTCAGCCGCACATTGCGGGATGACATGGCCAACCCGTCAGGATCGCGCACCGTTTCACAGCCCACAACCGTGACGGCCAAGTTCAGGTCGGCCACCAGCCGTTGCACCACCTGCAACTGCTGCCAATCCTTCTGCCCGAAATAGCCCCGATCCGCCTGCGTCATCCCGAACAACTTGGCCACCACAGTCGCCACACCATCGAAATGCCCCGGCCGCAACGCGCCTTCCAAGGGTTCCGACACCCCGCCCACCGACACGGTCGTCACGAAGCCTTCGGGATAGACCTCTTCCGGGGACGGGCAGAACACCACCTCCACCCCGACCCAACGCAGAAGGGCGGCATCGGCATCCTCGCTGCGCGGATATTTCTTCAGGTCATCGGGGTTGTTGAACTGTTTGGGGTTCACGAAGATCGTCGTGATCACCCGCCCGCATTCCGCCTTGGCCCGCCGCGCAAGGCTGAGGTGACCGTCATGCAATGCGCCCATGGTGGGTACGACGCCCACCAGATGCCCCTCGGCCTTCCAGCTGCGCACGACCTCGCGCAGTTCGGCCACCGTGCGGATGATTACCGTCAAGATTTCACCTGATCCGCAAAGCCATGCTCCGGCCCCGGAAAGGCCCGCGACCGCACCTCTTCGGCATAGGCCGCGATGGCCTGATCCGCCGCAGCCCCCAATTCGGCATAGCGCTTGACGAATTTCGGGCGAAAGGCCGTGAACATCCCCAGCATGTCATCAATGACCAGAACCTGCCCGTCACAGTCCACCCCCGCGCCGATCCCGATGGTTGGGATGGATAGGTCCTGCGTGATTCGCGCGGCCAGACCGACCGGCACTTTTTCCAGCACGATGGAAAAGGCCCCCGCCGCCTCGCAGGCCTTGGCATCGGCCATGACACGCGCGGCCTCATCATCCCGGCCCACAACCTTGTATCCACCCAAGGTGTTCACCGCCTGCGGTGTCAGCCCCACATGTGCCATCACCGGCACCCCGCGCGCCGTCAGGAAGGCGATGGTTTCGGCCATGTGCTGGCCACCTTCCAGCTTTACCGCCGGGGCCCCCGTTTCGGCCATCAGCCGGGCCGAATTGCGATAGGCCTGCGCCGGGCTTTCCTCGTAACTTCCAAAGGGCATGTCGATCACCGCCATCGCCTTTGAAAGCCCGCGCACCACGGCGCGGCCATGCAGAATCATCATCTCCAGCGTGACGCCAAGGGTCGATGGCATCCCGTGCAGCACCATGCCCACCGAATCCCCCACCAGCGCGATGTCGCAATGCGCATCGACGAGCCGCGCCATCGGTGTGGTATAGGCTGTCAACACCACCAGCGGCACGCCGCCCTTGCGGGCCTTGATATCGGGCGGCAGCACGGGCCGGGTGGGGGCGGTCGCGCTCATGGGCGTCTCCATTCACAATCTGCCCGATATAGAGGCACAGCCGCGCCGGGACGGCAAGTTGTCATCGCTGCGTCGCGGCATGACCCTGCCTTTACGGCCCCACCAAAGGGCTTGACCCGCGCCACGCCGTACCCTCCCATTCCGGCATCAGACAAGCGGGCATCACAGAGGGGAACCCATGTCCAATATCCAGCGCGTCATCCGCGACGGCATCACGCCCGAGGTCGAAAGGCCCGATCCGGCCAAGGTAATTTCCGGCGATCCCGTCCACACGACATGGAGCATCGAGGAACGCGGCAACATCTATTCCGGCCTGTGGCAATCCACCCCCGGCAAGTGGAAGATGTCCTATAGCGAATGGGAATATGTCCATATCCATTCCGGCCATTCCATCCTGACGGACAAAGACGGCAGCGTGACCCACCTGAAGGGGGGCGACAGCTATATCATCCGCCCCGGTTTCGACGGCACATGGGAAGTCGTGGAAACCACGCTGAAAGATTACGTCATCATCACCTGACGGGTCCGCGCAACAAAAAGGGGCACCCCGGCGGGTGCCCCTTTCTGCTTTCCGTTAGGCGGGATCAGCTTGCCGGAACGGCAACCGCTTCCCCGGTCAGTTCGGCCAAGGTCGGGCATTCCGTTTGATCGATGCCGCGATTGCGGCAGATGCGCAGGCGACGGCGTTCGTCCTTGGCAGCCTGGTCCGCCGCAGCCTCGGCGGCAAGGCGTTCGTTTTCCACCCGCTGCGCCTCGGCCTCGGCGATGGCGATTTGGTCGGCTTGGAACTGCGCGCGGTTTTCCGGCGTGTCCGGCACGGCGCGACCATAGGCGTCGTCCATATAAGGACCTTCGGCGGCTAGGCTTTCCTCAGCCGTCCGCACCACGATGCGATCCCCGATCTCGGCATTCTCGAACAGGTGGATGGCATCCTGATTGAACAGGCGGATGCACCCCGCACTGGTTGCCCGCCCGATCGAGGCATTGTCGATCGTGCCATGGATTCGGAACATCGTGTCCCGCCCGCCGCGATACAGATACAGCGCCCGCGCGCCCAAAGGATTGTCCAAGCCACCCGGCAAACCAGCGGCGTAATCGGCATAAAGATCGGGCCGGGTGCGGATCATGTTGGCGGTCGGCTGCCACGACGGCCATTCCTGCTTGCGCCCGACATAGCCGGTGCCACGGAACGAAATCCCCTCACGCCCCACAGCGATGCCATAGCGCATCGCCTGCCCCCCTTCCTGCACGTGATACAGGACGCGGGCATAGGTATCGACGACGATGGTCCCCGGCTCTTCCGACCCGGCATAGGCCACCTCGGTGCGCGGGTTCGCCCCGAACAGATGCAGCGGCTCGACCGCCGGGATCACGTATTCGCCATCCTGCACGGCCTGATAATGCGCAGGCACTTGCGGTTCCGGCGCGGGCGGGGCTTCGCGGCTTGGCCGGTCGGCACAGGCGGCAAGGCCCAGAAGGGCGATCAAGGCGGTCAGTCGGATCAGGAAATTCGGCACGTTGCGCTCCCGGCGCTGGGGTTCGTTCAATGCTAAAAGCACGTTTGAATATGTTCCCGTCAAGCCCTGCTCGCCCGATCCAGGCCGATTTACCCCCCACACCTGCACGTTCCGGGGTGCCCAGCCCGGCAAATCTTTGCTCGACCGACTTGCGGCGCAGCATATCGTGCCCATCTTCGACCGAGACCCGATGGAAAAAGGAGTAGGCCCCATGCAATGCCCGGTGGATAACGAAACCCTCGTCATGGCCGATCGCAATGGGGTTGAAATCGACTATTGCCCGAAATGCCGGGGCGTCTGGCTGGATCGGGGCGAGTTGGACAAGATCATCGAACGAGCAGGCGAAGGCGCGGGCCCGGCCAAAGCAGCAGCACCGCCGCCCCCGCCGCAGCCGCAGGGCTACGCCCCGCCGCCGCAACCCGGCTTTCCGCAGGGGCAGCCCTACCCGCAACAGGGCTATGCCCGTGGCAAATGGGACAGCGACGATCACAACGATGATGAATATTACCGCCGCCACGGCCATTACCCGAAGAAGCGGAAATCGCTTCTGCGCGACATCTTCGACTTCTGAACAATTTCTCTGGTGCCGATCCTCCGACGGCACCTTTTGGCGGGACGGGCGGCCTTCCTTCGGAGGTCGCCCGTTTCGCTTGCGGCCTGTCTGATGACGTGCCACCCCTAGGGCAGGAAGGGGGACCCCATGACGCCGTCGTCACCATGGACAATCACGCGCATCCGGTTGGGCCGCTAGCACCATGCGCCCCGGCCCCCGCAATCTCATCACCGATCTCGCAGGGCTGCGCCTCGGCAACGCCCATGACGCCAACTTGCGGTCAGGCGTCACGGTTCTGACCGCTGACCGCCCCTTCACCGCCGCCGTCAACGTCATGGGCGGCGCACCGGGAACGCGTGAGACGGACCTTCTTGCCCCGGACCGTCTGGTGCAGCAGGTGGATGCGCTCGTCCTGTCAGGCGGGTCGGCCTTCGGGCTGGATGCCTGTTCCGGCGTGGCCGATGGGCTGCGCGCGCAGGGGCGCGGCTTTGCCGTGGGCGATCAGCGCGTCCCTATCGTCCCCGGCGCAATCCTGTTCGACCTGCTGAATGGCGGGGCTAAAGACTGGGACCGCAACCCCTATTCCGCCCTTGGCCGCGCCGCGCTGGCCGCCGCAACAGATACCCCCGCCTTGGGCAGCGCTGGCGCGGGCTATGGCGCGCTGACGGGGCGCTGGAAAGGGGGCCTTGGCTCCGCCTCTGCCATCCTCGCCTCAGGGCATATGGTGGGTGCGGTGGTCGCGGTGAACGCGCTGGGTTCCGCAACCGTGGGGGACGGCCCGCATTTCTGGGCCGCCCCGTGGGAGATGGGAGATGAATTCGGCGGCAAAGGCCCTGCCCCCAACCATGACCCCGGCCACGAACCCCCGCCCATGAAAAGGATGGGAGAGGCCACCACCATCGCCATCGTCGCCACGGATGCCGTGCTCACGCAGGCCGAATGCCGGCGGCTTGCCACAGCCGCACAGGATGGCATGGCGCGCGCGCTTGTCCCTTCCCATACGCTCTTGGATGGCGATCTGGTCTTTGCAGCAAGCACGGGCGCGCGGCCTCTGTCCGATCCGGTGGCTGACAGCTTCGCCCTTGGTCACGCCGCCGCCTGCTGCCTTGCCCGCGCCATCGCACGCGCCGTCTATCTGGCAGATCCGATGCCTGGCGACCGGCAGCCCGCCTACAAGACCCGCTTCACCAGCGGGTAAGCGCCGCCTCATCGGCCTCTTTGGCCGCAACCCATGCCGCGCCATCGGCCCCGATCTCTTTCTTCCAGAAGGGGGCGCGGGATTTCAGGTAATCCATCAGGAATTCTGCCGCCGCAAAAGCATCGGCCCGATGCGGCGCGGCGGTGGCCACCATCATGATCGCCTCACCCACCGCCAGTCGCCCATGCCGATGGATCACCAGCGCGTCGATCAGGGCCCAGCGCTCCATCGCCTGCGCCGCGATCCCGGCAATCGCCTTTTCAGTCATGCCGGGGTAATGTTCGATCTCCATCGCGGCCATAGCTCCATCGCCACGCACCACGCCCGTGAAGGTGACAACCGCGCCCGCGCCACCTGCGCCCGCCGCAAAAGCCCGCGCCTCATCGCCCAGATCAAAGGCCGCTTCCTGCACCGCGATGCGCATGCGTCAGCCCCCCGTCATTGGCGGGAAAAACGCCACCTCGCGCACCCCCGCCAAGGGGGCGTCAAAGGACGAAAGCTCTTGATCCAATGCAACGCGCAGGCTGGCCAAATCGGCAAAGGCCATCTCATAGCGGTCTTCCCGCGCCCGCAACTCTTCCACCAGCTCCATCACAGTCGCTGCCGAAGTCTCAACCCGTTCCTTTGGCAGGCCGATCCGTTCCCGCACCCATGCGAAATAAAGGACATCGATCATGTGCCATCCCTCAGATAGGGCTGCGACTTGCGGAAATAATCCCACCCGGTGACCAGCGTCAGCACCGCCGCAATCCAGATCAGCACCAGCCCCACCAGCGTCGCATAAGACGAACAGCCCCGCGTCCCGCAAGACCGGATCGGATCGGCCAGCCCTTGGCTAACCAGATCTGCATACTGTTCCACCGTCAGGCCCTGACGGGCGATGCCTTCCACATGTTCCAACCCCGTGCCAAGGAACAGGACCGCAATTGCCACCATCTGCGCGGTCGTCTTCCACTTGGCCAGCTTCGTCACCTTCAAAAGCCCAGCCGTGGACCCAAGGAATTCGCGCAGGCCGGAAACGAACACTTCACGGAACAGGATCGCCGTCACAGGCAGGATCAGCCACGGGTTCATCCCCGAATAGCCCGTGATAATGACCAGCGCGATCACCACCATCGCCTTATCGGCAATCGGGTCCAGCATCGCGCCGAATTTCGATTCCTGCTTCCATGCGCGGGCCAGATAGCCATCAAACCAATCCGTCACCGCCGCGCTGACAAATAGCGCCAGTGCCAGCCAATCTGCCCAAGGCCGATGGAAATAAAGGAACATCACCGCCACACCGGGCGCCGCCAGAAGACGGATCACCGTCAGGATATTCGGCAAGTTCCAGTTCATGCGCGCAGGGATAGCAGGGGAACGCCACTAAGTTAAAGAGCAATCACACAGCCGCAAGGTTGACGCGCGCGCGGCGCTTCGCTAGCAGGCCGCCTTCACCGACGGAGGCAAGCATGGCGCGCGGGAAAAAGGGCAGGGCGGTTTCAGGCTGGCTGATCGTGGACAAGCCCGCCGGAATCACCTCCACCGCTGTGGTGAACAAGGTGAAATGGGCGCTGGCCGCCCAGAAGGCAGGCCATGCCGGGACATTGGACCCCGCCGCAACGGGCGTTCTGGCCGTGGCGCTGGGCGAGGCGACAAAGACCGTCCCGCACATCACCGATGCGCTGAAATGCTATCGTTTCATGGTCCGCTTCGGGGCCGCCACCACCACCGACGATGCCGAAGGCGATGTCATCGCGACCGCCGCCACCCGCCCCACGGACGACGCGCTACGCGCCGCCCTTGGCGCCTTCCGGGGTCAGATCGAACAGGTCCCGCCGCAGTTTTCCGCCGTAAAGGTGGATGGCGAACGCGCTTATGACCTTGCCCGTGAGGGCGAAAGGCTTGACCTCGCCCCTCGCCCGCTTTGGGTTGACAGCCTTGAACTGATCGAACGCCCCGATCCCGACCATGCGCTTTTGGAAATGGTCTGCGGCAAAGGCGGCTACGTCCGGTCCATCGCCCGCGATCTGGGCGCGGCGCTTGGCTGCCTTGGCCATGTTCTTTGGCTGCGGCGGGAATGGTCCGGCCCCTTCCATGCCGAAGACGGGATCACCATGGAAATGATTGACCAATTGGCCCAAAGCCCAGAACTCGACACCCACCTCAAACCGCTGGAAATCGCGCTGGACGACCTGCCGCAAGTGACCGCCACGCCAGAGGGCGCGGCGCGCATCAAGAACGGCAATCCCGGGATGGTTATCGCCTCTGGCATCGAATGGGGGACCGAGGTCTGGGCCAGCCATCAAGGCCGCGCCATCGCAATAGGCCGCTATCAGGCGGGCGAACTGCACCCGTCGCGGGTCTTCAACTGACCTCTTCCAACTTCATCTTGGGAAAAATACTCTCAGGGGGTGTGCCACGGCTCGCCACTGGTTCAAGAACCGTGGCAAACGGGGCTGAATGCCCCCAGCGGCCAGCCAAAGGCAAAACCGAATGATCACCCGCCACCACCAGAAGGGCGACGCCGCCTCCACCGCCGTCTATTCACCCTGCGAGTCTTACCGCTATCTCTTGACCCGCGTCTGGAACCCGGCGGGCGAGAGGGCGCTTTTCGTCATGCTCAACCCCTCCACCGCGACCGAATTCCAAAACGACCCTACAGTGGAACGCTGCGAACGCCGCGCCCGCGCCTTGGGCTTTGGGTCATTCCGCGTGACAAATATATTCGCCTTCCGCGCCACCGACCCGCGCGTCATGCGCGCACAGCCCGATCCAGTCGGCCCCGGCAACGACGACGCCATCCGTGATAGCGCCACCGATTGGGCCGACCGCATCCTTTGCGCATGGGGCACGCATGGCACGCATCTGAACCGTGGCCCGCAGGTCGAGGCGCTGCTGCGCGCCACCGGGCGCCCCCTTTACACCCTTGGCCTGTCAAAGGACGGCCATCCGAAACATCCGCTTTATATCGGCTATGAGCAGCAACCGGAGCTTTGGCCATGACCGAAATCCCCGGTTTCACCCGCCGCCGCATCGCCCTGCCCGGCATCGCCCTTTCGATGCAGGAGGCAGGGGCGGGCGATCCCCTGATCCTTTTGCACGGTTTTCCACAAAACGGCCTTTGCTGGCACCACGTGGCCCCCGCCTTCGCAGAGCGATTCCGCGTCATCATCCCCGATCTGCGCGGCTATGGGCAAAGCGATGCGCCCCCGGACGATGCCGCCCACGATGCCTATTCCAAACGGCAGATGGCGAACGATATCGTCGCGCTGATGGATCACCTTGGCCTGCCAGCGGCCCATATCCTTGGGCATGACCGGGGCGCGCGGGTGTCTTATCGCCTTGCACTGGACCATCCCGCGCGTGTGCGGCGGCTGGGCATCATCGAAATCGCGCCAACGGCGGAATATTGGGATGCATGGGGCTATGACCTTGCCATGTCGGCATGGCATTGGACCTTCCTTGCCCAACCTGCCCCGGTGCCTGAACGGATGATCGGCTCTGACCCCGTGGCATGGCTGGACCATACGCTGCAAGGCTGGACGCTGGCCAAATCGCTGGATGCGTTCCCGCCTGCTTCTCTGGCCGCCTATCGCGCGCAGGCGAAGGACAAGGCCCGCATCCATGCCATGTGCGCCGATTACCGCGCCGGGGCCACGACTGACCGCGCGCAGGATATCGCCGACCGTGCGGCAGGCCACCGCATTACGGCACCGCTGCATTTCCTTTGGGGTCGCCACGGCTTTCCCGCCCGGACGGGCGATCCGGCAGGTATCTGGCGGCGCTGGGCCGATCAGGTAACAGACACGTCCTGTGACTCAGGCCATTTCGTGATGGAGGAAAACCCGCAGGCCGTGCTGGATGCCTTCCTGCCCTTCTTCACTCAGGCCGATTGAAGGATCAACTGATCCGCCCGCAATCCCGCCGCGCCAAGAACCCGCGCCACCACATCGCCATCGACAAGGACCAAGGCATCCGCCCCGTCATCCTGCACCGCAACCTCGGGCGGCAGGGCGGTGTCGGATGGATCAAGAACCACGACAAGACGGTCCGCCGAGGGATCGTAATCCATCACCGTCGCAGGCCCGCCTTGCAGCGTATCGGGCATTAGCGTGAAGGTATCCGCGCCTGCGCCCCCTGTGGCGATGGTCCCACCTGTCAGCCGCATCAGATCATCCCCGTCGCCGCCATTTAGGAAATCGGTGCCCGTCCCGGCATTCAGCGTGTCATTCCCTGCGCCGCCATCCAGCGTGTCATTCCCGGCACCACCCGACAGCGCATCATCGCCCCAGCCGCCATCCAGCCAATCATTCCCCGCGCCGCCCAAGGCCGTATCGTCGCCTTCGCCGCCCCAGACTGTGTCATCGCCCTGTCCCCCGGCCATCCGGTCATCACCGGATTGCCCTGCCAGTTGGTCATTCCCGACACCGCCGCGCAGCGTATCGTTCCCGGCACCGCCCTTGAGCAGGTCGTCATCGGCACGGCCATTCAGCAGATCTTCGCCCGCCGCCCCATCAAGTTGGTCATCGCCGCTACCGCCCCAAAGCAAATCATTCCCACCCGCACCGGCCAGCGCGTCCTGCCCGTCACCTCCCATCAAGGTGTCATCGCCCCCGCCGCCGTTCAAAATGTCGCCCCCGACAGTGCCCATCAGGCGCAAGTCGGGATCGGGCAAGTCGGGCAGGTCGTCGGACAAGGCGACGCCCTCTTCGACATAGCTATCGGCCAGCGCCGACTGCACCGCCGCCAGCTCGGCGGTTTCGGCCATCGTGGATTCGGACTGCACGGTTTCCGGCGTGGACAGATCGCCCTGCTCCGCCGCGCCGTCGGCATCAGTGTCAGGCTCTTCTTCCGTGCTGCTGAGAACTGCATCCGCCGCGACACCGGCGGCCAAAAGACCAAGAAGACCCATCAAGGCCAACATGCCACACCCCTGACCACACCCTGCGCATCGCCCCCGATGCAACCCACAGATGTGATGGTGCCAGAATCACCCCAAAGGTTCCACAAAAAGGCTGCCTGCCTTGGCCCCTATCTGCACCTTTGGTAAACGGCGCTTTGAGGCTCAGACAACCACCAGCGGCCTTCTGCAAAAGGGCTTTCCTTTCTGGCAGATTGCCCCTATACGCCCGCATCCGCACCATGTCTTGCGACTCAGGCTGCGGTTTCAACGGCCCTGCTGGACGACATCCCGGCTTGTGCCTTCACCCTCTTAACAGGAGATATCCGATGTCGATCACCGTCGAAGAAAAGACCCGCCTGATCAAGGAATACGCGACCAAGGAAGGTGACACCGGTTCGCCCGAAGTGCAGGTTGCGATCCTGTCGTCGCGCATCGCGACCCTGACCGAGCATTTCAAGACCCACAAGAAGGACAACCACTCGCGTCGTGGCCTTCTGATGCTGGTCGCCCAGCGCCGCAAGCTGCTGGACTATCTGAAGGCCAAGGATGAGGGGCGCTATGCCTCGCTCATCGCGCGCCTCGGCCTGCGCCGCTAAAAGGGCCAGCCGCCGAAACAGGAACGCCCGCGCCATACGCGCGGGCGTTTTTCTTTGTCACAACTGCTTGCCCATTTCTTGAACAGTGGACTTTCCGCTTTCGACAAGCCCCTCAATCTCGCCCGTGATGGCCGATACCTGATTGGCCAGCTTGCGGATTTCCTGCGCCACGATGGCAAAGCCCTGCCCCGCATCCCCCGCCCGTGCCGCCTCGATCGAGGCGTTCAGCGACAGAAGGTTCGTCATCTGCGCGATGGACCCGATGCGTTGGTTGAACTGGATGATATTTCCCAGCAAATCCTGCACCACCTTGATCGTCTGGCCTGCCATCGCCTTCTGCGCGGTGATGTCTTTCAGGAAGGCGGTATATAGCTTCGTGCCGTCATCCAGATCGATCAGGGACAACAGCAGGATCGCCGTGCTGATCTGACCATCCTTGCGATAGATCGGTACTTCGCGGCTGGTGCCGACGATCCTATTCTCACCTGTTTTGCGGTGGCGGTTGACGAAGCCGTCATGATCGCCCTGCATTTGCGGCGGGACCAGCATCTTGACGTTCTGGCCCACCACCTCGGCCGCCTTATACCCCCATAGCTTTTCCGCCGCCGCGTTGAAGAAGGTGACCGTATTCTCGGCATCGATCGACACCACCGCATCCATCGTGCTTTCCAGCGTCTGGCGAATGGCGATGCGGTTCTTGCGGTCTTCGGTCACGTCCCGCACGAAGGCGGCATAGTTCTGTGCCCCTTCTTCGCCGCGCACCTGCAGCAACGACAATGACACCCACAGCTTGCGCCCATCCTTGCGTTCAAGCTGCACCTCGCGTGCCGATCCGACGATGTGGTTCACCTGTGTGCGGCGGTGACGGTTCACCCATGAATCGTGCTGCCCGCGCATATCGACGGGCAGAAGCATCTTGACGTTCTGTCCCATCACCTCTGCGCGGTCATAGCCCCAAAGCCGTTCGGCCGCGGCGTTGAAATAGATGATGCTATTGCGATCATCGATCAGCACGATCGCATGGATCGCCTGATCCAGCACCTGCCGCAGATTGATGCGCTGGTCGAGTGTTGATTGGCCGTCAAGCATCCGGTCCTCCTGCATATGCAGCGCAGGCTGGCCGGGAAAACCTAACATCTGCTTATCGTCAGCACGGCAAAGCGAAAGAATCTGCGTCCTTTCCAAAGCCCCGCTTTTCCTGTATGCGCCGCCCCATCTGCGACGTGAGGCCATGCCCCCGGCCACATGCGAAGGATAGGGGGCGGCGGCAATGGGGCCGCCATGAAAACGGGGGGCCGGCAGGGGCCGGACACCCTCAGATAGGATCCGCTGATGTTCAACGTTATCAAGAAATCGATCCAGTGGGGCAATGAAACGCTCACTCTGGAAACCGGGAAGGTTGCCCGTCAGGCCGACGGCACCGTGATCGCCACGCTGGGCGAAACCTCGGTCATGGCCAACGTAACCTTTGCCAAGCAGGCAAAGCCGGGGCAGGACTTTTTCCCCCTGACCGTGCATTATCAGGAAAAATACTACGCCGCCGGCAAGATTCCGGGCGGCTTCTTCAAGCGTGAGGCGCGTCCTTCGGAAAAGGAAACGCTGACCTCGCGCCTGATCGACCGTCCTTGCCGCCCGCTCTTCGTGGATGGCTTCAAGAACGAAGTTCTGGTGATGGCGACCGTGCTGTCGCATGACCTGCACAACGAACCCGATATCGTGGCGATGATCGCGGCCTCTGCCGCCCTCACCATTTCGGGCGTGCCCTTCATGGGCCCGATCGGCGCGGCGCGCGTCGGCTTCTCGAACGGCGAATACGTTCTGAACCCGTCGGTGGACGATCTGCAGAACCTGCGCAACAACCCGGATCAGCGTCTCGACCTCGTCATCGCGGGGACCAAGGACGCCGTGATGATGGTGGAATCCGAGGCCTATGAACTGACCGAGGCCGAAATGCTCGGCGCGGTGAAGTTCGGCCATGCCGCGATGCAGCCGGTCATCGACCTGATCATCGACCTTGCCGAAGAAGCCGCGAAGGAACCCTTCGACTTCTCGCCGCCGGATTATTCCGACCTCTACGCCCGCGTGAAGGCCGCAGGCGAAACCCAGATGCGCGCCGCTTTCGCCATCAAGGACAAGCAGGACCGCACCAACGCGATCTCTGCCGCCGTGGATGCGATCAAGGCCGCGCTGTCGGACGAAGACAAGGCCGACATCAACCTTGGCTCGGCGATCAAAAAGCTGGAAAGCTCCATCCTGCGTGGCGATATCATCACCGGCGGCGCGCGCATCGATGGGCGCGACAACAAGACCGTGCGTCCGATCATCTCGGAAACCGGCGTCCTGCCGCGCACCCATGGCTCGGCCCTCTTCACCCGTGGCGAAACGCAGGCGTTGGTCGTGACCACGCTGGGCACCGGTGAAGATGAGCAGATCATCGACGCCCTGCACGGCAATTCGCGGTCGAACTTCCTGCTGCACTACAATTTCCCGCCCTATTCGGTCGGCGAAGTGGGCCGCGTCGGCTCCCCCGGACGCCGCGAAATCGGCCACGGCAAACTGGCATGGCGCGCGCTTCAGGCCGTCCTGCCCGCACCGACCGACTTCCCCTACACCATCCGCGTCGTGTCCGAGATCACGGAATCGAACGGTTCCTCCTCGATGGCCTCCGTCTGCGGCGGGTCGCTGTCGATGATGGATGCGGGCGTTCCGCTGAAGGCACCAGTCGCGGGTGTGGCCATGGGCCTGATCCTCGAAGACGATGGCCGCTGGGCTGTGCTGACCGACATCCTCGGCGACGAGGATCACCTGGGCGACATGGACTTCAAGGTCGCAGGCACCGCCGACGGCATCACCTCGCTCCAGATGGATATCAAGGTCGCGGGCATCACGCCCGAGATCATGGAACAGGCGCTGGCACAGGCCAAAGATGGCCGCATGCACATCCTGGGCGAGATGAACAAGGCGCTGTCCGCCCCGCAAGGCTTCAGCGAATACGCGCCCAAGATCGAAACGCTGACCATCCCCACCGACAAGATCCGCGAAGTGATCGGCTCGGGCGGCAAGGTCATCCGCGAGATCGTGGAAACCTCGGGTGCCAAAGTCGACATCAACGACGACGGCGTGATCAAGATCGCGTCGAACTCCGCCGATGCGATCAAGAAGGCCTATGACATGATCTGGTCGATCGTGGCGGAACCCGAAGAAGGCCATATCTACACGGGTCGTGTGGTGAAACTGGTCGATTTCGGCGCCTTCGTGAACTTCTTCGGCAAGCGCGACGGTCTGGTCCATGTGTCCCAGATCGCCAACAAGCGCCTGAACCACCCGAACGAGGTGCTGAAGGAAGGTCAGGAAGTGAAGGTGAAACTCCTCGGCTTCGACGACCGCGGTAAGGTCCGGCTCGGCATGAAGATGGTCGATCAGGAAACCGGCGAAGAGATCGTTGAGAAGAAGGGGGAGACGGAAGAGGCGTAAGGCCTATATCTTTCGGATGATGGAAGGCCCTGGCATCACATGCCGGGGCCTTTTGTCTTGCCGCAGAGGGCAGTTTGTTTCATTAGGAGCAGGACCGTGGTGGTCGCTTAGCCGGTACAGGTGGTGCAGTGACAATTTTTTTCGCAAGCCTTTGTAAATTGCCGCCGTCGCCCACGTGGTGGATTCAGGATGACCGCCAGGATGCCATCTAACCCCGCCCAGAAATCCAGAACTTCCGCCACCAGTTCGGGACTGGTGCGCCTTCTGTCACTCTCACGCATCCATAAACGCCTGCTCCAGATCACGGCGGACAGCTTTCTCATTGTCGGCAGCTTCATCCTTGCGATGGGCCTTCGCTATGACAGCTTTTTCTTCCTGTCCGATCCGCGCATCTGGATTGCCATAGGCCTGACGCTGCCTGTCACGATCCTCGTCTTTGCGGTGACAGGCTTCTACCGGGCAGTCATCCGCTACATCTCGTCCCGCGCCTTCATGACCATCGGACGGGGCATCGCGGTTTCGGCGGTGTTTCTCTTCATCATCTCTCAGCTTCTCACGCTGGCCGTTCCACGCTCCGTCCCCGGCATCTACGCGATGATCGCCCTGATCTCCGTCGGTGGATTGCGCTTCTTCTTGCGCGAACTCTTTCGCCACCAATTGCGGCGCGGCCTGAAACCCGTCCTCGTCTATGGGGCTGGCAGGTCGGGCCAGCAACTCGTCGCCTCGCTGCTCCGAGGCAATGACTATTTGCCGCTGGCGCTAGTAGATGACAATCCTGCGCTCCAAGGAAGTGAAGTAAACGGGCTCCGCGTCATCTCAGCCAAGGAAATGCCCCTGCTGATCGAAAATTTTGGGATTGACCTCGCCTTACTCGCTATGCCGAGCGCACCCCGATCTCTGCGGCGCGAGATTATCGAACATATGGCCGAACTTGATGTGCGCGTCCGCACGGTTCCCAACATGGAAGATATCATCGCCGGAAAGGCGCGCATGTCGGACATCATCGATGTATCCGAGGAAGACCTCCTTGGCCGCGACCCAGTTGCTCCTGTGCCGGAACTGATGTCCGCGAACGTCAACGGCAAGGTGGTCATGGTCACGGGTGCGGGCGGGTCCATAGGCAGCGAACTGTGCCGTCAGATCCTTCGCGAAGGACCGCGCGACCTCATCCTTTTC
The DNA here is from genome assembly GCF_029953595.1 of Fuscovulum ytuae. NCBI lineage: Bacteria > Pseudomonadati > Pseudomonadota > Alphaproteobacteria > Rhodobacterales > Paracoccaceae > Fuscovulum > Fuscovulum ytuae. Next base: position 2,985,677 of record NZ_CP124535.1, on the reverse strand, counting down.
GAACAGTCCGAAGTGGCGCTTTATACGATTCAGATGGAGCTGCAGGCGCTTGCGGCCACGCTGGCAAACGTCCCGCGCCTGCATCCGGTCCTTGGTTCTGTCCAATCAGAACGCCGCCTGCGCGACACACTGGCGCGCCATACTGTCGATACCGTTTTTCACGCCGCAGCCTACAAGCATGTGCCTCTGGTAGAAGAAAACGTAGCCGAAGGTGTCCGAAATAACGTTTTCGGCACAAAAACCATGCTAGAGGCCGCCATTGCCGCAGGTGTCTCTTCCTTCACCCTCATCTCCACCGACAAGGCTGTCCGTCCAACCAACATCATGGGCGCGTCCAAGCGTTTGGCAGAAATGGTCTGTCAGGCTTTCGCCGAAGTTCAAACCGATACCCGTATCTCCATGGTCCGCTTTGGTAACGTGCTGGGCTCTTCAGGGTCGGTAATCCCTCTGTTCCGACAGCAAATCCAGGCCGGCGGGCCGATCACTGTCACCCATGCCGACATCACCCGCTATTTCATGTCGATCCCCGAGGCGGCACAACTTGTGATCCAGGCCAGCGCAATGGCCCGCGGCGGCGATCTTTTCCTTCTGGACATGGGCCAGCCCGTCCGCATCCTTGATCTGGCGATGCAAATGGCATCCCTGTCCGGTCTGCGCCCCTATATGGAAGAAGACGAGGGGGAAGACGGCGACATAGCAATCCGCTTCACCGGCCTGCGTCCGGGCGAAAAGCTTTACGAGGAATTGCTCATCTCCGCCGATGCCCGGCCAACGGCGCATCCCAAAATCATGTCGGCGCACGAAGATTTCTTCCCGCTGCAGCGTCTGACGCCGCTTTTGGTTGCCTTGGACAAGGCGACAGAAGACGAAGATGTGGCCGCTGTTCAGGATCTCATGCGGCGGGCAGGCACAGGGTATTCGGCAAAGACGGTTGAGTCCAAGGAACCCACAATGACAGGTCCGACAAAGTTACCATCGGTCGCCGGTGGCTGACGCACGCCAACGGGCACGGGTTAGGGGTCGATATGCCGCCTGTCACTCAACGCAAGATGCCTTGGGCCCAGTCTGACATTACGGTCGCAGAACCAACGCTGAGATGATCGTCATCGGAATAGAAGCTCGCGTATTCTGCCCCGATCCGGCAGATGCCTCCCTTTCCACATAGAACGCGGCCCGGATCATGGATCACTACATCAGGATAAACAGCCACTGCCGACCTAAACATCTCTCCGATGGCTGCTCCAAAGACTTGATGGTCCGCTACTGGCAAAGCCATCGCAGTCAGCGCATCATCCTGCCCGGCAAAATATGCCTCAAACACTTCCTTCGGGTCACGAAGTTGATGGGGCACTTGCGTGACAATATGCAACTCGGCACCTGAAGACAGATAGGCCGCAAGTGTCTGGTTCAGTGCAATGGAAAGGACCAGCGTCCTTTCGGCTAGACTTGCTGGCCATTCCCCCCCAAGCGCGCGGATATTCTGGGTGAAGCCACAATCCGGCTTGGGTTCACCGCAAGTGTAATAGTTCCAGCGAGACGCGAAGATGACGGTCTTGATACTCTCTCTCTCGACATAGTCCAAGGCACGTTCTGCCAAGTCCGCGCATTGCTGCGACATCGGCTGGCCCCGCTGCGGCTCTAACCCCAAAAGCAGCGGGCATCCTGACCGAGCGACGAGCCGTCCCGACAGACCCATCTTCCGCGCCGCCGCGTCAATGCTGGCAGCCAAAGCTTCAGCATGACTGTCACCGACCAGCAGAAAGCTTGGCCGCGACCCGTCGACGCCAAGCTGGCACCACGTAGTCGGGTTCATAAATCCGTTCTGGTCTATACAATCGGCCGGACCGGTGCTTGGCTCAAAGACCTCAAAGCTCGCAAAGAAGTCGGACGGAATAGACGGGTAAGCTCCTTCCACCGGCCTAGTGAGAACGACGGTCGCAAGCACAAGAGAACCCACAAGTGGCAGACCGGCCCAGAGATAGAACATGCGGAGCGGCACCGAGTCGCGTCGTCGAAACGGTTGTTCCACCCAACGCCAAGTCAGGGCCGAAAGCACTGCGGTCAGCACCATACCCGACACCATCAACCCGGATGTGCCGGTTCCGTCATTGCCGATCCTCAGAAAGGCGAAGATCGGAAAATGCCACAGATAAAGAGAATATGATGCCAGCCCGACGGCGACCAACGGCCGACTGGCAAGCAGCCGGGTCGCCGGGTCCCAAGGGTTTGCCCAGCCGATGATCAGCACTCCGCCAAGTATCGGCAGGAGTGTGATGATGGAAGGATGCGGTGTGGTCTCGTCAAAAAAGGCAATCGACACCACCACAATCCCCGCGCCAAGGCTGGGCAGATAGCGCGCTGCCGACGGCTGTTCGACCCTGTCACTGTCAAGCAAGACCTGCGCAAGGATCGCACCTATCAAAAGTTCCCACGCCCGCGAGAAGGGCAAAAAGAAGGCTGCTGCATTGTTTGTCGTCACCAAAGTGCTGGCAAGCATCAAGGAAAGCACCGACAGAACGCTAAGGATGCCCATCTGAAACTGTGCGCGCCGTCTCAACAAAAGCAGGGCAAGTGGCAGGACAAGATAGAACTGCTCTTCCACCGAAAGACTCCATGTATGGAGTAGCGGCTGCAACTGGCTAGGTGCGGCGGTGTAGCTGTCCTGAAAAAGAAAATGGATATTGGAAAAGAAGAAAATCGTCGAAACCAACGACTGCGAAAACTCACGCAGCGCTGCGGGCGTCATCAGCAGTACCGCGGCGACAGAGGATGCCACCAAAACACAAACCAACGCCGGAAGGATCCGACGCGCCCGACGTTCGTAGAAGTTCCAAAGGGAAAATCTGCCCTCGCGCAACTCGCTGGTGACAATCCCCCCGATCAGAAAGCCAGAGATCAAGAAGAACAGATCGACGCCAAGGTACCCACCTTGAAGGATACGGTCGCCGCCCACGGTAAACCGCGCATGGTATACAATGACGGACATAACGCAGATTGCCCGCAAACCGTCAATTTCAGGTCTGTACTGCACTTTTGTCTGAACCCTACCTGCCCCACACAAGCACGCACGAAGACGCCGAGAGTTCAACGTGTAATTCCTCCATGGCCCTAATCAAGAAGCAAACATGCCCTTCGGAGCGATCAAACGACGGTCATATTCCTCTTGGTGCAGGCTGACACCCGCCGCTCGGACTGTTGGCATGTCAGGTAGATCTTGTCGCTGCCGACCCCGCACCTGCGAAGAGGCACGAGATGAACGCGGCGGCCACCGTAGCAGAGATGGCATCATATGACTGGCCCTCGGGCATACTAGATTCACCGGTGCGGCAAGACTGCCTTCTCTACTCCATGGACAGCAGCCCCCTGCTCGCCGCAAAATTCTCCCTCCGCCTGCGCCGCGCGCTACTCCCACCGACGGATCTGATTGCTCGCATCAACCTGCGTCATTGCCCCAGCTGATCAGATGCCCCGCACACCTGATTCCGGTGTCCTCAATCGGATTAGAAAATGGTCAGCGCCAATAACCCGCGATATAGGCGACGAGGTCGATCTGCATGTAGAATCCGACGATTGCGGCCTCCTGAAAGATTTCGATTCGGTTCCCTTCACCGATCGGCACATCCACCTCAATATGGTTTAGGTCGTAGGGTGTATAACGCGCTGCCCCGGCAGATTTTCCGGTCGCCGAATGCAACACCTCATTGAGTTCGAAATCACTACCATGAGGGCGCAGCTTTACCTGCAAGCTCCCGTCCAGTTCGTTGTTCGCCCAAGTGACACCTGCCACCTTGGCCTTAAGGTGTAAGCGTACCGCCTTAGCGTCTTTCGGCAGGTTGTAGGGCGGCTTCGTCAAGTCTTCACTTACCAGCCAGCCCGGCACCATGATTGGTTCGACTGGCCTGCTGCCGGTTTCGTGGACACGAAGATAAGATCGTGACCAAGGAACTGGAGAGTGGATATGACGAGACGGAAGTTCAGCCGTGAGTTCAAGATCGAGGCCGTTAGGCTGGTGACGGATCGGGGCGTTGCGGTGGCGCAGGCCGCCCGTGACCTGGATGTGGCCGAGAGCGTTCTTCGCCGCTGGATGCGGGAACTGACCGCGACACCGGCGACGGCGTTTCCCGGGAACGGGCAGATGCGGGCCGATCTGGCTGAGATTGCAGCCCTGAAGAAAGAGGTCGCACGTCTTCGTGCGGAGCGTGACATCCTGAAGAAAGCGGCAGCTTTTTTCGCGCGCGAGGCGACATGAGGTTCGCCTTCATCGCCAAGCATCGCCATATCTGGCCCGTCAGCTGGCTGTGCGAAGTGCTGGAGGTCTCGCAGTCGGGCTTCCACGCCTGGCTCAATCGCCCGACCAGCGCCCGAGAGATCCACGACGAGAAGCTCGTCACGGCGATCGAGACGAGCTTCAAAGCCAGCGACCGGACCTATGGCGCGCGTCGCGTCTGGCGGGATGTCCTTGAAGAGGGGCTTGCCTGTGGCCTGCACCGGATCGAACGGCTGATGCGGATCAATGCCTTGCGGGCGCGGCCCAGACGCCGTGGAAAGCCGAAGGACGATGGGGAAAGGTCGGTCATCGCCGACAACATCCTCGACCGGGACTTCCAGGCCGACCGGGCGAACCAGAAGTGGTTAGCCGACTTCACCTATATCTGGACAGCTGAGGGCTGGCTCTACGTCGCGGTCGTGCTAGACCTGTTCTCGCGCCGCGTGGTCGGTTGGTCCATGAAGGCCGAACGGGATGCATCTCTGGTCATGGATGCGCTTATGATGGCCGTCTGGCGACGTGGCAAAGCCGACGCGCTGCTTCATCACTCGGACCAGGGATCGCAATACACAAGCGAGCAGTTTCAAAGGCTTCTGGCCGACAACGGTATCACCTGCTCGATGAGCCGCGCGGGCAACGTCTGGGACAATTCCGCGATGGAGAGCTTCTTTTCCTCGCTGAAGACCGAACGGGTGGCACGGAAGGTCTACCGCACCCGCAACGAAGCCCGTGCCGATGTCTTCGACTACATCGAGCGCTTCTACAACCCGCGCAGGCGGCATTCGAAACTCGGCTACCTCAGCCCCATGGAGTTCGAGGCCCGCGCTATGCTAGCTTAACCCGCTGTCCACAAAACCGGCAGCAGGCCAGACCCGATAGTCAGGCCCAATGGGATAGCCCCAAGACAGCCAGTCTCTATACATCCCGTCCGCATCTGGAAGACGCAGCGGCAAACTGGCAGACCCCTTCGCATAGCCAAAATATCTACCGAGTGCGACATATTCGTCGGCTGAAGCGGAGCGGACAGTAGATAAGTGGGAAACTGACACGATCAGCGCCATAAGCACGTATAGTTTCATCGCGAAAACTTCCGTTTGAAAGGGTGATCCGAAGAAACAAGTCAATTGCCAAAATTAACCAGCCGGACCTCATACAACCTCTAGCCAACGGGACCATTTGCACCCGATCCGCTTGCCTTAGAATGGCAAGCGAAACTGAAACCTCTGGCAGCCTACGTGGGTTTTCGGGACTAAAGACGTCTAGGAAGGGCCATACAATCCTTATGTCCCAAAAACCCACCGCGCCTCATAGTCTACCCCAACGGGCACGCACAAATTGCCGCAAGCATCCCCTTATCGGCTAGCAAAGAAGTAGATTTCTTTCCGCGTGGCTTTGCCTTCGAACACACATGTAAAGGCAGCGCGGGTGGACACCACCCACTCAAACGCTTCGAAAACAGAGCGTGCCTTGCCGGACATTCTCCAAGCTCGCCCCGCACGACCGGATATTCCCATGGTCGACACTTCAACTATGTCCATCTCGCAGGGCTTTCAAGCCTACTACCCTCAGAATGACATTTCTGCTTATGCGGCTCTCCGCACAGAAATTTGCGAGGGAGGGGGTGCATTTCGACCCAGTACCGGACAGACCTGCCATATCATCTGGCACAAGCCAGCAACTGTCTGCTATAGGCGCGCATAGATCCGTGCCGAAGTCAGTAGTATAGGAAAGGACCACTGTGGCTCGTAAACAAAGTGCGCTGGACATAAGCCGGAACCTCGACATGTCGATGTTCGCACCGGGTGCAAACAATCCGCCGCGCAAATACGGCCTTCCCGCGACGGTAGCTTTCTGCACATGCTGTGGTGTGTCGAACCAGCGCCCGAACTCGGCCGTCGAATTCCAGCACACCGCCGACTCCGAAAAAAAGACGATCAACTTCGACGAGAACGGCGTTTGCGATGCCTGCCGCACTGCGGCCCGCAAGGCCGCGGAAATCGACTGGGACGAACGCGAGGCCAAACTGGTCGCCCTCTGCGACCGCTTTCGCAGCCGGAACGGGTCTTATGACTGCCTTGTTCCCGGATCAGGCGGAAAGGACAGCTTCTACCAGTCTTGGGTCCTGAAATACAAATACGGGATGAACCCGCTGACGGTCACTTGGGCACCGAACATCTATACCGAATGGGGTCGGTCGAACTTTGATTCCTGGATTCATTCCGGAATGGACAACTATATGATGACGGCGTCCGGCAGGTCGAAACGCCTGCTTACCCGTCTGGCGGTCGAAAACATCTTTCACCCATTCCAGCCGTTCATCATCGGGCAGAAGTGCTTTGCTCCTAAGATGGCCATCATGTTCAAGATCCCGCTGGTCTTCTATGGCGAGAATGAAGCTGAATACGGCAACCCGATTGAAGACAATACGGATGCCCAGCGATCATATGACTATTTCGCCGCCTCCGGTGATGAAAATATGTTCCTTGGCGGAGAAAGCGTGGCTAGCCTGAAAGAGAATTTCGGAATGACGCAGGCCGACCTCAGCCCCTATCTGCCGTCCGACGTCGCCCCGCTCAAGGAACTGGGGGCCGAAGTTCATTATCTTGGTTACTATCTGAAATGGCACCCACAGGCTGCCTATTACTTCGCGGTCGAAAATGGTGGCTTCAAGGCATCGCCGGAACGCACAGCAGGGACCTACTCCAAATATAACTCTATCGACGACAAGATCGACGACTTCCACTACTACACGACCTACATAAAGTTCGGCATTGGCCGAGCCACCTATGATGCCAGCCAAGAGGTACGGTCGGGCGATCTGACACGGGACGAGGCGGTAGCCCTGATCCGTCGTTATGACGGTGAATTCCCGGAACGCTGGGCTGACGAGATTTTCCGTTACCTCTCTATTGACGAGAAAAGTTTTCCCAAGGCCCATAGAATGTTCGAGCACCCGGAAATGAACCGGGCTTATTTCGAAGCATTGTCCAACAAATTCCGATCACCGCACCTTTGGCAGCATGACGAGAATGGTTGGTCGCTTCGTCAGCGCATTGATCGTCTCTGATAGGGGCGCTCAGATGAAAAGAAGTTTCCGTTTGATTCCACGCCTAGATGTAAAGATGGAGTGGTTGATCAAAGGCGTCCAAATGGAAGGTTGGCGCAAGGTCGGTGATCCTGCTGCATATGCTGCCGAATATGCGGTCGCCGGGGCCGACGAACTTTTATTCATGGATGTTGTGGCCAGCTTATATGAGCGCAACAGCCTGCACGATATACTCCGCAATGTTGCATCGTCGGTCTTCATCCCTATGACAGTCGGCGGAGGCATCCGTACGGTCGAAGATGTTAGCGACATGTTGGCGTGTGGGGCAGATAAGGTGGCAATCAACACAGCCGCAACCCGCAACCCTGACCTCATCACAGAGGTTGCGAATCGGTTCGGCTCTCAGGCAACCGTGGTGTCGATTGAGGCGGTCAAGCATTCAGGCACTTGGATGGCGATGACCGATAATGGCCGTAATCACACCGGGCGCGATGCCGTGAAATGGGCAAAAGAAGCGGCAGAAAAGGGCGCGGGTGAAATCATCATCACCTCGGTTAATCAGGATGGACTTGGAACCGGTTACGACATCGAACTCGTCAAGTTAATCACCGAACAGGTGCGGGTCCCTGTGGTCTGTGGCGGCGGGCTCGGCACCACCGAGCATCTACGTGACCTTGTCATGCAGACCGATGCGTCGGCGGCTTCCATAGCGCAGGCCCTGCATTGGAAAAAGCTGCAATTGGACGACCTTCGCAGCACCCTTGAGGATACCGGCTGCTTCGTCCGTAAGCTGACCTGAGGCTGCGAGGGGGCAAGCGATGCTGGCAGGTGTTTCCTCTCCGATCTGTCTCTTTGGCGCAGGTGGCCATGGGCGGGGTATCGCTGCGCAGGTCGCCCGCGTGACAGGGCGCATGCCGATCTTCGCCGATGAGTCGCTTCCCATCGGCACAGCGGTGGCCGGAACAACGGTCAGCTTTGTCAAACTTGACGATATCGGTGCGCATCCCTTGATCGTGACTGTCGGGTCCGCTGCCCACCGGCGGGCCATACAGGAACGCGCATACAAACACGGCTTAACAGTGACACACTTCATTGCGGACGTTGATCGCTTCTTCGGTAATCCACCGGGGCGGGGAAGTGTTGTCCTCTCGGGTGCAGTAGTGAATGCGGAAACCCAAATTGCGGAAGGCGTTATCATCAATAACGGGGCCATTGTTGAACATGGCTGCAAGATTGGCGACTACTGCCATATTGCACCGGGGGCCGTTATCGCGGGCGATGTTGAAATAGACTCTGATGTCTGGGTCGGCGCGAATGCAACCGTCCTGCAGGGCCTGCGTATCTGCGCGCATGTCACGATCGGGGCTGGTGCCGTGGTGACCAAATCGATAAGCCGTCCGGGTGTTTATGTCGGCCAGCCTGCGCGCCGGATGGAACCGACAGTGATATGAATGGTGCATGAGGAACCTGCGAATGGCCTCCAAATCCTGCGTCATCATCGACTACGGTATCGGAAATGTCTTTTCCGTGTCGCAGGCGCTTGCGCATCTGGATGCTTCGGTCACCCTGACATCGGATCCTGCTGCCATCCGCGCCGCTGATCGCGTGATCCTTCCGGGCGTCGGTGCCTTTGGTCGTGCGGTAGATACCTTGCGGGCCATCCATATGGATGAGGTCATCTTTGACTTCATCAATACGGGCCGACCTTTCCTTGGAATCTGTGTTGGCATGCAGGTGATGATGGAACACGGCCTCGAATTCGGCACGCATCAGGGGCTTGGACTTTTCAAGGGTACAGTCGAACAGATCGACCTGAAGGACAGCGACAACAAACCGCTTCGCGTGCCACTGATCGGCTGGAATTCGGTCCGCCAGACCGCGCCGGGACGTTGGCAGGACACACCTTTCGCAACTGTGTCGGAAGGGTCGGATTTCTATTTCGTCCACAGCTATGCCGCCAAGGTGACAGATCCGCTGGACGTGGCCGCAATCGCACATGCCGGGGCAGGGGTGATCACTGCAGCGGTTCAGCGCGACAATATCACGGGGGTCCAGTTCCACCCAGAACGGTCGGCCGATGCCGGGCGGGCCTTCCTTTCCGGCTTCCTCGCGCAATGACCCGCGGCTATCCGCAGGCCAGATCTCTTGACGTGCTCTTTGTCACCTACGGGGGCGGGCATGTTCAGATGGTGCTTCCGGTCGCGCATCGCCTTGCACTTGATCTGACCCGCAACTGGTCTTTCATCCAGCCGCGACCGGAGCCGGTAGCTTGATGATCCGACCCCCAACGTTGGACCGCCCGAAGGCAGAGTTTTCCGGTACACGACAACGCGAGGCGCCAACCGCGACAGAAACTCCAGAAGCCGAAAGCGTTGGACACGCTTGCACATGACGACCGCACCAGTGCCGTCAACGCCCGCCAAACTGCAAACCGTCTTGCCCAAGTCAATTCCAAGAACCGCGATCTCAATCGGAATCCTCCTTCCTCTCCTACCGATACCCGCAACTATAGCTGCGGCTGGGTAGGAAGGCAGTTCATCCCATTATCGCACGACACCTCACCTCGGCCGACGTCTATTTCGGTCGCGGTGAAACCATCCTGGCTGAAAGAAGGCGCATCAAACAGCAGACCATCCAAAACCGCCGCTTGAACCACCAGCGTCAAGCAGCATAGCCTGAAACAGATGAGCCCGAATTCTCCGCTCCAAAATCACGCTGCCCGTTCCAAATCATTCGACGACGGACAGCGTGATCGGGGCGGGCGCACTCGTGGCTTGCGACCTCTACCGGCCCGGCACGTATGCCGGGGTCCCGGCCCGGCCTCTGCCCGAGACGAAAAGGAGCCTCGCGTGAGTTCGAAATGTGTCGTCATCGATTACGGAAGCGGAAACGTCTTCTCAGTCATGCATGCCCTACTCAGCCTCTGGGTCGAGGCCGATCTCAGCAGTGACCCGGACCGCATCCTGGCCGCCGACCGCGTGGTCCTGCCGGGCGTCGGCGCCTTCAGGCGCACCGCCGAGCGACTGCGCGGCCTCGGGTTCGACGAGACGACCAGCGCCTTCATCACCACCGGGCGGCCTTTCCTGGGGATCTGCGTCGGCATGCAGCTGCTGATGGAGGAGGGGCACGACTTCGGCACCCGTTCCGGGCTGGGCATCTTCCCCGGCACGGTCGACAAGGTCGACATCACCGAAGAGGACGGGTGCCGGCTGCGCGTGCCGCTGATCAGCTGGTACCTGATGACCCCACTACCGGGGCAGGACGCGAGCGTCTTCCGCGGCACGCCGCTGGAGGGAGCGCCTGACGGCGACGCCCATTACTTCGTCCATTCCTTCGCGGTGCGTCCCGCCGATCCAGTCGCGGTGCTGGCGACGGTCAGCCAGGCCGAGCAACCTGTGCCCGCCGCGATCCGCAAGGACAACGTCTTCGGTGTGCAGTTCCACCCCGAGCGCAGCGGCGAGGCCGGGCTAGCCCTGCTCGACCGTTTTTTGAAACTCTAACGCGAGGCCCCGAATGCCAGTGACGACATCATCGCAGGCCGGGCGAACACCGGGGCAATCCCCGGGAAATTCTCCGGGAGAGCTGCCAGGCACACGCCCGGTCATGCTGTCGGGTGTCTATCGCAGCGGCACGACCTTTCTGACGGCGGTGATCAACAGCATCCCCAATGTGGCTGCAGCCTCGTCAACGGTCAAATACCTGCGCTTCTGCCTGCCACATCACCACGGGCTGGACGATCCCGCGGCGCTGTCGCGCCTGCTGGACGAGATCGCGGCGCGGATCGGCACGCGCTGGTCGCTGACGCTGGACATCCCGGCGGTCCTCGCCGCGCTGGAGGGGCGACCGAAAACCCATGCTGCGGTCTATGACGCGGTGATGGGGTCGCTTCTGCTGACGGAGGGGGCCTCCCGCTGGGCGGAAAAGCTGGCGATGCAATGGCGCGACATCCCGCTTTTTCTCGAGATGTTCCCCGATGGCCAGGCGATCCACATATTCCGCGATCCGCGCGACGTGACCGCTTCGTACAAGAAGATGACCTACGAACCCTGGCCCGCCTTCCTCGATGCCGGACTGAACTGCAAGGCGGCGATGATCGAGCTGCCGCGGATGCAGGCGCGCTATGGCGCGGAGCGGCTGATGATCCTGCGCGCCGAGGATCTGGCGCGGGACCTGGCGGGCGAGATGGTGCGGATCTGCGACTTTCTGGGCGAGCCCTTCAGCCCCGACCTGGCTCGGGTCGAGGGGTTCGGCGACATCAAGGGCGAGGATTGGCGCACCAACTCGTCCTTCGACGAGGAGGGCCGCAACTATGCCGAGGCCGCGCCCCGCTGGGCCGGGATGCTGTCGCCTGAAGAGCTTTTCCTAGTCGAGATGATCTGCCAGCCCGAGATGGCCGGCCTCGGCTATGCCGGCAGCGGCCAGGATGTCTCGGGGCTCAACGGTGCCGCCCTGGGGGCGCTCCTGGCCGATCCCTGGATTGCCGGGCGGATCGGCACATATCTGGCCACCGGCCTGCCCGAGCAGGGCTATCGCAGCGATCCCTACCGCACCGAGATGGACATCGTCTTCGGGACCAGCCGGACGTGACCGCACGCATCCTCCGCCCCCTCTTGGCCAGCTATGGCGGCGGCCATGTGCAGATCGTCGCGGCGCTGGTGCGGGCCCTTGCGGCGCGCGGCGACTCACCCGAGGTCATCGGCTTTACCACCGCGCATGCCGAACTGCGCCGCCAGGGCATCGCGGCGCAGCCGGTCTCGGCGCTGCTCGACCCGGCGGAAGATGCCGAATGGCTGGCGCTGGCGGAGGAATTTACCGGCGCGGCCACGCATCCCGACATTCCCCCCGAGGAAACCTGCGCCTATTTCGCCCTCGGCCTGCGCGACTTGGCGCACGATCTGGGCCGCGAGGCGGCGCTGGCGCGGGTGCGCGAGACCGGCCGCACCGCGTTCGAGCCGGTCGGCGTGATGCGCCGCCACTTGCGCCGGACCCGGCCCGACATAGTCATCACCACCACCAGCCCGCGCTTCGAATGCGCCCTGCAAAAGGCCGCGCGGCTGGAGGGCATCCCCGGCCTCGCAGTGGGCGATCTCTTTCTGGTCAAGGACCGCGCCTGGATCCTTCAGGAGGGCTATGCGCCGCATCTGGCCGTGCTGTCGGGCGAGGTGGCGCGCGCGCTCGTGGCCGACGGTTTCCCCGAAAGCGGCATCCGCGTCACCGGCAACCCGGCGTTCGACCGCCTTGCCCCCGGCTCCGGGGATGCCGCACGGCGCGCGGCCCTGCGGGCGCGGCTGGGACTGGCGGACAGGACCGTGATCCTCTTTCCTGCCCCCGGCGCGCAGATGTCGATGATCGGCCGACCCTTCCTCGAACTGGCCGACGTGGTCGCGGCCCTGGAGGATTTCTGCCGCGCCGATCCGCGTCACGCCTACCTGATCCGGCAGCATCCCAACCGGCCGATGGCCCTGCCCGAGGGCGTCCGGCACGGCATGCTGGACGATGGCGGCCTGCTCGGCCCCGAGGACGCGATTCTGGTATCGGACATCGTCTGCGTCGAGGCCAGCACCATGGGATTGCAGGCGGCGCTGACCGGAAAGCCGGTGATCTGTGTTGGCTTTGCCGATTATCTGCTCTATCCGGGGTTCGGCCTCGGGCAGGCCGCGTCGGACATGGACGAGGCCATGGGGATACTGCGGGCGGGTCAGGCGGATGCGGCCCCGGAATTCGATATGCCCCCGCTGGGTGACGCTACCTCCAATGTCCTGGCCTATGTGGACGACATCCTTTCACGGCATGCCGATAAAGTTTTACCCAATCAGACCGACGGAGAGCCAAAATGACCGGGATCGAAGACCCCCGCGCCGCCTACTGGAACGAGACCTACCGCAAATACTGGCAGGAACGTGTGGCCGAAGCCGGGGCCGGGGCGGAATCGCAGGTTCAGAAGGGCGATGCGCGCACCGAGGGCGACTGGGTCTATGAGCGGGTCTTTGCGGCGCATCCCTTCCGGCCGGGTCGGGTTCTGGATGTGGGCTGTGCCTGGGGGCGGATGTTCCCGATCTACCGCGATCACGGGCTGGCAGTGTCGGGCGTGGACATATCTCAGGCGATGATCGAGGCCGCGCGCGAGGGCCATGCCGGGCGCGAGGGCATCGAGACGCTGGAAGTGGCCACCGCCGAGACGCTGCCCTTTGCCGATGCCAGCTTTGACAACCTCGTCTGCATTGCGGTCTTCGACGCCACCTACCAGCACTTGGCGGCGGCCGAATTCCTGCGCGTGCTCCGGCCCGGCGGACGGCTTTACCTTACCGGCAAGAACGACCGCTACGCCGCCGATGACGCCCTGGCGCTGGCCGCCGAGAAGGGCGCGCGCGGCAAGGGCCATCCGAACTATTTCACCGATGTCCCGGCGATGCGCGCAGCGCTGGCCGGTGCCGGCTGCCGCGAGGTGGCCACCTACGGTTTCGCCCGGCGAGGTGATTTCGCCGCATTTCACCATTCGACCACGCTCGATGCGCCCTTCTACGAATGGTTCCTGGTCCTTGAGGGGCCCGAGGTGCTGCACAAGCCTGACTTCGCGCCCTTCTCCTCGGACCATTCCCGCACCTTCCGCGACCTAGAGGCCCGTTCATGACTGCCGCCGTCCATTTCCTGCACGCCATCGACACCGAGGGCCCACTTTATGAAACCCTCGAGGCCAGTTTCGAACGGCTAGACGAGCTGTTCGGCATCGCGCATCTGCCGCGCACCCGCGATACCCTGCGCCAGTTGCAGGAAGGCAGTATCGACCTAGGCGGCAAGCAGGATGAGATCCGCCAGCTCTTGCGCGGGCACCGCATCAACTACATGGACAATTGGCCCAAGGTCGACGCGATGCTCGACCGGGTTATGGATCCGGAATTCCGCCAGAGCCGCCCGGACAGTTTCGGACAGGGCTGGGTCTACAACTGGTTTTGCCTCGATCATGTCGAGTTCCGGGTCAACCCGCGGCGCCGGGCGATGGGCTATCATGCGATCCACGACCATTACCTGCAGCGCATCGCCGAACAGCCAGATTGCCCGGACGAGATCCAGTGGCATTTCCACCCGATGTCGACCTATCGCGAGGCGCATCGCTGTGCCACGTCCTTCGTCAACTCGCCGCACCTGCACGAAACGCTGGCACGGCGGATCATCGAACGGGGCTTCTTCCCGTCGGTCTTTCGCGCCGGGTTCCAGACCGAGCGGCCCGACAGCAACCTCTTCCTGGAGCAATGGCTGCCCTTCGACATCTCAAACACCGCGCTCGATCCGCGGCAAGCCTGGACCGATTCCATCGACCTGCGCAACGGCCGCTCGGGCGACTGGCGCCGGGCGCGTCACGACTGGACGCCCTATCACCCGCATCACGACAATTACCAGCTGGAGGGAGGTTGCCGGCGCTGGATCGGGCGCGCGCTGAACCTGATGAACCGCTTTGCCAACCTGGAATATTTCGAGATCGAAAAGGCCTTTGCCCAGGCCGCCGAGGGCCGGCCGGCGCTGGTCGGCATGGCCAGCCACGATTTCCGCGATCTCGGCCCCGAGGTGGAAGAGGTGCGCGACATGATCGATCGGGCGCGCCGCGCCTATCCGGATGTGCCCTACCGCTTCTGCCGGGCCACCGAGGCGTTCCAGCGCACGCTGGATCTGCCCATCGACGAAACCCCGCCGCTGGACCTATCGCTGGATCTCGATGCCGCCCCGGCGGACGACGTTCCCAACCTCACCGTCCGCACCCTGGCCGGCAAGGTCTTCGGGCCGCAGCCGTTCCTGGCGATCGAGACGCGTGGGCAGCGCTTCATCCATGACAATTTCGATTTCGACACCGAGGACGGAACTTGGTTCTATGCCTTCCACAGCGACACGCTGCCCTTCGACGATGTACGCCGGATCGGCGTGGGTTCCAATGACGCACTTGGCCGGACCTGCGTGAAGACCCTCGACATCGCCCCGTGACCGGAACCCGCGCCATGCAAGCAAAAGGCCTGCCGCTGAAGCTGTCCCGACACCATTTCATGCCGGTGCTCGTCCTGGCGCTGTTCAACGGCCTGCATCTCGGCGGGCTCAAGACCTTCGAGTGTTGATTTCCGTTAGGAACTGAGCCGGGTCAGTTCAGGATGGAAATCAACAGCCTGTCCCGTCCCGATTTTGGCCATCATCTTTTCGTGCTGGATGAAATCGTACGCCAAAGGATGATCCAGAATGGTCGTTCCTCTGATGAGGTGACGATTACTGGCAATCCGGCCTTCGATACTCTACTTGACCCGGCTCTTATCGATGCGGGACGTCGCCTTCGCGCAGAACGCGGACGGGGCGAACAGGATCGTGTTGTCATCCTCTCGGCCAGTATACCCGAACCCGAGCGGCATCCGTTCACAGGCGAACCCGCCAACCCAGAATAGCCTTGCCGGGTCGAAGAGGAGTTACGCCGTGCCGTGCAGGCCGATCCACGGCTGGAACTTGTGATCCGCCGCCATCCAAGTGAGGATCAATCCATCCTCACAGCCGACCGTATCTCGGCAAGTCCGCGAGCCGATGACGTAAACATGGTGATTCATGCTGTCGATCTAGTGGTGGTTACCTGCTCCACCGTTGGTCTTCAGGACTATCTGGTTGGTGTTCCGCTGATCAGTGTCGAAGGATCAGTCTTCGCCAAAGACGCGCCCTATGGCGACTATGGAATGGCGATCCCGGTTGCCGATTTCTCACGGCGTGGCACAGCGGTCACGGGTATGATCGATGGGCTGAGGCGAAGAAAAGACAGCGGCACGAAGCAAGTGTGTTTCGGCGTGCAATTTTGATGAGGTGGACGGCCCCTGACCCAACCGTGGCGCGCTTTGCCGCCGCGGTTCATGATCAGGGTTCCAATTTAGGGAGGTTCCACCATGTCTGATGTGATCGTGACGGTCGGGCTCGACCTTGCGAAGAATGTGTTTCAGGTCCACGGCGTCGATGCTGACGGTAGAGTTTGTGTTCGCCGCAAGCTGCGGCGTGCCGAGGTTCTGGCATTCTTTGGCGAACTATCACCATGTCTTGTCAGGATGGAGGCTTGCGCATCGTCGCATTTCTGGGTGCGCGAGATTGCGGGGCTCGGTCACGAGGTGAAGCTGATGCCTCTGGCTTACGTCAAGCCATACGTCAAACGGGGGAAGACCGACGCCTCGGATGCAGAAGCCATTTGCGAGGCCGTGACGCGACCGACCATGCGATTTGTGGCGGTGAAGAGCGAGGAACAACAAGCGGTACTGATGTTGCACAAAACGCGGGAACTTCTTGTCAGGCAGAGGACGATGCAGACCAATGCACTCAGGGCCCATCTCGCGGAATTGGGCATCGTTGCAGCCCAAGGCGTCGACGGGCTGAGCAGCTTAAAGGCGCACTTCCATCGGGTGATCGGATCGCTGCCGGGACATGCCGTAGGGGCTCTTCAAGCCTTGCTCCGAATGGCAGATGGGCTTGTCGAAGAGATCGAAAGGCTTGAGAGCCGTATCTTGGATTGGCACCGAACCAACGATGCCAGCCATCGGCTTGCTACTATCCCGGGCGTTGGCCCGATCATAGCCAGCGCCATCGCGGCCAATGTGCCAGATGCGAGCCTCTTCAAGACTGCCAGACAGTTCGCGGCGTGGCTGGGGCTGACGCCGAGGGCCAATTCCAGCGGCGGTAAGGAGAGGCAGATGGGCATCAGCAAACAGGGCGATGCCTATATCCGCCGACTGCTCGTCTCAGGTGCGAGTGCCGTAATGCGCTTCACGCGTCAGGGCGATCCCGGCAAAGCATGGCTGGCGGGGATAAAGGAGCGTAAGCGGCCCAAGGTCGCTGCGGTCGCTCAGGCGAATAAAACCGCGCGCATCGCTTGGGCAATTTTGCGAAGAAACGAAGTATTCGTAGCTCGATCCGCCTGACGGAGGTGCGAGACAGACAAAACTGAATGCGTCGAGACTGAGGAAAGATGACAAACCGGTCGAACCGGGGATCAGAACACCCCAGGGGGTCAAGGCGTCAAATCGAACGCGTAATTTTGATTGGGATCTGATCTGCGGACTTCATCTGGGCCAGCGGCTCTATCGCACCAACAGGCCGTAGACATGACTGCTTTCGGCATAGGCTCGTCAAATTTCCAGCTTGCGCATCAGGGGCCGTCCAGACATGGAACCCTGATCATGAACCGCGGCGGCAAAGCGCGCCACGGTTGGGTCAGGGGCCGTCCACCTCATCAAAATTGGGCGCCGATAAGGGGTCAGTTTTGCACGCCGATTGACAAAGCAAGAGCGGCAAAGCGCGACAAACCGCATAGCCGATGCCATAATGGCCGGGTTGAAAGGAAAGTGGGGCAAGAGTGATGCCTAGGTTCAGATCGCCCTTACATGCGTGTGTTCTAGACGCAGCCTTGGTTGACAGGGGCTAAAGTTATGACTTTCGCACTGCCGGATATCCGAATTTCGACCCTATTGGTCGTCGCGGCAATACTTCCGCTCCTGCTTTCCGTGATGCTGGGACTCAAGACCTTCGAAATCTGGTCCCAAATAACCTACATGTGGGAAGCGGACGCAAATCCCCTAGTCGAACTTGCGCAGATTAACCCCCATTCCTTGCGATATATGCTGCTCTACCTTGTCCTTGTGACGGCGGAGTTCATGGGATGGCATCACGATACGCTGTTTTCCTATATACTTGTGGGCCTCTGCTTTTTCACGGTCAGAAACCTAGTTCGGACCGTCGCGATCACCGCAAATACCGATCACGTCTCTTACCTTGTGCAAATAGGCTGTGCTGCAATTGTCGTGATCCTTTTCTACCTGATGAATGGCAGGATCGGATTTGCCTTCCTTGGCTATTCCATCCTTCTTCTGATTGTGGCGCGCCACTACTATCAGCGACGCTTTGACGCTTTCTCCGCCGTTTCGGCGCTGGTGGGTTTGGGCCTTAGTTCGGTCAGTAGCGGTACGCTGATTTCTGCGGTGCTTTGCCTTGTCATTGCGCTGTATTTTGAAGTTATCCGGTCCTTCCAGCGTGTCTCGCTGACCAGGACGGCACTGTTTGCCTTACTGTCCTGCCTCGTGCTGGGTGTGCTATTTTTCCGTTTCTTCCTAGTTGGGATAAACAAGAACATCGCTTTTTATGGCGGCGGTGGCGATGGGTTTTTGCGCATGCTTGAACATGGTGCTGGGCGTTCGATTTATCCAGCGCTGAGTGCCGTTGGGTTGCCGACCGTTGTGGCCTTGGCCTTAGCAATGGCCGTGCTTTTCGCAATGCTCCTTTATCGTCTCCGACAGTCATTCATGTTGCATATCCTGCTCGCCGCGATGGTTTGCGGGGCCTTTGGATTTTCAACTCTGTCCTTGGCGGCGCTGCCAGTGCTGGTTGTGGCCTCGGCTTTGCTGATCTCTCGCGTGCCAGATCGCCGTCTATGGCCTGCCTCCGACTACAGGCTGTTCACCCCGCCTGAGGAAGCGACATAAGCCGTTCGACAATCAGGAAATCAAGCTGCGTGTCGATGTCGACAGATCGCTCTTCCGGCATCACATGCACTTGGGTGTTTTCCAGAAAAAGCAGGTCGTTTTCCAGAAGAGCCTTGCGCGTCCAAACATAGACTGACCCGTTTATGTCAAAGCATTTCGGGGAATCCTGTCGCCGCACAACCTGCTGGCCGAGTGTCTTGGAAAGGTGGGGCACCCCGCCTTCACCTAATTCGACCATGTTGAAATAGGGTGATTTTCGAGACGGTGTCACGGAAAACAAGTTGGACGCCCCCGACACAACAAGACTGTTCACCGATGCAACGATATCATCAACGGACCTCAACGGAGATGTCGCATCAAGGTCGACAACAATGTCACACTCCCTTCCAAACCGGCCTTCAGCCTCGATCATCGCATGTCGGATTGCAGGTATTTTCGGGGCGTGGTCATTTGCCAATTCATCCGGGCGACGGATCACCTCATCCGCTCCAAACCGCGCCGCGACGGATAGAATATCCTCATCATCGCTGCTGACATAAATAAGATCAAAGAGGCCGCTTTTCCTTGCCTGTGCGATGGAATACGCGATCAGTGGCTGACCATGCAGGTCCCGGATGTTTTTCCCCGGCACTCCTTTGGACCCGCCTCTCGCGCAGATGGAACAAAACCTGATCATTTATTCTACCACCCTTCGAAACGTCGATATTCCATCTCTGGCATTCTGGCGCCGCTCTACCAGTGTTTCCCCATGCAAGGTGAAACGCATCATTCGCTATCGATCTGCAACCGCCTTAAGGCCCGCAATGGCCCAAGATTGACGACCAGTAGCACAACACCTGCAACCAAGGCCAAGCCGACACCTCCCCAATGCCCGATCCGGTCGCCGAGATAAGTCAGGATCAAGCCGAATGGAATGATCACGCCCCCACATCGCACGATCAGCCAAATCAGCGTCCAAAGCCGCAGGGCTGAAGGTATGCGCCATCCGAACAGACAAGAAAGATAGGTGACTGCCAGCATGGAATTGTAGGTCGAAAGACCAATTGCAGCTAAGGCAAGGTAGTTGGAAGCCGACCAGCGCTGTACGACAAAGGCCCCTATACCACATAGACACAAAAGCATGATCGCCCAAATCGCCACCAGATCAACCCGCCCCTTTGCACTCAATGCCGCCGCGCCCAGCTGAACCACGCACAGTCCCGGCAGGCCCAGCATCAGAATGGCAGTCACCTGAGCAACCTGTTCCACGTCCGCCTCGCCCATCGCACCATAGCCATAGACGGATTGCGCAACGGGTAGGGCAAAGACGTATGCAACGCAGGCCGCAGAAAGCGCCAGTGCCACCCCCGCATGGATGGCAGTCAGAAGCGCATCTTCAAACTGCGATGCCTGCGCTGCGGCGGTCATGGCAGCAAGTTTCGGGATCATCACTATCACAACCGGTGCAATCAAGATTGCGGAAGGCAATTCAAAAAGCTTCAGCGCAAAACTAAAAAGGGCGAGATTGCCTTCACCAGTCGCCGCAGAAAGCGTGCGAAAAACCACGGGTGCTGCGACCGTGATGCCAAGGCCCAAAACCCCAAGGAAAAACCGTTTCGCAAAATCGAATCTCAAAGGCGTGATCACGTGCGCTTGGGCCTTGAAACGCGACATGCGCAAGACGGGCCCCATGAATGCCAGATGCAGTCCGAACCGCAGCATTGACGCCAGAAGGATGGCCAAGGCAAATCCCACGAGCCCATGGGCAGGCCGATGTTGCCCCAGAAGATAAAAGCAAAGCGTTACGTTGAAGAGAAGAACCGAAAGGCTTGGCACAGCAAACCGCCCGATCGAATTCAAATAGGCCGCTGCCACGCCGATCACCCCCACGATGGGCAAAGCAATCAGGCTCAGCCGGAAGGCAAGGTCCAGTTGCGGCAATGTCCCCTCTTCCAAGGTGGGCGCCAACAGGCCCATCGCGAATTGCGGAACCGACGCAAGCACACCAGCCAGCACCAGAAAACCAAGACCGATTAACAATGCTGTACGATGGACCAGCGCAATCCGCGCATCGCCTTCGGCTTGCTTGATCGCCGGGATCAGGACAGCATTGAAACCGCCCGCCAACAGCAAGCCCACCATAAGATCCGGCAAAGTCAGCAGCACGATTGCTGCATCCGCCATCGCTGTCGGGCCAAAGCTCGCCGCAAGTAGTGTTTCGCGCACAAAACCGGACAGACGGCCGAGCAGAAGGACAAAACTGACCAGAGCCGAGGCAAAAAGAACCGATTTCATCAAAGCACCGCCACCAACCCCTACCTTGGGCATCCAGTCCCTTGTAAACTCCAACCCAAAGCGCGCAAGCGCGAAACCCGTTATTTCGTGGTTCACACATGCTTATTCACTACGTATCGGGCAGCCGTGCCGATTTCGGCTTGATGGAGAAAACGCTGATAGGACTGTCTGGTCTGCCAGAACTGCAGATTTATGTCGTGGTAACGGGTCAACATCTGCTGCCAACCTATGGCAACACGATCAAGGATATCCTTGCCTCCGGCTTACCCTTGGCGGGTCAGATACCGGTCGCCCTTTCAGGGGCTGACGGGGCAGAGATGGGCCGGGCGCTTGCCACTGAACTTGTGGGTTTTTTGGACCTTTGGTCGAAGGATAGACCTGATCTCGTCTTGGTGTTGGGCGATCGCGGGGAAATGTTGGCCGCCACCTTGGCTGCTGTCCATCTTGGCATCCCCGTCGGCCATCTCCACGGTGGTGAACTCTCTGGCACCCTCGACGAAAGTTTTCGCCATGCGATTTCGAAATTGGCGCATTTCCATTTTGCTGCGAACGAAGAGTCTGCTGAACGCCTTCGCCGGATGGGTGAAAGGCCCGAACACATCTGGGTCGTTGGCGCGCCAGGGCTTGTCGGCCTTGCCGATGGCATCAGGCACGATGACGGATGGCTGGCCCGAACCCTGCCCTTGCGTCCTGGTCAATACCATCGCGCGCTCGTCGTCTTTCATCCTGTGGTGCAAGAGGCCGCATCCGCTGCGCAGCAAATCGAAACCCTGCTAGAGACGCTAAACAACGAAGGCTGTGCGGCCCTGGTGCTGCGCCCGAACTCCGATGCCGGCGGGGCCTCGATCAACGCCTATCTCGACAGGATGCAGGCTGAAGGTTGGCTGACGGTGATCGACCATTTCAATCGTGAATCCTATCTCGCCGCCTTGGCGCAGGCCGATGCGCTTGTCGGCAACAGTTCCTCGGGCATCATTGAAAGCGCGTCCTTGGGCACCCCTTGCCTTAACCTTGGTTCCCGGCAGAATGGCCGCCTGCGCAACGGGAATGTCGTGGATTGCGCGGAATTCAACATACCGGCCATCAGTCAGGCCCTTCGGCGTACGCTTGCGATGAAAGGCCCGTTTGAAAACCTCTATGGTGATGGCAGAACTATCGAACGCCTTGGAGCCGTGCTCCCTTCCCTGCCGCTTGATCAGGCTGTATTGGCCAAGCGCAACGCGTACTGAGATGTCTGAACAGTGAGTGAATGATGGTTCCGTCTACCGATATCCCCAAGTCCGTCGCAGGCGATGGCTTGATGCGTCTGACCGATGTCGTCCTTGCCTTCGTGCTTCTGGTGCTGACGGCCATTCCCATGCTGATGATTGCGATGCTTATCTTTCTCGACGATGGTCGCCCGATCATGTTCCGCCAGACACGCGTGGGGCAGGGCGGACGCCATTTCATGATCTTCAAATTTCGAACGATGACCCATGATAGGAACCGCGCGACCGGTACCTTTACTGGGGCGGTCACGACCGAGGATCGACAGAAATTCGAAACCACGATTTCCGGCGATCCGCGTATCACGCGGATCGGGCGGGTGCTTCGGCCACTTCACATGGACGAACTTCCGCAGATGCTGAACGTATTGTCTGGGGATATGTCGCTTGTGGGCGTGCGCCCTGACGTGCCCGTGCAACAGGCTGATTACAGCCCACAAGAATGGGTAGATCGGCATGTCCTGCGACCGGGTATCACGGGACTTGCCCAAATTGATGGAACCGTCGATAGCATGGCCGCCCGCACAGCGCGCGATTTGCAATGGGTGCAGACCCGCTCCTTTGGTCTTTATCTGTCGATCCTATTTCGAACCTTCGGAAAGGTGCTGAAACGCAATAGCCTATAATGGATCACGTCACTAACGGACATGATCCATAACCAACATTTCGTCCTTCTCCACCCCCCGCTTCAGGGCCAGACCCAGGAATACCTCCAGCCTGTCAGGGCTAATTCCAGTGCCGGGGCGTTTGGCCACCAGATCATCCTCTGACAGCACATGCCCTTGCGGCAGCGCCCTGCAGAAAACAAGGCTCTTGCGTGCTACGGCGCGCACCCCTTCCTCTGAAGCGACAGCGCGTTTCACGCCATCGCCAAGTCCTGCTTCCACTGCCCGGATCACCGAAACCATCTCGGCGAATTGATCCGGTTCGATTGAGGCGGCATGATCTGGACCCTCCAATGCACGATCTAGCGTGAAATGCTTTTCCAACACCGCCATGCCAAGCGCGCGCGCAGCGATCGCAGCAAATGGCCCGATCGTGTGATCGGAAAATCCGACCGGCCGCCCAAAAACCGCGCTCAAGGCAGGAATGACCCGAAGGTTCTGCTCTTCAATCCGTGCCGGATAGTTGGAGACGCATTGCAGTATAATGATGTCGTCACAGCCAGACTTGGCGAGTTGGTCGACGGCCACCGAGATTTCAGTCACGCTTCCCATGCCAGTGGACAGCATGACCGGCAGTCCGCTCCGCGCCGCCAGTCGCAATAAGGGCAGATTATTCAACTCTCCCGACGGCCATTTCAGGCAGGCAGGGCCAAGAGCGATCACCGTTTCTAGGCTGTGCGCGTCGAACGCGGTCGACATGAAATCGATGCCGACCGTTTTGCAATGGCGATGCAGTGCGGCAAACGCCTCGGTTGGCAACTCCAACCGACGCAGCATTTCGGCTTGCGAACCCCTTCCGGTCGTTTCGGTCTGATAATCGGCCTTCTGGGCCGACGCCGTCACCAGATCGTCAGTGCGAAAGGTCTGAAATTTTACCGCATCCGCGCCTGCCAGCTTTGCGGCATCAATCATCCTGTGGGCCAGATTGACATCGCCATTATGGTTCACGCCAATCTCGGCAATGATATAGCAGGGATCTTCAGCCGACACCCGGCGCGGTCCCAGCGTTGCATATGGCACAGCCATCACGCGCCCTCCTTCTTCGCCTCAATGAGGCGCACCACATCATTAATCCTGTCTCGGGCCAGAACGCGGTTTGCCTCCAAAGTCATGGGATCTGCCCGCTGGAACCCCTCATAAATCGTGCGCAGCGCATCAACCTCGGCTCGGAAATCCATGATCTGCATTAATTCATCCAGCGTGGCAGTACCGCGATGAAAGGTCCGCGAAAGGATCGCCGCATCCGATCCAAGCCGCACATGTTCGCCAAGTAAAATCTCGGGGCTGACAATGCCTTCGCGCGCGCGCGCGACTCCACCGATGCCAAAGGATACACCCGCCGCCCGCATTGCGGCGCAGGCCACTTCCAGCTGTCCATTGGCAATAGGCTGAAACATGAAGGACAGCTTCATATCAAGGTGAAGGTCGTTCAACCCGATATGGATGCGGGTCAGAGGCACCCGTTCCACCATGTTTGGAATGGCATCCAGCGCCGACTTCGTTTCGATCAATGGGACCGCTTCAGCCCGACCGGCCAGACAATCGACGAAATGCGCCACCTCATCCACAGTCCGGATCATAGGCAGCATCACGCTATCCGCACCCCGCGCCAAAGCGTCATCCACTTCGGCTGCCGTGCCGTCATGGGGTGGGTTAACCCGAACCAGAAGATGGGCATCCGGTACGGCCTCGCGCAACCGCGACACATCGGCCGGCGTTTGCCGGCTTTTCCACGTGTCCAGCCCCTTCTGGCGGCTATCCTTTCCCATCCACTCCAGATCAACAAACAGACGGTCAACCCCGTTCTGCGCCACAAATCGCGCGATCTCGGAATCGTTCACGATCATAAGGAACTGCATCAGGTGAACCCCACCTCGGCGGGATTGGGTGATCTTGCCTGATCAAGCCAATCAGGATCACGGTCCACGAAAAGCCGATACCACAATTCCAAGGAATAAATTGCCCTCAGTTGTCGCGTGTAGTTTGCGGTCCCGACCACGTGCGCGTCGATCATCGCCTTCACCACGTGCGTGTCGACGATCCCCCGCGCTTCCAGCCGACCGCTCAACAACATGTCTCGACAACTTCCGGCCAGAGCCTGACGGAACCATTCACCTACCGGAACGGTGAACATCTGCTTCTTACGCCATGTCAGGGCCGACCCGAGAAGCGGCTCTACAGCCTTCTTCATCACCCATTTCGTTTCGCCGTCGTTCAGCTTCATCTCACCCGGAACGGTGAAGGCGAACTCTGCCATACGATAGTCAAGAAAGGGCGACCGCACCTCCAATGAATTGGCCATCGCCATGCGATCCGGCTTCACAAGGTTGTTGCCGGGCAAAAGCGTGACGGTTTCGGCAAAGAGCACACGATTGATCGGGTCCATATGTCCGACTTTGCGAATCTCGGATGAGAGCGCGCGGTAAGGATCGTCATCCCCAAAGGCCTCACCCAATGCTCCGGACAATAGTTCTGACGCCTCAGTCCCCTGCAAAAGACCCGATTGACGAACAAAGGCATCCTCCCATCCGACCTTTAGATGATCGGTTCGGCCGCCGGGAAATACCTGAAGATACTTCTCGTATCCGCCGAACAGTTCGTCTCCGCCGTCCCCGGTCAACACCATTTTGACTTGCTTCACCGCCGCGCTGGAAACTTGGAAGGTCGGAATGAAGGACACGTCTCCATGCGGCTGGTCGCAATGATAGATGAAAAGCGGCCAGAGCGACGCGCTTTGCGGATCGGATAAGTTTCGTTCATGCAGCGTGCCAAAGCGCCGAGCGGCGTCCAAAGCATAGGCACTTTCGTCAAAACGCGGATCGTCGAAACCAACCGAGAAGGTGTGCAGGCCGCTGGGTTTGTAGAGGCTCATGAATCCCACGACGGAAGAGCTGTCCAACCCACCCGAAAGGAACGCGCCGAAGGGGGCATCCGACCGCATCCTGATGCGCGTTGCGTCATCCAACAACCGCAATAGCCCCGCTTGTGCCTCGGCCGGTGACATATCCGGTTCAGCCGATAGCCTCGAAAGGTCCCAATAACGCGTGATCGATAGGCCCGACGCGTCAACCCGCGCCATGTGACCGGGAGGTAGATGTGCAATCCCGGAAAACATCGTATCTGGCTGCGGCACGTAGTTCAGCGCGAAAAATTGCGCCAGCGCCGACATGTTCGGCGCATAATCCCGACCATTTCTCAAGATCGCCTTGATCTCTGAAGCAAACCACAAACGCCCGTCCTTTGGCCCCCCGGCAATAAACAGCGGCTTAACCCCGAGACGGTCACGATAAAGGTACAGGCGTCCAGCTGCGCCATCATATACCGCGATCGCGAACATGCCGTTCAACCGCGTCACGAAATCCGGCCCCCAAGCCTCGAAAGCGCGCAGGATAACTTCGGTATCCCCGGTGGTGTGGAACCTGTGCCCCTGCTTCTGCAACTCTTCGCGCAGTTCGATAAAATTGAAGATCTCGCCGTTCTGCACGACGAAGGTCCTACCATCCTCGGAAACAAGCGGTTGGTTGCTTGCCTCGCTGAGATCAAGGATCGACAGTCGGCAATTGCCAACCACCGCCGTCTCATCCGCGTGGTAGCCCGTTGCATCAGGGCCGCGATGACGGATGCTGCCTGCCATGGATTGGATCACTGAAGGATCGACCGGCCCACGCCCAAAACTGAACTGTCCAAAAATTCCGCACATCCCGCCCAGTTTCCTATTCTTCTGAAACGATCTGACGCACGGCTTCGATCACCCGGTCTTGATCCACAACCGACAAAGAACTCCCCGAAGGCAGGCACAGCGACCGCAGGAAAAGCCCCGGTGACACCGCCATTACAGGATCATGCGGCACGAATTCCATTCCATGGCAAAGCGGCTGCATATGCATCGGCTTCCATGCCGGGCGTGTTTCGATTCCATGTGCCCGAAGCCGCCGCATGAATTGATAGGGGTGCCTTGCGATCCGGTCCGGGTCTAGATCGATCACGGTCAACCAGCGGGTTCCATGGCCACCCGCCAAGTCGCCTTGAAACCTGATGCCGGGAATGTCACGAAACCCGTCTTGATACCGCGCGAAAACAGCACGACGCCTCGCCACTCGGTCAGGAAGATGGCCCAATTGGGCAATTCCGATCCCGGCCAGAATGTTCGACATTCTATAATTATAGGCAATCTGGCTGTGCTGGTAATGCTCAGCAGTGTCTCGCCCCTGTTGTGACAGGTTTCGCGCCTTCTCCACCAAATCGCCACGATCCGAAACAAGCGCCCCACCACCCGATGTGGTGATGATCTTGTTGCCGTTGAAGGAAAAGACGCTCAGCAGGCCATGCGCTCCGCTTGGACGATTGCGATAGGTTGCGCCAAGGCTTTCGGCTGCATCCTCGATGATCGGCACGCCATAGCGATCTGCCAGCGCCACGATTGAATCCATATCGGCCGATTGGCCATAAAGATGCACAACAATAATCGCCGAGGGAAGCTGCCCTTGCACCGCGTCAATCTCTAACTTTCGACCAAGTGCGACGGGAGACATGTTCCAACCCTCAGGCTCGGCATCGATCAGCACAGGTATCGCACCTTCGTAGAGGATCGGCTGCAGGGACGCGATGAAGGTCAGATCTGATACATAGACACGTTCTCCGGCCCCAATGCCCAGAACCCGCAAAGCCAGGTGCAGACCCGCGCTTCCCGATGATAGGGCCAGCGCGTGCTGCCGTCCGCTGACGGCTTTCAGACCTTCCTCGAACCGGGCAAGATGCGGCCCCGCCGGAGCAACCCAGTTCTCGTCAAAGGCCTGTTGAATAAACACGACCTCCGCCGTTCCCATATGCGGCGGCGATAGAAGGATTAGGTTTTCCAGTGTCGTGCGTGCAATCACATCCACTGGGGCTCCGGCCTTGTCGACGATCACCACGGCATTGATGGAATGGCTCCGCATCGCCTGCAAAAGTGGTTCTCGCGGCGTGCCCTCTGGAAAGGTGATTGGCTCTTTGCCGGGCAGGTTGCCGATGTGGCTGTCTAAAGTCGCACCCCCCAAAAGGGCGCGGCGGACATCACCATCCGTCAAGGTGCGTATGACCTTTCCGGATGTGTCTGTTGCCACGCAAAGTTTTGTCTGTGACCGATCCAGCACCCGCATTGCCTCGCGGATCGTCGTATTGGCCGTAACTGTTTCCATGTCTATTGCCGATCCTGTCCTTCTGGCGCGTCAAGCCAGATCACAATCACCTTCGATCTGCCATGCGCACCGGGAGACGCACAGGGCGCGTAAATCGCCGCCTCCTGCATCCGATAGCGTCATACCCCTATCTGCGACCGCTTGCCATCGCTCTCACGGGCTGGTGGCGAACAACACGCTCAAGCCATCGCACCCGCAGCGTGTTAGCGGCGTTCGTCAAGGCAGCCCTCTCACGCTCGCTGCAGGATGTTCACATCCAGTGAAACCATCCGGCGCAGGTCTTCAAGGTTCGAACGTCGTGTCCGACCCGGAGCAGTGACAGCCACGACCAAAGGAACATATCCGTCCATTCCACGCAGGACAGTACCTGCCCATGTCGCGCTGCAAGCGATGATCATGGGGCCAGTAGTCCCCGCGGTATTCTTGTCGCGTTGCGCCAGAATTTCCCGGAAATGCAGGCTGAAGTCGAAACTTTCGGACGGATACTGCACCTCGGTCCCATCCGCTTGCCGATGTACCAGTAGCGTACCATGGCCATGAATTGCCGTCCCGACCGAGGTAGACGCCTCGCTAGGCAAGGGTAATCCAATGGCGATTACGGTAGCGCCCGGCCCGCCGATGGAAGCACGGTTGGCCATCCATAACGCGGCAGGAAGGGATGAAAGGGCTGCATCGGTCGCCACCAAAACGGCCAGACCCGATCCCCTGGCGCGGAACGCGACCATGATCTCGGTCGCGTCCGGTTCGGTGATGGCATACCCGTCCCGCGATTGGCCGTTAGTGCCGAAGACACGGCCGCCGGTGTCTTGCCCCCCTTCAACAGAGGCAGACGCAAGGCGTCCTATTGTGCGCGCTGCATGAATGCGCCCAGAGGAAACCCCAAGCACGCCGGCCAAGAGCGTCCCAAATACAAGGCCCATCACGCCAAACACGGCCCAAGCAGGCGCACCCTTGGGGGCAGGACTTAATGGCACATTCGCCTCTTGCACCAAGGTCAGGACAGGTTTGGACACCCCTAGAAGGGCGTCGATGTTGAACGCCTCCACCAAAAGGTCATGCCGTCCGCGCGCAATAGCAAGGTCGCTCCTGCGTGCGTCGATCAAGCTTGCGTCCGCATTCTCGCGGATGGCCGTGCTTAGTTCCGTCAGCGCTGTGTCGCGGATCAGAGAGGCCTCTCCGATGGCTGCCGTTGCACGGTTCATCCAATCGGATGCCTCGTCCACCCGCGCCGCCGTCAGCTCGTCCATCGCCTTGCGCGCTGTCGCATTCGCCAGTTCGGCCGCAGCCCGTGCCAAAGGATGCGTTGCCAGCACTTCGATCATCCCGGCCGAGGTCCGAGAGATACGGATCGCCTTTCGATAGACATCACGGAACGCCGCCATCGCGGCCGCGCTATCCGAAGCGCTTTCTCCGACAAGTTCAGGAAGAATATCGGAGCGGATGGTGGCAAAGACCTTGTCCACGAACTGGAATCCCAGCAATCGCTCGACGACAGGATCACCGATGGAAACCGTGGCGCTCGTGATCGGATCAAAATGATCAAAGACCGCGCGGGTCTGGAAAACTGTTTCCGGCTGTTCGCGGAAACCAAACCCTACCCCCAGCAGCACGCACAGGCCAATAATCCAACTCTTGGCCCAGATCGCCAGAAAAAGCTCGGACAAGTCTACGACATCGTCCTCGCGACCGGAAGAATTCGCGTTCGCCATCTTACTGTTTCACTCGCTACTAGACGCTACACACACTTAACAAAGAAGCATCGGACCGCGCTACAACACTGCACAATCGTCCCGCCATTCCCACGGCGCATAGCCTTATCACATTCAGGGTCCTGGTGAAGGCATTCGCGACCCGATGTCTTCAAAAACAGTATTCTGTGCTGCAAACGCCGCCCAAGCCACTAGGCGCGCACTCTACGATGACTGCTGGTGGTTACGAATACGTAACCCGTCCTCTTACTGTCGCCCTGTCCGAAAGATGCGAAAAGCCCTTCGGCCGGAAGATCGTTGAAGAATGATCGCGTCCAGCGCAGCCACGCGACGCAGCGCTTCAAGAGTAGATCGCTTTGTTCGTCCCAATTCTGTAACGGCAATAACAAAGGGTGCCCGTGTCGCCAACCCGCGCAGAACGGGGCCGGCCCATTCAGCAGTACAGCAAATAATTACTTGTTCAGGTGCCTTAGACCGATGGCCTTTCATGATCTCATCAATGTGCAGGCTGAAGTCGAACGCGTTCGTAGGACAAAGAACCTCTGTCGCGTTGGACATTCGGGTCACCGAAAATACTCCGCTTTCGCCTTCAACTGTCCCGGTTGCTCCTTGCCTTTCACCCTCGATGCGATGGCCAAACGCTATGATGATTGACCCTTTGTCATCCGCTGACGCGCGTCTCGCCAGCCAAAGACCTGCAGGTAGGGCGGAAATTGCCTTATCCGTCGCAATAACAACGGCCAAGTTCGTGGCTCTATCCCGATAAGTCACCATGATCTCAGTCGCGGCCGGTTCAGCAATGCGATAGCCAGCAGATGAACCGGGCGCCCTTTCTGCCCCTTCGTCCTGCGCTTCCTGTTCTGCATTCACTGTTGCATCGGCAAGACGTCGCATCGTCTGCGCCGCATATATGCGCCCCGACGCTACTCCCATCAACCCGGAAAGCAACGTGCCAAAGACAAGTCCGAGGGACCCAAAGACGACAGATGGCGCAAGCCCCATCGGGATAGGTTCGGCTGGAACGCTTGCCTCTTGCACCATCGTCAAGACAGGGCGCGCGTTTACCATCAAGGCTTTCGCCTCAACTCCGTAGGTCTGAACAAGAAGATCGTGCCGAGCGCGCGCGAGGGCATGGTCCCTTTCGCGTGCTTCAACCACGCGGTCGTTCTTACCCTCTCGAAGCGCATCGTTCAGTGCCGATTGTGCCCTGTCTCGCTGAATTGCTGCTTCTGCAATTTCGGCGCTGGCTTTGGCAACCCAAGCGATAGCAAGATCATCTTGCGATCCTGCAAGCACCCTGATGGCCGTTTGCGCCGTCACATTTGCCAATTCTGCCGCGAATACTCCGGATGGATGCGTTGCCACGATATCAATCAATTCATCCGTCGTTCGGGAAAACCGGACGGATTGCCAGAAAACGGATCGAAACATATCCCGTTCGGCCATACGATCCTGCGGGGCAAGGTTTGGGCCGAGGCTGTGTGGAAACTGCTCTGTGTGGTAGACTTCCGCAGGTCAGGCGGAGGCGGGCATGGCGGGTTTCATCGAGGGTGTTGATCGTGGCCAGTCGGTGCTTTTCCCGGACCGTCTGGACGACTGGATCGGTGAGGACAGCCTCGTTCGCGTCGTGGATTTCTTCGTCGAAGAACTGGATCTGCAACGTCTCGGTTTCGTTCGCTCTGCCGCCGCACGGACTGGACGGCCCGGCTATCACCCAGCAATGCTGCTCAAGCTGTTCATCTATGGATACCTGAACCGCATCCCGTCGAGCCGCAGGTTGGAGCGCGAGGCAGGGCGCAATGTCGAGGTCATGTGGCTGACCGGCAAGCTGGTACCGGATCACAAGACCATTGCGGATTTCCGGCGCGACAACGGCGCGGGCATCCGCAAGGTCTGCGCGCAGTTCGTCGAGCTCTGCCGCCGGATTGGCACCCTGAAGGGCGATTGCGTCGCCATCGACGGCAGCAAGTTCAGGGCCGTGAACAACCGCGACAGGAACTTCACAAAGGGCAAGATCGCCAGCCGCATCGCCCATCTCGAAGCCGATGTCGAACGTTACATCACCGAGATGGTCCGCATCGACCGGCAGGAGGAAGGCGAGGCAAGGGGCGGAAAGGTCGAGCATCTGTCCCGCCGCTATGGCCGCATCCGGCAGGAGATCGCGCGCCTCAGGGAGGTGGACAAGGCTTTGGCCGCCGCACCGGATGGCCAGATTTCCCTGACTGACCCCGACGCCCGCGCGATGGCGACCAGCGCGCGGAACAGCGGGATGGTCGGCTACAACGTGCAGAGTGCAGTCGATGCCGAGACCCATCTCATCATCGCGCATGAGGTCACCAATCAGGGCTTCGACCGCGAACAGCTCAGCCCGATGGCCATCGCGGCCAAGGCCGCCCTTGGGCGGGACAAGCTCCATGCCATCGCCGACAAGGGCTATTTCAGCAGCCCCGAGATCCTGGCCTGTCATGAGGCAGGCATCACCACGACCGTGCCACGGCCCGCGACCTCGGGCAATGCGGCCAAGGGCATGTATGTGAAGGCGGACTTCGTCTACGACACCAAACGGGATGTCTATGTCTGCCCTGCAGGCGAAGACCTGACCTACCGCTACACGACCGAGGAGCGTGGCATCCCGATCCGGCGATATTGGATCAACGGATGCAAGACCTGCCCGCTCCGGACCAATTGCACGACCGGCAACGAGCGGCGGATTTCGCGCTGGGAGCGGGAAGATTTGGTCGACGACATGGAGAGCCGTCTGGGACGCGACCCAGACTACATGACCCTCCGCCGCTGCACGGTCGAACACCCGTTCGGCACGATAAAGGCATGGATGGGCAGCACCCATTTCCTGACACGCAGGCTGAAGAACGTCCGCAGCGAGATGGCGCTGAACGTGCTGGCCTACAACATCAAGCGAATGGTCGCCCTGCTCGGCGTCAGGGGGCTGATGCGGGCCATGCAGGGCTGATCTACATCATCTTGAGCTACATCGGGCCGACCGGAAACCGTCAGATCCCCCAGAGGCGTGGTGAACGCGATGTGCGCTCATTGCGAACCTGATCCCCGGAAATGCTCCGATCGCCTATGCGACCAACGTCACCACCGAGTTTCCATACAGCCTCGGCCCCATTCAGACAAGGCGGCGTCAGATAGCGCATCATGAACTTGATCGATAAAGACCGTGCCGTTCATTTGCTCGATAAATTGGCCTCCAACGGCAACCTTGCTTTGGCTAAAGGCGTCGAAGTGCTGAAATACAGCTCGTGCCTGAAAAACCGGTTCCCGATTGACTGTCATCCCGAACACGATCCCGCAGATCGCAAAAAGTGCGGCGATCCAAAGACGCGCCCGGATGGCTGAAAATAACTCACCTATATCGACGACATCCTCGTCGCGGTTCTTTAAGCTCATGTTGAACGACGTCTTTCCAAGTGCAATTGACATTTCACACTCGTGACGCGTGCCTGCCTCGAACGGCCAAGATCGGCACCAAACCTTACCGTGAATTCAATTCGATAACATAAAGCATAGTGTTCTGACGACGCCACTGCCCACTTGACAGCCAAAATCCTCTTACTGCGTGAAACAGATTCGGCAAGATTACTCCGTCGCCACATCCCACCCCGAAATCGCTTTCACCTCCAGAAACTCCTCGATCCCCCAAACACCCCCCTCGCGCGCCCTCCCAGACGCCTTGACGCCCCCAAAGGGCGACCCGGCCCCGCGCGACTTGCCGTTCATCTCCACCATACCCGACCGCAACTGCCGCGCCAGACGGTTCCGGCGCGCGCCGTCCTGCGATTGGACGTAGTTCGTCAGGCCATAGGGCGTGTCATTGGCGATCTGCACCGCCTCTTCTTCGGTATCGAAGGGGATGATCGACAGGACAGGTCCAAAAATCTCTTCCTTCTCAATGGTCATGCCCGGCTTCACATCCGCAAACACCGTGGGCCGCACGAAATAGCCCTTGTTCATCCCCTCGGGCAACCCCAATCCACCCGCCACCAAGCGGGCGCCTTCCTCGATCCCCTTCTGGATATACCCTTGGATCTGGTCCCATTGGCGCTTGTTCACCACCGGACCGATATGCCGCCCCGCCTCATGCGCCGAGGCGACCTTCGTCCCCTCTGCCACCTTCGCGGCGATCTCCACCGCGCGGTCATAGACCGGACGCTCCACCAGCATCCGGGTCGGCGCATTGCAGCTTTGCCCGGAATTGTTGAAGCAGTGCCGCACCCCCCGCTCCACCGCCCGGTCATCGGCATCGGCGAAGATCAGGTTCGCGCCCTTCCCGCCCAGTTCCAGCGTCACGCGCTTCAACGTTTCCGCCGCCGCCTTGGAAATCGCCTTCCCGGCGCGGGTGGACCCGGTGAAAGAGATCATCTCCACATCCGGATGCTCCGACAGCCGCGAACCGACCCCCATCCCGTCACCGTTCACAAGGTTGAACACCCCGGCCGGAACGCCCGCATCATGCACGAATTCGGCAAACAGCAGCGATGACAGCGGCGATTCCTCCGACGGCTTCAAGACGCAGGTGCAGCCCGCCAGCAACGCCGGGATCACCTTCAGCGTCACCTGATTCATCGGCCAGTTCCACGGCGTGATCAGCCCAACCACCCCGATGGGTTCCATCGCGATCCGGTCATTCGGCGCATGTGGGCCAAGGGGGCGAATCCATTCGATATGGTCAAAGGCTGTCAGAAAATTCTTCAGATGCCACGGCAGGCAGGGGGCCTGATCGGACCGCGACATGTCGATGGGTGCGCCCATTTCCATGCTGATCGCCTGCGCCATCTCCTCTTCCCGCGCCTCATATTGCGCAAGGATCGCCTCGACATAGCGCTTCCGTTCCGCAGGCGGCGTCGCGGCCCATGCCGGGAAGGCCCGCTTCGCCGCCGCCACCGCCAGATCGGTATCCGCCGCCGATCCCAGAGAGATCACCGCGCAGGCCTCTTCCGTCGACGGGTCAATCACCGGACAGTCGCGCGGGGCAAGGGGGGCCGTCCAACGGCCATCGATATAGAAATCGCGCTTGATCAGCATGGCGTCACCTCCAAGGTTGCCCGGCACCAAATCAGGCCACCCCGGCAGAGGCAAGCGGGGATGCGACATCTTCCGTCGCACCCGGCCACCCTTTGCCGTCGCAAACACGGCCTGCCCTAGTGGCACAACTTGGGAAAGCGTTCTGCATCGCAGGCTGCGGCAAGATGACCTTCCCCATTTTCACACGAAATCGGCAAGGGGGATGAAACCCTGTTCTGCATCGCGTATCTATCCCGCAGCAAGACACCGATAGGAGCATTGGCCATGGCCGTCCGCATCAACGACATCGCCCCCGACTTCACCGCCGAATCCACGGCGGGCACCATCCGCTTCCACGAATGGCTGGGCGACAGCTACGGGATCGTCTTTTCGCACCCGCGCGATTTCACCCCCGTCTGCACCACCGAATTCGGGGCGGTGGCCCAGCTTGCCGCCGAATGGGCCAAGCGGAACACCAAGGTCCTCGGCGTCTCGGTCGACTCGGTCGGCGATCACCAGAAGTGGAAGCGGGATATTGAGGCTTTCGGTGGCGCCCCCGCCGATTTCCCCATCATCGATGACTCGTCGCTGACGGTGGCCAAGGCCTATGACATGCTGCCCGCCGATTACTATACGCCCACTGAAGGCCGCACCCCGGCCCATACGGCCACGGTGCGCACCGTCTATATCATCGGCCCGGACAAGAAGGTCCGCCTGACCATGACCTACCCGATGAGCGTGGGCCGCAACTTCGCCGAAATCCTCCGCGCCCTCGATGCCGTCCGCGCAACCGACGGCGTCCCCCTCGCCGCCCCCGCCAACTGGGTGCCGGGTCAGGACATGATCGTGGCCCTCGCCCTTACCGACGATCAGGCCAAGGAACGCTTTGGCGAATTGGACATCAAACTGCCTTACCTGCGCTTTGCGAAGGTTCCGGCGAAGTAATCGATCCGCCCATCCCCTTCATTGCAAAGGGGATGGGCATTTTCCTGCTACCCGCCCTTGGCATCCGCCCCCTTTTGCCGCCATAGGGGGAAGGGACAAGCGAACGGGGCGATGATGCAGGGCAACTGGCGCAAGGTGACAGAAGGCGAATCTGGCGTAGCGGCCATCGCAGGCCAACCGCCTTATGGCACCTATGCCCCGAATGCCCTCCAGCGTGCCCTGATCAGCCTTGCGCAAAAGACCATCCTGCGCCGCGGCGCTTTCCGTTCAAGGATGACCCGGCTCATCCTCGCCCTCGGCCAAGGCAAACTCGACATCCGCTTCCGCAACGCAGCCTTCCGCATCTATGGCGAACGGAACCTGATCGAATACGGCCTCCTCCTTGTGCCGGAATACAACCGCACCGACATCGACTTCCTGCTGACGGACGCGCCGCAGGACGCCACCTTCGTCGATATCGGCTGCAACATCGGACTTTATGGCCTCCCACTCGCCGCCGCCCGCCCCAAGGGCCACGTTCTTGGCATCGACGCCAATCCCCGCATGATCGCCCAGATCGGCTGGAACGCCGCCGCCGGGGCGCAGACCAACCTCACCCTCACCCATGCCGCCGTCAGCGACCGCGACGGCAGCGCCGACCTCGTCATCCGCAAGGATGACGTGGCCATCGTCGCCATCGAAGAAAGCGACAGCGGCGAAATGCCCGTCCGCACCCTTGCCGCTCTGGTGTCCGAGGCCGGGCTGACCCGCATCCACGGCCTGAAGATCGACATCGAAGGACATGAGGACCGCGCTCTCGTCCCCTTCCTTGACGGCTGCGGGCCAGACCTACTCCCCCGCCGCATCGTGATCGAACATCCCGAAGCCGATGCCGATTATCCCGGCTGCACCGCCGCCTTCGCCCGCCACGGCTACCGCCTGCAGGGCCGAACACGGAACAATTCGCTCTACCTCCTCGCGCGCTGATCCGCCCGTCGGGGCCGCGCCTGACGCCCCGCGATTGATCCGGCGCGCGAAGGCGCGTAAGCCCAGAAAACAGCCCGCAAAGGGCGGCAGACAGGGCAAGGCATGCAGACATCGCGCGTTCCAGATGACATTACCGCTGCCCTTGCGCGGGTCACGCCCATCATCGTCACCTATAACAGCGCCCATTGCCTGCCTGCGCTGGTGCCACTCCTCTCCGCCTGCCCCCGCGTGATCCTGTCCGACAACGCCTCTGGTGATGGCAGCGCTGAGGAAGGCCGCCGCCTCCTGCCCAACGCCACCATCTTGCGCCATCCCCGCAACCTCGGCTTCGGCGCAGCGAACAACCGCGCGCTCGATTTGGTCCATACCGATTTCGCGCTGCTCCTGAACCCCGACTGCACGCTTACCTCCGATGCGCTGGCCCAACTCGTCGCCACCGCCGACCAATTCCCCGAAGCCGCGCTAATCGCCCCCCGCATCGTTGATGGGGACGGGCGCGTCGATCTTGGCCACCGCTGGGTGAATGACCTCTGGCCCTCCAAAGGCCCCGCCGCCGACGGCCCCGCCTGCGTGGGCTTTGTCACAGGGGCGGCCATGCTGATCCGCATGTCCGTCGCCGCCCCACATGGCTTCTTTGATGAGACCTTCTTCCTCTACTACGAAGATGACGATCTCTGCCGCAAATGGTTCAACGCCCGCCTGCCGCTCATCATCGATCCCGGCGCGACGGCCACCCACCTCTCCCGCCGCTCGGTCAAGGGCAACGCCCCCTTGCGTGATGAATATTGGCGCGGCTACCACCACGCTCAGTCCAAGCTGATCTACGCCGCCAAATACAGCGGCCCCGCCGCCGCCCAAGCCCTCCGCCGCCGCCTCATCTGGCAAACCGCCGCCGCCCTACCCCTGCGCGCCCTCGCCATATCCCCCCGCTTGCTGGCCCGCATGTGGGGCCGCATGTGCGGTGTACTTGACTGGCGGGGTTAACGATCCCTGTTGACAAGCCCGCCCCCACATCCGACCAAAAGGCCCGAACAGAACGGAGCGGCCTCCCAAATGATGCGCCTGTGGCATGGCCTCTTCCTCGCCGGAACGGCACTTCTGCTTGTCGTTCCGAACATCTACCTCGCCGCACCGGTCCTGCTCTCCTTCGCGGGTCTTTTCCTCTTCCGCCGCGCGCGCAACACCACCCCTATCACCGACCCCGCGCTCCGCGCCTCATGGAAGGCTCTGCTGGGGGGCTTCGCCGCCTTTGCCCTGACCGGCCTCCTCCTCAACATCTACCACGGCGACACCGACCCCGGCGCATATGAACGGCTAATCCCCTTCATCCTCCTCCCCGCCATGGCTTTCACCATCCGCGCCGGGGGCTGGCCCAGCCTCCCATGGATCGCGGCGGTTGGGCTGGCGGCCCTTCTGGCAGGCGGCCATGCGATATGGGAAGCGATGATCGATTCCAATATCCGCGCCCAAGGTGCCGCCGGGAACCCGATCAAATTCGGCCACAACGCCGTCATCCTGTCCGGCCTCTGCACTGTAGCCGCGCTTCTCTTCCCCTTTCCCAACCGTCCGTTCCTATGGCGCGCGGGCCTTTTCCTCGCCGCCCTCGCCGCGATGGTCGCCTCGCTCCTGAGCGGGTCAAAGGGCGGCTGGCCCCTTTTCCTCCTTTTCGCGTTGCTCGCCGCCTACATGATCACCCGACACCGCCCGCTTTGGCAGCGCCACGCCCTTGCCGCCTCGGCCCTTTCTGCGCTGGTCACCCTCACCCTGCTCGCACCGGCACCGCTCGTGCGCGACCGCATCGCCACGGGCTTCAATGGCGCAGTCCACTGGTTCAAATCGGGGGGAG
The DNA here is from genome assembly GCF_029953595.1 of Fuscovulum ytuae. NCBI lineage: Bacteria > Pseudomonadati > Pseudomonadota > Alphaproteobacteria > Rhodobacterales > Paracoccaceae > Fuscovulum > Fuscovulum ytuae. Next base: position 2,947,009 of record NZ_CP124535.1, on the reverse strand, counting down.
AGGTCACCGACCGCTCCGTCAGCTTGCGCTTCGAACTCTGGACCCTCGGCCTTCACATCTTCACCGAAAATCCGATTCTTGGCGCAGGTGTGGAAGGCAAGGATGCCCGTTGGGCCGAACTCGTCGCCACCGATCCCTACTATGCGGTGATCGGCCCTCTCACCTCGGCCGATAACGATGTCATCGACGCGCTTTCGAATGGCGGCATCGTTGGAGCCCTATCCCTTCTCCTCGCCCTTCTGGGCACCTGGCTCGCATTCTGGCGCTGGCGTCATCACCCGGATGCTCAGGTAATGACGCTTGCCCGCATGGGCCTGATCCTCGCCCCCGCCTATCTACTATTCGGTCTTTCAGTCTCGGTCTTCGGCATCAGCATCTTCCGCGCCGTCATAGTGGCAACGTCCATAACGCTGCTCGCGCTGATCACGGTACGGCTGCGCGGGCTGAATAAGCCTTAGGTCGCCGACCGATCGGCTGTCTCCCGCACCATAGCAGCCGTGCAGTGGATTTCTGCAGCATCAAACACCCAATTTATTTTATCATTATGCGAATTAATCTACTAAATCATCGCTGTGTCGGTTCGCCAAATCCGGACCGAAAGCATGGCGCGGAATCAGCCGCCTCTCATGTGAGTTCTGCTCGCAATCCTAAACACTAAAAGTCCTTGTTATTAATAGGGATCTATTGCATGTTTCGCTGTGCATGGCATAATTTAATCGCCGCAGCCGGGCTAGGCTTGATCATCCTTCAGACAGCCCAAACTCCTGATCTGGTTTCTAATTCCAAAGCCTTCGGTCTCTAGCTTTACAGTGTTGGCTCCTATCAAATTGACCTCATGTGGAATGAAGTCCCACATAGGGACTGCTTAGCTGAACAACGACCCGCTCGTCCCGTCCGTCTCGCGCGTCGTCACAAGCGCCGTGACAGTGCAAAAGGTGAACAATATTCTCAAACTGCCGTCGAGACAGGACTATTTCAGCGCCCTGAAAGGTGGAGGAATGTGAGCAGAGCAGCTCGGCCTCGCGCCCCTCTTCAGGGTTTCCTCCTCTCGTCGTTCCGCCCCGTTCCCTTTTTGCACCACCAGCTGTGTCTCGGACCCGCGCCATCTTCTCTGTTCGTGGCCCCAGCCTTCGAAAGCCGAGAGGACCGCGGCCGTCGTTGATTGGCCGCCGCCGGCCTTCACTTGAGAAGATCATGGCTCCGGGCGATGGCCTCGCGCAGGAAGGCATTGAACCTCTTCATTTCAGCGGTATGGGCGCCGTGTTTTAGGGCGTTTTGATTGCCCAGAGGCGCCCCGCTCCCCTTCGCGCCCCCATGCATGCGGCAGCGGGCTTTGCCCTGCACGGCGGGTGCCAGGCAGGGCGTCCCTTTCCGGGTCTTTGCCCCACAGCGAGCGCTCTCGCGCATCGCGTCCGTGTTTCTGGGATGTGTGCCGGTCATGCGCGCTTCGCCTTCGATCTTCCTGCGGCACGCGCTTTCTGCGGCAGGGCTGCCGCAGTGGAGACAAGGCTAAGAGCGGGCCCCCCTGCCTTCGCCGCGCGCAGCCGCCGCGGTTTCTGGGGCGTGATGGGTGTCACGGTGCTGGGCCCCGCGCTGTCAGTCAAGGTCCAGGTCTCCTGCGTGGTCTCGACCTCTTGAACCGCCAAGGGCTGCTGGCTCTTGGCGCGTCGCCTCGTTTGGGCCTCCAGCGCCTCCATCTGGCGCGTGTAGAGGGACATGAGCTTCGCGGACGTGTTTATGAACTTTTCGACGCCGCCGATGAAGCGCCCGGGAAACCCGGCCTGGCTCATGGCCTCAAGGGCCGCGAAATGCGTGGCGACCATTTGCAGCGCAAGCATCGCCTCCATTCCGTCCTGCGGTGCCAAGCTTTCGTAAAGCTCAATCGCTCGCGCGATACGCAGGTTCTTCTCATCCTCGGACATCCTGTCGGTCAGCCAAAGAACGCGGCTGATCTCCGAAATCTTTTGCGCTGCGTATTGCTCGTCTGAGATCCGGTCAGAGCACAATGTCTGACGAAACGCCGGCATTTGATGGACGGCGTTGCCCATCAGGACGTCATATGGGTCTTCCGAACTCTCGATCTTGCGCTTGGACATGATGATCACCCCTAGCGCCCATCCTATCCTTTTGTCGGAGCACTGTGGAAGAACAAAAGGTCAACTGAATTTCTACTGTGTATGGGCTTGATATTCCGTTTTCAGAAAAAGTGTACATATTGTGGCTTGTTTGCGAATCGCTACAACATGATGTATATGTACGACCAGTCCACATGCGCGGGCAGGTCGGCCGGTTGACAGCGTGAAGAACCAAATTCAGATCCCGCGGGTCGCGGGCGGCGATGAGTTCTGCGCGCCGCCCGCGGCGTGGAGGGAGTGAAGACGGCCTGCCTGTTTCGCTCCGCATCCATCTCGGGACGCAACCCGCCGCTTGGCGTAGTGAGCCGGGCACAGATCCGCGCGCACCTTTGCTCTGCTCCGCAGCGGCCGTGACCGTGCTAGCGCGGTGGCTGGCCATACTCTTCGGTCGAAAGGCTTTCAGCCCAAGGCTGATACGACCCCGCCTGATGATGAAGGGCAGGGCGATCCGCCCGCGTCAGATGCTACGCTTGAGGCCGTACCTTCCGAGACCCCCACCGAGGCCGATCTGATACCCCGCGCCCCCAAGCCTCACCGGAATGCCGAAGTCGATTTCAAGGGCGCGAAACGGTCCAATTCCACCCATGCCTCGACCACCGACCCCGATGCGCGCCGTTAGCCGTTACAAGAAATCACCCGGCAACGGCGCGATACTTCGCTGCATGGGTCATGCTCTGATGGAACAGCGCTCTGGTCTGATCGTGCAGGGCGACCTGACGCAGGCCGACGATCATGCGGAAGGGCGCGCCGCGCTGGCCATGATCCACCGCCATTCACCGGGCTCGAACCGACAACTGACGCTGGCTGCCGACAAGGGCTTCGACGTCGCAGAGCTCGTCGCCGACCTGAGGCAGGCCTGTGTCACGCCCCATGTCGTGCAGAAATCGAGATTTTCAGCGATCGACGGCCGCACCACGCCCTGTCGATCAAACACCGCAAACGGATCGAAGAGGCTTTCGGCTGGGCCAAGACCGTCGGTGGTATGGCCCAGACCGTCTATCGGGGTGTCGAACGGTTGAGCTCACGCTTCATCCCGACGATGGCTGCCAACAACCTTGCCTCACTGTCCCGCCTGCTGGCTGCGTGACGAAGGAAAACCGCTTGAAACCGGCATGCTTTTTGCGCCAAGGCACCTGAAGCCAAAACGCCCGTAAGTTGCGCACAAAGGAAACCGTTCCGCATCGCCGACTATTTCAGCGCTCTGCTAATACGCCTCCCGCTCCTCCCAGACATTGACCCCATCGATCGCCCTCTCCCGAAAGTTCCGCGCCACGTAGCTGTCGATGAACTCAGTCATGGCCTCGCGGTCGTGTCGGGCGATCCAATGCAGAGCTGACCGACGACCCTCCGCATTAAAATAGGCCCATTTCCGGACGGTTCGGATGCCTTTTGGCCGGGTCTTCTCAATAATGCGGGCCGCCCGCATTGTCTCTTCGGCCTCTTTGCGCGCAGCCTCTGCCACGCGCACCGCATGGATATCGCCCCGGTCGGCTTGGCTCGCCAAGTTCTTTGCTGCCTGCACACGTTTCTCGGCATCTGCACGAATGCGCCGCGCTTCCGCTTCGCGCTGATCGGCAAGCTTGACCTTGAAGTCATTTGCGATGCGGGCAAGGCCCTTTTTCAGCCGCTCCAGATCATCGACCGCTGCCTTCCACTGCGCGATCTCGGCCTTCCAGGCCTCGTGCAAGGGCTTGGTTGCGGCGTCGCGGGCCTGAATCACGGCCTTCTCTGCAGCTTTCACATTGAGAAGGAGGGCATCAACCGCTTCGAGTTGCTCCTCGCTCTCGACGGGAATGCCATCAAGCCAGTTCTCCGCTTCATCGAGATAGGCGCTGAAAGGGGCCAAGATGGCTGCAGACCGCTCTAGAGGTTCCGGCGGATTGTTATGGCCCATGGGTGGGGGTGTGAGGTCGTTCATTCGGCTGCCTCATGATAGGGGATGTCACCAAAGTCGAGTGTGTCAGGGGGCACGGGCGATGACGCGTAGGGGTTCGCAAGCGCCGCTGCGTTTAATGCGGGTTCCCCCAAATCATCGGATTCAAAGGTGTGAGACATCGGAGCCTCCTCACTGGCTGTCCCTCGCGCCATCTGCCCCGCCTGCGCCACGAGCGCCTCCTCCGCTTGACTGTCGAGGAGATCGAGCTGCAGCCTGCGATGCGCGGCCTCATCCGCGACATGTGACCAGTCGCCCGCAAAATGCTGCTCCAGCTTTTCCAGTGCGGCCACGCTCGGCGCGGTCGAGACGATGCGGGTCAGGGCCTGCAGACGTGCCGCCTTCAGCATCGGATGCGCAACCGCCTCATCGGCAAGGCCCGCAAGGATGCTCAGAAGCCTTCGACCAGAGCTCGCCTCCGCGATCTGCTGCGCACATGTCCTCAACCCCATGATCTCCATGGCAAGGTCATCCACGTTGCACGTGTTGGCTTCCTGCGCCCGTATCCCGCTTCGATCCGACGCGGGCGCTCGGCTGGGCGGCTTCGTCCCAAAGTCCGGATCATCCGCCTCCCCCGTCGCGATCTGGAACTGCGCCCGGAGGAACTGCTTCAAGACATAACTCTGCGCCGCCCCAAAGGCCTGCGGCCCAGAACGGGGGATATCTACATGACGGCGAAAGGGTCCAAGCGTTTCGCCGGAGATATGGGCCAAGGTGATGTCATAGGTGATCCGCAGCCAGGACTCCGCACCCTGCCGCGCGCCTGACGCTCCATCCGCCACCGCCACCTCGTCCATCAGGATCACGAGGCCCGCCTCGACGCAGATCGGATTGATATGTTCAAGGAATCTGTCGATTGAGGTAAAGGCATAAGCCTCCTCAAGGTTCCGGTCTCCCTTGGCCAAGCGACGGATTTTGGACTTCGCCAAAACAACCGCGCCAAGGATCTGCGCCTTGGGAAAGAGCGTCTGATTTGACGTCATCTGATTTTGCGACATTTGATTTGGCAGCGCTTGATCCAAGGCCGCCCGACTGGCCGTCAAACCATCCCGCCCGGCAATAGCGCCACCCGAATTCCCTGATCCACTTGCAAGCATGTTTTGCCCTTCCAGTCGATGAGATTGGATTGAGCATGCCTCACCACTCGCCTTGCCGAGCCATCAGCAAAGCCTTTGAGAGCAGATCGAGCGATTCTCTATCCAGAGCGTCAATTTTGATGATTAATAATATCCCTCTTTCAGCCTTTAGACCAATGAAAACAAACGAAAATCACCTTATTCTGTGGATATTTTCTTACGCATCGGAGCGCATGCCTCAATGTGAAAGAACTCCCAGCCAAAGGGCTCTAAATCCCTCTCAAAACCGGCCAATTCGGGGTCAAAAATTGGGGTAAATTCAGAGACCGAAACATTGGCATTGGCATTGCCCTAGTGCTTCTCTGGAATTGAAAAAACATTCCCGCAATTCGGCTGTTCGCAGCACCACCAAATCTCAAGACGCACTCACGGGATTAACCGCACGCATTCGACGGCAAGATCGGTGCAGCTCGATCATCTCGCGATATTCTTCTAAAATTCGTTTCCTTATGGGAACGCCTCGGAGACGACGGATCATCGCCCTGCCCCGATCATTCGCAGGCCATGCCGGTTCGTCACGCCTTGAAGACCCGACTTACACACCAGAGCGGAAGGAGGAGAACAGCATCGCGGACGCCCTGCGAGAGATAGCACGAAGGACCAACAACATGGCACCGATCGACCGTCACACAGGGGTCGATGACGATGATTGAAATGTCACCGCAAGTTGCTTCATTCAAAGACAATCAACCCATGATTGCTTTTTTAAAAAACAAAGGCCGGGACCATCTTGATGCGACTGGCGAGATAAGTTGGGTCTAAGCAATGGGCGAATTGACAAAGGCCCATTGGCCCCTCGCCACCTGGAAATCGAGCCGCCGCCCGACTGGAACTCAAAACGCCCACGGGAAGAATCTCCAGCCAAGGCTATTCGAACCAGGCCCGGCAACTACGTCGGTCACAATCCTTCGGACAAAAATCGTCCCTGCCTGCAGCACAGTCCTCTCTCTACACAAGGCGTCCGCCCTGAGTAGACCCGGCCCTGATGCCGCTCTCCGGCACAATCCTGTCGCCCTCGACCCTCACACCCCTCCCTCAGCCCGCGCTAGCCTGATCGCAACCCGCCAAAGGACGCGCGCCATGCCCCATCCGCACCCCCACCTCATCTCGCCGATCACGCTCCGCGGCACGACGCTCCGAAACCGCATCGTCTTTGGCGCGCATACCAACAACATGTCCGACATGGGCCTCCCCGGCCCCCGGACGCTGGGCTATATTGCCGAACGGGCCAAAGGCGGCGCGGGCATGATCGTGATGGAACCCGTCCCCGTCCACCGCACCGGCGTCCTCACCCGCGGCAACTACCTCCATGGCACCGATGATATCATCCCCGCCTTCCGCAAGGTGACCGATGCAGCAAAGGCCGAAGGCGCCGTCATCCTCCAGCAACTCTACCACATCGGCGCGCATGGGGACTCCGACCTCAGCTTCCAGCCCCACTGGTCCCCCTCCGGCCACTCCAGCTATCACGACTCCGACGGCTCCCACCGCATGACGGAACCGGAGATTGAGGAACTCATCGACGCCCATATCGCCGCCGCCATCCGCTGCCACAAGGCAGGCTTTCAGGGGGTAGAGGTTTGGGCCGCCTACCATTCCCTCCTCGATCAGTTCTGGACCCCGTGGTCCAACACCCGCGACGATCAATGGGGCGGCAACCTCGAAAACCGCACCCGCTTCTCCCGCCGCATCATCGACGGCATCCGCCGCGCCTGTGGCGAGGATTTCATCGTGGGCCTCGCCGTCTCCACCTCCGATGCGCATGACGTGACCCTGTCGGTGGAAAGCCTCACCGAAATCGTCGCCCTCCACGACGCGACGGGCCAGATCGACTATGTCACCTGCGGCCATGGCGGCTATCTCGATTTCGAACGGCTGATGCCCACCTTCCTCTTCGCCGAAAAGCTCACCGCCCCGGTGACGGAAATCCTTAAGGGCGTGGTGAAACATGCCAAGGTCACCTCCGAGGCCCATATCCGAACCCCCGACAATGCCGAAACCATCATCGCCTCCGGTCAGGCCGACATGGTGTCGATCGTGCGCGGCCAGATCGCCGACCCCCATCTTGCCGCAAAGACGATGGCAGGGCGTGCAAGCGACATCCGCGCCTGCATCTCCTGCAACCAGATGTGCTGGGGCCGCCGGTCGCGCGATTACTGGATCTCCTGCCTGATCAACCCCAGCGCGGGCCGCGAATGGGAATGGGGCGGCGACCGCTTCACCCCCGCCGAGCGCCCCCGCCATATCCTGATCGTCGGCGCAGGCCCCGCCGGGTGTGAGGCTGCCCGCGCCGCGGCCGAACGCGGGCATAGGGTCGAGATTGCCGAGGCCGCCCCCCAGATCGGCGGTCAATTCCGCCTTGCCGGAATGCAACCTCGCCGCGCCCAGATTCTCGACCTGATGGATTGGTACGAACGCCAATTCGCTCGGCTGGGCGTCACCCTCCACCTCAACACCTTCCTCGACGAAGACGACATCGCAAACCACCCCGCCGACACGGTCATCCTCGCCACCGGCTCCCTCCCCGACCCGGATGCGAAACAACGCTGGCTCCCCGCCCAGCCCAAACTCCCCGGCCTCGAAAACGGCAATGTCTGGTCGGCAGAAGATGTCATGCGCCGCGAAGCCCGCCTTGGCGACACGGTGATCCTCTATGACGAAGGCGGCAATTGGCGCGGCGTCGGCACTGCATGGCACATGGCCGAACAGGGGAAGAAAGTGATCCTCGTCACCCCCGACCCTTACGTCGGCAAGGAAATCACCCGCACCTCCGCCGACGCTCCCGCCCGCCAGCGCCTTGCCAAACTCGGCGCGCAATTCCTGACGGAACATGTCATCACCCGCTGGCACGGCAACGGCGCCACCGTGAAATCCGGCCTGACGGGTGAGGAAACCACAATCCCCGCCTCCGCCCTCGTGATGGCCACGACCAATATCGCCTTCGACCCCTTCCCCGAAACCTTCCCCGGCAAGGAAACCCACCGCATCGGCGATTGCGCCGCCCCGCGCCAGGCCCCCTATGCCTTCCACGAAGGCCGGAAACTCGCGCTCACGCTCTGATCTTCATCTTGGCCCAAATACTCACCAGCAACGCCCCGACAGGCACCACGCCAACAGGACCAGAACCCTCCCCTCCCCCGTCCTTCACGGGGGAGGGGCCGGGGGAGGGGGCATCACCCCACCAGCCCAATCAGAACGGACAGGCCGCCCGAAACTCCACCCATTCCCCGCTGCCGGGATGGTGCAGCCCCAGCATCTCGGCATGCAGCATCAGCCGGGGGTAATCCCGCGCCGCTCCTTCCGCATAGATCGGATCGCCAAGGATTGGATGCCCCAAAGACAGCATATGCACCCGCAACTGGTGGCTTCGCCCGGTCAGCGGGAACATCCGCACCCGCGTCTCGCCCGCTCCGCGTGACACCACCTCCCACTCCGTCACCGCAGGCCGCCCGCGCTCGAAATCCACCTTCTGCCGGGGCCGATAGTCCCAATCCGCGCATAAAGGCAGGTCCACGCGGCCCCGATCCTCGGCCATCATGCCGCTGACACGCGCGACGTAACTCTTCCGCGCCCGGCGCTTCTCGAATTCCTGCCCCAGAAACCCCTGCGCCGCCTTGTCCCGCGCAAAGATCATCACCCCCGACGTGTCGCAATCCAACCGATGCACCAACAGGGCACCGGGCCGAAACGCCTCCAGCCGCGACATCAGGCAATCCGCCCGACCTTCCAGCTTCCCCGGCACCGACAACAGCCCAGAAGGCTTGTCCACCACGATCACCCGATCATCCTCAAACAGGATCACCGGGTCGCCCGCAGGCGGATCATAGCTGAAATCGGCCAGCAGGCTCACACCACCACATGCCCCGCTTCGCGCAAAGCGCCCGCCAGCGCCGCGATATGCGCAGGCCCCACCTCGCAGCAGCCGCCCACGATCGTCGCCCCCATTTCCACCCAGGACATGGCAAACTCCACATAGCGCTCCGGCGAAAGATCATGCCGCGCGCAATAGGCGGGTGCGCCGCCATCCTCCGGCAGTGGCAGGTGCGAGATTTCGGAAAACCCGTTCGCATAGGCCCCGAAGGGCAGGCCCAGCCCCTGCAACGCGCCCAAAGCCGCGGCCATCGCCTCGGGCATCGAACAATTCGCCAGAACCGCCGCCGCAGGCGCGGCCTTCAACACCTCAGCCAGCCCCGCCACAGGTTCCCCCGACCGCAGCTTCGTGCCATCCCGATCATGCACCGACACCGAAAGCCAGACAGGCTTTCCCGCCGCTTGCGCCCCGATCAACGCCCCCCGCGCCAGATCAAGCGATGACATCGTCTCGCACAACACCACATCCACATGTGCCGCCATGATCCGCGCCTTCTCGGCATATTGCGCCGCCGACACTTCCACCGGCGGCGTCAGATCGGGCCGATAGCTTTCGCCCAAAGGCCCCATCGACCCCGCGATGATCCCCCGCCCAGCGCGCGCCCGCGCCTCATGCGCCTCCATCAGCGCCCGCAGATGCAGGGCATGGAACTCGGCATCCATCCCCACCCGCTGCAACCGGTCATGCAAGATGTTATAGGTATTCGTCGTCGCCACCGACGCACCCGCCGCGAAATAATCGTCATGGATTGCCGCCACCAACCCCGGATGGTCGATCATGACCCGCGTGGCCCAAAGTTGCGTCGGCTCATCACCCGACCGCGCCACCAATTCCTGCCCCATGCCCCCATCCAGAAGCGTGATCTCGGCCATTTCTTACCCCCATGCCATCCGCAACGCCAAAGCCAGCAGCATCACCGCCGCCACCTTGTTCATCAACCCCATCCGCCCCGCAAGCCTTTGCCCGGCAAAGCCCGCAAGCGCCCCATATCCGCAGGTGATCGCCGTTCCGGTCAGGGTAAACAGCGCCCCTAGAACCGCGATCTGCGCCCAGACCGGTCCTCGGGCGGGATCGGTGAATTGCGGCAGGAAGGCAAGCACGAAAAGCGCCACCTTCGGGTTCAAGGCATTGGTGACAAACCCCCGCCAAAGCGCCAAGCCCGCCCGCATCTCGCCCCGACCTTCACGACCCGGATCGGCCCGCCAACTGCCCCAAGCCAACCACAGCAGATACCCAGCCCCGGCAAGCTTCAGGGCCATCAGCGCAGAAGGATGCGCCGCGATCAGCGCGCTCACCCCCAGCACCGCCAAGCCCACATGGAACAGCCCGCCAAAGCCCACCCCAAGGCCCGCCACCGCCCCCACGCGCGGCCCTCCGGCCACACCACAAGCTGTGGCAAAGATCACATCCGCCCCCGGCGTCAGGTTCAAAACGATCCCCGCCGCCAGAAAGGCCAGCAGGTCCGCAAGGGGGATCAGGTCGAACAGCGCATCCATGCGCCTTGCCTGCCTTCCCGCACGGCACTTGTCCAGCGCAGAGCACGTTGACAGCCGCCCAAGGCCCGATCACCCTGCCGCAAAGGAAAGGTCCCGATGGATTACGACCGCCTCCCCGCGCCCGAAATCGGCCACGCGCTGCGCGCGGTGACCGTCAATCTCCTCGTCCGCGATGTGCAGGCGCAGGTCGCCTTCCTCACCGCCTGTTTCGGCATGACCGCCCATCAAGCCACCGCCGATTTCGCGCTGATGCTCCATGCGGGACAGCCGCTCCAACTGCATGCCGATGCCACCTATACCGCGCATCCGCTGCACGCGCTCTTGCCCGAAACGCCGCCGCGCGGCGCAGGGATCGAGTTGCGCCTGCATGAGGCCGACCCCGACCTTGCCGCCAAGGCCGCCGCCGGATTCCCTCAGGCCACAATCCTGCAAGCACCGACCGACAAGCCCAACCACGGCCTGCGCGAGGCCGTCATCCTCTGCCCCAACGGCTATGCTTGGGTGCCCAGCCGCCGCATCTGACCGCTAGTCCCAGCCTGAAAACTGCGGCAGTCCATCGTCAATCTCGTAATGGCTGCCCTTCTCGGCCACAAAGATATGCGCGGCCAGCCGCCCGCCCGTCGGACCATCCACCACCCCCGCCTCGACCGAGAAACCCCCATCCGCCGCGCGAAACCACAGGCTGCTGCCGCAACCCTTGCAGAACCCTCGTACCCCGCCGCCCATGGTGCGATATTCGGCAAGGCCATCCTTCGCCTGCCACTCCACCACCGCCTCCTGCACATCGAAAGACGCGGAATAATGCCCCGAAAGGCTTCGGCATTGGTGGCAATGGCAGGCCGTGATCGCCCCCGCAGGCCCCGGCAGGGTGAACCGGCAGGCCCCGCACAAGCAGGACGCCGCCAACCGATCCGGCGCTGCGCCCGCCTCGGGTGGTGGGCCTTCGGGCGCATAATAATCCCCCGCATCTTCCGTGTAGATATGCTGCGCAACCTTGATCGACGTGGGCCCCTCCAGCGCGCCGGGGGAAAAACTGATCGCGTGATCCGCAGGCGTGCCCCAGTCAAAAACCGCATCCGCCTCTGGCAGCCAGAACAGCGTTGCGCCGCATTCCCCACAGAACCCCCGCTGCGCCACGGGCGACGACCGATACCACCGCAGCCCCCGCGCTTCCGTCACACGCCAATGTGCGACCGGCACGGAAGAAGCCGCCCAATAATGCCCGCTCACTTTGCGGCACTGGGTGCAATGGCAGGCCAGCACGTCGCGGATCGGTGCGTCCACCTCGAACCGCACCGCCCCGCAATGGCACGCCCCCCGCATCAGAGGGCCTCGCGGAACACTTCCGCCAGCAAAGGTACCAACCAATCCTCATCTGCCTGCGTAAAGGCCGCAGGCGTATCGCTGTCCAGATCAAGAACCCCCAGCAGAACGCCCTTCCCGTTCCACACCGGCAACACCAGTTCCGATTTGGTCGAAGACGAACAGGCAATGTGATCCGCAAACGCCTCCACATCCGGCACATTCTGCACCTTGCCCGTCCGCGCCGCCGCACCGCAAACCCCGCGCGAGAAGGGAATGACCAGACAGCCATGCCCCCCCTGATACGGCCCGATTTTCAGCAATTCCGGCCCCACCACCCGATAGAACCCCGTCCAATCGCAGAACGGATGCCCGTGATGGATCTCGCACACCACCGTCGCCATCAGCGCGACCGTATCCGTCTCGCCTTCGCACAGCGCGCGGATGCGCGCCGTGATCCCGTCGTAATCCACCGTCATCCCACGTCCCCGTCGATCAGTATCCCAGCGCGCAGCCATCCTTGCGCGGGTCCGATGCCCCCACCAGAACCCCGTCCTCGCAGATGAAAATCGCTTGGCACCCGCCAATCGGCTCGTCGGGGATCGACACGTCATGCCCCATCTCCGCCAGCCTTGCCCGCACCGCATCGGAATAGCCGCGCTCGACCTTCATCCCTTCCGGGCCCGTGAAACAGCGTGGCGCGTCATTCGCGGCCTGCAACTCCATCCCGAAATCCACAAGATTCGTCACCAGCCGCGCATGGCCGCAGGGCTGATAGGCCCCGCCCATCACGCCAAAGGGCATCGTCACCCGGCCATTCTGCCGCAGCATCCCCGGGATGATGGTATGCATCGGCCGTTTGCCCGGCCCCGCCTCATTCGGATGCCCCTCGGCCAGCGTGAACCCCGCCCCCCGGTTCTGGAAATTGATCCCGAACTTCTCCGACGCCAGCCCAGCGCCAAAGCCCCAGAAGATCGAATAGATCAGGCTCACCGCCATCCGGTCCTTGTCGACCACGGTGATATAGATCGTGTCCTTATGCACCGCTTCCGTCAGCGGGGCCGCCGCCGCCATCGCACGCCCGGGGTCGATCAGCGCGGCCAGCCGCGCCGCCGTCTCGGGCGCAAGCATATGGTTCAGCCGCGCCATATGATCCGGGTCCGCGATGAACCGGTTCCGCGCGTCATAGGCAAGCTTCGTCGCCTCTGCCTCGATATGCGCGCGTTCCGCCCCGAATGGGTCCATCGACGCCAGATCGAAATGACTCAGGATGTTCAGCATCAGGATCGCCGTCGCCCCCTGCCCATTCGGCGGATGCTCCAGAAGTTCCACGCCTTTATAGGTGCCACCAACCGGCGTCGTGTAATCGCAGGCCACGCCTGCGAAATCCTCCATCGAATGCGTCCCGCCCAAAGCACGCAGCGAGGCGACCATGTCTTCCGCCACCTCACCCTCATAGAACCCCGCCCGCCCCTCGCGCGCGATGCGGCGCAGCACCTCGGCCTGTCCGGGCGCGCGGAACATCTCGCCCGCCTTCGGCACCCGACCATTCACCAGATAATGCCGCCGTGCCACGCCTTGCAGGAATTCCGCATCCCCCGCCCAGTCAAAGGCCACCCGCGGGGCGACCGGCACGCCATCCTCGGCATAGCGGATGGCAGGCGTCAGCACCGCATCAAGGCCAAGCTTCCCCCAATCCGTCGAAAGACGGCAAAAGGCATCCACCGCACCGGGCAGCGTCACCGCCTCTACCCCATGCAACGGCACCGCCGACAGGCCACGCCCCCGCATCTCGGCCGCCGACAGGCCCGCAGGCGCGCGCCCCGATCCGTTCAACGCGATCACATCTTCCCGGCCCGCCGGTTTCAGCAGGACAAAGCAATCCCCGCCGATCCCCGTCATCTGGGGCTCGCACAGGCCCAAAAGCACCGCCCCGGCAATCGCCGCATCCACGGCATTCCCGCCACGCTCCATCACCTCCACCGCGACCTTTGCCGCCAAAGGATGCGACGTGGCGCAGATCCCGTTCGTCGCATAGACGGCGGAACGGCCGGGCAAATGGAAATCGCGCATCATGGTTCTCCCTGTCCTGTCGGGGGCAACCTAGGCGGCTTCGTCGATCTTTCCAATAACGCGCAACGCCCGTCCGTCGCAGAAGAAACGCGCCTTCTGTTCCATCCCGCAACCACATGCCATGGCCTGCATCGGCACCCCATGTCACCACAGTTTCACTGTGGCCAGTCTGGCCGATCGGTTTGGGTCATTTGGGGAAAGGATACCCCCGGTGCCGGGAATGGGTGGGGGCAGAAATCGCGGCACCGGGGGGCAGCTCGCACAACAGCTACGGTGAACTTAACGGCGGTGACGCGAAAAGGTTTAGCCGTGCCTGCGCCCGCCCCGCTGATAAGGCCAGTCCGGCGCTGCATCTCGCGCTTAATCCGCCGTCACCCCGCTCACGGCACGCAAACAGAACTAAAGGCCATGCGCCATTGTCACCCCTCCTTCTGCCCGCACCTCCAGCGTCAGGATGTTCAGTCCCCGCTTCCGCCGCAGCGCGAACCGTTCCGTCAAGGCGCGGATCAAGGGCAGGCCAAACCCGCCTTCAGCCGCCTGCGAAGGCATCTCTCGCGCCATTTCTCCGGCGGATGGCGCGCGAGAGGCCCGATCCACCACACGCCAGCCCAGCCCCGGACGCCCCGGCAGCGCCACCAGCCCAATCCAGCCGGGCCTGCCACCATAGCCATGTTCCACCACATTGTTCAGCACCTCTGCCAGAACCAGCAGTGTGCAATCCCTTTCCTCCTCGCTTAGCCGGACCAGCGCCGGGTCTTGTTCCAACCGCTCCAGCAGGCCGCGCACCGCCGCCGGATCGGCTGCGATCACATGCCGTTCACGCCGCTTCGCCAAGGGCATCGGCCACCTCTGCATGAATGGCGAACAGCATATCCATCCGCGTCAGTCGAAAGACCCGCGCCACAGGCCCGGTCAGCCCCGCCAAATCCATCGCCTGACCTGCCCGCAGAAAGCGCCGCACGGCAACCACTGCGCCCAACCCGCTGGAGTCGATGAACCCAACGCCGGACAGATCCAGCACCACCCGCCCCGGTGCGGACTCCACCGCCGCCTTCATCCTGTCCTTGAACCCGACCGCGCCCAAGGCATCCAGCCGCGCCTCGTCCGGGCGGATGATCGTCACCCCGCCGCGTCCTTCGATCTGCAAATCCATGCGCATCCCTCCTTGCCGAATGGGCAAAGCGTGGCAGGAAAGAATGAAGGAAAGGTTTGCGTCAGTTCAGCTGAAACTGAAGCGGATAGCGGCCATCCTCGAAATCGCCGAACAGATCCGGCAGATCGGGATGCCCTACCGGTTCCCCGGTTTCATCGGGCAGAAGGTTCTGCTCTGACACATAGGCCACGTAATAGGATTGATCATTTTCGGCCAGCAGATGGTAGAACGGCTGGTCCTTTACGGGGCGGCTGTCTTCGGGGATGGCGTCATACCATTCTTCGGTGTTGGAAAACCGCGGGTCCACATCAAATATCACACCGCGGAAGGGGTGCTTCCGGTGGCGGACAACCTGCCCGATGTGAAATTTGGCCTGCGCGGTAAACATGACATTGCATCCCTTGAATTCTTTTACTAATCCCACCCGCCACCTCTTGTCCATCGGGCAGGTGCAACAGCGGGGAAACAGTCTGTGAACCTCATCCTGACAGTGCTCGAAATCGTGGCCCCCGTCGGCTTGCTTGGTTTGATCGGATTTCTCTGGGTTCGCGCCGGTTTCGACTACCGGATGGAGTTCATCACACGCCTCTGCATGACCCTTTCTGTCCCCGCCCTCGTCTTCACCGCGCTGATGAAGACCGAGATCGATCCCTCCGCCCTCACCACCCTCTCACTGGCGGCGGCATTGGCCTATGGCGGACTGACGATCATCTTCTGGATCACCACCCGCCTCCTGCGGCTTGACCTACGCACCTATCTTGGCCCGCTCATCTTCGGGAACACCGGGAATGTGGGGCTTCCCCTTGCCCTCTTTGCTTTCGGCGCCGAAGGCCTTGGCTATGCCATCGTCGTCTTTGCCGTGATGATCCTGTGGAGCTTTACCTTCGGCCTCTGGATCGTGGCAGGCGGCGGGTCGCCCGCCCGGCTTTTGAAGGAACCGATCATGGGCGCCACGCTCCTCGGCGCGCTCTTTCTCTGGCAGGGCTGGCAGACGCCCCGCTGGCTCACCAACTCTCTCGACCTGATCGGCCAGATCGCCATCCCCCTCATGCTCATCACGCTCGGCGTCGCGGTGGCACGGCTGAACGCCCGCCACTTGGGCCGCGCCTTCGCCCTCTCGCTTCTTCGCGCGGCCTTCTGCCTTGCGGCCGCCCTTGGCGCGGGCCTCGCACTCAACCTGCCCCCCGTGGCGCTTGCCGTCCTGATCCTTCAGGTCACCACCCCCGTCGCCGTCACCTCCTATATGATGGCCGAGAAATACGGCGCCGACTCCGATGCCGTCGCGGGTCTTGTCATCGCCTCCACCCTCCTTTCGGTGATCACACTTCCGCTCACTCTCGCCTTTCTGATCTGACGCGCCCCTTTGCCCCATTTCCCCCGACGCGAATTTGCCCTATCCTGCCCGGCAAAACAAAAATCGTGCGAGTGGGCAAATGAGCAGAATCCTCCGCGCGTCGATCCTCTTGATGTTGTTGGCCTCCTGCGGGGGCGGCAACTATTCGGCGCCACGCAATCTTGATAACGCCTGCGCCCTTGTGGCCGAGCGTCCGGCCTATTTCCGTGCCATGCGCGATGCCGAACGCCGCTGGGGCGTGCCGATCCATGTCCAGATGGCCACCTTCCATCAGGAATCCAAATTCATCGGCAATGCCCGCACCCCCCATCGCTATGCCTTGGGCATCATCCCGATGGGCCGCCAATCCTCGGCCTATGGCTATAGCCAGGCCCTCGACGGCACGTGGGAGGAATATGAAGACGCCGTCGGCCGCTGGGGCGCGCGCCGCGACCGGATTGATGACGCTGCTGATTTCATGGGCTGGTATATGGACATCTCGACCCAGCGCCTCGGCATTTCCAAATGGGACGCGCAGGCGCAATACCTCGCCTATCATGAGGGGCGGACGGGCTATGCCAACCAATCCTACCTGAACAAGCCCTGGCTCATGGACGTTTCGGCCAAGGTCGCCCAACGGGCCGAAATGTATCGCGCCCAGCTGGCCTCCTGCGGCCGCATCTAAAGATTGAACCGAAGGAAAAGGGGCCGGATCACCGGCCCCGCTTTTCCACTTCCAGCGTGATGTTGAACAGCGATGCAGGCAGGTTCATCCCCGTCACCATCCGGTCCAACACAATGGTCGTGCGATTGCCCAGATCATCCGTGATGATCCATGAGGTCAGCGCAACGGGATCATTGGAAAACACCAATTCGATCGTCCCATATTCCGGCGCATCCGGGTCTTGCGCCACGACGCGCGTGGTATCCTCTGCCTCGTAATGCCCCACCACCATGCGCGCCGTGCCAAGGTTCACCTTATCGGCAAGGATCAGGTTCAATGGCGTGCGCCGCAGCGGATACTGCTCGGGCGGCTGGTTCGACTTGGCATCGAAAATCGCCACCTGCCCGCCCCCTGCCATCACAAGGCTGCGGTCAGGCGGCGCATATTCGAACCGCACCCGCCCCGGACGGCGGATGTAAAGCCGCCCTTCCGAAATGCTGCCATCCGCATTGATCTGGGTGAAATCGGCCTCGGCCGTGGTCAGCCCATTCAGATAGGCCGAAAGCGTAGCCAAAGGCACAAGTTCCGCCCGCGCAGGCAGGGTCGCCAACGGGGCGAGGGTCATCGCAAGGATCGGGGCCAAAAGGGCGGTGCGTCTGTTCATGGCCCGAATATATCCGCTCGCCCCCGCCTGTGCATCCCCGGCTCCCGCAATGTTGCAACCTTGTGCCGACCGCGTGATCACACACACGCCCCGGCAGGGGCAAGGCCAAGGGGAATCGCCCAATTCCTGAGCAAAGTGTGAAGACGGAAATCTCCGATAATTCTCTCAGAACCGTATTTTTCTCCGGCCCTACTAAAACTTAGCGCAATAATTTACTGCCAACTTCAAAAATTGGCATTTTTTCTCCCAAGATTTCCTCGGACACGCCACATCATCGCAAGCACCTTCCCAAGGGATTCCGGCATCTTCCGCGCAATTCGCACCCAACCCTCTGGCAAGGCAGGCAAAGATGAAGATCGTGGTTCTCGGCGCAGGCGTGATCGGTGTCACCTCGGCCTGGTATTTGGCCAAGGCCGGGCATGAGGTCACGGTGATTGACCGCCAGTCCGGCCCTTCGCTGGAAACGTCCTTCGCCAATGCGGGCGAAATCTCACCCGGCTATTCCTCGCCTTGGGCGGCCCCCGGCATTCCGGCCAAGGCCATCAAGTGGATGTTCATGAAACACGCGCCGCTGATCATCCAGCCGCGCCCCGATCTGGCGAAACTCGGCTGGATGGCAAAGATGCTGGCGAACTGCACGACGGCGGCTTACCAGACCAACAAGCGCCGCATGGTCCGCCTTGCCGAATACTCGCGCGACTGCCTGATGGACCTGCGCGCAGAAACCGGCATCTCCTATGACGAACGCACCCAAGGCACGCTGCAACTCTTCCGCACGCAGAAGCAGGTCGAAGCTGCCGCGAAAGATATTGAGGTGCTGCGCGCCGATGGCGTCCCGTTTGAGGTGCTGGACCGCGACGCCTGCCTCGCCGCCGAACCCGGCCTCGCCGGCGCGCGCGACAAGATCGCGGGCGGCCTGCGCCTGCCGGGCGATGAAACCGGTGATTGCTTCAAATTCACCAACAGCCTTGCCGAAATGGCCGAAAAGCTGGGCGTGATCTTCCGCTATGGCGTGGGCATTGCCGGGCTGGAAAGCGATGGCAGCCGGATCGTGGCCGCCCGCACCTCCGAAGGGCGCGTTACAGCCGATGCCTTCGTCGTGGCCCTTGGCAGCTATTCACCCTTCCTCGTCGCGCCCTTCGGCATGAAACTCCCGGTCTATCCGGTGAAGGGCTATTCGATCACCGTCCCGATCACCGATGAAAGCCGCGCCCCCATCTCCACCGTGATGGACGAAACCCACAAGATCGCGATCACCCGTCTGGGCGACCGCATCCGCGTGGGTGGCATGGCGGAAATCGCAGGCTTCGACCTGTCGCTAAACCCCAAACGCCGCGCCACGCTGGAACATTCGGTCGAAGACCTGTTCGGCGGCGCGGGCGATCAATCGCGCGCCACCTTCTGGACCGGCCTGCGTCCGATGACACCCGATGGCACCCCGGTCGTGGGTCGCTCCACCGTGCCGAACCTCTTCCTGAACACGGGCCATGGCACGCTCGGCTGGACGATGGCCGCAGGCTCGGGCCGCGTGCTCGCTGATATCGTGTCAGGCCGCACGACCGAGATTGAAAGCGCCGACCTCGGCTATGCCCGTTACCTGAAATCCCGCAGCGCGTCCCGTGCAAGGGGCTTCGGTGTGGCGCAGCCCGCCTGATCGGTAGGATGGGCAGTATTGCCCATCTTCTTACCGCTCAAGCCTCGACGCCATTTCTGGTTACCTAAATCTCCCACCAGCGCGCGCTGCGTGACCACAGTTTGCTGCACAAAAGGCGGCACAAAACAGGGCACAATCGTTTCTGGCCCTTCGTTTCCCGATCCGATAATCCCTATCGTTCAGGATCGCGGTAAAGATGGTGCCCGCCCTGCCAGTCGGTGATCCGCCACAGCCCATCGCCCAATGGTTCCGCATGGTCTCGAACCAGCGGCACCTTTCCGTAACCACCCGGAATATCAAGCACATAGGTCGGGATTAGCGTCCCGCTGATCCGCCCGCGCAGCCCCGCCATCAAGGCTTTTCCTTCCGCAATCGTGGTGCGGAAATGCCCCGTTCCTTTGGCCAGATCGCAATGGTGCAGGTAATAGGGCTTCACCCGCAACCGCATGAGTTTGCGGAACAATTCCTCCAAAGCCGCGACGCTATCATTGATACCGCGCAGCAGGACCGACTGCGACAGCAGCGGAATACCCGCCTCCGCCAACCGCGCCAAGGCCGCCTCGGCGGCCTCTCCGATCTCCTGCGCATGGTTCGTGTGAACCACCACCCAGACCCGCGCGCCCCGCAGTGCCGCGACCAGCGCCTCCGTCACCTTTTCCGGCGCAACCACCGGAATCCGCGTGTGAATCCGCACCTGATCGACATGCGCTATCATTGATAGCCGATCCATCAACCCCTTGATGCGCCTTGCAGAAAGCACCAGCGGATCGCCCCCCGTCAGGATCACCTCGCGGATCGCCGGATGAAGCGCGATGTAATCAAGGGCTGCCACAAGATCAGTATCAGGCAACGTTCCCTCGTCCCCCACCGCCTCACGCCGGAAACAGAACCGGCAATAAACCTCACAGGTCTTGGTTACATGCAGGATGACACGATCCGGATAGCGATGCGTCAGCCCCTTCACCGGGGAATAGACCTCATCCCCGATGGGATCAGCCAATTCCTCCTCCCGGATTATCATTTCGGCAGCCTCCGGCACAAATTGCCGCGCCACCGCATCCCCCACCCCCAAAACCCGCCCCCGCATCGCCCCGGTCATGCGGATGCGGAACGCCTCTTCCACTGGGGTCAGCGAAGGTGCCTGCGCGGGCGACACGAGTCCCGCTGCCACCATCTCTGCCAAGCCATTGATTGCCCGCTGTTCGGTCATACCTGCCTCGTTCATCCGGGCGCGGCACCTATCAAGCAGGGTCCGAAAGAACAAGGCCGCCCCTTGGGCGGCCGTTGCCTTAACAATTTCTTAACGCCTTTGACTATGCCTCCGGAATAAGAATCTCGCGCTTGCCCACATGGTTGGCGCGGGTGACGACGCCTTCTTCCTCCATCTGCTCTACCAGACGCGCGGCCTTGTTATAGCCGATCCCCAGCTTGCGCTGGATGTAGGACGTGGAACATTTCCGGTCCCGCGCCACGATGGCAACGGCTTGATCGTAAAGAGCTTCATCGCTGCCCTCGGCCCCGCCTCCGCCAAGGCCCAGCACCAGATCGATGTCGTCGGCCTTATCATCTTCCGGCCCTTCGACCACGCCCGACATGTATTGCGGCGGCCCAAAGCTCTTGAGGTGGTTGACGATTTCCTCGACTTCCTCATCCGAGACAAAGGGCCCGTGGATACGGGTGATCTTTGCGCCGCCAGCCATGTAAAGCATGTCGCCCATGCCCAAAAGCTGTTCGGCCCCCTGTTCACCAAGGATCGTGCGGCTGTCGATCTTGCTGGTTACCTGGAAAGAAATCCGGGTCGGGAAGTTGGCCTTGATCGTCCCCGTGATCACATCCACCGAAGGCCGCTGCGTCGCCATGATCAGGTGGATGCCCGACGCCCGCGCCATCTGCGCAAGTCTTTGAATACAGGCCTCAATCTCTTTGCCCGCCACCATCATCAGATCGGCCATCTCGTCCACAATGACAACGATATAGGGCAGTGCGACGGGGGCGAATTCTTCTGTCTCGAAGACCGGCTCGCCGGTATCCTCGTCAAACCCAGTCTGGATGGTGCGCTTGAAAAGCTCACCCTTGGCCAGCGCCTCGCGCACCCGGCCGTTATAGCCTTCGATGTTCCGCACGCCCATCTTGGACATTTTGCGGTAACGCTCTTCCATCTCGCCCACCACCCATTTCAAGGCGACGACGGCTTTCTTGGGGTCTGTCACCACAGGCGAAAGAAGATGCGGAATCCCGTCATAGACCGACAGTTCAAGCATCTTTGGGTCGATCATGATCAGCCGACATTCTTCGGGCGTCAGCTTATAAAGAAGCGACAGGATCATGGTGTTGATCGCAACCGATTTACCCGAACCCGTGGTCCCCGCGATAAGAAGGTGGGGCATCTTGGCAAGGTTCGCGACCAAGGGTTCACCGCCGATATCCTTGCCCAAAGCAAGTGGCAGCCGCATGTTGCTATCGCCAAAGTCCCGTGCAGAAAGGATTTCCCGCAGCACGACCTTCTCCCGATGCGCGTTCGGCAGTTCGATCCCGATCACTGTCCGCCCCGGCACCGTCGACACCCGCGCCGATAGGGCCGACATCGACCGCGCAATGTCATCGGCCAGCCCGATCACGCGGCTGGCTTTCAGGCCCGGCGCAGGTTCCAGTTCATACATCGTGACAACCGGGCCGGGGCGTACGCTTACGATCTCACCCTTCACACCATAGTCGTCGAGCACGTTTTCCAGCATCCGGGCGTTTTCTTCCAATGCCTCGTCCGAAAGCGTGTGGCGCTGCACCGTTGAAGGCGCGGCCAAAAGGGAAAGCGGCGGAAGTTCATATTCCGGCTGCATTTCTTCGAAGCGCAGGCGCGGCTGCGCCTCGGCCATCGCCTGCCGCGACGGGGCTGCGGGTTTCTTCGCCACATGCTGAACCACCGGGCGACGATCCGCCGTCAGGGGACGGGCAGGGGTGGGGATATCATCCTCGTCGACGTAATCCTCTGCCTCAGGCATCCAGCCATCGGCGTGGAACATGTTGTCGCCATCCTCCCAAGCCTCTTCCAACTCGGGAAGGGAATGATCTTGCGGCATATCAAGCGTTTGGCGCTGCGTTACACCCAACGGAGGGACTATCGGCGCCACGGGAACAGTCATGGTCGGCGTCAACGGCGGCTCCACCGGCAGGGGGCGCGGCGCAGGTGTCAGATCGGCGATCAAGGGTTGCGGCCCCCGCCGTAATGCCGGCTCCCGCCGCTGCACCGCCGCTTGAACGACATTCACAGGTCCGCCCGGATTGCGGATACGCGACTTTATCGCGTCCGAGATGCGTGCGCGGATGCGGTCTTCATCCGGTCGGATCCCTCCGTCATAGTCGGGCTGCGTCGGTTCTACCAGTTCCGGCTCTGGGTCGGACAGGCGGCGCATCAATCCCGGCACGCGGGCAAGTAGGCCCAGCTTTTCCTTAGGTGGCGCGTAATGCGGCGCCTCCGCAAGGGGGGCTGCATAGCGCGGTTCTGCCCGCAATTGCACCGGACGGCCCCATTCCGCCGCACCTTGCGCAGGTGAGGCCGGTGGTTCGCTCAGGGGGCGGCGCACTACGCCTCGTGCATTGGTTGGTGCCGCTTCAGCCTCCCACGCCGCAGAGCGGCGCACAGATGCCTCTGCTCGATTGGCATGTGCCATGCGGCGACGTTCTTGCATGGCAAGCGCTGCGCGCGCAGTCCCTTGCGCGCCCCGTCCCGCCACTGCCATTGCCTGCGAATAGGCGATGACGGTGCCAACCATCAAGAACCGCCCAATCTGTCGTAATTCAGCGCGATCAAAACCCGTCACGAAAAGCAGCATCGCCAGCACGCCGATACCCAGCAAAAGCGATACTAGTTTCAGGCTAAAGCCCGCGCTGCCCGGCACGATCCCAATCAACGCACCAAGAACAGTATCTCCGAACAGCCCGCCCAACCCGAAGGAATGTGGCCAACCCTGTCCCGGGACCAACGTCGCTGCATAGACCGAACACATGGCGACTGCGATCACGGCAAAGACGATCCGGCCCAAGACTCGGTCGGCGCCACGATGCGTCAGGAAGCGCCCACCCCAAACCATCAGAATGAGGGGGATGGACCATGCGCCCTTTCCCCCGATGATGATTAGGGTTGAGGCCAGCGCCGCCCCGAAACGGCCAAGTGCATTCTTGGCAGGCTCATCCGTAGCGACCATCCAACCCGGATCGTCAGGCGAATAGGTCCAGAGCATCGCGACAAAGGCCAGTGCGACCGCCACAAGGACAAGCCCCAAAAGCTCGCGTCCGCGACGTTCCAGCATCGCCTGCATGTTCTGATCCAGAAGGGGATCCCGCTGCCGTGCCTGATAGGATGCCATGCTGCTATACCTCACCCGTAGATGCAGTCGCGAAGCCGGATCAGCCCACGCTGCATTTCGTCCCTTGGGGCCACCATCGCGACCCGGATATATCCCTTGCCGGGGTTCTGCCCCCCGGCGTCACGCGACAGGTAAGCGCCGGGCAGTACCCGCACCCCCGCCTGTGTCCAAAGCTTTAGGGCAGCCTCTTCCCCATCTTCGACTGGAAGCCAGAGAAAGAACCCGCCTTCAGGATTGGAAAACCCCTGCACGCCTGCGAATACCTCATCCGCGATGCGGAACTTTTCCTGGTACAGCGCAAGATTGGCACGCACATGCGCCTCATCCGACCAAGCCTGTTCACTCACCCGTTGAACAGGCAGCGGCAGGGGCGCACCGGCAAAGGCGCGCAGTTGGCGGATGCGGGCGATGCCCTGCGGGCCGCCCGCCACGAAACCCGACCGAAGTCCCGGCAGGTTTGACCGTTTCGACAACGAATGAAAAACGAAAATGCGTTCTGGGTCCGCCCCGATCTCGGCGGCCACCTCCAGCGAACCAGGGGGCGGCGCATCGCGCCAGATCTCGGAATAGCATTCGTCGGAAAAGATGCGGAAATCGTGGGTTTCCGCAAGTCGCAGCAGCCCCGCCAGATAATCGCGCGATGCAATTGCCCCTTGCGGATTGGCGGGCGAACAGAGGTAGGCGATTGCGACCCGGTCCAGCACCTCCTTGGGCAGCGCCGCATAATCCGGCAGGAACCCCGTCGCTGCCGTGGCGGGCACATAGACAGGCTCTGCCCCCATCGCTAGCGCAGCCACGGCATAGACCTGATAGAAGGGGTTGGGCATCAGTACGATCGGCCTTTTGCCACCCTTCGCTTCAGGGCACAGGGCAACAGCGGCGTTGAAAAGCCCTTCGCGCGTGCCGTTCAGCACCATCAACCGATCATCGCCCAGATCGACCCCGTAGCGCCGCTTCAGCCAACCGGATATCGCGGCAAGTAACTCTGGAGTTCCGTCATTCGGGGGATAGACAGCAAAGCCTGCCACGCTCTCCGCAAGCACCGGACCAACGAAATCAGGCATCGGATGGCGCGGCTCTCCGATGGTCATGGCAATCGGCTCGGCCCCCGGCTTGTGGGGGTCAAGCAATTTCCGCAAACGCGGAAATGCGTAATCTGGCAGGCTCAAGAACCGCTCAGGAAACTGCATTCGTGCCTCAATCCCGGGGTCGTGTCGCCCCGTTTTGAAGCACGATAGCCAACCGATGGGCGGTGGTCCAGAAAAAGGCAACTCGCGCCATCACTTGGCAGCCAAAGCTGTGGCTTTTGCGACTCTGCCCCTTACCGCAGCGCCCTTGTCGCGGCCGCACCCACACGCAGTAGACGTTCTTCCTGATGCGGTGCGCCAAGGAAACTGATCCCGCAGGAAGGCTGCATTGTGGGTAGGGTCAATCCACAAAGGCCCATCAGGTTGCCAATCCGCGTGTTGCGCAAGGCCAGCAGGTTTTCCGTGACGTAATAGGCATCATCCGTCATCAGCCTATCCGACTGCGGTGGCAAGATGGGCGAAGTGGGAAGGATAACGGCGTCGTATCCCGCTGTCTTTTCCTGCCAAACCTTCCGCAGCACCTTTAGCCGCCGCCAGCCTGATACGTAGTCAGACGCGCTGAATGACGCGCCCGAACGGAAGCGTTCCAAGATGCGGGGGAACATTTTTTGAGGCGCAGCTTCGATCGTGTCGCGCCAGATGCCATAGGCTTCGGCGGTGAAGATCAGCGCGGCCAGACCCATCGCTTCGGCCACTTCGGGCACTTTGCCATGGGTGATTTGGGCACCACCCGCCGCAAGCCGAGCAACTGCATCCTCGAACCCCTGCGCGGGCCGTTCGCGCAGATCGTCAAGCGCGACCGTTTCAAGCACCAGAAAGCGCATGCCAGACAGGCTTGCCCCGCCAAGATCGGTGGGGCGGCCGCCTTCCATGGCTGCCAGAAGAAGCGCGCAATCCTCGACCGTGCGTGCAATGGGGCCGATGGTGTCGAACTTTTCGCAAAGCGGCACAGTTCCGCGCAACGAGATGCGGCCCGCCGTTGTCTTGAGCCCGACCAGATCATTCCATGCCGCCGGAATGCGGACTGACCCGCCCGTATCCGACCCGATCGCTGCAGGCGCCAAACCATAGGCGACGGAAGCGGCCGCCCCAGACGAGGATCCGCCCGGAACCGCGCCTTCGTCATTGATGCAAGGGGGCGTTGCCGTGACTGGGTTCAACCCAAGCCCGGAAAAGGCCAGTTCAGACATATGCGTCTTTCCAAGACAGACCAGACCGCCTTGGGTGGCCACCTCTACCACTTCGGCATCCCGCGCAGGCACGCGGCCCTTCAGAAGGGCGGACCCCGCCTCTGTCGCCGCCCCCGCCGTATCGAATAGGTCCTTCCAGCTTATCGGAACGCCGTCCAGCAGACCACGGCGGAACCCTTTGCGCGCTCTGCCATGGGCGGCCATCGCCTCGGCCCGTGCGCGGGCGGGTGTCAAGCGGGCATAGATGCGGTCGGCAAGCGGGTGGTTTGCGATCGCGTCAAGATGCTGTTCTGCCAGATCGACAGGGTTGATCCGCCCTGCGCCAATCTCGCGCCCCAATTCCGCAGCTGTGAGGTTTTGCCAATTCTTGCCCATGCGCGCCTCCATATCGGACCGGACGGTAGCGGCAGAGCGGCGCATGGACAATCCGTTTGCCGCCATCATATTGGCCATCATGAAATTCGATACCGATATCCTGATCGCAGGCGGAGGCCTGAACGGCCCGGCTCTTGCCCTTGCCCTTGCGCATGGGGGGTTACGGGTGACAGTGGTCGATGCGCGCCCCGCGCCTGCGCGGGCCGAAGCCGGGTTTGACGGGCGAGCCTATGCGCTGGCCATCGCATCGCGCCGCTTGCTGACGATGATCGGCATCTGGCCGACGGTCGGCGATCTGGCCCAGCCTATCCTTCAGATCAAAGCCAGCGACGGTCTTGCGGGCCAAGGCCCGGCGCCCTTCTTTCTGACCTTCGATGCAGCCGAGATTGAGGAAGGGCCGATGGGCTTTCTTCTGGAAGATCGCCACCTTTACGCGGCCTTCCTTGCTGCGATGCGGGAAGAGCCAAATATCACCCTTCTGTCGGGCGAAACCGTCACAGATCAGGATGTGACGGTGAATGGCGTTACTATCACGCTTGCCAGTGGTGGACGTTTGAAGGGCCGCCTTTTGGTGGGGTGCGATGGGCGCGGCAGCGGAACGGCCACGCGGGCGGGCATACGCCGTGTTGGATGGGGCTATGGGCAGACGGCATTGGTCACCGCGATCCGGCATGAGAAAGATCATTGCGGCACCGCGCATCAATTCTTCATGCCCGAGGGACCTTTGGCCATCTTGCCCCTGAAAGGCGGCCATCATTCCAGCATCGTTTGGAGCGAGACAGAGGAAAACGCCGCCCGCATACAGGCCCTGCCGGATGACCAGTATCTTGCGGCGCTGCGCCCCCGTTTCGGCGATTTTCTGGGCGAAATAACGCTTGCCGGGGATCGGTTCACCTATCCGCTTTCCCTTTCTCTTGCCGAACGATTTGTGGCGCCGCGCGTGGCGTTGGTGGGGGATGCGGCGCATGGCGTGCATCCCATCGCTGGACAGGGCCTGAACCTTGGCCTGCGCGATGTGGCAGCGCTGGCGCAAACCTTGATCGAGGCGCATCGCAGGGGCGAAGATATTGGCAGCCTCACAACACTTGAGGCCTATCAGCGGTGGCGAAGGTTCGACTCCACCACGCTTGCCCTTGGCATGGATACTGTCAATCGACTGTTTTCGAACGATAACCCGATCTTGCGCACTGGCCGTGACCTTGGGCTTGGGCTCGTGAACGCACTTCCGGGCTTGCGTCGCCGTTTCATCCGGCAGGCCGCCGGTTTGCAGGGTGATCTGCCGCGCCTTCTGGCCGGAAAACAGATCTAGTCCAGCGCGCGTGCCTCACTGACCAGCATGATCGGGATGCCGTCACGGATCGGAAAGGCCAGATGCGCCGCCCGCGACACCAGTTCCTGCCGTTCGGCATCATAGGTCAGCACGGCCTGCGTCATGGGGCAGACCAACGCATCCAACATCCGGCGGTCAAACACCGTGGCCTCGGTCATTGCATCACCTCATCCGATGACCCGCCGCGCAGGGCGAATTCGATCAATGTCACCAGCGTTTCCCTGCGCGTGGTCAGCGACGGCGCCTCAAGCAGCGCCTGCTTGTCTTCTGGGCTGAAGGGACAGAGCATGGATAGTGAATTGATCAGTAACTCCGTCTCGGCCTCTTTCATGCCGGACCAGTCCGTCGACAGGTTCATCGCAGAAAAATAGCGCCCGAGCAGGTCTAGGAATTCCGCCCGTCGAAAACCGGCATCCTCTTCTGTCGCGCCAAGGTCGCGCTGGAAGCCAGCCCAGTCCACTGCGCAGCGGCGATAGGGGGTGAAACCTGCCACCTCTTCCTTCACTCGGAACCGCGATATGCCGGACAGGGTAATCATATAGCGCCCATCCTCGGTTTCCGAAAATCCGGTCAGACGGCCCGCGCAGCCGATGGCATTCAGCCGCTTTTCGCCCGTTCCCGGCACCTCGCGTGGCTGGATCATCCCGATCAGGCGATGCTTTGTCTTCAGACAATCCTCGATCATCGCCAGATAGCGCGGTTCGAAAATGTGAAGCGGAAGCCTCCCTCGCGGCAAAAGAAGAGCACCGGGCAAGGGAAACACGGGAATGGTATCGGGCAGGTCGGCTGCGTTCATCATGCGCCTCAGGTAGCCCTGTCGGGCCGTCAGGCAAATATCATCGACGAAAGCCTGCGACGGCCCTTCAGAACGATGGGATCGGTTGGCTTCAGCGCATCGAAGATCGTGAGAAGTTGCGCCTTGGCCGCGCCGTCGTTCCATTCCCGATCCAGCCGGAACAGATCAAGTAGGACGTCAACCGCTTCATCCACTTTGCCTGCCGCATGTAGGGCTGTTGCAAGGTCGAACCGGGCTTGCCGATTGTTGGGATCTGCCTCGACCGCGGCGCGAAGCTCTTGTTCCGGTCCTGCATTGGCGGCCTGACGGGCAAGATCAAGCTGGGCGCGCGCGGCCTCAAGCTCTTTTGTCTTGGCGATGGCGGCGGGGGCTGCGGACAGCATCGCCTCGGCCTGATCAAGTTGCCCAAGTGCAAGGTGGCAACGCACCAATCCGCCATATGCAGCTGCATTTTCCGGCTCTTCGCCCAGAATGGCCGCGAAGGTTTCCGCGGCGTCAGTGACGGCCCCTTCGGCCAGCATCTGCTCAGCCGCCTCGATCGCCTCTTCAAGGCCGCCATCATCAGACAGCGCCGTCAGTTTATCGATGAACTTCTTGATCTCAGAGGCAGGGATCGCACCCTGGAAGCCATCGACCGGCTGGCCTTGCCAGAAGGCATAGACCGTCGGGATGGACTGGATGCGCATCTGTCCTGCGATCATCTGGTTCTTGTCGACATCGACTTTCACCATCTTGACCTTGCCCTTGGCGGCCATCACCGCCGCCTCAAGCGCCGGGCCAAGCGTACGGCAGGGACCGCACCAAGTGGCCCAGAAATCCACGATCACCGGCACCTCGCGGCTGGCTTCGATCACGTCTTGCATGAACGTGGCCTCGGTGCCTTCCTTGATCAGATCACCCTGAGGCGCTGTCTTTTCGTCGATCCCGAACATCGCATTCCTCATAACGCATGTCTTTGTGCCTTATATGCGCGCGGGGGCGGCAAAGGCCAAGGGGGCAAAGCCGCTTTACCTGCGGGATAGGAGACCTTAGCTTCCAACCCATCACGGCCTACGGAGGCGCAATGCCCGTTCTTCTGACCTTTGGCGATAGTAACACCCATGGGACGCCGCCGATCATCGACCGCGCGGAATACCGCCGCTTTCCCAAGGGGATACGCTGGCCCACGGTCACCCATGCCGCGCTGGGGTCCGATTGGGAACTGGTCGAAGAAGGGCTACCGGGCCGCACCGCACAATTCGATGATCCTGTGATGGGCGATTACATGAACGCCCGCCCTGCCCTGCGCATGGCCCTGCAATCGCACGGTCCCATCGACGTGATGACGCTGATGCTGGGCACCAACGATGTGAAGACGCGCTTTGCCACGACGCCGGAACAGGTAACAGCCGGGGTTGCGGGGTTGCTCGATGTGGCGATGTCGCTGGATTATCAGGCGCGCCATGGCGGGTTCCGCATCCTGCTGATCTGCCCGCCGCCCGTGGTGGAAACTGGCCCGATCAAGACCGAATTCTGGGGTGGTGCAGCGCGGTCACAGGCGTTGGCCCGACATTATCGCGCGCTTGCCGCATCGCGCGGGATCGGCTTTCTGGATGCGGGACAGGTGATAGAGGTCAGCCCGATTGACGGGGTCCATTTCGACGAGACGGCGCATGCCAAGCTGGGCGAAGCCGTTGCAAAGTCGGTGGCCGATCTGATCTGACGGCTTTACCCAGTGATTTAGGTGTGAGACGAGTTTTCCTATGCAGATCGAAAAGACAGACCTTCCCGACTTGTTGATCCTGACCCCGCGCCGATTTGGTGACTCGCGCGGCTGGTTCGTGGAAACGTGGAACGCCGCGCGGATGCGGGAAGCAGGGCTCGATCTGGCCTTTGTGCAAGACAACCATTCGTTTTCTGCACAGAAGGGCACGCTGCGTGGCCTGCATTATCAATCCCCGCCGCGCGCGCAGGATAAGTTGGTCCGCTGCTCGAGGGGTGCGATCTGGGATGTTGCGGTGGATGCAAGGCGCGGGTCGCCCACCTATGGGCGTTCGGTCGGAGTAGAACTTAGCGCCGAGAATGGGCGGCAACTGTTGGTTCCAAAAGGGTTCCTCCACGGCTTCGTCACCCTCACTGACGATTGCGAGGTGCAATACAAATGCACCGACCTTTATTCGCCCCAACATGACGGATCGGTTCGCTGGGACTCGGCGGGCGTGAATTGGGGCTTTGCGGGCGATCCCGTGCTGTCGGAGAAGGATCTTGCCGCACCCGCCTTTGCCGATTGGCAAAGCCCCTTCACTTATGGAGAGACGGCATGAAAATCCTTGTCACCGGCGGTGCGGGCTTTATCGGCTCTGCCGTTGTGCGGCTTGCCGTGGCGCAGGGGCATTCGGTGGTGAATGTCGATGCCCTGACCTATGCCGCCTGCCTTGAGAATGTGGCCTCTGTCGGCAACTCGCCGCGCTATACCTTTGAAAAGGCAGATATTCGCGACCGCTCCGCGATGGACCGCATTCTTGCTGCGCATGATCCTGATGCGCTGATGCATCTTGCCGCCGAAAGCCATGTCGACCGATCCATCGACGGCCCCGGCACCTTTATCGAGACAAACATCAACGGCACCTTCACGCTGCTTGAGGCCACGCGCGCCTTCTGGACGCGCAAGGGCAAGCCGGAGGAATTTCGCTTTCACCATATCTCGACAGATGAGGTGTTCGGATCGCTCGGCCCCACCGGCAAATTCACCGAAAACACGCCTTATGACCCCCGCAGCCCCTATTCAGCGTCCAAGGCCGCGTCCGACCATCTGGTCCGTGCATGGCATGAAACCTATGGCCTGCCTATCGTCCTGACCAATTGTTCCAATAATTACGGACCCTTCCACTTTCCCGAGAAGCTGATCCCCGTCGTGATTCTGAACGCGCTGTCGGGCAAAGAGATCCCCGTCTATGGCAAGGGCGAGAATGTGCGCGACTGGCTGTTCGTCGAAGATCACGCCGATGCCCTGCTAACCGTTTTGCAAAAGGGCGAGGTCGGGCGCAGCTATAACATCGGGGGCGAGAATGAGGCGCGGAATATCGACCTTGTGCGCATGATTTGCCGCTTGATGGACGAAATGCATTCACAGGGTGCGCCGCACGACCGGCTGATTACCTTTGTGGCTGACCGTCCCGGACATGATCTGCGCTATGCCATCGATCCGTCCCGGATGCGAGAGGAGCTGGGCTGGCGACCCTCTGTCACGCTGGAGGAAGGGCTACGACGCACCGTCCGTTGGTATCTGGAGAATGAGGATTGGTGGCGCCCGTTGCTGGCGCGGCAAGGTGTGGGCGAACGGCTGGGGGTAAAGGCGTGAAGCTTCTCGTCTTTGGTCAGACAGGGCAGGTTGCGCGCGAACTGGCCCGCCGCTGCCCCAATGGCGTTTCACCTGTATTCCTTGGCCGTGACCAAGCGGATCTCGCCGATCCGGCAAGTTGTGCCGATGCCATCGCGCACCATGACTGCGACGCGGTGATCAACGCCGCCGCCTGGACGGCAGTGGATCGTGCCGAAGCGGAAGAGAACGCCGCCACCCGCGTCAATGGCGACAGCCCCGGGGCGATGGCGCATGCCTGTGGGGCGAAGGGTATCCCATTCCTTCACATCTCGACGGATTACGTGTTTGACGGCCAAGGCGAAGCGCCCTTCACGACGGATCACCCGACTGCACCTCTGAATGCCTATGGGCGGTCAAAACTGGCGGGCGAGCAGGCGATCCGCGCCAGTGGTGCGCACCATTTGATCCTCCGGACAAGCTGGGTCGTGTCGGCCCATGGCCAGAACTTCGTCAAGACGATGCTGCGGCTGGGGGCTGAACGACCTGCGCTGAATGTCGTAGCAGATCAGGTGGGTGGTCCAACGCCTGCTGCGGCCATTGCCGATGCGCTTTTCGTGGCGGCAACTGCGCTGCGCGACAGCGCCGGGGGCGGAACATATCATTTCGCGGGCGCGCCCGACACGAGCTGGGCGGATTTCGCCCGCGCCATCATGGCCGGCGCGGGCTTTTCCTGCGCGGTGTCCGGTATCCCGTCCTCTGCCTATCCGACACCAGCTGCCAGACCGATGAATTCGCGGCTGGACTGTTCCACATTGACCCGTGACTTCGGCATCCCCCGCCCCGACTGGCACACGGGCCTTGCCGAGATTCTGAAGGAGTTGCGCGCATGACCAAACGCAAGGGCATCATCCTCGCCGGTGGGTCTGGCACAAGGCTCTGGCCCATTACGATGGGCGTGTCGAAGCAGCTTCTCCCGCTTTATGACAAGCCGATGATCTACTACCCGCTTTCAGTGCTGATGTTGGGCGGGATACGCGAGATCGCGATCATCACGACGCCAGAAGATCAGACGCAATTCCAAAGGCTTATGGGGGATGGCAGCCAGTGGGGCTTGTCTTTCACATGGATCGTGCAGCCCGCGCCCGACGGTCTGGCGCAGGCCTATCTGCTGGCACGCGATTTCCTGAATGGCGCGCCTTCGGCCATGGTTCTGGGCGACAACATCTTCTTCGGCCACGGGTTGCCGGAAACCCTTGCCGCCGCCGACGCGCAACCGATGGGAGGCACGGTCTTTGGTTACCGGGTGGCCGACCCCGAACGCTATGGTGTGGTTGATTTCGCCCCCGATGGCACGGTGCGCAGCATTCAGGAAAAGCCGGAAAAACCCCCGTCGAACTATGCGGTGACAGGCCTCTATTACCTTGACGGTCGCGCGCCGGACCTTGCCGAAACAGTCCGCCCTTCTGCACGGGGAGAGCTGGAAATCGTTGATCTGCTTGAGAAATACCGCAGCGAGGGCAGTCTCCGGGTCGAACGCATGGGGCGCGGCTATGCCTGGCTGGACACGGGCACCCACGGCTCGCTGCTCGATGCCGGGAACTTCGTGCGCACCCTGACCGATCGGCAAGGGCTGCAAGTGGGCAGCCCGGACGAGATTGCGTGGCGGTCGGGGTTCATCACGCGCGAGGCGCTGCTGAAACGCGCGGACACCTTCCGAAAGAACGATTACGGCCGCTATCTGCTTGGGATTGCTTCGGAATGATACATGCAAAAAACATGATGATTTCTGCCTAACCTGCGTTATCCTGCCGCAGTCGGGCCGATGACTCACCCCTTTCGGCCCGCCCTTTGGGAGGAGGGATGACAGGGATGAACAAGCTTATCGCCTTGATTTGTGTGATTTCTTGGTCTGGCTTTTGGGCCTTTGGCTATTTGGCACTTTCTGCGGATATTCAGGATCAGACCCAAATGGTGACCGCCGGATTCCTTGCCTTTGCAGGGTTCCTGACGGGGATGTTCACCTATATGCGGCTGTCGCGGGATATTCCGACAAACAGCTGAAAACACGCATTCATCACTGCGTTCCGCCCGAAACGGTTGTGCCCTGTTTTGTGCCGCCTTTTGTGCCGCAAACTGTGGTCACGCAGCGAACGGTGGCAACAGGTTAAGGTTAACGCCACCTTCATCTTGGCGAAAAATACTCTCAAGGGGTGAATGGCTGCGCGGCACGCGCAGACAGAGGGGACGGAACGTCCCCTGACAACGGAGCCGGAGCGCGAAGCGCGGAGGCGACAGGAAAGGCTTGCGGCGCAGCCGCGCCGATCCCTTTACACGGTTTCGGGAACGGGACGCTTGATCTTTGCCGATGCCGCCAGAACCAGCGGGCGCAGGCCGGCCCCGCCTGCATCGACCACTTCGAAGAAGTGCCGCCGCATCCGGGGTTCCCAAAAATCGTTGATATGGGCGGCGATGCCGGCAACGCCCTCGGCCTCGGGCTTCGATTCGAAGAATTTCGAAATCTGATTGGC
Organism: Fuscovulum ytuae; assembly: GCF_029953595.1. Classification (NCBI taxonomy): domain Bacteria; kingdom Pseudomonadati; phylum Pseudomonadota; class Alphaproteobacteria; order Rhodobacterales; family Paracoccaceae; genus Fuscovulum; species Fuscovulum ytuae. Next base: position 2,912,623 of record NZ_CP124535.1, on the reverse strand, counting down.
CATGTAGATCAGCTTTTCATGGGGATCAGCGGACATGGGCGCTCTCCGTCAGTCGGTCAGAATGGGTGAAAACCTCGAACCGGTCGGACCGGGCAAGGGCGATCAGGGTCAGACCCGCCTCTTCGGCAAGGTCAACGGCATGGGCGGTGGGGGCCGAGACGGCGATCAGGATCGGCGCGCCAAGGGCGCAGACCTTCTGCACCATATCGATCGACACGCGGCTGGTCAGGACCACCGCGCCTTGGGCATAGCGGGCGCGGATCACATGGCCTGCCAGCTTGTCCAGCGCGTTGTGGCGGCCCACATCCTCGCGCGCGGCGACCATGCCTTCGGTCGTCCAATAGGCGGCGCAATGGGCGGCGCGGGTGTAGTCGTGCAGCGGTTGACGGTCGGTCAGGGACGCTACGGCCCGCATCACCTGCGAGGGTGTCATCCGCAGGGGCGAGGGCGCGATCTGGGCCACGGGGCGCATGGCCTGTTCGATGCTGTCGATGCCGCAGAGGCCACAGCCGACGGGGCCTGCCATGGTGCGGCGGCGGGCGGCGAGGCGCTGTTCGGCATCGGCATGCAGCCAGACCTGCACATCGACCCCGTCCCCTGCTGGAACGATATCAACGCTATCAATCTGATCCGGTGTGGCGATGCCTTCGGTCAGGGCAAAGCCATAGGCGAAATCCGTCAGGTCGGCGGGGGTGGCCATCATGACCGCCTGCGTCGACCCGTTGAAGGACAGCGCCACGGCCACCTCTTCGGGCAGGGGGCGGGACCCCTGCTCGATTCCCGCCGAGCCAAAGCTGAGGCGGGGAAGGCGGCGCGCGGTCTCCATCACTCGGCCGCCAGAATGCGGCGCGCGTGTTCGGCCTGTGCGGCGTATTCCTCTTGCCATTCGGTGGGGCCGTTGGACGGGCTGACCTGCACGGCCGTCACCTTGTATTCCGGGCAGTTGGTGGCCCAGTCCGAGAAATCGGTGGTGATGACATTGGCCTGCGTCGTCGGGTGGTGGAAGGTCGTATAGACCACACCGGGCGAGACGCGATCCGTGATCTTGGCCCGCAGCGAGGTTTCGCCAGAGCGGGAGGACAGTTTCACGAATTGACCATCCCGCACACCGCGCAGTTCGGCGTCATGGGGGTGGATTTCGAGAAGGTCTTCTTCGTGCCAGACCACGTTTTGGGTCCGCCGCGTCTGCGCACCGACGTTGTATTGCGACAGAATCCGCCCCGTCGTCAGCAAAAGCGGGAAGCGCGGGCCAGTCTTTTCATCCGTCGCCACATATTCGGTGACGATGAACTTGCCCTTGCCGCGGACAAAGCCGTCGATATGCATCAGCGGCGTGCCTTCGGGGGCACTCGCGTTGCAGGGCCATTGGACGGAGCCCATTTCTTCCAGCTTTTCATAGCTGACGCCCGCGAAGGAGGGGGTCAGCATGGCGATTTCGTCCATGATCTGCGACGGGTGGGTGTAGTGCCAGTCGGCCCCCATCGCCTGCGCAAACATCTGCGTGACTTCCCAATCGGCATAGCCCTGACGGGGGGCCATCACCTTGCGCACGCGGTTGATGCGGCGTTCGGCATTGGTGAAGGTGCCGTCCTTTTCAAGGAAGGAGGAGCCGGGGAAGAAGACATGGGCGTAATTCGCGGTTTCGTTCAGGAAGAGGTCGTGAACGATGACGCAATCCATCGCCGCAAGGCCCGCTGCCACATGTTTCGTGTCAGGGTCGGATTGCAGGATGTCTTCGCCTTGGCAGTAAAGGCCCTTGAAAGTGCCTTCGACTGCCGCATCGAGCATGTTGGGGATGCGCAGGCCGGGTTCGTTATCGATCTTCACGCCCCAGAGGGATTCAAAAACCTCGCGGACAGAGTCATTCTTCACATGGCGGTAGCCGGGCAGTTCGTGCGGGAAGCTGCCCATGTCGCAGGAGCCTTGCACGTTGTTCTGCCCGCGCAGCGGGTTCACGCCCACGCCGGGGCGGCCGATATTGCCGGTCAGCATGGCGAGGTTGGCGATGCCGATGACGGTGGTGGAGCCTTGGCTGTGTTCGGTGACGCCAAGGCCGTAGTAGATCGCGCCATTGCCGCCCTTGGCATAAAGGCGGGCAGCGGCGCGGAGTTCGTCGGCCTTGACGCCCGTCAGGAATTGCGTGGCTTCCGGGCTGTGGCGGGGGTCGGAGACGAATTCGGCGTAGTCTTGGAATTCGTCCCAATCGCAGCGATCACGGATGAAGGCTTCGTCGAAGAGGCCTTCGGTGACGATGGTATGGGCGATGGCCGTGACGACGGCCACGTTGGTGCCCGGCGTCAGCGGCAGGTGATGCGCGGCCTTGATATGGGCGGTGTCGACAAGGTCGATCCGGCGCGGGTCGATGACGATGAGCTTGGCCCCTTGGCGCAGCCGCTTCTTCAGGCGGCTGGCAAAGACGGGATGGCCATCGGTGGGGTTCGCGCCGATCAGGATCACGACATCGGTATGTTCCACGCTGTCGAAATCCTGCGTGCCGGCCGAGGTGCCGAAGGTCTGGCCCAGCCCGTATCCGGTGGGCGAATGGCAGACGCGGGCGCAGGTGTCGGTGTTGTTGTTCTGGAACACCGCGCGGGTGAGTTTCTGGACGAGATAGGCCTCTTCATTCGTGCAGCGCGACGAGGTGATGACGCCGACCGACTGCCGCCCATGTTTGGCGATGATGCCCTTCATGCGGTTTGAGGCGAATTCCATCGCCTCGGCCCATGTCACTTCTTTCCAGGGGTCGTTGATCGAGTCGCGGATCATGGGCGACAGGATGCGGTCCTTGTGGCTGGCGTAGCCATAGGCGAAGCGGCCCTTGACGCAGGAATGGCCGCGGTTGGCCTTGCCGTGCTTGTAGGGGGTCATGCGGACCAGTTCGTCGCCGCGCATTTCCGCCTTGAAGGAGCAGCCGACGCCGCAATAGGCGCAGGTGGTGATGACCGACCGGTCGGGGGTGCCGATGTCGATCACGGATTTCTCTTGCAGGGTGCCCGTCGGGCAGGCCTGCACGCAGGCCCCGCAGGAGACGCAGTCAGAGGTGAGCGCCGTGTCGGTCTTGGCGCCGAAGGACACGCGGCTGTCGAAGCCGCGGCCTTCGATCGTCAGGGCGAAGGTGCCTTGGATTTCCTCGCACGCGCGGACGCAGCGCGAGCAGACGATGCATTTCGCCGGGTCATAGGCGAAGTAGGGGTTGGATTCGTCCTTGGGAATCCAGTTGGGGTTCTTTTCGCCGGAGGTATTGCGCACCTCGAAATGGTTTTCGCCTTTTTCATAGCGCACGTCGCGCAGGCCGACGGCCCCGGCCATGTCTTGCAATTCGCAGTCGCCATTGGCGGCGCAGGTCAGGCAGTCGAGCGGGTGGTCGGAGATATACAGTTCCATCACCCCGCGGCGGAGCTGTTTCAGCTTGCTGTTCTGGGTGTGGACCTTGATCCCCGGCGCGACGGGGGTGGTGCAGGAAGCCGGGGTGCCGTTGCGACCTTCGATTTCCACAAGGCAGAGGCGGCAGGAACCGAAGGCGTCAAGCGAGTCGGTGGCGCAGAGCTTGGGGACAGAGATGCCCAGTTCGGCGGCGGCGCGCATGATCGAGGTGCCTTCGGGCACGGTCACGTCAAAGCCGTCGATGGTCAATGTCACCATCTGCTTGGATTTCGCGGCGGGCGTGCCGAAATCGCGGTCGGGGATGATGAAGTCTTTCATTCGGCGGCCTCTTTCATCGCGGGGGCGAAGTCGTCAGGGAAGTGGTTGAGCGCGGACATCACCGGATAGGGGGTGAAGCCGCCCAGCGCGCAGAGCGAGCCAGATTTCATCGTGTTGCAGAGGTCGGTCAGCAGCGGGATAGCGTCGGCATCACCCTTGGCGATGCGGTCCACCGTTTCCACGCCGCGCACCGCGCCGATGCGGCAGGGGGTGCATTTGCCGCAGCTTTCGATGGCGCAGAATTCCATCGCAAAGCGGGCCTGTTTCAGCATGTCGGCGGTTTCGTCAAAAATGACGAGGCCAGCATGGCCGATCAGGCCCTCTTTCGCGCCGAATTCTTCATAGCCGAAGGGGGTGTCGAACAGCGCGCGGGGGAAGTAGGCGCCCAAGGGGCCACCCACCTGCACGGCCTTGACCGGGCGGCCTGTGGCGGTGCCGCCGCCGATGTCATCGACGATCTGACCAAGGGTCAGGCCAAAGGCCACCTCGAACAGGCCGCCGAATTTGACGTTGCCGGCGATTTGCAGCGGGATCGTGCCGCGCGACCGGCCAAGGCCGAAATCCTTGTAATGGGCGGCGCCCTTTTCAAAGATCACCGGAACGGTGGCCAGCGAGATGACGTTGTTCACAACGGTGGGCTTGCCCATGAAGCCTTGCAGCGCGGGCAGCGGCGGCTTGGCGCGGACGATGCCGCGCTTGCCTTCCAGCGAGTTGAGAAGCGAGGTTTCCTCGCCACAGACATAGGCACCCGCACCGGTGCGTATCTCCATGTCAAAGGCCTTGCCGGAACCAAGGATGGAGGGGCCGAGAAGGCCCGATTTCCGGGCGATTTCCACGGCCGCCGTCATCACCTCGATCGCATCCGGATATTCGGAGCGAAGGTAGACATAGCCCTTGGTCGCGCCCGTGCCGATGCCCGCGATGGCCATGCCTTCGATCAGGGTGAAGGGGTCGCCTTCCATCAGCATGCGGTCGGCAAAGGTGCCGCTATCGCCTTCGTCAGCGTTGCAGACGATGTATTTCTGATCAGCCTTCGCCTCGGCCACCGTTTTCCATTTGATGCCGGTCGGGAAGCCTGCGCCGCCACGGCCGCGCAGGCCGGATTCGGTCACTTCGGCCACGATGGCGGCGCTGTCCATGGTCAGCGCACGGCGCAGGCCCGCAAGCCCGCCATGGGCTTCGTAATCCGCCAGCGAGAGGGGGTCGATCACGCCGACACGGGCGAAGGTGAGGCGGGTCTGTTTCGCCATCCACGGCAGCGCTTCGGTCAGGCCGAGCGCCTTTGGGTGCTGTTCCAGATCGCCAAAGAGGGCGGGCACATCAGCAGGGGTCAGGGGGCCAAAGGCGATGCGGCCTGCGTCGGTGGCCACCTCGACCAGCGGCTCCAGCCAGACCATGCCACGCGAACCGTTGCGGATGATTTCGACTTTGGTGCCACGCTTGGCGGCCTCGGCCGCGACGGCGGCGGCGACGTCATCGGCACCAAGGCCACGGGCGGCGGCGTCGCGGGGGATGTAGATTTTCATCAGCGCGCCCCTTCGATAATCGCGTCAAGGCGGGCTTCATCTACCCGACCGACGACCTTGCCATCGACCAGAGCGGCGGGAGCGCAGGCACAGAGGCCAAGGCAGAAGACGGGTTCCAAGGTGATGCGCCCGTCTTTGGTGGTTTCGTGCCATTCGATGCCAAGACGGTTTTGCGCATGCTGCGCCACGCGGTCACCGCCCATGGCCTGACATGCCTCAGCCCGGCAGAGTTTCAGGACGTGGCGGCCCGCCGGGTCTTCGCGGAAGTCGTGGTAGAAGGACATGACACCATGCACCTCGGCCCGCGTCAGGTTCAGGTGTTTGGCGATGATGGGAAGCGCGTCGCGCGGCACATAGCCGAAGGCTGCCTGAATGGCGTGGAGGATCGGCAAGAGCGGCCCCTCCATCCCCTGATGCGCGTCGAGGATTTCCCCCACCCGCGCGGCGATTTCGGTGCTGGTCTGCGACATCGGCGGCCTTCCTTGGTAGCTGTCTACCGGGATACGCCGATTGATAGGGAAATCAATATTGAATTACCGTCGTTTGATAGATGGCGTCTATTGAAGCGGCGGGGTTCGTACTGGGCAGTCAGATTTCGCCCTGATGCCCGGGGTGCGTGCAAGCCCGCACCCTAAGCGGCGGCGGCCTTGGCGAAACGCTCTGCTTCGGCGATCAGGGCCGCGAGGACGGGGGTGATCGGGTCGCGGCGCGCGGTGATCAGGCCGACGAGGTGTTCCACTTCGGGTGCCACGATGGGGATGGAACGGAGCTGCCCCCCCGCCACAAACATCTGCGCCAATTGACGCGGCACGATAGAGGCCCAGCGCCCCGTCAGCACATGGCTGGTCAGCGCGATGGTGGAATTCGATTCGATCTGTGGCACGACGGCGACCCCGGCCTCGGCCAGATGCTGGTTTACGATGCGGCGGTTCTGCATGTCGCCTGTGAGCAGACAAAGCGGCTGTTCGGCCAGTTCGGACCATGTCACCTGATCCCGGTCGGCCAATGGCGTGCCGGGGGCGCAGAGGTAGCGGTAGAATTCCGCGTAAAGCGGCACCTGCGCCACGCGACCGAGCGGTTCGTTGTCGAGATAGGTGATGCCTGCGTCGAGTTCGAGCGCCTCGATCCCCGTGAGGATTTCGGTGCTGGTGCGCGACAGGATGGAGACGCGGACGTTGGGGTGTTTGGCTGTGAAAGGGCCCGTGAGGCCCGCGACCATCGGCAGGGCAGTTGGGATGACGCCGATGCGCAGGTTGCCGGATAACCCTGCGCGGACGGTGCGCATCTCGTCCTTGAGCGCGCGCATGTCGCCTACGATGCGGCGGCCCCAGTCGAGCACGCGCTGGCCTTCGGGCGTGAGGCCCTGATAGCGGCTGCCGCGAAAGACGAGTTGGACGCCCAGCTGATCCTCCAGCTGCCGGATGGCAGAGGATAGGGTGGGTTGCGTGACGCCACAGACCTCGGCCGCGCGGCCGAAATGGCGTTCGTTGGCGAGGGCGATGAACATTTCCAGCTTGTCGATCATGTGAGCGATGCTGCCGTCATTCCTCACTTGTCCGCAAGGCCCCGGACCCTTAGCTGTGTGGCATGAGACGTTTCATCCCCTTCGTGCCCAAACCCGCCATGGTTCCCGTGATCCGCCTGCAAGGCGCGATCGGTGTGGGGTCGCGCGGGTTGAATGATCAGAGCGTCGCGCCGCTGATTGAGCGGGCCTTTGCCAAGGGCAAGCCTGCGGCGGTGGCGCTTGTCATCAACTCTCCCGGCGGATCGGCGGTGCAATCGGCGCTGATCGCGGCGCGGGTGCGGCGGCTGGCGGAAGAGAAGAAGGTCCCGGTCCATGCCTTTGTGGAGGATGTGGCGGCGAGCGGCGGCTATTGGTTGGCCTGTGCGGGGGATGACATCTGGGTGGATGCGTCATCGATCGTGGGGTCGATCGGGGTGATCTTTGCGTCTTTCGGGTTCCCAGAACTGATGGCGCGGCAGGGGATCGAGCGGCGGGTGGTGACGGCGGGCAGGTCGAAGAGTTTTGCCGACCCCTTCCTGCCGCAAAAGCCGGAGGATGTGGAACGCTTGCGCAAATTGCAGGAGCCGATCCATGCGGCCTTTATCGACCACGTAAAGGCGCGGCGTGCGTCGCGGCTGGACCTTTCGGCAGACCTGTTCAACGCCGATGTCTGGGTGGGGGCGGAGGCGGTCAAGCTGGGCCTTGTGGATGGCGTGGCACATCTGCGTCCCAAATTGATGGAGATGTATGGCGATAAGGTGCGGCTGATCCCCTATGGGCAGAAGCGCGGGCTGTTGCAGCGGTTGGGGATGGCGGCGACGGATGGGCTGATGCAGGGTGTCGAGGAACGCGCGCTTTGGGCGCGGTTCGGGCTGTGACGGCATGCTGCTGAAGATCTTCATCCTGTTCCTAGGCGGCATGGCCCTGATCGGGATGATCGGCAAATGGCTGTTTCCCGGTGCCATTTCGCGGTCGGTGAAGAAGCGGGTCGCGCGGGCAAAGCCCTCTCGCTGTCGGGGATGTGGGCGCTATCTCATCGGCAAGGGCGGGTGCGACTGCGGGAAGGGCTGACATGCGGGCATTGGTGACGGGGGCCGGGCGTCGGCTGGGGCGGGCGATGGCCCTGTATCTGGCCAGCCGGGGATATGACGTGGCCGTGCATTACGCAGGCAGTAAAGATGAAGCCGAGGCCGTGGCGGCCGAGATCGCCGCAATGGGGCGGCGGGCGGTGACATTGGCTGCCGATGTTCTGATTGAAGGCGAGGTGCAAACGTTGCTGCCGCGCGCGGCAGAGGCCTTGGGTGGGCCTTTGACAGTGTTGGTCAACAATGCCTCGATCTTTGAGCATGATGATTTCGCCAGCGCGACGCGGGAAAGTTGGGATCGGCATATCGAATCGAACCTGCGCGCGCCCTTCGTGCTGACCCAGGCCTTTGCCGCGCAGGTGCCGGAGCCAGAGAGTGATGACGGCGGCGAACCTGTGGCGCGCGGGTTGATCGTGAACATGGTGGATCAGAGGGTCTGGAAGCTGACCCCGGAATTCACGAGCTATACGATTGCCAAGGCGGCGCTGTGGGCCCTGACGCAGACGGCAGCGCAGGGCTTGGCCCCACGGGTGCGCGTGAATGCCATCGGTCCGGGGCCGACCTTGCAAGGCGGACGGCAGACGGCAGAGGCCTTTGCGCGCCAACGCGCGGCGACGGTTCTGCAACGCGGCGCGATGCCCGAAGACATCACCGCAGCGCTGGGTTACCTGATCGATGCGCGGGCTGTGACTGGGCAGATGATCGCGGTGGATGGCGGGCAGCATCTGGCATGGCAGACGCCGGATGTCGTAGGTGTTGAGTAAGGTTTACACCCCTTCAACCGATGGTCGTTACAGAGTTGTCCACTTCTGACATTGTGGTTACCAAGACGTTACAAAATCCCTAAGTTTTTCAGTGATTTGCCGCAATCTAGAAAATCTTTTGTTTGTTTTCAAATACTTGCAAATTTGCCTAAATTTTAGGCAATGCAAGGAAAGCAGCAGAAAACAAGGGAAAATTCGGCCTGCCAAAAACTTTCCCGCAGAGTTATCCACAGAAACCGTGGACAGCTTCCCTCTTGCCCTTCGTCGCGGAGCGTTGCAGCCAAGGGGGGGAATCGATGTGTCTAAGATAAAGGTGTAAGGGCATTGTCAGACGGCGTGCAGAAGGACGGCGAAGAGGGGACGGGGGCACCCGTGGCGACAGGCCATGAGGTGATCCAATCCTATCTGCGGACGCTCGATTCCTCGCCCGGTGTTTACCGGATGCTGAACGCGAAGTCCGAGGTGCTGTATGTCGGCAAGGCGCGGAACCTGAAGGCGCGGGTATCGAATTATGCGCGCCCGTCGGGCCATTCCGGGCGCATCGCGCGGATGATTTCGGAAACCGCGTCGATGATGTTCCTGACGACGCGGACAGAGATGGAGGCGCTGCTGTTGGAGCAGAACCTCATCAAGCAATTGAAGCCGCGCTATAACGTGCTGCTGCGCGACGACAAGTCTTTCCCCAATATCCTGATCGGGAAAGAGCATGCCTTTCCACAGATCAAGAAGCATCGCGGTAAGCGGTCGGAAAAGGGCAGTTACTTCGGGCCCTTTGCCAGTGCGGGGGCGGTGAACCGCACGCTGAACCAGTTGCAGAAGGTATTCCTCTTGCGGAACTGTTCGGATGCGATGTTCGAAAGCCGCACGCGGCCCTGCCTGCTGTTTCAGATCAAGCGCTGTTCGGCCCCTTGCGTGGGGCGAGTGACGCCTGAGCAATATGCCGCGCAGGTGTCGGATGCTGAGCGGTTCCTACAGGGCAAGTCGACTGAGGTGCAGGCGCAATTGGCCGGGCAGATGGCGGCGGCGTCCGAGGCGATGGAGTTTGAGCGGGCCGCCGCGCTGCGCGACCGAATCCGGGCGCTGACCCAGGTGCAATCGGCGCAGGGCATCAATCCGCGTGGGGTGGCAGAGGCGGATGTGATCGCGCTGCATCTGGAAGGGGGGCAGGCCTGCGTGCAGGTCTTTTTCATCCGCGCGAACCAAAGCTGGGGGAACCGGGATTTCTATCCGCGCACGGGATCGGGGGCGGAGGAGAGCGAGATTCTGGAGGCCTTTGTGGCCCAGTTCTATGACGACAAAGAGCCGCCGCGCCTGATCCTTCTGTCGCATCCGGTGGAGAATGAGGATCTGGTGGCGGCTGCCTTGGCCGAACGGGCAGGGCGGAAGGTGGAACTGGCGGTGCCGCAGCGGGGCGAAAAGGCGGAACTGGTGGAGAATGCGGCGCGCAATGCGCGCGAGTCGCTGGCGCGGCGGATGGCCGAAGGGGCGGCGCAGTCGAAGCTGCTGATCGGGTTGGCGGATGCCTTCGATCTGGACGCCCCACCAAGGCGGATCGAGGTCTATGACAACGCGCATATCCAAGGGTCGGATGCCGTGGGGGGGATGATCGTTGCGGGACCCGACGGGTTCGACAAGGGGCAGTATCGCAAGTTCAACATCAAGGGCGCGGCGGGCAAGGCGGGCGACGATTTCGGGATGATGAAAGAGGTGCTGACCCGGCGATTCGAGCGGCTGTTGAAAGAGGACCCGGAGCGGAAGACCGATGCCTGGCCGGACCTATTGCTGATCGACGGGGGCGCGGGGCAAGTGTCCGCAGTGGGCGAGATCATGGCCGAGTTGGGGGTGGAGGACATTCCCTATATCGGGGTGGCCAAGGGGATCGACCGCGATGCCGGGAAGGAAGAGTTCCACCGCCCCGGCGAGCCGCCCTTTGCGTTGCAGCGGAATGACCCGGTTCTGTATTTCGTACAGCGCTTGCGGGATGAGGCGCATCGCTGGGCCAATGGCGCGCATCGGGCGAAGCGGGCGAAGGCGGTGAGTGCGACACCCTTGGACGATGTGCCGGGGGTGGGAGCGGCGCGCAAACGCGCCCTTCTGGCACATTTCGGCAGCGCCAAGGCCGTGTCACGCGCCGGGGTGGCGGATCTGATGGCAGTGGACGGGATCAGCGAGGCGATGGCGCAGGTGATCCACGATTTCTTTCACGACAGATAGGGGCGGCGGGGCGGAACCCCACCCTACGGCCTGTCACGCCTCGGATTCATCTTCCGGGGCAGCAAGGTCGCGCTTGACCTTTTCATCCGAGAAGAGGCGGCGGGTTTCGTCCAACCTGTCAAAGGTTTCATCCGGGCGGAAGCGCAGGTCCGGGGCGTATTTGAGCGTCATCTCGGCGCTGACGCGGCGGCGCAGTTCGGCCTTGTTGCGGGCAAGGGCTGCGATGGCCTCTTCAACCTTGACCGATCCCATGAGGGGCATGACATAGACCGTCGCCACCTTGAGGTCGGGGGAGCAGGACACTTCGCCCACCGTAATGGACATGCGGTTGAGGTCGGGGTCGTGAATCTCGGCCCGGTTCAGCACGTCCGACAGCGTGCGGCGGATGAGTTCGCCCACGCGAAGCTGGCGTTGCGAAGGGCCCTTGCCCGAAGAGAAGCGCTTGTTCGACATGGGTTCCACATAGGCCCTTTGGCCCGCGCCCGCAACGGCGGGCTTTCATGGGGGGGCGGTTGCGGCTAAACGGGCGGTAAGCGTGGAGGATGATATGGCCGATCTGCCGGGAATTGTGGTGACGGGTGCGTCGGGGCGCATGGGGCAGATGTTGGTGCGCACCATCGTAGCTTCGGGCAAGGCGCGGCTGGTGGGCGCTGTCGAGCGGGCAGGGCATGATTGGGTCGGTCGCGATATTGGCGCGGCGATGGGGGGCGCGGCGATCGGCGTGGCGGTGACGGATGACCCGTTGGAGGCCTTTGCCAAGGCGCAGGCGGTAATCGATTTCACCGCCCCGGCGGCGACGGTGGAGTTCGCCGCATTGGCCGCGCAGGCGCGGGCGGTGCATGTCATCGGCACGACGGGGCTGGAGGCCGCCCATCTGGCTAAGATCGACGCCGCAGCCCGCCATGCGGTTGTCGTTCGGGCGGGGAATATGAGCCTTGGTGTCAATCTTCTGGTGCGGCTGACCCAGAAGATCGCCGCCGCCTTGGACGAGGATTGGGATGTGGAGATCGTTGAGGCGCATCACCGGATGAAGGTGGATGCGCCGTCAGGCACGGCGCTGATGCTGGGCCGGGCCGCCGCCGAGGGGCGCGGCGTCGATCTTGACGACGCGATGGACAGCGGGCGGCACGGGATCACGGGCGCGCGCAAGCGGGGGCAGATCGGATTTGCCGCCGTGCGGGGCGGCGATATCGTGGGCGAGCATGATGTCATCTTTGCCGCAGATGGCGAGCGGGTCATCCTACGGCATGTCGCAACTGACCGCGCGATCTTTGCCAGAGGTGCCTTGCGCGCGGCCTTGTGGGGGCAAGGGCAGAAGCCGGGGCAATATGACATGATGGACGTGCTGGGCCTTTAATTTTTCGGCAACCTTCACGTCAGCGTGACATTGACCACAATTCTGGATGCGGTATTCATCCGGCACAGGACTTTTGCCGTATGTCATCAGCTTCCATCGGGGCTTTCGTCATGTTGCACGCCGTTCTTCCAGCCGCCCTTCTTTCGCTTGCCGCATTGCCTGCTGCGGCAGAAAGCTTTGCGCGCATCAGCGACAAGTCGGATTTCATTGAAACCGTTTCCGGCAAGGAATTGCGGTTGGGGATGTTCGGCATCTCTTTGACCGTGGAAGAGGACGGCGAGATCAAGGGGCGTGCCCTTGGCTGGGACGTGACCGGGAGCTGGGAATGGCAGGATGGCTATTTCTGCCGCGAGATGGACTGGTCAGGCTATCCGATCCCGAGAAACTGCCAGCTTGTCGAGGCGCGGGGGGGCGAAGAGATTCGCTTTACCGTGGACAAGGGCGCAGGGGATTCGGCATCCTTCCGACTGCGTTAAGGCTGGCCCTTTAGAAGTCGATCGCCAGACCCTTCTTTTCCCAATCGCCATAGCGGACAGGTTCCGGGCCTTCGCGGCCACCGAGTTCCGGGGGCAGGACCTGCGCCTTGGCGGCTTTGCGGCGTTCCTCTGCCTCAGCCAAGGCGCGCTGGGCTTCGGGCGGCAGGTCGGGGCGCGGGTTTTCTTCGGTCATGGGAAGGGTTCCTTGTCGCTGGTTGTTGATATACGCCCGTTCCCCAAGGGAACAAGGGGCGTATCGGGGGCGTATCGGCATGGCGGCAGAGGGGTTGGCGGCACGGGCGGCGGCGGTGGGTCTGCTGGGCGCGGTGCTGGGCGAGGGGCGGCTGATGACGCAGGCGGTGGCCGATCCGCAGGGGCCGCTGAGTGGCCTGCCGCCGGGGGACCGCGCCCGGGCACAACGGTTGACCTTGGCAGTGCTGCGGCATCTGGAGCCTGCGGATAAAGTGCTGGAGCCGCATCTACGCAAGGCACCGCCCCGGATGGTGCGCGATGCGCTGCGGCTGGCCGTGGTGGAGATCGCGATGGGCGGGGCCGCGCATGGCGCGGTGAATGCGGCCGTGGAGATCGTACGGCGCGGCAAGCGGACGGGCCATCTGGCGGGGCTGGTGAATGCCGTGCTGCGCAAGGTGCCGGAACAGCCCTTTGAAGGGCTGCCCCCGCAGCGGATGCCGCGCTGGCTGCGCCAGCCGCTTGTGCATGCCTATGGGCGCGAAGTTGTGGCGGCGATGGAGGCCGTGCAGGCGGGTGCGCCGCCCTTGGACCTGACGGTTCGTGACAGGGCGGAAGCGCCGGAGGGTGTTGTTCTGCCGACAGGTTCGCTGCGGCTTGAGGAGAAGGGGCAGGTTTCGGCTCTGGCTGGCTATGCGGCGGGGGGATGGTGGGTGCAGGATGCTGCTGCCACGCTGGCTGTGCGGCTGCTTGACCCGAAACCGGGCGAGCGGGTGCTGGACCTTTGCGCGGCACCGGGGGGCAAGACGCTGCAACTGGCCGCTGCCGGAGCGCAGGTGACGGCGTTGGATCTTTCCGAGGCGCGGATGGCGCGGCTGCGCGAGAACCTTGCCCGCTGCGCGCTGGAGGCGGAGGTGGTGGTGGCCGATGCTTTGGACTGGACTCCTGCGAAACAATTCGACGCGGTGCTTCTGGATGCGCCCTGTTCGGCCACGGGGACGATCCGGCGGCATCCCGATCTGCCCTTCGTGAAGGATGGGTCAGAGGTGGCGGGGCTGGTGGCGTTGCAGGCGCAGCTTCTGGACCGGGCGTTGGGGATGGTCAGGCCGGGGGGAAGGGTGGTGTTTTGCACCTGCTCTCTGCTGCCGGAAGAGGGCGAGGGGCAGTTGGCATCGGCGCTGGCGCGGCATCCAGGGCTAAGCGTGGAGCGGGTGGCGATGCCGGGTGTGGAAGAGGCGTGGTGGACGGATGCGGGCGGGTTGCGCCTGCGGCCCGATCATTGGGCCGAGGCGGGGGGGATGGACGGGTTCTTCATGGCGCGGTTGAAAGGCGTTTTATGACGCATAAAACGCGACGAAATCTGACACAGATTTCGCGCGGCTGCGCCGCGAGGCGCAAGACCGCCTGCGTCGGGAATTTCACCTTCTGTCTCGCGCCGGAAAACGGTCACTTCGGCGCGAAGAGGCGGTAATAGGCCCAGTCCGGCAGGAATTGCGACAGGCGGAAGACCCATGCAAAGGGCACCGGGAAGCTGTTGGAAAAGCGGTCAGTCGTCATGTGTTCGAACATGATCTGCGCCGCCTGCCCCGGTTCCATGATTTGCGGCATGTTGAAATCGTTCTTGTCGGTCAGCCGCGTCTTGATGAAACCGGGGTTGCACAGTTGCACATCCACCCCGGACCCGCGCAGGTCGCAATACATCGATTCCGCCAGTGACATCGTCCCGGCCTTGGAGGCACAATAGCCGATGGCCCCCGGCAGGCCGCGAAAGCCCGAGAGAGACCCGGTGATGACGACATGGCCAGAACGCCGCGCCACCATGCCCGGCAGCACCGCGCCCATGACGCGGGCGCAGCCGGTGAGGTTGATGTCACACATCGCCTCGACCGCGTCGGCATCCCAGTCCTGCGCTTTCATCGGCCAGTAGACGCCCGCAAGGAAGACAACACCATCCAACTGGCCCGCCTGTTCCGCCGCCTCGCGCACCGAGGCCGTGGAGGCCACGTCGCAGGGAATGGGCGTGGCGCGGCCGGGCATCAGGGCGACAGCCTCGGCCAGTTTGTTGGGAGAGCGGGCAGACAAGATCACCTCAGCCCCCGCGCTGCTGAGCCGCTGAGCAAGGGCGAGGCCAAGGCCTTCGGACGCCCCAACCAGCCAATAGCGTTTGCCGCGAAACTCCCTCATGCCGGAAGCCTGCGCATGGTGGCAACGAGTTCGGCCACGGTGATGCCGAACTTGGTGAACTGGCTGCGGTTCATGATCGTGCCGTTTTCCATCAGATACATCCAGTCGGTCACGTTCAGGACATGGCCACCCGCCTCTTCGTCCAACTTGATGCGGTAATTGAGCAGGACGCCCGGCCCTTCTGCGCGACCTTGGCCGGGGCCGACCACATCATCCGCCTCGGCCCGGATGGTGCCGTCATTGGACAGGAACAGCCGCCACTCACGATCCTGCATGCGGCCGGAATCGTAGCGGAACCGTTCCTTCAGGACGCCCACATTGCCGTCCCATGTCCCCTCCATCTCGGCGGTGAAGCGCGAGGCGACGCGGCCGGTGGGGCCGTAGATCACGCCTTCGCAAAGGATTGGACCCGAAAGGTGGGTGCGCAGGTCAAAGCGCGGGCCACGATCGGACAGATCGGCGGGGCGCTGAGTGCGAAAGCCCACGAAGCGCGATTTCATCGCGACAAGAACGAGGGTGATCAGCGCACCGAGCAGGAGCGAGAAGAAGGGAGTCATGTCAAACCTCCGGAACCTTGGTGGCGGCCAGAAGCGCGATGGCAAGCACCTTGAGAGCGCAGGGAACCAGCGCGTAAAGGACAGATAGGACGAAAAGGGCAGAAGGCGCGTTTTCTTGCCCCGGGGTGAATCCTGCCGCTTGCAGCGCCGGGAGCAGCGTCGCGGCAGCAAGGGCAAGGGAGAGTTTCGAGACGAAGGACCATAGGCCGAAGGCGGCTGCCTCGCCGCCTTGGCCCAGTTGCCCCAGACGGCGGGCGAAAAGGGCGGGGAGGAGGACCATATCCGCCCCAAGGGCCGCGCCAGACGCGGCGCAGATCACGGCAAAGGCCAGCGTATCCCCCGCCCCAAGGGTGGAGGCCCAGAGGAAGGACGCGATGGCCAGCGCCATGCCGCAAAGCAGCACGGGTTTCGCCCCCCAGCTCTGCGCGGCACGCGACCAGAGCGGGGTGGAGAGAGCGGCGGCAAGGAAGAAGAGAAGGAGGAGCGGACCTTCCATGCCGGGCGCTGCGAGACGGCTTTCCACGAAGAAAAGGAAAAGCGTGGAGGTCACGGCCACGGGTGCCGCGTTCAGCAGGGCGATCAGCAGCAGGCGGCGGGCCAGCGGGTCGGAAAGCGCGGGGCGAAAGGCGGCCAGCGGGTTTTCAAACCCGCCGCCCTGCCCCAGCCATTGGTCGCGCATGGCGAAAGTGGCAGCCACGGCCAGAATGACGAACAAGGCGGCGAATGCGGCGAAAGGGCTGCCCGTCAGCCCGGCCAGCGCGACGGGTGCAACGGCGGCGACGCAGACGCCTACCAGCGACCCGCCCTCGCGCCAACCGGCCAGGCGGACATGGCCCTGAGGGCCAAGGGCGGCGGCCTTGGCCACGCCTTCGGCATAGAAGGTAATGGTGAGAAAGGAGAAGGCGGAAAACAGCCCCGACAGCGTGATCGCGAACCACAGAAGCGGCGCGACAGGCGGGGCGATGGCGAAAAGCCCGATCATCGACAGGGCCATGACACCCACCGCGAGCGTGACCCAAAGGCCGCGCCGTGCACGGCCTGCCTCGGCCAGCCAGCCCAGCACCGGGTCCTGCACCACATCGAACAGACGCAAGAGCGCAAGCACGCCGCCCAGCGCGGCAAGCGACAGGCCATAACTATCGACGTAAAATTTCGGGGCATGGATGTAGATGGGCAGTCCCGCCATCGCGATGAGCGCGGCGAAAAGGCTCCACCCCGCCAACCCTGCCCGGGGCGCGATTGCAGGCAGGGCAGCGGTCATCTGGTCACTTCCTGCGGTGGCGGCGTGGGACGGTTGCGGAATTTCACACCCTTGATCGCCAGTTTCAGCGCCTGCCAATGGATCAGGGCCAGCACGCGGCGGCTCCCCAAGGGGCGGCGGATCGCGGCGCGCAGGATTTCGCCATTGGTCAAGGGGACGCGGGGGCCGATCAGGTTGGTGTAAAGCCCGCCATCCTGCGAGGTGTAGTCGATCCAGACCCCGATCCGGTCGGGGCGGATGTCGAAGCGGAAGGCATAGCCGCCTTCAAGCGGTTGGAAGGGCGAGACGTGGAAAATCTTGCGCGCGGTGATCGTGTCGGTCCGGGTGATGGGACCGTGATCGTCGCGAAAGCAGAGATAGGAATGCCTGTCGCCATAGGTGTTCGACACCTCGGCAATCACCACGCGCAGGTTATCCGTTGCGTCATGGCACAGCCAGAAACTGACGGGGTTGAAGACATGGCCCAGAACACGGGGCTGACCCAGAAGAAGGATGCGGTCCGATCCGGGAAGATCATGCGCGGCCAGCACCTCACGCACCCAAGCGGTGCCGCGTCCCTTGCCCGGTGCGCCACCATAATCGACATCATGAATGGCGGTCAGGTTGCGGCGGTTACGGGAAAAGAGCGATGGGCCGCGCGCCGTTTCCGGGTCAAGGAGGACATAATCCACGGTGTAGCGAAAGCTGTTCGCAATCGCGCCCTTGCGACCGTGGAAGGTTTCGCCCCGGATCAGATCGACATCGTTCATGCGGCAAGCTGCCTTTCGCGGGCGCGAGAGCGCATCGCCTCAACCACATCCACGGCGGAGGCGAAGCCATCCTCGTGGAAGCCCGACCGCATCCAGGCCCCAGCAAACCATGTGTTCAGCGTGCCATTCATCGCGCGGATTTTGCCCTGTGCATCCAGTGCGGCCAGATCATAGACCGGATGATCGAAGGTGACGACATCATCGATCAGCTTTTCATCGATCCCGCCATTGGAGTTGAGGGTCACAAAGATCGGGTCATCCTGCGGGATGGGCTGGAGCGAGTTCATCCAATAGGTCAGGTCGATCTTGCCGCGCGCGCCGCCCTTCGGTTCGACATAGGCCCATGAGGACCAGCATTTGCGATTCTTCGGCATGACCGACGGGTCGCGGTGCAGAATCGCCTGATTGGGCTGATAGCGCACCGCAGAGAGCGCCGCGCGCTCGGCGGGCGTCGCATCGGCCAGAAGGGACAGGGTGATGTCGGAATGCGTGGCAAAGACCACGTCATCGAACATTTCCCATTCGCCGCCATAGGGACGGATCAGGACGCCGCCGCCTTCACGCTGCACCCCGGCAACCGCAGCGCCAAGGCGCAGGTCGACGCCACGCGAGGTAAGCGAGGCCTGCAGGCGACGGACATATTCGATGGAGCCACCTTTGACAGTGTACCACTGATGCTGGCCTTCATAGCCCATCAGCGCGTGATTTTCGAAGAACCGCACGAGGGCATGGGCCGGGAAATCGAGGATGCCCATGGTGGGGGTGGACCAGATCGCCCCGGAGAAGGGGGTGATGTAGTAATCGCGGAACCAGTCACCCGTGCCGAGAGTTTCCAAAAGATCACGGATCGTCATGTCGGGGCGAACGACCTGAGGCGCGTTCTTGTTGAAGCGCAGGATATCGGTCAGCATCCCAAGGAAGCGCGGCGAGACAAGGTTTTTCCGTTGCGCAAAGATCGTGTCGAAGGAGGCAAGGCCATATTCGACGCGGCCCCCGTCAAGCGAGGCACCGAAGGACATGTTGCTTTCGACGTAAGGCACATCCAGCCGGTCGAAGAGACCCAGAAGGTTGGGATAGTTCACCTTGTTGAAAACGATAAAACCGGTATCGACAGGCTGATCCCCGCGCTTGCCCGCGATCACGGTGCGGGCATGGCCGCCAAGGCGGGTCTCTGCCTCGAACAAGACGACGGAATTCTCATCAGCAAGAAGATGGGCCGCAGCCATGCCGGAAATGCCCCCCCCGATAACGGCGATGCGGCGAGGGACGGAACCAAGTGTTTCAAACGGCATGGAAGGGGACGCTCCTATTGGTATTTGTGCTTCTACGGAGGACGGAAGAGATTGGATCAGCGTGTAATTTTTTTTGGACAGTGGGAACTTGACATCGAAATTCTGCGAAACATTTCCCCGACTGTGATCCAGCGGACAGCATGCGGCGTAACACACCCATGATGTTCGATGCCCGTCAGGCCGAAAAAACGGATGCGCCATCGTCCGCGCAGCAATATGCTGCGCTGGAACAGAGGGTTAGTGTCCGGAAGGAAGGCCCTGCCGTGCAGACGGATCAGGTGGAAACGGATTGGGCAGCGCTGGTGTTGCGTGTGCGCGATCATCAGGACAAGGCGGCGTTTGCAGCGCTGTTTCGGCATTTCGCCCCACGGGTGAAGGCCTTTCTGATGAAATCGGGCGCCGATGCAACGACGGCTGAGGAATGTGCGCAGGATGTCATGGCAACGCTGTGGCAGAAGGCACACCTGTTTGATCCGTCGCGGGCCTCGGTGGCGACTTGGGTCTTCACCATTGCCCGCAACCGACGAATCGACGCGCTGCGCAAGGCGCGGCGGCCGGAACCGGAAGAATTGCCTTGGGGGCCAGAGCCTGAACCCGATCAGGCCGAGGTACTTGAGGCGCAGCAGGATACTGAACGGTTGGGAACAGCGCTGGCCCAACTGCCCGAGAAACAGCGCGCGTTGATCGAACGGGCCTTTTATGGCGATCTTTCGCATAGCGAGATTGCCGCAGAGACGGGCCTTCCTTTGGGAACGATCAAGTCGCGCATTAGATTGGCGCTGGAGCGATTGCGCCAGCAAATGAGTTGAAGGCACGAAGACGGATGAGCATCAAGCACCATCTTACGGACCAGTTGTTAATGGCCTATGCGGCAGGTGAACTGCCCGAGGCGTTCAATCTGGTTGCGGCGACCCATGTGTCCCTGTGCGACGAATGCCGCGCCCGGCTTGCCTCGTTCGAGGCGGTGGGCGGCGCGATGCTGGAAAGCGAAGACGTAGCGGCGATGTCGGATGACAGCCTTGCCGCCTGCATGGACCGGATCAGTGGGCTGTCGCAGGCCACCGCACGCCGCCCGTTGAAGCGGGCGGGCATCTTCCCGGCGCCCCTGGCGGATTACGTTGGCGGTGGCGTTGGCAAGGTGAAATGGCGCAGCCTTGGCATGGGCGTACGGCAGGCGATCCTGCCGACGGGCAAGGATGCATCTGCGCGGCTGCTGTACATTCCCGGCGGTCAGGCGGTCCCTGATCACGGGCATCGCGGGCTGGAACTGACGCTTGTGTTGCAGGGGGCCTTCCGTGACGAGACGGATCGTTTCGGCCCCGGCGATATCGAAATCGCGGATGAGGCGATGCAGCACACGCCCGTGGCGGAGGATGGCGAAGTTTGCATCTGCCTTGCGGCGACGGATGCACCGCTGAAGTTTAACGCGATTATCCCGCGGCTTGCCCAGCCTTTCCTGCGCATCTGAGAGGGTGCAATCGTCCGTGGCATGAAAAATCATGCAGGTCAGATTGACACTTTAGAAGAATCAACTGTTGGGATAGCTTGACAGGTGCGCGTTTTGCGCAGGCTGGGTTGGCGATGATGCTGCACATGTCCCAAAAGGTGCTGGCTGATCTGGGCAGGGGTGAGTTGTCACTTCTGGATGACAGGTTGGCCGAAGCCGATGAGGGCGAGATGATCTGCGCCTCACATATCGAGGAGTGGGTCGGATCTTGGTTCACGGACGGGGAATTGCCGCCCCCCGCGCCCCTGCCTCTGGACGAGGTGTAAGGCACGCGATGAAACAGCGCTTCCTGATTTCCGCCCGGAACGATCTGGCAGCGCTGCGCGAACATTACAGCCGCACCTTGCCGCCCGGTCTGCGGCATGGGCAGCGCCATCTGTCGGACGCCCTACGCCGTCTGGCCGAGAACCCGGAAGCGGGGATCGCCCTGCCTTCGCCGCATGGGGTGCGTGCCTTGATGCTGCCGATCATTCCCTTTGTGCTGCTTTATCGCATTCGCGGCACGCGGATCGAATTGTTGCGGCTGTGCCGTCTGGGTCAATCCGACACGCCATGAAGGCGAACCAGAAGCGCGGGTCCGCCTGAGATTGGAGGCAGCGGCGCATCGGTCAAGATCAGGTCATGCTGCGCGAGGGTCCGACCCGCGACTGTAAGCGCATCAAGGGCGAAGAGAGCAAGCCGCCCACCCGAAGCTGCGCCCTGCCCTTCTCGCAGCAACCGTACGTCGGGGCGGGGCAGGTTGCGGGAGGTCATGACGTTGAAATCTTCGGACGGGCCTGCCGCCGTGCCAGAGGCGACCACCGCCACATCGCCCGGAAAGGCCACGGGCACAAAGGGCTGGCAGTCCAGCGCGATGCCATCCCCCGACAGCCGGAAACCGGGGCCAGAGATCACCGTCAAGTTCCGGTCTATGCCGGGGAAGAGGGAGAAGGGGCCATCTTCGGCCACTGTCGCCATGGAAAGACGGTAAAGGATCGCTCCATCCCGTTCGGCACGGGTCAGTTCCACCGTGACGCCCTTGCCGTTCTTCCACGGCTGGCGGGTATAGTCAGCCTGTGACAGATGCCTCATTCCGCGGCCTGCGGGCCGATCAGGGGCGTGCCGGGGGTGCCCAATTCCTCGAAATCAAAATTGTCCAAACGACGCGCGCGTTTCGTAGCCTTTTCGGTGGAAATCTTGATTTCCTCCACATCGCGCTGCGCCTGCCCGAAATGGCGGTCGAGGTTTTCGACCCGCGTGCCGAGCCGTTCCACATCGGCGTATAGCAACGCCAGTTCCTTGCGGATCGCGCCTGCCTGTTCGCGCATCCGCGCATCTTTCAGCACAGCGCGCATGGTGTTGAGCGTGGCCATGCAGGTGGTGGGAGAGACGATCCAGACCTTGGCGGCGAAGCCTTCGCGCACGACGTCGGGGAAGTTGGCGTGCAACTCGGCATAAACCGCCTCGGACGGCAGGAACATCAGCGCGCCATCCGCCGTTTCCCCTTCGAGGATGTATTTTTCGGTGATCGCCTTGATATGGGCGCGGACGGCGGTGCGCAGATTCCGTTGCGCCTCGGCCAATTGCGCGGCGTTATCGGCGCGGCGGAGGGATTCATAGGCCTCGAGCGGAAATTTGGCGTCGATGACGATCGGGCCGGGCGGGTTGGGTAGGTGGATCAGACAATCGGCGCGGCGGCCATTGGACAGCGTGGCCTGCATGGTGAAGCTGTCAGACGGAAGGGCCTTGAGAACGATGTCATGCAGCTGAATCTCGCCAAAGGCGCCGCGTGTCTGTTTATTCGACAGAATGTCCTGAAGGGACAGGACGTTGCCTGACAGTTTTTCGATATTCGCCTGTGCGCGGTCGATGGTTTCAAGGCGTTGTTGCAGTTCGCCCAAGCTGCGCGCGGTGCGGGTGGAGGTGCCATGCAGCGCCTCGGTCATCTGGCGCTGCACATCGGCGAGGCGTTGTTCCATCAGTTTGAGCATGGAGGATTGGCTGACCGCCGCCGCCTCGGACACGTGATGCAGGCCGCCCGCCAGCCGTTCCTGCCCTTCGGAGAGGGATTGCACGCGGTTCGTCATCCATTCCATCTGCCGCAGGATGGGCTGTGCCATGCGGGCAGAGGAGGCTGCCGCACGCAGGGTGAGGAGGAGGACAAGGACGAGCGCGAGCGCGACGCCGCCTGCGATCAGGATGGGCGGGTCGGTCAGGGCATATTGGGTTCCGGCAATCGTGATCATCGGCGACCAAACAGCCTTTCGATATCCGCGAGTTTCAGTTCCACATAGGTGGGGCGGCCATGATTGCACTGGCCGGAATGGGGGGTGGCCTCCATCTCTCGTAACAGGGCGTTCATTTCCTCGGGGCGCATCTGGCGGCCAGAGCGGACAGAGCCGTGACAGGCCATGCGGGACAGGACGGCCTCGATCTTGGCCTGCACGAGAAGGCTGTCGCCTTGGTCGGCAAGTTCGTCAAGGATATCGCGGATGAGGTGGGCCGCGTTGACGGTGCCAAGGATGGCCGGCGTTTCGCGCACGGCGACGGCGCTGCCGCCGAAGGGTTCAATGGCAAGGCCAAGTCGAGCGAGTTGGTCGGCATGGTCCAGGATGCGGGTTGCGTCGGTGGGGGAAAGTTCAACGATTTCAGGGATAAGCAGGGCCTGCGCGGCGATGCCCGTTTCTGCCATCTGGCGTTTCAGGCGTTCATAGACCAGACGTTCATGGGCGGCGTGCTGGTCAACGATGACCATGCCGGTTTCGGTCTGGGCGATGATATAGTTTTCATGCACCTGCGTGCGGGCGGCACCTAGAGGGCGGTGCGCCGCCTCAGGTTCCGGGGGCGGAGTGTCGGCGCGAGCGGCCGGGGCCTCGGCAAAGCCGGGGGGCGCCATGGGGGCCTGAAAGGCAAAGGCGCGCGACAGGCTGGGCTGCGAGGGGCGGTCCATCTGGTAGACGCGCGCGGGTGTTGGTTCAGGGCGGAAGGCAGCCAGCGTGGCATCGCCAACGGTGGAACTGGCGCGGTGACCTGCCCCGGACAAGGTCGTGCGGAGGCCTGTGATGATGAGCGAACGTGCGGCATCGGGTTCGCGAAAGCGCACCTCGGCCTTGGCGGGGTGGACGTTCACATCGACCCTTTCGGGATCACAGGTCAACGTCAGGACGGCGGCGGGGTGGCGGTCGCGGCTGAGGAAATCGAAATAGGCCACGCGCAGCGCACCCAGAAGCAGGCGGTCCAGCACCGGGCGGCCATTGACGAAGACGAATTGCTGCACGGATGACCCGCGCGAATAGGTGGGCAGGGCGGCATATCCGGTCAGCCGCATCCCTTCGCGTTCGACATCGATCTTCAGCGCGTTCTCGATGAAATCCACGCCGAGCACGGCGGCAAGGCGGGCATGGAGGGCATCGAAGAAATCGCCCCCCGTGGGATCAGCGCGAAAGAGGGTGCGGCCTTCGCCCCCGCCCGTCACTTCGCGCAGAGTGAAGCCCACGGTCGGTTCGGCCATGGCAAGGCGTTTGACCACCTCTGTGATCGCTTGCAGTTCAGCCCGGTCGGAGCGGAGAAATTTCAACCGGGCTGGCGTGGCGAAGAACAGGTCGCGCAGTTCCACCACAGTGCCGCGCGTCAGGGCGGCAGGTTTCACCGCGCCCATGCGCCCGCCTGCGACGGTGATCGACGAAGCCTCGCCCCCCGCAACGCGGGAAGTGATGGTCAGGCGGCCCACCGCGCCAAGCGATGGAAGCGCCTCGCCCCGGAAACCGAAGCTGTGGATGTTCAGAAGATCGGACCCATCGATCTTGGATGTCGCATGGCGCGAAAGCGCCAGCGGCAGATCATCCCCCGTCATGCCACAGCCATCATCGGTGACTCGGATCAGCGTCTTGCCACCGTCGGCAATATCCACCGCAATGCGCGTGGCCCCGGCATCCAGCGCATTTTCCACCAGTTCCTTGACGGCAGAGGCGGGGCGTTCGACAACCTCGCCAGCCGCGATACGGTTGACCGCCGACTCATCAAGTTGGCGGATCACCGGGCGGCCTTGGGGGCCAGATATCTTGGGGGACGGCGCGTTCATGCACCCATATGTAGCAGGCTGAAGGCTGTGAGGCCACAGATTCGGCGCTAATCCGTTGCCGTAACACCCTGCGGTTCGCCAACGATGATGAAGCGGAGTTTGTCGGGCGTGTAGAGTTCGCGGGCGACGCGCTGCACATCTTCCATCGTCACGGCCCAGACCTTTTCGTTACGGGTCTTGGGGTAATCGGCGGGCAAGCCCATCATTTGCATGTTCACCATGATAGAGGCGAGCGGTCCATTCCCATCAAAGCGGAGCGGGTAGGCGCCGGTGATGTAGGTCTTTGTGGCGTCCAACTCTGCCTCAGTCAGCCCGCCTTCGGCAATCTTGCGCCATTCGTCGCGGATCACCTCAACCGCCTCGGCAACTTTTTCATTGGCGACGGAGGTTTGGCCCATCATCACCTCGGCCTGATCATAGCCGACAAGCGAGGTGCCGATGCCATAGGTTAGGCCACGCTTGGCGCGGACCTCGGTCATCAGGCGGGCAGAGAAGCGGCTGCCCCCCATCGCCTCGTTCAGCAGAAGCGCGGGGAAATAGTCCGGATCGTCGGTCTGAATGCCGCCTTGGCCAAACAGGATCACCGATTGCGGGCCGGGGAACGGTTCGACCGTGATGCCACCCGTCAGCATCAGGTCGGCCTTGCCGGGCAAAGGCGTGCCGGTGGCGGGCAAATCGCCAAGGAGGGTATCAAGCAGCGCGCCAAGCTGTTCAGCAGAGATATCGCCTGCCGCCGCGACATAGAGACGATCACGCGCCATGGTCGCGGCATGGACAGCGATCAGG
The DNA here is from genome assembly GCF_029953595.1 of Fuscovulum ytuae. Lineage (NCBI taxonomy): Bacteria > Pseudomonadati > Pseudomonadota > Alphaproteobacteria > Rhodobacterales > Paracoccaceae > Fuscovulum > Fuscovulum ytuae. The sequence goes on along the minus strand of NZ_CP124535.1, from coordinate 2,887,410 downwards.
TCATCGCGGGTGAGCGCGGGAACAGTTTCCAGCGTGCCGTCGCTGTCACGTTCATAGGGGTGGTCTTCAAAGGCCTTGTCCCGGAAGATGCGACTTGCGATGGCACCGGAATCTTTCAGATCAGCCCTAAGGCCCGCAAGCACCTGCCCGCGCACGCGCTCTACTGCCTCGGAATCAAAGCGGGGTTGTTTCAAGGCGCTGCGCAGCAAAGCCACGGCCTGATCGCGGTTTTCGGTCAAAAACTTGGCAGACACGGCAACCGAGTCGATATCCGACCGAAAGCGGAATTGCGCCGCAAGATCATCGCGCGCCTTGGCAAAGCCTTGGGCGTCCAGATCGGCTGCCCCTTCTTCAAGGAGCGCGGTCATCAGATTGACCGCACCTTCCTTGCCTGCGGGATCAAGGGATGAGCCGCCGCGAAACCGGATTTCCAGCGCGGTGAACGGGATGCCGGGTTCTTCGATCAACCAGGCCTTGATGCCGCCGGGGGAGGTGACGGTCTGGATATCCACCGCCGCCCGTGCGGGCAGGGCAAGGAAAAGGGACACAATCGCAACAGTCAGAAAGCGGAGCTGACGGGTCATTGGGCGGCCTCTTCGCGCATAAGCCAACCCGTGACGGCGCGGCGCTTGTCCAGCACATCCTTTGCGGCGGCGATAATGTCATCGGCGGTGACGGATTTCAGGATATCGGGCCAAGCCTTGACGTCTTCCAGCGTCAGGCCTGTTGCCAATGCCTCACCATAAAGGCGGGCAAGGCCGTCGGAATCATCACGGGAATAGATATCAGCGGCGCGGATCTGGGTCTTTATCCGTTCGAGATCGGCAGGATCGGGACCTTTGGCGATGAAATCGGCGATGGCGGCATCCATCGCGTCCTCTGCGTCTTGCAGCGAAGTGCCGGGGGTGGGCACGACAACAAGGCCGAAGGTCGTGTCATCGACGCTGGACCCATCATAGAAGGCTGCCGTGTAAACCGCCTTTCGCTGATCGAATTGCAACGCGCGGGCGAGAACGGAGGTGGTGCCGCTGCCACCCAGAAGTTCGGCAAGGACGGTAAGAGCGGCGGCTTTTGTCTGATCGCCGGGGTCGCGTTCGGGGGCCAGATAGCTGCGCGATATATAGGGTTCTGACACGCGCGGGTCGGACATCGTCAGGCGGCGTTCGGCCAGTTGCGGGGGTTCGGACACCCGGTCACGGGGGGCAATTTCTGGCGCGGCGGGGATCACGCCGTAATGCGTTTCGGCCAAGGCGCGCACCTCATCCGGTGTAACGTCGCCCGCCACCACAAGGATGGCGTTGTTGGGCGCGTAATGCTGGCGGTAGAAAGCCAGCGCATCGTCGCGGGTCAACCCCTCCATCTCATGCCGCCAGCCGATGATCGGAATGCCATAGGGATGGTTGAGGTATTGCGCCGCCCGCATTTGTTCCGAAAGCAGCGCTCCGGGGCTGGTGTCGGTGCGCTGGTTGCGTTCTTCGAGGATGACGGATCGTTCTGTATCCACCTGATCGGGCGCGATGGTAAGGCCCGTCATACGGTCGGATTCGATCTGCATCATCAGATCAAGTCGATCTGACGCAACGCGCTGGAAATAAGCGGTGTAATCCCAGCTGGTAAAGGCATTGTCGCTGCCGCCCTGCGCCTCGACGATATCCGAGAAGGCACCGGGGCCGATCTTTTCGGTGCCCTTGAACATCAAATGTTCAAGGAAATGCGCGATGCCGGATTTGCCGTCAGGTTCATCCGCCGCGCCAACACGATACCAGACCATCTGCACGACGACGGGGGCGCGGCGATCCTGAATCACCACCACCTCTAACCCGTTGTCGAGTGTAAAGCCGGTGACCGCCTGTTCCGCCATGGCGGGGGCGGCGGTGAGAAAGGCCGCCGCAAGGGCGAGGCCGCGAAAGTCGGTCATCCGAACGCTCCGCTATGCCCGAGGAACGGGCGTGATCTTCGCATGGAAGGTGGACCGATGCGGCGGCGGGTTCAACCCGCCCCTACGCGGTTGTTACTCGCCTTCGCCATCCTGCGGAGGCGGGGCAGAGGGCGTGCGCACGCCCGCCTGACGCCAGCGCCACAATTCGGCGTGCTGGTCCAGCGATTGCGGCTGATAGGCGCGGTAATAGACGTTCACGTTGAACAGGCGTTCCAAGAGGCGACCATCATTTTCGCGACGGTATTCAAGATCTTCGGCGGCCAGCGTTTCGCGGATGCCCTGCGTCACGCCATAGCGCGCGGCATAGGCGTAAAGGCCTGCATGCGCGCTGTTCACCCCCTGCGTGACCGATGGGTTGCCACCCAATGCTGCGACAGCCTCGGCGTTCGGGTTGCGGTCGGTGCGGTTGGCGCCGCCGGGGGTGGGGTCTGGCAGGGCGGCCAAGTCTTCGGGCATTTCCAGCGGCTTGGGCGGGATGATGCCGAATTCGTCAGGACCGCCAGTGGTGGAGCGGACATTCATCAGCGAAGGCACGGTGTCGCGATTGCCGCATGCCGCAAGCGCCATCACCATCGCCAGAGCGATGGCGGGGAAACGCCGTGTTGCCTGCATGCCAGCCTCCGTCAACCGTCTTGCCCCGTCTTAGCGCATGTCGCGGCGCGCGTCACGGGGTCTTTCCCTTGCCAGGGTCACCCTTTGCCGTCTTGTCCGATCCGCCCGTAAAAAGGATCAGCCCGATTGCCCCCGCGAAGATCGAAATATCGGCCACGTTAAAGGCATAGGGGTTTTCGATGCCACAGCAAGACATGTTCAGGAAATCGGCCACGGCGCCATAGACCACGCGGTCGATCACGTTGCCCAGCGCACCACCGACCAGAAGCCCCGCCGAAATCTGTGCCCAGCGCCCCGGTTCTTCCCGCCGAACCCAAAGCCAGACCCAAAGCGAAATGGCGATGGCGACCGCGATCAGAACCCAGCGCATGAAATCGGCGTCATGGGCCAGAAGGCCGAAATTGACGCCCCGATTCCATGCCATACGAAAGGTGAGGAATGGCGGCGCGACATCGATCACGCCGCGTTCAATCAGGTTCAAGCCGTGGACGATGGCCACCTTCGTGACCTGATCCAGCACGAAGATGACGGCGGCGGTGATGGCGGCTGTCTTCATGCCCTGCCCCCGATCAATGGCGGAAATGGCGCATGCCGGTAAAGACCATGGTAAGGCCCGCCGCATCGGCTGCGGCAATCACCTCGTCATCCCGCATGGAACCACCCGGCTGGATGATCGCGGTAGCCCCCGCTTCAGCCGCCGCCAGCAGGCCGTCGGCGAAGGGGAAGAAGGCGTCCGATGCGACGACAGACCCGTGGGTAAGAGGCTGGGAAAGACCCAGCGCCTCGGCCATGTCCTGAGATTTACGGGCGGCGATGCGGGTGCTGTCGATGCGCGACATCTGACCTGCGCCGACGCCGACGGTCGCGCCGTCTTTCACATAGATGATGGCGTTGGACTTCACGTGTTTCGCGACTTTCCACGCGAAAAGAAGATCAGCCATCTCGGCCTCGGTCGGGGCGCGCTTGGTCACGACCTTCAGATCGCCTGGACGCAGGGCGCCTGCGTCACGGTCCTGAACCAGAAGACCGCCCGCCACTTGTTTGAAGGCCAGCCCTTGCGCGCGCGGGTCGGGCAAGGCAGCGGTGGTCAGAAGGCGGAGGTTCTTTTTCGCCGCAAAGATGGCTTTGGCTTCTTCGGATGCGCCGGGGGCGATGACGACCTCGGTGAAAATCTCGGTGATCTTTTCCGCTGTGGCGGCATCAAGTGGTTGGTTCAGCGCGACAATGCCCCCGAAGGCCGAGGTGCGGTCACAATCATAGGCGCGGGCGTAAGCCTCGGCCAATGTGGCCCCGGTCGCCACGCCGCAGGGATTGGCATGTTTGATGATGGCGCAGGCGGGCGCGCCACCGCCAAATTCGGCCACCAGTTCGAAAGCGGCGTCCGTGTCATTGATGTTGTTGTAGGAAAGTTCCTTGCCCTGCCACTGGCGTGCGGTAGACACGCCTTCGCGGCGCGAGCCATCGACGTAGAAGGCCGCACCCTGATGCGGATTTTCACCATAGCGCAAGCCTTGGGCCAGTTTGCCCGCGAACGTGCGATAGCGCGGCGCGGTTTCGCCGATTTCGCCCGCAAGCCAGTTGGACACGGCAGCGTCATAAGCGGCGGTTCGGGAATAGGCGGTCAGCGCCATCTTTTGCCGGAAGGCCAATGTGGTTGCCCCGTCATGCGCGGCCATCTGGTCCATCAGCGACTGATAGTCTGCCGGATCGGTGACGACAGTGACAAAGCGATGGTTCTTGGATGCCGCGCGGATCATGGCGGGGCCGCCGATATCGATATTCTCGATGCAGGTGGCATGGTCGGCCCCCTTCGCGACCGTTTCCTCGAACGGGTAGAGGTTCACGATCAATAGGTCGATCGGTTCGATCCCATGCGCGGCCATGGCCAGAAGGTGTTCGTCATCGTCCCGCAAGGCCAGCAGCGCGCCATGCACATTGGGGTGCAGCGTCTTGACCCGTCCATCCATCATCTCGGGGAAACCCGTCACATCCGACACATCGCGCACCTTCAGCCCCGCCGTGCGCAGCATCCCCGAGGTGCCGCCGGTCGAGATCAGCTCCACCCCTCGCGCGGCAAGGGCACGGGCCAGATCAAGCAGGCCGGACTTGTCGGAAACGGAAATCAGCGCGCGTCCGATCGGAACGAGGTTGGTCATGGCAGCACCCCTTGCAACAGGTCAGACCGGAACCGGCAATTCCTCGCGGTCCAGATCGCGGATGGCGAGCGGAGTATCCTGTGCCTTGGCCAAGGTCCAGCCGATCCGCAATTCTGCCCCCGTTACCGGCGCGGAAAGGACGATCTGCCGCGCAGCACGGGGCTGCAAGCGCCCTTTTTCCAGATAAACCGATGCATCCAGCGTCAGTTTGCCGACGCCGTCATGGCGGAAGACCCAAATCTCCCCGGACTTTAGCGCCATGGACACTGCACTTCCGCCCATGTCGAGCCGCGCATCCACATCAGGGTGAAGGTGAAAGCGGATCGACACCGTCACCCCATCCGGCCGTGTGGCGCGGACCGTTTCCAGCCGTCGCTGATCGGGGGCGGAGTGGACATAGACCATATCGGTTCCGGTCAGCCGCCGCCCCTGCGCATCCAGCGTGAGGATACGGGAATGGATCAGGCCATGGCTGCCGCGCCAACCATCCTGTGCGACAGAGACGGTTTGACCGTGGTGGTCGGCGGTCTGCTGCAAGGTGATGACAGCAGCGCGGTGGGCAAAATCATCGCTGCCCTTGCCGAGCCGGGATGAGGACGAGCCGTCGATCGACAGGGTGGAATGCGATGCGGTGGCGCGTCCGGCAAGCGTCCAGTCTTCGCCAAAGGGGCGACCGGAGCCGCAGCTGACGATAAGCGGGCGCCGCCCAGAGGTCAGTTCGAAGCCAAGCGTCGAGGCATGTGCCTCGCCGCTGGCGCGGCCATGCGGAGGGGCGGCGGCGTCTAGGATGATGGTCGACCGCCCGGAGGACAGGCGGACGAAGCCCATCGCAGGCACGCCATGCGGTGGTGCGCCCCTAACCCCAGAGGCCGCCAAGGCGGCATCCAGCCGCCCTTCGATCCCGCGCCCTCCGCCATGGAACCGCGCCAGACCCCCATCGGCATGGCGCAGCGCGCGAAGGGTTGGCACGATCCGCCCTATGGCGGTGACCACTTCTGGCGGCACCTCACGCCCCGCCTCTTCAAGGGCCTGCGCGGCCCAGTTCAGCAGGGTCAGCACCTCAAGCAATTCTTCGGGATTACGGGTGGGGATGCCACCGCCCGAGTCAATCTGGCCACGGCAATCGCGGGCCAGTGCGGCGACGGCGGTCTTCACCAGCTTTGCCTTGCCCTCCAACGCCAGCCCAGCGACGATGAGGCCCGTTAGCGCCTCGAACCGCGGCAGGCCGGGGGCGGCGCGGGTCCAGCGTCGGGCGAGGTAATGGGTCTGTACGGTGACCGCACGGAAATAGGCGGCCGAGCGAGCCTTATCCTGCCCCTGCAACAGAAAGACGGCATGGTTGATCCAGCGGATCAGGCGGCGGCCCGTCAGATCGGGCGTCCAGCCGGGGCCTTGGCCGCCACCGAACCGGTCGATCCAAGCATAAGTCCAATCCTGCGCCCTTTTGCGCGCACTGGCATCACCCACGGCAGCAAGATCATCCAGCCAGATGAAGCCCTGCACCTCGGCCGCAAAGATCGCATCGGGCGGGGCGATATCCCAGATGGAACTGGCAGGGGCCTGCACCAATTTTCCTGCAAAGAGGAAGTTGCCCGCCACAAGTTGGCGCCCGCGCGCAAAAAGGCCGATTGAGCGGGGTTCGGGCTGCGAGCGAAAGGCGGTGGCGACATGGGCAAAGCCCGCCCGCCATACGGCGAAACGGTTGCCAAGCGACCCTGTCGGTCTGTCACCTGTGATGACGGCCATGCCTCGCCCGTAACCTGCTGCCTGCCCGGTTCATTCATTCGGGTCTTGGCAAGCATATTAGACGGGCGAAGCGCTGCCTGTCACCTCACAAGCGCGCCGATCAGCGGGCTGACATGTGATCGACACGTTCAAGATATTGGGCCAGAGTCCGGATCTGACCCATCCACTTGTCGATCAGCCGGGGGTCGTGCGGCGCGGCATGGACGCCTGCCGGTATCTCGCGCGACAAGACCGATTCGATGGCGAGGGAGACAGGAACCGACACCAGCCGTGCCATTGCTGTGCCGCGCGCATCGCCCCATGCATCCAGCGCCCATTCCTCGTGCCAGACCGGGTGACCGTCACGTTCGGCCTTGAGCGAGACGAAAAGGACCACGCGGTCAGGTTCGCCTTCGTCATAGGAATTCTCGGCCCAGAATTGCGCGGCCATTTCGGCCAGACGGGCATCGCCTGCGGGGCCTTCCAGCGTTTCAATCTCACGGAACACAGGACCCCATGCTTCGGCCCAGCCGTTAAGGCGGATCGTGCCGCGCACGAAATCCTTGACCTGCCAATCGGGATCGAAGCGGTAATCTTCCATGAAGGGATAGCTGTCGCGGTTGGGATAAACCTCAAAGCTTTCGGGGGTGGGCAGCGGCGCATCATAGGCCGTGATCGCGTCCCATGGGCGATTTACGCGGAGTTCGCTGAAATTCCGCAAGCTGCGCGACGGAGAGCGCAGCGCCTTCAGCACGCCCAAGGGCGACCAGCTGAACTTGTAGCGAAAAGGGTTCGGGATTTTCGGCACGCCGCCGCAATAGGAGGTGAAGGAGAGGGTATTCTTCACGTCATAGGCCGAGGATGCGCGATAGCGGGCGACAAGGTCATGCGCCATCAGGTGGTCGATACCGGGGTCAAGCCCCACCTCGTTGACGGAACAGAGGCCCTTTTCGCGGAATTCGGCATCCAGCGCCCGCATTTCTGGCGCGATGTAGGAAGAGGAAACGAAATGCGCCCCCTTGGCCAGACAGGCCTTGGCAATGCTGACATGCTGATCTGCGGGCAGCATAGAAATGGCCACATCGCCGGGTTCCAGCGCGGCGGTTAGCGCCTCAAGGCTGTAGGGACGGATATCGGAGGTCAGGTCGCCCACCGCCTCGCGCGCCTTATCAACGGTGCGGTTCCAGACCGTCACCTTATGGCCGCCCTCGATCAGCCGCCGCAGGCCGGGAACCGCGGAAAGGCCGGTGCCGCACCAATGGATCGTCATGTCTTTGTCCTCCTACGCTGAGCTTTGCCCCGCGAAAATTCTTCGAAGATCTTTGCAAATTCCGTCGCAGGAATTTGTCCTATTGCGTCACAGCGTAGCGATATGGCGGTCGTATTCCACCTTTGCCCGCCCCCAAACCCCTGCTGTCAGATCGGTCAGCGTCATCAGGCTGGGCAAAAGCTGGCCTGCGTAATCCTCGCTGCTCTCGACGGGCAGGAGGGACGGCAGGTTGTCGATCGCCGTTACATCAAGTGGCGGATCTTCCGCCACGCGCAGCGCAGGCGCGTCCCAATCCGTCGCACGATCATAGACCTTGATGGGCGAGAAATCGGAGGTCGGATCGCAGGCGATGTCCCCGATCACGGTCAGCGCGCGGGGATCGGTCTTCGCGCTGGCAGGAACGAAGACCGGGCAGCCGGGGCGGGCAAGGATGCAGTTGAGGAAGATCTCATGGGCCAGAACCTCGGGGAAAGGCCCGCCGCTCGCGGTTTCGGCCATGTCCCATTTGGTGACGGCCACCCCCATCTGGGTGCAGAGGTCTGATGCCCCGGTGCCGACACGGCCCAGCGCCCCGATGACGATGGCACGGGGGCGGGCCATCCCTGCCATTTCCCGTTCCAGATCGGCGATCAGCGCGGAGCGGCCGGGATATTTGGCCACTGGCCCCGCAATGCCGCCGCGCCGCTGCGCCGCCCAGCATTTCAGGGCGACAGCAGCCCCGGCGAAACCCGCCCAATAGCCAAAGGCGGCAACGCGCCGCCCAGTTTCGTCGACCAGGTATTCCAGATCGTAAAGAGTGCCGCCGCCTGCCTTGAACCGTTTCAACAATTCGCGCCCGGCAGGCTGGCCCTTATAGGCATGGCCAAACATGATGTGGCGATGGATGAGCGGCGTGCCGTCTTCGGGCAATTCCTTGAGGCCAAAGATGATGGCGTCGCGCGGGGCATTGGGCCACAGGTTTTCAGCGACGATCTCACATCCCGCGGCTTTGTAGCCATCGATCGGGATGGCGCGGACCGACGATTCCTCGACCGACACATGCAGCCCTGCCTTGACCAGCGCGGCAGCACCTTCGGGCGTCAGCCCGACCCGTTCTTCATTTGGACGCTGTTCCGCCCGGACCCAGAGATGCGTCATGCTTTATCCTTCCGTGGCGCAATAGCCGCGCCGCCCTGCCCGCTTGCGCCAGCGTTCTGCCGCAAGACAGGCCTCGCGCAGGTTTGAAAACCATACCAGCAGAGCTTGCCCACGCTTGCCCCGCTGGCCCCATTCCCTCAGCACCGAATATTCACCGAACAGGTTATAGCTGACCTCAACCCGATAGAATCGGGGGCGCGGGCGCGTGTCGCGCAGCATGAGATAGGTCAGCACGGTCCGGCTCCGTCTTGCCGTTGCGGATCATGGATTAGCAGAACCATCGCCGCGCGAAAGGGGATCAGAGGTCAAAGCTCGCAAAGACGGGAACATGGTCGGACGGCTGTTCCCATCCGCGGCAGGGCCGCAGGATGCGGCTGCCATGCGCGGCCCCGGCGATATCGGGCGTGGCCCAGATGTGATCAAGGCGCCGCCCTTTATCCGCGGCATCCCAATCTGCGGCACGGTAGGACCACCAGGAATAAAGCAGGCCCGACGGGATATCCTGCCGCGTGACATCGACCCATCCCCCAGCATCCTGGGCGGCGCCCAGATGTTCCACTTCGATCGGCGTGTGGCTGACGATCTTCAGCAATTGCTTATGCGACCAGACATCATCTTCGCGGGGCGCAATGTTCAGATCGCCGACAAGGATGGATTTCGCAGGCTTCTCGGCATGGAAATGGTCGCGCAGATGGGTGAGGTAATCGAGTTTTTGGCCAAACTTTTCGTTTTCCGTCCGCTCCGGGATATCGCCGCCTGCGGGGACATAGCAGTTGTGGATCGTCAGCCCGTTTTCGAGCCGTGCGGCAACGTGGCGGGCATGGCCGAGTCCCGCGAAATCCACCGATCCCGCATCTGTCAGCGGCATTTTGGACAGGATCGCCACGCCGTTATAGCCCTTTTGCCCCCGGGCAACCATGTGGGTATAGCCAAGGGCCTGAAACGCCTCGACCGGGATTTTTTCGACAGGGCTTTTGCATTCCTGCAGGCACAGCACATCGGGGGCCTCTTCCTGCATCAGGCGCGCCACCAGACCTTCGCGCAGGCGGACGGAATTGATGTTCCAAGTGGCGATTTTCATGAGGCTGACCTTTGCGCGTCATTCGTGGGATCGGCCCGGCAAGCTAGGCCGCTGCGCCGGGCTTCGCAAGCCGAGGGCGGATCGAACGATCGTCCGGACGCCCAGGCCTTCACCGCCGCGCTGTGCCAAGGCTTGGGCGATTGGCGGGTTTTGGATAGGCTCTCATCAAATCCAAAGGATTCCGCACGCAACAGCTTGACCTGCCGGTTCAGCAGGATTCGTATCTGTTCCTCAATCCCCGTTTCAATAAGCCCTATACCAGCTTTCATCTGGCATGGGATCGGGCGCGCAAGCGTTTGGGGATGAAGGACGTGCGCATTCACGACCTGCGGCACACCTATGCGAGCCTTCTGATCAACCGCGGGGCATCGATCTATGAGGTGCAGAAGCTTTTGGGTCATTACCACATCTCGATGACCGAACGGTATGCGCATCTGTTGCCAGATACGCTGCATCAACGGGTCGAGATCGTGGCTGACCTTTTGGCAGGACGGAACGCGCAGGTGGCGCGTCCTCACTAACCCCTGCGGCTTTCTTTGCCGATCCTGCCAGTGACGGCCGACCCTTGGGCCGGCCGCCCTGACACAGGCCAGGCTGCGATCAGTCGTTGATCGTGAAGGTGTTGATCTCACACAGGTTCTGGGATTTTGTTGCCTCGATCCCTTCATCGCTGACGAAGCGAAGGTCATAGTCGCAGACATCGAGGCCATCAGCGATGGTGATGTCGCCCGACATGCCGGGTTCGACGGCGTCGACGGTCAGGATGTTTTCGCCCCACAACTCTTCGTCGATGGGCGAGACGTTCATTTCGACGATCGTGTGGGAACTGTCGTTGATCAGGGTGAAGACGAGGTCTTCGGCAAAGACCGGGGTGGCGGCCAAGGCGACGGCGACCGCAACGGGGATACGCATGGAACTCTCCACTGAAACAGACCGCCAAGCGGGTGGCGGCAGGCTCTTTTAGGCGAGGTTCGGGCGGTCGCCAAAGCCTATCGCGATATACTGAGGTATAAGTGGCGAGCGGTTGCAGAAAAAATGCCCGGGCAAAGCGCGCCCGGGCGTCCAGTCCAACAGGGAGGTGCAACCCCGCGCAGATGGCAGGTTGCAATGAAAGAGAACGGCACAGCCTGCGATTGGGTGAGTCAACAATCTTGCGCCATTGTTAGCCAAACGGAAACAGATACCGGCCGCAGCGATTCGGCAGAAAAAAAGGCCGGGCATTGCGCCCGGCCAAGTCCAACAGGGAGGATGCCGTGTCATAACCCCGACACGGCGAGGGGAACCCTTCATGCGATCAATCTCGCATGAAACTCTAAATAGGTAGTGAATCCGGCGACAATAAGACCCTTAGGCCACCAATCTGTAACCGCCACTTTCGGTCACGAGCAGGCGGGCATTTGACGGATCGGGTTCGATCTTCTGCCGCAGGCGGTAAATATGGGTTTCCAGCGTATGAGTGGTCACCCCGGCATTGTATCCCCAGACCTCATGCAGCAGCACGTCGCGAGCCACAACGCCTTGTTGCGCGCGATAAAGGAACTTCAGGATATTGGTTTCCTTCTCCGTCAGCCGGATTTTCTTTTCCTTTTCATCGACCAGCATCTTCTGCGCGGGCTTGAAGGTGTAGGGGCCCAGCTGGAAGATCGCGTCTTCGGATTGTTCGTGCTGGCGCAGCTGCGCCCTGATGCGCGCAAGCAACACTGGGAACTTGAAAGGCTTCGTCACATAGTCGTTGGCCCCGGCATCAAGGCCCAGAATCGTATCAGCATCCGAATCATGTCCCGTCAGCATCAGGACCGGGCACTTCACGCCAGCCTTGCGCATCCGGCGGCACAGTTCGCGACCATCGGTATCGGGAAGACCCACATCCAGGATCACGAGGTCGTAAAGACCGGCTTTGGCCTTTTCCATCCCCTCTGCCCCGGTGCGGGCTTCGAAGACGTCAAAGTCTTCGGTCATGACGAGCTGTTCGCTCAGCGCCTCGCGCAGGTCGTCGTCATCATCGACCAGCAGAATCTTTCTTAGGGTGCCCATTGCAAGCTCCGTCCGTCTTGTGCGGCATCTTCGTCTTGCAACACATTGGCGAGACGCGCCTTTCCGGCAAGAATTGCGACGGTCCTCTCACGCGGATGTGTCAAGTTGCGAGGGAATATTTCACTTTTCCCATGGCGCGACCTAGATAGGGCGGCAGAGGACCCAGATATGACCCGACCCGCCCCCCTTGCCCCCTCCCCCATCGAACGGCTGGCCCGCGCGCGCGGCGACCTGCGCATGGGTGTTCCTGTGGTAATGACGGGGGATGGCCGTGCGATGTTGATCGTGGCGGTAGAGGCGTTGGAGCCTGCGCGCCTTGCCGCCCTGCGTGCGCTGGGTCAGCCGGAACTGGCGCTCACGGCGCGGCGGGCCGAGACCTTGAAGACCCCCGCCTATGACGGCGATATCGCGCGCATTCTTGTGCCCGAAGGGATGGGAGTAGAGTGGCTGCGTGCGCTGGCCGATCCGGCGGATGATCTGCGCGTGCCGCTGAAGGGCCCGTTGCGCAGCCTGCGCGAGGGGTCCTCGGCCCTGCACCGCGCCGCGCTGCAATTGGTGAAATCCGCCCATCTTCTGCCCGCCGCCCTGCTGGTGCCCGTGGCGCATGGCTTGGCCGTGGCGGAAGAGAACGCCCTTACCCTGCTGCCTTTGGCCGAGATCGTCCCAGAGCTGGCCCGCATGTCGCCCTTGCATCCGGTGGTCAACGCACGCCTTCCGATGCAGGCGGCGCAGGCGGGAAGGGTTCATATCTTCCGCCCAGAGGATGGCGGGGAAGAGCATTACGCGATTGAGATCGGCAGACCCGACCGCAGCCAGCCCGTACTGGCAAGGCTGCATTCCGCCTGTTTCACAGGTGACGTTCTGGGCAGCCTGAAATGCGACTGCGGCCCGCAATTGCGCGCAGCCTTGGCGCATATGGGCGAGGAAGGCGCGGGCGTTCTGCTTTACCTTAATCAGGAGGGCCGGGGCATCGGCCTTGCCAACAAGATGCGCGCCTATTCGTTGCAGGATCAGGGTTTCGATACGGTGGAGGCGAACCATCGCCTTGGGTTCGAAGATGACGAACGTGATTTCCGCATTGGTGCCGGCATCCTGCGGAAGATGGGCTTTGCTTCGGTCCGGCTGCTTACCAACAACCCGCGCAAGATGGCGATGATGGAAAGCTGCGGCGTGGCGGTGGCGGAACGTGTGCCGCTGAAGGTGGGGAAGACGGATGAAAACGCGGCCTATCTGGCGACCAAGGCTGCGAAGTCGGGGCATCTTCTGTGAAGCCGTCTGATCTGGTCGTGGGCCCTTGGGGCGCGCGGTTCATGGGGCGGAGCTTTCCATGTTCCATTGGGCGAACTGGAATCGTTCCGGCGCGCATGAAACGTGAAGGGGACGGGGCGACGCCTGCCGGGGTGCATCGTTTTGTCGGAATGCTCTATCGCCCCGACCGGCTGTCGGCGGCAGAACTGCCCGACTGGGCGCTGCCCTTCGGACCATCAGACCTGTGGTCGGACGATCCGAAAGACCCGGACTACAACCTGATGGTCCGGGCACCGCATGGCTGGTCGCATGAACGGCTGACGCGACCCGATCCGATGTATGACTTGATCCTGCTGACGGATTGGAACTGGCCGCAGGCGGAACCGGGCCGGGGATCGGCGATCTTCGTCCATACATGGCGGCGTCCGCGGCGGGGCACGGCGGGATGCGTGGCTTTCGGGCGCACAGACCTGCTTTGGATCGCGAACCGCATTCGCCATGAAAGCCGTCTGGTGATCCGCCTTTGAATCCGCTTTCCAAACCGCTTTGGAAGCCCTAATGTTCCCCCGATAGGGGAGGACATCATGGCCCGCACGCCATCTTCGGATGACGACATCTTTGACCTGCGCCTTGCCCGCAGTGCGCCGGACCTCTGGCCGATGCTTGAGGCGCTTTACGGTGCACGGCCGGATTATGCAGGCTTTCATGATGCGCTTCTCAAGTCGATGCGGAAGGCATGGGCAGATCGCGCGCCCGATCTGAAGCGGTTGGACCTGAAGCGGGATCTGGAACCCGACTGGTTTCAGCGCCCCGACATGGCGGGCTATGTCTTTTATATCGACCGCTTTGCCGGAACGCTGCCCAAGGTTCTGGAAAAGCTGGATTATCTGCAGGAGCTGGGGGTCAATTACATCCATTTCATGCCCTGCCTGAAACCCCGCCCGGGCGATAGCGACGGCGGCTATTCGGTTATGGATTACCGCGCGATCAACCCGGCCTATGGCACGATGTCGGACTTCGAGGCCGTTACGGCGGAGCTGCGTAAGCGTGGGATTTCCGTCTGTGTCGACCTTGTTCTGAACCACACCGCCAAGGAGCATGCCTGGGCGAAAAAGGCCGCCAAGGGTGATGCGAAATATCAGGACTATTACCTGATGTTCGACACACCCGATCTTCCAAAGCGCTATGAGGAAACGCTGGTCGAGGTGTTTCCCGACAACGCGCCGGGGAATTTCACCCATTACCCGGACTTCGGGAAATGGGTCTGGACCACCTTCAACGAACATCAATGGGACCTGAACTGGGCCAATCCTCAGGTGTTCCTTGAGATTGCCGAGATCATGCTTTTCCTCGCCAATCGCGGCGTGGATGTGCTGCGTCTGGATGCCGTGGCCTTCATGTGGAAGCGGATGGGCACCCGGTGCCAATCGGAACCAGAAGTGCATATGCTGCTTCAGGCGCTGCGGGCGGTGTGCAGGATCGCATGTCCCGCTGTCCTGCATCTGGAAGAGGCCATCGTCGCACCCGCCGAGATGCTGCCCTATCTTGGGCGTGGGCGGCATGACGGTAAGGAAGGCAATCTTGCCTATCACAACAGCCTGATGGTGCAATTCTGGTCGGCGCTCGCCACCCGCGACACGCGGCTGATGACGCATGTGATGGGCACGCATTTCCCCGACCGGCTGACCAATGCGACCTATGCCACCTATATCCGCTGTCATGACGATATCGGCTGGGCCGTAACGGATGAGGATGCTGCGGCACTGAACCTTTCCGGGCCTGCGCATCGCGCTTTTCTGTCGGATTTCTACGACGGCACCTTCCCCGGCAGTTTCGCGCGCGGCACGCTGTTTCAGGTGAACCCGGCAACGGGGGACAAGCGCATTTCCGGTACATTCGCAGCCCTGGCAGGGCTGGAACAGGCCGAGGCGACGGGCGACGTGGCAGGGGCGGAACTTGCGGTGCAGCGTGTCTTGATGGGCCATGCCCTGATTGCGGCATGGGGCGGGATCCCGTTGATCTATATGGGCGACGAACTCGCCCTTCCGAATGATTATGGTTATCTTGACGTGCCGGAACATGCCCATGACAGCCGCTGGATCCATCGCCCGCGGATGGATTGGGCGGCAGCCGAGGCACGGCATGAGGGGCGCAGCCATGCCTCACGCGTTTGGCTGGGGCTGCGCCACATCCTTGCGCGGCGGCGGGCGACGGTAGCCCTGCATGCGGCGTACCCGATCCGTGTGGTGACATGTGAAAGCGCGCAGGTCTTTGCCTTCCGCCGCGATGCCCCGACGGGGACGCTGCTTTGTCTGTTCAACTTTGCGGAAAGCTGGGCCCATGTGCCAGAAGCTTGGGCGCGGGCCCAAGGTGCAACGCGGCTGTGGGATGAGTTGTCGGATCATCCGGTCGAGACGCATCACGGCAATATCGTGCTGCCGCCCTATGCGCGGGTTTGGTTGGCGTAGGATGGGCTGTATTGCCCATCCTACCCGTCAGGCGTAGCTCCGCGCGCCGAAAATCGCTGATCCCACCCGCACATGGGTGGCGCCCGCCGCGATGGCGGCTTCGAAATCCCCGCTCATCCCCATTGACAGGCCCGTCAGGCCGTTCCGCGCCGCCATCCCGGCCAGTGCGGTAAAATGAGGGGTGCTGTCTTCACCTTCCGGGGGGATGCACATCAGACCTGCCACTGTCAGGTCCATCCCCCGGCAGGCGGCAAGGAAGGCATCCAGTTCAGCAGGCAGGACGCCGGCCTTCTGCGCCTCTTCTCCCGTGTTCACCTGTATAAAGAGTTGCGGGCAGCGCCCGCGATCCTGCGCAAGACGGGCAAGCTTTTCGGCCAGCGAGGGGCGGTCGACGCTGTGGATCGCGTCAAACAAGTCGACCGCCACCTTGGCTTTGTTCGTTTGCAAGGGGCCGATCATGTGCAGGTCGACCTTGCCGAAACGGGCCTGAAGGTCGGGCCATTTCCCCGCCGCTTCTTGCACGTAGTTTTCACCAAACACGCGATGACCCTGCTCCAGAACAGCCACAACACGATCCAGCGGCTGCACTTTGGAGACGGCAATCAAGGTGACGGAGCCTGCCGCGCGCCCGGCCGCCTGCTCTGCGGCCCGTATCTTACTGGCGATGTCTGACAGACCCATCATGTCCTCCGTTCCCCTGTCTTGCGCCATGAATCATAGCGCTTTCGGGATGGGAAGCGAGGAATCGAAAAGGGGCGGGCCATTGGCCCGCCCCTTTCCTTTCCGATCCGGGTAGGATCAGAACTTGAAGGTCACACCGAGGTCGGCAGTGCTCGAGTCGCGACCGGCAACCTTGGTGCGGGCCCAGCCGCCGGTGATGGCAGCACCGCCACCCAGATCGTAGGACGCGCCGACACCGAGAGCCGCCGTGCCGCCCAGTGCCGAGTCATCGGCATAGAACAGCGTGCCCGAAAGCGCGCCGGTCGTGTAGGTCGCCGAAGCGGCATACTGCTTGCCGTTGTTGGCCGGGGTCTTGATGTTCACACCGGCCAGTCTGCCGGAGGCCTGACCAATCAGGCCCTTTACAGTCAGGCCTGCAACCTTGCCTTCCAGCGTCAGGACGACGTGGTCGAGGTCGGTATTGTCAAGCGGCTTGGCAGCCGTCACGAGGGGCGTTGCCACCGTGACACCAGCCGGAGCGATGTAGCCGGACAGCTTTTCATAGCCGAGGCCGATCGTGTAACCGCTGAAGGTGTACTTCGCACCCAAAGCAGCCGCCGTTGCGTTCGAGTTCAGACCGGTATTGGCCGCAGCGTTCCCCGAGGTCACCGGACGGGTGTTGGTGTGCGACGCATAGAACGTGAAATCACCGAAGCTGTATTCGTACAGAACGGTGGGGTCGGTGGTTTCAAGCGGGTTATCCGGACCGGCGGCAAAGGCCTGCGTCACAAGGTTCGCACCACCTGCGCCGAGGAACGTCGACTCGTTCAGGTCGCCGAGACCGGTGAAGCCGACGCCAGCCACGTGGCCGGTCGCCATCTGGGCCGCGCCGTCGACGTCACCCATCGAAATCTTGCCGAAAGCGCCCGACAGGAACACGGAACCGGCGGTGCCGCCAGCAGCGCCACCCGCGTTGTCCGCACGGAACGAACCGCCGAACTGCAGGCCGCCGTCGGTTTCGCCCGACAGGCCGAAGGCGACACGAGCACGCGAGGTGAAGGCGAGGCCGCTTTCATCGATGGTCGGGGTGCGAGGGTCGTCGGAGCCGGACGAAATGACACCCATGCGGCCATCGCCCGACAACGTCACATCTGCGGCGGCGACCGAAGCGCCGGCGACGAACATGGTCGTCGCGAGCAGGACTTTTTTCATTGGTATTCTCCTTACTGGTAAAGAACCGATGCCGGGAACCTACTCTCGCACCGCCGTCATGATAAAGTCTTATGGTTTAATGGTTTAGTATTAACAAAAGTTAACGATGCATTCGCGCCACAGTGACGGCAACAACAGGCCGTATCCGCCCCGAAACGAGGCGGTTATGTTAGTAAATGTTAATTTTTCAAAGGCTTAGGCTGCGTTTAATCTGGCAAAAGGCCACGATCCCGCAGCACCTCGATCATCGGCGCAAGCTGCGACTCATATCTTTGCCACGCCTTGACCGATCCCCCAGATATCGGTTGACGCACTTGATACACGCTTAGCGTGTCTACTTTGCGCTTATTCTGATGGAAGTTCAGGCAGGCTTCTTCCCAATCCAGACCGCAGGCGGCGATCAGGCGGCGCGATTCCGCCTCAGGGTTGGCGACCAGCGTCTCGTAAGTGACTTCGGTGAACCAGTCGGGGGTCTGGCTGCGCCAGAACTCCACCATCTCGACGAAGGTGGCATAGTACTCGGCCAGATCGCGCAGATCATAGGCGTAAAGATGCGTGCCTTCGGGGAAGCGGTTCTTGTAGATCGACAGCAGCGTGTCGCGCGGATCGCGGCGCACGACGATGATGCGGGCCTCAGGCAAGGCAAGCTTGACCAGACCGATATACATATAGGTCGTGATCGACTTGTCGGTGATGATATCCGCGCCCGGAAAGCGTTCGCCCATTTGGCGCAGAAAGTCGTGGCCCATCGCGGCAATGTCGGAGGACGGGATGTCCGACAGGCGGCGCGCGTCGTCATACCGATCGGGGCGCGTGAAGATCAGCTTTTGGCAGGCGGCTTGCAAAAGCGCCACTTCGCCTGCACCCGTCACGCGGGAATGGCTGGCGATGATTTGTTCCACAAGCGTGGTGCCAGACCGGGGCATGCCCGTCACAAAGATCGGCGCGCTGTTATTGGCGCCCTTGATCTGTATCCCGGCCCAATCGACATCGCGGAAGGCGGATTGCACCGCCGTAACCTCTGCCCGCCGGGTGGCCATATCGAAGGGATGCAGCTTGCGGACAATTTCGTTGCCCTGCCGGATATAGGGAAAGGCGGCCGCGAAGTCCTTCTGATCTTCAAGCGCCTTGCCAAGGGCAAAGGCAAAGGAAAGGCGCGACCGGTCAGTCAGATCGGACCGGGCCATCGCCGCCTGCATCTGTGGCACGATGGGATCGCCGGGCTTGACCTTGTAGCCGACGATAAAGCTGCGGAACAATTCTCCATCCGTTGGAGAGAGGGCAAGCGATTGCCTGAAGGCGGCGTCCGCGGCATCGAAATCGCCTGCGGTCTGCAAGAGGCTGCCCTTTAAAGTCAGGGCCAGCACGTGATCAGGGCGGAGCGCGAGGACCTGTTCGATCAGGGCCGATGCATCACCGTCGCGGTTGATGTGGGTGTAGACCTGCGCCAGCATCACCATCGCCTCGGTCGATTTGCGGCGCGACAGGGTGACGGCGCGTTCCAGCACCTCGGCCGCGCGGGTGTGGTTGCGCAGAAGGGTCAGCGTATTGCCCAGCGCGATAAGGGCGGGCAGGGACTTCGGGTAGGCCGATGCCGCGCGTTCTGCAAAGGGCAGCGCCTTGGCCGATTGGGATTGCTGGTTCTGAATGGTGGCATAAAGGACCAGCGCCTGTTCAAGGTCAGGGGCACGGGCGATGGCGGCGCGGTAGGCGCGGCGGGCATCCTCTGGGCGCTCCTGTCGGCGCCATTCATTGCCTTCGTTGAGCCATGCCTCGGCATAGTAGGGGTCTAGTTTCTGGGCCATGCGAAGGGCGGCAATCGCATCGGCCCCGCGACCCATGCCGCTGAAGGTGCTGCCCAGCATCGCATGCAGGACGGCGGATTTCGGGTGTTTGGGCAGCAGGGTGGCAATCGCCTTCTGTGCCGCAGCAAAGGCCCCTTCGGACAGGTGCCGGGACAGTTGTGCAAGGACGGGCGGGGGAAGCCCCGTCATATCAGGGCGGGAGGCTTGGCGTTGCGCCCCAAACCGATCTTGCAGGCGGATTCGCAAGGGCGGAGGCAGATCGGCGGACTTGATGGCGTCGAGAAAGGTTCTTTCGGCATCAGCATTGCCAGACAGGGCTGCAAGATCCGCCCAAGTGGACCATACCGCTGGTTCAGCAGGTTTCAGTTGCACGGCCATGCTTGCCTGTTCCAGCGCGCGGTCGAACATGTCGAATTCGCCGTAAATCCGCGCTGCCTGCCAGCGGGGTTCGGCAAGGTTGGGGCTGGACTCGATCACCTGCCCGAACAAGGGAAGCGCCGCCTCTGGCTGGCCCTTGGACAAAAGCGCCATGGCATCGGCGTAGAGTGCCTTGATCTGGGCGGGGGAAAGCGGAGCGGATGGCATGGCACCTCGGATCGGTAGATGGCCCCCGGCCATAATGCGTAGGCGGCAACGAGTCGAGCGATGGGGCAAAAGGGTGGTTCAAAATGGAAAAGAGCGGGCGAAGGCCCGCTCTTCCCATCAGATCAAGACTTGCGTCAGATCAGAACGACAGGCCGAGGCCGATCGAGTAGGTCGACTGGTTGCCAGCCGTCGCGAAGTCGGTGTCCGAACCGTAGCCGGCCATGACAACAGCGCCGCCGCCCAGGTCGTAGTTCACAGCCAGACCGTAGGAGTCGTTCGACACGCCAGCGGTGTCGATTTCGCCGTAGTTGGCATGGATCGACAGAGCGCCGGTGGTGTAGGTTGCACCGATGCCGAGACGGTCGGTGTCAACACCACCGGTTTCGGTGTTGGTGAAGCCGATGACGCCCGAGAAGCCGCCAGCGAATTCAGCCGAGATGGACGCACCGATGGCATCCGAGTCAACACCAGCGACGGTGGTCGACTGATAGCCGAGACCGAAGCGCAGAGCCGTGCCGCCCATGTCCATGGCGTAGGTTGCACCGACACCCCAGACCGGGTCGCTGTTCGCAGCCCAGTTAGCAGCGGCGTTGTCTTCCTGCTCGAGCGAGAGGGCGATGCCGAAGCTGCCGAAGGAGTATTCGTAACGAGCGACTTGGTCGTCGTAGGTGCCGTCCAGACCGCCAGCGCCGAAGTAGCCAGCGTGGGTGGTGTGGTCGTCGGCGATCGCGGTCAGCGAACCAGCGTCAGCAACGGCCCAGTCAAGCGCGCCGTCGGTGTCACCAACGGTCAGCTTGCCGAAAGCGCCGGAAACGAACACGGAGGTGCCGTTGTTGTCGAGGCTGTTGCCCAGGTTGCCAGCTTCGTCGAGGTCAACCGACACGCCGAAAGCGAGGCCACCGTCGGTTTCGCCCGACATTTTGAAGGTCACGTCAACGTCGGTCCAGAACTGGGTCGAGCCAGCACCGGTAGCGGCGGTGTCGGAGTTGTAGATACCGACTTCAGCGTAGCCGGAGATTGCCACTTCGGCAGCGGCGAAACCAGCGGTGCCAGCCAGCATCGTGGTCGCAAGAAGAATCTTTTTCATCGTTTTCCCTCGTTGTCTTAAGGAACGCCCAACCCAGGGGAATCCGGGCTGGGGATGAGACGTTCATCAATCTTAACGCCCCGGAATGCAACGATGGACGATAAACGAAGGTTAATGCCCTCCATCGTGGTGCAGTCTTGCCACAGTCACTTTTCCCACCCGGCAATTGCTGCCGCAGAAGGGGGGATCGTTGCGCTTTGGAACTGGGGGCACCGGGAAGCGATGCCAGCATAGTTAACAGTGCGCTCGCGCCTGCGCGGGGGGAAAAGCCTTGGCACGCCGGATTGGCTGGGCTAGACAACGACCATAAGGATTACGGGGGTCTGGATGAACCTGCATCGCTGGGCACGGGTCGCGCTGATGGGCGGCGTTCTTGTCTCTCTGTCCGCCTGCGGCTCTGGCATTGCAAGCGGCGATAGCGGCCTGTTCCGGCGCGGCGGCGGGGCGGCGACGATTCCGTCTGAGGACGTGCTGGCGCGGCGCGAACGTGCCGAGGCGCAGCGCGCGGCACTGGAGAGGGCCGAAGGGACGAAGACCAACCGGTCGTCTTTCTTTGATCTGTTCCGCAATGGCACGGACCCGAACACCACCGTCGAGGTGAACAAGTATCTGTGGGTTGCAGCGCAGGATGTTCTGAATTTCCTGCCAATCGAATCGGTTGATCCCTTTACCGGGGTTATCGTGACGGGCTTTGGCACGCCGCCGGGTGGTGGACGGGCCTATCGCGCCACGATCTATGTTCAGGATCCGGCGCTGGATGCGCGCAGCCTGAAGGTGGCGCTGCAATCGCGGGGCGGTGGCGCTGTGGATGCCGGAACCGTGCGCGCGGTTGAAGATGCGATCCTGACCCGGGCGCGCCAATTGCGGATTCAGGACAGCAACCTGTAAGGCGACTCTTCGCCCCGGCTGGACCTTGGCTGCGCGCCTTGTATAACGGCGCGCGCAACCAGATGCTTGGGACCTGATGATGTCGCGCTATGAACCCGGCCAGACCGAACCGAAATGGCAAGCCGCATGGGATGCGGCAGGGGCCTTTACCGCGCGGCGTGAACCGGCGAAGGCCAAGTATTACGTGCTGGAGATGTTCCCCTATCCATCAGGGCGCATCCACATGGGCCATGTGCGCAACTACACGATGGGCGATGTGGTGGCGCGGCAGAAGGCAGCGGCGGGCTTTTCCGTGCTGCACCCTATGGGCTGGGATGCCTTCGGTATGCCCGCCGAAAACGCCGCGATGGAACGTGGTGGCCATCCGAAGGATTGGACCTACGGCAATATCGCCGACATGCGCGCGCAGATGAAGCCGCTTGGCCTGTCGATCGACTGGAGCCGCGAAT
Organism: Fuscovulum ytuae; assembly: GCF_029953595.1. Classification (NCBI taxonomy): domain Bacteria; kingdom Pseudomonadati; phylum Pseudomonadota; class Alphaproteobacteria; order Rhodobacterales; family Paracoccaceae; genus Fuscovulum; species Fuscovulum ytuae. Next base: position 2,865,054 of record NZ_CP124535.1, on the reverse strand, counting down.
TCGCCACCTGCGACCCGGAATATTACGGTCAACAGCAGGCCATGTTCATCGACATGCTGGAAGCGGGCCTCGTCTATCGCAAGGCCGCCGTGGTGAACTGGGACCCGGTCGATATGACGGTTCTCGCTAATGAGCAGGTGATCGACGGCAAGGGATGGCGGTCGGGCGCGGCGGTGGAACGGCGTGAGCTGACGCAGTGGTTCTTTAAGATTTCGGACTATTCGGAAGACCTGCTGAACGCGCTGGACGGGCTGACGAACTGGCCGGAAAAGGTGCGCCTGATGCAGGCGAACTGGATCGGCAAGTCGCGGGGGCTGCAATTCGCCTTCGATACCGTCGGGGCACCCGCCGGGTTTGAGACGCTTGAGGTTTACACCACCCGCCCTGACACTCTGATGGGGGCATCTTTCGCCGCCATCTCGGCCGATCATCCGTTGGCCAAGGCGCTGGAACAGGATCCGAAGGTCGCGGCCTTTATCGCGGAATGCCGCAAGGGCGGCACCAGCGCCGAAGAGATCGAGACGGCGGAAAAGATCGGCTATGACACAGGCATCAGGGTGAAGCACCCGCTCGACCCGGAATGGGAACTGCCCGTCTGGATCGCGAATTTCATCCTGATGGATTACGGCACCGGGGCCATTTTCGGCTGCCCTGCCCATGACCAGCGCGATTTCGATTTTGCTACGAAGTATGGCTTGCCGATCAAGGCGGTTTTCGTGGCCGAAGGTGCCGAGGACTCCCCGTTGGCCGAGGCGTTCGTGCCGATGAAATCTGAACGCGTGACTTACGTGCGGGGCTTCGCCGGGAACACCTCTCAGACTGGGGAGGAGGCCATTGCTGCAGCCATTTCGCACGCAGAAACAAATGGTTATGGAAAGGGTGTCACCAAGTTCCGTTTGCGTGACTGGGGCATTAGCCGCCAGCGCTATTGGGGCTGCCCGATCCCGGTGGTGCATTGCGCCACCTGCGGGGTGGTGCCGGAATCCAAGGCGAATCTGCCCGTTACGCTGCCTGATGACGTGACCTTCGACGTTCCGGGCAACCCGCTGGACCGCCACCCAACCTGGCGCGATTGCACCTGCCCGAACTGCGGCGCCAAAGCCCGGCGCGAGACGGACACGATGGATACCTTTGTGGACTCGTCTTGGTATTACGCCCGCTTTACCTCGCCCCGCGCGACCACGCCCACTGTGGCCGAGGATGCCGAATACTGGATGAACGTCGACCAGTATATCGGCGGGATCGAACATGCGATTCTGCACCTGCTTTATTCCCGCTTCTTTGCACGGGCGATGGCAAAGACCGGCCACCTGCCGCAAAAGGCGGTTGAACCGTTCAACGCGCTATTCACCCAAGGCATGGTCACGCATGAGATTTACTTTACGCGCGATGCAAACGGCCGCCCCGTCTACCACCTACCTGAAGATGTGATCCGCAGCGATGTGGGGGCCACACTGAAGGACGGCACGGCGGTGGAGATCATCCCTTCGGCCAAGATGTCGAAGTCAAAGAAGAACGTCGTCGACCCGATGAACATCATCGCCCAGTTCGGGGCTGATACCGCGCGCTGGTTCGTCATGTCCGACAGCCCGCCCGAACGCGATGTGGAATGGACCGCATCAGGGGCCGAGGCGGCGTTCAAACACCTGTCGCGCGTCTGGCGCATCGCGGACGAGATCGCGCAATCCGATGCCGCCGCCAATGGTGCAGAGGATCTGGCGCTGGCCCGCGCAACGGCAAAGGCGATTGACGAGGTGACGAAGGGCATCGAGGGATTCGCCTTCAACAAGGCCATCGCAAAGCTTTACGAATTCACCAACACCTTGCAGCGGTCGCAGGCAGGGGCCTCTGCCAAGCGTGACGCGATGAAGGTGATGGCCCAGCTGATGCAGCCTATGACCCCGCATCTGGCCGAAGAGGTTTGGTCGATGCTGGGTGGCGCTGGCCTTGTGACGCTGGCCCCTTGGCCCAAGGCGGACCCTGCGCTGTTGGTGGAGGATGAGGTGACCCTGCCCATTCAGATCAATGGCAAGCGGCGGGCGGAAATCACCGTTCCCAAGGATATGGCCGCGACTGAGGTTGAAAAGATCGCCCTAGCAGACGAAGCTGTGATCAAGTTCCTTGCCGGGCAGCCGGTGAAGAAGATCATCGTCGTGCCGGGGCGCATCATCAATGTCGTTGTCTGACCGCCGTCAGTTTCTGTTTGGTCTTTCCCTGCTGCCGCTTGCGGCTTGCGGTTTCACACCGGCTTATGGCCCTGAGGGTGGCGCTAGCGCCCTGCGTGGGCAGGTGGAGGTGCAGACCCCGCAATCCAAACCGGATTTCGACTTCGCTAGCCGAATCATCGCGCGATTGGGGGATACGTCGAATGCGGCTTACAGCCTTGGCTATGTCATCTCGGCGTCGCGCGAATCCGGCGGGGTGACTGCGGCGAATGTCACGACGCGCTATACCCTTCTGGGCAGCGCCACATGGACCCTGACGGAACAGCCCAGCGGAACCCGTGTTGCGGGGGGCACGGTGCGCGCCTTCACCTCTTGGTCGGCAACGGGTACCACTGTGGCAGGCCTTGCCGCCGAAGATGATGCCTATCGTCGCCTTTCCGTCATGCTGGCAGATCAGGTGATCCTGCGTCTGCTCGCCAAGGCACCTACGCTCGGCCAATGATCCTAAAGGGCGCCGAAGCCGCGCGCTATTTCGCGCGCCCTGATCCCGGCAAGCCGGGGCTTTTGATCTTTGGCGCCGATCCCATGCGCGTGGCGCTAAAACGGCAGGATGTCATCGCCGCGCTGATCGGCCCGGAAGGCGAAGCAGAAATGCGCCTGACGCGCATTCCTGCCGCAGACCTCCGCAAGGACGGCGCGTTATTGGCCGATGCCATCAAGGCGCAGGGGTTTTTCCTCGGCCCGCGCGTGGCCTTTGTCGAGGATGCAACCGATAGCCTAACCGCGACGCTGTCCGCAGCTTTGTCCGATTGGCGCGCAGGCGATGCAACCATCATCGTCACGGCAGGCGGGTTAACCGGCAAGTCCGCCCTAAAGATGATGTTTGAAAAGCATCCTTCAGCCGTCTGCATTGGCCTTTACGACGATCCACCCACGCGCGAGGAAATCGAAGACTCGCTGAAGAAAGCCGGGCTTACCTCCATAGACCGCGAGGCGATGACGGACCTGTCATCGCTGGCCCGCACCCTCGACCCCGGCGATTTCCGACAGACCTTGGAAAAAATCGCACTTTACAAGCATGGCGACCCCTCGCCTCTGACCCCGGCCGAGATTGCCGATCTGGCCCCCGCCACGGTCGAGGCCGAGGTGGACGATCTGATAACCGCGGTCGCTGACCGCAAAGTGGACGCGATCGGCCCCCTTCTGCGGCGGCTCGAGGCGCAGGGAACCCAACCCGTCGGTCTTTGCATTGCCGCAATGCGCCATTTCCGCACGCTTCATGCGGCGGCAAGTGAACCGGGCGGGGCGGCGGCTGCGCTGGGCAGGATGCGCGGCATCAACTTTAGGGTCCGCGATGTGATGATCCGGCAAGCGGGGCAATGGTCGTTGCGACGCCTAGAAGATGCCCTCGCGCTTTTGGTAGAGACCGACCTCACGCTACGCTCTGCCTCACGCGCACCAGCAATGGCGGTGATGGAGCGTGCGCTTCTAAAGCTGGCGCTGATGCGGGGATAGGTTGCATACGGGCAGCGGAGTGTCCAACCTGCAGGCCCCTTTCCGACGAAGGATCGCCGGACGCGACCAAGACAAGGCCCCGACCATGACCCACCCCCTTCGCGCCTTCGGCCCCGCCATGACCGCCCCCCCAAGGCGCGAGGCATTACGGGCGGCAGCGGGTGCGGGCCTTGGCCTTCTGGTCTGTGAGGTGGCGCTGTGGCTGCTGACACCGGGGGCGGTGCCAGGGCAGATGCTGCTGATCGCGCCCTTCGGTGCCTCGGCATTTCTTGTCTTCGGGTTGCCAAACAGCCCGCTGGCTCAGCCATGGTCTGTCATGATGGGCAACAGCCTTGCGGCAGGTGTGGCGGTGGCAGTGGCGTCAGTCCTGCCGGACGCCCGCCTTGCCGCGCCTGTTGCGGTGGCTCTTGCGATCCTTGTCATGGCTTTGGCCCGCGCCTTTCATCCGCCATCAGGTGCGGTGGCTTTGGCGACAGTCGTGGCAGCGGGTGATCCCGGCTTTCCGGGCCTGTCCTTCGCGGCCCTGCCCGTGGCAGCGGGATCGGCGGTTCTTGTTCTGGGCGGAATTCTTTGGAACCGCGCGACGGGGCGCGCCTATCCATTCCGGCAACCGCAGGCAGCGCCGACCGCCGCCCACCGCCGAGGTCTTGCGCCCAAGGATCTTGCCGCGCTGCTGGATCGCCTGCGCATGGCCCCCAATATCGGCGTGGCCGATCTGGCCCGTGTCCTGGATGCCGCCGAAACAGAGGCTGCGCGCAATCATCTTGGCGGATTGACGGCTGCCGATGTCATGACGCGCGACCTTGTCACTGTGGCCCCTGACACTTCCCTGCCTATGCTGGCCACTCTTTTCCGCCAGCACGGCTATAAGACCCTGCCCGTGGTCGACTGCGACCGCTACCTTGGGCTGGTGGATCAGGCGGCGCTTCTTGGTCTGACCGACCCGCAGCAGACGGCCCTGCACCTGGCCCGCCCGGTGCCGCCCTTGCCTCCAACTGCTGATGCTGCCGCCTTAATGGCTCGTCTTGCCGAAGGAGGCCAGCAGGCACTGCCCATCTGCGATGGCCCCCGCCTGATCGGCCTTGTCACAAGATCCGATCTGATCGCCCTTCTGGCCGCCCGCCTGCGCGACAGCTAGACAGAAGCCAGCGCGCATGGCGTTATGCCCACATGTCAGATGTTTTCGTCGCCCTGCACCAAGACTGCGCCGCACTTGGTGCACGGCTTTTCACGATCACAACCCATGACCTTCGTGCTGGCCTTTTTCGAAGGGCCTATACCTCACATCCGCAGGAATACCCGACGCATGGCACCAAACCGCTGGAACGGGACGCGTGGTACGACCTCTGCATCAGGCGCGCCAAGCCATTTGTCGCGAACTCGCCCGATGCCTTTGCCACAGTCTTCTTCGACCATGCACTCATCACCGCCATGGGGCTTGGCTCTGCCGCCAATCTGCCCGTGATCGCACCCGATGGCGCCGTTCCCGGCACGGTCAACCTTCTGGCCGAGGCGCAGCACTTTACACAAGATCGCTTGGCCGCCTACAGCGCGATACTTGAACGGTATAAGGCTGCCCTGCTTCTCGATCCCGGCTTCATCTTGGCTTAAATACTCCGCGGGGGTCCGGGGGCGCGAAGCCCCCGGCGGCCTGCCAAAAAGTGAAACGTCCATGGCCTTTACGCTCCGCCAACTTCAGTTCTTCGTCGCCGCTGCAGAGGCAGGCAGCGTGTCCGGTGCGGCGCGGGGGCTTTCAATCTCGCAATCCTCGGTGACCGAAGCGATCCGCGCGCTTGAAGATGATCTGGGCGTCATCCTGTTTGATCGACAGGCGCGTGGGCTTCTTATCACTCATAAAGGATCGGCCTTTCTGCGCCATGCGCGCCAGATTCTTGCCGATGTCGCCACGGCTCGCACCGCCTTTCGGGATGAGGCGGAAACCGCCACGGGCCGCCTATCGCTTGGCGTCACCTCACTGGTTGCAGGTTATGTGCTGTCTGACATCCTGTCGCGCTTTCGACGCGCCTTCCCGCAAGTCGAATTGAACGTCATCGAGGATAATGGCGATTACCTCCAACACCTTCTGATCGGGGGGGAGTTGGACGTAGCCGTCCTGCTAACCTCTTCCGTCAAGGACCGCATGGCATTGCAGGTGGAAACGCTGCTGGTGTCTCCGTACCGCCTCTGGCTGCCCTTGGGCCATGCGCTCGCGCAGCAAGAAGCCATCGCGTTGGAGGAACTGGCGGGTCAGCCCCTGATCCAGTTGATGGTGGATGAGATCGAGGAGAGCACTCGCCGCCTGACCGCCGCATTGCCTGTGAAACCCGAGGTGGCGTTCCGCACCCGCAGCGTTGAGGCCGTCAGGTCACTTGTCGCGACCGGCGCAGGGCTCGCCATTCTGCCTAGCCTTGTCTATCGGCCCTGGTCCTTGGAAGGCGACCGGATCGAAATCAGGGATGTGTCCGGCGATCTTCCGTCCGTTCAGGTCGGCCTCGCCTGGCGACGGGGCGCACCTCTTTCTCCGCCCGCGCTGAACTTCATCAGGTCGGCCCAAAGCAACGTGCCGAACCGGTGACAATGCATGACGCTATGGAACAGTTCGCTGGACGCTTTGCTGCTTTGTGCCTGCGGCGTGAATGCAAGAGGCAGATCAGTTCGTTCTACCCTTATGGCGAGCAGTAACCAGGAAGAAGGCCGTGGTCCACGCCGCGAATTCGTGCCGATCTTTTAGGCGCAGATCCCTGACTGCCTTTGTGATATAGGATCGTACGCTGCCTTCGCCCAGACGCATCCGTTCGGCAATCATCTTCTGCGACAACCCCTGCGCCACAAGCCGCCCGATGGCCAGTTGAACCGGCGAAAGCTGTAGTGCCTTTTCGTGGATGCCTTCCACAGACCCGAGATACATGGGGATCGGAACGAATTCCTCCGCCGGTTCCAGTAGTGTCCGCAGCGTCTCAACCAGTTGGGCCAGCCCGCAGTTGCGCGGCAACGATGCCGAGATCAGATCGCTGGTCCAATCGACTTCAATCCGGCCGGTTCCGAACAAAACGACGCGCGGCCGTTCGTTCATAAGGCGCGCCGTGTGGCCAAGCACGTCAAGGTAAAGATCGGGGGTCCCATAGCTCAGAACGACGACCTTGGGCTGACGATCCAATAGAAGGGAACGCAACTGCTCGGGCTTGGGGCAAAGTTCCACGTGAAGGTCTGGAAGCGCATCATTCACAAGCCGCTTTATCGCGGTGGCCGCGATCATGTGGTCATCGGCGATCAGCAGATCCAAAGGGCGGTCCATTCGTGCGTATTCCATCAGCAAACCTTCGCAACCGATACGCAACTGGATGAGACGAGTTTCAGGGATGCTAAGATTTCTATTCCGCCCTCTCTCAAACGGACACCTTACACAGTGAGGCAGCCAAGGAAAGCCACATCGGCATAGAAGCCGCCGCATGACTTTCTGGCGGCAGAGCTTTTGGATCGGATCAACCGACCAGAGACGAGGCGCGGATGACCAGATCGACGGGCGTCCGCGTTTCGGCCACGGGGCGCGCGCCTTCATTCAGCCAAGACATCAAGGTCGCTGCCATCTGCTGGCCAAAACCGGAAATCCCGCAATGCACCGAAGAGAGGGGCGGATAGCTTTGCGCGGCCTCCTCGATATCGTCAAACCCCACCAGACGGAAGTCACGCCCAACCAGATGGCCACGGCTGGCAAAGCCGGAAATGACGCCCAAAGCCACTAAATCATTGAAACAGACGGCGGCATCGCAATCGGGATCACTGATCAACCTGTCTGCGCATTCGCGCCCGAAGGCGCGCGTCGGACGGCCATGAAGGATCTTCGGCTGCTGTCCATGTTCGGCCAGAACTTGCAAATAGCCTGAAAGACGCTCTGCCGTGACGGACCGATCCTCAATCCCGCCGACAAAGGCAATGCGCCGCGCGCCGGTTGCAATCAGATGCTGCGCCGCCAGCCGCCCACCCGCCGCATAATCCGGCGCAGCGAAGGGAAAAAGGTCCGTTCGTGGGCTGACTTTGCGCAAGACTTGAAGTGCGGGAACACCAGCGCGGGTAAGTTGCCCGAAGGTCGCCTCTTCATCGCCATAGGCGGGTGAGATGATCAGGCCGGACACGCCATGTTCGATCATCGCCGCAATGGTGCGTGCCTGAAGGGCGGGGTTTTCATCCGTATTGGCAACGACCGTCGCATAGCCTGCATCCGATATCGCCATCTGCACCGCAGTCGCGAATTCCGCGAAGAAGGGGTTCTTCAGATCGTTGATCACCAACCCGACCAGACCAACCTGCGACGACCGTAGGTTCGCCGCCGCGCGGTTGTAGACATAGCCCAGTTCCTGCATCGCCTTGCGCACATCTTCGCGCGTCTTGGCGCTCACCGAGGGGCTGTTTTGAAGAACAAGGCTGACCGTCGATTTGGAAACACCGGCCGCCTTCGCTACATCGATGATGGTTGGCCTTGTCATCCAGTCCCCCTGCGATGGTCAGGTTATGGAAACTGGGTCTTGGATTGCAAGATCAAAGACCAGAATGCCATCCATCCCGCCCTGTGCATTCTGCATCAAAGCTGCGCCAAAGGCCTTGTGTTCTGCATCGGCCTGATAAGCGGCGAGATGGTCCCACGAGGTAAAATCGGCCACGAAACCATGCAGATAGCCACGTTCGATCTGTTCGGGACTCTCGCTGCGCCCCCAAGCAGCGGTGAAGCCGAGCCGGGTAGAAAGCGGGCCCAGCGCGGCTAGGATGGCGGCAATCGCCTCTTCACCAAGATCGCTGCGAAATCGGACAAGGACGATATGGCGGATCATGCGGCCCCCCGGATCAGATCGGCTGCCTTTTCCGCGATCATGATGGTCGCGGCATTGGTGTTGGACGAAACGACCTGCGGCATGATCGAAGCGTCTACCACCCGCAACCCATCAATCCCATTGAACCGGAGCGTCGGGTCAACGACTGCCGAAGGATCGGAACCCATGCGGCAGGTCCCCGCAGGATGGTGGTCTGTCTTGGCATGGGTGCAGGCGTAGGCGAAATAATCTTCGTCCGTCCGCACCTCAGGCCCCGGCAGGCGTTCAGCCTTTATGAAGGGACGCAGGGCATCCTGCCGCATGATCTCTTGCGCGAGTTTCAGGCCGCGGATCGACATCTCGCGGTCATAGGGGTCTTCCCAGTAATTCGGATCGATCAAGGGTGCGGCCAGAGGGTCGGCACTGGCCAGCCGCACCGTGCCGCGCGATCTTGGTCGCAAAAAGGCGGAGTTCAGTGTCACACCCCCCTGCGGCATGGCCGCTACGCCCGCCTCGATCCCTGATCCAAGGCCAAGGTGAAGCTGGATATCGGGTGATCGCGCGGCGGGATCGGCCCACCAGAAGCCACCCGTTTCGAACAGGCTTGACGCTACAGGACCCGTTCGCGTCAGCAGATAGCGAAGCCCCGCGATGGCGGACCAATGCGGTTTGGCATATCGGTCATAGGTGTAGGGCCCGCTGCATTCCGCGATCACGAAAAGATCGAGATGATCATGGAAATTGGCCCCCACCCCCGGTTGATCCAGCACGACCGGAATGCCCAAGCTGCGCAAATGGTCAGCCGGACCGATCCCTGACAGTTGCAACAGGCGCGGCGAACCGATCGCGCCGGCAGACAGGATCACCTCGCGCTCTGCCAGCAGCACGCCATGGCGCGCAAGTTCCACCCCAACAGCGCGCCCGCCCTCGACCACGATACGAAGCACCTGCGTTCCGGTCAGAACCGAAAGATTCGGTCTGTCCCGTTCCACGGGGCCGAGATAGGCCTTCGACGCCGACGACCGCCGCACCCTGCGCTGTGTCAGTTGGTAATAGCCCACACCTTCGGGCGTTTCGCTGGTCAGGTCAGGGTTGGTCGGGATGCCAAATTGACCTGCCGCGGCGAAATAAGCCTCGCAGATGGGCAAGGGCGCGGCGGGCTTGCTTACCCCCAGCGGGCCGCCCTTGCCATGCCAGCGATTGTCCCATGTGTCATTGTCTTCGGCCTTGCGGAAATAGGGCAGCACATCTTCGTATCCCCACCCCGTGCAGCCCGCCTGCCGCCATTCGTCATAGTCCAGCGGATGGCCACGGGTGTAAATCTGCGCATTCACCGTGGATCCACCGCCCAGGACCTTGGCCTGCGTAAAGCGGATCTGCATTCCCCGCATGTGGCGTTGCGGAACGGTGTGCCAACCCCATGACCCAATGCCCTTGGTCATCTTCGCGAAACCCGCCGGGATAGCGTAGAAGGGATGCCAATCGCGCGGCCCTGCCTCAAGCAAGAGGACGCGTGCGGTTGGGTCTTCGGACAGGCGCGCGGCCAGAACTGACCCGGCCGAACCGCCGCCGACGATGATGTAGTCCCAAGGCATGGTGGTGGCTCCTTCAGGCGGCGCGGTTGGCCAGATGCCGCCCCAGCCGCAGCGCTAGCGCGGCTACGGTCAGGGACGGATTGACCGCCGCCGAGGTCGGCAGGACCGAGGCATCGGCGATATAAAGGTTTTCAAGGTCATGCGCCTTCAGATCGGCATTCACGACCGATGCGGTAGGATCATCCCCCATGCGGGCCGTGCCACATTGATGGCTGGGTTTCGATTTCGGGAATCCCTTGGACAGGACAATCGGCCAACCCGCGCGGCGCATCGCCCGCTTCAAGAGCGCCACAAGAAGATCATGCGCCGCGACATTCGTCTTGCGCCAGTCCAGCACGATCTGCCCACCCTTCCACATCACGCGGCTGTTGGGATCGGGCAGATCTTCGGACATAGCCATGATATGGATCGACCGATCCGCCAGAAGGTTGGAAAGCCAAAAAGGCAAGCCGCTTTCCCCGGCAAGGATCGGCCCTGTCACCCGCCCCAGCATCTGGACATTGCCCAAGGGTTCGCCCTCTGGGCCGCCTGTCAGATACCAGTCGTTGAACTGGATGGTCTTTTCATAGACCGAACGGTTCCGCCGCAGCGGGTTGAAGGCGATCATCGCCGTCAGATTGTGGTTCATGAAATTCCGGCCCACCTGATCGGATCGATTGGCAAGGCCCGTCGGATGGTCTTCATTGGCCGAGGCAAGCAGCAGCGCCGCCGTCATCACCGCCCCTGCGCAAAGGCAGATGAGGGGCGCACGTAAAGTGGCTTTGCCCTGCGGCCCCTCGACCTCCAGCGCCGTCACGCGTCGGCCCTCCGCCAGAAAACGGCGCACCACCGTCCCGGTCATCAGCGTGACATTGGGATGCTTCAATGCTGCGGCCAAACCGCAGCTTTCGGCATCCGACTTTGCGCCCGTGCTGTCAGGAAAAGCGTCCCATGTGGTAGGCGCGCGGGCAAGCCAGCGGTCGATATCAACGCCAAGCGGCAGCGCGGTTGGATGCAAGCCCTGCGCAGAAAAGGCACGCCGCAGTTCTGCGATATCCGGTTCATCGGGAACGGGCGGAAAAGGATAAGGCGCGGAATGCAGCGGCTCGGTCGGATCGCCTGTCGCATCGCCGCGCACGCGATACAAATGTTCGGCCTGCGTGTAAAAGGGTTCCATCGTGTCGTAACCAATGGGCCATCCAGGCGTGACCCCGCCGATATGGCGCAGGGGTCGGAAATCTTCAGCCCGATAGCGCAGCAGGACGGCCCCGTAAAACTTTGTATTGCCGCCGACAAAAGCATAATTACCAGGGTTGAAAGGGCGGCCTTCGGCATCAAGCCATGTTTCCTTGGGCCGGAAATGCCCGCGCTGGAAGATCGCCGTTGGATCGCGGGCTTCTGGGCTGTCGACCAGCCTTTCGCCGCGTTCAAGAATCAGGATACGCTTCCCCGTCGGGGCGAGGGCAGCTGCCAGTGTCGCACCCCCCATGCCGGAACCGACGATGATGATATCTGCATCCATCAGGGGGCGATCCTTCCTTCGGTAGCCGGATCGAAGGCCACCGCCTTTTCCATGTTGACCGCGAACTCGTAGACCTGACCGGCCGACACGGCGGCATCCGCACGCATCCGGGCGATGGCATCCTTGCCGCCAAGGGTCATCGTCACAAACGTGTCGGAACCCGCAGGTTCCGTCACCGTCACACGGTTCGCAAGGGGCTGAATATTGCCGGACTTGCGATCCGCCCCTTCGGGATCGGTGATCGCCTCGGGCCGGATACCCAGCAGGATGTCGCGCCCGTTCCATGCCGCAAGGTTCCCTTGCGAAAAGCGCAGCAAGCGCGGCGTGCCGTCCGCATCCGTCACGCTGGCATGCGGCACGCCATCCTGAACCACCACCTTTGCAGGTACGATATTCATCGCAGGGCTGCCCATGAAGGTCGCAACGAACAGGTTCGCGGGTGTGTCGTAGATTTCCTTGGGCGTGCCCAGTTGTTGCACATACCCCTTGTTCATTACCGCGATCCGGGTGGACAGGGTCATCGCCTCGATCTGGTCATGGGTGACATAGACGATGGTTGTCTTGAGCTTCTGGTGCAGTTTCTTGATCTCGGTCCGCATGTCGACGCGCAGCTTGGCGTCAAGGTTCGAAAGCGGTTCATCGAACAGAAACACATCTGGGTCACGCACCAGCGCCCGCCCCATAGCGACGCGCTGCCGCTGCCCGCCCGACAATTGCCCCGGCTTACGGTCAAGCAGGTGGTCGATCTGCAAAAGCTTCGCCACCTCGGCCAGCGCGCGTTCCCGCTCTGGCTTTGGCACACCATGCATCTCCAGCCCGAAGGTCATGTTCTGTCCCACGGTCATATTGGGGTAAAGCGCGTAGGACTGGAACACCATCGCGATATTGCGCTTGGACGGATGCACGCCGTTCACCACGCGCCCCTTGATGGCGATCTCACCCCCGGTGATCGCCTCTAGCCCTGCGATCATGTTGAGAAGGGTGGACTTCCCACAGCCTGAGGGGCCGACAAGAACAAGGAACTCTCCCTCCTCAACCGCAATGTCGACACGGTGCAGGACTTCGACGTTACCGTAGGATTTGGTGACGTCACGGATGTCAAGAAAGCCCATGATTTCAGCCCTTTACTGATCCCGCCATCAGCCCGCGCACGAAGTATCGGCCCGCGACGATATAGACGATTAGGGTGGGAAGCGCGGCGAGGATCGCGCCAGCGAAGTGGACGTTGTATTCCTTCACGCCGGTCGAAGACTGGACGAGGTTATTCAGCGCAACCGTCATCGGCTGGCTGGTCCCGCCGAAAGAGGCGCCGAAGAGGAAGTCGTTCCAGATGTTGGTGAACTGCCAGATCACGCTGACCACCGCGATGGGGCCGGACACGGGCAGCAGGATGCGCAAAAAGATCTGAAAGAACCCAGCCCCGTCGATCTGCGCGGCGCGCACCAGTTCAGTTGGGAAGGCGGCATAGTAGTTGCGGAAGTAAAGCGTGGTGAAGCCGATCCCGTAGACGACATGGACAAGGATCAGCCCCGGCACCGACCCGGCCAGCCCCAGCTTGCCCAGAACCACAGCCATCGGGATCAGCACGATCTGAAACGGGATAAAGCAGGAAAACAGCATCAGGCCAAAGACCCAGGTATCCCCGCGAAAGCGCCATTTCGTCAGCACATAGCCATTCAGCGCGCCCACGATGGTAGAGATGGCGACAGCCGGGACGACCATCAGGATCGAATTCAGAAAATAGGGCTTCAACCCCGTAGGTTCGACGCCGATCTGCGCGGTCGACCATGCAGAACGCCACGGCTCCAACGTCCAGACCTGCGGCAGCGCCATCATGTTGCCGCCCGTGATCTCGGCCAAAGGCTTCACCGAGTTCACGCCCATGACGTAAAGCGGCAGCAAGTAGAACAGCGCGAACAGAAGCAGAAGAAGGTAGATAAAGACCCGCGTCACGCGGCCCGTGCGGACGGCGGTGTCTTGTGTGACGGCACTCATCCCTTCTTCTCCCTCAGCTCGGCGTAAAGGTAGGGAACCATGATCGCAGCGATGGTCATCAGCATGATCACGGCAGAGGATGCCCCGATCCCCATTTGGTTGCGGGTGAAGGTGTAGGAATACATGAAGGTCGCAGGCATCTCTGTCGCGCGGCCCGGCCCGCCGCCCGTCAGGGCCACGACAAGGTCATAGGACTTGATGGCCAAGTGGGACAGGATCACGAAGGCCGACAGGAAGGCTGGGCGCAAAAGCGGGATCACGATCCGGCGGTAAAGCTGCAAGTTCGACGCCCCGTCAATCTGCGCGGCCTTCAGGATTTCATTGTCGATCCCCCGCAGCCCCGCCAGAAACATCGCCATGACAAAGCCCGAGGTTTGCCAGACGGCGGCGATGACGATGGTGTAGATCGCCATGTCGCTGTCCTTGATCCATGTGAAGGAGAAGCTCTCCCACCCCCAAAGGTGCATCACCTTTTCCAGCCCGATGCCGGGGTCCAGAAACCATTTCCATGCCGTCCCCGTCACGATGAACGAAAGCGCCATGGGATAAAGGTAGATGGGCCGCAGCACGCCCTCGCCCCGGATTTTCTGGTCGAGGAAGATCGCCAGCATCAGGCCGACGACGGTGCAGATGATGATGTAGAGAGACGCGAAAATCGCGATGTTCACGATCGCCGTGTTCCAGGCAGGAAGCGCCCAAAGTTTTGCGTAATTCTCCCAGCCGACAAAGTCATAGCGCGGCAGCATCTTCGACCCGGTGAAGGACAGAAGGACCGTGAAGGCGATGAAGCCGTAGACGAAAAGGATGGTCACGGCAAAGGATGGGGCCAGCACCAGCTTTGGCAGCCAGTCCTGCAAGCGCGTACGGAAATCAGGCGCGGTGGACGCGGTCATGTGGGGGCCTCCCAGCCGGGAAAGATCAAAAGTTTTCGGAAACTTTTGCAAATTCCTTCGAAGGAATTTGGGGGCGACCGAAAGACCGCCCCCCTTTCGTCGCGTTACTGCGCCGCCGCGACAGCTTCGGCCAACGCCGCTGCTGCCGCCGCGCCATCGGCATATTCACCGTTGAAGGCCGCCGTGATCACGTCATACGTGGCGTTCTTCACCGATGCAGGCGCCGCATGGCCATGCGCCATCGAGCCGAACAGCGTGCCCGCGCCATTGGCTTCCGCAAGGTCGGCCATGCCCTTCTTGCCGCAGTCGTCGAAAGCCTCGTTCGACACGTCCGTCCGCGCCGGAACCGACCCCTTCACCACGTTAAAGGCCGACTGGAAGGCCGGGTCCATGATCGCCTTGGCCATATTGACCTGCGCGTCCTGCTTGCCCGCGTCGGTTTGGTTGAACATGGCGAATTGGTCAGAGTTGAAGGTGACCGACCCTTGTGTTCCGGGGAAGCGGATGCAGACGAAATCCGTGCCCGGCACCTTGCCTGCCTTCAGGAATTCGCCCTTGGCCCAGTCGCCCATCATCTGCATCCCGGCCTCACCGTTGATCACCATGGCAGAGGCAAGGTTCCAATCACGGCCCGAGAAGTTGTCATCCACATAAGACCGCAGCGTGATCAGGCGGTTGAAGGCTTCGGCCATCTGCTCACCGCCCAGCGCGGCGGGGTCCAGATCGACGAAGGCCGCCTTGTAGAAATCGCCACCCAGCGACAGGACGATCCCGTCGAACACTGTGGCTTCCTGCCACGGTTGGCCACCATGGCCCAGCGGGGTGATGCCGGCCTCCTTCATCTTGTCCAGAACCGCGACCAGTTCTTCCCAAGTCGTCGGCGCGGCAAGGCCGGTAGCATCAAGCGCGGCCTTGTTAATCCAGACCCAGTTGGTGGAATGCACGTTTACCGGGGCGGCCACCCATTTGCCGTCATTGGTGGAAAAGGCCTGCAGCGCCGCCGGAACCACCTTGTCCCAGCCCTCGGCCTGTGCCGTGGCCGTCAGGTCGGCCAGCGCGCCCTCGGCGGCCCAGTCTTGAATGTCGAAGCCCAGCATCTGCACCGCCGTCGGTGCATCGCCCGCCGTCACCCGCGCGCGCAGCGCGGTCATCGCCGCCTCGCCGCCGCCACCGGCAACGGGCATGTCCACCCAGCCCGTACCGCCTGCGGCAAGGTTGTCCTTCAGCACGCCAACTGCCGCCGCCTCGCCGCCGCTGGTCCACCAGTGCAGCACTTCAACATCCGCCGCTTTGGCCAGCGAAGTGGTCATCGCCAGCACGGCCAGAGCCTTGACCGTCGTCTTCATCATCGCACGCATCGTCTTCCTCCCGGTTGCGTTTGTTTTCCCGCCGTCAGCGGGTCTTCACCCAATTCGCCCGCGTGCGCCCGATGCGCATGACGACCGACTTGATCTCTGTGAACTCCTCCAGCCCGTAGCGGCCGATCTCGCGCCCTTGGCCGGATTGCTTGACCCCGCCGAAGGTCACTTCGGGGAAGCCATCCATCCATGTATTGGTCCAGACGGTGCCCGCCTGAACCCCCCGCGCGAAGGCAAGGCAGGTGTGGACATTTTCGCTCCAGACCCCGGCGGAAAGGCCATAATCGGCGTCGTTGCAAAGGGCGATGGCCTCATCCAGCGTGCGGAAGGTCTGCACGGTCAGAACCGGGCCGAACACCTCATCCCGCGCGATGGCCATGTCGGGGGTGACGCCCGTCACGATAGTGGGCCTGTAGAACTGCGCGCCCAATCCCGGCACATCCAGCGCACCGCCACCCAGCACCACCCGCGCGCCTGCCGCTTGGGCAGCCTTCACATGAGCATCAATCCGGTCGCGGTGTTCCGGTGTGACGATAGCCCCCACCTGCGTCTCGGGGTCCATCGGATCGCCAAAGGTCACATGGCGCGACAGGGCCACCACCTTTGCAACAAAGGCCTCGGCAATTTCTTCCTGCACAAGGATGCGACTGCCCGAATTGCAGCATTGGCCGACGTTGAAATAGACGCCGAAGACAACGGCATCGGCGGCACTGTCCAAGTCGGCATCGGCAAAGATCGCCTGCGGGTTCTTGCCCCCTAGTTCCAGCGCCACCTTCTTTAGATTGTCTGCTGCAATCCGGCTGATGGTGCGGCCCACGGCGGTAGAGCCGGTGAAAGTGACCATGTCCACCGCAGGATGCGCCGACATCCGCGCCCCCACGGGCTGGCCGAGGCCAAGCACGATGTTCACCACGCCAGAAGGGAGCCCCGCCTCGGCCAGAAGATCGGCCAGCATTACGGTAGTGGATGGTGTCATCTCGGATGGTTTCACCACGCAGGTGCAACCCGCCGCCAGCGCGAAGGGCAGTTTCTGGCTAAGGATCCAGAAGGGAAAATTCCAAGGCGTGATGATGGACACCACGCCGATCGGTTCCTTCAAGATCGTGGCCAGTATGTCCGGGCCAAGCCCGTTGAAACTGTCCCCTTCCCCCGTGCGCGCCAAGGCCGCAGCATAGCGCCATAGATCGGCCGCCCCCGCCACTTCGCCCCGTGCCTGCGTGATGGGCTTGCCGGATTCCAGCGTTTCGATCACGGCAAAAAGGCCGGCATGCGCCTCGATCAGATCGGCCACCCGCAGCAGCACCGCCGCGCGCGCCTTGGCAGGCTGACGCGACCACCGCCCATCGTCAAAGGCAGCACGGGCCACTGCAACGGCGGTTTCAACCTCGGCCTCGGTGCCGGCTGCGGATCGGCTCACCACATGTCCGTGCGACGGAGAGTGGCGTTCCGTCCAATGCGCCCCTTCCATCCACTGGCCGCCAATCCAGTGGCGGTTCACCCGCATCTCGGGCAGGGCAGCATCACGGCGCGGAACAAGCGTCATCTCGGTCATCGGTCAGGTCCCCGGAAAGATCGCCTTGCGCTTTGCGCGGAAGGCGGCGACGCCTTCGTCACGGTCGGCGCTGGCAGAGATGGCGGCGCTGCCCAGCGCCTCGATCAGGGCGGGGGCATCCTCACCCGCCCCGGCATGAATCATGGCCTTTGTGATCTCGACCGCGCGCGGCGAAAGGTCTAAGACACGGGCGGCAATCGCCTCGGCACTGGCGCGGGCATCCTCGGCCACTTCGGCGGCAAAGCCCATGGCCAGCGCCCGGTCCGCCGTGATCCGCCGCCCGAAAAGCGCCATTTCCTTTACCACCGGCTCTGGCAGTAGCCGGGAAAGACGTTGAGAACCGGACCACCCCGGAACGATGCCCACCTGTGCCTCGGGCAAGGCCAAGGTAGCCTTCGGCCCCATCACGCGGATATCGCAAGCCGCTGCGAGTTCCAGCCCACCACCAAAAGCATGGGCCTGCACCACCGCGATGGTGGGCCGCGCCAGACGTGCCAGCCGATCAAAAATCCTATGCCCGCCGCGCACCCAATGCCGCGCGAATTCGGCAGGCGTCAGGTCGCCCCATCCGTTGATATCGGCCCCGGCGCAAAAGGCCTTTGCCTCTGCTGCCGTGACCAGAACACAGGCGATGTCGGCACTGCGTTCGATCGTGTCCAGATGCCCCGCCAATTGCGCCAACATCTCGACCGTGAAAGCATTCAGCTTCGCGGGATTGTCCAGCCGCAACTCTGCCACCCGGCCATGAAGGGAAAGATGCACGCGGCTCATGGTGCCCATCCCATCGGGCCCTCGGCCAACAGCGAAAGGGGTAGCACGGTCGCATTGTCCGCCACACTCACCCGCCCGGCGCTGGCGGCAACAATATCCTGCGCAGGGTCGATCCCCGGCATGATCTCTGTCGCAACAAGCCCGCCATCGCCCAGCCGCATCACGCAGCGTTCGGTGACATAAAGAACCTCTTGCCCCTGTTCCCGGGCCCGCGCGCCGGAAAAGGTGACATGCTCCACCGCCTGAACCATCTTGGTGAACTTGCCAGGCGCTGCGACGCGGATGCCATCGGGCGTTAGGGCGATCTTCGCCCCTGCCTCGAACCAACCCGAGAAGACGATCTTCCGCGCATGGGCGGTGATATCGACAAACCCGCCGCAGCCCGCCGTCAGATAGGGCTTCTTGCCGAGTTTGGAGACATTGACGTTCCCCTCTACATCCACCTCAAGGAACGACAGGAAAGACAGATCGAACCCCGCGCCTTGGAAATAGATGAATTGCTGGGGCGACGGAACAAAGGCATCGGCATTGGATGCACAGCCGAAGGCAAATCCCGTCAGCGGCATGCCCCCCACCGCGCCTTGTTCGATGGCCCAGGTCACCGCTTCGGGATGGCCCTCCTCCAGAAGGATGCGCGGCACCATGGCCGATATCCCGAAACCGAGGTTGGCCGTCATCCCGGCCCGCAGCTCCATCGCAGCGCGGCGGGCGATGACCTTCTCAACTCCATGTTCGGCTAAGGAGAAGCTGGACCATGGCCGCATGATCTGCCCCGAAATCGCGGGATCGTAGGGCGTTTCACAGGTCTGTTTCTGATCGGGATCGACGACGATCAGATCCACCAGATGCCCCGGCACACGCACGTCATGGGGGCGCAGCGATCCCTTCGCCGTGACACGCGCCACCTGCGCGATGACCAGACCACCATGGTTACGGACGCAGATCGCCTGCTCTAACCCGCCAAGATAGGCGCCTTCATGTTCATAGGTCAGGTTGCCGTTTTCATCCGCTGTGGTGGCACGCAGGATGCAGACATCCGGCACGATATTGGGAAAGTGGAGCCATGTTTCCCCCCCAAACTGCACCCTTGCGACGATGGGGCTGGCTGCGCCTTTGCTATTCATCGCGCAGCCCTCGCGAACCGGGTCCACGAAGGTTTGCAAGCCCACCTTTGTTAGAACACCTGCCCGCCGCGCTGCCGCCTCGCGATGCATGTCGAACAGGATACCCGAGGGAACGTTATAGGCAGGAATCCGGTCTTCAGTGACCATCTTCCAGATTTCGGGCATCGGCAGGTTCGACGATCCCGAAGGGTAAGACCCGGCAACCACCCGCGCCAGAAGGCCATCTTGCGCCAGATGGTCAATCCCCTTCACCCCATACATGTCACCCGCCGCGATGGGATGAATAGAGGTCAGGCCGCGCGGATGGCCTTCGGCCCGAAACCGCGCCCCAATCGCCTCAAGCACCTTGTCAGGGCAGCCAAGCGATGAAGATGACGACACCGTAAGGACAGCCCCATCACCGATGCGCGCCGCGGCTTCGGCAGGCGAAACAACCTTCGTCATCGTGATCCGCCCCCGCGCAGACAAGCCTTCACCGTTGCGGCAAACGTTGTTTGCGCGCCCATCTGATCCTTGATTCCGATTATAGGATCGTTCCAAATTGTTTACTGGAACGATCCACTTCCTGTCAACAGATCAGAAAGCCAATTCCGCAAGGAACGAAAACGACACAAAGGCAGATCGCCGTGACGCCGCCGCGTCAGACCACGCTGTCGGGTTTGGGCAGGGTCGAAACCGCGCTTTTCGTCGCCAGCGCACCGTGCTGTGACAGGACCGCAGCCGCCATCCTTTGCCCCGCGCCCACGCACTCGGCAGCGTCACGGCCCATCATGCGGGCAGCAAGGTAACCCGCGTTGAAGGCATCGCCTGCGCCTGTGGTATCGACGATCTTAGCAACGGGCGGTGTCAAATACTCGGTCACAGACCCGTTGGTCGACAGGATCACCGGCCCCGGCCCGTCCTTCACGACCACCTCGTCCACCCCGCAAGCCTGCAACCGCCGGACGGTCGCCATAGCATCGGCGTCGCCAAAATGGGTCCTTTCATCGTCCAGACTGGGCAGCGCGATATCTGTCTGGCCCATCATCCGCGTCAGTGCCGCACGCATCTCCTCCAACGATGACCAAAGCCGCGGACGGATGTTCGGATCAAGGGCCACCACACCCCCCGCCGCCCGGAAATCGGCCAAGGCGGCCAGCAGCCGATCCCGCCCATCAGGCGACAAGATCGCCAAGGTGATGCCTGACAGATGCACCAAACCCACCCCGTGCAACGCATTCGCCAGAAATCCCGGATCATCCGCCAGATGCCGCGCGGCAGAGGTGTCGCGCCAATAGTGAAAGCTGCGCTCCACCCCATCGAGTTCGATCATGTAAAGGCCCATGCGTCGCGCAGGATCACGCGATATGCCGCTGACCGCCATGCCATCTGCGGCCATGGCCTCCACAAAGGCATCCGATAGCCGATCCTCACCCAGCCGGGTGATCATCCCCACCTCGGCCCGCAGGCCCAGCCACTGGGCCATATGCCAAGCCGTATTGTACGTGTCGCCCGCATAGCCCCGGCGATACAGACCGTCGCCCACAGGCGCCATCTCGACCATCGCTTCGCCGATGGCACGCACCGACCGGTGACGGATCATCTTCATTCCACTAGCGCCCCAGCGCCATAAATCGCCCCAGTCAACCAGGCAGGCCAATCGCGTTCAAAGAAGGCGCGGCTCGTCACGTCCATCTGTCGCGTCCGGCGCTCCTCGATCCGAAACTGGCCTGCGACATAGCGCAAGACGATCATGCGGTCGCGGTCTTCCTTCCGTTCCATCCGGAAACGCACATCCGACAGCGGGCCATGCGCCACCATCGGCATCCCTTCGCCCGCCGGATCAAGGATCGCCCGCGCCCCTCGGCTGCCACCGCCGCGCGTGATGTAGTGATCCAGCGCAGACAGCACCGCTTCAGAGGCCAGCGCCATTTGCCGCCATTGCACCGCGCGCGCCGCCTCGGCGGAACGTTCAATGGTGATCCCCTGATGTGCGATCCGGGAGTTCAAATCTCGCGCAGCCGCAAGAGCGCTGCGCACCGTAGGCGCATCGCACAAAATGCCTGCCGCATCGCTCATCCGCCCCTGCACCTCGTCACGCAAACTGCGCAGGCATAGACCACCATCTCCCACGCAAAGCGCCTGCACCTCTGCCACCGCCACCTCGGCGCAGCGGGTTGGATCGGCTGGGTGCCTTGCCGCATGTTTTGCCGCGATATGTTCCGCCGCTCGCGTGCCAAAGACCTGCCCCGCATTCAGTGCAGCCCCCCCCGGTCGCGTGACACCATGGGTCCCCGCCGCTTCGCCCACCGCATAGATCGCGGGATGCGAACTGCGGCCCCAGATATCCACCGCGACGCCGCCATTCATGTGCTGATTGTTCACCGCGAATTCCAAGGGTTCGGTGGCGATGTCGACCTTATAGCGCCGATAAAGCTCGATCGACAGCGGGTTCATGTGGCGCAGCCGATCAATCGGCAGTGCCTGCCACGCCCCGGCCGAGGCCAGATAGCCACGCACATCCACATCTAGCCGGGCCAGATCAAAGGGCTGATCCCCCGGCACGGGCTGGGGATTTCGGTTGAAATCCATGAACACGCGCCGCCCTGCCGCGCTTTCGCGCAAGATGGCCAAATCGATCAGGCTGGATCCGAAATCCAGCATGCGTGTCGCATGGAAGGGCCACTGATACCCTTTGCGAAAGATGTTGGAGGCCAGTTCCTGCGTCGTCCGATAGTAACCACTAAGGAAATGATGCTCGCGCCCCTCGGCATCTAGCGAAAACAGATGCGGCATAGCCTGCACATAGGTGCCCGATAGGTTCCATGGAAACCCTTCGCGCCTTGTGCCAATCCCGAACTGGCTTTCTGTCAGGTTGACCAGATCAAGCCCCGCCTCAAGGGCCAGTCCCAGCGTCCCGAAACAGCCATTGGGATAGACGCTGTCGCGATAAAGCTCTCCGGGTCCGCCCCCGGCCAGAGCGACGATGGGCGCTGTGATCAGGCACAGACCGAAGGGATTTTCTGCCGTCCGGTCGCGCACCCGCGCACAAAGTGCGCCGTGACAGCGATCCCCTTCGATCAACAGACGCAGCGCGGGGGTCTGGTTCAGGATCGGCACGCCCAGACGCAACGCCTCTTCCGCCAGCACCTTGACCATGAGGCGCGAGGTGCGGGGTCCACAACTTGTCGCGCGTCCAACCTCGTCATGATCGGTCTGATAGCGCAAGGTTCCGCCCAGCCTATCCTGCGGCAGCGGTAGCCCCAGATACTGCAGCGATGCCATCGACCGCACAGACCCTACCGCCTCAATATAGGCGGTATCGGCGTCCATCGAACCGCCCGCGGCGATGGCCGTGGCCATGGCCCTGAAATCATCGCCACGGTCTGCGGTATTTGCCGTATGGATCGTCTGCTTGTCAGACCCAGAACAGGCTGAGGTCCCGCCCCATGCGCTCTGGCTGGCCACCAGCACGGCCACGCCCCGCCGCGCCAATTCGACCGCTGTGCGCAGGCCCGCAGCCCCCGACCCGATCACCAGACAGTCCCCACGATGAACAGGCAGGTGCAGCCCCGCCACCTCAACCCCGCTTGTGGCAACAGGGTCCGGCGGAAGGCGCGGCATGTCCACATCGGTCAGCGCGTCGAGGATATGCTGCGGCACGTGGATCGGCATTGCGTCACCCCGCCAGATCGATATCGACCCAGGTCTGTCGCCGCCCGCTTTCCATGCAGGCATCGACGATCTGGCAGATGTGGTGGCCCGTATCGAAGGTCGGCCACATCGGCACCCCATGCGTGATCGACCGGATCACCTCTGCCGCCTCGATGATTTTCGTCTCGTTATACCCCAGCGCGAAATTGGGCAGGGGCAAGAAGGCACGGTAGGTTGGATGTTCGGGGCCGACATCGATCTGCCGGAACCCGCGCCGCCCGACCCGGTCTTCATTGGTGTAGAACCGCAGGCGGTTCACCTCATCATAGTCGTAGATAAGGCTGCCCTTTGTTCCATAGACTTCATATCCCTGCCGGAACTTCCGCCCTGTGGCCACGCGGCTGAAATCCACGATCCCGCGCGCGCCATTTTCGAACCGGCAAAGGATATGGGCTGCGTCGGGATTGGTCACCTCGGCCCAGTCCTCCTGCCCTGTCAGCCCATCCCCGGCGGACCCAAGCGCAGATCCGGCAAGGACGGGCCGCCTTGGCGTCAAGATCATCGTATCGGCCACAAGGGACTGCACCCGTCCCACCAGAAATTCCATAAAGCTGAAAACATGGCTGCCCGTATCCCCAACGATCCCTGTGGGGGCCAAGGCGCCATCCGCCCGCCACATGAAAGGCGCCGATGGATCGCCAAACATGTCCACATGTTGGCATCCCTTGAAAAGCCGCACCTCGCCAATCTCGCCCGAGGTGATGATCTCCTTGGCCAGATCATGCACGGGGTTGCGGGGGAAGGCATGGCCCACGCGGGTGCTAAGGCCTTTTGCCCGGGCCAGATCGGCCAATTCCTTGGCCTCCGCCGCCGTATCGGCCAAGGGCTTTTCGCAAAAGACATGCTTTCCGGCCAGAAGCGCGGCCTTGGCCACCGGATAATGCAGATGGTCCGGCAGACAGATGTCGATAAGGTCAATATCCGGGTCGCTCACCGCATCGCGCCAATCGGTCAGAATGCGCGTACCGGGGGCAACGCCCGGCAAGCCGGCCCCCGCCTGCGCATCCGTCACGACCAGTGCGGCGATTTCGGCTGTGCCATCCGCCATGCCGAAGAAATGCGGAAAGGTCTGGAAGGCCATCGTGTGAACCCTGCCCATCCATCCCGCCGCGCCGAGGATTGCAACCCGTATTACCGGCATTATGTCGCCCTCAGGACTTATTGGAACCTTCCAATTTCATACTGTCACGTTCCAAAGTCGTCAATCTCGTTTCAATGCCATGTCCAAAACAAAAGAGGCGGCCCACTGCATGGTGGTCCGCCCCTCTTTCGCCAAAACGGCAGGGATCAAGTGATGATGAAATCCAGCCAGTCCAGATCGCAGCCATTGAACCCGTTCGACAGATCGTCGTCGGAATCAAAACGGGCGATCTGCACAATGGTCCCGCCATCGCGGTTTCCATTGCTGTCATAGATCAGATAGCCGCTGTCCCGATCATAGATCAGACGGTCGTCCAGATCATCCGCCGCAACCCCTTTGAAGAACCATGATCCGCTGGAAATCTGCTCATTCGTCAAGCCGCGAAGGAAGGTGGATGCCGTGATCTCCAGCCTGTCACCGGGCTGGAAGTCGGTGATGATATCCGTCCCACCGCCGGGGCCCGAGAAGCAGAAGGTATCCTCGCCCTCTCCCCCGGTCAGCACGTCCAAACCGCCATCTCCGAAGATGCGGTCATTGCCGTCGCCGCCCTTGATCGTATCGGCACCTCCGCCGCCCCGGATCAAGTCGTCGCCATCGCCACCCTCAAGTCGGTTTGCTGCACCATTGCCGATGACGGTATCCGCGCCAGCGCCGCCGACTGCATTTTCGATAGAACTCAGCGTGTCTAACCCAATCGTCGATCCCTGCGCCGTCCGCGCCACGAGGTTGATGTTGACCGCCGCCTCAACGCCATCGAAGGAAATCGTATCGCTGCCCGCGCCACCGATCCAAGCGTCCGACCCATCCCCCTCAAAGCCAAGGAACAGGTCATCGCCATCGCCACCGGCGATCCGGTCCGCACCAAGACCGCCCGTGATCGTATCCGCGCCGGTGCCACCGGTGATCCTGAAGTCTTCGCTCTGGGATGACAGATCGACCTGCGCGCCTGCAACATTCTCGATCACCACCGCTTCAACACGGACCAGCGCCGCATCATCGGCGGGGCGATATTCAGCAACACCTTCCCCGACGACCAGCGTATCCCGGCCTGCGCCGCCGTCCACAATCAAGTCCGGCGCACTGTTTGGCGCAAGCACAATCCGGTCGTTGCCGCCAAGGCCAAGGACAATGTCCACCCCTTCAGTCGAAAGGATATCCGCCCGCGCGGTTCCAACCAGTGCGACCCCGGTCCCGTCGATCCGATGGGTGCCGAATTCATCCTCATAGACCCCATCCACCGTAACGTAGCGCGGCGCTGTATCGTTGGGCAGGGTCAGAGAAGCCCCGCTCCCGATATCTGACTGCACCCCGCCCAGCGTTGCCGAGGAAGACCAGACAAAGCTTGGTGCCAGCGGTCCTGCCAGATCGACATCGATCAGATTGGCATCCGCCGTCAGGATCGCCCGCGCCCCAGCCCCGTCCCCGCCAATAAGGGCAACCCAGCCGCTGGCCGCATCGTCCTGCGGCACAATATCGACCGTGGCGGCCACGCTACCTTCGGCATTCTGGCTGCTTCCGTCATTTACCGTCACGGTGATACTACGTTGCGTGTTGTCGGGGCGGTCGCTGGCATTGGCATAGCCCACCATGCGCAGCACACCCTGATATTCGGCCAAAGACGCCATCCCGGCCAGAAGCAGCACACCATTGGTATATTGCAGCGTGATGTTGCCCATGGTGGTGGTCTGCCCGTTCTCGGGCCGCCAATTGGCAACGACAAGACGGTCCTCGGGCAAGGGAGATGCGATCACCACCTTGGCTGAATGCAGCGTGGTGCCATCTGGATCGGCCAAGGTGAGATTCGGAACGATGAGAAGCGAGGCGGCATTTTCCACATAGGTAACGGGCGCGCCTGCCCCGGTAAGGATCGGCGCGTCATTCACCGGTGTGACGGCCACGCTGAAACGTTGGACCGCTGTCTCGGCCTTTCCATCGCTTGCCACCACGTCGAACCCTCCCAAAGTTGTTTCCGAACCATCATGCTGGAACGCCACCGCGTCCCCTGCGACAAAGGATGTCGCCGCTACCCCGTTCACCAGAACGCTGCCATTCGTGACCCCAGACAGCCGGAAGGTCACGGGATCGCCATCCGCATCTGTCGCGCCAAGATCGGCCTCTGTCAGGGCATAGCTGCCGCCCTCATCGACAAGTGCCGCGAAGTCCCCGGTCAGTTCCGGCACGGCATTTATGTTGGCACCGACGTCGACCGTCACCTCTGCCGTGGCGGTTTCTTCCCCCAAGGCCACAGTATAGCGCAGCCGAACAAGCCCCGCCGCCGCCGCGTTGAAAGAGATCACGTTATCAACCACTTCAGCCGTCGCAGACCCGTCGATGACTGCCACATCCTGCAATGTAAGGGGGGCCGGCGCGTCCGGGTTCACATCATTTGCCAGCACATCAAGGAGTGCGATGCTACCCGCCGTTGCAACAAAGGCATCTGCCGCAGGCCGCGGCGCATCAGGTATCGGGGATACCGTTATGTCTACCGTGCCCTCTGCCGTCTGCCCTGCCGCATCAGCGACGGTATAGGTAAAGGCCACGGTCCCGTTGAAATCCGCGGCCGGCACAAAGTGCAGCGTCGCATCGGCGTTCAGCGTGACAAGGCCATTGGCCACAGCGACCGTTGCGCCCGGAGTAGTGGGCTGGCCATCCACCGCTGTCACGGACAAGGGGCCGCCCCCCGTTCCGGGTAGGTCATTGGCCAGAACGTCGATGGTCACGCTGCCATCCTCGCTCATCGTCACACCATCGGGCGCGGCTAGCGGAACGGTCGCCGCATCCGGCAGAACGTCACCCGTTACCATCTGGGCCGGGATGTCGATCACGCGGATCATCCGGTCGGCAAATTGCAGGAATTCCACCCCGAAAAGGCGGACATATTCCATCCCATCCGGCTGAAGCAGCGACACTGGCACAAAGCGCAAGGCGGCGACGCTGCCATCAGGCTGAAGGGCAAGGAAATATTCCATCGCCTCCCCCTGCAGGACCACCGCATCCACGCCGCCACGTCCATCAACGAAATCATCCCCGCCGCCCGTGGTGATGCGGTTTGCCCCACCATCGCCCAGCAAGGCGTCATTCGCACGGCTGCCTTCGATATTCTCGATGTCATGGGTGAAGGTAAATGTTGCAGGCACCGCCGGGTCCAGATCGGGCGTCACCGCCCCGATCACCGCGCCCAGCGCCCAAGATGCCGTCACGCCCCCATCTGTGAATTGCGGAAGCCCTTGTCCATCGCCGCCACGACGGAACATCAGCCCTGCCTCCAGATCGACCCGCACCGCAGACCATTCCTGACGGAAGGATAGCGTATCCACCCCATCCCCACCGGAGACCAGATCGGCCCCGGTGTTGGACGCGATGATCGCAGCCGAAACACCATTGGCCG
The DNA here is from genome assembly GCF_029953595.1 of Fuscovulum ytuae. Classification (NCBI taxonomy): domain Bacteria; kingdom Pseudomonadati; phylum Pseudomonadota; class Alphaproteobacteria; order Rhodobacterales; family Paracoccaceae; genus Fuscovulum; species Fuscovulum ytuae. The sequence continues at coordinate 2,837,558 of NZ_CP124535.1, read as the reverse complement.
TAAGCCCGTCGTTGAGATCGCGGTTCAGCGCGGGCGTTTCCGGTCCGTGCAGTCCCGGCAAAAGAAGATCATTCCCTGCACCGCCATTCAGCACATCCTGACCGTCACCACCAAGGATCGTATCATCCCCGGCACCACCATCGCCCCGGTCATTTCCGACGCCCAGCGTGATGACATCATCGCCAAGACCCGCGAACAGCATGTCGTCCTTCGCACGCCCGTCCATCGCGTCATCGCCCGTCGTGCCCACCGCCACATCGCGCGGTGCGCCGGTCCGTGGACCAAGGCTCGCAAGGCCCGGCTGACGGGTATCAAGGTAGTTGATCCCGACATCGCCATCGCCGCTGTCATGGCCGAGGATCAACAGACCATTGTCGATCCCCGCAGCTGAAAAGGCGGCATGGCTACCCCCGGCATCCACCGCAAAAACGGACCCGACGGCAGCGCCCTGCATGTCGATGCGCTGGCCACCGATCGCGTCACCGTCCTGCCAGAACCAGACAAAGCCGTCTTCGGCCCCCGTGATCGGATCTACACCCGACGCCGCGACTTGAAGGGTGGCCCCCGCTGGGATGCTGCCAAGAACCAGTTCCGCCGACGGGACAGCCCCGGTGAAGATCACGGCCTTCACCACCTGCTCGCCTGCGCCTTCCGTCCAGAACACGGCAAAGCTGCCGTTCTGCTGCGCCACGACCATGCCCTGTCCGACCCCAGCTCCGAAGGCAAAGCTCTCGGCCCCAGCATAATCATAGGTCGTCACGCTTCCCGCCGCGCCACCGCGATCTGCTCCGGCATCCGTGACAAGCTCGATCACCTGAACCGCCAACTGGCCGGTCGCATCGACATGCGCCAGCACCAATTCGCCATCATGCAGCGTGGCCAGTGTCGGCTGCGCGCCCACACCCATCACCCGCACCGCATCCGCCCCGGCATCCACCTGCGCGCCAAGGTCATCAAAGGCGCGCGTGCCATCCACGTTCAGAAGGCGCGGCTCCGTCTCGGCACCCCTGCCGAAACTATCAGAGGTCGATGCAGCAATCCGTGCCCCCGTTACCGGGTCGACGTCATAGACCGGGATTTCATACCGCGCGAGGCGGATCTCTCCACCCACAACGAAAGCCACATGGAAACCAATTTCGACCGTGGAATTGTTGGCATCCACGATTTCGTATCCCTTGACCGAGGCGTTGCTGCCGCCTTCCGATCCAATCACCACAATCTCGCCTCCGGCAAAACCATAGGCGGGATAGCCCGCAGCGCCGTTGTTAAAGGGCGTGTCGGTCGCCGTGCTGCCATAGCGCAGGTGGATGGCGCTTTCCCCCCCTACATCGGTCGAGGTCCACGCTCCAATCAAGCCAAGCCCGCCGGCCATGCCAACGGCCGCCTGCGACACAGCATTTCCGGCGAAACGGCCATCCGTCATCTCGATCGCACCCGCAGGCCCACCGGGCAGCGACCAAAGCGGATCGACCACCCCGGTGATATCCTGCCGCACGGCCATCAGGCGGGTGCCATCGGCCACCCACAGCATCGCTGCGTCGTCCTGAAGGTTCGTCACCACGATCCCGCTTTCAACAGCCGGGGTGCCAAGATCGATGGTCTTCGACACCCCCTCATCGGTCAGTGACCAAGGCGTCGGCGTGCCATCCCACCCTGCCAGCGGTTCCGGTGCCTGAGGCGCATAAACATCCTCGGCCACTTCCAAAGTGACATCGGCGAATTGCAGCACCTCGACGCCAAAGACATTGTCGATCCCGTCATTCTGGACCGGATCGCCATTCGCGTCCTGCTCTGGCCGATTGTCGCGGATCTCAAATCCCGCTCCAGCCGAAGGATCAAAGATCGCGGTGATCGTGTAATCCGCCAGATTGCCGGAATAGACCGCCGTATCCCGACCCAAGCCGCCATCGATCAGTTCGGGCGACCCTGCCGCCCCTTTGATCCCCGGCCCGCCGATCAGAACATCGTCACCCATTCCGCCGAACAACTGGTCAACCAGCCCGTCAGCGTCCGAGATATCGCCACGGATCGTGTCGTCGCCGATGGTGCCCACAAGAATGTCGCGCCGCGCCTTGGGCTGGCCATCCCCGGCGATCAGGTCGCCGGTGATCTCTTGCCCCGGGGACCGTGTATCGAAGATGCGCGCGACAATATCAGCCCCGCCTTCGGCGATTGCCGGGTTCTTCTCTGTCCAGACCGAGATGAAACGGTCGCCCAGAAGGCCCGCCACGCTGCCCTGCCCTTGCTCACCCTCCTGCAGGGCATGGACCTGCACCGAATCCCCGTCGGGCCGCATGGCCAGCGCCACGCCCGTCGCCGGGTCAAGCGTGACTTGGAAATGGCGGGCAAAAATATCCCGCCCATCGCCCGTCCCGGTTTCCCACTGCACAACGATATCATTGCTATCTTCGCCGCTGATGCCCGTCACCCGGATCGATGCCAGATCGATACCCGCGGGAAGGTCCATAAGCGTGAAGGGGACACCCGGAGCCCCAAGGTCAAAGCCCTGCCCGTCAAAACCTGTGCCGGGCGACGAATACATGGTCGCACGCAGCAAGGGTTGGCCGTCCACCATCGCCACCCAGACGACGGCCGCATTCACAGCCCCAGCCGAGACGACGGTGACCCCCGCCTCAGCCACAAGCGCATCCCCCGCCGAGATATTGGACATATCGACCGGGATGATCCCGCCCATGTCGTCAATCGCCGTGCCCGCGACACGTTCCACACCCTCCACGCTTTCGATCCAGACGACGACCGTCTCGAACGTATGCAGCGCGGTGACAGACGGGCTGCGCCCACTGGCAGCCAAAACGTAGGGCGCATCGTCAGAGGCATCGATCACGCTGCCATCGCGGATACCCGCCATGCCGTCGATGCCGCCTGCAACAGGCGTTCCCGGCTCTCCCGCAGGGCTTAGCGGCACTTCGAAACGCTGAAGGCGAACCTCGCCATAGACCGGATCGAAACTGCCATCCGGCGCGATGGCGCTGGCAAGATAGGCGACATTATAGCCGTCATTCATGGCGGCAGGTCGTGCATCAACCACAACGCCATCGACCAGCCGCCGATCAAGGAAAGACCCGAAAACCGATGCATCATGGAAATGCATCCCTGTCTCGGGATCGACAGCTTGTTCCGTCCCCGTCAGTCCAATCCCAAGGAAATTGGTCTTCAGGATTTCATGCCCTTCCGGCTGCACTTCGGAAAAGACAAATCCCCATCCCGAAGCCCCACCTCCGCCCGCGACAACAGGCTTGCGTTCGACCCCAAGACCATCTGTCAGATAAATCGTATCCGGCAACGGGGTCTCTGTATCGGGTTCACCTAGCACATTGTAGAAACTTGCCCGGATGCGCGACCCTTCGGCGGTCTCCGTCTCCCATAGGATGGCGACGAACTCACCCACGTTGTCCGACACCACCGGGGCAGACTGCAATCCCGCTCGATCCGCCGCAGCATCGCTGTTGACGATGAAGCCATCGACATCGGGCGTCCGTTCTGTCGCGGGCAGAAGATCGGCATCCGCATCGGTCAGGCCCCACGCTGTCGGGGTGACATAGGGGCCCTCGCCCACAGCCCCGCCAAGATCGACGACGTCATCCGCGAATTGCAGCACCTCGACCCGACGCAGCAGATCATCACCGTCAATCCCGCGCCCGTCTACGATCCGAAACAGACCGGTCCCCAGATCAGTCAGTTCATAATCCGCCCGGTTACCTGACAGGACCACCGTATCGATACCGCCACCGCCATCGATCACGTCATTGCCCTCTCCGGCAAGGATCAGGTCATCCCCCATCCCACCGTCAAGGATATCGTCGCTCGCCCCGCCGTCGATCGTATCGGCACCAACCGTGCCGACAAGGATATCCGCTATGGGCTTGCCGGGCGCATCGGCCCCATTCAGCACAACCCCCGCCGCACCGCGCGGATCGATGATGGCCGATTGGATGCCGCCGCCCGCCTCTGACAGAACCAGAACGCGTTCGCCGGCAAGGCTGGCGGTCGCAATAGCGGAACCATCCGCTGCTGTGGCGATTGTGACGGGGGCCGCATCCATCGGCCCTGCCGCCGCATTGAAGGACATCGCCTTCACATCTGCGCCTTGGGTGAAGGAAAGGGTGAACCCGCCAATATCCTCCAGCATCGTGGTCAGGCTGAACGCGCCATCGAATGCTCCGCCCGCATCCACCAAGGTGACCTCCGGTCCGGCGGCAAAAGTTGCCGCCGTGCCGGGTGTCCCGCCCGTGGCACTATAGACCCGCGCATGCACCTCGCTGCCCTGCGACCACGCGACGACAAAACCACCCGCCGCAAGCCATGCCGTTTCGACATGCGCCCCCTCCGGGATATCCGTCGCATCTACCGTCACCGGCGCGCCACCCGCGCCATGGATCGACGCGTTTGCCGATCCATCCCGGTTCAGGACCATCAACCTGACCGAGGTCTCACCCAGCCCCGACGTTTCGACCCAAGCCAGCGCGCTTTCGCCATCATGTGTCACGGTCAGCGACACATCTGTCGCCACTCCACCCGCCGAAAAGATCGTCTCTGCCGCAGCGTCGGTGTTCGCAGGCGGTGTAGATTTCGGGTCCGACACGGGGCGCGGCGTGCCGGACACGCCATCCCGGCCCACCGGCTCAACAGCACCCAATGGGTCCTTCTTCAGGTCCAGCCAGACGGCATAGCGCTGAAACTTCACCACACCGCCATCGATCCATGCCGCTTCGAAACCATCAGCCACCGGCTTCTTGCCTGCGGTATCCAGCAACTCATATCCGGCAATCTCCAGATCATGGCCCGTGCCGATCGAAATCGTTGTGCCATATGGACCGGACAGCCCGAAATATTGCGCCGAGAGCGAGGCGTTCATCGCATCGCCGCCGGACGCATCCGCCCAGCCCACTGCGAAACCAACCACACCAGATGCCGCAGCCTCTACCTCGCTCAGCGTCAAACCTTCCGGGGTAAGCACCGTGCGTGGCCGCGCCGCCGATGCCTGCGCCTGCTCATCAAGGAACTCGACGGTCAACAGCCCGTCTTTCACATAGGCCACGGCCACCTCGGCCCCGCCACTATCCGCCGCCGCAAAAAGCGCTCCACCCGTGGGCGCATTCAATCCGGTTTCGACGAGGGTCGGCTCTGTGCCGTCAAGGCCCCAAAGAACAGTCATCACAAGTCCTCGCGTCTCGCACCGCCTCGCGGCGGCAGCACAACATTCGGGCCGGAGCAATTTCTTGCACCGGACGTTTGCGTGGCGGGTCAGCGAAGAGGCCGGGCCTGAAGCGGGGCACAGGACGACAATCCGTCAACAATGCAAGGCTACCGCAGGGATTGTTCTGGCCGTATCTGCGATGGTCGCGGCATCAGAGGGGAAAAGGTCCGACTTCGATCAGACCAAGGTCTGACGCACGGCTTGCCACGAAAGTCAGTCTTGCAAGGTCAACCATCAGGGTAATTTCACCCGGTTCGCCCAACCCGCCCGCCTATTTGGGGCATATCCCCCAATATCTGCGTATTTTTGAATGTATTTGGGTGTTCCACCGCCAGAAATGGCCCCAGGATTGGACCGATTGCATCGCGTTTCTGGAAAGGTTTCCGACAGACGTCTGAAACTTTCGTTTTGCCGATCAAACCAACCAGACACCCAGTCAGACGCAAAGACTCTCGCGCCGACACCCTTTGGATGGCACCGATTCGATGATCCACGACATAGGAACGGCCCTTGCCGTCACGACCAGCTTGGGTTGGAAATCATGTTCATTGATCCGGGCAACGGGCCAGTCCGCACCCGATTGCAACAGGATCGCTGACGTCAAAGTGGCGGCGTGCGATACGATTGGCCGACCGCCCCATCCATCGCGCCTTGGATCAGGCAAGGGTGACGGATCGTGACCCCTCTCCTGCCACTTCGGGATCAGGCTTCCTGATCCAGCCAATCACGAAATGTGGCGACGACGTCTGCCTCACTGGCGACCAGATGCTCTGGCCCCGGATAGGCCCCACCATGGACATCTGCCGCGAAGGCCGACATCGCCGTGACGCGCATGGCTTGAAGCCTGTCCTGTTCGGTTGCGAAATCGGCATAGACCTTCGCATGGCGCGGGATATGGCCACGGTTCTGGCCCAAAACATCATCGGTGAACAGATATTGCGCATGGCCCGCCGGGCCAGCCCCCATCGAGATCAGGAAAAGGTTCGTCCGTTCCGCGATGGCCTTGGTGATCGCAAAGGGCACGACCTCAATTTCAGCCGCGAAGGCACCCGCCTCTTCCAGCGCCCTGATTTGTCGCCAGACAAGTTGCGCCGTTTCCAGTGTCTTACCCACCGCCTTGAACCCACCGGTCCAAGTGCGTTTCGACGGAATGAGCCCCACATGGCCGCAGACCGGCAGGCCATGCTCAGCCATCGCGCGGATGGTCCGAAGCGAGCCAGAGCAATAGAAGCCGTCCGCCCCATGCTTATAAAGCGGAAAGGCCCATTTCAGGAAATCGCCGGTATCCCCGATTTCGTAGAAATTGTCGCCGGGAAAAGCAAAGGCGGTGGGTGCCACCTCACGAAAGCGGCGGTCCATGATCATGGCAGGCGGGACCGAGAGAAGTTCCACTCCGGCCTTTTCGGCCGCCTCGGCCTCTTCCAGCGTTTCGACACGCAGCATCGCGAATTGGTGCTTGCCGCGTTGGTCCAGAAGGTCGCGGACGGTCAGGCGGGCAGCCATCAGGGCACCTCGATATAGACGTCGGAACCGTCGACCTTCACGGGGAAGGTTTGAAGCTTGACGCAGACGGGCGCGCGCTTCGCTTCGCCTGTGCGATAATCGAACTGGCCGTTATGCTTCGGGCATTCGATCAGGTGGCCCATCACCAGCCCGTCGCAGAGATGCACATTCTCATGCGTGCAAAGGCCGGCCGTGGCAAAGAACTCGCCTTCGGGGGAATGGTAGATGGCATAGGTGGCGCCACCATGGTCAAAGCGGATCAGGTCTTCTTCGTCCACATCATCGGTGGCGCAGGCGCGAATCCATTGGGGCATCGTGTCTTCCTTACTCGGCAGGCAGGGCATCGGGCAGGTCGCCAAGGGCGGCCCTATGAAAATCCTCGCGATAGGGTTTTGCAGTGGGGGGAAGATCGCGCTTCAGGAAATAATCCTCATAGGCCAGCTGCCGCCGCAGGGCAGGCCACATCTCGGCAAAGGCTTCGGCGATGGATCGGTTGGGCGCGGGCAGATCGTGCTTGATGACCTCATGCAGGCGCGGCAGCGCGTGATAGGGAACCATCGGGAACATGTGGTGTTCCACATGGTAGTTCATGTTCCAATAGATGAAGCGGCTGATCGGGTTCATATAGACCGTCCGGCTGTTCAACCGATGATCAATGACGTTGTCGGCCAAACCACCATGTTGCAACAGGCCCGTCATGACGTGGTGCCATGCGCCATAAATGCGCGGCAGACCAATCACCATAAGCGGTAGGATGGAGCCCATCCAGACCGCCACCCCAAGGGTCACGGCATAGATCGCGCAATAGATCAGTGCCACGCGCTGCACCTTGCCCCATTCGGATTGTGGAACGAAGGTGCGTTCCTCTGCCGTTGGGCCAGTAAAGGCGTTGCGGATCATCCGGGGGACGAAATCGATCACCTCGGGGATGCCAAAGAAGCTGCCGATCAGCTTGACGAAGGCGGGCGGGCGCATGATCGCGATTTCCGGGTCGCGGCCCACGATATAGGTGTCGGTGTGGTGGCGGGCATGGCTCCACCGCCATGTGGCGGAATTGCGCATGATCATGAACGACGCGATTTCATAGACGGCGTTGTTCATCCACGGCGTGCGGAAGGCCGTGCCATGCCCGCATTCATGCCAACGAGAATCCGACGCAGACCCGTAAAGCACCCCATAGGCCAGCCAGAAAGGCACACACCACCACGTCCCCCACAGGGCAATGCCACCCGCCGCGAAAGCGACCATGCAGCCGTAAAGAAGGATCGTGTCGCGGATGGCCGGCGCGTCCGACCGCTGCATCAATTCTTTCATTACCTTGCGGGGTATATCCGTGTGGTACCACTCTGCCGCCGCCAGCCCGGTTTCAACAGCGCGGGCGCCATCCGGGCCAAGAAGGCTGTAATCTCTTTTTGCCATTTCCATCCCTCCAGCAACGAGCGCACTGCCTGCGAGCTTTTATCCAAGGTAGAATGATCGTTCCGAAAGTTGAAAGATGGAAAGCTGGACGTTCCAAAATTTTCGTCATAGTTATGCTCGCGTTTGACGAAAAAACATCAGGTGAAGCATGGCAAGGCGTCCGGGCATGGCGGCACTGGCGGCAGCGGCTGGGGTTTCAGTGGCGACCGTTGACCGTTTGCTGAACGGTCGTGAGGCGGTTGCCGCGGCGACTCGCGCTGCGGTGCTTGAGGCGGCATTGCGGATCGGGCATCCGGCGGCGGCGCGGCTGGTGGGGGATGGGCCGCGGGCGGTCACGACAATCCGCTTTGGGGTGCTGCTGCACAAGCAGGGGCAGGAGTTCTATCAGAACATGGCACGCGAGTTCCGCGCGGCGGTGGCGCAATTGCCCGGGGTGAAGGGGCAACTTGTTCTGGAGTTCGCCGCCAGCCAATCGCCGAACGAAGTGGCGGGCTTGATCCGGGGGATGGCGGGGCGCTGCGATGTGATTGCCGCAACAGCGGTGAACCATCCAGAGATCACGGCAGCTGTAGAAGACCTTAAGGCCGAAGGTGTCGCGGTTTTTTCGCTCCTGTCGGATTTCGCGCAAGGTGTAAGGGCGGGGTATGTCGGGCTCAACAACCTAAAGGTCGGCCGGACGGCGGCTTGGATGATCTCGCTTTCGGCAAAGGGCGCGGGAAAAGTGGCCATTTTCGTTGGGGGCGCGCGTTGGCATGGGCATGATCTGCGCGAGACGGGCTTTCGCGCCTATCTGCGCGAGGAGCGCCCTGACCTAGAGGTGCTAGAGACGGTCGTGAACCTTGAAACGCGCCAATTGACCTATGAGACAACGCTCAACCTGTTGAGCCGCCATCCCGATTTGCGCGGAATGTTCGTTGCAGGCGGCGGTATGGAAGGGGCGATTGCCGCCTTGCAGCAATCCCGTCGGCCGGGGGATGTGGCGCTGGTCGTGAACGAAGTGACCGCCGAGTCCCGCGCGGCACTGGCGCAAGGCTGGGTAACGATGGTCGATGCGACGCCGCTGCCCGACCTGTGCCGCGAGGTGCTGGCCCTGATGCAGCGGGCGGTGCGCGACAGGGGCAACGTCGGGGCCGGGCAGGTGTTCCTGCCGATGCAATTGCACGTCGCGGAATCGATCTAAAAGCAAACACTGGCCGAGATGAGAGCAGAATCGGCTGTGCCGCATTCTGTGCCGCATTCTGTGCAGCAAACTGTGGGCACGCAGCGAACGGTCCCGTCCAGCCTTGGTCGCGATGCAAAATGCGCGGGCTTGACGAAAATTCGTCATTTTCTGCCAGAATGCCAAGCGATCTTTTCCCAAGGAACGGGATCGTCAAAAATTCTCTTTTGTGGAATGAAAATTCCATTATTCTGGGGTCGGGAAGACAGTGAGGCCGTTAGGCGCACTGCCTGTGATCGAGGAAAACCACGGAATGCTGCCCTTCGCGCTGAACCACATGACGGCCCCGAAGCTGGGGTGGGAAGCATTTGCCGATCTTGCCGCAGGGCTTGGCTGTGTGGGCGTCGAATATCGCAACGACCTGCCCGGCCCGCTCTTCGGAGGGGCCGACCCGGCGGAGGTCGGCGCGGCGGTGAAGGCGCGGGGTTTGCGCTTTCTCGCGCTTGCCGAAGTCAAGATGTTCAACGACTGGTCCGACGCCAAGGCGGCGGAGGCCGACGCGCTGATGAAGGTTGCGGTCGCAGCGGGGGCCGAGGCCGTGAGCCTGATCCCGCGGAACGATGGCGTGGCGACGGAAGGGGGAGAAAGCCGCAAGGTGACAGAAACCGCGCTGCGGGAGATCCTGCCAATGCTGCGCGCCCACGGGTTGAAGGCGATGGTAGAGCCCTTGGGCTTTGCCGTCTGCTCGCTGCGCTACAAGGATGTTCTGGCCGATGCGATCGATGCCGTGGGGGGCGTGGGCACCTATTTCATGGTGCATGATACCTTCCACCACGCGCTGGCAGGCTTTGGGCCGATCTATCCAGATCTGACGGGGATCGTCCATGTTTCCGGCGTGAAGGACATGATCCCGCTGGACGACATGCGCGATCCGCATCGCGTGCTGGTCGATGCCGATGACGTGCTGGGAAACGTGGCGCAAATCCGCGCGTTGCGACGGGCGGGATATGAAGGGCCGATCAGCTATGAACCCTTTGCACCACAGGTCCATGACCTTGATAATCCGCGGTCCGCGCTGGCGGCCTCGATGAAATTCATCCGTTCCGGCGTGGAGGCCTGAACGGACGAAATACCGCCCGGAAAACAGGGGCGGTCCGGCAGGGAGAACGGTGTGCCGGACACCGACAGTGGAGGAGAGAACCAATGAAAAAGACCTTGATCGCCGCGGGCTTCATCTCGCTGATGGGCAGCACCGCCATGGCCGACGGGATTGGCGTGTCGATGGCGCTGTTTGACGACAACTTCCTGACCGTGCTGCGCAACGGCATCCAGGCACAGGCCGATGCGGCGGGCCTTTCCGTGCAGATTGAAGACGCACAGAACGACGTTGCCAAGCAGTTGGACCAGATCAATAACTTCATCGCCAATGGCGTGGATGCGATCATCGTGAACCCGGTCGACACCTCGGCCACGCAGGCGATGACCGATGCGGCAGCCGCCGCTGGCGTGCCGCTTGTCTATGTGAACCGCCAGCCGATCAACGTGGACAGCCTGCCCGACAATCAGGCCTTCGTGGCGTCGAACGAATCCGAGTCCTCGCGTCAGGGCTTTATCGAGCAGTGCAACCAGTGGGCCGCTGCGGGCAAGACCGATGTGAGCGTCTATGTCATGCAGGGCGAGCTGTCGAACCAAGCCGCCGTGCAGCGCACCCAGAACTACTATGACGTGATGGAAGCGGGCGAATGCGCCGTGAAAGTCAATGTGATCGACCAGCAGACCGCCAACTGGTCGCGCGATCAGGCGCAGAACCTGATGACAAACTGGCTGTCGACCGGTGCCGCCTTTGACGGCGTCCTCGCCAACAACGACGAGATGGCACTTGGTGCGATCCAGGCGATGAAGGCGGCGGGCATCGACATGGCGTCGGTCATCGTGTCGGGCGTGGACGCGACGCAGGATGCGCTGGCCTCGATGCAGGCGGGCGAGTTGGACATCACCGTGTTCCAGAACGCGGCAGCACAGGGCGGCGGCGCGCTGGATGCAGCGGTGAAGCTGGCGGCCGGTGAGACGGTGGATCAGAAGGTCTATGTGCCCTTCGAACTGGTCACCCCGGCCAATATCGCAAACTATCTGAGCAAGAACTGATCCCTTTATGGGCAGATGGGGGCGGCGGTCCGACCGCCGCCCTCCTTTATTCCTGAGCCGGATATGTCAGGATGAAAAGGTATCATAACGGGGGGAGAACGCCGTGGCCGACGCGACCCATGGCCTTGGGGGCCTGAAATACGATCCGTCAAAACGAACCCGCGCGCCCGAATGGAATGTCTTCGGGGCGCTGATCCTGATCGTCGTGATCTTCGAGGTCTTGAACCGCATGCAGGGCGGTTCCTTCCTGTTCAACATGCGCGACAACGTGGATGCGATCTTTAACCAGCAGCGGCTGGATATCATGATCTTGCAGGTGGCCATCATCGGGATCATCGCCATCGGCGTGACGCAGGTCATCATCATCGGCGGGATCGACCTGTCATCGGGGTCAGTCGTCGGGGCGACGGCGATGATCGTGATGAGCTTTGCGCAAACGGCGATGGTGAATGGCAATCCGAACCCGAAGGCAATCTTTGGCGACTGGGCGATGGACCTCCCGGTGATCGTGCCGATCGCGGTCGGACTTGCTTGCGGGTTGCTGGCCGGCCTCGTGAACGGTTTGCTGGTGGCCTATACGCGCATCCCGCCCTTCATCGCCACGCTGGGGATGATGGTATCGGCGCGCGGCGTGGCGCGTTGGTGGTCGAACGGTCAACCGGTAAGTTTTCCGACCGAAACCTATGGCAACCTTGCCAATGGCGATTTGCTGGGAGGTCTGACTTTTGGCCTGTTCAGCTGGCAGGGGCAGAACCCGGCGGTGATCTTCGTCATCCTTGCCGTGCTGTTCCACCTGATCATGAAATACACGCTTTACGGCAAGCGCAGCTATGCCATCGGGTCGAATGAGGCGGCGGCGCGGATGTCGGGCATCAATGTCGATCAGCACAAGGTTCTGGTCTACGCAATTGCCGGGATGCTGGCGGCGGTGGCGGCGGTTCTGCTGACATCAAAGAACCTGACGGCCCAGGCCGGGATGGGTGTGATGTATGAGCTGGACGCCATCGCCATGGCGGTGATCGGGGGCGTGTCGCTGGCTGGTGGGCGCGGGTCCATCCTTGGCACAGTGCTGGGCGCTGCGATCTTTTCGGTGATCATCTCGGGCTTCACGTCGATCCGGCTGGATGCCTATTACCAAGAAATGGTCAAGGGCGCGATCATCGTGGGCGCCGTGGTTCTGGACCAGTGGCGGCAACGCGCAAGGGCACGGGGGTGAGCGGGATGTCAAAGATCATTCTGGAAACGCGGGGCCTTACCAAGCATTACGGTGGCGTGCATGCGCTGGAGGATGCGAATTTCGTCCTGCATGAGGGCGAACATGTCGCCGTGGTGGGCGATAACGGGGCGGGCAAATCCACGTTCGTCCGCCAGGTCACAGCGGTTGAACAGCGGACGGCCGGGGATATCCTCTTCGATGGCCGTCCCGTGCATTTCACAGGTCCGCTTGAGGCGCGCGAGGCGGGGATCGAGACGGTGTTCCAGACGTTGGCCCTAGCCGATGATCTGGACGTGCCCTCGAACCTGTTCCTTGGGCGGGAACTGTTCAAGTTTCGTCTGGGGCCCTTCTCCATCCTTGACCGCAAGGCGATGCGGGAACGGACGCTGGAGGCGCTGAAAACGACGGCGGTGAAAATCCCGAACGTGGACAACCCGATCCGCAATATGTCGGGCGGTCAGCGGCAATGTGTGTCCATCGCGCGGACGGCAGCTTTCGCATCGAAACTGGTGATCATGGACGAACCGACGGCAGCCTTGGGCGTTCAAGAGACTGCGCAGGTCGAGAACATCATCCGCGGGCTCAAGGACCGGGGCGTGCCACTGATCCTGATTTCGCACAACTTGCGGCAGGTCTTCGATCTGGTTGACCGGATCGTGGTCTTCCGGCGCGGGCGGATCGTGGCTTCACTGCGAAAGGACGAGACGGACGGGAACGATATCGTTTCCTACATCACGGGCGTGAAGGGGGGCGCGGAGGCGGCGTAGCGCGGTTTCTTCAAGGCCGTGTCGGTGACAGTGCTGGTATCTTCCGAACCCCACAGCTCAGAGCAGGCTTTTTCGCCTCAACGGAACACAAGGGTCAGGACGACATCGCTTGGCACGGCCAAAGAGGGTGCGTTTCATTCGTTGCGCTTACCGGATCAAGTTTGCCCTATCCGCCCGAACAGCGAAGTCCTGTTCAACGGAGGCCTGCCAAGTGTTGCGGCAAGCCCTGGCGGGGGTTTTCGACCGCTCGTCCACCTCCGTGCAAAGCCGTTCAATGGCGGCGATCAACCGCCTTGGGGGCTCTGGCCCAAGGCGGGCATCATTGATGACCAACCGGACCCGTTTGGCGAGCGCTGGCCCGCCAAGGTGATCCGCAGCGTTGGGGATCGCCGCTGCGTGGTCCGCGAGATAGAGGGAAAGTGGCAGCGAAGCGCTTCTTTCAGGCTGTCTGATCATGGGAAATGTCTCCCGATACTCCCGACGCTCAATCCGCTGGGTTCAAAGGGTGCGAGCGTCAAACGTCATTTCGCTAACCGTCGGCCTCTGGGGGCTGCGTTTCTCTCTGCTCTTCTCGACCGGGACCATCCTCTTCCGTCGATCCGCAGGAGGGAGGATCGCAGGAAGAGGGAGGGTAACCGCCCAGACATAAATTCAATGACTTAGGGATCAGTGAACATGCTTATCCTGCCCGAACGGACCAACAGACCCCAAAATGGACAAACCAAGCTGGTTTTCACAACCGCACCCCTGCCGCCCTCGCTCAGCCATCGGAAAAACCGAATGCACCCATCAGCGTTTTGATATTGCGAAACGCTGCGCCCTGCCTACGCTTATGCTCCATGACCGGAAAACCGGCATGCGCGCGCCTGCGCGCCATCCAACGGGAGATCAACCAGCATGACCACACGCAGCCTGAAGCTTGCCGCCACCACAGCCCTCGCCCTGATCACCGGCCTTAGCCCCGCCCTTGCCCAAATGACCGAAATCGGCCCCGGCGAAGGCGAACTCTCCATCGTTGCATGGGCGGGCTATATCGAACGCGGCGAAACCGACCCGGCCTTCGACTGGGTCACGAAATTCGAAGAATCCTCTGGCTGCAAAGTCAGCGTGAAGACGGCGAACACCTCGGACGAGATGGTTGCCCTGATGAACGAAGGCGGTTTTGACCTTGTCACCGCCTCGGGCGACGCCTCGCTCCGCCTGATCGCGGGTGGACGTGTGCAGGAAATCAACAAGGACCTGATTCCGTCTTGGTCCACCATCGACCCCCGCCTTCAGGACGCGCCTTGGCACACCGTGGACGGCAAGCATTATGGCGTGCCGTACATGTGGGGGCCGAACGTCCTGATGTACAACACCGAGGTGTTCAAGGAACCGCCGACCAGCTGGAACGTCGTCTTTGAAGAAATGACCCTGTCGGATGGCCAATCGAACAAGGGCCGCGTGCAGGCCTATGACGGACCAATCCACGTTGCCGATGCCGCGCAATACCTGATGTTCCACAAGCCGGAACTTGGCATCACCTCGCCCTATGAACTGAACGAAGATCAATACAAGGCCGCGCTGGATCTGCTACGCGGGCAGCGTGAACTGGTCAGCCGCTACTGGCATGACGCCTTCATCCAGATCGACGATTTCAAGAATGAGGGCGTGGTCGCCTCCGGGTCATGGCCATTCCAAGTGAACCTGCTCAAGGCCGGTGGCGCGCCTGTCGCCTCTGTCATCCCGCAGGAAGGTGCCACTGGCTGGGCCGATACCACCATGCTGCATGCCGACAGCGAACATCCGAACTGCGCCTATATGTGGTTCGAACATCAGCTTGCCTCGAACCTGCAATCCGACCTCTCGGTCTGGTTCGGCGCGAACCCGTCGGTTCCCGCCGCCTGCACCGATGGGCGCGGCATGCAGACGGCAGAAGGCTGCACCGCCAACGGTCTGGACGATTTTGAAAAGATCCGCTTCTGGACCACCCCGGTCGCCGACTGCTCGCAGGGCGAAGATACCTGTGTGCCCTATTACCGCTGGGTGTCTGACTATATCGGCGTGATCGGCGGCCGCTGACCGGCCCCCTTTCCGACCCAAACAGGGTGCGCGTTCCCGCGCGCACCCTCCCGTCCTGTTTTGCCTGTCGAGGCCTGCCCCTTCATGACCGCCGCTGTCGAATTCCTCCGCGTTTCCCGCCATTTCGGCCCCGCCTCCGCCCCGGTAAAGGCGGTGGACGATGTCGATCTGACCATCGCGGAAGGGTCTTTCTTCGCCATGCTCGGCCCTTCGGGATCGGGCAAGACCACCTGCCTGCGTCTGATCTCGGGGTTTGAAAAACCCACAGGCGGCACGATCCGCATCTTCGGGCAAGACGTGGGCGACATCCCCCCGAATCGGCGCAACGTGAACACCGTCTTTCAGGATTACGCGCTGTTCCCCCATATGAATGTGCGCGACAACGTGGGCTATGGCCTGATGGTCAAAGGCGTGGACCGCCGCACCCGCGACAGTCGCGCCGAAGAGATGCTCGCGCTGGTCAAACTTGAAGGCTATGGCGACCGCAAGCCCGCCCAACTGTCCGGCGGTCAGCGTCAGCGCGTCGCCCTTGCCCGCGCGCTGGTGAACGAACCCAAGGTCCTGCTGCTCGACGAACCCCTCGGTGCGCTCGACCTGAAACTGCGCGAGGCGATGCAGGATGAACTCAAGGCCCTGCAAGCCCGCCTTGGCATCACCTTCGTCTTCGTCACCCATGATCAGGGCGAGGCGCTGTCGATGGCCGACAGTCTTGCCGTCTTCAACGAAGGCCGCATCGCCCAGATCGGCACCCCGGCCGAGGTCTATGCCCGCCCCCGCACCCGTTTTGTGGCCGATTTCGTCGGCTCTTCCAACGTCCTGCCGCCCGAAGTGACGCGCGCCTTCGGCGGCCCATTGAAATGGGCCTCCCTCCGCCCCGAAATGCTCCGCGTGACCGCCGCCGATGGCGTGGCGCTGTCTGGCACCGTCACCGGCATCCGCTATCTTGGGTCGGGCTCGCGCCTGTCCATCGCGTTGAACGGCACCGAAGTCGCGGCCCTTCTGCCCGCAGGCCAGCCTGTGCCAGACCCCGGCGCCACCGTCGGCCTCGCCTTCGACCCCACCGCGCTGCATGTGATGGAGGGCGAGGGATGACCTCCCCCACCCCCGCCATCCTGCCCGAACGCGGGCTTGCCGACAGGCTGACCGCGCTTTTCTGGCGTCGCCCACGCCTCTTGCTGGTGGTCCTGCTTACCCCGCCTCTGCTTTGGCTTGGCGCGGTCTACCTCGGCTCTCTCGCGGCGCTCTTGCTGCAATCCTTCTATTCGATCGACGAATTCTCCGGCGTTGTGAAAGAGGAATTCACCCTCAAGACCTATGCCGAACTCTTCCGCGCCCAGAACCTTGATATCATCATCCGCACGCTTGTGATGTCTGCCGCCGTCACCATCGGCTGCGCGGTGATCGCCTTCCCCATCGCCTATTACGCCGCCCGCTTCGCGCGCGGCAAATGGAAGGCCGTCTTCTACCTTGGCGTGATGCTGCCCCTCTGGTCGTCCTACCTCGTCAAGGTCTATGCGTGGAAACTGATCCTTGCCAAGGAAGGCATCATCACCTGGGCCGCCGAAGGCGTGGGCCTGTCGATGATCCTGAACGCCATCCTCGCCATACCCGCCATTGGCGGAAACAGTCTCTCCACCAGCCCATTGGGCACCTTCATCGTCTTCGTCTATGTCTGGCTGCCCTATATGATCCTGCCCATGCAGGCGTCACTGGAACGCGTGCCCAATTCGATGCTTGAGGCATCCGCCGACCTTGGCGCGTCACGGGCGCAAACCTTCCGCAGCGTGATCCTGCCGCTTGCCATGCCGGGGGTGATCGCAGGGTCGATCTTCACCTTCTCGCTGACCATGGGGGACTACATCATCCCGCAGATCGTCGGCACCTCGGCCCGCTTCATCGGGCTGGCGGTCTATCAGTTGCAGGGCACCGCCGGGAACATCCCTCTCGCCGCCGCCTTCGCCGTGGTCCCGATCGTGATCATGCTGATCTACCTGATGATCGCAAAGCGGAAGGGGGCCTTCGATGCACTCTGACCGCGCCTCCCTCGGCCTGAAGATCGCAGCCATCGGCGGGCTACTGTTCCTGCATTTGCCGATCCTGCTGATCTTCCTCTATGCCTTCACAACCGAGGACAAATCCTATCAATTCCCGCCCCCCGGCCTGACCACCCAATGGTTCGGCGTGGCATGGAACCGTGCCGATATCTGGCCGCCCCTTTACCTGTCGCTCTGGGTCGCCACCATCGCGACCTTCCTTGCCATGATCCTCGGTACCCTCGTCTCTGCCGCCATGGCCCGCACGTCCTTTTTCGGACGCGAACAGATCAGCCTTCTCATCATCCTGCCCATCGCGCTGCCCGGCGTCATCACCGGCATGTCGCTGCGGTCGGCCTTCTCGATCATGGACATCCCCTTTTCGACATGGACCATCATCCTCGGCCACGCGACCTTCTGCATCGTGATCGTCTATAACAACGCCGTCGCCCGCTTCCGCCGCCTGTCCGGCGGTATCTTGGAGGCCTCGGCCGACCTCGGTGCCAACAGCTTTCAGACCTTCCGCTATGTCCTGCTGCCGAACCTCGGCACGGCCCTGCTTGCAGGCGGCATGCTCGCCTTCGCGCTGTCCTTTGACGAGGTGATCGTCACCACCTTCACCGCAGGCCAGCAAAGCACCCTGCCCATCTGGATGCTTCAGGAACTGGTCCGCCCCCGGCAACGTCCCGTGACGAACGTCGTCGCCATCGTCGTCTTCCTCGCCACCTTCGTCCCCATCCTCATCGCCTATTACCTCACCCGCGGCGGGTCTGACACCGCCGGTTCGGGCAAATGACCAAAGGGAGGTCCACATGGACAGCGCACTCATGACCATCGACACCCAGCTTCTGATCGGCTCCTCCTTCGAGGCCGGGCAAGAAGCCAAGGAACAGATCCTCAACCCCCGCACCGGCGGCCTGATCCTTGAGGTGCCAGAGGCATCGACCACCCAAGTCGACCGCGCCGTCGCCGCCGCGCGCAAGGCGTTCGACACATGGTCCCGCACCACCCCCGCCGAACGCGCGGCCGCCCTTCTGCGCATCGCAGACCGGGTCGAGGCCGAGGCGGATTCCTTCGCCGCGCTTGAGGCCCTGAATTGCGGCAAACCCATCAACGCCGCGCGCAACGACGAAATCCCTGCCATCGTCGATTGCTACCGCTTCTTCGCCGGTGCCGTGCGCTGCCAACATGGCGCAGTGGCGGGCGAATACCTTGCAGGCCACACCTCCATGATCCGGCGCGACGCCATCGGCGTCATCGCCTCCATCGCGCCGTGGAACTATCCGCTGATGATGATGGCATGGAAACTCGGCCCCGCCATCGGTGGGGGAAATACCGTGGTGTTCAAACCGTCGGAACAAACACCGCTCACCGCGCTCAAGATGGCGCGGATACTGGCCGAAGAACTGCCCGAAGGCGTGGTCAATATCGTGGCCGGCCGCGGCCAGACGGTCGGCAACTACCTGATCAACCACCCGCAAGTGGACATGATCTCACTCACCGGTGATGTGGCCACAGGGAAAAAGATGCTCGACGCCGCCGCCAAGACGGTGAAACGCACCCATCTGGAACTGGGCGGCAAAGCCCCGGTCATCGTCTTTGACGATGCCGACGTGGCCGAGGTCGTCGATGGCCTGCGCGCCTTCGGCTATTACAACGCAGGCCAAGACTGCACCGCAGCCTGCCGCATCTATGCGGGCAAAAAGGTCTATGATCGTTTGGTGGCCGATCTCACCTCTGCCGTCTCCACCATCGCGCTGGGGAATGAAGATGACAGCACCAACGAAATTGGCCCCCTCATTTCCCTGCGCCAGCGCGACCGCGTGGCCAGCTTCGTCAACCGCGCCCGCGAGGTGAACCATATCGAAATCACCACCGGGGGCGAGGTGATGGATCAGGGCTATTACTACCGCCCCACCGTCATCGCAGGCGCAAAGCAGGAGGATGAGATTGTAAGGCGCGAGGTCTTTGGTCCCGTCGTCTCCATCACCCCCTTCTCGGATGTGGACACGGCCGTGGCATGGGCCAATGACAGCGATTACGGCCTTGCCTCTTCGGTATGGACCAAGGATGTGGGCCGCGCCATGGCGACAGCGGCCCGCCTGCGCTATGGCTGCACCTGGATCAACACGCATTTCATGCTGACCAATGAAATGCCCCATGGCGGGTTGAAGCAATCTGGCTATGGCAAGGACATGTCGGCCTATGCGCTGGAAGACTACACCGTCGTCCGTCATGTGATGATCAAGCACGGCTGAACAGCATTGCGCGCGGCCCGCAAGCGGGTCGCGCAAGCCTTTCCTGTCGCCTCCCGCGCGTGCCGCGCGTCCGGCTCCGCGTTCAAGGGGCGTTCCGCCCCCTCTTGTCCCGCCTGCGGCGTGCCAATTCACCCCCTGAGAGTAATTTTGCCAAGATGAAGACCCAACCCCTTCATCTTGGCCCAAATACTCATCTTTCTTGGCTTCCCACCAAAGCCGCCGCCCGCCCGGCCCAGCGCCCTGTCGCCCAGCAGCCGGTCAGCAGATAACCACCCGTCGGGGCCTCCCAATCCAGCATCTCGCCGCAGGCAAAGACCCCCGGCAGCGCCTTAAGTTCCAGCCCTTCGGTCAGTGCAGCCTGCGTGATGCCCCCGGCGCTTGAGATGGCCTCGGCAATCGGTCGCGGGCCCGCCAAGGCCAGGGGCAGCCGCTTTGCCGCCGCCTCGATGGGCATGTCGCGCCCAAATTCCATGACCAGCGCCGCCGCCACCGGCGACAGCCCCAGCTTGCGCAGCCGATTGGCCCGCGTCTCGCCCGGTTTCATCCGCGCCAGTCGCGCCGCAACCTCCGACTCGGCCACATCCGGCAGGAAATCCAGCGCCAGCCTCGCCCCTTCGCGCAACGCAGCCGAGACGGCATAGACCCCGCCCCCTTCGATCCCGCGCGCCGAGACGACGAATTCCCCTCTCTCCCGCCTGCCGCCCACCAGCAGCGCCGCGCCTTTTACCGGCTGGCCGAAATGCCGCGCCATATGCGCGGACCAATCCACCACGAAACCCATGTTCGCAGGCCGGAACGGCGCAACCTCCACCCCCTTTTCCTGCAACCAAGGCACCCATGCCGCATCTGACCCCAGCCTTGGCCAGCTTGCCCCGCCCAGCGCCAGCACCACCACGCGGGGATGCAGCACCTGCACCCCATCGGGCGTGTCGAACCGCCAACCGTCCCCCTGAAACCCCGTCCAGCGCCAGCGCAGCCGCAGCGCCACCCCCGCCGCGCCCAACCGCGCGAGCCAAGCCCGCAGCAGGGGTGACCCTTTCATCGCCACCGGAAACACCCGCCCTGACGTGCCGGTGAACACCTCCTGCCCCAGCGCGCGGCACCAAGCCATCACCTCCTGCGGCCCGAACTCCTGCAAGACCGGCGAAAGCCAGCCCCCGCCATAGGCCGCAAGGAAATCGGCCTCCCCCTCATCCTTCGTGACGTTCAACCCCGATTTCCCGGCCATCAGGAACTTGCGCCCTGCCGAGGGCTTGGCCTCGCAGATCACCACCCGCCGGCCGGCATGGGCCAGTTCCTCTGCCGCCATCAGGCCCGCAGGCCCTGCCCCGATCACCAGCGCATCCATCTTGCCCCCAGCACCTTCCGCGCCATCATCCGCATATGGACCCGATCTGCCCCCTCTGTCTGCGCCCCATCCCAGAGGACGTGCCGCAAAGCCTGCACCACCTGATCCCGAAACTGAAAGGGGGCAAGGGGGGGCCGACGGTGCTTGTCCATCACATCTGCCACAAGGAAATCCACGCCCGATTCACCGAATCCGAACTCGCCCGCCAGTTCAACACGCCCGAGGCGATCCGCGCCGATCCACGGATGGAAGGTTTCCTGACTTGGATCGCCAAGCGGCCGCCCGAATTCCTGTCCCCTGTGCCGAAAAGGCGGCGCTGATACCCGTTAGAACATCGCCTTCATCCGGCGTACATGCACCCCTTCCGCGCCCAGCGCATCGGCGGCAAGACCCAGCGCAGCTTCAACGGCATCCTCTGCCACCAGATCGACCAGACCCCAATCCCGCGCCTCGGTCGCGCCGATGCGGCGGCCCGCAAGGATGATCTGCTTGGCCCTTGCTGGCCCCACCAGCGCCGCCAGACGCCGCGGATCGGAAGGTTGCGGCAGATAGCCCCGCTTCATCACTGGATAAAAGAATTCGGCCCCCGGCACCGCCACACGCAGGTCGCAGGCCAGCACCATGCCAAAGGCACCCCCCGCCAACGTTCCGTTCAGCGCGGCCAATGTCAGCCCCGGAAAGGCCGCGATCCGCGCCGACAGCACCTCCCATTCCGGGGCATGGCCCAAGCCTTGCGCCATGCCTTCAAGGTCTGCCCCGGCGGAAAACACCTTTCCCGCCCCGGTCAGGATCAGCACGGCCACGCCCTCCGCCGCCGCCTGCGCCACCGCAGCGTCCAGCGCCGCCAGCATATCCCTTGTCAGCGCATTCGCCTTTCCGGCCCGGTCCAGCGTGATGACCCGCGCGCCGCCGCGATCTTCGGCCCGGATCATCGCCAGTTGCGAAAATGGCTCTGGGGCTTTTGTGTCACCGGACATTGCGTGCCTCTTCAATCACTGCGGCGCGCAAAGATCGCAGCGAGACTCCCTCCGCACATGCCAACTCCAAATTCTTCATCACAGAATAGGGTACCTCTGCCATCTCACCAGTCTGTGAAACAACACTCCCCTCTTCCACGATGAGCTTTGCAAGATCTCTGGCCGAAACACTTCCGGGATTGCACGCAGCGCAAAGCCCTCGTGGCGGCTGGCTGGCCAAGGCCATGATCGCTTTTGCAGTATCGGTCTTCTCGATCATCGAAAACCTAGGCTCCTGTCCGAAACTCTCGACCGGCCTGGTTCTGGCCAACCGGCAGAAGGTCTGGAACCGATCAGTGTAGTCGTCTCTTGAAAAGATGAAAGGCAAGCGCAGGGTCGTCGAACGCTCATGCAGTGATGAATGGGCAAGCTGCCATTCCATCTGTGCCTTGCGACGTGTGTAGCCATCGGCGATCCGTGCAATTTCAGCTGCGTCCGAACCAGCAGATATGCCGAAAGCTGATACATCGTGCTGATTTAGGAAGAATGTCGAAATGACCACATAGTGCTGAACACAACGAAGCGACCCCTCGCCGTCCATCCGCCCCATGGCTGCGGCATCAGCACCATCATAGCAGATCATGTCGACCAAGACGTCCGGCGCAAAGGCCAATATGGCCTGCCGAAGGGCGTTCTCATCCTTACGGTCAAGCACGACCGAGGTGACGCCTTTCATTTCCACGGCGCGACGACTGACCACACACACCTCGGAAAAGGCTGAATTCTCGGCGCAAAGTTCCAGAAGCGTACGACCCGAATATCGCGTCCCGCCAATAACCATCAGTCGCATATGCATTCCACTTGCCTTGAAGGTAATGCCTGCCTCGCAGGCACCAAAAGCGGTCGAAACCGTCGCATATACCCTCCGCCTTCACAATTCTGCCACCGACATAAGCCATGCCGTCGCGGCGTTGGAAACCCTTGACCCGGCCATCACCGGGGTGGATGCTCCGCGCCAAGAGATTTTTCGCATCGATACGAGGTTGATTATGCGCATCCGCAAGCTGGCAGGCAGCACCGCCTTGGTTATGATCCTTGCCGCGCCGGCTATGGCCGACGTGACCCCCGAACAGGTTTGGGAAAACTGGCTTGCCCTGATCCAAGGCAATGGCCAGACCGTCACCACCGAAAGCGTTGCCCGCGATGGCGATGCGCTTGTTGTCACCGGCCTGACCCTTGGCATCGCACAAGAAGGCGTAACCGGCGAAGGCAGCATCGAAGAGATGGTCTTCACCGATCAGGGCGATGGCACCGTCGCCGTGACCATGTCGGAAAACTATCCGATCTCACTCACCTTCGATCCGCCAGCGGATGAGGCGGATGGCGAACCCACCACTGTCACCATTGATGTGACGCAGCCTGACCTTACGATCATCGCGTCCGGGGATGCGGCGGAAACCACTTATGATTTCACCGCCCCCACCCTGACCGTGGCCCTTGGCAGCATCGAAGGCGTCGCCGCCGAGGCGATCGACACCACGGCCGAGGCGGTGCTGACCAACGTTACCGGCTCATACCTTTTCTCGGCGGGTGAAGGCGAAACCTCCGACCTCACCAGCAGCTTTGCCGCCGACAGCCTGACCCTTACGGTCAACGGCACCGATCTTGATCCCAGCCCCGCTGAGGGCGAAGGCGCTGGCCCTTCCACCGTGAAGCTGACCATGAACGTGGCCAATATCACCGGCACCACCAATGGCACGCTGCTTTCGGCCGAGGCCATGGCCGACATGGCCGCCGCGCTTCAAGCAGGTTTTGCCACCGAAGGCACGGTCAACGCAGGCGCCACCACCTATGACATGGAGGTGACCGATCCCACCGGCCTGACCAAGGTCAACCTGACGGGCGAAAGCAGCAGCCTCGGCTTTGCCATGGATGCTTCGCGCCTGTCCTATTCCGCAGGTACAAAGGGCGTGGCGATGACGATGTCCGCCCCCACCATCCCCTTCCCACAGGTCAACCTGAACTACGGCGAGGCGGCTTTCAGCTTCCTCATGCCGGTCGGGCCGTCTGGCGCGCCTGCCGATTTCGCCTTCCTCACCCGGATCGCCGATCTCAGCATTTCGGAAGAGATTTGGGCCATCATCGACCCGACCCAGCAGCTTCCGCGCGATCCGGCCACGCTGGTGATCGACACCAAGGGAACCGCCACGCTGACCACCAGCCTGATGGACGAGGCGGCGATGGCGACGCTGGGCGACGCTCCTCCCGGCGAATTGAATTCCCTCGACATCACCGAACTGCGCGCCAAGATCGCAGGGGCCGAACTCACCGGCACCGGGGCGCTGACCTTCGACAACACCGATCTGGTCAGCTTTGGCGGCATGCCAGCGCCAACAGGTCAGATCGACCTGAAACTCGTGGGTGGCAACACCCTGATGGACAAGCTGGTTGCCATGGGCCTTCTGCCGCAGGATCAGGCGATGGGTTTCCGCATGATGCTGTCGATGTTCGCCAATGCCACGGGCGAAGACGAACTGACCTCGGTCCTTGAATTCAAGGATGGCGGCTTCTTCGCCAACGGCCAGCAGTTGCAATAACGCCTTGACCACGGCGCAGGCCCCCGCCCCTTGGCGGGGGCCTTTCGCTGTGCCGTCCCCGCTTGCACAGCCGCCCCTGCCGGACTACCTGCAAGGCATTCCCGCCAAAGGACAGGCCATGACCGCATCGCTTCCCGACCTCACCGCCCGCCTTCTTGACGCCGCCCGCAAGGCCGGGGCCGAGGCGGCGGATGCGTTGGCCATCCACGGCACCTCCACCACCATCGACGTTCGCCGTGGGGCGCTGGAACAGGCCGAACGGGCCGAGGGCACGGAAATTGGCCTCCGTGTCCTTTTCGGCGGCAAACAGGCCTGCGTGTCCTCCTCGGACATATCCGACCGCACCATCGCGGCCCTTGCCGAACGCGCCGTCGCCATGGCGCGCGAGGCTCCGAATGACCCCTATGCCGGTCTGGCCGACCCCGACGCCATCGCCCGCGAATGGGACCTCGCCGCGCTCGACCTTGCTGATCCCGCCCCAGAACCCGATGCCGCCACGCTGGAATCCGATTGCCGCGCAGTCGAATCCGCTGCCCTCGCCGCCAAAGGCATCACGCAGGTCGAGGCATCGGCAGGCTATTCCGCCCGCGCCATGCACCTTGCCGCGTCAAATGGCTTTTCCGGCGGCTATTCCCGCACCTCGCGCAGCCTTTCGGCCGTGGCCTTCACCGGCGAAGGCACGGGGATGGAACGCGACTGGGCCGGGGAATCCCGCACATACCAATCCGACCTGCCTGATGCCGCAGGCATCGGCACCCTCGCCGCCGACCGCGCCCTATCCCGCGCGGGCGCAGTGAAACCCGTCACCGGCACCTATCCCGTCCTGTTTGACGAACGCATCGCCTCCTCCCTGATCGGCCACCTCCTTTCTGCCGTGAACGGCGCGGCCATCGCGCGCGGCGCAAGCTGGCTGCGCGACGCGCTGGGGCAGCAAGTCCTCCCCGCAGGCCTGTCCGTGATCGAAGACCCGCACCGCCCCCGCATCGGCGCATCCCGCCCCTTTGATGGCGAAGGCCTGCCGACCCGCCGCCGCGCCATCGTGGAGAACGGCATCCTCACCGGCTGGACGCTCGACCTCGCGACGGGGCGCAAGCTCGGCCTGCCCAGCACGGCCAACGCCGCGCGTGGCACCTCGGCTCCCCCCTCGCCAAGCACCTCGAACATCGACCTGACCCCCGGCACCCGCTCGCGCGACGACCTGATCCGCGACATGGGGACGGGCCTTCTGGTCACCTCGATGATCGGCTCCACCATCAACCCCACCACGGGCGATTATTCCCGCGGCGCGGCTGGCTTCTGGGTGCAGAACGGCGTGATCTCTCATCCCGTCAACGAATGCACCATCGCGGGCAACCTGCGCGACATGCTGCTGCGACTGATCCCCGCCAATGACGCCCGCGCGCATCTTTCCACGCGCGTCCCCTCCTGCCTGATCGACGGTCTGACGCTTGCCGGGGCCTGAGGACGACCTTTCCCTTCTGGTGCAGGCCGCCCGCATCGCGGGCCCCATCGCGCTTCGCTATTGGAAGCGGAATCCCAAGGTCTGGCAAAAGGGCGATGAAAGCCCGGTGACAGAGGCCGACCATGCCGTGAACGAGGCGCTGCATCACCATCTGCGCGCCGCCCGCCCCGATTACGGCTGGTTGTCCGAAGAAACCCCCGACGATCCCGCCCGCCTTGCCGCCCGCGATGTCTTTATCCTTGATCCGATCGACGGCACCCGCGCCTTCATCGAAGGCGAAGACAGCTTCAGCCACGCCCTCGCCGTGGCCAAAGGCGGGGTGGTGACGGCGGGTGTCGTCTACCTCCCCGCGCTTGATCGCCTCTTCGCCGCCACCCTAGACGGCCCCGCGACGTTGAATGGCCAGCCCATCCAAGCCAGCACCCAGACCACCATCGAGGGCGCAACCCTCCTCACCCCCGCCGTGAACCTGAAACCCGAATTCTGGCCCGGCGGCGTGCCGGATGTGAAACGCAGTTTCCGCACGTCTGTCGCCTATCGCCTTGCCCTCGTCGGCCAAGGCCGCTTTGACGGGATGCTCTCCTTCCGCCAAGGCTGGGAATGGGACATCGCCGCAGGCAGCCTGATCGCCGCCCGCGCAGGTGCCACCGTAACCGACAGGCACGGGGAACCCCTGCGCTTTAACCGCCCCACACCCCGCTCGGATGGCCTGATCGCCGCCGCACCCGGCCTGCATGCCGCGCTCCGCGCGCGCCTCGCCTAAGGCTTCAGCAAGTCCTTCAACTCATAGACCAGCCGTAGCGCCTCCATCGGCGTCATCTCGTCCGGCAACGCCTCTTTCAGCCGCGTCTCAACGACAGACTCCTTCGCCACCACACGCGGCGCGGGCGGTGCTGCCGGGGCCACGCTGAACAAGGGCAGATCGTCGATCAAGGCCTTCGGCCTTGCCCCCCCCTGCCGCTCGCCCGATTCCAAAGCTTCCAGAACCACCTTGGCCCGGTCCACCACCGCCGCAGGCAACCCCGCCAACCGCGCCACTTGCACGCCATAGGACCGATCCGCCGCCCCCTTCCGCACCTCATGCAGGAAGATGACCTCGCCCTCCCATTCCTTCACCCGCACCGTGGCGTTCTCCACGCCCTCCAACTTGCCCGCCAAGGCCGTCATCTCATGGTAATGCGTGGCAAAAAGGGCCCGGCAGCGGTTCACCCCGTGCAGATGCTCCATCGTGGCCCAGGCAATCGACAGCCCGTCATAGGTGGCCGTGCCCCGCCCGATCTCATCCAGAATCACCAGCGCCCGGTCATCTGCCTGATTCAGGATGGCCGCCGTCTCCACCATCTCCACCATGAAGGTGGATCGCCCCCGCGCCAGATCATCCGCCGCCCCCACGCGGCTGAACAGTTGGCTGACAACCCCGATATGCGCGCGGCGCGCAGGCACAAAACTCCCTGCCTGCGCCAGCAGCGCAATCAGCGCATTCTGCCGCAAAAACGTGGACTTACCCGCCATGTTCGGCCCGGTCAGCAGCCATATGGCAGGCGTTTCCCCTTCGGTCAAAGCGCAGTCATTGGCAACAAACGGCCCCGCCCCCTGCCGCCGCAGCGCCCGTTCCACCACCGGATGCCGCCCGCCCTCCACCACAAAGGCGCGGCTTTCATCCACCAGCGGCTCGCACCACCCTTCATCCGCCGCAAGGTCCGCCCAAGCTGCCGCCAGATCCACCTCAGCCAAGGCCCGCGCTGCCGCCCCCACCGGGCCGCTTGCCGCCAGAACCGCCGCCCGCAGCGCCTCGAAATGCCGCTTCTCGATCTCAAGCGCATGGTTCCCCGCATTCAGGATGCGCGTCTCCATCTCGGACAATGCAACGGTGGTAAACCGCACCTGCCCCGCCGTCGTCTGCCGGTGGATGAAAGTCTCTGACAAGGGCGGGTTCATCATCTTCTCGGCATGGGTCGATGTCGTCTCGATGAAATAGCCCAGCACATTGTTGTGCTTGATCTTCAGGCTCTGGATGCCGGTCGCTGCAATGAATTCCGCCTGCATCGTGGCGATCACCCCGCGCCCCTCATCCCGCAAGCGCCGCGCCTGATCCAGCTCCTCATCATATCCCGGCGCGATGAACCCCCCATCCCGCGCCAGCAAGGGCGGCTCCGCCACCAGCGCCTGATCCAGCAGATCGACCAGCGCCTCATGCCCCACCAGCGCCCGCGCGGCATCCTCCAGCAGCGAAGGTGCCCCCTCCAGCCGCGCCGCCACCGAAACCGCCTGCGTCAGCCCCGCCCGGATCGCCGCCAGATCCCGCGGCCCCCCCCGATCCAGCGCCAGCCGCGACAGTGCGCGGTCCATATCCGGCACCCGCCGCAGCGCATCACGCAATTCCCCGCGCAAAAGGCTCTGTTCCAGCAGAAACCGCACCGATTCCGACCGCGCATGGATCACCGAAAGGTCCCGCGACGGCGATGAAATCCGCCGCTCCAACAGCCGCGCCCCCGGTGCCGTCACCGTCCGATCCACCGCCGCCAGCAGCGACCCATCCCGACCGCCACTCAAGGCCTGCGTCAGTTCCAGATTGCGCCGGGTCGCCGCGTCGATCTGCATCGCGCCCCCCGCCGCCTCTTTCACCGGGGGCCGCAGCAGGGGCAGTTTCCCCCGCTGCGTCAGGTCCAGATAATCAACCAGCGCCCCCATCGCTGACAGTTCCGCCCGATCAAACCGCCCGAACCCTTCCAGCGTCCCCACATCAAACAGCGCACACAGCCGCTTTTCGGCGGAAACAGAGTCGAAAGACCCCCGCGCCAGCCGCGTCAGCGACGCGCCCGATTCCGTCACTATTCCGGCCCAATCCGCCTCTCGCGCCTCGGAAATCAGCACCTCGCGCGGGGCCAGCCGCGCCAGTTCCGGCCCCAGCCGCGCGGGCGCACAGGGCATCACCCGCAACTCGCCCGTGGAAATATCGGCCCAGGCCAAAGCCGCCTCGTCCCGCACTTCGGCAAAGGCGCACAGGAAGTTGTGCCGCCGCGCCTCCAGTAACGCGTCCTCGGTCAGGGTGCCGGGCGTGACCAACCGCACCACATCGCGCCGCACCACCGCCTTTGACCCGCGCTTCTTCGCCTCGGCCGGGTCTTCCAACTGCTCGGCAATCGCCACGCGAAAGCCCTTGCGGATCAGTGTCAGCAAATAGCCCTCGGCGGCATGCACGGGCACCCCGCACATTGCAATGGGCTCACCCAGATGGAACCCCCGCTTCGTCAGCGCGATATCCAGCGCCTCTGCCGCCGCGACGGCATCCTCGAAGAACATCTCGTAGAAATCGCCCATCCGGTAGAACAGCAAGGCCCCGGGGTTCTGCGCCTTGATCTCCAGATATTGCGCCATCATGGGCGTTACGCTGTCGTCGCTCATCGGTCCCCCTGTTCCGGGGAAACCCTACAAAAGCGCCGGGGCCCGCGAAAGGCCCCGCCCGCTATTTCGCGAATGCCGCCTGATCGCCCCAAATCGCCCGCACCCGCGCATCCCGCCCACAGGCCTCGCGGTAAAACGCATAAGCGTTCCGCTTCTGCTTCGGTCCTGCGCGCGTCAGCACGATGTCGCGGCTCTTGTAGTAATCCTGATGATAGTCCTCGGCCTCATAAAACGGCCCCGCCGCCAGAACAGGCGTCACCACCGCCGCGCCCAATGCTTGCGACGCCTCAGCCACCGCCGCCTCGGCAGCAGCTTTTTCAGCAGGATTAGAGACGAAAATGGCCGTCCGATAACTCTCGCCCCGGTCGCAAAACTGCCCGCCCGCATCCAGCGGATCGACAGATCGCAGGAACAGGCGCAACACCTGATCATAGCTGATCCGGTCGGTATCAAAGGTGATCTCCACCGCCTCGTAATGCCCGCTCGCGCCTGCACTCACCTGCTTATAGGTTGGGTCTTTCACAGTCCCGCCGGTATAGCCCGACACGACCGACACCACCCCCGGCACCTTCTCGAAATCCGCCTCCACGCACCAGAAACAGCCCCCTGCCACAACGGCCTTCCCCGTCGCAGCATGGCTCGCCGCCCCCAGCACGGCGGAAAGAAAGACGGTGACGACAACGGCAGCCACGGTGAACAGGCGATGCATGGGCGATACTCCTTTGTCCCAACCCTCACCCGACCGCCCAAATCCCGCAACTCACCCTGCCGTGACCTCACGCATAGGTGACGGCCCCCCTTCCCCTTGCCACGCCCCCCCACTACCCTCGCGCCAACACAAGAGGGCCCCATGACCGACCACGTCTCCACCCACGCCGCAGAAGAAGATATCCGTAACGAAAGCATCCTCATCTACGTGAATGGCCGCATTCTTCCGAAAAAGGATGCCCTCGTCTCGGTTTACGACTCGGGCTTCATGCTGGGCGATGGCGTCTGGGAAGGCATCCGCCTTTACGACGGCAAATGGGCCTTCATCCACGAACATATGGATCGGCTTTATGAGGCGGCAAAGGCCATCGACCTCGACATCGGTATGACCCCGGATCAGATGATTTCCGCCGTGTTAGAGACGCAAAAGGCCAATGGAATGGTCACCGACGCCCATTGCCGCCTGATGGTCACGCGCGGGATAAAGACCCGCCCCTTCCAGAACCCGCGCCTGTCGCAACAGGGGCCGACCGTCGCCATCATCATGGAACACTCGCGCCCCAAGATCCCGCGCCCCATCACGCTTGCCACCGTCCCGCATCTGCGCGGCCTGCCCATGACGCAGGACCCCAAGCTGAACAGCCATTCCAAACTGAACTGCATCCTCGCCTGCATCGCCGCCCAAAAGGCCGGCGCGGATGAGGCGCTGATGCTCGATGTCCATGGCTTCGTGAACACCACCAACGCCTGCAATTTCTTCATCGTCCGCAAGGGGCAGGTCTGGACCAGCACGGGCGACTACTGCATGAACGGCATCACGCGGCAAAAGGTCATCGACCTCTGCCGCGACAATGGCATTCCGGTCTTTGAACGCAACTTCAGCCTCGTCGATACCTACGGCGCGGATGAGGCCTTCCTGACAGGCACCTTCGGCGCGCAGACGCCTGTCTGCATGATCGACGGTCGTCAGATCGGGACGGGTCAGATGGGCCCCATGACAGAACGGCTGCGCGGGCTTTACAAGGCGTTGATCGCGCGTTCGTAGCGTATGCACAGTTTGCGGTACAAAATACGGCACAGGAAGCGGACGGGGAAAACCGATGAAGATTGCGATGTGGTCCGGCCCCCGGAACCTGTCGACGGCAATGATGTATTCCTTCGCCGCACGGGGTGATTGCGCGGTCGAGGATGAACCCTTCTACGGGGCCTATCTGGCCGCGACAGGCATCGACCATCCGATGCGGTGGGAGGTTATCGGTTCGCAACCCTCAGATCCGATGGATGTCGCGGCGGACATTCTCGGCCCAATTCCTGATGGAAAATCAATCCACTACCAAAAACACATGACCCTCCACATGATCCCGCAATTCGACCGCGGCTTCATGCGCGCCCTCACCAATGTCTTCCTCATCCGCCACCCCGCCCGCGTCGTCGCCAGCTATAGCCAGAAACGCGAAGCCCCAACCCTCGCCGATATTGGATTCGTTCAACAGGCCGAACTCTTTGACGAGGTGGCGCAATGGATGGGTCGCGCTCCCCTTGTGATCGACAGCGCAGATATCCGCGCCAACCCACGGGAATCGCTGGCAAAACTCTGCATGGCCCTGGACATCCCTTTCACCGAAAACATGCTGCACTGGCCCGCCGGACCTAAATCCTATGACGGGGTCTGGGCGCCGCATTGGTATAACGCCGTCCACGCCTCCACCGGTTTCGGCGAGGCGGAGGGCCCCCTTCCCACCCTTCCCGCCGATTATGCCCCCCTCGTGGAACAGGCCCTCCCGCATTATCAAAGGCTTGCACGGTTCAAGCTTTGACGATCTTCCATCATCGCCCCGCTTGCCCAAGGCCGCACGCCGTCGCAAACTCCTCTTAACCAGCATCGGGGAGGATGCCATGCTTAACCACTCCACCATCGCCGCCCGTGCGGCGCGCGTCTATCTAAAGGCCGAGGATTGCCGTATAGAAGACCTTGCAACCCTTTGTTCTCAAACTGTTTCCCTCGCGGATTACCCCTTTGCGGCGGATGTGCAGAAGAACATCCTGATCTATGACTGCCCCACCCTCCTTCCCACCCTGTCGAATGAAGAAGACCGCCGCGCCCTGATGGCCGAATGGGCCGAGGCGCTGCTGACAGGTCCCGGTGTGGTGGTTCTCAAGGGGGCCGAACCCGACCTTGCGATGCTGGATGAGGCAAGCGCCCTTTTCTGGAACCTGATCGCGGAACAAAACCGCGCAGGCACTGGCGGCGGCGATCATTTCGCCAAGCCCGGCGCGAATGACCGTATTTGGAATTCCTTGGAAAAACATTGCCTTGCGGACCCTGCCAACTTCGCCCGTTACTACGCCAACCCCTTCCTTGCGGCGATATCCGAGGCATGGCTTGGCCCCCATTACCAGATCACCGCGCAGCTCAACGTGGTGAACCCCGGCGGCGCGGCGCAGTCGCCGCATCGCGACTACCACCTTGGCTTCCAGTCAGCGGCGCAGATCGAACGCTACCCCCGCCATGTGCAACTCCTCTCGCCGGTCCTTACGCTCCAGGGTGCCATCGCCCATGTCGATGCCACGGTGGAAACCGGACCCACCCAACTCCTCCCCTTCTCGCAAACCTATGATGCGGGATATCTTGCGATGAACCGCCCCGATTTTCGTGCCTATTTCGTTGAAAATCATGTGCAATTGCCGCTTGCCAAGGGCGACATGCTGTTCTTCTCGCCCGCCCTTCTGCATGCAGCAGGCACCAACCGCAGCGCCGATGTGCGCCGAATGGTTAATCTTTTCCAAATCTCCTCCGCCTATGGCCGGGCGATGGAAACGGTGGATCGGGCGCGGATGACAAAGGCGCTGTATCCCGTTCTGCGCAAAGCGAAAAACGACGGCACCCTCTCTGCTGCCCAGATCGCCCATGCCATCGCAGCATCCGCCGAAGGCTACAGCTTCCCCACCAACCTAGACCGCGACCCGCCCTTGGGCGGCATGGCCCCCAAGACGCAGGCCGCACTGGTGGCCGAGGCGTTGGCGCAGGATTGGGAACCCAACCAGCTTGGCACCGCACTGGACGAACAGGCAGCCAAGAAACAGACCTGAAACGAAAAGGGCGGGCCAAAGCCCGCCCGATTTCAATGCCTTAGGCAAAGGATCACTTCACCCGCGCATTCCGCGTGGCAATCAGTTTCAACCGCAGCGCATTCAGCCGGATGAACCCTTCGGCATCCTTCTGATCATAGGCCCCGGCATCCTCTTCAAAGGTCACGTGCTTTTCGGAATAGAGCGAATGGTCCGACCACCGCGCCACCGTCCGCGCAGAACCCTTATACAGCTTCACCCGCACGGTCCCCGTCACATGTTCCTGCGTCTTGTCGATCAGGGCCTGCAACGCCTCCCGCTCAGGGCTGAACCAGAAGCCGTTATAGATCAGTTCCGCATAGCGCGGCATGATCGAATCCTTCAGGTGGCCCGCACCCGAATCCAGCGTGATCTGCTCGATCCCCCGATGCGCCTCAAGCAGGATCGTCCCGCCGGGGGTTTCATAAAGCCCCCGCGACTTCATCCCCACAAAGCGGTTTTCCACCAGATCCAGCAGCCCCACGCCATGCCGCCCGCCCATTTCATTCAAACGGGTCAGGATGGTGGCAGGCGACAGACGCTCGCCATTGATCGCGACGGCATCGCCACGTTCGAAGGAAATCTCAACGAATTCAGGGGTATCCGGCGCCTTCTCAACAGGCACCACGCGCTGATACACAAACTCGGGCGCCTCTTCGGCGGGGTTTTCCAGAACCTTACCCTCGGACGAGGTATGCAGAAGGTTCGCATCCACCGAAAACGGCGCCTCGCCCCGCTTGTCCTTGGCGATCGGGATCTGGTTCGCCTCGGCAAACTCCAGCAACTTGGTGCGCGAGGTCAGATCCCACAGCCGCCAAGGCGCAATCACCTTGATCGCCGGGTCCAGCGCCGCCACACCCAGTTCGAACCGCACCTGATCATTGCCCTTGCCCGTCGCGCCATGCGCCACAGCATCGGCCCCGGTGTCCTGCGCGATCCGCACCAGTTCCTTGGAAATCAAGGGCCGTGCAATGGACGTGCCCAGCAGATACAGGCCCTCATAGAGCGCATTCGCCCGGAACATCGGGAAGACGAAATCCCGCACGAATTCCTCGCGCAGATCGACGATATGGATGTTCTCCGGCTTGATCCCCAGCAAAATGGCCTTCTGCCGCGCCGGTTCCAGCTCTTCGCCCTGCCCCAGATCGGCGGTGAAGGTCACCACCTCACAGCCATATTCCGTCTGCAGCCATTTCAGGATGATCGAGGTATCCAGCCCGCCCGAATAGGCGAGGACGACTTTCTTCGGCTTCAACATCGGCGCAGCGCCCTTTTCATGGGGTTTTTCCGGGGCGCGGTGTATCGGGTAATCCCCTTGCGGGCAAGGGCGGCGGGGATGCGAAAAGGGCGGCCGCTACGGCCGCCCCCCATCATCGACCTGCACCTGCGCCTCAGGAACCCGACGCCGCGGCAATCACCTCTAGATCGGCATCCGAGAAACGCGCCCGCAATTGTTCCAGCAAAGCCTCTTCCTCAGGGCTAAGCCCATCTGCATCCCCGGGATTTTTGTTCCACAGGGCCAGAACCGCCTCTTCCGCATCGCTAACCGCATTCACAAGGTCAATCTCATCAGGTGACGGTTCCTCAACCACGGGCGTCCGCGCGATCAGGTCATCCAGCACCGGGTCCGGCTCGAACAGCACGGGCTCCGGGGCCGGGCCGGGGTTCAGGGCTGCCACCTCATCCTCGGTCAAGGCAGGGTTCAGAAGGGCCGCCTGATAGATCTCATCCCGCGCCGACCAATCGGCGAATGCCTGTTGATAGGCAGCATAGGCCGCCTGATCCTCCGCATAACTGCCCAGCACTTCCTGATAATTCGGCCCAAGCGCGGCTTCCAACTCGGTGCGATAGCCCTGCCAGATGTCGGCCCGGTCCAGCACATCGGCGCTATCGAGATCACCAGCCCTTGCATCGGCGGCCACCAGCCCCGCCACAGCGCCCACCGGACCGTTGAAATTGCCATTGCGGATATGCGCCAGAACCGCATTCACATTGGCATTCATCGCGCCGTTCATATTGCCCAGATCGCGGGCGGCAAAGACCACCTCACCCTCTTCAACAGGCGCGGTCGCGGCCTTCGGCTTGGCATTCGCAGGGGCGCCACGCGCAACCGATTTCTCGGCAGCGTTACCTCCGCCATTGCCGCCAGCCCGCTCTTTCGACTTGCCGCCGGATTTCTCACCACCCTTGCCGCCGCCACCGCCGTTTCCACCGCCGCCACCATTGCCGCCCCCGCCGCCCTTGCCGTTATTGGCATAGGCCGGGCCGGACCCAAGGTCGAAGGATGGCAAGGAAACCGGGCCCAACATAAGCGCCGTGATACCAAGAACTGTCACGATCTTCTTGGGATGGAACATGGTCCGCTCCTCGCTTAAGACTGCAGTGGACAGCCTGTGTGCCGATCAGCGGCAGAAACAAGGCAAGAATACGGCACGTTGCGGGCGGCGCAATCGGACTGATATTTTTCTGGGGGAGTTCCGCCGAATGACCGATTTCGTTGCAAAGGCCCGCGCCGCCACCGCCGCTCTTCGGGAGCTCTTTCCCGAGACGCCCCTGCAACGCAACGAACACCTGTCACAGCGCTATGACGCCGACATCTGGCTGAAACGCGAAGACCTGACCCCGGTCCGCAGCTACAAGCTGCGCGGGGCCTTCACCGCCATGCGCCACGTGCTGGACGAAACCCCCGATCGCCGCCATTTCGTCTGCGCCAGCGCTGGGAACCACGCGCAAGGCCTTGCCTTCGCTTGCCGCCATTTCGGCGTCGACGGCACGATCTTCATGCCCGTCACCACCCCACAGCAAAAGATCGACAAGACCCGCGCCTTTGGCGGCGACAATGTCCGCATCGTTCTGACGGGCGACTATTTCGACCAAACGCTTGCCGCCGCGCAGGACTTCTGCGCCGAACGGCAGGCACATTTCCTGTCGCCCTTCGATGATCCCGATGTGATCTTGGGCCAATCCTCTGTCGGCGTCGAAATCCTCGACCAACTGGGTCAGGCGCCCGACCTCGTGATCCTGCCCGTGGGCGGCGGCGGCCTGTCATCCGGTGTCACCGCCTATTTGCGGCAGGCTGCGCCCACGACCGCTTACCGCTTTGTCGAACCCCTGGGGGGCGCCAGCCTGATGGCCGCCCTGCGCGCGGGAGAGCCTGCGAAACTCCCCCGCGTCAACAGTTTCGTCGACGGTGCCGCCGTGGCTCGGCTGGGCGATATCACCTTCCGCCACCTGAATTGGATCGACGCGACCAACGTCCTCCTCGCCCCCGAAGACCGCATCTGCGTCACCATGCTGGAAATGCTGAACGTCGAAGGCATCGTGCTGGAACCCGCAGGGGCGCTTTCGGTCGATGTGCTGCCCGAACTGGCCGATGAAATCCGGGGCAAGACGGTGGTTTGTGTAACCTCCGGCGGGAATTTCGACTTCGAGCGCCTGCCCGAGGTGAAGGAACGCGCTCAGCGCTATTCGGGCGTGAAGAAGTATTTCATCCTGCGCATGCCCCAACGCCCCGGCGCGCTGCGCGAATTTCTTGGCATGCTTGGCCCGGATGACGACATCGCGCGCTTTGAATACCTCAAGAAATCGGCACGCAACTTCGGCTCTGTCCTGATCGGCATCGAAACCCGGCGACCCGAAAATTTCCGCGAGCTGTTCGCCAAGCTGGACGCTGCCGCCTTCACCTATCGCGACATCACGAATGACGAGATTCTGGCCGAATTCCTGATCTAGAATCGCAACGCCAACAACGACGCACGCGACCGTTCAAACAGATCGGCCAAGGCCACCGGATCCAGCGCCGCCCCCTGTTCCGCCGTCAGGCAGAAG
Source organism: Fuscovulum ytuae (assembly GCF_029953595.1). Classification (NCBI taxonomy): domain Bacteria; kingdom Pseudomonadati; phylum Pseudomonadota; class Alphaproteobacteria; order Rhodobacterales; family Paracoccaceae; genus Fuscovulum; species Fuscovulum ytuae. The sequence continues at coordinate 2,800,367 of NZ_CP124535.1, read as the reverse complement.
GTGGCCAGATCATCCAGCCCCATGGTCAGCGCCGATCCTTTCAGGAAATGCATATCCGCCGAAATAGCGGCAGGATCATCCGCCTCTTGCAGCCGCGCCACGACCTGTGCGCTTTCGCTTAGAAACATCTCCAACACTTCGGGGAAACCGTCCTCCCCAATCTCTTGACGCAGCGCCTCAACCCGCGCGGGATTCACCAGCATCGCACCCTCCATTTCCCATGCAGGGCAAAGACTGGCGGCGAATCCTTCATGGCTGGTGAAGCCAAACCCCCAGAAAAACATGCAATTTTCGCGATTCACGGGGGTTTAAGGGCAAGGCTTCATAGTGATGCGGGAAAGGATCACCGGGAATGTCACAAGATGCGCCGCAACAGGTGCTTGTCGTCGACGACAGCGCCGCCCAACGCCAGATGCTGATGCGGCAACTCACCCGCTGGGGCTATGCCGTGACGCAGGCCGCCTCGGGGGCCGAGGCGCTTGCCATAGCGCGGCGCACCGATTTCGACATCGTCCTGTCCGATTGGGTCATGCCCGGCATGTCGGGCCCCGATTTCTGCCGCGCCTTTCGCGCCCTGCCAGACAGGGCCTATAGTTATTTCGTCCTGCTCAGCGCGAAGTCGGCAAAGGACGACATCGCCATCGGTCTGGACAGCGGCGCGGACGATTTCCTGACAAAACCGGTGGATTCCACCGAACTCTTGTCACGTCTCCATGCCGGGGAACGCATCCTTGCCATGCAGGCCGAATTGCGCCGCCGCAATGCCGATCTGGAACGCATCCATGCTGCCCTTCACCGCGATCTGGCCGAGGCGCGTCGTTTGCAACTCTCTCTCGCCCCGGAACCGGTTGTCGCGCTTGGCCCCGCCGATCTGGTGTTCCTTCTGCGCCCCTCTGGCCTTCTTGGCGGCGATCTCGTCGGCTGGTTCCCAATCGCCGAAGGGCGCATCCTGCTTTATGCGATAGATGTGTCGGGCCATGGCGTGGCTGCCGCCCTGATGATCGCGCGCCTATCCGCCCTTTTGGCCACAAGATCGCGCGACCAGAACATTGCCTTCCAGAATGGTCACCCCCTGCCGGTGGAAACCATGGTTGCCCGGCTGAACCGTATCCTGCTGTCGGATCAGACGGGGGACCTCTACCTGACCCTTCTTTGCGCAGAACTTGACCTTGCCACTGGGCAATTGCGTTTCGTTCAGGCGGGTCATCCACACCCTTTGCTCCTCAGAACCGATGGCAGCGTCCTGCCACTGGGTGAGGGTGGCCTCCCCGTTGGCCTTGTGCCCGACCCCGGCCATACCGCCCTGACCTTGCGCCTTTCCCCCGGTGATCGGCTGTTCATCGGGTCGGATGGGCTGATCGAATGCCCCGATCGGGCGCAGTCCGATCTGGGGGATGACGGGCTTGCCCGTCTTCTATCAGATCAGGCCCCCAATCGTGGCCGGGCCTTGGCCGATGGCGTCATCGCGGCCCTTGCCACCCATGCTGGCACCACTGACTTTCCCGATGACATCTCGGCCATCGTCATCGATTGGCACGGCCCACCCTAGCGCAATTGACCCAGCGCCCGCGCCAGCATCGCGCGATCCCCGTCATTGCCCAAAAGGTCCAACCCCGCCTGCGCGGGCATCCACACCGCGCGATGCCCCGCCTCGGACGGCGGGCCAAGACGCCGCACCGGATGGGCCAGATAGATGGAACACAGCTTTTCGGCCCAAAGGTCATATTCCGGCATATAGGTGAACCGCCGGAACGCCCCCAGCCGCCGTGTCACGGCGATCTTCCACCCCGTTTCCTCGAAAACCTCACGGTGCAGCGCCGCCACCGGATGTTCGCCGGGATCAATCCCTCCGCCCGGCAACTGATACTCTGGCACGGGTTCCGCCTGATGCGTCGCCAGCAACTCACCCCCGTCCAAGAGGATCGCATAGACCCCCGGCCGCCGCCTGTAGCGTTGACCTTGCTTCACTTGTTCCCCATATCGACGGATCATCTCTTCGGCCCCATGTTTACGCATGCCATATTGGCGCGGTATCAGGGGCTGGCACAATCGGGAAACCCAATGACCATCGGCTCTCAACTCGCCTGGGACGATACCGTCCTGCCGTTTCAGCTTGACCGCTCGGATATCCGCGGCCGTGTCGCGCGTCTCGATGGCGTGCTGGATCAGGTGCTGAAACAGCACGCCTACCCCCCGCAGATCGAGGCACTGGTGGCCGAGGCCGCGCTTCTGACCGCGCTGATCGGTCAGACGATCAAGCTGCGCTGGAAACTGTCCTTGCAGATTCGCGGCAACGGCCCCGCGCGGCTGATCGCGACGGATTACTATGGCCCCTCCGAAGATGGGCAATCCGCCCGTATCCGCGCCTATGCCAGCTTTGATCGCGACAGGCTCGACCCCGCCGCCACCCCGTTCAGCCAGATCGGCGAAGGCTATTTCGCCATCCTGATCGATCAGGGGCAGGGGATGGTGCCCTATCAGGGCATCACCCCCATCGCGGGCGGTTCCCTCGCGTCTTGCGCGGAAACCTATTTCGCGCAATCCGAACAGCTGCCCACCCGCTTTGCCGTCACCTATGGCCGCAGCCAGCAGCCGGGGGCCGCCCCCCATTGGCGCGCAGGCGGCGTGATGCTGCAACACATGCCCAAGGCATCGCCCTTTGTCGCCAATGGCGAAGGCACGGGCGAAGGTGGGCTTCTCACCCATTCCGATATCCTGTCGGGGGATGAGGGCGAAAACTGGAACCGCGCCAACCTCCTCCTCGACACAGTCGAAGAGATGGAGCTGATCGGCCCCTCGGTGCAACCGACCGACCTTTTGGTCCGCCTCTTCCACGAAGAGGAACCGCGCGTCTTCGACGCCCAACCTGTGCGCTTTGGCTGCTCTTGCTCCGAAGAAAAGGTCCGCAATTCGCTGTCCATCTATTCGGCCAAGGACATCGCCCACATGACAACGGATGAAGGCATCGTCACCGCCGATTGCCAGTTCTGTGGCGCGCATTACGAATTGGACCCGAAAACCGTGGGGTTTGAGGCGGAAAAGGCCCCCGATGCATGACGCGGAGTCCCGGCTGCGCGAGGCCCTTGCCCGCCCCGCGCGGCCGTCTTCGGATTTCGACCTGAACCCCGGCATTACCCTGCCGCCGGGCCGCAGCCTTCGGCCCGCCGCGGTGCTGGTTCCCGTCTGGCTGCACCCCGATGGCGCGCGGCTGATCCTGACGAAACGGTCATCGCATCTGAAACACCACCCCGGCCAGATCGCCTTTCCGGGCGGCAAGGTGGATGCGGGCGATGATGGCGCCATCGGCGCCGCCCTGCGTGAAAGCCGCGAAGAGGTGGGGCTTCCCCCCGCCCTTGTCGAAATCGCTGGAACCCTGCCCGACCATGAAACCGTCACCGGGTTCTCTGTCACCCCCATCCTCGGCTTCATCCGCGACAGCTTCACTCCCATCCCCGAGGCGGGCGAGGTGGAAGAAGTCTTCACCCTCCCCCTCTCTCACGTCCTGACACCCGGCAACTACGCCATCGAACGCCGCCGCTGGCGCAATGAATGGCGCAGGTACTATGCCGTGCCCTATGGTCCCTATTACATCTGGGGGGCCACGGCGCGCATCCTGCGCAGTCTGGCCGATAGGGTGCAGGGGTAAGGCATGAGGTTGACGGGTGACTGGCTAACCGACCCGGCTGCGCAATCCGTCTGCGCGGCGATCCTCGCGGGCGGGCATCAGGCGCTCTTTGTTGGCGGCTGCGTCCGCAATGGCCTCTTGAACATGCCCGTGGGCGATATCGACATCGCCACCGACGCCACGCCCGACCGTGTCATTGCGCTGGCCAAGGCGGCAGGGCTGAAATCCGTGCCGACAGGGATCGACCACGGCACCGTCACCCTTGTCGCGGATGGCAAACCACACGAAGTCACCACTTTTCGCCGCGATGTGGCTACCGATGGCCGCCGCGCCGTTGTGGCCTTTTCTGACCGCATCGAAGAAGACGCCGCCCGCCGCGACTTCACGATGAACGCCCTCTATGCACGCCCCGATGGCACGCTGGTTGATCCACTCCAAGGCCTGCCCGACCTGCACGCACGCCGTGTCCGCTTTGTCGGCGACCCGGATAGCCGCATCCGCGAAGATTACCTTCGCATCCTGCGCTTCTTCCGCTTCACCGCTTGGTATGGCGATCCCGCCCAAGGCATGGATGCCGACGGCCTTGCCGCCTGCGCAGCGGGCATCGACGGCCTGCATGCCCTGTCCAAGGAGCGCGTCGGGGCCGAGATGCGCAAGCTTCTTTCCGCCCCCGATCCCGCCCCCGCCGTGGGCAGCATGGCGCAGGCAGGCATCCTTGCCGCCCTGCTGCCCGGCGCCGATCCGCGCTTGCTTGCCCCTCTGATCCATCTGGAACAGGGCGAACCCATCCGCTGGCTGCGCCGCATGGCGGCGCTGGGTGGGCCGGACCCGACCGATGCGCTGCGCCTCTCGCGCAGCGACTCGCGCGATTTGGCCCATCTCCGCGCCGCGCTCGAAGGCACCCAGACGCCTGCCGTTCTTGGCCACAGCCTTGGCCCGGCCCTTGCCATGGATGCCTTGCTTCTGCGGGCCGCCCTTTTCGAACAGCCCCTCCCCCCCACTGCAAAAGACGACGTGGCGCGCGGCGCGGCTACCCCTTTCCCCGTCACCGCCGCCGACCTGCCCGCCCTGTCCGGCCCTGCACTTGGGCAGGAACTCAAACGGCTGAAAAACCTCTGGCTTTCCTCTGACCTGCGGCTGACACGCTCACAACTGCTTGGCTGACCGTTTCCCTTCGCCAAGAAGGGGGCTATATCGTGGGGTCTGACATAGAGGCTTCTCCCCGTGTTTCGTTTTTTCGAAGGCCTCGTTGACCCCTACGGTCCCTACGAGCAAACCGATACGCCGCCCCGGCGGCTCTGGCCCTTTCTGAAGGATTACATCCGCCCCTTCCGAGGGGTCTTTGCCATCACGGCCATCCTGTCGGTCATCACCGCTTTCGCCGATGTCGCGCTGATCTGGTATGTCGGGCGGCTTGTAGACCTTCTGGCGCAGAACGGCCCCCAGCAGGCATGGGCGCTCAACGGCACCGAGATGATCGCCGTCGCGCTGGCCGTCCTGATCCTGCGCCCCCTCCTCCTCGTCGCCAATGTCGCGCTCCTCCACAACACCATCCTGCCCAATTTCGGCACGATGATCCGCTGGCGGGCCCATGCCCATGTCATCCGCCAACCCGTCGGCTGGTTCGAATCCGATTTCGCGGGCCGCATCGCCAACCGCATCATGCAAACGCCCCCCGCGGCAGGCGATGCCGTGTTTCAGACCTTCGATGCCGTGGCCTTCGCCTCGGTCACCGTCGTCGGCGCAGCCATCATGCTGGCCGATGCTGACCCCCGGCTCCTGTTGCCGCTGGTCCTGTGGTTCATCCTCTACGGCGCCCTTGTGCGCTGGACGATCCGGCACGCTGGCCCGGCATCCAAGGCCAGTTCCGACGCCCGTTCCGCCGTCACGGGCCGCGTGGTGGATGCCTATACCAACATCCATTCCGTCAAGCTGTTCGCCCATGACGCCCGCGAACTCGACTACGCCAAGGAATCGATCGAACACGCGCGCGAGACGTTCAAGCAAGAGATGCGCATCATCACCAAGATGGACCTCGCGCTGACCGTGCTGAACGGCTTTCTTATCGTTGCCATCACGGGTTGGGCGATCCTTCTGTGGTATCAATCCGCTGCCACCATCGGCACCGTCGCCGCCGCCACCGCCCTTGTCCTGCGGCTGAACAACATGACTTATTGGATCATGTGGGCCTTCTCGTCTTTGGTGCAGGCCTTGGGCGTGGTGCAGGAAGGGATGGAAACGATCACCCACCCCATCACCCTTGTCGATGCGCCGAATGCCAAGCCTCTGGCCTTCCGCGAAGGCAGGATCGAACTGGACAATATCCGTCACCATTACGGGCGCGGCTCAGGCGGGCTGCAGGGCATTTCCCTCACGATCAACCCCGGTGAAAAGATCGGGGTGGTGGGCCGCTCTGGCGCGGGCAAGTCCACCTTGGTGAAGCTCATGCTGCGCTTTTACGATTGCGAAGCAGGCCGCATCCTGATCGACGGGCAGGATATCGCACAGGTCACCCAGAACAGCCTGCGCAGCCGCATCGGCATGGTGCAGCAGGACAGCTCTCTCCTTCACCGTTCCGTCCGCGACAATATCCTCTACGGCCGCCCCGACGCGACCGAGGAAGACATGATCACCGCCGCCAAGCGGGCCGATGCCCATGACTTCATCCTGACGCTGGAAGACCCACAGGGCAGGCGCGGCTATGACGCCCATGTCGGCGAGCGCGGCGTGAAACTCTCGGGTGGTCAGCGTCAGCGCGTCGCCCTTGCCCGCGTCATCCTGAAGGATGCGCCAATCCTGATCTTGGACGAGGCGACCTCCGCGCTGGATTCAGAGGCCGAGGCCGCCATCCAAGACGCACTTTATGGCGTGATGCAGGGCAAGACCGTCATCGCCATCGCGCACCGCCTGTCTACCATCGCCGCGATGGACCGCATCATCGTTCTGGAAGATGGACGCATTGCCGAACAGGGCACCCATGCCGACCTTCTGGTGCAGGGCGGGCTTTATGCCCGCTTCTGGGCCCGGCAATCGGGGGGCTTCATCGGCTTGGAAGAAGAGGCCGCCGAATGACCCTTTCCCGCACACTCGGCAACGCCATCGATGCCTTCCGCCCCGCTGACGGCCCCCCGCCGCAATCCTTGGGCAAGTTCTTCCGCTGGTCGCTGAAGGGGTCATGGCCCGCCCTCACCGTGGCGGGCATCCTCTCGTCCCTTGCCGGGGTGACAGAGGTCGTCTCAGCCCTCATCCTCGGCTGGGTGATCGACGCGGCCCTAGCCTCTGGCCCCGACCGCTTCTTCGCCGATCATGGCCTGCTGATCGCTTCCTTCCTGATCTTCTACATGGTCCTGCGTCCGCTGGCCTTTGGCATCTCTTCGGCGTCCAACTCCATCGTCGTCGGCCCCAATGTTCTGCCGCTTGTCCTATCCCGCCTGCACCGCTGGACGCTGGGTCAGGCCGTCACCTTCTTCGACAATGATTTCGCAGGCCGCATCGCGACAAAGCAGATGCAGGCCGCCCGCGCCGTCACCGATGTCGCGACCGAAGTCATCAACACCGTCTGCTTCGCGCTGGCCTCTGTCATCGGATCGGTCATCTTCCTGATCGCCATCGACAACCGCATCGCGCTGGCGCTCGCGGTCTGGCTGGTGGCCTATATCCTGCTGATCCGCTTCTTCATGCCCCGCGTGCGCGTCAACTCCGCCGCCCGCGCCTCATCCCGCGCGATGGTTTCGGGTCAGGTCGTCGACACGATCACCAATATCAAAACGGTGAAGCTTTTTGCCCATGCCGCATTCGAAGACCGCGTCGCCCTGAAGTCGATGGAGGTGTTTCGCGAAAAATCCCTCGAATTCGGCGTCATTTCCACCTTCTTCCGCCTGTCCTTGATGACCTTGGCGGGCGTCCTGCCCGTCCTCCTGATCGGCGGCGCGGTGCTTTTGTGGATGCAGGGGGCCTCCACCGCAGGCGACATCGCAGCCGCAGGGGCCATCGCCATGCGCATTGCCCAGATGTCAGGCTGGGTCAGCTTCACCCTCATGTCCATCTACACCTCAGTGGGCGAAGTGGAGGATGGGATGAAAACCCTTGCCGTCCCCCACGCCCTTGCCGATGCGCCCGACGCCCACGAACTCCCCCCCATCAAGGGCGAGGTGCGCTTCGATCACGCCTCCTTCGCCTATGGCCGCAAACGGGGCGGCGTCCGCGACATCGACCTCACCATCCGCGCGGGCGAAAAACTGGGGATCGTGGGGGCCTCTGGCGCCGGGAAATCCTCGCTCGTCTCCCTCCTCCTCCGGCTCTATGACACCGAATCCGGCGATGTTAGGGTCGATGGCCACGACGTTCGCACCGTCACGCAGGAATCCCTGCGCCGCCAGATCGGCATGGTCACGCAGGAAACCGCGATGTTCAATCGCTCCGCCCGTGACAACATCGCCTATGGCAAGCCGGGGGCCACGGATGACGAAATCATCGCCGCTGCCCGCGCCGCCGAGGCGCATGAATTCATCAGCCAGATGATCGATCACAACGGGCGCAAGGGATACGACGCCTACCTTGGCGAACGCGGCGTGAAACTGTCAGGTGGTCAGCGTCAGCGCATCGCCCTCGCCCGTGCCTTCCTCAAGGATGCGCCCATCCTCGTGCTGGATGAGGCAACCTCGGCACTGGATTCCGAGGTGGAGGCGAATATCCAAGACGCCCTTTCCCGCGTCATGGAAGGCAAGACCGTGCTGGCCATCGCGCACCGCCTTTCCACCATCTCGGCGATGGACCGCATCGTTGTGCTTGACGATGGCCGGATCGTCGAGGAAGGCACGCATGAGACGCTCCTCGCCAAGGGCGGCCTCTACGCCCGCTACTGGAACCGCCAGTCGGGCGGCTTCATCGGCACCGACGAAAAGGAAGCGGCAGAGTGATCCTGACCATCGACCGATTGGGTCATCTGGGCGACGGTATCGCCAAAGGCCCCGATGGCCCCGTCTACATCCCTGGCCTTCTCCCGGGCGAAGAGGTGGAGGGCACCCTGCACGGCGACCGTCTGCTTGATCCCCGCATCGTCACCCCCTCAGCCGACCGCAAGAAACCGCCTTGCCCGCATGCCCGCAGCTGTGGCGGTTGCCTGATGCAGCACGCGGCCGATCCTTTCGTGACGGCATGGAAAGAAGCGATCGTTCAAGGCGCCCTTGCGGGCCAAGGCCTTGATGCCCCCTTCCGCGCCACCCATACCTCCCCCCCAAACAGCCGCCGCCGCGCCACGCTGGCCGCACGCAAGACAAAGGGCGGCGCGCTGATCGGCTTTCACGCTCGCGGGTCCGACCTCATCATCCCCGTGCCGAACTGCAACCTCTTGCACCCGGACCTCCTCGCCACCCTTCCGGCGTTAGAGGCACTGACCCGCGCGGGCGGGTCACGCTCCACCGAACTCGCCCTCACCGTCACGCGCAGCCTGTCCGGCCCCGACGTCGCCGTGTCAGGCGGCAAGGAACTTGACGGTCCCCTGCGCATGGACCTTGCCCGCATCGCCGAAACCCACGGCCTTGCCCGCCTCACTTGGGATGGCGAAACCGTCACCCTCCGCACCGCGCCGATGCAGCGTTTCGGCAAGGCCCTTGTCGCCCCGCCCCCCGGTGCCTTCCTTCAGGCCACCCCGCAGGGCGAAGCGGCCCTTCTCGCTGCCGTCACCGATGCCGTCGGGGGCGCGCGGCGCATCGCCGACCTTTTCGCAGGCTGCGGCACCTTCGCCCTGCCCCTTTCGGAACGCGCCGAACTTCACGCCGTCGAAGGCGAAACCGCCATGACCGCCGCCTTGGAAAAGGGCTGGCGGGCCACCCCCGGCCTCAAGAAACTTACCACCGAAACGCGTGACCTTTTCCGCCGCCCGCTGGAACCCGATGAACTCCGATCTTTCGATGCCGTGGTGATCGACCCGCCAAGGGCAGGGGCCGAGGCGCAATTCACCACGCTGGCCCGCAGCCAAGTCCCCGTTATCGCGGCTGTTTCCTGCAATCCCGTTACCTTTGCCCGCGACGCCCGCCTCCTGATCGCCGCAGGTTTCGCCCTCGACTGGGTGCAGGTGATCGACCAGTTCCGCTGGTCCGCGCATGTCGAACTCGCCGCCCGCTTCTCGCGCCGATAATCCCGCTGACGAATCCGTGAGCGGCCCCTCCGAAAGGTCTCCTAGCCAGACCCGCGAATTTCGGCTATGCGGCTGAAAAAACGATAATCGGCAAGGCGGGCAGTGTCATGCGGTGGTTTCTGAAGGTTTTCCTCGTTCTCGCCCTCGCGCTGGGCCTGTCGGCCTGCGGCGGCAGCGGCAAGTTCCGCAAGTATAACGGGCCAGAGGTGACCTCGGTTCAGGTCCACAAGGCCGCACGCAAAATGTATCTGCTGCACAATGGCCGGGTGCTGGAATCCTACGATATCGCGCTGGGGTTCGCCCCCGAAGGCCACAAGCAGTTCGAAGGCGATGGCAAGACCCCCGAAGGCGCCTATTACATCACCCATCGCAACCCCAACTCGGCCTTCCACCTGTCCTTGGGCATCTCTTACCCCAACACGGCGGATCGTGCCTTCGCCGAAGAGGCAGGCAAATCCCCCGGTGGCGATATCTTCATCCATGGCGGCCCGCGCCGCCCCATCTCGCGCCGCGACTGGACCGAAGGCTGCATCGCCGTCACCGACAAAGAGATGGAGGTGATCTACGCCATGGTCAAACCCGGCACCGTCATCCACATCCTGCCCTGATCGGGGCAGGCTGCACGGCCCTAGCCGTTAAATGCCGCGCTCTGGAACCCGCCAAAGCCCCCGCTCGTCCCGGTAACGAGGGTCCACCAGATCTTGCCATTGGGTTCCTGAAACCATGCAAAGCCCAATTCCGTCGCCGCCGGATCAAGGATCACGTTGCGCATGTCGGGGCTTTCCATCCACGTGGCCAGCGTCTCCAACTCCGTCTCGTAGGTTTCTGAAATCAACTCACCCAGCAGCTTGCCGGTATACCCCACGCGCTGCACCCGCACCAAAGGCGACGACCCGTCAGACCCGAAATGCCAAGGCCGGTTCTGCACCGACATGTCGCGCGCATGAGTCGCCGCCGCCGCATTCAACTGCGCGTTCAGCGTCAGTTGACCCAGACCCCGCGCCTGCCGCAAGGCATTGACGGAATCCAGCAGCCGATATTCGATCGTCCCCGCCCCCTGCGCCGCCGTAGGATAGACCTGCGGCAGGGGTTTGCCATCCGGTCCCAGCTTCGGGCCTGCACCCATTGTGGGGCTACAGGCCGCCAGCGCCGCCGCAGCACCGCCCAGCATCAGCATCGTCCGTCTGTTCATGTCCTGCCCGCCCCTCATGCGCCGCAGCGCCGGTTCTTTGTGCCGCTCTTTATCGAAAGCGCGGTTGCAGTTCAAACCCAACTCTCCGTGACAGGGGTTTCCTGCGGCCCTTTGCCGACTGACGCGCGTTTGATTTGCCGAAACTGGGCAAAATCGCTATCACGCCCGCAAAGCCACAACCAAGAAACGAGGCAAGCAGATGACTGCCGACCGCAGGCCGCCCATGGGCCGCCGCCACTTCATTGCCGGGGCCGCCGCCATCGGGGCCGCCGCCGCCCTTCCTGCCGCCGCGATGGAAGGCTCCACCGAAATTCTTCCCGGTGCCTCCAGTTCGGTGCGCAACAACGCCTCCAGCTTCCGCATGCTGGATTGGCAAAGCTATTTCGACAACACCCGCAAAGGCGCGATCCTTGTCGATCTGACCTCGCGCGCCCTGCATTTCTGGTCCGAGGATCAGTCGATCTACCGCCTTTACCCGACCTCTGTCCCCCTGTCCGAAGACCTCACCCGTCGTGGCCGGACCGAGGTGGTGCAAAAGGTCGTCGCGCCCACGTGGCGGCCCACACCCGCGATGCGCGAACGCAACCCCGAATGGCCCGAAGTGGTGGAAGGCGGGTCTCCAGACAACCCGCTTGGCACCCATGCGCTCTACCTGTCATGGACCTACTATCGCATCCACGGTACCCATGACACGCGCAAGATCGGGCGTCGTTCATCGAACGGTTGCGTGGGCCTCTACAACGAGCACATTCAAGAATTGTTCGCCTTCGCGCAAGTCGGTACGCAAGTGTTGCTAATTTGACGAAAAGCGGCGGAACGGCGCGCGTCACGCAAGCAGCAAGTTGCATTCCGCCTAGGTTGCTGCTTAACAGGGGCCACGAGGTATATCTTGGGTGCATGGCGTCGCCTCTGCAACATTCGTCGTCATGCAATAACTGGAGGTTAACATGAAGAAACTCGCGCTCGCTGCCGCTCTGACGGTCGCCGCCTCGACCGCCTTCGCCGGCGGCATGGCTGAACCGGTCATGGAACCGGAAGTTGTCGAAGCGAACACGTCGTCCTCGGCTGGCGGCATCATCGTTCCGCTGCTGCTCCTGCTGGTCATCGCGGCTGCTGCCTCGAACTGATCTGTCGGATCGCGTACAGGAAAGGGTCGACGAAGCAATTCGTCGACCCTTTTCCTTTTGCCGATCCCCAAGGTCGGCTGCGCTTTAGCGCAGCCAGCCCGTAAGATTTTCCTCGATCACCGCGACAAGCGCCTCGATATGCGGCTCGTCATCGTTCAGGCAGGGGATATAGGTGAACACCTCACCCCCCTCATGCTCGAACGCCTCGCGGATCTCGCCGTTGATCTCTTCCAGCGTTTCGATGCAATCCGCTGAAAACGCCGGCGCAATCACCGCGATCTTCTTCTTCCCCTGCTTGGCCAATTCGGCCACATGCTCCACCGTATAGGGGCGCAGCCATTCTTCGGGGCCAAAGACGGATTGGAAGGTCGTGTCGATCGACCCCTTCTCCCACCCAAGCCGCTCCCGCAACAGGCGCGAGGTTTTGGCACATTGGCAATGATAGGGGTCACCCGACATCAGATACCGCTTCGGCATCCCATGATAGGACGCAACCAGCACATCGGGCTTGTGATCCAGCGCGGCATAAGCCTTCTCAACCGATTGCGCCAAAGCCTCGATATACAGCGGATGGTCGAAATATTCCGGCACCGTCCGCACCGCAGGCTGGCGCTTTTCCTTCATCAACGCGCGAAAGAATTGGTCATTCGCCGTGGCCGAGGTCGCGCCCGCATAATGCGGATAAAGCGGGAAGAAGAGGATCTTCTCGCAGCCCGCCTCGACCATCGCCCTTACCTTCGATTCCGTCGAAGGATTGCCATAGCGCATGCAGAAATCCACCATGATCTCATCGCCATACCGCCCGGCGATCGCTTCGCCGATCTTACGGGTCTGGTCCTTGGTGATTGTCAGCAGGGGGCTTTCGTTCAGGTCATGGTTCCAAATCAGCTTGTAATTCGCGCCTGACGAAAACGGCCGCTTGGACAGGATCACCAGCTGCAACAGCGGCTGCCATATCCATGCCGAATAATCGACCACCCGCTTGTCCGACAGAAACTCGTTCAAATAGCGCCGCATCGACCAATAGTCGTAATTGTCCGGCGTCCCAAGATTGGCCAGCAGCACCCCGATCTTCGCCCGGCGGACGGGCGGATGGTCCGGCCCGGCATGGGCAAGACGCCCCTTCCCAGGATGGATCATGCCCGCGTCATGGCCCATCACGGCACCCTGCGTCGAAGGCTTGGCATCCAGCATCACGTTTCCTTCAGATTCCCGAATATTGCGCGGGACATATAGGCTTATTGGCCGGGGTCAACCGTCCCCGGCCCTGTCAGGCAGTCGCAGCTCGTCTGTTCCCAGCGCATCGGCCAATCTTTGGGCAGCCGAACCGGGGCGCAGCGGCTTTTGCTGGCTGTCATCCGGCGCCCATCCCGTCAGGCAAATGATCTCGAACGTGGCGCTTATGCGCCCATCCGCCCCGGCATGATGCGCCTGATAGAGCGCCGCCGCCCGCGCCATCACCGCCCGCTGCGTGGGCCTGCGCAACCGCGCCATCAACGCATTCCCCTCACCCATGGCCCGCAGATCGCGCATCAAGGCAAAGGCATCCGCGTAAGTCACGGTTTTCGTGAAACTGTCGGCCACAGGAAGGGCAAATCCCGCCCGCTGCAACAGCGCGCCCAGATCGCGGATTTCCCCCATCGGCAGCACGCGCGGCGACAGCCCCCCTGTCACCTCGGCCTCGGCCTGCGCAAGACAGGCCCGCAACTCGGCCAGCGTCTGCCCCCCGAACAGAAACCCCAGAAACAGCCCATCCGAACGCAGCGCGCGGCGGCACTGCACCAACTGCCCGACCGGATCATTCGCCCAATGCAAGGCCAAAGCATGGATCACCAGATCGTGACCTTGCACCCCCAAAGGCAGCACATCCTCATCCGGCACCACCACCGCCCCCGGCAGAGCCCAAACCTGCGGGAAACCCGTCACCACGGCAGGCGACGTAAACCGTCTGTTAACCTCTGCGAGTCTCTCCTCCACCTCAGCACGCACTTCATCATGCAGAAACAGCGCGCCCTCTTCGGTACGGGCGCGGTTGCGCAGCAGGGCAGGGCGGTCGGTCATCAGGGGTGGCGTTTGCATGACGCGGACCTTCGCCAGAAAGGGAAACAGAATGCAAGCGGCTCTCCATCTTCTCTATCCGCCGCAATGCCTGTCCTGCGGCGGGCTGGTGGAAAGCGTCTTCGCCCTCTGCCCCGATTGCTGGCGCGATACACCCTTCATCACGGGCCTTGTCTGCGACAGCTGCGGCACCCCCCTTCCCGGCGAGGATGACGCCACCGTGCATTGCGACGACTGCCTCACGCTGGCCCGCCCATGGGATCAGGGCCGCGCCGCGCTGGTTTACCGTGACAGGGCGCGCAACCTCACGCTTGCCCTGAAACACGGCGACCGCACCGATCTGGCCCAACCAGCGGCCCGCTGGCTCTATCGTGCAGCCCAACCAATCCTGCGCCCCGGCATGATCGTGGCCCCCATCCCACTGCACTGGTTTCGGCTCTTTCGCCGCCGCTATAACCAATCCGCTCTGCTTTCCGCAGCGCTCGCCAAGGCCGCAGACTTGCCCCATATCCCGGACCTCTTGATCCGCCCCCGCCGCACCCCCACGCAAGATGGGCGCGACCGCGACGCCCGCTTTCGTAACGTCACTGGCGCGATTCGCGCCCATCCCCGCCATGCGCCGCGCCTGAAGGGGGCAGAGGTGCTGCTGATCGACGACGTGATGACCTCCGGCGCCACCCTTGCCGCCGCGACAGAGGCCTGCCTTGCAGCGGGTGCAAGGCGGGTATCCATTGCCGTGCTGGCCCGCGTTGCTAAGGATGCCTAAATCCCTATAGTTCGGCCCAACGCCGCCCCGTCGCCGCCAAGGATGCATCCCGTGAAACCCGTCGAAATCTACACCACCCCGATCTGCCCCTATTGCCACGCCGCAAAACGGCTGCTGACCAAGAAGGGCGTGGCCTTCACCGAAATCGATGTCAGTCGTGACCCCGCGCTGCGCGATACGATGACAACGCGGGCAAAAGGCCGCCGCACCGTCCCGCAGATTTTCATCGGCGGCACCCATGTCGGTGGCTGCGACGACCTCCACGCATTGGAGGCGGATGGAAAACTCGACCCGATGCTGGCCTGATGCGCGCGGGCTTGGTGCAACTTACCGTAACGGATGATCCGGCGGAAAATCTGCCGATCACCCTGTCGCACATCGCCGCCGCCGCTTCTGGCGGCGCGGGCTTCGTGCTGACACCGGAATGCACCAACGCCCTGTCGTCCAACCGCGCCCGCCTGCGGACGCTTTTGCACCCCGAGGAAACCGATCCCACCCTCGCCGCGCTGCGCGACGCGGCTGCCAAGCACGGCATCTGGCTGCTGATCGGCTCGCTTGGCCTTCTGACCCAAGACGAAGACGGCCGCTTCGCCAACCGCTCCTTCCTGATAGCGCCAGACGGCGGCATCGCCGCCCGCTACGACAAGATCCACATGTTCGACGTGAACGTGTCCGAGACCGAGGTTTACCGCGAATCCGCAGGCTACCGCCCCGGCAATCGCGCCATCTTGGCCGAAACGCCCTTTGCCAAGATCGGCCTGACCGTCTGCTACGACGTCCGCTTCCCCCATCTTTACCGCCGCCTTGCGCAATCGGGCGCGCAGATCATCACCGTCCCCGCCGCTTTCAACCACATCACCGGCGCCGCGCATTGGGAAACCCTGCTCCGTGCCCGCGCGATTGAAACCGGCTGCTTCATCCTCGCCCCCGCCCAGACCGGCTTTCACCCGGAAAAAGATGGCAAGGGCCGCCGAACCCACGGCCATTCCCTCGCCATCGCCCCATGGGGAGAGGTTCTGTCAGACGCAGGCACCGAACCCGGCGTCACCTTCGTCGATCTTGATCTGGCCGAGGTGGCAAAGGCCCGCGCCCGCATCCCCTCCCTGTCTCACGACCGCGATTTCACGGGGCCCGGCTCATGAAGCCCCCCGAAAAACAGCCGGTCGAAAAAACCGAAGACATCGCCGTCGCCCTGTTTGGCGAGTTGTTCATGGCCGACCAACTCGCCCGCAACCGCATCTCCAAGGTGCTGCCCAAGGGGATGGAACTGTCGCATTTCGGCGTGCTGAACCACCTCGCGCGGGTGAATGACGAACGCACCCCCGCGCAGCTTGCCCGCGCCTTCCACGTCACGCGTGGGGCGATGACAAACACGCTGACCCGCCTGGAATGGGCGGGCCACATCCATATCCGTCCCGATTGGGATGATGCCCGCCGCAAATTCGTGGCCATCAGCCCGGCGGGAAGGGCCGCCCGTGACGCCGCCGTGCAAGCCGTCGCCCCCCTGATCGGCGAAGTGGTGCAGGCCCTAGGCGCCGACCGCGTCCGCGCCGTCCTCCCCGTTTTGCGCGAAATGCGGACACGTCTGGAAGGCGAGTAGGGCGGGGTTCACCCCGCCATCCGGCCTATCACCCGTCGCCAGAAAACCCCGTCCCGGGCCTGACCCCGGACCTCCGGCAAATCCTGATTAAAGCTTTGGCCGGTGCCTCGGGTCAGGCCCCGGGGCGCGGGGTCTCTCCTATCCCCCACTTCCCCCGCATCCCATCCCCCCTTACACTCCACCCCATGCGGCTGCCCAACATCCCCCTCATCCTCCGCGACCTCTGGCACCTCTCGGATGAACGAGAGCTGGACCTCATCGCCGCAGGCATCGCCTTCTACGGCTTTCTCGCCCTCTTCCCCGCCGCCGCCGCCGTCATCGCCATCTGGGGCAGTTTCGCCGATGCCACCCTGATCCGGCAGGAACTTGAACTTGCCCGCGACTACCTCCCCCCCGATGCTTGGACCCTGATCTCTGATCAGATCGAGGCGTTGCTTGCCGTGCAATCCGGCCTTGGCCTTGCCACCGTCATCTCCATCCTCCTCGCCCTCTGGACAGCGCGCGCCTCGGTCGCGGCGCTGATGCGCGGGCTGAACGCCATCCACGGCCTGCCCAACCGCGCGGGCCACTGGCACCAGTTGCGCGCGCTGCTCTTGACCCTCGTTATGGTGGGCCTTGCCATCGCCGCCCTGATGGCGGCGGTGATTGGGCCGCTTATCCTCAACTTCCTGCCATTGGGGGCCTTTGCCACATTGGCCCTGGAAGGCGTCCAGCTCCTCATCAGCCTGATGATCGTGATCATCGGCGTGGCGCTGATCTACCGACTTGGCCTCAATCGCCAGATCAGCCACCCGCTCTTCACGCGCGGCATCCTTGTGGCCGTCCTCATCTGGATCGCAGCCTCGCGAGGGCTGGTGCTCTATCTGGCCAATTTCGACACCTATAACCGCATCTACGGCTCGATCGGCGCAGTCGCGGCGCTGCTCGTCTGGCTGTACCTGTCGGGCTACGCGATCCTTCTGGGGGCCGCCGTCGATGCCGCCCGCGCGCGCCGCGCCACCGATCAGTAATCCTTTTCGAAAAAGATCCCAACCCCGGTGCCCCCGGCCGACCCCGCACTGCCCCGCAGGGTGATGCTGTCGGTCACATCAAGGTTCAGGTTGATCTGGCTTTGCCCTTTGGCATCCACCTCCACCTGCGAATAGACATTCTCGGACAGGTATTTCCCCGCCCGTACCGTGGCCCCGCCTTCCGCCCCGGTCTGCACATCCAGATCATCCAACCCGAACCCTTCGCGCAACCGCCCGACAATCCCGATCCCACCGCGCCCCGCCAAGGTCGCCACCGCGCTGGCCAATTGCGCCGCTTGCAGGGCCGAAAGAGAATTGATCCCCCGCCCGAACAAAAGCCGCGACAGAACCTCTTCCTCCGGCAATTCCGGGGTGGATGTGAAACTCACCTCCGGCTCGGTCGCAGGCCCGTCGATGCGCACGAAACTGGTGATCCCATCGCTCTGGTTCGATGCCGCCACCGCCAGCATCGGCACGAAATCCCCTTCCAGCGTGAGGGATGCCTGCGTCAGGTCCAGCCGCTTGCCCAAGATATCCAACCGCCCCCGGATCAGGTCAAAGGCCCCCGAAGGCACAACAGCCGCCGTCGTGCCGCCCAGCCGCAATTCGCCCCCCAGTTCCGCATCCAAACCGCGCCCGCGGATATAAATCTGCGACGGTGCCGATATGGTCAGGTCCAGCGCAAAAGGCCGCCCCCCGCCGCCGCCCGCTGGCCCATCCGCCAAAAGACCCGCCCGCGCCCGCGTCTCGCGCACGGCCCCCGGTTCATTCACGTGCCGCAGGTCCGGGATATCCGCCGCGCCACCCAATCCGGTGGACGGAATCTGCACCTCTGTCCCACTCAGCACGATCTGCCCGCCCACAGCCGCGCCCCCGGTCAGCGGACCGCGCAGGGTAACTTCGCCATTCGCCGTTGTCTGGAACAGTTCCGGGTCGCGCAGAACCGCGCCAAGGATGCCCACCCGCAAATCAGCCGCGAAGGGTGCGACCATCCCAACCGTGCCCCCCAGATCAATACGACCCCCGCTCGTCAGCGCGGCCCCACCCAAAAGTTGCGCGCGGCCTTGGCCCAGATTGGCCGTCACCCCCACATCCTGAAGCGCAAAGAAAACAGACGGATCAGAAATCCGCCCCCCGCTGAGCGCCACTTGACCCGAAAGCGATGATACCGCCGCAGGCCCGTTCATCCGCAGATCAAACCGCACGGGGCCAGAAACCAGCTGTCCGGCCAGAAAGGCATTGGCCAGCCCCGCCTGCGCCTGCCCCGCGATGGTCAGGTCCGCCGTCCCATCGTCGCGCAACAGCCCCGCCACCCGCGCATCAATCCCGCCCGGCCCCAGCCCGCGCAGATCCAACCTCAGCCCACCCTCTTGTGCCGCCGTCCCCGTCACTGTCAAAGGCCCCGGAAATTCCGGCAACAGCAGCGCAAGATTCGCAATCCGCGCCGTCAGATCCAGCGCCTCGCCCTTGGACGCCGCGCGCAACATGACCTGCGGATTGCTCACCTCCACCCGGTTCAGCGTCAGCGCCGCGCCCGTCTCCAGATCCAGCGCCAGCACCGTCTCACCTTGCAGCAGGCGGTCCGCCTCGGTCTGCCCCACGGCAAGGTCACGCCCCCGCCCCTGCAACACCAACCGCGCCCCATCGGGCGCACCCGTCACCCGCAGATCACCCACCAGACTGCCCCGGAACCCGCCGCCCAGCGCCGCCAAATCGCGGAAATCCACCCGCGCTGTCAGGTCCAGATCACCGCTCGTCACCCGACCTTGCGCCGTGGCATCCAAACTCCCCGCCGCCACCGACAGCGACCGCAGCTCTGTCCCCGTCTCATCCCGCTTCGCCGAAACCCCGATCCGCGCCAGCCCTCGCAACAAGGCATCCACCTGCGCCTGACCGAGGGCGACATCGGTCCCCTCGACCATCACCTCGCCATCAAAGGCCCCGGTCAACGGGCTTGCCGCGCCCTCCACAACCACTCGCGCCGCGCCGCCCAAAGGCCGCCCCACCAGCCCGGACAGCCGGGCCAGATCATCAACCCGCGCCTCGGCCCGCCCCGAGACCTCCAGCGCCTCATCCAGCCCCGCGATCACCGCGCGGCCCTCCATCCCATAACCCTGACCGTTCAGCGCGATCTTCGGCAGGCGCAGCCCATCGCCCCCGTCCCGCCATGACAGAACGACCGACCCATCCACCTCAGACCCCAGCGCCGTGGCCAGCGCCGCATCCTCTGGCACGACCCCTCTGCCTGCGAAGTCCAAGACGGCACCCAGATGTACCGCGCCATCCCGCCGCCACAGCCGCCCCGCGCCATCCAGCGCCAACCGCTCGGCCACAAGCCCCGGCTGATCCAGCCCCGCGATCACCAGATCGGCGGTCCACCCCTCGCCCGCCGCTCTGTCATAGCCCACATCCAGATCGACAGACCGCACCCGCACCTCGCCCGATACGGGCAAAAGGACGGGCGACCCGTCGGCAAGCGCGATCCGTCCCCGCAGATCAAAGGACGCAGGCACCCCATCCGCCCCGATCACCGCCGCACCACGCAGCGTTATCGCCTGCGCCGCCAGATCCAACTCCCGCAGGCGCAACACACCCAGCGCCGACCGCTCCCCCTCGGCCCGAAGCGCGATCCGTTCCCCGAAGAACGCCGCATAATCCGGCATCCACAAGGGCGCGAGGTCGCCTGCCAGATCGACCTTGAACCCCTGCCCACCATCCTCGGCCCCCAGCAGTTCAACCGTCCCCGCCAGCCGCTCCTGCCCATCCGTCACCAGACCGACCGTCGCCACGAAATCGGAAACCGGCCCCTCACCCTGCACCGACAGCCGCGCCGAAGGCGCCCCCGGAATGCCCAGCTTTGTCACCGCGATGCCGCCCGCCGCCTCTTCGGCCAGCAGGTCCAGCGTCAGCAGCCCGCTTTCATTTCCATAGGCTGCCGTCAGGTCCAGCCGCCCATCCGGCCCGTCATCCACCCGCTCCAGCAGCAGTTCCGTCCGCCCCTCGCCCCCGGCAAGGCTGGCCGATGCCTCCAACCGCCCCGTGATCGCCTCGCCCAGCACTGCCTCACCCAGAACGATCCGTTCCGCCGCCAGCCGCCCGATGGAAATCGACACCGGCAGTTCCGGCAGCGCGAATGTCCCCGCCTCGGGCGAAGGTGGGGCCTCCTCCCCCTCTGGCACCCGTTCCAGCACGATCTCCCGCGCCGAAAGTTCGGCCACATTCACCTCGCCGCGCAAAAGGGCAGACCGGCTCCAATCCAGCACCACCCCATCCAGCGACAGCCACACCCCCGCATCATCGGCAATCGTCAGCCGATCGATCGTTGCCCGAGACGAAAGCGCCCCAGCAAAGCCGGTGATCGTCACCTGCCGCCCGGCCCCGGAAAGATTGTCTTCAAGGAAAGCCGTCAGGAAATCGCGGTCATCCTCCTGCGCCACGGCCCCCATCGGCAGCAGACAGAACGCCAGAACGCCAAGGAATGAACGCGCCCCCCACATCAAAAGGCCTGCCCCAATCCGACATAGATCTGCACGCCTTCCCCCGTCGTCCCGCCCACAGGCGCGGCCACGTCCAAACGGATCGGCCCGAACCCGGTATCATAGCGCAGCCCGATCCCGGCCCCCGAATGCCAATCCCCCGCCGTGCCAAAGAACCCACCCACATCGATCCGGCCCGTATCAAAGAACCCAACGACCCCGATCCGATCGGCCACCTTGGCCCGCGCCTCAAGCTGCGTGCCGATGAAATGCGTGCCCCCGATCTTGCCCGACAAAAGCCCTCGCGCCACAGTCACCCCGAGCGATTGGTAAGGTTGCCCCCGCACCGTCCCACCACCGCCAGAATAGAACAGATCATCCCGCGGCGTTTCCAACAGGGCCGACCCGTCGATCATCCCCAATTGCAACCGCCCTGCCAGCACCACGCCATCCTCGGCCCCAAGGCCAAGGTAGCCCCGCGCATCCAGCGTGCTGCGCGTGCCGCTGCCCGTGGTGCCAAGGCCGAAGAAGGGCTTCACCTCGGCATCCACATAAAACCCATTCGCTGGGTTCAGCGGATTGTCACGCCGATCCCACGTCACGCCAACGGGGATGCCGACATTGCGGAACAGGAATGCGTCAAACCCATCCCGCCCCTTTGCATATTCATAGCGCAGCCCGACCCGCCCGGTCAGCGTCTCAGAAAAGTAATGCGTGGCCTTCACGCCCGCCATTGCCACATCGGCAAAGTAATCCTCTTCGTCCAGATGCCCGATCTCGGCCTCAATCCCCACCGTCGTATCGGCGGTCAGCGTGGCAGGACGGTCAAGCGTCACGCCCAGCTTGTAATCCACGCCCGAATTCTGCGCCCCGATATTGGTGACCGACCCCTCGATCCGCAGCCGCTCCGCCCCGCCCAAAAGGTTGCGATGCAGCCAGAACCCGCTCAGCGACAGGCCCTCTTCCGTCGCGACCTCGGCGCCGAAACTGTATCGGCGCGGCTTTTCCTCCACCACCGTTGCCAGCATTGGCAACAGGTCCGGGGCGGCTACATCGCCCTCGCTCAGCGTCACCGACTTGAATACCCCCGTCCGACGCAACCGCTGTGCCGCCCGGTTCACCTCGGCAGGCGAATAGACCTCTCCCTCCGGCAGCCCGGCGATCTTCACGATCCGCCGCACCTCCATCCGCTCGGCCCCCGCCACCGACAATTGGCCAAAGCGCAGGCGCGGCCCCGGCTCCAGCAAGATCCGCGCAGCAAGCGTCGCGGCGGCGTGATCGGCCACCACATCCTGCCCCGCCACAGCCGCCTTGGCATGGCCTTGGTCACGCCAGCCATTCACCCCTGCCGTCGCTGCCTCACGCAAGATGCCCGATGGCGCAGGCTGACCCACGGCAAAGCCCTTGGGCAACACCGTCCCCGATGCCAGCGGCCCAATCCGCGCCTCTGACAGGCGGAAGGCAGGCCCCGGCTCTACCCGCACCTCGATCACATCGATCCGATCAGGCGCATCCAAAGGCGCGATCCCTGCCGCCTCGCGTCCATCCACCCGGACAGAGATCACGGCCGAATAATGCCCCGCCCCATAAAGCGCGCCCAGCAGCCGCCCATATTCCGCCCGCGCCGCCGCAAAAAGATCCTGTGCGTCCTGCTGATCGTCCCGCTCCTCGGCCAGCAGAACGGACGCCGCGCGCAGGCTATCCAGCAGCGCCTCATCCGCCCCCGGTGCCGTGAACTCCAGCCGTTCCAGCGCCATCCCCGGCCCGGCCAGACCGGCCATCAAGGCCACCACCGCCGCAAATCCACGACAGGGCGGCAAAAGGGGGAAAGGGGCAGGCAATGAATCCTCCGGGCGCGCTGTTAAGACTATCGCAACTCGCCCACCAAGGCGCAATCGCCGTCCGGTAAACTTGCCGAATTTCGCCGTTCCGCGCTTGGACAAACCCTTCACACCGAAGCACCGCGCAAGCCGTTTCTCGGCCTGCAATGCCATCATCCTTAACCACTCATCCGGCGCTGTCCCCTCACCATCCGTGAACCTTAACGCACTCCGACCTCACCGCCCACTGCGTGCCCACAGTTTGCTGCACAGAATACGGCACAAAACAGGGCACAACCGTTGCGACGGGTTGGGGGCAAAGCCGACGGCAAGGCACCGCCTCAAGACTGGGAACCAAACGGCACGGGCCAAACCGTTGGGCGGGGTTCTCCCCCGCCACGCCTGCCCCTCCTGCACCGCCATTTCGCGCGCGGGGACCAGTATCCCCTCGCTTCGGCCAATCCGCAGGGTGTGGTTCAACCCCACCACCCCGGCTCTATTGCGCCGCCATTTCCCGCGCGGGAACCAGTATCCCCTCGCTTACATAGGAAAGCGCCAGCGCCGCCGCCCCATGCGCCCAAAGCAGATCGCCCCACGCATGAATCTCGATCGGTGGCCTTGGCCGCCCCGTCTGGATCGCCAAGGCATCCATCTCGGCCAGCGTCTCTTGCGCATACAGATAGTCATAGCGCATCCGCTCACCCGACAGGATGATCAGCGCGGGGTCAAACAGGTTGATCACATTCGACAGACCCACCGCCAAATAGCGCCCGGCCCTGCGAAAGATCGACCGCGCCGCCGTGTTGCCCGCCTTGGCATGGTCATAAAGGCTTTCCAGCAACACGCTGATCGACTGGCCCTCGCGATGCGTCCAGTTCAGCGCCGTCGTCGCTTCGCGCGCCAAAGCATAGTCGGCGATATAGGCCTCAAGACACCCCCGCTGCCCACACCGACACAGGGCACCATCCAGTTGCACCTTGGTATGGCCCAATTCCATCCCAAGCCCTTGGGTTCCCCGGTAAATCCTGTGGTTGATGACATAGCCCATGCCGACGCCATGTTCGATCGTCACCACCGCGAAATCCGCCAACCGCCGCCCAGCGCCGAACCAGAGCTCGGCCAGCGTCACAAGGTTCGCGTCATTGTCGATCACCACCGGGATGCCCAACCGGCCCTGCGCCGCCGCCGCCAATGGCACCGCCCGATCTGTCAGAACCGATGACCACATCACCAGCCCCGCGACCGAATCCACAAAGCCCGGCACCCCGATCCCAACCGACGAAAGCTCTTCCCGCCGCAGCCCCGCCTTCGCGCAGACGCGATCCAGCAGCGTTTCAATCGCGGCCAGCATCTCGGGGATCGTCATCGGCCCCGGTCGCCGTGGAATCACGTCATCGGCTATCAGATTACCGGCGAAATCCACGATCACCGCCGTATGTTCGCGGTCCGACAGTTTCATCCCCGCGACGCGATGCGCACCCGCCTTGACGCCCAACAGCACCGCAGGACGGCCCCGCCCCTGATCGCCCTCACGCAGCGCCGAAACCTCTTCGATCAGCCCGACCTCGATCAATTCCTGCGTGATCGTGGTGACCGAAGCCGGGCTCACCCCCAGATCCTTCGCCACCTGCACCCGCGGAATCAGCCCCGCCGCCCGCACCCTCTCGAACACCTGCTGCCTGAGCGGCCGCAGCGAATCCGACAGCGGCGGGATCAGCGGCCCACAGCCCCGACGCCCCTCCCCCATCTCTTCCATCGGCCCTTTCGGCAGCATTTCTTTGGTCCCCGAATAAAAAAGTGGCAGAAACTCTGCCCTGAACCCGGTAAAGCATTCGTAAGCGGACCGAACTTTGCTGCAACGCCGCATGAACTTGCCGCTTCCGTGGGCAGTTCATATTTCACTCAGCAAATTTATTTTGACAACTGAATTTATTCGGGCCAATTTCCCGCCCGTACCGACGAATCCGTCGGACCGGCCATACGCTGGCCGCATCCATAGGGAGGATACTTATGCGTAACGCAATCCTCGTCGCCGTCATGGCGACGGTCGGCTTCTCTTCGGCCGCGCTGGCAGAAGGCAAAAAGATCGGCGTGTCCTGGGCCCAGTTCCAGGAAGAGCGTTGGAAGATCGACGAAGCCGCAATGAAAGCCGCCATCGAAGCTGCTGGCAACGAATACGTCTCGGCTGACGCCCAGTCGTCCGCCGAAAAGCAGCTGTCCGACATCGACGCGCTGATCGCACAGGGCGTCGACGCCCTCGTCATCAACGCGTGGGACAAGGACGCCATCGGGCCGGCCATCGAAAAAGCCGCTGCCGAAGGCATCCCGGTCGTTGGCTATGACCGTCTGATCGAAGACGCGCGCACCTTCTACCTGACCTTCGACAACGTCGGCGTCGGCCGTATCATCGCCGAGTCGGTCTTTGCTCAGGTGCCGAAGGGCAACTACGCCATCATCAAGGGCGACCCGGGTGACCCGAACGTCGGCTTCCTGCGTCAGGGCATGGAAGAAGTGATCGGCGCTGCCGTGGCTGCAGGCGATATCACCATCGTCGGCGAAGCGAACTCGGACGGCTGGAAGCCCGAGAACGCCCAGAAGAACATGGAACAGATCCTGACCGCCAACAACAACGCCATCGACGCCGTTCTCGCGCAGAACGACGGTATGGCCGGTGGTGCAGCTGCTGCTCTTGCGGCGCAGGGCCTGAACGTTCCGCTGGGTGGTCAGGACGGCGACCTCGCCGCGATCAACCGCGTTGCGCGCGGCACCCAGACCGTTTCGGTTTGGAAGAACGCACGTGACCTCGGCAAGGCCGCTGGTGAAATCGCCTCGGCTCTGGCCGATGGGGCGGCTCTGGACTCGATCGCTGGCGCGACCAAGTTCTCGGGCGGCGAGAAGGGCGTTGAAATGAACGCCATCCTTCTGGACCCGACGCCGATCACCAAGGACACGCTGAACATCGCGATCGACGCTGGCCACATCTCGAAAGAGCAGGCCTGCGAGGGCGCAATGCCCGACGTCGCTGCTTGCCAGTGATCTGATCCTACCCCTCGGCGCCGCCCTGATCCGGGCGGCGCCGAACCTCTTTCCGGGCATATGGCCAACGGCCACCAAACGACCCTGCACGCATCCCCGTCGGGCTGCGGCCGGTCCTTTGCCCGATCCCTCTCAGGCTGGATGAGGACATGACCGATACATCGCAAACTCCGACCTCGCAGACCCGTCAGGAGGGCGGCTTTGGCCGTTTCCTGCGCGCGACAGAAATCGATCCCCGCCTTCTGGGCATGATCGGTGCGCTGCTGCTGATCTGGTTCGCCTTCGAGGCCTATTCGGTCATCATCCTTGACCGTCCCTCCATGCTTCTGGGCGCGGCGCAGGTCGACGCAAACGGCTTCCTCACCCCGCGCAACCTTTGGAACCTTTCGGTCCAGACCGCCTATATCGGCATCATGGCCACCGGCATGGTGCTGGTCATCATCACCCGTAACATCGACCTCTCCGTGGGGTCGATCATGGGCATGGTTGGCATGTATATGGGCCTTTTGCAGGTCGAATGGCTGACCCCGGCGCTGGGTCTGGGCCATCCTGCGATCTGGATCATCACCGTGATCTTCGGCATCCTGATGGGCGCCATCATCGGTGCCCTGCAAGGCGGGATGATCGCCTATCTTGGCATTCCCTCCTTCATCGTCACCCTCGGCGGCCTGCTCGTCTGGCGCGGCGCGGCCTTCCTCGTGGCAGGTGGCAAGACCATCGCGCCGCTGGATGAAACCTTCGCGCTGATTGGTGGCGGCTCCTTCGGTGCCCTCGGCCAGACCGGCAGCTGGATATTCGGCATTATCGCCAGCCTCTTCGTCGTCTGGGCGATCCTGAACGGCCGCAAGTCGCGCAAACTGCACGACTTCCCCTTGCGCCCGATCTGGGCGGAATGGTTCGTCGGCGGCATCATAATCGGGGCCATCCTGGGCACCACCGCGCTTTTCAACTCCTACATCTGGCCGCGCGGCAACATCCAGAAATACTTCGCCTCCATCGGGCAAGAGGCACCTGCCTGCGCACAAAGCAACGACACCATCTACACCGATGTCTGTGCCAGCTTCGGCCACGGCTATGCCTTCCCCGTGCTCATCATGATCGTGGTCGCCATCTTCATGACCATCCTGATGACCCGCACCCGCTTTGGCCGCTATGTCTTTGCCATCGGCGGCAACCCCGAAGCGGCAGCTCTGTCGGGTATCAATACCCGCGCCATGACAGTGAAGATCTTCACCCTGATGGGGGCGCTGGCCGGGATCGCCGCCGTTATCGGCTCGGCCCGCCAGAACTCGGCCACGAACGCGATGGGCAACCTTGACGAACTTTACGTCATCGCCGCCGCCGTCGTGGGGGGCACCTCGCTCGCCGGGGGCGTGGGCACCATCTACGGCGCCATCATCGGCGCGCTGATCCTGACCTCGCTGCAAACGGGCATGGTTCTGATCGGCTTCGGCGATGGCTCCTACCAGCGGATCGTCATCGGCATCGCCCTCGTCGTCGCCGTCTGGCTCGACATCGTCTATCGCAAGCGCATCAAATAAGGGGGGACCAGATCATGACAAAACCCAATCGCGGCACCCCCTTGGTCGAGATGCGCGACATCTCTATCTCCTTCGGCGGGATCAAGGCGGTCGACCATGTGACGGTCGATCTTTACCCCGGCGAAGTGGTGGGCCTTCTGGGCCATAACGGCGCGGGCAAATCGACCCTCATCAAATGCCTGTCCGGGGCCTATCAACCCGATGCCGGCGACATCTACATCAACGGCCAGCGGGTCGAGATCAACAACCCCCGCGACGCCCGCTCTCAGAACATCGAAACGATCTACCAGACGCTTGCCTTGGCAGATAACCTTGATGCGGCCTCCAACCTCTTCCTTGGCCGCGAATTGGTGAACAGCTTCGGCTTCGTCGACGAAACGAAGATGGAGGCAGAGACGCGCAAGATCATGGCCCGTCTCAACCCCAACTTCCGCAAGTTCAACGTTCCCGTTTCCGCCCTGTCCGGCGGTCAGCGCCAATCGGTTGCCATCGCCCGCGCGGTCTATTTCAACGCCAAGATCCTGATCATGGACGAACCCACCGCTGCGCTTGGCCCGCATGAAACGCAGATGGTGTCGGAACTGATCGAGGAATTGAAAGCACAGGGTCTGGGCATCTTCCTGATCGAACATGACATCCACAACGTCATGAAACTCTGCGACCGCGCCTCGGTCATGAAGAACGGCCAGCTTGTCGGAACCGTCAACGTGAACGAGGTCACCGACGAAGACATCCTCGGGATGATCATCCTCGGCAAGAAACCGGCAAAGGCTGCGTGATGTATATCGGCCTCGACCTCGGCACATCCGGCCTGAAGGGCGTGCTGATCGATGACGCACAAGGGGTGCTGGCCGAGGCCAGCGCCCCTCTTGCCGTTTCCCGGCCCCATGAAGGCTGGTCTGAACAATCCCCCGCCGATTGGATCGCGGCGGCGGAAACCGTTATGGATGCCCTTGCCCCACATGGCCTGTCGCAGGTCCGCGCCATTGGCCTGTCGGGCCAAATGCATGGCGCAACCCTCCTCGATCAGGCGGATGAGGTGCTGCGCCCCTGCATCCTCTGGAACGACACCCGCAGCCATGAAGAGGCAGCCGAGCTTGATGGCGATCCCCTCTTTCGCCGCGTCACGGGCAATATCGTCTTTCCCGGCTTCACTGCCCCGAAACTTGTCTGGGTGCAGCGCCACGAACCCCGCATCTGGGAAAAGGTCGCGCGCATCCTTTTGCCGAAGGATTACCTCCGCCTCTGGCTGACCGGTGAACATGTGGCCGAAATGTCCGATGCCGCGGGAACAAGCTGGCTTGATACAGGCGCGCGTGACTGGTCGGATGACTGCCTGACTGCCACCGGCCTGACCCGTGCCCATATGCCCCGCCTTGTCGAAGGGTCGGAACCATCGGGCAAGCTCCGCGATGCGCTGGCCTCTCGTTGGGGCCTTCCGAAAGGCGTCGTTATCGCGGGCGGCGGCGGTGACAACGCCGCATCGGGCGTGGGTGTTGGCGTGGTCAAAGCTGGCGATGCCTTTGTTTCGTTGGGCACTTCGGGCGTCCTCTTCGCCGCCAATGACGGCTATCAACCCGCCCCCGAAACCGCCGTCCACACCTTCTGCCATGCCTTGCCAAATACATGGCACCAGATGGGCGTGATCCTTGCCGCCACCGATGCGCTGAATTGGTATGCAGGTCTGGTGGGCGACAGTGCCGCCACCCTGACAGGCGGCTTGGGCGATCTCAAGGCACCCGGCAAGACGCTGTTCCTGCCCTATCTCGGCGGCGAACGCACACCGCTGAACGATGCCGCGATCCGCGGAGCCTTCCTTGGCCTTGAACATGCCACGGACCGCGCCGCCGCGACCCGCGCCGTGCTGGAAGGCGTCACCTTCGCCATCCGCGACAGCCGCGATGCGCTGGCCGCCACGGGCACGCGGATCGACCGTCTGCTTGCAGTCGGCGGCGGCTCCCGCTCCGACTACTGGCTAAAGGCAATCGCGACGGCGCTGGGCATCCCTGTCCATCTGCCCGTCGCGGGCGATTTTGGCGGGGCCTTCGGGGCCGCTCGCCTCGCCCTTATGGCCGCCACCGGGGCGGGGGCGGAAATCGCCACCCTTCCCCCCATCGCGCGCACAATTGACCCCGATCGCAACCTCACGGCCGCCTTCGACACAGGCCATGCCCGTTACAAGGCCGCCCAATCCGCTATCAAGGGACTGACATGACCGACTTCTTCAAGGGCATTCCCCAGATCAAATACGAGGGGCCCACCTCCACCAACGAATTCGCCTTCCGCCATTACAACCCCGATGAAATGATCCTCGGCAAGCGGATGGAAGATCACATGCGCTTTGCCATTGCCTATTGGCACAGCTTCGCATGGCCGGGCGGCGATCCCTTCGGTGGCCAGACCTTCGACCGCCCATGGTTCGGCGACACCATGGCGCTTGCGCGCCTCAAGGCCGATGTGGCCTTCGAGATGTTCGACATCCTCGGCGCACCCTTCTACTGCTTTCACGATGCCGATGTCCGCCCCGAAGGCGCGACCTTTGCAGAGTCAAAGCGCAATCTGGATGAGATCGTCGAATACCTTGGGCAAAAGCAATCCTCGCACAAGACGCAGCTCCTCTGGGGCACCGCGAACATGTTCAGCCACCGCCGCTGGATGTCGGGTGCCGCCACGAACCCCGATCCAGATGTCTATGCCTATGCCGCTGCGACGGTGAAGGCCAACATGGACGCCACGCACCAGTTGGGTGGCGCGAACTATGTCCTCTGGGGCGGGCGCGAAGGCTATGAAACGCTCCTGAACACCGACCTGAAGGCCGAGCGTGAACATGCTGGCCGTTTCCTGCAGCAGGTTGTGGAATACAAACATAAGATCGGCTTCAAGGGCACGATCCTGATCGAACCCAAACCGCAGGAACCGTCCAAGCACCAGTATGACTACGACGTGGCCACGGTCTACGGCTTCCTTGTCCAGTTCGGGCTGGAAAAAGAGGTGAAGGTGAACATCGAGCAGGGCCACGCCATCCTTGCGGGCCACAGTTTCGAACATGAAATCGCCCTCGCCGCCTCGCTCGGCATCTTTGGTTCCATCGACATGAACCGGAACGATTACCAATCCGGCTGGGACACGGACCAATTCCCGAACAACCATGCGGAAAAGGCGCTGGCTTTCTACGAAATCCTGCGCGCGGGCGGCTACACGACAGGTGGCACCAATTTCGACGCCAAAATCCGCCGCCAGTCGCTTGATCCCGAAGACCTCATCCTCGCGCATGTTGGCGGCATGGATACCTGCGCGCGGGCGTTGAAGGCAGCCGCCGCGCTGCTTTCTGACGGATCGCTCGAAAAAACCCGCGCCGACCGCTATGCCGGGTGGCAAAAGCCCGAAGCGCAGGGCCTTCTTACCGGATCGCTGGAAGATGCCGCCGCTGTGGTCACCGCCCGCAACCTGAACCCCGAACCGAAGTCGGGCCGTCAGGAACGGCTCGAAAACCTCTGGAACCGCTTCATCTGATCTGGTCAAACTGCACATGACTTCGCGGCGGTGCGACCCTCGCGCCGCCGCTTTCCATGACGGAGAACCCCATGCCCTACACCCCCGCCGCCGACCGCTATTCCAAAATGGTCTACCGCAACTGCGGCAAGTCGGGCCTGAAACTTCCCGCCATCTCCCTCGGCCTCTGGCACAATTTCGGCCATGACACCCCGCATGAAACGAAACGCGTCATCTGCCAGACGGCCTTTGACCTTGGCATCACGCATTTCGACCTTGCCAATAACTACGGCCCGCCCCCCGGCAGCGCCGAAGAGGCTTTCGGCGAAATTCTGAAGAACGATTTCGCCGGATATCGCGATGAACTCATCATCTCGTCCAAGGCGGGCTATCTGATGTGGGACGGCCCCTATGGCGAATGGGGCAGCCGCAAATACATGATCGCTTCCTGCGACCAATCGCTGAAACGGATGGGGCTGGATTACGTCGACATCTTCTATTCCCACCGCTTCGATCCCAACACCCCGTTGGAAGAAACGATGCTGGCGCTTGATCACATCGTCCGCTCCGGCCGCGCGCTTTATGTTGGAATTTCCAGCTACAATAGCCAACGCACGCGCGAGGCGCATGCCATCCTGACCGAACTAAAAACGCCCTTCATCATCCATCAGCCCAGCTACAACCTCTTGAACCGCTGGGTGGAAACCGATGGTCTGAAGGACACCTTGGCCGAACTCGGCCTCGGCTCCATTGCCTTCACGCCACTGGCGCAAGGCATCCTGACGAAGAAGTACCTGGGCGGCATCCCGGCAGGCAGCCGCGCCGCGCAAGGCAAATCGCTCGACCCCGCCACAATCACCGACAGCGCCCTCGCTTCTGTCCGCGCGCTTGACGCATTGGCGCAAAAGCGTGGCCAAACCCTGGCTCAGATGGCCATCGCATGGGTCCTGCGCAATGGCGGCATCACCACCGCCCTCATCGGCGCGTCGAAACCCGAACAGGTCATCGATTGCGCAGGCGCAATCCACAACCTTGATTTCACGCCCGAGGAACTTGCCGAAATCGACCGCATCAGCCGGGAAGAGGATATCAACCTCTGGGCAAAGTCTTCCTCAGAATAGCGCTTGCCAAGGCCCGACTTCAAAATACCTTAACTATGCCATAGGGTTGCGGTAGGCTCGCCTCACACAACCCGCCGCCTGGCCATGTGAAAGGACCGATCAGCCATGTCCGCCTCGCTCTCCGGCGAATGCAGCTATGGCCTTTATCTTGGATCGCCCAGCTTGGGCGGCGCGGTTCAGCGCGCCGTCGTGGCCCGCTATCTCGACCTTGATCCCAACAGTCTAAATCTCTGCCTCTCCTCTCCCCAAGAACCTGCACGAAAAGGGCTTTCGCGCAGCGACGCGACTCGCCTTCGGACATTGCTTCAGGCCTTGGGCTGGCCCGCCTCCATTCGCCCCGACACCGATCAGCCCGGCACCGATCTGTCGCTGCAACCTGCAATCTGGGCCGATCATGCGCGTCTCACCCAACGTCTGGCACGCCTGCTCGACATGGATGTTGGCACGGTCCATGCCCGCCTGCTTGGCCCTGGCGGGCTGGTCCTGCCTGCCGACTCTGCAGAACGCAGGCTCATGTCACCGACGAAACTTCGCCACCTGCGCGGGTTGATCCACCTGACATCTGACCCCCTCACCGCCCGGTATGACATCTTTCCCGCCCGCCCCCTTGGCAAGGAACGGCGCGCGGCCATCCTGCGCCAACTCCGCCCCTTCGCCGCCTTGGCAAGCGCACCGACAGGCGCTTTAGCCGAAGGCCTGCCCGCCATCCTGCGTGACCGCGCCCTGGCCCATCTATCCCATCAGGATGTCATCGCCGTCGACCGCAGCTTTCAGCGATTCGAACTCCACCTCATCGGCGTCTCCGGCTGGACCAATTCCGAACTGGCCGATTTCCTGTCCCTGCGCACCGGCCAACCCCGCGCGCGGTTCGAGGTGATCTCGCCCGCAGACCCCATCGTTCTCGACACCGCGCTCACCCATGGCGTCGCCCGGCAATTTTGCGCAGATTACGCAGCAATTGGCCTGTTCACGCGCCTACATCTTTGCGGCCTGCCCCAAGATATCGAAAATCCGATCCGTTAGCGGCAGATAAACCCTTCGCGCCTAACCTCGACCCCGGGTGTGAAAATTGGGGTGTGGTATGACCGGGCAGCGGAACGCGGCGCCGATCGTCGTCAAACGCAAGAAGGTGGTCGCCGGGGGCGGCCATCATGGCGGCGCATGGAAAGTCGCCTATGCCGACTTCGTGACGGCGATGATGGCTTTCTTTCTTCTCATGTGGCTACTGAATGCCACGACAGAACAGCAACGCGATGGTATCGCCGACTACTTCAACCCCACCGTGCCCATCAATCGGGTCGCTGGGGGCGGCGATGGCCCCTTTGGGGGTGAATCGATCCTGTCCGAACCGACGCTTGCGCTGAACGGGTCCGGGGCATCGGCCAACAACCCGATCCAGACCGCCCGCCCTCGCTCCGATGGCGGCCCGCTCTCACCGGACGACGCCGCGGAAGAGGCCACCCTGCGTGAGGCTGAAAAGCGCCTTCTCTCCTATTCCGGGGAAAGCGCGGTTTCAGATTTGCTGCGCCAGCATGTCATCACGCGCCTGTCTGACGAAGGGTTGGTGATTGAGCTGTTCGATACCGCCGAAGGCCGCCTGTTCCGCGAAGAAACCGCCGAACCCTCGCCTCTTCTGCGCGACCTTATGGCCGTGGTGGCCGAAGTGGCGGCGCTGGCCACCAACCGGATCGCGGTGAACGGCCATGTCCGCGCCTATCCCGCCCCGCTGCGCCGCGATCCCGCATGGGATCTTTCCACCGCAAGGGCAGAACAGGCGCGCGCGCTTCTGGCCGAAACGACCCTTGATCCGGCCCGACTGCACCGCGTCACCGGCTATGCCGACCGCCGCCCCGCCAGCACGGACCCGACCGCCGCCCGCAACAACCGGATCGAGGTCGTGCTTCTGCGTCGCGCTTCGGCATTGTCAGGGATTTGAAGGATTAGGCACGCATTAATCCCTTCCGCGCCATGATGCCGCCGACTCAGGGGTTCGGCAGCAGAAAGGTGCATCCATGACGATTTCCTCTTCGCTCAACGCAGGCGTGGCCGGGCTGAATGCCAATGCCACGCGGCTGGCGACAATTTCCGACAACCTCGCCAACTCCTCCACCTTCGGCTACCGGCGGGCACAGACCGATTTCGAAAGCCTGATGATCGGCAACGGGCCGGGCGGGGCAAAATTCTCGGCCGGTGGGGTGCGCGCCTCGACCCTGCGGCTTTTGGATGAAACCGGGCCGCTTGTGGCAACGGGCAATGCGCTTGATATCGCGATTTCCGGGCGCGGGATGCTTCCGGTCCGTCCGCAGGCGGGCGATGGCAATGATCCGTCCCAAAACACCATGCAACTGACGCGGACGGGGTCGTTTAGAACCGATGAACAGGGCTATCTCTCCACGCCGACGGGCCTTGTTCTGCTGGGCTGGCCGGTCAATGTGGATGGCACCGTCCGCGAATTTCCACGCGATTCCGATATCGGCCTTGTTCCCGTCCGCATTGATGCGAACCAACGTGTCGGTGACCCGACCACGCGGGTGAACCTTGGGCTGAACCTCCCCGCCAACAACACCGCCTCAAGCGGGAATGGCGATGCCCTTCCTCTCTCGATCGAGTATTTCGACAATCTGGGTGCGCCAAGGACACTTGACCTATCCTTCACACCCACCATTCCCACCAGCGGCACCTCCAATATCTGGACTGTCCGCATCAACGACCCCCTGCAATCAAACGCCTTGATCGGGGAATTCACCTTTGAATTCGACGCCAACCGTGGCACCGGCGGCTCCATCGCCTCGGTGACCCCGCTCTCCGCTGGCAGTTACGATGCCGCGACCGGCATGCTGAACGTTGCGCTGCTTGGCGGTCCTCTCGACATATTCGTCGGCGCTCCGGGTGAGGCGACGGGTGTCACTCAGCTGTCCGACAGCTTCGCCCCCGTCGGCATCACCAAGAACGGGTCCCCCGTCGGCACCCTCACCGGGCTTGAGGTGGATGAGGAAGGCTTCATCAAAGCCACCTACGACACTGGTTTCACCCGCCGCCTCTACCAGATCCCGCTGGTCGATGTGCCAAACGTCAACGGCCTGCGCGCTTTGGGCAACCAGACCTATCAGGTCTCGCCGCAATCGGGTGTCTTCACGCTTTGGGATGCGGGCACTGGCCCGGTCGGGACGATGGTGGGCTTTTCGCGCGAAGGGTCCACCACGGATGTCGCGTCAGAACTGACCTCACTCATCGAAACGCAGCGGGCCTATTCCTCCAACGCGAAGGTCATCCAGACGGTCGCATTGTCCTTTGCCGTGGCCACGGTCTTGCCCGTCGAGATTTCGGACTGCGTCCGGGTCATGCTCATGTTGATGCTTTTCATCGTCTGCAGCGCAACCATCGCGCCGGTATTCGTAAGAATCGAAGACATGTCGTCTTTCCTGTTTTAGGGCGCCTTTGGCGCGACTGAAGCCCAGGCCTTCTGCCCCATGCGAACGGCCCTATGCCGTTGCGCCACCCCCTCTGGGATGCCCCGCCATCAAACCCGGCGGGGGTTAATCCTTTCCTGATCCGGCATCCCAAAATCCTTGGAATTTGAACCAATCGTCAGCCGCCGATCCGTCCCGTCCAGAACATGACGACGGCCCTGCGCATCATAGGCTGCGCCTTGGTTCGCCGAGGCGATCTCATCCAGACGCCGCCGCCCGTCCCGCAGGCCCATGATCGCCGCGGAAAGACAGGCGGCATTGCCCTCCGCCTCTCGCAAGATGCGCGCCAGCACGGGTTTCGGCAGTTCGGCCAGATCGGGCATAGAGTCCCGCAAATCTTCTGCATGCGCCTCCAGCCCGGCATAATCACCCCGCCGCAGATCGGCCCGCATCGCGCGCAACACCGCCTCTACCTTCTCTGCGCGCGCCGTCATCCTTCGCGCGGCCCCAGCGACCGCAGCAGCGATTCGGTCAAGCCGATCCCACCCGCATCGACCATCCGTTTCGCCATCGCCTCACGTAGGAAGGACGCAAACTGCTCTTCACCGATCCCGCCACCAAAGGCGCCCTGTAGACTTCCAAATCCTTCTCCGTCCCCGGACCCAAGCCCGGTATGGCGCAGCATTTCGGCAAGAAAGGCGCCCTCCAACGCCTGCGCCCTTTCGATCAGGCGCGCCCCGGGCAGGGCAGGGGGCCTCAGCGGCAACAGATCAGGGGTCATCGCGCAACGCTCCATCCAATGGGGTGTGGCGGCCAGTTTCCTGCCTTCGGGTAAAGGATCGGTAATCGGTTGCGCAGATGCTGCGGGACAGACCCCAAGAAAGCTGTCGCATGACCCCTTCCCCCGTCTCCGTCCCATTGGCCCCAGTTCTTGATCCGGCGCTGCCCGTCCCCGTCGGCGGCCGCAGCCCCGCCGATCCCTTGGTCAGATTTGCCGTGGACGGGCGCGTTTCGCCCGATTTTCTTACGATTTTTGCGCAACCCCTGCCCGCCGCCGCGCCCAAGCCATCCCCGGAAAGAGGTGCCGATGACGCGCCGGATATGGCCACTGCCGCGGATGCGTCCGCCCCGGCGGAACGGGATCAGATGCCCGCACCGCAGGCCAGCGAATCGCCCGATGCCTCTCTCCCATTGCCCTTCTGGGCGGTGCCGTCGCAGCCCCCTTCCACCCCGGACCTGCAGCTTGGGCCTGAGACATCGGCACCCCCCGCCATCGAGGACGCTGTAAAACCCATCCCGAAATTTGCGGAAAATGCGGAAAATGCGATGCATCTTTTTCCGCCCTCCCCCGGCTTAGCGCTGGGCGCTGCGGCATCGGGCGCGCCTTCACCATGGCCCGCCCCAATGACCCAAAGCCGGCCGGATAACCCGCCCGGCGCGCGCTTGTTTGCACCGGTGCAGGCCGCGGCCCGTCTCAGCGACCAGGTGGTCGAACCTTCTGCACGCGCCCCGCAATCGGCCAGTCAGGCATCGCCTGCAGTGGCGGACAAAATCTCCTACCCGCCTCAACCTGCGGCAAAAGGGGGCGATGCCCCCACCGCGACCCCGCTGGCCAAAGGTTCAGGTCCGTTCCAGCCCGCCGTCGCACCTTCCGCCCCGCCGCCGATCACCCCCGCTGGCTGGCCAGCCCCGATCGAACAGATGGCAATGCCTGTCCAAGACCCGCCGCCGCGCGCCACAACTCCGGCGGGCCAGACCCCGCAAACCGTGGCAGCGTCGGGCCGAACCGCTGCCCCCATGGTAGGGGCGGCAGGCACGGCCCCCCCGCTGGGCGACCTCGCGCCAAGCCCGAGGAACCCGGTCGAGCAGACCACCATGCCATCCCAATCCACGGTCGCCCCACCTGTGGCCGGGAACGGCCTTGGCGGCACGGGCCAGCCAAGCACACCCATCGCCCACGCGCCCATCCCATCGCTGACGGTGCCCACGGCTTTCCCACTGACCGTTGTCGAACGGACGACCACACCCAACCCGCCCATGGCGCAGGTGGAACACGCGCCCACGCTAGGACACAGCCACCCCAAACCATCCCTCATCACAGCTGACCTTGCGCCGCGCCTGCCCCCGTCTGACAGGGCGGATATCGCGCCGCTGCCCGTCGCGATGGCCAAACAGGCACCCGTCTCAGCTATTCCCCTGCAAGATGACCCTGCGTCTGCAGTGGCGCCCCCCTCTCCCTTCATGATCACGGCACCGACAACGATGGCGGTCTCCGGCATGGCACAGCCTGCGCCCCTGCCTGACCACGCCCCCTCACCCCTCTCGCGCCCAACGCCATCCGCCCCCACCGCTTGGCTAACGGCAGACCCGCGCCCCGCGACCGTCGCGCATGTCCTCACTCCCCCCGATCAGCCGACCGCACGGGATCAGCCAAACGCGACCATCCGCCCCAATGCGTCTGCGGCACCGCCCCCTGCGGTGGCGCCCCCCCCTCCCCTCATGACCACGGCACCGACAACGATGGCGGTCCTCGGCATGGCACAGCCTGCGCCCTTAAATGACCACGCCCCCCCACCCCTCTCGCACCCAACGCCATCCGCCCCCACCTCTTGGCTCACGGCAGACCCGCACCCCGCAACCGCCGCGCATGTCCTCACCCCCACCGATCAGCCGACCGCACGGGATCAGCCAAACGCGACCATCCGCCCTAAGGCGGTTGCCGGACCTGCCCCCTTGGGCGGAGCTCCCGTTTTGCTGGAACCCATGGCCTATGTCGCACCCGACCCCATCGCCGCGGACCTGCCTTTGGCAGATCGCGCCCTTCCGCGTGGCGACGCGGTCGTCGGAAAAACCTCCCTCCCTCAAGCCCCTCCAACAGCCCTGCCCGATCTCGTCATCCGGCAGATCCTGCCCAATATCGGCAAGGAAGGGATCGTTTCGGTCACCCTCGCCCCGGTCGAACTCGGCGCCCTCCGGTTTGAGGTGACGTCGCGCGGCGAAGGCCTGCACCTTCACCTCATGGTCGACGCAGCTGCCACGCTCGATCTTCTTCGCCGACAGGGGGATCAGATCCTCGCCGAATTGCGGCAGGCGGGCTTTGCGCAGGCCAGCCTTAGCTTTGCGCCCGGCGGCGGCCAATCAGGCGCGGGATCACCGGGCGGTGATGCCCGCTCAGGCGGGGCGGGCGGCGGCGCGTCCTCACCACAATCGCAAGGGTCAGACCCCGCCCCCCTGCATCGCCTTCCCACCGCAGGCCTTGGCCTGCTTGATCTGCGTCTGTGAAAGGACCCCCAGCTTGGACATCACAACCAATCCCCTCTCCGCCGCGCAGCGCCCTGCGCAAGGCGGCAATGCCCCCGCAGCGATCACTTCGGATTTCACCACCTTCCTCAAGATGCTGACGACGCAGTTGCAGAATCAGGATCCACTCAACCCGCTCGACTCCACTGATTTCGCACTGCAACTGGCCACCTTTTCGGGGGTGGAACAGCAGGTGCAAACGAACAGCCTGATCACGGGTCTTTCTTCGCAGCTGGGCTTCATGAACCTTGCACAACTCTCCGGCTGGATCGGGAAAGAGGCGCGCACCACCGCCGATGTCCATTTCGACGGCAGCCCGGTCACCCTTTTCCCCGAACCCGCCGCCGCCGCCGATCAGGCCGTCCTCGTCATTCGCGACATGGCCGGGTCAGTTCTGGCCCGTGAAACCCTGCCCCTGTCAGGCGGCGCCTATCAATGGCTGGGTGCCGATGCCACGGGTTCCCCCCTGCCCAAAGGCCGCTACAGCCTGACCGTCGAAAGCAGCCGGGGTGATGCCGTCATCGCCACCGACCCCGTAGCCAGCTTCGCCCCCATCGAAGAGGCGCGGCGCGATGGAAATTCCGTCCTCCTTATCCTCAAAGGCGGGGTTGAGGTGGCCGAAAAGGACGTCCTCGCCCTGCGCGATGGCTGATCCACCCCCTTGCAGCGGCGGGCCATCTCGCTACGGTCCGCCGCCATGCCGCACGACCCCGCCACAGCCGCCCTCGCCCGCCTCCTTCCCGCCCAAGCGGCATGGGAACCGCTGCCCGGTGGCCGCACCAACCGCCTTTGGCGCATCGGGCCCCTTGTCCTGAAACGCCACGACCCGGCCGCCGCCAGCCCCCTTTTCCCGAACGACCCGCAGGCCGAGGCGCGCGCCCTTGCCCTCTTTTCCCCCCATGCCCTCGCCCCCCGCCTGCGCGCGTCGGGCGATGACTGGCTCATCTATGACCATGTGGATGGCACGCCTTGGCGCGGCGATCCTGCCCCCGTCGCCCGCATGCTGCACCGCCTGCACATGACCCCCGTCCCACAAGGCACCTTCCGCCCCCTGCCCAATGGCAGCGCCGCCATCCTTGCCGATGCCGCCCGCTTCGCGCCACAAGACCTGCTCCCGCCCCCCGATCCGCAGCTTCCCCCCATCCCGCCGCGCCCCGTCCATGCCGACCCCGTCCCCGGCAACATCCTTGCCACGGCGCAGGGCCCATTGCTGATCGATTGGCAATGCCCCGGCCTCGGCGACCCAGCCGAAGACCTTGCCACCCTCGCCTCTCCGGCCATGATGTGGCTCTATACCGGCGCAAAACCGCCCGAAGGCTGGGCCGAGGCGATCCTGAACGCATACCCCGATCAGGCCATCGCAGACCGGACCCGAACGCTCCTTCCGCTGTATCACTGGCGCATCCGCGCCCATTGCGCGTGGAAGGCGGCGCGCGGCGATGCCGATTACGCCACCGCTTTCAGCATCGCCTAAAGAAACGACCCCAGCCCGATCCCCGCCGCAAAGACCGCAGCCCCCAGCGGGATCAGATACCACCGCGACCGCCGCCGTGGCGGCGCCAACGGCTTCGGCGGGTCCGCCTGCGCGATCAGCGCCGCCTCCACCATCCGCGGCAGCTTTGGCCCGAACCGCGACAGAACCCGCGCCGTCAACACCAGATCACGCAGCAGCGCCGCAGGCCCCACATTCCGCGCGACATAGCTTTCCACCACCGGCTTCGCGACCTGCCAAATGTTGATATGCGGATCGAGCGATCGTGCCACACCTTCCACCACCACCATCGTCCGTTGCAACAGGATCAACTCCGTCCGCGTCTGCATCCCGAACCGTTCTGTCACCTCAAACAGATAGGCCAGCAGCCGTGCCATCGAAATCCGGCTGGCATCCATGCCAAAGATCGGCTCGCCCACCGCCCGCAAAGCCCGCGCGAATTCGTCGATATCCCGATCCGCAGGCACATAACCTGCCTCGAAATGCACCTCGGCCACACGGCGATAATCCTTGCGGATGAACCCCATCAGGATCTCGGCATAGACTCGGCGGGTATATTCGTCGATCCGCCCCATGATCCCGAAATCATAGGCGATAATCGCCCCATCCGCCCCCACCTTCAGGTTCCCCTGATGCATGTCGGCGTGAAAGAACCCATCCCGCAGCGCATGGTTCAGGAACAGCGAAAGCACCCGCGCCCCCAGCGCATTGCGATCATGCCCCGCCGCATCGATTGCGGCGTTGTCATTCATCCCGATGCCTTCCGCCCATCCCAGCGTCATCACCGTCTTGCCCGACAGGAACCAGATCGGCTTCGGCACCCGAAACCCTTCATCCTTTTCCGTATTCGCCGCGAACTCGGCCGCGGCCGAGGATTCCAGCCGCAAGTCCAACTCGCCCATCACCACGCCCTCGAAATGGGCGATCACATCCATGGGGCGCAGCCGCCGCGTCTGCGGGGCCACGATCTCGATCGTGCGCGCGATCAGGTAAAAGGCATCGATATCCTTACGAAACGCCCGCTCGATCCCGGGGCGCAGCACCTTGACCGCAACCTCTTCCCCCGTATCCGCCAGCCGCGCCCGATGCACCTGCGCGATGGACGCCGCCGCCACGGGCTCGGAAAATTCCGAAAACACCTGATCGACGGGCAGCTCAAGCTCCGCCTCGATCATCTTCTTGGCCACAGTGCGCGGGAAAGGCGGCAACTGGTCCTGCAGATATTTCAACTGCTGCGACAGTTCCTCGCCCAC
The DNA here is from genome assembly GCF_029953595.1 of Fuscovulum ytuae. Lineage (NCBI taxonomy): Bacteria > Pseudomonadati > Pseudomonadota > Alphaproteobacteria > Rhodobacterales > Paracoccaceae > Fuscovulum > Fuscovulum ytuae. Next base: position 2,758,909 of record NZ_CP124535.1, on the reverse strand, counting down.
GATGTCGGGCCGCGTGGAAAGGATCTGCCCGAACTTGATATAAGCCGGACCCAGCGCCGTCAGCGCCCGCGTCGCAGGCGGCAGCGCCGGATCACCCTTCAACCCCAGCCATTTGAACGGCCAGCCAAGCAGCCGCGCCGCGATCCGAATCGACGGCGGTGCCCGAAACGCCTCAAGCACCACGGCCATCGCCCCGGTGCGTTCCAGCGTCGCGCCCGTGCGGATCAGGCGCCAGATATTATGCGGCCCCCTCATTCAGATCTTCCAACCCGAATGCAGCGCCGCGATGCCCAAAGACAGGTTGCGATATTTCACCTGCCCAAAACCCGCCTTGCGGATCATGCCCGCGAATGTCTCCTGATCCGGGAATTTGCGGATCGACTCGACCAGATACTGATAGCTGTCCCGATCCTTCGCTACGATCTGGCCCATCACCGGGATCACATTGAAGGAATAGGCGTCATAGACCTTCTGCATCAGGTCATTCGGAATCTGGCTGAACTCCAGCACCATCAACCGCCCGCCGGGCTTTAGAACCCGATACGCCTCGTTCAGCGCATCCTGCACCCGCGTCACGTTCCTTATGCCAAAGCTGATTGTGTAAACGTCAAAGGAATTGTCAGGGAAGGGCAGGGCCATCGCATCACCCACCACCCAATCCAACCGCTCCGCCTGCCGCTCTGCCTCGGCCCGCTTTCGGCCCGCCACCAGCATGGATTCGGTCATGTCCAACACCACCGCCGATGCCGACGGCGCGCGTTTCAGGAACCGGAACGCGATATCCCCCGTCCCCCCTGCCACATCCAGCAGGCGCTGACCCGGCCGTGGGGCCAGCCAGTCCATCATCGCATCCTTCCACAGACGGTGAACGCCCCCCGACATCAGATCATTCATGATGTCATAGCGGCTGGCCACCCGGGTAAAGACGCCATGCACCATCCCGGCCTTCTCGGCCTCCGGCACGGTCTGAAAGCCGAAATGCGTGGTGCCGTCGCGTTCTTCGCTCATCTGGTCTTGCCGTTCCTTTGCCTGCAACTCCTTATAGGGCCGATCCTAGGCGCTGCAATGCGCCCACATGCCGCCAGCCGCCGAGAACGCCATGCCCGAACTGCCCGAGGTTGAAACCGTCCGCCGTGGCCTGCTTCCCGCGATGGAAGGCCGCCGCATCACCCGCGCCCAGGTCAACCGCCCCGATCTGCGTTGGCCCTTCCCGCCCCGGATGGCAGACCGCCTGACGGGCGCGCGCATTCTATCCTTGCGCCGCCGCTCCAAATATATCCTCGCCGACCTGTCCACCGACGAGACACTCCTTATCCATCTCGGCATGTCAGGCCGCATGCTGATCTCCTCTCCGGCAGGTCGCGAAACCTTGGGCGAATGGCACCACCACCACCCCGCTCCCGCCAAACACGATCATGTTATCCTTGATATGGAAGATGGCACCCGCATCACTTTCAACGATGCCCGCCGCTTCGGCGCGATGGACCTTATGCCCACCGCCACCGCCGAGGCCCACCCGCTTCTGGCGCAACTCGGCCCCGAGCCGCTGGGCAACGCCTTCGATGAACCCTATCTCGCCGCCCGGCTGAAGGGCCGCAATACCCCCATCAAATCCGCCCTGCTCGACCAGCACATCGTCGCGGGCTTGGGTAACATCTATGTCTGCGAAACCCTCTACCGCGCCCGCATCCACCCCGCGCGCAAGGCCGCCCGCATCAGCGCAGCCCGCGCCGCCACCCTCGTCCCCCTGATCCGCGACGTTCTGGCCGAGGCGATCACCGCCGGCGGCTCGTCCTTGCGCGACTACCGGCAGGCCGATGGCGAACTTGGCTATTTCCAGCACAGCTTCCAAGTTTACGGCCGCGAAGGCGAACCCTGCGTCACCCCCGGCTGCACCGCCACCATCCGCCGCATCGTGCAATCGGGCCGGTCTTCCTTCTTCTGCCCCACCTGCCAGCGATGACGTTCCGTAACCACCCTTGATAACGCCCCCGTTACTGCTAGGAGTCCTCCCAGCCAAAAGAAGCCGGAGCCACCGATGGCCTATGACACCCTGATCGTCGAGATCGAGGATTACACCGCCCTCATCCGCCTCAACCGCCCCGAGGCGCTCAATGCCCTCAACGCGCGGCTGATGCAGGAACTCGCACAGGCCATCACCGCCGCCGACCGCAACGACAAGATCCGTTGCATCGTCCTCACCGGGACGGAAAAGGCCTTCGCCGCTGGCGCCGACGTAAAGGAGATGGCCGAGAAAACCTTTACCGACGTCTATTTCGACGACCTCTTCGCCGCCGAGGCCGACGCCATCGCCCGCTGCCGCAAACCCCTCATCGCCGCCGTGTCGGGCTACTGCCTTGGTGGTGGCTGCGAATTGGCCATGATGTGTGATTTCATCATCGCCGCCGACACTGCCAAATTCGGCCAGCCCGAAATCAACCTCGGCATCGTCGCGGGCATGGGCGGCACCCAACGCCTCACCCGCGCCATAGGCAAGGCCAAGGCGATGGACATGAACCTGACAGGCCGCTTCATGGACGCGGCCGAGGCCGAACGTGCAGGCCTGATCAGCCGCATCGTCCCAGCCAAGGACCTTGTCACCGAAACCCTGAAAATCGCGGGCAAGATCGCCGAAAAATCCGCCCTCACCGCGATGCTCGTGAAGGAATCGGTCAACCGCGCCTTTGAAACCACCCTCTCCGAAGGCATCCGCTTCGAACGCCGTATGTTCAACGCCGCCTTCGCCTCCGAAGATCAGAAGGAAGGCATGGCCGCCTTCATGGAAAAGCGCCAACCGCAATTCCGCGACCGGTGATCTTTCCATCTTTTCTTTCTTTGCCACTTGGCCTATAGGCCCCGGTCACATGCGCGTGGGCCCGCTTAGGCAAGAATCGATTCCGTCCCGTTGGACGGGCCTCGGGTCTTTTGCGCAATCGATCTGAAACGCAAGACCCACAGGAACCGAAAGCCCATGGCAAATACCGCCCAGTCCAAAAAGCGCGCGCGCCAGTCCGAAACCCGCTTCGCGATCAACAAGGCCCGCCGCTCGCGCATCCGCACCTTCGTCCGCAAGGTCGAAGAGGCGATCGCATCGGGCAATGCCGAAGCCGCCCTCGCCGCCCTGCGCGCCGCCCAGCCGGAACTGGACCGCGGCGTGACCAAGGGCGTGCTGCACGCCAACACCGTGGCGCGCAAGATGTCGCGCCTCGCCGCCCGCGCCAAGGCATTGGCCACCCCGGCCTCCTAACATTTTCGACGATCCATCGTCGCGTGGGGCGCATCCGAAAGGCTGCGCCCTTTCTACTTTTTTGCTTAAGACACATACCAATCAGGGCATGTATTCCATGCGTTTTTGCAACCCCCCGTTGCCGATTTGCACAGGCCGCCGGATTCGATTTTGTCATCCCTGTGTCAAGCTTGAAGTTCGGTTGCACCTCCTCGCGGCGGCTTGTTAGCGTCAGGGTGCGATTCACTCTCGTCTTGGGGGACATGACGGGTTCGCAGACAGAAATCGGACGGTTCGCAAGGCTGCCAAGCGTGTGAATTGCCGCCGAAAATGTCTGTGAATCAAATGGTTGTGGTGTCTGCACAGGTTGTGCGGCAATCAGATCGGGCAGGCAGGCCAAGGATGCGAATCCGTGGTTTACTTGCCATGATACGTCGGCTGCGTTGGCCGGAAACAGGGTTGTGGGTGCCCCGGCGAAGGGGCGGTGTGAAACCTGTCTCCGAACCACGCCAAACGGCGCTGCCATGTTTTGCCACCTGATCCGAAAGGGGATGGCCCCGGCAACAGCCGGTGCAACAACAACAGGCGTGCCGGATCTGTCACAGATTCAGAAGCATGTCGCCGCACGGGTCAGAAAGAATGACGAACGAGACTTGGGGTTTGGTCCGCGAGGAACTGATCAAGAGGGTAGGCCGCACCAACTACGCAACCTGGATCGAACCGCTGAAACTCTCGCACCTCCGCAATGGTGTGGCGCGATTCGAGGTGCCGACGTCTTTCTTCGGTGACTGGGTCAACCGCAACTTCGCCGATCACATCCGCGCCCAGCTGAACACGGCAGGCGCGCAGGTGGAACGTGTCGAATTCACCGTGTCCAGCCGCCCCGCCGCCCCGGTCGCCGCACCCACGGCACCCGCCGCCGCGCCCAAAGCCAAACCTGCCCGCACCGCCGAAACCGAAGATATGCCCGGCGCGCCGCTGGATGCCCGTTTCACCTTTGACAGCTTTGTCGTGGGCAAGCCCAACGAACTCGCCCATGCCGCCGCCCGCCGTGTCGCCGAAGGCGGCCCCGTCACTTTCAACCCGCTGTTCCTTTATGGCGGCGTGGGTCTGGGTAAGACGCACCTGATGCATGCCATCGCGCATGAACTGCAAACCCGCCAGCCGCATCTGCGCGTGCTTTACCTCTCGGCCGAACAGTTCATGTATCGCTTCGTGCAGGCGCTCCGCGAACGTCAGATCATGGATTTCAAGGAACTCTTCCGTTCCGTCGATGTCCTGATGGTTGATGACGTGCAATTCATCGCAGGCAAGGACAGCACACAGGAAGAATTCTTCCACACCTTCAACGCGCTGGTTGATCAGAACAAGCAGATCGTCATCTCCGCCGACCGCGCACCGGGCGAGATTAAGGATCTCGAAGATCGCATCAAATCCCGCCTGCAATGCGGGCTGGTGGTCGATCTTCATCCCACCGATTACGAACTCCGCCTCGGCATCCTTCAACAGAAGGTGGAACAGTATCGCAATCAATATAAGGGCCTCGCCATTTCGGGTGGCGTGTTGGAATTCCTCGCCCATCGCATCACGACAAATGTCCGCGTGCTGGAAGGCGCGCTGACCCGCCTCTTCGCTTTCGCCTCCCTCGTGGGGCGCGAGATTACGCTGGAACTGGCGCAGGACTGTCTGGCCGATATCCTCCGCGCCTCGGACCGCAAGCTCACGATCGAAGAGATTCAGCGCAAGGTCGCCGAACATTACAACATCCGCCTGTCCGACATGATCGGGCCAAAGCGCGTCCGCACCATCGCCCGCCCGCGCCAGATCGCCATGTATCTGGCCAAGCAGCTGACGCCCCGCTCGCTTCCTGAAATCGGCCGTCGCTTTGGTGGGCGCGACCACACGACCATCATGCATGGCGTTCGCAAGATCGAAGAACTGATGGCCACCGACAGCCAGCTCAACGACGATCTGCAAATGCTCCGCCGTCTGTTGCAGGGCTGATCCGCGCAGGGCCGTTTCCGATGATTCGTTAAGGAATTGCTGTGGCCCCGCGCGTGGCCACAGTTTGCGGCACAAAAGGCGGCACAAAACAGGGCACAACCGATTTGCCCCGAAAGCCCAGGTAAAGCCAACGCACGCAAGCCGTTGCGACAATTGCGCCGCGCCCCGCGCCGCAAAGACGCCAAACCGCTTGTGAACCGCCTGAAAACGGCTACTTTCTGCATCCCCATGGGGGGCAAGAGCAAGGGATGGTCACCATGAAACTCTCGATCGAACGCGGCACGCTGCTCAAGGCCTTGGCGCAGGCGCAATCCGTCGTGGAACGCCGCAACACCATCCCGATCCTTGCCAATGTGCTGATCGAGGCGGATGGCGCACAGGTCAGTTTCCGCGCCACCGATCTGGATATCGAAGTGGTCGACCGCGCCCCAGCCATGGTGGAACGCGCCGGTGCCACCACAGTATCCGCCGTGATGCTGCATGAAATCGTCCGCAAACTCCCCGACGGCGCGTTGGTGAACCTGTCCGAAGACAGCGCCTCTGGCCGCCTGACGATCACGGCAGGCCGCTCCACCTTCAGCCTTGCCACGCTGCCGAAGGAAGACTTCCCCGTTATGGCCTCGTCGGAATACACGACGAACTTCTCGGCCAAGGCCGGCGAATTGCGCCGCCTCTTCGACAAGGCGAAATTCGCAATTTCAACCGAGGAAACAAGGTATTACCTGAACGGCGTCTATATGCACACCGCCACCGGTGAAGACGGCCCCGTCCTGCGCTGCGTCGCGACCGATGGCCACCGCCTCGCCCGCATCGACGCCCCCCTGCCGGAAGGCGCGCAGGGCATGGCGGGCGTGATCGTCCCGCGCAAGACGGTGGGCGAGCTTCGCAAACTCCTCGACGAAGACGATGCTGCCATCGCCGTCTCGGTCAGCGAAACCAAGGTCCGCTTCGCCACCCCGGCCATCACCCTGACGTCCAAGGTCATCGACGGTACCTTCCCCGATTACACCCGCGTCATCCCCACCCAAAACACCCGTCGGCTTGAGGTGGACGCCTCCGAATTCGCCAAGGCCGTCGACCGTGTCGCCACCGTCTCCTCCGAACGCTCGCGCGCCGTGAAACTCTCGCTCGACGAAGACCGCCTGATCCTCTCCGTCAACGCCCCCGACTCGGGCGCCGCCGAAGAGGAACTCGCCGTTGCCTATGGCGATGAACGGCTGGAAATTGGCTTCAACGCCAAATACTTGCTCGAAATCGCCAGCCAGGTTGACCGCGAGAATGCCGTCTTCCTCTTCAATTCCTCCGGCGACCCCACCCTCATGCGCGAAGGCAACGACACCAGCGCAGTCTATGTCGTCATGCCGATGCGGGTGTGACGCTCACACGCTGATCCTGAAGAAGAATGGAGATTGGGGTGGGTGGCCTGACCCTCTCGACACTCACCCTCTCCCACTTCCGCAGCCACCGCGCCGCGCGGTTGGAGTTGGACGGGCGTCCCGTGGCCCTCTCTGGCCCCAACGGGGCGGGCAAAACCAACATATTAGAGGCCGTCTCCCTCCTCTCCCCCGGCCGTGGCCTGCGTCGCGCGGCAACGGATGAACTGGCCCGCAAACCTGATGCCATCGGCTGGAAAATCCGCGCCGAAACCACGGCCCCCTTCCACGATCTTGAAACCTTCGCCGAAGGCGGTGAGTCGCGTCAGACCCGCATCGACGGCAAGGCCGCGCCCCAAGTGGCGCTCGCCCGCATCCTGCGCATCCTCTGGCTGGTCCCCGCGATGGACAGGCTTTGGATCGAATCCGCCGAAGGTCGCCGCCGCTTCCTTGATCGCACAACCCTCAGCTTCGCCCCGGATCACGCCGAGGTGGTGCTGACCTACGAAAAAGCCATGCGCGACCGCAACCGCCTGCTCAAGGACATGGTGCAGGACGCGCATTGGTACACCGCGTTGGAAACCCAGATGGCCGAGGCGGCCGCCCAGATCACCGCCAACCGCCAGCACGCACTTGCCCGCCTCGCCGCCGCGCAGGCCGGGGCGGAAACGGCCTTCCCCGCCGCCGACCTGTCGCTGATCGGGCCAGAGGGTGAGGATATGCCCGACGACCTCGCCCCCGCCCTTGCCGCCAACCGCCGCCGCGACATGGCCGCCGGGCGCACGCTTCTTGGCCCACATCGCGCCGATCTGGCCGCCATCTACAGCGCCAAGGGCACACCCGCCGACCAATGTTCCACCGGGGAACAGAAGGCGCTCCTGATCTCGCTCATCCTTGCCAATGCCCGGGCTTTGGCCGCCGATCTTGGCACCCCGCCCATCCTTTTGCTGGACGAGGTCGCCGCTCATCTGGATCAGAACCGCCGCGCCGCGCTTTATGATGAAATCTGCGCCCTCGGCGCGCAGGCCCTGATGACAGGCACGGAACCCGGCCTGTTTGACAGTCTGGGAAACAGGGCGCAAAGCTTCACCGTCGCCGAAGAGGGCGGCATGTCCAAGGTCACCGAAACATGACGCCGCAGCGCATCACCCTCATCACGCTCGGCACCCGTGACCTGCCCACCGCCCGCGCCTTCTATGCCCGTTTCGGCTGGCAGGAACATCTCGATAGCCAGCCCGGCGTCGCCTTCTTCCAACTCCATGGCCAAGCGCTCGCCCTGTTCGGCCTGACCGATCTGGCCAAGGATCAGGGCCGCCCCGACGCCCCCCTTGGCACCGGGGCCGTCACCCTTGCGCAGAACTTCGCGACAGAGGCCGAGGTGGACACCGCCTTCGCCGCCGCCCTTGCGGCAGGGGCAACCGCGCTAAAGGCACCGGAAAAGGTGTTCTGGGGCGGCTATTCCGGCTATTGGGCCGATCCTGACGGCCATGTCTGGGAAGTGGCGATGAACCCCTTCTGGCCGCTTTCCGCTGACGGAACCCTCACCCTGCCCGATCCGAAATGACCGTTACCGCCTACCAACTTCTTCTTTACGCAGGCGGCATGGCCGCACTCTGGGCCGTCCCCGGCCCCGTCTGGGTCGCCCTCACGGCCCGCGCTCTGTCGGGCGGCATGGCCGGGGCTTGGCCGCTTGCTGTGGGCGTGGCGCTGGGCGATCTGATCTGGCCCCTGATGGCGATCCTTGGTCTGACATGGGTCCACAGCGTCTATGGCGATTATCTGTCGGTCCTGCGCTGGGTCGCAGCTGTGATCTTCCTCTTGATGGGGGTCATGCTCATCCGCAAACCGACGGCCACGCTGAACGCCGACTCGCGCCTGACAAAACCGGGCCTCTGGGCAGGTTTCTCCGTCGGCGTCGCGGCCGTGATCGGCAACCCCAAGGCCATCCTTTTCTACATGGGCGCGCTGCCCGGTTTCTTTGACCTCGGCGCGTTGCAAACCCCAGACATCATCGCGATCATCGCCATTTCCGCCTTCGTTCCCATGGTCGGCAACCTTGGCCTTGCCTGGTTCCTTGACCGCGCGCGCCGCCTGCTTTCCAGCCCCGCAGCGGTCCGACGGATGAATATCGGTTCCGGCATTCTGCTTATCCTCGTCGGGCTGGTCATCCCCTTCACCTGACCGCAATATCTTGTGCCCAAGGCGTGACATTCCCCCCTTACCCCGCTATAAATCGCGGGCAATTCAAGGGATGCCCGACGCATGGCCGAAGCCGCGAAGAAAGCCGCCGAATACGGCGCTGATTCCATCAAGGTTCTCAAAGGGTTGGAGGCGGTTCGCAAACGCCCCGGCATGTATATCGGCGACACCGACGATGGGTCGGGTCTGCATCACATGGTCTACGAAGTCGTCGACAACGGGATTGATGAGGCATTAGCAGGCCACGCCACCGCCGTCACCGTGAAAATCCACGCCGACAGTTCCGTTTCCGTGCGCGACAATGGCCGTGGCATCCCCGTCGATCTTCATGCCGAAGAAGGCGTTTCGGCGGCCGAGGTCATCATGACCCAGCTGCATGCGGGCGGCAAATTCAACAACACCGATGACAGCGGCAACGCCTACAAGGTTTCGGGCGGTCTGCATGGCGTGGGCGTTTCCGTCGTCAACGCCCTGTCCGAATGGCTGGAACTCACCGTCTGGCGCAATGATACCGAATACCGGGCCCGGTTCGAGGATGGCGAATGCACCGTCCATGTCCATGAGGTCGGCCCCGCCCCCGGCATGCGCGGCACCGAGGTGCGCTTTCTTGCATCCGCCAAGACCAACCGCCCCGACGGCACCTTCAGTAACCTCGACTATAGCTTCAAGGTGCTGGAAACCCGCCTGCGGGAACTCGCCTTCCTGAATTCCGGCGTCCGCATCATCATCGAAGACGAACGCCCCGCCGAACCCTTGCATACCGAACTTTTCTATGAAGGCGGCGTGAAGGAATTCGTCAAATACCTCGACCGCTCCAAGACATCCGTCATGCCCGAACCCATCTACATGGTGGGCGAAAAGAACGGCATTGGGGTCGAGGTCGCGATGTGGTGGAATGACAGCTATCACGAGGCCGTCCTTCCCTTCACCAACAATATCCCGCAGCGCGACGGTGGCACCCACCTTGCAGGCTTCCGTGGTGCGCTCACGCGCACCATCAACGCCTATGCCCAATCCTCCGGCATCGCGAAAAAGGAAAAGGTCGATTTCACCGGCGATGACGCCCGCGAAGGCCTGACCTGCGTCCTGTCGGTCAAGGTGCCCGATCCCAAGTTTTCCAGCCAGACGAAGGATAAGCTTGTGTCGTCCGAGGTGCGCCCTGCGGTCGAAAACCTTGTGAACGAAAAGCTTGCCGAATGGTTCGAAGAAAATCCCGGCCCCGCCAAGATCATCGTCGGCAAAATCATCGAAGCAGCCCTCGCCCGCGAAGCCGCCCGCAAGGCGCGCGAACTCACCCGCCGCAAGACGGCGCTGGACGTGGCCTCTCTTCCCGGCAAATTGGCCGATTGTCAGGAACGCGATCCCGCCAAATCGGAACTCTTCCTCGTCGAGGGTGACTCTGCCGGCGGCTCGGCCAAACAGGGCCGTTCCCGTTCCAATCAGGCCGTGCTGCCCCTGCGCGGCAAGATCCTGAACGTCGAACGCGCGCGGTTCGACCGGATGCTCGGCAGTCAGGAAATCGGCACCCTGATCACCGCACTCGGCACCGGGATCGGGCGCGATGAATTCGACATCAAGAAACTCCGCTACCACAAGATCGTCATCATGACGGATGCCGATGTGGATGGCGCGCATATCCGCACCCTCCTTCTGACCTTCTTCTTCCGCCAGATGCCGGAACTGATCGAAGGCGGCTATCTCTACATCGCGCAGCCCCCGCTTTACAAAGTCTCGCGCGGGAAATCCGAGGTTTACCTGAAGGATCAGGCCGCGCTTGAAGATTACCTTGTCGAGATGGGTATCGAAGGCGCCGTGCTGCGCCTGAATGACGGGCAGGAAATCGCAGGGGCAGACCTTGCCCGCGTGGTTGAAGGTGCGCGCAGCTTCCGCCGTGTGCTGGACGCCTTCCCAACGCATTACCCCAAGAACATCCTCGAACAGGCCGCCATCGCCGGGGCCTTCGATCCCGGTCGCGCCGATGCCGATCTTCAGGCCGTCGCCGATCAGGTCGCCCGCCGGCTGGACCTCGTTGCTGCCGAGTATGAAAAGGGCTGGACAGGCCGCATCACGCAGGACCATGGCATCCGCCTCTCGCGCGTCCTGCGTGGGGTCGAAGAACTTCGCACCCTCGACGGGGCCGTCCTGCGGTCGGGCGAGGCGCGCAAGCTGTCCTCAATCGCCGGGCCCCAGCGCGAATATTACCGCGATCCCGCCCGCCTGATCCGCAAGGATCGCGAACAGATGGTCTACGGGCCGACCGACCTGCTGAAATCGATCCTTGCCGAAGGCGAAAAGGGTCTTTCGTTGCAACGCTATAAAGGCTTGGGCGAAATGAACCCCGAACAGCTTTGGGAAACCACGCTCGACCCCGATGCCCGCACCCTGCTGCAAGTCAAGGTCGACGATCTGGCCGAAGCCGATGACATCTTCACCAAACTGATGGGTGACGTCGTGGAACCTCGCCGCGACTTCATCCAGCAAAACGCGCTGAACGTCGAAAACCTCGACTTCTAGGCGTTCACCAACATCCGGGCGGCACGGTCAAAGGCCGTGTCGATCCGCCCCCGCGCCGCGCCATGGATGCCCGTGTCATCTAGGGCGCGCGCCATGCAGGCCAGCCAATCCTCTGCATCCTTCTCACGGATCGGCACATGGGCATGAATCTCGCGCAGACTCATATGCCCATGCGCTTCGGCGTAATAGCGCCGCCCGCCAAAGAACCCGCACAGGAACCCGAACTGCTCCACCCGCACATGGGCCAGCCCATGCCCCTGAAAATGCAGGTCGAGTATCCGCGCCCCTTCTGGTGCCGTCTCGATAATGTCGTAGAACCGCTCCACCAGCGCCCGCACAACCGGCTCTCCGCCGATCTCTTCCACCACTGTCGTCATGGGGGCCTCCATCGCTGGCCCATCAGACGCCGCGACAGCCCCGCCCGCAATGCGACACCCGCCCACAGCCCGCATCTTTCCGACGTAAAGGGAAACTGGCGATCCCGGCAGGACTTGAACCTGCAACCTTCCCCTTAGGAGGGGGACGCTCTATCCGTTGAGCTACGGGACCACACGCCCGCCTTGATGCGCGAAAACGCGATACGGTGCAACCTTGGCTGGATCAGGAAAAGAAAAAGGGGGAAGTGAATTTTTGGCCCACCACTTCCCCCCTCGGGTCCGTTGCGTCTGGGTTGAGAGCTTGCAGGACGCGCAGGATATGTATCGGTCAATCGCTTTCGCCCCGACCTGTTAGCGGTAACATATGCGATCATCGTCTCTTGGACAAGGGGGTAGTTTAGGGCTAACAATGTCCAACCAGAACAGGCAGGACCTTTACCCCGTGACCAAGCCCCCCGGTTTCGATCCCCGGCGCACCCTTACCCTCCGCGATGTGTCCGAAGCATCCGGTGTCAGCGAAATGACGGTCAGCCGCGTCCTGCGCAATCGGGGCGATGTCTCTGAAGCCACGCGTGAGCGTGTCTTGGAAGCGGCCCGCAGCTTGGGCTATGTGCCGAACAAGATCGCAGGCGCCTTGGCCTCACAGCGCGTCAACCTTGTGGGTGTCATCATTCCCTCCCTGTCCAACATGGTCTTCCCCGAGGTGCTCACCGGTATCTCCGACACGCTGGAAGACACGGGTCTGCAACCTGTCGTGGGCGTCACCAACTATTCCCCCGAACGCGAAGAAGCGGTGATCTACGAAATGCTGTCATGGCGTCCATCTGGGATGATCGTGGCAGGGTTGGAACATACCGATGCCTCGCGCGCCATGCTGGCGCAGGCAGGCATCCCGACTGTCGAGATCATGGATATCGACGGAACCGCCATCGATAGCGCCGTGGGCATCTCGCACCGCCGCGCGGGCCGCCAGATGGCCGAGGCGATCATCGCCGCAGGCTACCGCCGCATCGCCTTTTGCGGCACGATGATGCCCTATGATCACCGCGCGAAGAAACGCCTTGCAGGTTTTGAAGAGGCTCTCGCCAAGGCGGGCCTTACGCTGGCTGATCGCGAATTCTATTCCGGCGGCTCTGCCCTTCTGAAGGGCCGCGAAATGACCGAAGCCGTGCTGAAACGCACGCCCGATGTGGATTTCCTCTACTATTCCAACGACATGATCGGCGCTGGCGGCCTTTTGTGGTGCCTTGAAAAGGGCATCGACGTGCCCGGCAAGATCGGCCTTGCAGGCTTCAACGGTGTGGAACTCCTTGACGGCCTGCCCCGTCGCCTTGCCACCATGGATGCCTGCCGCCTCGAAATCGGCCGCCGCGCGGCCGAGATCATCGCCGGCAAACATGAGGGCGTGATCGGGGGCGAGGTGATCGAACTTACCCCGACACTGCAACCGGGCGATACGATCCGCCGCTAGGCCACCAACCGCCCACCCGCGAACCCCGTCACCCGTGCCGTCACGATCTGGCCTTCCGGCTGGTCGGTGGTGAACTCTACCTCAGTGAACTGCTCCGTCCGGCCCATGCGCGGGCCTTCCAGCAGTATCTGGTGCGAAACCCCCACCTGCGCCGCCAGATGCGCGGCAAGCGCCGCCTCTCCCGCCGCCCGCAGCCGCGCCGCCCGCTCCTTGATCACAGGCCCTTTCACCTGCGGCATCCGGGCGGCAGGTGTCCCCTTGCGGGGCGAAAACGGAAAGACATGCAGAAAGGTCAGTCCGCAATCCCGCACCAGATCGACCGATTGCTGGAACATCTCTTCCGTCTCGGTCGGGAAACCCGCGATGATATCCGCCCCGAACACCATATCAGGCCGCAACCGCCGCGCCTCTTCGCAGAACCGGATTGCGTCATCCCGCAGATGCCGCCGCTTCATCCGCTTCAGGATCAGGTCATCCCCCGCCTGCAAAGACAAATGCAGATGCGGCATCAACCGTGGCTCTGTCGCAATCGCGTCCATCAGCGCCTCATCGGCCTCGATCGAATCGATGGAACTGATCCGCAGCCGGGGCAGATCCGGCACCAGCCGCAATATCCGCATCACCAGATCGCCCAGCCGGGGCTGCGCCGGAAGGTCCGCCCCCCACGAGGTCAGGTCCACCCCGGTCAGCACAACCTCTTTGAACCCCTTGTCCACCAGCCGCTTGATCTGCTCCACCACCACCCCCGCAGGGACAGACCGCGAATTCCCGCGCCCGTAGGGGATGATGCAAAAGGTGCAGCGATGATCGCAACCGTTTTGCACCTGCACATAGGCCCGATGCCGCCCGAACCCGTCGATCAGATGGCCCGCCGTTTCCCGCACCGACATGATGTCATCGACCTGCACCTTCTCGGTCACCCCGATCAGGTCCGGTGCGCGCAGGCCCACCCATGTTTCCGCCTGCATCTTTTCATGATTGCCGATCACCCGCGCCACTTCGGGCATCGCGGCGAATGTCTCGGGTTCCGTCTGCGCCGCACAGCCGGTGACGATGATCGTCGCCCCCGGATGTTCGCGCGACAACCGCCGGATTTCCTGCTTGGCCTTTCGCACCGCTTCCGCCGTCACCGCGCAGGTGTTCACGATGACCGCATTCTCAACCCCCGCAGCGGCGGAAAGCTCTTTCATCGCTTCCGTCTCATAGGCGTTCAGACGGCAGCCCAGCGTGGCAAAGACAGGAACACTCATGCGACGGCTGCCAGAAACTCCGGGCTCAGCCAGCCGTCAAAGACATGCGCCACCGGTCCGGTCATCCAGACCCCATCGTCGCGCCAGTCCAACTCCAGCCGCCCGCCATCCACATCCATCACCACGCGCCGTCCCGTCAGGCCGCGCAGATGCGCCGCAACCGCCGTGGCACAGGCCCCCGATCCGCAGGCCAGCGTGATGCCCGTCCCCCGCTCCCACACCCGCATCCGCAGATGATCGGGGCCAACCAGAGACGCAAATTCCACATTCGTCCGCGCCGGGAACAGCGGGTCATGCTCCACCCGCGCGCCCCATCCGGCCACATCCACGCTTTCCGCATCCGGCACAAAGAACACCGCATGCGGATTCCCCATCCCCACTGCCACAGGGTCGCCCTCCAGCGGCAGATGCAAAAGGTCCACCTCGCGCGACAGGGGCACGTCGCGCCAGTCCAGAACGGGCGGCCCCATATTCACCGACACCAGCCCATCGCCCCGCCGCACCGCCGACAGCCCGCCACGCGCTGTGACCAATGTCACCGCCTCGCGCCCCAACTGCCGCATCATGTGATCCGAAACGCAGCGCGTGGCATTGCCGCAGGCCCCCGCCCGGCTGCCATCGCTGTTCCAGAAATCCAGCGCGAAATCCGCCCCCGCCGCATCGCGGATTTCGGCCAGCTGGTCGAACCCAACGCCCCGGTTCCGATCGCCCAGCGCCCGCGCCAGCGCTGGCGTCACCCGCCCAGCCGTCTCCGCCCCGCGCCCGCGCGAGTCGATGACGACGAAATCATTGCCCAGCCCATGCATTTTCATGAAGGCCAGGCCATCCGGGGGCCGCTTTTCCATCATCCCGCCCATATACGCCCCGGTCCCCAAATTATCCAGAGCCAAGCCTTTTTTGCCCTTGACCCCCCGCCGTGGCGCAACTAATCACCCCGCTCGTGGGCCCGTAGCTCAGTTGGTAGAGCAACTGACTTTTAATCAGTGGGTCACAGGTTCGAATCCTGTCGGGCTCACCACTGACCTCCTTCCTTGATGAATACGGTCTGGCCACGGTGTCGCTTGTCCCGTCCCTACGGGCGCAAGGTGATGAACAGCCCGCCCCTAGGTCGCATCCGATTGGGCACAGATAGACGCAACCAACGCCCTCAGCGCGTCCTTCCGGCCCTCGAACGCCACCCGATCATAGATCAGCGGTGGGTTCTCCCGATACTGCAGCGACGACCAATCCAACTCATCCGCCATGCTACGGATCTTCCGCAAAATCCGGGGCTTGATCTGCACCGGCCCCTCCGCCACTGGTGGTAGCCCCAGAAGGATACGCATTATCCCCCGCATCGCCGCGCTCTGCGCATTCGCCTGCCGCAGAATCTCGGCATCGACATCGCTCAAGCCCGCTTTGCCTTGGGTTTCCCTGCCCGCTGTGACGGGGCGAAGCCCCAGCCGACCCAGAACCTCGTCCACAGCGTTGCTTTGGGGCTGAAGGGCAATCTCCTCCACCACCTCGGCCCCAAAACAGCGCAAGGCCTCTTCGAACATCTGATCCCAGTCGCACAGCTTCGCGATCACGGGCCTGCCAAAGAAATCGGCAAAGCTGTCGCCATGCCCCCAATGTTCCGCCACGCCGCGTGACCGGGGCCGCCCCACCATTTCCAGCGCATGTTTATAGAACTGCCTCTGCCAGGCCCTCTTGTCCTGCGTGCAGACCAGAACCCGCATCGGCACGTCGCTGAACAAGGCGCGAAACTGCTTGAACATGACCCGGCGGATATAGGGCATCTCCAGAAACAGGTCTTCATCCGACAGCATCATCCGGGGCGCATGCACTTCACACTCGCGCAAGGCGCGCAGGCGGCCCATGTCGCCCGACAGCAATGCCTCGCTCAGCCAGCGATGATCGGGTGGCGCCCCCCCGCCAAGGGCAAGATCACCGCAATACTCCACCCCCTGATCGCCATAGGCCGCCCGGTTACTGGCCAAATGCGCCTGCAATCCACCGCCGCCAAGGCCGGGCAGGCCGATATGCAAAAGCATCTCTTCCAAAGGGCGGGCCACGCCAACATTGGCGTCTCGTTCAGCCAGCCCATACTGCCAACGGGAAGCCAGCCTCCTCATCCCGGCCCTCTCGGCCTCACCAATCATCACCTGCGCCAAATTCTTGCGTCTGGGCAGAGCCACGCAAAATTCACCGATCCGGCGGATATATCGCGGGCTGTTGCGGCGGCCCGCACGCAGCGCCTGTCGTAGCGCCAGATGATCCCCGGTCCCCATGATCAGACGGAACAGCGCATCCGTCCCGCCTGCCTGAATCAACATCTCCAGCACGCCATGCCCGCTGCCGGGCTGGAGGATGCTGTGCCATTTGGCGACCTTCGGGAACAGGTCTACATGCCGTTGGTCCAGGTCATGGGTCGGGTCATGCATGACGAAATAGGAAATCTCGTCGCTGATCTGATCCGATACATCATGAATGAAAGGCCCGATCTCCGCCGCTGCCGCGCGGTATCGGTGATCGAAAGGGGTGACATTCTGCTCGATGCTGAACTGCGGGCTAACAGCGATCACCCGATCCGAGCCCAACCTCTTGCCTGCCAGTATCGCACCATAGCCACCCATGCTGGCCCCATAGGCCGAAATCGGCGCCCGCCCGGCAACAAAGTCGCGGGCCGCCTCGACGGCCGCAAAGAACCCGTCCGATTGATACCAATTGGTCTTCGCATAAGTGAGCGAGATCACCGCCGCCCCGCGTTTGCGCAAAAACCCTTTGCCCCATCCCGGCGCGTCTGGGCCAGTGGGATGCGTCATATCAGGAAAGGTCATGACAAACCGATCCACCCGCGCCGGATCGGGCCCGTCATAATCCACGTAAAAATCGGCATTCTCATACAAACGCTGGCAGAAGGCCGTCGCTGCCTCCGGTGCCAAGGCGGTTCTGTCGTCCTTTGCCGCCCCGTCCATCATGCCCTATGCCGCATGCCCCGCAGGGATCTTCTGAAGATCACCATAAAGGACCGTCGGCACCATAGCGGAACACCTCTGCACGCGATCACACCCGGCACCCCAACGACTGGCCCCAATAGGGCGTTACTCTCCCATAGCGCCAAAATCGACGGAAGCCAAAACTTTGAAATAGAATGAAACGGCAAGGCCATTGTCGGTGCGCATCGGTCTGTGGCGCTAAGCAGAGCCTTAACTTGTTTGGCCCAAGATCACAGAAAGACGCGACGGCAACCTTTGCCGCGCGGCCTTCAATCTTGGGTTTCTGTTCGCATCAGGGGTAAGGCAGCCATGACTAAGGCCGCGGCGTTCACGGGCAGCATCGGGTTCAAATTCGGGGGCGTCCTCGCCCTTGTCTCTGGCCTGCTTTTTGTCACCACATGGATCAGCTTCACGCAATTCGGTCGCTTCTCCGTTGCCCTGTCCGATTTCGTCCAGACAGAGATGCCAAACCTCGCTAGAAGTTCCGATATCATTGAACGGTCCGGCGACCTGACCAAGGAATTGTCGCATCTGCTGATCGAATATGATCCCGAAAAGATGTCCTCCCACATCGACGACGCGCTCATCGCGCTTGATTCTCTTCGCACCGGCAAAATTGAAATTCACGGCGATGGCACGCCGGGCCTCACGAAACGAACCGACCGGGTTGCCGAACTCCTTTCCACCATCGCGCAGACCCGTGCCGAAGATATCGCAAGCAACATCTCCACCCGCGAAAAGGTCGCCTCGCTCGGCGAAGCGGTCACCGCGGCGGGGGATCGTCTCATCCACATCTCCAACATGTCCTATCTGTCGGTCCGCAGCACCGATCCGAACCAACCCGCAGGCGAACTCCGCACCTTTCTCACCCGGATGGCCCACGCGACCGAGCTTGAACGCCTTCTCGGCGATCTGCACTCCGTGATCCTGACCGGTGCCACCGCCGACCACCCCGATCAGATCACCGCCGCCCAGTCAAAGGCCAACGCCCTGTTCAGCAAGATCCGTGGCCTTGCCGCGAATTTCGCCGATGATGCGACCATACCGCCGGCCGTGGACCGGATCATTACCCTCTCCTCCGCAGAAGGGGGTGTCCTCGCGGGCCGCTCGGCCACCATCGCGGCGCGGGATGCCGCAAGCGAATCATCGCGTGAGGTGGCCGATCTCCTTGGCGGCATCAGCGCATCTGCCCGCGAACTGGAACAAGCCGCGATAGACGAAATCAAGACGGCAAGCAGCACCCTGATCACCGCCGCCGAAGACGGACGGCTGACCATGGTTTCGGTTGCAGGGCTTACGGTTCTTGCTGCCCTCGGTGCCGTCGCCGTCACCCTCTTCATGATCCTGCGCCCCCTGCGTCGTGTCATCGGCGTGACCGAGCGCTTGGCCGGCGGCGATTTCGCCCCCGTCCTCGGATTTGATCGGCAGGGCGGCGAAATCGGTCGCCTGGCCCGCGCCCTTGCCGTCTTCCGCGACAACCTTCTCGAACGCCAAAGGCTCGCCACCGAAGACGCCCGCCGCGAAGAAGAGGCCCGCGCCCGCGCCGAACGCGAAGACCGCGAAAACCGCCGACGCGAAGAGACAGAGCGTAAGCGTCGCGCCGATGAACAGGCCGAAAAGTTGCGCCGCGAACAAGAAGATCTCCGCCAGCGCGAAGCCCGCGCCGCCGAACAGGATCGGATCGTTTCTGTCCTTGCTTCAGCGATGAAACAGCTCGCCGCGGGCGACCTCTCCGTCCATCTGGGCGACCCATTCCCTGCGGCCTATGAACCGCTCCGCAAGGATTTCAACAGCGCGATCGAATCGCTGTCCGAGGTGATCGGTGCCATCGTCGACCGCGCCGGAAAGATCAACGACAACGCGCTTGAGATCTCCGCCTCATCCGACGAACTCTCTCGCCGCACTGAAAGTTCGGCCGCAACGCTGGAGGAAACCGCTGCCGCTCTGGGCGAAATGACAACCGCCATCGCCTCTGCCGCAGCCATGGCCACTCAGGCCAACAAGGTCGCAACACAAGTGAACGACCGCGCGCAAGAAAGCGGCGAGGTGGTCCGCCAAGCCATCCACGCCATGTCCCGAATTGAATCCTCGTCGCGCAAGATTGCGACGATCATCGATGTCATCGATCACATCGCGCGGCAAACAAACCTCCTCGCCCTCAACGCCGCGGTCGAGGCGGCACGGGCCGGCGAGGCAGGCCGCGGTTTCGCCGTCGTCGCGTCTGAGGTCCGCGCCCTCGCGCAACGATCGTCGCAGGCCGCCGGTGAAATCACTGGCCTCATTTCCGAATCGGATGAACAGGTGACCCACGGTGCCAAACTTGTCAGCAATGCGGGCGAAGCACTTCGTGGCATTGTCAGCGGTGTGGAACAGATCGCGCAGCAGGTGAACGAAATCACCAAGGCGGCGCAGGCGCAATCCGGGGGCATCAACGAGGTGAACCTTGCCACCGGGCAGCTGGACCAGACCATGCAACAAAACGCAGCCATGGCAGAAGAAACCACCGCCGCCACCCGCGTCCTGACAAATGAATCTCGCCACCTGCGCGACATGGTCCTGCGCTTTCGCGTGGCCTCGGTCGATGGCCCTCCCAGACGCCAGCCGCAGGTGGCCTGACCCGGCGGTCAGTTCCGGGTGCCCGCGCGATGCCACCCGCCTCAGGTGGTCGCCACAACCGCGTCCGGCACGATGCCCGAACGCGCGATATAGCCCCGCACGTCCCGCCCCGCGAACAACCCGTGATCCGCCACCAGCACCGCCCCCATCCCCGCCGCACAACCACCCAGCACATCGGTATGCAGCGTATCCCCCACCATCGCCAACCGTTCGGGCGGCAGGCCGGTTCGCGCGCAGGCATCATGGAACCCGTCGGCAAAGGGCTTGCCATACCAATGCGCCACACCGCCCAGCGCATCCAAAATGGCATGCGCAAACAGCCCCGGCTCTTGCGAAAACCCATCCTCACGCGGGGCCACCAGATCGGGATTGGCCACCACGATGGGGATCGGCCGCCGCGCCATCGCCTCCATCAGCCGCGCTTGCAGGACAGGCGTCCAGCGCACCGATGACAGGAACAGAACCCCATCCGCCACATCGAAAAGCGCAGGCTCCGCCACCGCATCCCCCACCCGCCCCGGCAGATCGGAAAACCCGTCCCCTTCTGCCGCGATGGCCGCCCAATGCGCGCCGGGCATCAACCGCCCGATGCGCGCTGCTGCCACATCCCGGCTGGACACCACTTCCTCTGCGGAAAAGTCGAATCCCAGATTACGATATTTCCGTAATGCTTCCGCCCGCGTGTAGCTCGCAGCATTGGTCAGCACGCACAGCTTCTTGCCCCGCGCCCGCAGCTCGGCCATCCGCGCCACCGCGCCAGGGATGGGCGTCTCACCCACGTTCAGCACCCCAAACGCATCCAGCACGAAGCCATCCCAACGATCGGCCACCTCGGAAAGGGTGCGCGCAAAGACGGGTGCCGCCGAGAACCGCGCCACAGGCAGCCGCGCCCGCACCGCCTCGTAACGCAGGAACGCGGCCTCCGCGTCCCGCAAATCCTCAGACACTGGAATAGCCCCCCTCGATCATCAGGATCGCCCCATTCACCAACCCCGATGCGGGCGAGGCCAGATACAGCGCCATATCCGCCACTTCCACCGTCTCACCAAACCGTCGCGCGGGCGTGGCGGCACGCATCGGCCCGCCCTTTTCCTCGGGCCCCCAAACCGCCTTGCCCATCGGCGTCAGGATCACCGTCGGGCAAATGGCATTGACCTGCACATTATGCCGCGCCCATTCCGCGCAGAGCGATTTGGTCAGCGCATTCAACGCCCCCTTTGACGTCGCATAGGCCGCATGGTCATCCAGCGCGATCACCCCCGTCTGGGACGAAATGTTGATCACCTTCCCCCAGCGCTGCGCAATCATCGCGGGGCCAAGCGTCTGCGCCAAAAGAAACGGCGCGCGCACATTCACCGCCATCGTTTCATCCCAATCGGCCAGCGACAACTCCACCGCAGGCGCGATCCGCGCAATCGCCGCGTTGTTCACAAGGATATCAATGGTCCCCCAGGCCTCCAACGCCTCACGCGCAGCCGTAACGGGGCCATCCGCCGTGCCCATCTCTGCCTCGATCACCAGACAGCGACGCCCCCGCGCCTCTACCTCGCGCTTCACCTCCAGCAACCCGGCCGTGTCCCGCGCCACTGCCACGATATCCGCCCCGGCATCGGCAAAGACCTTGCAAATCTCGAACCCGATCCCCTTCGACGCCCCGGTAACCAGCGCCTTGCGCCCGGCCAGCGAAAACCGCGCTTCCCATTCGGCCATGCCCGTCACTCCAGATTCGTATGCCGGTCGCGCATCGCCTCGGGCGAAACCCCCAACCGATCCCGCAGCATCAGGATCAGCATCTCGAACACCAGATACTGCGCCCCTTCAAACAGCGATCCCATCGGCAGCACGCTCGCCACGCGTGGCCCCGTGTCATCCGCCATCGTCTGCGCCGGGATCATCAGCACCCGATCCGCCCCCTGTGGCACCGCCCCACCGGGTTGCGCCGTGACGCAGGCCACCCGCGCGCCTGCACCCTTGGCCACCCCCATCAGGCCCAGCACTGTGGAAAACGCCCCCGGCCCCGCGCTGACAACCAACAGATCACCCGCGCCCACAGGCGGGCAGGACATATCCCCCACCACATGCGCATCCAGCCCCATGTGATACAGCCGCATCGCCAGCGCCCGCATCATCAGGCCCTCGCGCCCGACGCCATAGCAGACCACGCGCCCTGCACCCGCCAAGTCCTCTACCATTCCCGCCAGCGCCGAAGGGTCCACCCCCGCCGCCGCTGCGCGCAGCTCGTCTGCCGCGCGCGCCACCTGCTCTGCGTAACTCATGCGCGCCCCTCCTTCCGCGCGGGCAAAGGCAAGGATGCCTCCACCGCCGCCTCCAGCATCCCGCATTCTTCCAGCAAATCCAGCACCGTGTATCGGCTGCGCAGGAACCGCGCGTTCAGGGTCGTCCGGCGGAGGTAATCCCGCCCCACCCCAATCTCCGCCGCCTCGGCAGGCGCGCCCGCACGATGCAGCATGCCCACCATCAGATCAGGTGCCATCACCTGCGCCCTCAACCGCTCTGCCAGAAGGGGCCAACCCTCCCGCACACGCTCCAACCGCGCGCGCAGGTTCGCGCCTTCCACATGTTTGGCCCGCACCTCTTCCACAGCCCGCGCGGCAATCTCGCCAGGGCCAAAGGCCGCATGGATGGCCGCGATTTTCACACCAAGCGAGGGGGCCGCCGCCACCGCCGCCGCCACATCCAGCCGCGTCATATCCTGCCCCAGCAGCCAGTCAAACAGCCGCAGCGCCATCACGCAGCCCACTGCCACACAGGCCCCATGGCTTACCCGTTCGCCGCCGAATTTCAGATCGTCCATCTCCCACAGATGCGCGATCTGGTGATCGGCACCCGAAGCGGGCCGCGACGACCCATGCAACTCCATCGCCAAACCCACCAGCGTCAGCCCGGTGAACAACCCCTCCAGCGCCGCCGCATCCCCGGCGGCAACTGCCTCTGGCGCCCCAAGCCATCCACGCAGTCCGCCTTGCACCAAGGGCCATGCCACATCATCCACCGCCTCGATGCCCAGCGCATCAGCGATGATCCAATCGCCCCCCGCAGGCACCTTGCCCGCTAGGTCACCATATCCCCACCCCGTCATCTCGGCAGGGGCTGCGGCGATCACATCCAGATCGCCGATCACCGCTTTTGCGGGGCGGCACTGGATCGTCTTCTTGAACCCCTTATCCGAAAGCGGCGACCCGGCCGAGGTATAGCCATCCATGCTCGCCGCCGTGCCCACGCATAGATAATCGCGCCGCAGGCCAAAGGCCGCGTGTTTGACCACATCGTTGATCACGCCCGACCCTACCGCCACCGGAACCGCCTGATCCACCGCCAGCACATCGCGCAGGCTGTTGGCCAAATCGACCGTTGACTTCAACCGGGGCCGCCCCGGCATCACGTGATGCCTGACCGCCACACCCGCCGCCTTCAGCGACGCCTCAACCGCAGCCCCTGCCGCAATCCAGGTATTTTCATCGGCGATGACGCAGGCAGGCCCATCCCCGAACTGCCGCCGAAACAACGCCCCCGTCTGCGCCAGAACCCCGCGCCCCACCAGCACCTCTGCCACTGTGGCCGATTTCGCCACCGCCCCTGCAATAAGTGCCGCCGCCGTCATGCCGCCACGCCCCCCGAAGACAGCGTCACGCCATCTGCCCCGAAAAGATGGATGCGATGCGCCGGAAAGGACAACCCCACCGTCGCCCCATGATCCAGCGCGGTATCGCCCTCGGCCCGCACCACCATCTGCCCGCCAGCCGTCTGCACATAAAGATAGGCATCGCCCCCAAGCGTCTCTCGCAGGATGACCGTCCCATCCATCTCGCCCGCGCCGGGGGCCACCAGCCCCATATGTTCGGGCCTGATCCCCAGCCGCACCGCGCCCGGCACGGGTGCGGCTGTCCCGATCACCGTCTCCCCGCAGGCGACGCGACCGCCCTCGGACCGGATATCGAGGAAATTCATGCTCGGCGCGCCGATGAACCCCGCCACGAATTCGGTGCGCGGCCGATGATACAGGTCCATCGGCTGCCC
Organism: Fuscovulum ytuae; assembly: GCF_029953595.1. Lineage (NCBI taxonomy): Bacteria > Pseudomonadati > Pseudomonadota > Alphaproteobacteria > Rhodobacterales > Paracoccaceae > Fuscovulum > Fuscovulum ytuae. The sequence continues at coordinate 2,734,863 of NZ_CP124535.1, read as the reverse complement.
CACCTGCTCCACCCGCCCCGCGTTCAGGACCACGATCTTGTCGGCCATGGTCATCGCCTCGACCTGATCATGGGTCACATAGATCATCGTGGCCTTCAGTTCCGAATGCAGCGCCTCCAACTCGACCCGCATCTGCACACGCAGCTTGGCATCAAGGTTCGATAGGGGTTCGTCGAACAGAAACACCTTCGGCTGCTTCACAATGGCCCGCCCGATCGCCACCCGCTGCCGCTGCCCGCCAGACAGATGCGCAGGCTTGCGGTCCAGATAGGGCTCCAACTGCAACACCCGCGCCGCCTCGGCGATTCGCCGCTCCCGGTCTGCTGGGGTGAAGTTGTTGATTTTCATTCCGAAATCCATGTTCTCGCGCACCGTCATGTGCGGATAAAGGGCATAGGACTGAAACACCATCGCCACGTCTCGTTCGGATGGCGCAAGGGCTGTCACATCCCGCCCACCGATAGAAACCGTCCCGCCCGAAATCGACTCAAGCCCCGCAATGGATCGCAGCAGCGTGGACTTCCCACATCCCGAAGGCCCCACAAAGACGACGAATTCGCCATCGGCAATGTCCAGAGAAACCCCATGCAGCGCCTGCTGCGCCCCATAGAACTTGTCCACCCCGACCAGCTTCACCTCGGCCATCCGCCGCCCTCCCGTTCCTGCCGCGCATTTTTCCCGGTTGACAGGATGCGCTTGCGATACATTTATATGCTAGGCGTTACAAATGGAAGTCAACGGTTCAAACGCTTAACCCGCTGGGAGGAAAAAAGATGAAACTCAAGATGCACGTCAGTGCGCTGGCGCTTGCCGCATCCACGCTTGCACTGGGCGCCCAAGCCAATGCCTGGTCGCTGGAAGAAGCCGCCAAACCCTATGCCGGCACGGAACTCGAGGTGCTCTTCCTCGATCGTCCGGGCTACAACGCCGCGATCCAGATGCTGCCGGAATTCGAGGCCGCGACCGGGATCAAGGTCAATTACACCGTCGTTCCCTATGAAAACGCGCTGGGCGAACAGGTCCGCGATTTCGTCGCGGGCGGCGATCTTGATATCGCGCTGATCGACCTCGTCTGGATGGGCAACTTTGCCGAAAACGGCTGGGTCGTGCCGTCCGAAACCTTCATCAACAACCCGGACCTCGCCGATCCGGCGCTGAACATGGACGATTTCTTCCCCCTCGTCCTGAACGCCTTCGGGTCGTGGAACGGGGTGAATTACGGCCTGCCCTTCGATAACTATTCGGGCCTTCTCTTCTACAACCGCTGCATGTTGGAGGCCGCCGGTTTCGATAAACCTCCGGCCACCTGGCAAGAGGTGATGGATACCTACGGCCCCGCCCTGACCAAAGACGGCAAATACGCCTATGCCCTGCAATCCAAGCGGAACGAAACCCAGTCGGCAGACAGCTTCGCCCGCTTCCTCTGGCCCTTCGGCGGGTCCTTCCTGAACGCCGAATTCCGGTCGAACCTTCTGTCACCCGAATCGCAGGCGGGCCTTCAGTTCCGTCAGGACCTGATGAAATTCATGCCCGAAGGCATCGTCGCTTATGACCATGCCGAAACCGTCAACGCCTTCGCGCAGGGCGATGTGGCGATGATCACCGAATGGTCGGCCTTCTATTCCACCGTGGTGAACCCCGAAACCTCGACCGTGGCCGATTGCGTCGAAATCGCCCCCGAACCGACCGGCCCCGCAGGCCGCAAGCCCGCGCTGGGCGGCTTCTCCCTCGCCGTCGCGTCGCAGGCCGACGAGGCGGAACAGGCCGCTGGCTGGCTCTTCATCCAGTGGGTCACCTCGGCCGCCAATGCCGGGCGCTATCTGGAAATGGGCGGCGTCCCGGCCCGTCAATCGGCCTATGCCGACCCGGCCCTTGCCGCGACCTACAAGTTCATCCCGGCGCTGGTCGAATCTTGGCAGGATGGCGTGCCGGAATTCCGTCCGCGCTTCGCCGAATGGCCCTCGATCACTGAAATCGTTCAGGAATGGGGCACCAAGATGATGCTGGGCGAAGTCAGCATCGAAGAAGGTGCCAAGACCATCGGCGAACAGATGGAAGCGGTCCTCGCCGAAGCGGGCTATTACGACGGCAAAAAGCCGCTGGCTCAATAAGGCTGGCGCAGCCACCTGTCAGACTGGCAAAATGATGCGCCCATGCTCCCGTGACGGCGCATCCGTCCCCGGCCTTACAAGGGCCGGGGACATCTCGCAGAAGGACCCCGCTTCATGACCGCTCATGTGCGCCGCAAGACGATCTTCGCCTTTCTCGGCCCTGCCGTCGCCGCCTTGCTTATCGTGGGGATCGTGCCCCTGCTCTATGCGGTCTGGAAAAGCCTTCACAACTTCAACCTCACCAAACAGGCGCAGACGAAATTCGTCGGCCTCTCCAACTATGCCGAGGTGTTGACCGATCCCACCTTCTGGCAGGCAATGGGCCGCACCGCGACCCTCTTCCTGATCTCGGTCCCGATCCAGATCGCCTTGGGCCTCTTGATCGCCATCGTCCTGCACCGCCCCGGCCTAACCTTTTTCAAGACGCTCGCCCGCCTGTCGCTGGTGCTGCCCATGGCCACGACCTATGCCGTCGTGGGTCTTCTGGCGCAGGTCATGCTGAACCAGAAATACGGTGTGATAAACCAGATGCTTGGCTGGATCGGCATTGATGCCATCAACTTCATCGGCGATCCCACCAACGCCTTCATCGCCGTCATCATCTGGGACATCTGGCAATGGACGCCCTTCGTGGCCCTCGTCCTGCTGGCGGGCCTCTCCACCGTCCCGCCGGAAATCGAAGAAGCGGCCATGTTAGAGACGAAATCCCAATGGACCGTCCTGCGCTATGTGCAACTGCCCTTCCTCATCCCGTCCCTTGTCGCCGTCTTGATCCTGCGCACCGCCGATACGCTGAAACTCTTTGACATGCCCTTTACGATGACGCGCGGTGGCCCCGGATCGGCCACCGAATTCATCGCCGTCCTGATCGAACGCGTCGGCAACCGGCAATTCGACATCGGCCTCGCCTCGGCGCAGGCGATCATCATGCTGGCGATCACCATCTTCCTCGCCCGGCTCTACATCCGCTTCTTCTACCGCGAGGTGAACTGATGGCCGCCCCCCTGCAACGCCGCGCGCTCTGGGCCGAAGGGCTGCTCCTGCTGCTGATCCTTCTGTTCTGCATCTTCCCCTTTTACTGGATGGTCACCACCAGCCTGAAAACACAGGTCGTGGCCCTCCAATCCCCGCCCGCATGGGTCTTTACCCCCACGCTGGCGAACTACTGGGAGGTGCTCTTCGAAGACCGCGTCGGCTTCGCGCTCATCAATTCCATCATCGTGGCCGTCTGCACCACGACGCTCGCCGTTCTTCTTGGCACACCCGCCGCCTATGCGCTGGCCCGCTTTGAATTCCGCGGCAAACAGGACCTGTGGTTCTGGTTCATCACCAACCGCTTCGTCAGCCCCGTCGTCCTTGCCTTCCCGGTCTTCCTCCTTAGCCGCGAACTTGGCCTGCGCGACACCCATCTCGCGCTGATCCTGATGTATCTGACCTTCACCCTGCCCATCGTCATCTGGATCTGCACCGATCAATTCCGCTCCATCCCGCGCGAATTGGACGAGGCCGCGCTTCTAGAGGGTGCCTCCCAATGGCGCATCTTCCGCTCCATCTGCCTGCCCCTCGCCATGCCCGGCGTGGCGGTGTCTTCCATCCTTTCCTTCATCTTCTCGTGGAACGAACTGCTTTTCGCCTACATCCTTGCGCCCAAGGCCGCGAAAACCGCCCCCGCGATGGCGATCACCTTCATGGAAGGTTACGATGTGCCCTATGGAAAGATCATGGCCACATCGACGCTGATCGTCATCCCGGTGTTGATCTTCGCCCTGATCGCGTCGAAACATCTGGTGCGCGGCCTCACGATGGGCGCGGTCAAGTAAAAGGATACGGATGGCGCGCGCCCCGAAACTGCCGCAGATCGACGCCGAACAGCGCTTCCTCGCGCAGGTGGCTTGGGCCTATTACGTCGAAGGCCTGACACAGGAAAAGGTTGCCGAAAAACTCGGCGCGACCCGCCTCCGCGTGAACAAGGCCCTGTCCGAGGCGCACCGCATCGGCCTTGTCCGCATCACCTTCAACACCGCCTTCGCCGCCTGCTTCGATCTGGAACAGCAGCTTTGCGAAAGATTCGGCCTGAAACAGGCCTATGTCGCGCCCGCTCCGGCACAGGAAAGCGACGTGCAAACGATCACGGGCGCGGCGCTGGGCAACCTTCTATCCGAAACCCTCGCCGACTCCGGCGTGAAAAGCTTTGGCATGTCTTGGGGCGGCACGCTCAACATCGCCACCCGCTTCCTCGCCGCCATCGAACGCCCGGATCTTGAGGTGATCTCCGTCATGGGCGGCCTCACCCGCGGATCGGACCTCAACAGTTTCGAAATCACCACCCGACTGGCCGACCTCCTCGGCGCGCAGCACAGCTATTTCACCGCCCCCCTTTACGCAGGCAGCGCCGAAAGCCGCGACACGATCATGCAACTCGATGTCTTCCGCGACATCCTCGAACGCATCCGCGCCGTCGATGCGCTGGCCATGGCGGCAGGCGATCTGTCGAAACGCTCGCTTCTGATGCGCGACGCACTGCCCAGCGGCACGTCGATCGATGAACTGCGCGCCGCAGGCGGCGTGGGCGATATTCTCGGCACCGTGATCGACGCCAATGGGCGGCCCATCGACCACCCGATCAACGAAAAGGTCATTGGCATCGGCATCCCCGATCTGGTCCGCATCCCTAATGTCATCCTCGCCGCAGGCGGCGCGCATAAGGTGCCCGTCTGCCGCGCCATCCTTGGCCTTGGCCTGATCGATACCTTCGTAACCGAAGAAAACACCGCCCGCGCGCTGGTGTCCGCATGACCCTGACCATCGGCATCGACCTTGGCACATCGGGCGTAAAGGCCGTCATCCTGCAGGATGCCGAAACCGTGCTCGCCGACGCAGCCCAGCCCATCGCCGTGTCGATCCCCTATGTCGGCTGGTCCGAACAAGATGCCGAAGATTGGGTCACCGCCGTCTGGTCCTGCCTCGACCGCCTTGCCGCCTCTGCCCCCCGCGAAATGGCCGCCGTCTCCGCCATAGGCCTGTCAGGCCAGATGCTCTGCGCACTCCTCCTCGACAAGTCCCACAAACCCCTGCGCCCCGCGATCCTCTGGAACGATCAACGCAGCATCACCGAATGCGCCGAACTTCTGCAACGCTGCCCGGATATCGGCCAGCGCACCAACGGCACGCCCGACCCCGGCATCACCGCGCCGAAACTCCTCTGGCTGGCCAAGCACGAACCGCAGGTGATGCGCGACGCGCGCATGCTCCTGCTTACCAAGGATTACGTCCGCCTTGCCCTGACGGGCGAGGTGGCCTCCGAACCCACCGATGCAGGTGGCACCCAATTGATGGATTGCCGCACCGGGCAATGGGACCACCAGCTTTGCGAAATCGCAGGCTGGAACCCTGACCACCTTCCCCCCCTCACGCAGGCATGGCAGGCGGCAGGCGGCCTCCGCCCCCAACTGGCCGCCCGCTGGGGGATGAAACCCGGCATCCCTGTCGCGGCGGGCGCAGGCGACAACATGGCCTCCACCTTGGGCGCAGGCGCGGCCCGCCCCGGCGATGCCGTCCTCACCATCGGCACCTCGGGTGTCGCCTGCATCGTCGATGCCACCTTCCACCCCGGCCCGCAGCGCGCCATCCTTACCTCTGCCCATGCCGCGCCCGATACGTTCCTCTCCATGGGTGTCGTCATGTCCGCTACCGCCGCGCTGGACTGGACCGCCCGCCTCTCCGCCACCACCGCCGCGGCCTTGGCGGGTGAGGCCGAGGCGATGGATACCCGCAAAACCGATGCCGCGCCGGTCTTCCTCCCCTGCCTCACCGGCATCCGCACCCCGGCCAACCGCCCACAGGCAACGGGGCGGCTTGAAGGGCTGCATCCCGGCGTCGACCGCGCCATGATGGGCTACGCCACGATGGAAGGCGTCGCTTTCCAATTCGCCGATTGCATCACAGCCCAGCGCGAGGTGGGGGCGATCCCCCAACGGTTCATCGCCGTGGGCGGTGGCACCCGTTCTGCCCTCTGGACCGCCCTCATCGCCACCGCCATCGGCGAATCCGTCGCCCTGCCGGCACGATCCGATATCGGCGGCCCGGCAGGCGCGGCGCGCCTTGCCGCCGTCGCGGCGGGGGCCTCTCCCGATGTCCTCGCCGCACCCTTGCCGATGCGCGCCACCATCGACCCCGACCCCGCCTTGGCCGCCCGCCTCGCCCCAAGGAAGGCCCGCTTCGACGCGCTGGTGGAAAGCGCGCGGCGCGGCTAGCCTGCCGCCATGAAACTCACCACCTACAACATCCAATACGGCTTTGGCGCGGATGGCCTCTACAGCCTGACCCGCATCGCCGACACGATCCGCGACCGCGACCTGATCGCCGTGCAAGAGGTTGACCGCCACTGGTCCCGCACCAATCACGACGATCAACCCGCGATCCTGTCGGCGCTCCTCCCCGACCACCACATGGTCTACGCCCCTGCCTTCGACATGGCCCTTCCCGGCGAACGCCAGAAACGCCGCCAATTCGGCCCCCTCATCCTGTCGCGCTGGCCGATCCTGTGGTCGCGCACATGGCCGCTGCCCAAACGCCGGATGCTTGACCCGATCAATACCCAGACCGCCGCGCTTGAGGCTGTCATCGCCCACCCCTCGGGTCCGATCAAGCTCGTCAACATCCACCTCGCCCATGTCGGGGTGGAGGAACGGCTCGACCAGATCGCATTTCTGAAACGGGTGTTAGGAAACCCCATAGCCGAAGGCGGACCATGGAGCGGCACCGACGACGAACCCACCCGCAACTGGACCGAAGGCGAAGCCGAACCCCCCAATCCCACCCGCGCCATCTGGGCGGGCGATTTCAACATGGAACCGGGCAGCGCCGAATACCGCGCCCTTCTGGGCCAAACCCCCTACCACCCCGGCGCGCGCTACGCCGATGGCCTGACCGACCCGGCAGCGGGCCTTGGCCTTCACACCCATGTCAAGGACATCGCATGCGAAATCCGTCTCCGGCAGCTTGACCACATCTTCCTGACGCCAGATCTCGCCCCTCATGTCGCAAGGGTCTGGCCCGACACCGCCAACCTAGCCTCCGACCACTTCCCCCTGCATCTCGACCTGACGCTCTGAACCAAAAAGGGCGCACCCACAGGCACGCCCTCCGTAGGGTGGGGTTCCACCCCAGCGATCCCCAGAAATCAGAACGCCAGTTCCCGGTCGCCGCCCGCATCCTTCACCCGGTTCGGCAGACCCATGACATTCAGAAGGTTCATGAAGGGCTTCGGGTCCAACGCCTCCACATTCACCATAGTCCCCACATCCCATACACCTTCCGCCACCAGCAGCGCCGCCGCCACCGGCGGCACCCCGGCGGTATAGGAAATCCCCTGCGAGCCGACCTCCTCGAAGGCTTCCTTGTGATCGGCCACGTTATACAGCATCACCTCCGCAGGCTTGCCGTCCTTGACCCCCTTCGCGATGGTGGCAATGCAGGTCTTCCCCGAATAACCGGGGGCCAGCGACGCCGGATCCGGCAACACCGCCTTCACCACCTTCAACGGCACCACCTCCAGCCCCTCGGCCGTCCGCACCGGTTTCTCCGACAACAGGCCAAGGTTCTTCAGCACCGTGAAGACGTTGATGTAATGGTCGCCAAACCCCATCCAGAACCGCACATCCGCCCCCGGATACCGGGCCGACAGGGAATGCACCTCATCATGCCCGGTAAGATAGGCCTTCTGCTCCCCCACCACAGGCATATCCCAAACGCGGCCCACCTCGAACATCCGGTTCGACTGCCACGCCCCGCCCTGCCAGGAATAAACCGTCCCCGTAAACTCGCGAAAGTTGATCTCAGGGTCAAAGTTCGTCGCGAAATACTTCCCATGCGACCCGGCATTGATATCGACGATATCGATCGACGTGATCTCGTCGAGGAATTCATCCTCCGCCACCCGCGCCCAAGCGTTCACCACGCCGGGGTCAAACCCCACGCCAAGGATCGCGGTCACCCCCGCCGCCTTGCACCGATCGCGGCGCTTCCATTCGTAATTCCCATACCACGGCGGCGTCTCGCAGATCTTGCCGGGGTCTTCGTGAATTGCCGTGTCCATATAGGCCACGCCCGTCTCGATACAGGCCTCCAGCACGGGCATGTTCACAAAGGCCGAGCCGACATTGATGACGATCTCCACCCCCAGCTGACGGATCAACCCCGCCACCGCCGCGCTGTCCATCGCATCAACGGCATGGGCGGCAAAGACGCCCGGCACCTTCATCGCACCCTTTTCCTGCACCGACGCAATGATCGCCTCGCATTTCGCCACGGTCCGCGACGCGATATGCAGATCGCCCAGCCGATCGTTGTTTTGCGCGCATTTATGCGCCACGACCTGCGCCACGCCACCTGCGCCAATGATCAACACGTTGCGTTTCATGGTAAAACACCCCCTTCAGGAAGGGCCGGAAGATCCGGCAATTTCAGCCAAGGTTTCAGCCAAGGTTCCCGGCAAAATCGGCATAGCCGAATTCCCGCGCCACGGTCATCGACCCGTCCAACTCCTTGATGACGATGCTCGGCATCTTCACCCCGTTGAACCAGTTCTTCTTGACCATCGTGTAACCCGCCGCATCTGCGATGCTCAGTCGGTCGCCCACAGTCAATGGCGCGGGAAAGTTGAACTCGCCAAAGATATCCCCCGCCAGACAGGACTTGCCGCAGATCATGTAAGGATGATCCCCCGCGACCTCCATCTTCCCCGCCTGCCGATAGATGAGAAGGTCAAGCATATGCGCCTCCACACTGCTATCAACGATAGCAAGGTCCTTGCCGTTGTTCAGGATGTCCAGCACCGTCACCTCAAGGCTTGCCGCCCCCGTGATCGCCGCCTCCCCCGGTTCCAGATAGACCTGCACCCCGAACCGATCCGAAAACGCCTTCAACCGCGCCGCCAGCTTGGCCACCGGATAGCCCTCGCCGGTGAAATGGATGCCGCCACCAAGGCTCACCCATGTCAACCGCGCCAGAAGGCCGCCGAACTCCTCTTCGATCCGGGTCAGTTGCCGGTCGAACAGATCGAAATCCGCATTCTCGCAATTGTAGTGGATCATGAACCCGGAAACCCGATCCATCACCCGCTCGATCTTCCCGGCATCCCATTCGCCCAGACGGCTAAAGGGCCGCGCCGGATCGGCCAGATCGAAACCGCTGGTGGAAAACCGCGGGTTCAGCCGCAGCCCCCGCGCAATGCTGGCCGACTGGTTGTCGAACCGCTCCAACTGGCCCACCGAATTGAAGATGATCTTGTCGGCATAGCCCACCGCTTCCGCGATCTCTTGCTCCGGCCATGCCACTGAATAGGCATGTGTCTCCTTGCCGAACTTCTCACGCCCCAGTCGCAGCTCATAAAGGCTCGACGACGTGGTGCCATCCATATGTTCGCGCATCTGGTCGAACACCGGCCAAGTGGCAAAGCATTTCAGCGCCAGCAGAACCTTCGCCCCCGACCCGTCGCGCAACTCATCCATCACGGCCATATTCCGCGCCAGCTTCGCGCGGTCGATCAGATAGAAAGGCGTCTGGATCATCACGAAATCCCCCCCGGGACCAAAGGGAAACAAGAGCGGGGGTATTTAGGTCCATACCCCCCCCTGCGCAAGCCCCGTAAGACCCCCACATGACACCACCATGACACGGCCACGCAGCCTCACCATCCGGTGATCCCCCTTGGCGCGCGGGCAACCCAACCCTAGCTGCGCAGGAACAACCCAAGAAAGGTGCCGCCGATGAAGAAACCCGCCTCCTTCCGCGCCCTCCTCCTTGCGTCCGCCCTCGCAGGGGCTTCTGTCACGCTCGCAACGCCCATCTTCGCCCATCACGGCTGGAACTGGGCCGAGGCCGAGGAAACCATCCTCAAGGCCACCATCACTGCCATCTCCCTTGCCCCACCGCATCCCGAACTGACGGTGACCGATGCCGAAGGCCGCGAATGGACCATCGAATTGGGCAATCCTCGCCGCACCCAAAGCGCGGGCTTTGTCGAAGGCACGGCCAAACCGGGCGAGTCCGTTACCATCCTTGGCAACCGCGCCTTGGATGGCAGCGCGGTGATGAAGGCCGTCCGCATCACGCTGAACGGCACGAACCACGATTTCTACCCCGAACGCATCGACAGCTGATGCTCGACACCATCGCCGCCCTGCCCCTCGCTAGCCTCCTGCGCGGGTCAGGCACGGCCTATCTGCTGGTGAATGCGACCCATATCCTTGGCCTCGCGCTTCTGATCGGGGCGATCCTGCCGCTGGACCTGCGCCTTGCCGGCGCCTTCCCCCGCACGCCTCTTCCCATCATCGCCCCCCTCCTGCGCGGCATGGCCCTTCTGGGACTGACTCTTGCGCTCCTCACAGGGGTGGCCCTCTTCACGACCAATCCCACCGAATACGCCACCAACCCCGCCTTTCAGATCAAGCTCGCCCTCCTTGCCGCAGCCCTCCTGAACGCCGCCCTCGTCACCCGCAGCCGGGCATGGGCGCAGGTGCTGTCGGGGGCTTCCCCCCCGCCCGCGCTGCGCCTCATGGCGATAGTGTCAGCATCGCTCTGGCTCGGCGTCCTGCTCGCGGGCCGCTGGATCGGTTTCCTTTAATCTTCCCCCCAGCTTCATCTTGGAAAAAATACTCTCGGGGGTCCGGGGGCAGACAGCCCCCGGCCGCCAGCCGCCAAGCGATTCGTCCGCAATCCTTAACGCCCCGAAAACCCGCCGCGCGTGGCCACAGAATGCTGCACAAATCCCGGCACAAAACAGGGCACAACCGATTGTGGCGAAAATGGCAGATTAATCCAGCGTCCTCAGGCCCTTAGACCATCCGGATCGCATCCTTCCCCACCGCCAGCACATAGCCCCGCCGCGCGATCGTCTTGACCAAAAGTTCGCTCACCAACTGATTGCCCAGCGCATCCCGCAGCCGCTTTACCCGCGTCGCCCCGGCGGCCTCATCGCAATCCGCCTCGCTGCGGCCCGAAATCACCGCCTCGATCTGCGCACCCGTCAGGACCTCGTCATCCATCCGCGCCTCGGCCAGCACGGCCAGCGTTTCCAGCGCCGCTTCGGTCAACTGGAACTCCATATCATTGATATAGACGGCCCGCCCCTCACGGCTGATCAGCAGGCTCGCCACCTGTATCCCCGACCGCTGGATGGCCGAAATGCGCCGGTTCAGCGCGATGATCGTCACCAAAAACACCAGCGCCGCCACCATCAGGGCAGTGGCAAAGACCAGCAAAACAAAGATCACCATCCGATAGGACGCCAGCACTTCAGAAAAGGCCGTGCCCGATTGGGCCAAGATTTCCAACAGCTTGATATCGGCGAAACTGGTCAGATCGTCATTCTCGACGAACAACCGTTCCACCTTGGCATTGAAGGCATTGGCGTCGGGCAGGTTCATGAACAAAAACACCGCCGCCCCCAGCAAGATCGTGACAATCGCCACGATCCCCCCGGCAACGACGCGGTTGCCCGCCTTCAGGCTCTCAGAAGCGGAGGAAGTATTCTCCTGCACTCGATTTCCTTTCTCCCAGCCCCTCTGGCCCAAAGACCGACAGCACGTTCAACAGGGTCCACCCGCCCGCCGCAAGACGCGGGGCAAGTTCCCCCTCGGCCGCGCCAGGGCCAGCCCCACAGGCCCCATCACTGACCTGTGCCACCCCATAATGCAGGCGCAAGGGATCGTCCTGCTTTGCCTTGTAATCGGCATAGCATTCGGCAGAAGCCTGCTGCCCAAGGGCCAGCACCGCTGCCACGGCAAGGAAAAGGCGCTTCATCACAACGACCTCCGTTTATGCCCTGCACTCTGCCCGCACCCCGCCCGCTAGGCAATGACAGAGGCGCGGGAAAAGGGTTTATGCCGCCGTTATCCCATAACAATCCCGCGTTATTGCCTGTCCGGCCCCATCGGCCCCAGCCTTGGCCTATCCCGGATCATCAGCCCGATCCGATCCGCCCATCCCACAACGGAGGCCAAGATGACACGCTCCGAAACCCTTGCCGAAACCGTCCACATCACCGCCAGCCTGCCGCGGCCGCGCGGCGAAGATCGTCGCCGCATCGGTCGCCGTCTTGCCGCAACCGTTGCTGCGGCGGCCACCGCGCTGGGCCTTTTGGTCGGCACATCCATTCCCGCACGTGCCGATAATGACGATCTGGCCAAGGCACTGGCAGCGCTTGCCATCGTCGGCATCATCGCCAGCCAGGCCAATCGCAACCGGGGTCAGCAGCAATACCAGTATGCCCCGCAGGAACCCAAGCACGGCCACCAACCTCGCCCTGCGCGCCACCCCCGCGTGCCATCAGTCTGCGCCATCGAAATCAGCGGCCAATCTGGCACCGCCATCGTCTATGGCGAAAACTGCCTGCGCCAACAGGGCTTTGACTACCGCCTGCCGCAGTACTGCGCCCGCTCGGCGCGCATCTACGGGCAGCGTGATCGCATCTACTCGGATCAATGCCTGCGTGAGGCTGGCTTCCGGGTAGAAGGCGCCCGGTATTGACCGCCGGGTAGCCACAAGGGCGCGGGTCATCCTTGCCAGACCCGCGCCCGCCTTCGGGGGTGGGGGGGTGAGCAGCCCCCACCCCCACCCTTTTCCACCCTTCCCCCAAAGCCATGCATCCGCTACGTCCCAAGGATGCCGCCGAAAACCCGCCCCGACTTCACCTTCGAAACCGCCGCCTTCTCCTGTGGCCATGCCTGCGTCGTGGGCGTCGATGAGGTGGGCCGCGGCCCCCTTGCCGGCCCCGTCACCGCCGCCGCCGTGCGCCTCGACCCGGCCCGCATCCCCGATGGGCTGAACGATTCAAAGACCCTGACCGAGACGCGGCGCAACGCCCTTTTCGGCGCCATCATGGCCGTGGCCGATGTCTCCATTGCCCATGCATCGGTGGCGGAAATCGACGAACTCAACATCCTCCGCGCCAGCCATCTGGCCATGGAACGGGCTGTAAAGGGTCTGGCAACCTTTCCAGATCATGCTCTCATCGACGGCAACATGATCCCGAAAGGCATCGGTTGCAGTGCCGAAGCGGTGGTCAAAGGCGATGCCCGTTCTCTCTCCATCGCGGCTGCATCCATTGTGGCAAAGGTCACACGTGACCGGATCATGGTGGATTTGGCGCAACAATTTCCCGGTTATGGCTGGGAAGTTAACGCTGGTTACCCGACTCCCGCCCATCTTCGGGCGCTTCTAGATTTTGGAATAACCCCACACCATAGGCGTTCGTTCAAGCCCGTCCACAATATCTTGTATCAAGAACATTCTATAACCCGTTGATTCAAAAAAGAATTTGACGCCGAATCACCTCTGAATCATCTTTGTCGGCAACAAGAACGGCACCAAAACGGGCCGACGACAGAGGCAGACATGACGAACAAGACCAAGGCCGAGGCGGCATCCCTGCCCCTCAACCAGATCCTTGCTGGTGACTGCATTGATGTGATGAACAGCCTGCCCGCAGGCTCCGTCGACCTGATCTTCGCCGATCCGCCCTATAACCTGCAACTGAAGGGCGATCTTCACCGCCCCGACAATTCCAAGGTCGACGCCGTCAATGACCACTGGGATCAGTTCAGCAGTTTCGCAGCCTATGACCAGTTCACCCGTGATTGGCTCAAGGCCGCGCGTCGCCTGCTGAAACCGAATGGCGCGATCTGGGTCATCGGCAGCTATCACAACATCTTCCGCGTCGGCACCGCCTTGCAGGACGCAGGCTTTTGGATGCTGAACGATGTCATCTGGCGCAAGTCGAACCCCATGCCCAATTTCAAGGGCAAACGTCTGACGAATGCCCACGAAACCCTGATCTGGGCCAGCCGGGACGAAGCCGCCAAATACACCTTCAACTATGAGGCGCTAAAGGCCCTCAACGAAGGCGTGCAGATGCGGTCGGACTGGGTCATCCCACTTTGCACCGGGCATGAACGGCTCAAGGATGAAAACGGCGACAAGGCCCACCCCACCCAAAAGCCCGAAGCCCTGCTTCATCGCATCCTGATCGCCACCACCAATCCCGGCGATGTGGTCCTCGATCCCTTCTTCGGCACAGGCACCACCGGCGCGGTGGCCAAGATGCTGGGCCGCGACTTCATCGGCATCGAACGCGAAGAGGCCTACCGCAAGGCTGCCACCGAACGCCTCTCGCGCATCCGCAAATTCGACGCTTCCGCCCTTGAAATCACCGGCTCCAAACGCGCTGAACCCCGCGTCCCCTTCGGTCAGGTCGTTGAACGCGGCATGCTGCGGCCCGGTGAGGAACTCTTTTCCATCGGCAACCGCTTCAAGGCAAAGGTCCGTGCCGACGGCACCCTGATCGGCAACGATATCAAAGGGTCCATCCATCAGGTCGGCGCGCATTACGAAGGCGCGCCCTCGTGCAACGGTTGGACCTACTGGCACTTCAAGCGCGACGGCAAGATGATCCCCATCGACATCCTCCGTCAGCAGATCCGCGCCGAAATGGACAGCGACCAAGGCCGCCCGAACTGATCCGAACACCCCGCAAAAGTTACGCCTGCGCCGTGGTCCGCCCGCGGCGCCACTGCCCCGCCGCGTTTGTCCGTGGCGGGGCCTTTTCCGTTTTTTGCTATCTGTCGGGCAGGGGCGTCAGCCCCTTGTTATACGGCTTCCAATCCGTGACATCCGGGTAAAACCGCTTGCGCCATGCCTTCACCCGCGGGTTCATGATCCGCTTCCACACCGGCGGGATCATCGCCGCAATCGTCATCACCGGATAGCCCAGCGGCAATTCCGGCGCGTCGTCATCGCCATAGGTCTGCAACAGCGGGAACCGCCGATCCGGCTTGTAATGATGATCCGAATGCCGCTGCAAATTGATCAGAAGCCAGTTCGACGCCTTGTAACTGCTGTTCCAAGAATGGCGCGGCAGCACATGCTCGTACCGACCATCCCCCAGATGCAACCGCGTCAGCCCGTAATGTTCGATGTAATTCACCAACTCCAACTGCCACACCGCGACAAAGGCCTGCACCACAAAAAGCCCCAGCCCGACCCAGCCACCAACGGCCAGCGCCAGCAGCACCATCCCCCCCTGCAAGGTCCAGTATCGCCAATAGGGGTTGATCCTGCTCCACCAAGGCAGCCCCTTGCGGCGCAGCATCCCCACCTCCGCCGACCAGGCCGACCTGCGGCATTGCCACAGAACGCGCGGGAAGAACCGGTGAAATCCCTCATTATACCGCGCCGTCACCGGATCGCGCGGCGTGCCAACCCAGACGTGATGCACCCGCAGATGTTCAGACCGGAAATGGCTGTAAAGAACCGAAGCCAACAGAAGATCGGCCAACCACCGCTCCACCTTTGATTTCTGGTGCATCAACTCATGGGCGTAGTTGATTCCGATCGTCCCCGAAACCACGCCCATCCCGAAGAAGACGCCCACCTTCTCCCACGGCCCCAGATGCGCCGCCCCCGGCACATACCACAGCAGCCAGATCAGCAGCGCGAACTGCACTGGAAACCAGATCAGGGTGATCCACCGATACCAGCCCAGCACCGCCTCTGGCGTGGTTGGATCGGGGTTCTCCTCATCCTTCCCCGTCAGCCGATCCAAAAGCATGAACAACCACCAGGTCGAAGCTGGCAGCAACAGGGTCGCCCAGCCACCCCACATCGCCCCAAGCACTGCCACTGGCACAAGGGCCAGCGACATCCAGAAGGGCAGGGCATGGGTCGGTTTGGCGATGTCGACAGCAGGGATCATGACGTGAACACCAATCACAGGGACTTGCGGCAGAATAGCCGCAGCCATCCAGCACTCAAGACGGCGAAAGGACGCTTTCCGCTAGGTCAAATGCCTTGCGCATCACGGTGGGCAGGTCTGATGGCCGAAATTCCGCATGCGGCTGGAAATTCCCCCGCACGGCATCCGCCCCGCTACCGACCCGCGCCACGCAGCAGCGCAGGATAAGTTGGAAATGCGTAAAGGTATGGCGAACCTCGCCTATATCCTGCCAGTCGGCCGCCAAAGGCTCCGCACCGCCACCACCGTCCCAATCGGAACCCGGAAAGCCCAGCATCCCACCCAAGAGCCCGCGCTCTGGCCGCCGTTCCACGAGCCATGCGCCATCTTCCCGGCGCGCGATCCATATCACGCCCTGCCGCACCGGTTTCGCGGCCTTTTCCAATTTGCGCGGCAGGCTTGCCTGCACCCCTTCAGCGCGGGCGCGGCACGGGTCGCGCCATGGGCAGATGCCGCAAGCTGGATTGCGCGGTGTGCAGATCGTGGCCCCCAGATCCATCACTGCCTGCGCATAATCCCCCGGTCGCGCAGCAGGCGTCAGAAGCTCTGCCAGCCGTGTTAGTGCCGCTTTTGCGCCCGGCAGCGGCTCTTCCACCAGCCAAAGCCGGGCCATCACCCGCTCCACATTCCCATCCACCACAGTGGCCGCTTCGTCATGCGCGATGGCGGCGATGGCCGATGCCGTATAGGGGCCAATCCCCGGCAAGGTCAGCAATCCCTCCCGCGTTGCCGGAAACACCCCGCCATGATCCCGCACCACGGCCCGCGCACAGGCCAACAGGTTGCGGGCACGGGCGTAATAGCCAAGGCCTGCCCATTCGCCCATCACATCGGCATCCTCAGCTGCGGCCAGATTGGCCACTGTGGGCCAGCGGTCGGTGAAGCGACGGAAATAATCCCGCACCGCCGCCACGGTCGTCTGTTGCAGCATCACTTCAGAAAGCCAGACGCGGTAAG
The DNA here is from genome assembly GCF_029953595.1 of Fuscovulum ytuae. Classification (NCBI taxonomy): domain Bacteria; kingdom Pseudomonadati; phylum Pseudomonadota; class Alphaproteobacteria; order Rhodobacterales; family Paracoccaceae; genus Fuscovulum; species Fuscovulum ytuae. The sequence continues at coordinate 2,718,003 of NZ_CP124535.1, read as the reverse complement.
GATCGGGCTTCACGCCCGCCTTCTTTTCCTCAGGCGGCACCCGCCACGGCATAACGCGCGCATGGCGGTCGTACCAATCCAGCAGCACATCGGACAAACCGCTCGCATCGCTGTCACGCATTCTTTACGCCTTTTGTTCCCCGCACAGCCCCGCCCGCATTTGCACCGCCGCGCCCCATCGCTAGAATAGCGGGCATGGGCCGAAGGGCCACCCGGAAGGAACAGATGTCCCGCAAGCCCCTCCCCCCTCCTGATCCAGCCCGCCGCATGCGCGGGTTTGAGGCCGCGTCGGGCTTCCTGCGTGACCCGATCCGCCATGCCACCGAAAGCAGGGGCTTTGCCGTCGCCCGCCTTCTCACCCATTGGCCCGAGGTGGTGGGCGAAGACCTTGCCCGCATGACCCGCCCCGTGAAGATTGGCTATGGCCGCGAAGGTCTTGGCGCGACGCTAACCCTTCTGGTCGCCTCGGCCCATGCACCCATGGTGCAAATGCAAGTTCCCCGGATGATCGAGAAGGTGAATGCTGTTTACGGCTATGCCGCCATCTCGCGCATCACCCTGACACAAACCGCCGCGACCGGCTTTTCCGAAGGACAGGCCGAGTTTCTGTGGCCACAGAATGCTGCACAGTTTGCGGCACAGAAAATCGGTGATGAGGCACGCGAAAAAGCCGCCCCAATCACGGACCCCGGACTAAGGGCGGCCCTTGAAGCGCTGGCCCAAAACATCTTAACTCGCCGCAGAAACTGAAAAGGCAGACCCCATGCTGAAGACCCTCGCCACCGCCGCAACCCTTGCCATCGCCGCCCTGCTTCCTGTCTCGGCCAGTGCGCAAGAGGCTGCCGCGACGGACACGCCCGCCGTGGAAATCACTGACTTTTCATTGGGTTCTGCCGATGCGCCGATGAAGATCACGGAATATGCCTCTTTCACCTGCCCGCATTGCGCGACATTCCACGCCAATGTGTGGCCACAGCTCAAGTCCGAATATATCGACACGGGCAAGGTGCAGTTCACCTACCGCGAGGTGTATTTCGACCGCTACGGCCTCTGGGCCGCCATGGTCGCCCGCTGCGGTGGCGAAATGCGCTATTTCGGCATCGTCGACATGCTCTTCGACCAGCAGAAGGAGTGGGCAGCCTCGAATGACCCAAATGTAGTGGTCGGCAACCTCCGCACCATCGGCAAAGCAGCCGGTCTGGACGACGCCACCCTCGACTCCTGCTTGAAAGACGGCGCTAAGGCCGAAGCGATGGTCGCCCATTTCGAAAAGAACATGGAGGCCGACGGAATCGAAGGCACCCCCAGCTTCATCATTGATGGTGAAAAGCATTCCAACATGTCTTTTGCCGATATGAAGTCCATCATCGACGCCAAGCTGGCCGAGTAAGATGGCCACACCCCTTGCAGGCATAAAAGTCATTGAACTTGCAAGGATTCTGGCCGGTCCATGGGCCGGTCAGACGCTTGCTGACCTTGGTGCAGACGTTATCAAGGTCGAAGCGCCAGAAGGCGATGACACCCGCCGTTGGGGGCCTCCCTTCATCGATCGGGACGGTGACCGCTCGGCCGCCTATTTTCATGCCACGAACCGCGGCAAGCGTTCCGTCATCTGCGATTTCCGCACCCCTGAAGGGCAGGAAATGGTGCGCCGACTGGTCGCCGACGCCGATGTGGTGATCGAGAATTTCAAGGTGGGTGGCCTTGCCAAATACGGCCTCGACTGGCCTTCGCTGCAAAAGTTGAACCCCCGTCTGATCTATTGTTCCATCACCGGCTTCGGCCAAACCGGCCCCTATGCCCACCGCGCAGGATACGATTTCATCATCCAAGGCATGGCCGGATTGATGAGCGTGACGGGCGAACCAGATGGCCAGCCCCAGAAGGTCGGTGTTGCAGTAACCGATGTATTTACAGGGGTTTATGCCGCGACAGCGATCCTTGCCGCCCTTATCCAGCGCGGGGTGACAGGCAAGGGACAGCAGATCGACATGGCCTTGATGGATGTCGCCACGGCGATCATGGCGAACCAGAACATGAACTACCTTACCACTGGAGAGGCACCGGCAAAGATGGGCAACGCCCATCCGAACCTTGCGCCCTATGCGGTGTTTGATTGCGCAGACGGCTGGATCATTCTGGCCACCGGGAATGATGGGCAATATCGCAAGTTGTGTTCCATCCTGGGCCTTGATGCGTTGGCCGAAGCGCCGGACTACCTGACCAACGCCGACCGCATCCGCAACCGCGCGCCGCTGACAGAGGCACTGACAGAGGCGACCTTGCGTTGGAAGAAGGCCGATCTCCTTGCCGCTTGCGAAGCGCAAGGTGTGCCCGCAGGCCCGATCAATGATCTGTCAGAGGTTTTTTCGGACCCTCAGGTCATCGCCCGCGGTATGCGCCTTGATCCCGAAGGGATTCCGGGTGTGCGATCGCCCTTCACCTTTTCCGACGCCAGCCTTTCCCTTGATCGCCCGGCGCCGAAGCTTGGTGAACATCAGGCAGACGTCACTCCCTAAAGGCCAAGCTGGGTCAAGGCTGCGACCAAAGGGCTGTCATCCTGCCAACGCAACCTGACCGGCAAGGTCAAAACTTTCTGCCGAAAAGAAGCAGGCAGCCGCACGGCGTCCTTTTCCGTGGTCACAAGCTGCGCACCGATCGTCTTTGCCTCTAATTCTAGCCGCCCCATAAGCGCGTCTGTCAGGGGCTGGTGATCGTCCAAAGGCACCGTCCGAACAAGTTCCACGCCTTCGGCGCGCAGCGTGGCAAAAAACTTCTCAGGATGTCCGATGCCGGCAAAGGCGATCACGCGCAGCCCTGTCCAATCCATTCCCATCTGCAAGGGGGCGAGTTCACCCTTCAAATGCGGCACTTTCACATGCAAAGCCCAGCGCGACGCGAAGGACGACTGTGCCGCCGCATCGCCTATCGACACTAAAAGATCGGCCCGACGCAAACCGATTTCCACTGGTTCACGCAAGGGGCCGGCAGGAAGACAGCGGCCATTCCCAAAGCCGCGCAGGGCATCAACGACAATGATGCTAAGGTCCTTTTGGACGGACGGGTTCTGAAACCCATCATCCATGATAATGACTTGCGCGCCCGCGGCCTCTGCCGCGCGCACAGCTGCCGCACGGTCCTTTGCCACCCAGACGGGGGCAAAGGCGGCAAGAAGCAAAGGTTCGTCCCCCACGTCCTTCGGCGAATGCGAACGCTCCTGAACTTGGACTGGTCCCTCTAACTGACCACCGTACCCGCGCGATACGACATGTGCCACAACACCACGTGCTGCAAAGCTTTCCAGCAAGGCGATAACAGTGGGCGTCTTTCCGGTTCCGCCTGCATTCAGATTGCCAACGCAGATCACGGGGCATTTTGCCCGATACCCCTGCTGCCGCAATCGACGGGCGGTTGCTGCTGCATAAACAAGGGCTAATGGCGTCAATAGCCTTGCCACAAACGCGGGTCGTTCGGGTGCGGTGTACCAGAAGGCGGGCGGGCGCATCAGCCTTCCCCATCCATGATGTTGCGGATCTTTGTAAGAACGCGATCCGTAACCTCGGCCCCATCTGATGCGACAGCCCATGCCGCTTGCGCTAGGCGTGCTGCCCGATCGGGCGAAAGCAGATCACCCAATGCCTCGGCCAAATCCGTAGCCGATCCTACAGCCCGCGCCGCCCGCGCTGCACCCAAGCGGCCAAAGACAACGCCATGAGGTCCGGGCCGCGGACCGTATAAGATGGCCGACCCTAACGCTGCCGGCTCAAGCGGGTCGCGGATGCAGCCGTCCCCGGCGAGGCTGCCACCAAGATAGGTGACCGGGGCAAGACGATACCACAGCCCGAATTCACGATCCGAGTCCGCGACATAAACTTCCGTTTCAGGGTCTGGCTCCTGTTCTTCGGCTCGCAGGGCAACGGTCCAACCTTCCTCTTTCTCCATCCGCTCTGCCAAAGGAAGGCTTCGCGCAGGATCTGCGGGAACCACAATAAGCAACAATCGGTGCGCCAATCTTAGGGCTGCCCTGTGGGCGGCAATCACGGCTTGCTCTTCCGCTTCGGGCAGTGCCGCCGCTAACCAGACAGGACGCGTAGCAAGTTGCCTTGCCAGGGCGTCGCGCTCTGCTTCAAGGCAGGGGAGGGCGGCGCTTTCCTCTTCGAGCTTGCCCGTGACCTCCACAGCCGAAAGAGTTGCCCCCGCCTTTCGAAAGGCGCGGGCAGAGGGTTCGTCAATTGTCAGAACGGCATGGAATTCCGCCAAAAGTCCACGCATGAGACCGGGATACCATCCATCCCGTTCACGCAGGAACGAAGGTTGTCTTCCTGCGACGATCATCAGCGGCAACTTCCGTTCGATCGCCTCATGAACGAGGGCGGGACGGATTTCGCCGTCAGACAGGATGGCAATGTCTGGCCGCCAATGATCAAGGAAAGCGCGCACATCCTGCGGGTTGTCGGGCGGTGGCAACTCGATCAAGGTTCCTTTGCGTTGCGGCAAGGGATCAGGACAGGTCAGAAGAAAGGGCAGGCCATCCTCTTCCTTCAATCTACGGCCAAGTTCCAACAAAGCACGTGCCGACTCGGCCGATGGCGCGTGCAACCAGACCAGTCGGCCCTGCGGTCTTGGCAAACGCTCCACACTCGGTCCAGCGTCGCGTCGACCTCCAAGATTATAAAGCGTGAGCCCTAGGGAATAGGCCATACGGGGGCGGCTCTCAGGCACCCAGTTCCTCGGTTGCGGAACCCGACTGTGCCTCATCCCTCAAGCGATGGATATGGGCAATGAAGTATCGCATATGCGCATTATCAACGGTGCGCTGCGCTTCGGCCTTCCAGGCAGAAAAGGCCGATGCATAATCCGGGAACATCCCCACGATGTGGATCTTGCTAACGTCCTTGAAGATGTTCTTTTCAGGCGTCACCAGTTCGCCGCCAAAGACAAGGTGTAGGCGCTGGGTCATGCGTTTCGCTCCGGACAAGGGTATTCATTGAATTGGCGCGCAGCCTAGCGGCGGTGCGCGCAGGGTCAAGAGACCTACGCCCCATCCCAGATACCTTCGGAAGAATGGGTCTCCCTCCCTCCTTACGGACCGGGCGCACAACTCCGGCACCGGCCTTGCAATTGAAGGCGTGACGATTTCACCCGGAGCCATGCCATGATGATCCGCACTCTTGCCCTACTTGTCCCTGTGACGATCACCCCACTTCTTGCGGTTGAAACCGCTGAAACGCTTATGCTGCGCGGTCCGATGGCGCACATTGCCATGACGGTCGAAAATGCCGGCAGCGGGGTTACGACCACACGGTCAGATGTTGTGACGGGTCTTTCGATCCTCTCCGCTTCGGCCAAATCAGACGGTGAGCCAGAGGTTCGCTTTGACCTGCTGCACGCCCTTCGCTTTTAACGCGGGTATACAAGCGGGCCGTTTTACCCTATGCCCGCCCTTACGGCCCGCGGATTCCGGGGCAGGCGGCGGTTTGGGAGGCCGGTCCTGCGAAGGGGAATGAGGTGCCGATAACTGGTGCTTCACGGGCGCATTGGCCGCCCCTTCGGGAAAAGACATGAAAGAGATGATGATTGCCGCGCCCTTGGCTGCGGCATTGGCGGCCAAGGGCTATGATAGCCTGACTGCCGTTCAAGAAGCCGTTCTTGGTGACGAGCTGGCAGCGAGGGACCTTCTTGTTTCCGCGCAAACCGGATCCGGTAAGACAGTCGCCTTCGGACTTGCGATTGCGCAGGATGTGCTTGCCGGGCAGGACCGTCTGCTTTTCGCAGACAAACCCCTTGCCCTGATCGTTGCGCCGACGCGCGAACTCGCTCTGCAAGTGCGGCGCGAATTCGAATGGCTTTACGCCGAAGCGGGTGCGATGCTGGCTTCTTGCGTTGGTGGGATGGATTATCGCAACGAACGGCGGGCGCTGGAACGTGGTGCGCATGTCGTCGTTGGGACGCCGGGCCGCTTGCGTGACCATATTGAACGCGGATCGCTAGATCTGTCTGGCGTCAAGGCCGTCGTCTTGGACGAAGCAGATGAGATGCTCGATCTTGGCTTTGCCGAGGATCTTGAATTCATCCTTGCCGCCGCGCCGGAAGACCGTCGAACCCTGATGTTTTCCGCCACCGTTCCAAAAGAGATCGAACGTTTGGCCGGCACTTTCCAGCACGATGCGATGCGGATCGTTGCGCAGGGTGAGGCGAAGCAGCATGTCGACATCGAGTATCGCGCCCTATCCGTACAGGCCCGTGACCGGGAACATGCGATCTTCAATCTTCTGCGGTTTTACGAGGCGCGCACGGCTATCGTCTTCTGCAAGACCCGCGCGAATGTGAATCACCTTTACGCCCGGATGGCCAATCGTGGTTTTCAAGCCGTCGCCCTATCGGGTGAGCTGAGCCAGTCAGAACGCATGCATGCCCTGCAAGCGCTCCGCGATGGGCGGGCGCGGGTATGTATTGCCACTGATGTTGCCGCACGTGGGATCGACCTGCCGGGGTTGGAACTTGTGGTTCATGCCGACCTTCCCTCCAATTCGGAAACGCTGCTGCACAGGTCTGGCCGCACCGGTCGCGCAGGGCGCAAAGGTGTATCTGCCCTGATCGTTCCGCCCGCCGAATTCCGCAAGGCACAGCGCCTTTTGCAAGGTGCAAAGGTAGAGGCAGAGTGGGGCAAGGCCCCCGGCGCGGATGAAGTTCAGGCGCGTGAAGATATGCGTTTGTTGGAACATAGCGCCCTTGGTTTGCCGCCCGGGGATGAGGAATCGATGGGGGCTGCCCTCATTGAACGATATGGCGCAGAACAGGTTGCTGCCGCCTTTGTTCGCCTTTGGCGGGAGGGACGGTCCGCGCCTGAGGTCCTATCAGATAGCCTGCCACCCCCGGCTGCCCTGCCTCCGCGGGAGAAGGGTGATTTTGGCCCATCCGTGTGGTACCGCCTTTCCGTGGGCCATACCCGGCGGGCAGAGGCACGCTGGCTGCTGCCCAAGATTTGTGAAACCGGGGGCATCGCGAAGGACGGCATCGGCGCGATTCGCGTGCAACAAGAGGTGACTTTCGTTCAGATCGCAGCGCCCCTCGCCAACCGTTTTGGCAATGAGGTGGAGATCGAGCCAGAGTTGGTGATGACGCGCCTTGAAGGCGAACCCAGCATGGACCGGTCACCGCGCGAACGTCCTGTCCGCCCCGAACGTACCGAACGGCCCGAACGACGCGTCTCGCCCCGCCCGGCACGCGAAGATCGTGGTGATCGTCCAAGTTATTCCGGCAAACCGCCCCGGATCGTGGAAGATGAAGACAAGCTGGTCGGAGAAACGGCACCCAGCTCGGGCGGAAAATGGCATCCCGAATCCCCCACGGTCACCAGACCCAAACCGCACGCAGCAGCACCTCGAAACAAGGGCGATGATGCGGAGCGCACCCCTCGCGCCAAACCGGCCTACAGCCCTCGCGCTGCATCGCAGAGCGCGGCCGAACCTACTAAACGGGCTCCACGAGAGGGCGGAGATTGGTCAAGCAAGGGTAGCGAATATGCGCCCAAAGAGCGGCGCGACGACAGTGAACGCAAGCCCCGGTGGAAGAACGAAGGTAGTGGTCCGCGGTCTGCCGGTTATAAATCGCATGGCGGCAGCCCGGATCGTCCGGCCCGCGCCTCTGGGTTCAAAAGCCATGCTGCCGAGGGCAGGGCGGTAACCGAACGGCCTACTGGCAAAACCGGCGGATGGAAATCAGCAGAAGGTCGGAAGGAACGGCCTGACGGGACGCAAAAACCCGCTGCGCGCACCGATGGCAAGAAACCCTACGCTCCGCGCAATGCGGGCGCAGAGGCAAAACCTTTCAGAGCAAAGGCAGGCGGCAAACCCGGGACCGGTGGCTTTGCCAAGCCGTCGTCAAAACCTCGGCCAGAAAAGCCGAAGGCAGATGCGCGCGATACATCAAAGCGCTTTGTGCCGCCGAAGAAAAAGTGATGTCTTCCGCGCCCCGTTGACGGATCAAACCGTGGCGGGGCGCGACAGACTGCTGATCAGGCGCCGGTGTTGGAGGAAACACCAACTTGCGCCGGACGCAGCAACCGATCGTGCAACATGAAGCCCTCCGTCATCACTTGAATGATTTGCCCGGCCTTGGTTCCGGGAACAGGTGCTTCGAACATCGCCTCATGGTTCTGCGGATCGAACATGTCGCCAACCTTGGGCGTTATGGGCTTCACGCCATGCCGTGTCATGACATTAGTCAATTCACGCAAGGTGAGTTGTACCCCTTCAAACAGGGCGGCGGCGGCGGCCTTCTGTTCATCGGTGGCGGCGTTCAGCGCGCGATTGAGATTGTCATAGACAGGCAAAAGATCCCGCGCGAGACGGCTGCCGCCATATTGCTCGGCCTCGCGGCGATCGCGTTCGCCGCGCTTGCGGGCATTTTCTGCATCTGCGAGGGCGCGCATGAACCGATCACGCAACTCATCCCGTTCGGCGCGAATTGCCTCAATCTCATCCAGCGCGGCGAGGTCTTCCAGACCCTCCTCAATGGCGAAATCTTCCGAAACCGTTTTATCGTCTGCCATGATCCTTCAGCCTTCTTCACTTGCCCCGTTCGGACACCAACCGCCCGACGAGTTGTGCCGTGTAATCGACGATGGGCACGATCCGACCATAATTCAGCCGGGTTGGTCCAATCACACCGACGGCACCGATGATTTTCCGATCCGCGTTCATATAGGGAGAAACGACGAGACTTGAACCGGAAAGTGAGAAGAGCTTGTTCTCAGAGCCGATAAAAATGCGTACACCTTCCCCGGTTTCCGCAAGTTCAAGGAAATCGGCGATATCACGCTTGCGTTCCAGATCATCGAAAAGACTACGGATACGTTCCAGATCGACGGATTCCTCTTCCAAAAGATTGGCGCGACCACGCACGATCAGCCTTTCGGACGTCTCACCAGGATTTTCCCAGACAGCAAGGCCAGACTCCACAAGATCATGGGCCAGCGAATCGATTTCCTGACGGCGCTTCGCGATTTCGGCTGTCATAGTGCGACGCAGTTCTGTCAGGGTTTTCCCCTCGGCGAGGGCGTTCAGGAAATTTGCAGCCTCACGCATGGAGGATGGGGTCTGACCCGGAGGTGGGGTGAAGATGCGGTTCTCAACATGTCCATTCGCGAGAACAAGTACCACCAGCGCCCGATCCTGCGACAACGAGACAAATTCGATATGGCGGATCGGCGCTTCAACCTTCGGTGCCAGAACAAGCGACGCACCGCGCGTTATTCCCGATAGGGCCGCCCCAACGTGGTCAAGAAGCGAGGTCACATCCTGATCGTTCTGACCAAGCGTCGCATCGATGCGTTCGCGGTCCTCATCCGCGACGGTGCCCACCTCTAGCAAGCTATCGACGAACATCCGCAGGCCTAGCTGGGTCGGCACGCGCCCGGCAGAGATATGCGGGCTGTCCAAAAGACCCAGAAACTCCAGATCTTGCATGACGTTGCGGATGGTGGCCGCCGATAGCTTTTCCGACATGGACCTTGTCAGCGTGCGTGACCCTACCGGGTCACCGGAGGCGAGGTAGCCTTCCACGACGCGACGAAATACTTCGCGCGACCGATCGTTCATTTCGGAGAGGAGTCTTGAACCGTCTGTCATCGTTCCGAAACCCTTCTGTCACCGCCATTATCGGAGCCATCAACGGGGCGTCAATCGGGGTTGCATACCAGGGGGGCGCCTGCGTATCTGGCTATAACCCAAAAAGGATGATGCAATGCGCCCCTCTGGCCGAAAATTAAGCGAAATGCGCCATGTTTCAATCGAAGTCGGCGTGATGAAACATGCCGAAGGGTCATGTCTGATCAAGATGGGCGAAACACATGTCCTGTGTTCGGCCACGATTGAAGACAAAGCCCCGCCTTTTCTGAAGAACACGGGGCTTGGTTGGGTGACCGCGGAATACGGAATGCTTCCCCGTGCGACCAATAGCCGGACACGGAGAGAGGCGGCTGCGGGTAAGCAGTCGGGCCGTACGCAAGAAATCCAGCGCCTGATCGGCCGCGCCTTGCGTGCGGGTGTTGATCGCAGCGCCTTGGGTGAACGTCAGATCGTCATCGATTGTGATGTCATTCAGGCGGATGGCGGCACGCGCTGTGCTTCGATCACCGGAGGCTGGGTCGCGCTGAAGATGGCGGTGGACAAGTTGCTGAAGGCTGGTGCCATCGTCAGCGATCCGATGATCGATCATGTCGCCGCTGTTTCCTGCGGAGTTTATGCTGGCCAACCGGTTCTTGATCTGGATTATGCCGAGGATTCAACGGCCGGAACGGATGGAAACTTCATTTTGACTGGGAAGGGCCGTCTGATCGAAGTGCAGATGAGTGCAGAAGGCGCGACCTTTTCCCGCAATGAGATGGGCCATCTTCTTGATCTCGCAGAACAGGGTTGCGCCACGTTAGTCGGGGCTCAGAAGGCAGCGCTGGGTCTGTGATGCGGCGCTTTAGCGAAAATAGGCTGGTTGTTGCTACGCATAACAAGGGGAAACTGGAAGAAATTTCAGCCTTGTTAGAGCCATTTTCTATCGATGTGGTCGGAGCGGCCTCTTTGGGCTTGTCAGAGCCTGCTGAAACCGAAAACAACTTTGTTGGTAATGCGCGCATAAAGGCACATGCCGCTGCTCAGGCAACCGGGTTGCCCTCTTTGGCAGACGACAGCGGAATCACCATTGATGCCCTTGGTGGGGCACCCGGGGTCTATACCGCCGACTGGGCAGAAACAGCAAATGGCCGAGACTTCGTTGTAGCAATGACGCGGGTTTGGCACGAATTGGAGGCCGTTGCTGCCATTTATCCCCGTAAAGCGCAGTTTCGTTGCACCTTGGTTCTGGCCTGGCCTGATCGTCACGACGAAGTCTTTGAAGGCGTGATGCCCGGTCAGGTTGTTTGGCCGATGCGGGGCAATCAAGGGCATGGCTATGACCCGATTTTTCAACCTGATGGTTATAATATAACTTTCGGCGAAATGGATCGGTGGGAAAAAAACCGCATCAGCCACCGCGCTGATGCTTTCCGAAAACTTGTCGCGGGGTGTTTTGGATGAAAAGGATTTCGACAGGCTCACCGTTCGAGGCGACGATGGGATACAGCCGGGCCGTCGTGAAGGGCGGTTGGTGCTTTGTCTCTGGTGTCACCGGTTATGATTATGCGACAATGGAAATCCCCGAAAATCCCGCGGCACAGGCGCGCAACTGTTTCCGGACGATCCGCCAGGTGTTGGAACAAGCGGGCTTTACCATGGACGATGTCGTCAGGGTTCAATACACGGTCACGGATGCCTCATTTGTGGATGCGATCGTACCCGCGCTGGGTGAAGCCCTTGGCGACATTCGGCCTGCCGCAACCATGGTAATTGCAGGGCTGATCAAGCCTGAAATGAAGGTAGAGATCGAGGTTACGGCCTTTAGGGGATAGTTATGGAAGATTGGCAAGCCGGGGGATTTGGTCTTTATATCCATTGGCCGTTTTGTCAGTCGAAATGCCCCTACTGCGATTTCAACAGCCATGTCGCTGCATCGATCGATCAGCGGCGCTGGCGAGATGCCTATCTTAAGAACATTCGCCAATGGGCAAGCGAGACAAAAGGCCGGGTTCTTGAAACCGTTTTTTTCGGTGGAGGGACACCGTCGCTTATGGATCCGGAGGTCGTGGCAGATATTCTAGACACTGTACGGACCAGTTGGCCAATGGTGAATAACCCTGAGATCACCTTGGAAGCCAATCCCACGTCCGTAGAGGCTGGCCGGTTTGCCGGTTATCGTGAAGCAGGTGTGAACCGGGTTTCCATGGGCGTGCAATCGCTGCGCGATGCAGATCTGCGACGACTGGGAAGGTTACATTCGGCCGATGAGGCCAAGGAGGCCTTTGATATTGCAAGGAATCTGTTCGACAGGGTCAGCTTTGATCTGATCTATGCCCGGCAATCGCAAACGCTGGCCGATTGGAGGGCTGAACTGACAGAGGCTCTTTCCATGGCCGTCGATCATTTGTCGCTATACCAACTGACCATTGAGGACGGTACGGCATTTGCTGACCGGTTTTCACGTGGCGGTTTGAAGGACCTTCCAGATGAAGAGGTTCAGGCGGACATGTATTCCCTGACTCAGGAAGTTTGCGCTGCACACGGCATGCCTGGCTATGAAATTTCAAACCACGCAAAGCCGGACGCTGAAAGTCGTCATAATATGATTTATTGGAGAATGGGGGATTATATCGGCATCGGCCCTGGGGCGCATGGTCGTCTGACATCGTCCGGTCGGCGCTGGGCGACGGTAGAGCCTAAGGCCCCGGGGTTGTGGGTGAATGCGGTAGAGAAAGACGAGGCCGAACGAACCATACGAGAAGAGATTTCGCTTTCAGAACAGGCTTTGGAATATCTATTGATGTCCTTGCGGCTTGCTGAGGGAACAGAGATTTCCCGATATGAACGGCTTGCAGGGGAACAGTTAAACCCTGACCGCATTGATCGACTTATGGAACTTGGCCTGATCAGCATTTTTGATGGGCGTTTGATCGCAAGTGCAGCAGGACGCGCTGTCTTGAATTCGATCCTGCGTGAGCTTGTTGGTTAACACGACTGCCGAAGTTGCTGGGTGGTTCGGTTTCATTGTTCATCGAAGTCGACGGGATCATCCTGACGCTGATACCGAAGTTTCCGCTGTTTTTGCCACTTTCATATGGATCCGTCCCGAGGAATGACAGAGAGGACGCGGCAAAGAAGATCCAGATCATCTAGGTTGCGATAGCGGATCGAAAGCGTCCCGCCGTCATCTATTCCTGCATGATCGATTGTGACTTTCATATTCAGATTTGCTGACAAATCGGATTCTAGAGCTCGTGTGTCGGCATCTTTATCAGATTTTCCGCGCGGCCCGCTTGTTTTACTCTTTCCCGTTTTTGCCGGGTCCTTTGCGAGGAGCTCAGTTTCCCGGACGGACAAATTTCGGGCAATAACCTGCCGCGCCAGTTCTGCTGCATTAGGGGCGGTTATAAGTGCGCGCGCATGGCCGGCCGTGAGTAGACCCTGCCGCACTTGAGACTGAACCTCATCAGGAAGTGATAAAAGCCGCAGGAGGTTTGCAATATGGCTGCGGCTTTTGGAAAGGGCCTCCGCCAGTTTTTCTTGTGTGTGACCAAACCGATCCATCAATTGTCGGAAGGCAAGCGCCTCTTCAATGGCATTCAGGTCGGCCCGTTGAATGTTCTCAATTATTGCGACTTCGATTACTTCGGAGTCCGTGAAGTCCCGAACAATGACGGGCAGTTCGTGAAGTTGGGCCAATTGCGCCGCCCGCCACCGACGCTCACCGGCGACAATCTCAAAGCGTCCATCATCGAGTGAGCGAACTATGAGCGGTTGGATCACGCCCTTGACACGGATGGAGGCTGCAAGTTCCTGTAGCGCTTCGGGTCTGAAATCACGACGCGGTTGGTTTGGGTTGGGAACCAGCTTTTCAACGGGAACCAAAAGGTCGGGACGCCGGGGACGATCGGCCATTTGCGGGTCGGCATCCACTGATACATCCGCCATAAGGGCCGATAGGCCCCGGCCTAGGCCGCGGCGTTCAACTTTCTTTTCCATTATGCCGGCTCCTGAACAGGCTCAAAGGGGTGACGTGCGGCAAGCTCTGCCGCCAGAGACCGATAGGCCTCCGAACCTTTAGAAGTGGTATCGTAGGACAGGACCGGGAGAGCGAAACTCGGTGCCTCAGATACGCGGACGTTTCGCGGGATGATTGTCTTGAAGACAAGATCACCAAGGTTCTCGCGTGCGTCGGTTTCAACTTGCTGACTCAACCTATTGCGGCCATCATACATCGTTAACACTACACCTTCGATTCGTAGGCCAGGATTTGCCGTCTGTCGTACCTCTCGAACCGTCAACATTAACTGCGAAAGACCCTCAAGCGCGAAGAATTCCGACTGAAGCGGCACGAGGACGGAGTGGCATGCCACCATTGCGTTGATCGTAAGCAGACTGAGAGACGGCGGGCAGTCAATCAGGATGAAATCCAAGCGGTACCTGTCCATCGCTGTTTGACGCAGCGCATCATGCAAAAGAAAACTGCGCTTTTCGTTTGCCACCAGTTCCATATCCGCCGAAGAAAGGTCCGCATTAGCGGGGCAAATCAATAGGTTGCCGATTGCTGTTTTCTGTATCACAGCCTCTAGTGGGGCTTCATCCAGCAAGAGATCATAGGTCGTTGATTTTCTACTCGCTGGCTCGATACCAAGACCGGTTGAGGCATTTCCCTGCGGGTCCAGATCAACCAGAAGAACACGCGCCCCGATCTCTGCCAATGCCGCGGCAAGGTTGATGGCAGTGGTCGTCTTTCCGACGCCACCCTTTTGATTGGCAACAGCTATGATACGCGGTTGTTTCGGGCGGCTGGGATCAGACATGAGAGATGGCCTTCACAGCTAGAATTGCACCATCGTCGTCGGTGATGCTTGTGTGGTTTTCAACTTCGAAATGCCAGTCTTTACGAGCGGCTTCAACCTCTTGTCGCCAGCTGGCGCCCTTCGGGAACAAACAGAGGCCGTTCGACGCTAGATGTCGATCTGCGAAGCCAAGCAATATCGGAAGCGCGGCCAGCGCACGTGCAGAGAGAATATCAGCACATAATGGTGGTACACGTTCAATTCTCTCGGAAATGACCGTTGCATTTAACTCAAGGAGGCTGGAGGCCATACGCAAGAACGTCGCTTTTCGTTGATCGGACTCTACGAGGGTTATTCTTAAGCTATCACCCCCTGCACTAGACATGCAGGCGATGACAAGTCCTGGAAAACCTCCCCCACTGCCTAGATCGACCCAATGTCCATGGTGTGGCGCCAAAGCATAGATCTGGGCAGAATCGACGATATGACGGTTCCAGATTGCGCCTATTGTCGACTTGGAAACCAAGTTGATCGCGGGATTCCACTTGATAAGCAACTCTTCCAGCGACTTCAGCTTCTCAGTTGTTTCACGTGAAACATCAAGAAGGCTCAAATCCCGCGCCATCAACTTGCCTTGTTTTTCTGAGCCTTCCGCAAATGCGCAAGGATCAAAGTAAGTGCCGCTGGTGTCATGCCCTCGATCTTGCTTGCGCGGGCAAGGTTTTCGGGTTGTTGTCGCTTTAGTTTCGTTTTCAACTCATAGGAAAGGCCCGAAAGTAGGTCATAGTCAAAGTCCCTTGGTATAATCGTTTGCTCTTCTTCGTGAAGCAATTTCGCGTCGGCTTCTTGTCGTTGGAGATATTGCGCATAGAGCGCGTCTGTTGCGACTTGGTCCCGTATGTCCTGACCGTAGGTAGAAAATGCAGGAAAAAGGCTTTCGACTGCTGTTCGTGCCTCTTCGCCAAGCGAAAGAAGCTCGAAACCATCACGCCGAACACCGTCCTGACTTAACCGCAGCCCGTGGGACAAAAGCTCTTTTGGTGACAATCGCTTTGTTGTGAGAGCCCTTCTTGCTTCGCATATCGAAATCATTTTCTCTTGAAACGCACGCTGCCGAGGCTCTGAGACACAGCCAACTGCGATACCCAGCGGCGTGAGCCTCTGGTCGGCATTGTCGGCCCTTAGCGCAAGCCTAAACTCTGCCCGAGATGTAAACATGCGATACGGCTCGGTCACGCCTCGCGTCACGAGATCATCAAGCATCACGCCGATGTAGCTGTCGCGTCGACTAAACGAAATCACGTCTTCGTCTTTTGCTAGCCGTGCAGCATTAAGACCTGCAACAAGCCCCTGCGCAGCTGCCTCTTCATATCCAGTGGTGCCGTTGATTTGCCCAGCAAAGAACAGCCCGGGCAGCTGTCTCACCTCGAGGCTCTGTCGCAATTCACGCGGATCAAAGAAGTCATATTCGATAGCATAGCCCGGCTGCAGAATCCGAACGTCTTCTAGGCCAGCGATCGTTCGGACATAGGCCTCTTGTACATCTCTCGGAAGCGAGGTCGAGATCCCATTGGGATAAATCGTATCATCGTCCAAGCCCTCGGGCTCGAGAAAGACCTGATGCGCGGACTTTTCTGAAAAGCGTACCACCTTGTCTTCGATGGACGGGCAATATCGTGGCCCGACACCCTCTATGTACCCACCGTACATCGCTGACCTTTGCAGGTTTTCCCGCACGATTTCATGAGTTTGCTCATTTGTGTGAGTTATGCCACAGGCGATTTGGCGTGCTGTCGGTTGCCTACTCATGAACGAAAACAGGACTGGGTCCTCGTCTCCGTCCTGCCGCTCAAGCCGCGACCAGTCAATCGATCGGCCGTCTAGGCGTGGCGGTGTGCCTGTTTTCAATCGCCCACCAGAAGGCAGAAGGTCACGCAAACGACCGGCAAGCGGGATAGACGGTTCGTCCCCGACCCGCCCCCCAGATCGACGTTCGCTCCCCACGTGGATCACACCGTTGAGAAAGGTTCCAGCCGTCAATACAACAGCCCGCGCGAACAAAGATGTACCATCCTTCAGGATTACGCCAGCCACCCTGCCGGACTGTAGATTAAGGTCAATGACCTCTGCCCCAATTATGGTCAGACCATTTTGCACCGACAGTGCTTGCTGCATTGCTTCTCGATACAGCTTTCGATCCGCTTGCGCTCGTGGGCCCTGTACGGCGGGCCCTTTGCGCCGATTAAGAAGACGAAACTGGATCCCCGCGGAATCCGCTACTCGCCCCATCAGGCCATCCAATGCATCAATCTCGCGAACAAGATGTCCTTTTCCCAATCCGCCAATCGCGGGGTTGCAAGACATAACGCCTATCTGCTCTGGGCGCAGAGTTACGAGGGCCGTTTTGGCACCCATACGCGCTGCTGCGGCTGCAGCCTCACTTCCTGCATGACCACCGCCAATCACGATCACATCGAATTGTTTCACGTGAAACACCCTCACTTCCCGATGCAAAAGCTGGAAAAAATCTCATCCAGCAGCGACTCGACATCTATATGGCCAAGAAGCGATTCCAAAGCCCGGATGGACACCCGCAACTCATCTGCTGCAATCTCTGCGCGATCCGGACCTTTTTCTACTTCATTCAGTGCCGATTCCATAGCGCGGATCGCACGCTCGATTGCAATTCGGTGCCTTTCTCTCGTAACGATTCCGGCTCCAGCGGTCATATTCCTAAGCCGATCTGCAATGTTGCCGATCAGCTCATCGATACCTTTTCCAGAAAGTCCTGAAACACCTTCACCACCGAGATCTGCCTTGCCACGGACCACTATATCGCCCGTTGCGGGCGCCAGTTCTGTGATTGCCTCGTTACTCAAAAGGAAAATTCGTAAATCCGCATCCCGCGCCCGACGCAGTGCCAGATCAACGCCCTTCCGTTCGACAATATCATCCGTTTCACGTAATCCAGCGGTATCTAAGAGAGTCACAGCCAGACCTTCGACGTTCATTCGAACTTCAATCACGTCCCTGGTCGTTCCAGCTATTTCTGATGTGATCGCGGCCTCTCGTCCCGCCAACGCGTTAAGAAGAGTGGACTTCCCTGCATTCGGTGCACCCACGATGGCAACCTCGAAACCATCCCTGATCCTCTCTGCTGCACGGCTACCCCTCACTTCGGCGCGAAGATCCGAAAGTACGCTTTGAATCAATGAAACCACCTCTGGCCCCACGTCCATGGGTACATCTTCATCTGCAAAATCAATCGTTGCCTCTATCAACGCAGCAGCTCGTATCAATCGCGAACGCCACTGTTCGGCACGTCTCCCGATAACCCCCGATAGAATGCGTACCGCTTGCCGTCTCTGCGCCTCGGTCTCCGCATCAATCAAGTCGGCCAACCCCTCGACCTGCGTAAGGTCGAGTCGGCCATTTTCGAGGGCGCGCCGCGTGAACTCTCCCGCCTCAGCAAGGCGCAGACCGGGAATTTTGCTAAGAACCCGAGTCACTGCTTCAACGACAGCCAACGACCCATGCAAATGGAACTCAGCCACAGCTTCGCCAGTGAAGCTTTCCCCCTCCGGAAATACTAGTATCAGAGCCTCATCAAGAACCTCTCCCCGCCAGACCAGCTTGCGGAGTGATGCAGTTCGGGGCTTCGGACAGGAGCCTGTCAAAGATATGACGGCATCAAAGGCTTTTGGGCCTGAAACCCGCAACACCGCCACACCGGCCTTGCCACGCGCGCTGGCTAAGGCATAGATTGTGTCCATTCTCGTTAATCCTTTGATTCAAAACACTTATGTGTTCATCGAATCGAAGAACTCTGAATTCGTCTTTGTCTGCTTCAGCTTGGACAGAAGGAACTCAATCGCGTCAGTTGTTCCCATGGGATTCAAGATTCGGCGCAAAACGTAGGTCTTCTGAAGATCAACCTTATCGACAAGAAGATCCTCCTTCCGCGTTCCAGACTTCAAAATATCAATCGCCGGGAACACCCTCTTATCGGCAACTTTGCGATCCAGAACAATCTCGCTGTTACCTGTTCCTTTGAACTCTTCAAAGATCACTTCGTCCATGCGGCTACCTGTATCAATCAAGGCTGTAGCGATGATCGTCAGAGATCCACCCTCTTCAATGTTCCGTGCCGCACCAAAGAAGCGCTTAGGACGCTGCAAGGCGTTTGCATCGACACCACCAGTAAGCACTTTGCCAGACGATGGCACGACCGTGTTGAACGCCCGACCAAGTCTCGTGATGGAATCAAGAAGGATCACAACATCCCGCTTATGTTCAACGAGACGCTTCGCTTTCTCGATCACCATCTCCGCCACGGCAACGTGACGAGTTGCCGGTTCGTCAAAGGTCGATGAAACAACCTCACCCTTAACCGATCGCTGCATGTCGGTAACTTCTTCCGGTCGTTCGTCGATCAAAAGAACGATCAGATAGCACTCAGGATGGTTCTTCTCGATGGAATGCGCGATGTTCTGTAGTAGGACGGTCTTCCCCGTTCTCGGCGGCGCCACGATCAATGCGCGCTGCCCCTTACCAATCGGGCAGACAAGATCAATGATCCGGGCCGAACGATCCTTGATGGTCGGGTCTTCGATTTCCATCTTCAACCGCTCATCAGGGTAGAGAGGCGTCAGGTTGTCGAAGTGAACCTTGTGCCGGGCCTTTTCCGGATCATCAAAGTTGATCTTCGTTGCCTTGACCAGACTGAAATACCGCTCATTTTCCCGCGGCGCCTGAATGACACCTTCGATCGAATCTCCGGTTCTCAGGGAGAACTGGCGGATCATGTCCGGGCTTACATAGATGTCATCCGGACCAGGCAGATAATTTGCCTCTGGGCTGCGAAGGAACCCGAAACCGTCCTGCAAAACCTCAAGAACGCCGTCGCCGCCGATCTCGAAACCTTCTTCCGCATGCTCCTTCAAAATCTGGAACATCATTTCACCCTTCCGCATGGAAGGCGCGTTCTCGATCTCCCACTCTTCGGCCATGGCCAATAGATCAGCAGGTGTCTTGGCCTTAAGGTCGGAAAGATTCAAACGTTCAGTGCTCATGTGGAAAAAGGTCCATAAGGAGCACGCCAAAGGCGCACCGGTGTCGTTATGTCATGCGGAAGACGCGTTGGGCCGGACGGCCCCGCAATCCGCGACATACGGACGACAGTCCCAAAAGTCAACGTCCACAACTGAGGAGTTCAAAACTTAACAATCACCGAAAAAACGATGATCAGCAGAAGGATCGTCGGAACTTCATTCATGATGCGGTATTGGCGCCCGGTCAGCATATTGTCGCCCCGCATGAAGTCTTTTCGGCGCAAGCCAAGCCAGTGATGAAACCAAGTCATCCCAAGAACAGCGGCCGCCTTTGTCCAAGGCCAAACCTCACTCCAGACAACAATCCCAGGCGTAAGCACCAATGCGAGTCCAAAGACCCAAGTCGCCACCATTGCCGGGTTCATGATGGCACGTAGAAGTCGGCGCTCCATTGTCTGAAACAACGTATCCGTTGGTGTCGAAGCCTGAACCACCTCTACATGATAAACGAACAATCTTGGCAGATAGAACAGCCCAGCCATCCATGAGATGACAGAGACAACGTGAAACGCCTTTGTCCAAAGATACCAATCCGCTAGAAAATCGCTCATCCCACCCGCCTTCTGAGTCCTCTACCTCTTCTTAACAATAAGATTAGAAAAGAGAATGATGATGATGTTGAGGTTGTGGAAACTAGAATTTCCCTGTTCATCCTGTGTTTCATCCACAGCACAATGCCTGTGGATATTTCTGGAGAAAAGTGCTTCCAGAGTCGATCAAGGAAAAAAATATAATATATTCAAAGTGATACGGTAAATGATTCCTTCAAGATACCCACAGCACAGCGGCTTCGAATGTCCCAAGGGGACATTGTCCAGAAGGAAGGAAAGTCTGCACCCACAAGTGGACAAGTTTCTTGGGGTCGAAGAAATATCCCCTGACCGATAGGGTTCTCCGGCACCTGCTAAGAACAGGCCACAAGGTGGCAGCAAGAACATAAAGAGAGTTTCCACAGGATTTCCCCATGCAGAAGATTATCCTTGCATCAGCGTCTTCTATTCGGCGGCAAATGCTGGAAAATGCAGGTGTTCCTGTCGAATGTATTGCTGCCCGCGTGGATGAAGACTCCGTCCGCCGTTCATTAGAGGCGGATGCGGCGAAACCAAGGGATATCGCCGACACGCTTGCGGAAATGAAGGCAAGAAAGCTAGCGGAACGTCTCCCGGACGCGGTTGTGATCGGAGCTGATCAGGTTCTGGAACTTGACGGCAAGGTATGGGGAAAACCGGAAACGGCTGATGCAGCGCGGGCACAGTTACAGATGCTTCGAGGGCGAACCCACGGTCTGATTTCAGCCGTCGTGCTATATCATGAAGCAAAGCCCATCTGGCGACATGTGGAAGAGGCCAAGCTAACGATGCGCGCGTTCTCGGACGCCTATCTAGACGATTATCTGTCGCGTAACTTTGGCGATGTCCGCCATAGCGTGGGGGCGTATCAACTCGAACGAGAAGGTGCCCGCCTTTTCGCAAAGGTGGATGGAAATCACTTCACTGTCTTGGGACTGCCCCTCTTGCCCCTCTTGAACTATCTTTCGCAGAGGGGTTTCATTCCCGAATGACCGAACATCCGCGCATCCCTCTGGCCGCTGTTATTGGTTCGCCAATCGCGCACAGCCGATCTCCGGCTCTGCATGGCTACTGGCTTAAGCGGTATGGCATCAAGGGCTTCTACATACCCATGGATGTCGCACAGGTGGATTTGCAGGATGTGCTTCGGATGATGCCGAAAATGGGCTTCGTCGGTGCAAATGTGACGATTCCCCATAAAGAGGCGATCCTCAATATCGCTGATGTCATCACGGACCGCGCCGCGCTGATCGGTGCTGCAAATACGCTGATCTTCCGGAAAGATGGAAAGATTCAAGCCGACAATACCGATGGCGCAGGCTTTATCGCTAACCTTCGCCAGTCTGCCCCTCATTGGGTGCCGTCGGCCGGACCAGCGGCAGTTTTCGGTGCTGGTGGCGCAGCTCGCGCAGTGATCGCCGCTCTGATCGAAGTTGGCGTTCCTGAAATCCGTCTTGCAAACCGGACTCGCGCCCGGGCCGATGCACTGCGATCAGACTTCGGGGCGAAGGTCCATGTCCACGAATGGGTGCAAGCCGATACCATGATCGATGGCTCTGCTACCGTCGTGAACACGACCTCTCTTGGAATGACGGGAAAGCCCGATCTCGTCCTTCCACTCGGATCGTTGTCACCACATGCTTTGGTTACTGACCTCGTCTATACTCCGTTAAAGACGCAATTCCTGATCGAGGCAGAGGAACGGGGTGCCACGGTCGTCGATGGTCTTGGCATGCTATTACATCAGGCGGCGCCAGGCTTTGAAAGATGGTTTGGGCAACGCCCCGACGTGGATGACGCCACAAGAGTAGCGGTCCTATCGGCATGAACGCATTCCGTCTTGGCCTGACTGGGTCGATTGGTATGGGAAAGTCCACAACAGCCGCTCTATTCGCGGATGAAGGCATCCCGGTTTGGGATGCAGATGCATCCGTCCATAGTCTTTACGCAACGGGTGGCAGGGCTGTTGAACCCGTGTCTGCGATCTGCCCTGCCGCGCTGGTTGATGGATCGATCGATCGATCCGCGCTCAAGTTGTGGATTGCATCTGACCCATCTGCCTTGAAGCGTCTTGAAAGCATAGTTCACCCTCTCGTTGCCAAAGATCGCGCCACCTTCCTAACAACCGCAACCTCCGACATCGTCGTTTTTGACATTCCGCTTCTGTTCGAAAAGGGAACCGAGTCCGAAATGGATGCAACGGTCCTCGTTACGGCACCACTATGCCTGCAGCGCCGCAGGGTTCTTTCGCGGCCCGGAATGACAGAGGAACAGTTTTCCGCAATCCTTGCGCGGCAGATGCCTGACGCTGAGAAAAGATCTCGGGCCACCCATATAATCGAGACTCTAAACCTAGACGCTGCGCGCGCCTGTGTTCGCGCGCTTATTGCTTTTATCCGGGAAGAACGCGATGCGTGAAATCGTCATGGATACCGAAACCACGGGTCTTGAGCCGGGCGAAGGACACCGCATCGTCGAAATCGGCGCGGTAGAGCTGTTCAACCACCTCCCGACAGGACGCACATATCATCAATACATCAACCCTCAGCGCAGCATGCCGAAGGAAGCTTTTGATGTGCATGGCCTTGGCGATGACTTTCTCCGTGACAAACCTGTGTTCAAGGCCATCGCTCCGGCGTTCTTGGACTTCATCGGCGACGCAACGCTGGTGATTCATAACGCGTCATTCGACATGAAGTTCATCAATGCGGAACTGCAGGCTGCTGGGTTAAACCCCTTACCCATGAGCCGGGCTTTGGATACCGTTGCGGTTGCAAGGCGGAAATTTCCAGGCGCGCCTGCCTCTCTCGACGCGCTATGCCGTCGTTTTGGTGTCGACAATTCTGCGCGTGAAAAGCATGGCGCATTGCTCGACAGTGAAATCCTCGCCGAAGTTTATCTGGAACTGATCGGCGGCCGTCAGCCGGACTTCGTTCTTGCGGCGGGGAACGAAACCTCTACCCCGACTGCCAAGGTTTCGACGGCTGCCGAAACTTGGCGCCCGCGCCCGCGCCCGGCACCGCTTGCCTCAAGACTGCACCCATCAGAGGCGAATGCGCATGAAGCTTTCGTCGAAAAATTGGGGGACAATGCGATATGGAAAAGGCGCGCATAATACTGCGCGCCTTATCTTCCAAACGAACTTAGTTGACAGCGGTCTGCGCCTGCGCGGCCTGCGAACGCCGGGCCAGTTCTTGGCGATACAGGGTCACGAAATCAACCGTATCGATATTCAATGCCGGGAATCCGCCGTCACGCGTCACGTCCGAAATGATCCGCCGCACAAAGGGGAACACAAGGCGCGGACATTCGATCAGGAGAAACGGATGAAGCTGTTCGTCAGGGACGCCTTCGACATGAAAAATCGCGCCATATTCGATTTCCAGAAGGAACAGCGTTTCACCATTCGTCTTGTTCTTTGACGTACAACGGTATTTCGAGATCACGTCATATTGGTGATCGACTGGCCGCTTCCGCGCATCAAGGCTCACGGCGATCTGGATATCCGGCTGCACATCACCGGATGACACGCCCTTCTTGGCGACCATGTTTTCGAATGACATGTCACGGATAAACTGTGCCAGCACCTGCATGCGGATCTGCGGCTGGCCTTGGCCTGCAACGGTTTCGCCGGACTCGGTCTCTTCGGCCATTCCTGACCCTCCCTGTCGAACTGCGGTCGTGGCGTTCCTATCAGGAAGGGGCATGCGCCTCAATGCCTTGTCCAACCTGAGGGGCGATCCTTCGGCATCGGGGATTTAGGCCCGTCGGCTTCAACCTCAACGAATTCCCCATCGATGACGATCCCGTCACTGCGGCGTGCGGGTTGGTCGGATTGCATCGACACGACGGCCATTTTCCTGCTCGCCGCCGAGATCAAAGCCGAACGAACGGGGGAAAACAGAAGCAGAAGGCCAAGCGCATCTGTCAAAAAACCAGGAAGGATCAGCAAAAGCGCGGCCAACGCCTTTAGGATCCCGTCGCCAACAGCCCCTACCGGGTCGCGCATACGGGCCATTTCACCCCGCAAACGTGTAGCATTGCTCAGACCCAGCCGCCGCAAAAGCACGACGCCACCAATTCCCGTTCCGACGACGATCAAGAGCGTCCACCACAGACCGATTGCCCCGCCGACCACGACAAAAAGCGCAATCTCGATCAGTGGCCACATCAAAAGAACGACGATGGCAGGCATTTGATGATCCTCTTGACCATTTCAGAAGGCTTTCATTGGTAGGCGGCATGGACACGCGCCACCATGACCCCTACATAAGGGCCTGATACACCTTATACCAACCCCAAGCCCTGCCGCAGTGTGGCATCGCATCCAGAGGTTCCAATGAGTTCTTCCCTGATCCAGTTACTGGTTCTGGCCGGGATCGCCATTTTCCTGATCCTGAAGCTGCGTTCCGTTTTGGGAACGCGGGAAGGCTTTGAAAAGCCGCCTATCCCGCTTGAAGAAGTGCGGACCGCCGCAAAGCCCCGCCGCGATTTTGAAGTCATCGAAGGCGGTCCGGATCGTGATATTACTGACCATGTGGCTGATGGATCAGATGCGGCAAAAGCACTTGCCGGGATGAAAATGGCCGAACCGGGGTTCAGCGTTTCATCGTTCCTTTCGGGTGCGCGTGGCGCCTATGAGATGATACTTATGGCCTACGAAAAAGGTGAGGTCGATAAGGTTCGCGCCTTCCTTTCTCCCGAAGTAGCCGACACCTTTGACGAAGCGATCCGTCATCGCGAAGAGCAAGGGCTTCATGTCGAGGCAAATTTTGTAGGCCTCCGCGAACTTGCTTTGCATGACGCCACATTCGACCGAACCTCTCGCGAGGCAGAGGTTACTGTGCGTTTCGTTGGTGAACTCACCTCTGTGGTGAAAAACGCTTCGGGTGAGATTGTCGAAGGCAGCCCGACTGAGATCAAGCGTCAGCGCGATATCTGGACCTTTGCCCGCAAGATGGGGTCCAGCGATCCGAACTGGCATCTTGTCGCCACCGGAGATTGATGCGCGCTCGCCTTTTAGCGGCTATTATGCTGGTCGCCATGACGACCAGCCAAGCATCTGCCGAAATCCTGCGCTTTTCCGATCTTGAAGGATGGGATCAGGATAATCACGTTGAGGCACTCGAGTCCTTCAGGGCCACTTGCGACCTGATGGCAGATCCCGATTGGATTCCAATTTGCAACCTTGCCGGCGATGCAGGATCAACGGCTGCGGCGGCTCGCCAGTTTTTCGAGTTGTTTTTTCGTCCAGTCGTCATCGGGAAACCACCCGCGCTTTTCACCGGCTATTTTGAACCCGAACTCGAAGGATCACCGGTTCGCACGCCGCGCTTTGCATGGCCGATCTATCGCCGTCCGCCAGAATTGCGGGATGGTCAGGTTTTTCACAGCCGCGCCGCGATCGAAGCGGGCATTCTACGAGGTCGCGGGCTTGAACTGGCATGGCTGGATGATCCTGTCGATGTCTATTTCCTTCAAGTCCAAGGATCCGGTCGGATAAGAATGCCGGATGGGCGCGTGATGCGGGTTGGGTATGCGGGTCGCAATGGTCATGCCTATCGCTCGGTCGGGCAGGAGTTGGTACGCCGCGGCACGCATAGTATGGATCAGGTTTCCGCGCAGGAAATAGCATCTTATGTGCGAAATCAGTCGGGTAGCGAATTATTGAACATCAATCCCTCATACGTCTTTTTCCGCCCGATCGATGACGTAGCACCTGAGAACGGACCCATCGGGGCAATGGGCCGCTCGATTACCGCGCTACGATCGGTTGCTATCGATCCGGCATTTACACCACTTGGTGCGCCGGTTTGGATTGAAAAGGCGGGGGCGAACCCAATCCGCAGCTTGATGATTGCGCAGGACACCGGCGGTGCGATCAAGGGGCCGCAAAGGGCAGACATTTTCTATGGAACCGGCCGCGTGGCCGGCGAGTCTGCCGGAACGATCAAGGATGGCGGAAGGATGGTTGTCCTTCTGCCAATCGACCGTGCTTATGCAATGTTGCCGGATGGCATGTAATGGCCCGCCGCCGATCCCTACGCCCAGAGGAAGAGGAACTTTGGCAGGCTGTGGCGCGAAGTGCGCGTCCATTGCACCCGAAGGCAAAAGGTCTTCATCGTGGAATAGACGCTGCTGGGCCTACGCCCATAATAGCTTCAGAAACAAAGCCCCGCGACTTGGAAATTCCGAAAAGCTGGTTAGAGCCGTTCAGGCTTGGCCAGAAGGCCAAAGCAACATCGGGGCATGATATCGCGCCGCCCTTGGGCGAAGCGCTCCGCACAGCCCCACTTCAGATGGATGCAAAGCTGCATGGTCGGATGGTGCGTGGCAAGGTGATGCCCGAGGCCCGCATCGACCTGCACGGCATGACCCTTGCCGAAGCCCATCCCGAACTCATCCGCTTCGTATTGAACGCCCAGACGGTCGGACTACGCCTTGTGCTGGTCATCACTGGCAAAGGTAAGCGTGGCGAAGATACCGGGCCCATTCCACAGCGCATGGGGGCCCTTCGCCATCAGGTCCCGCAATGGCTGCGCATGCCCCCCCTGTCCGCAGCTGTTCTTCAGATCAGCGAGGCGCATCTTAGGCATGGTGGATCGGGTGCCTATTACGTCTATCTCCGCAAGCGCTGATCAAGATCAGTTCAGGACATCGCCGGTGATTTCCGCCACAGGGGTCAAGATAATGCGCGTCGCACTTCGCGCAGTCAAAAGCACCCCTGGCAACAAGCCGGCCCTCCCTGCAGCATCATTTCCGAAGGCTTGATCGACATCCCCAATACGGCCCAAAAGTCTAATCAGTGCAGGTGAGGTTCCGGGAACGAAATGGCCTGCGCCTTTTGCAAAGGCCCCGACGTCAAGATATGTCACCTGAAGGTCCGAAATCTGTTCAACATTGTCCAGCGACCCAAGACGTCCCTGTTGGCCCGTAATCATGGCGGATAGGCGTAGAACCCGATCCCGATCTGAACCGAAGATAAGGAAAGGTTGCGGCAAAGCACCGATATCGCGTGCCTGCATTCGGAACACCTCGACGTCGATGTCGGGGGAAATCAGAACCACACCGCGAATTTGCGGCATCACCCGCCCGTTCTGCCGCACAATGTCGCGCAGCGCCTCCATCGAAAGGAAACTACCCATCGAATGAGCAACCAGAATGATACGCGTGGCCCCAGCCGCTACGGTCTCGCGGATCAGAACCTCCAAGCCGGTTCTGGCAAACATGACCGAGTCCCGATCATAGACATAACCCAAAGGTTCCGCCGCCGAAGGCCATGAATAATGCAATGCAACACCCGGCACCTCTAGATCATGGCGCAACTGCGCGATCCGATACAGGCCTTCGGTAAATGTGTTGTTGAACCCATGTACAAAGATGATCGCCTCGCGCCCGTTCTGGTCTAGTGCTGTGCGCAGATCATGACGAAAGTCGGTTTCGGCGCTGTAGATGCGCTGAACCGTTGTCAGAAAATCTGTCGTCGCATTTGGGCGGCCCAGGGCGGGATACTTGATCTCTCCCACCTCTCGCTGCGGTGGGATCGCTACGTCGTAACGTGCGAAGCTCATCTCCTCGGACCTGCCGCTTCCAAAAACGCCTGACTCTTCAATCGCCCGCGTCGTCCCGACAAAGACAGTCGAGATTGGCCCTTCCGCTGCCTCAGGCGGAACAATCACCATAGCGCCACGCGGTGCGCAAGCAGCGAGCATTAGAAATAGGATTGAAAAGACAACGTTGCGCAAAGGCCTTCCTCAACCAACAGGGACAGAGTGATCGGCCCTTGATGTCGAACGGTCAAGCCCGCGCACGACCTTACAGTACGTAACGAGAAATATCCGCCGATCGCGCCAACTGCCCAACATTTGCTTCCACAAAGCCTGCATCGACTGTGACCACTTCTCCCGATCTATCAGGCGCCGAGAATGACAGCTCTTCGAACACGCGCTCCATGATCGTATAAAGCCGCCGCGCCCCTATGTTCTCAACGCTCCGATTGACATCAGCCGCCATCCGCGCCAACGCGGAAATGCCATCCGTGGTAAACGCGACCGAAACGTCTTCCGTCGCCATTAGGGCCGAATATTGCCGCGTAAGGGCGTTATCCGTCTCTGTCAGGATACGAACGAAATCCTCTTCCGTCAGTGGTTGCAACTCCACCCGGATCGGAAGACGCCCCTGTAATTCGGGCAGCAGATCAGAAGGTTTTGCGATATGGAAGGCACCCGATGCAATGAACAGGATATGGTCCGTCTTGACCGGCCCATATTTCGTTGAAACCGTTGTCCCTTCGATCAGTGGCAGCAGATCGCGCTGCACGCCTTCTCGGCTGACATCGGCACCCCGCGCATCCGACCGAGCACAGATCTTGTCGATCTCATCCAAGAAGACGATTCCATTTTCCTGCACGCCATCAAGCGCAGCAGCCTTTACAGCCTCATCATCCAAAAGCTTGTCAGCCTCTTGTCCGATCAGGACGTCATAGCTTTCTGCTACCGTCATCTTCTTGCGCGTAGTTCGTCCGCCAAAGGCTTTGAAAAGGTCCTGCAGGCCCTGCATCTGCATGTCCATCCCATTGCCGCCGGGCATCATGGCAAAGGGGGTAGCATTGTCCTGCACATCCAGTTCGATCACCGTCTGATCCAGCTCGCCACGCTTTAGTTTTTGGCGGAACATTTCTCTCGTCTGCTCGCGCGCGTCTTTTCCGGCCAGCGCTTCAATCACCCGTTCTTCAGCCGCTTTGTGGGCGCGGGCCTTCACCTCATCCCGCATCCGTTGCCGCGTTTCGATCATCGCGGCATCGACCAGATCACGAATGATGCTGTCCACGTCGCGACCGACATAGCCAACTTCCGTAAACTTCGTCGCCTCTACCTTCAGAAACGGGGCCTTTGCCAATTTGGCAAGCCTTCGGCTGATCTCTGTTTTGCCAACCCCGGTTGGTCCGATCATCAGAATGTTTTTAGGGTAAACCTCGTCCCGCAGATCATCGCCCAATTGCTTTCGCCGCCAACGATTACGAAGCGCGACGGCGACGGCGCGCTTGGCATCGCGCTGGCCGATGATGAAACGGTCAAGTTCGGAAACGATCTCGCGCGGGGTCAGATTGGTCATGGTGAAATCACCCCTTGATGGTTTCCACAGTAAGATTGCCATTGGTGTAAACGCAGATATCCGCTGCAATCGCCATTGCTTTACGCGCCACCTGTTCCGCAAGAAAGTCAGTTTCCATCAGCCCGCGCGCCGCCGCCAATGCGAAATTCCCCCCTGAACCGATGGCCGCCACATTGTGCTCAGGCTCCAGAACATCACCCGCACCGGTGATGACAAATAGGTCGCGCCCGTCGGTCACAATCAGCATGGCCTCTAGGTTCCGCAGATACTTGTCCATCCGCCAATCCTTGGCGAGGTCGACGCAAGCCCGCGCCAATTGCCCAGGCGCGGCCTCTAGCTTTTTTTCAAGCCGCTCCAACAGGGTAAAGGCGTCCGCTGTTGAACCAGCAAAGCCGCAGACCACATCCCGACCGCCGGGTGACAGACGCCGCACCTTGCGCGCTGTGCCTTTGATCACGGTTTGCCCAAGGCTGACCTGACCATCACCAGCCACCACGACTTCGCCACCCTTTCGGACGGCCAAGATTGTCGTCCCGTGCCAGCCGGGGAATTTGTCGTCGGACATAGGGGCCTCCTATCTTTTCCGCATATGGGCACGACAGTGGAAAAAGGAAAAGGGCGGCCGCTACGGACCGCCCTACCAATTTCGCAAAGCCCGATCTTAGATCGCCGACTGAATCCAGGTCGCAAGCGCAGCCTTCGGTGCCGCGCCCACCTTGTTCGAAACGACCTGACCATTCTTGAACAGGAACAATGCCGGGATCCCGCGCACACCCAATTGCGCTGGGCTGTCTGGGTTCTCGTCCACATTCACCTTAACGATCTTGACCTTTCCCGCATATTCGGTGGCCAGTTCTTCAAGTGCAGGACCAATCATGCGGCAAGGGCCACACCATTCGGCCCAGAAATCCACTACCACCGGAATGTCCGATTTGCGGACCTCGGCATCAAAAGTGGCATCGGTGACGGCGACGGTCGCAGCGCCCATCTATCATATCTCCTGAAGGGAATGTTGGCCACCGAAGCTAGGGATGACCTGTGGAATCGTCAAGGGATCGTGGTGCGCGCCAGCGCCGCACTCACGATATCGGGAGAAAGCTTCATCAACCGTGCCGCCCGTGTCCACAAGATGGCCGTTTCGATCACTCTATCAGGATAAATCTGTGCCAGAGCATCCGCATAGGCACCCATCTGGCGCAAAATGCCCTCTGGTACCTCTGCGGCCTGATCCGGCACAACGCGGTTTGACTTGTAGTCGATGGCCAGAACCGTTTCTGGCATAAGGATTAACCGGTCTACCGTGCCTCGAAGGGGGCGATCGAAAAGCGTCGCGCTTATTTCCACCTCCGTAAGGGCGGGAAGGGCAAAAAGATCGGCATGATCCGAAAGGACCGCTTCGACTTCGACCAAAAGCTCTGATCGCAACGCCGGATCCGGCACCAGCCGCTCCGCGACAGAAGCACGATGTAAAGAGGGGATGCCCGGCAGATGTTCCAGCAATAGATGCAGCGCCGTTCCCCGTGCCTTTGCGCTTTCCTCATCTAGGCCATCACCAGCAAGCGCCTTTGCCCCACCCAGTGATGATGGTGAAAGCGGTTGAACCGGCCGATCCACCACACTGGAAATCTGCAAGGCCCAATCAGGAAGTGGCGATCTGTTCACCATTTCAACGCGCCGTTCCATAGGATCAGGCCAGGCGCCGAAACTGTGCCGCAATACGCCTTTCGCTACAGTTTGCGTACCTGCCGCCTGCATCCCTTGTGCGATCAGGCGATACCAAGCCTGATCCTGCTTAGCCTCACCGGCACCACAGACAATCAGCCAAGATTGGGCGCGCGTCATGGCCACATAAAGCAGCCGCAACCTTTCTTGGGCCTCGCGTTCTTTTCGACGCGTGCGGGCTGCCGTCAATACGGCGGGGCTTTCATCAACCGACACACGCCATACGGCGGTTCCATTAACATCTACGACTTCGTCCCGGTCCGTATCACGATGGTCGCAGGTATCTGGTAGTATAACGATCGGCGCTTCCAACCCCTTTGCCCCGTGAACCGTCATAACACGAATACGATGCCCCTCGCTTTCGGACTGCCGCTTAACCTCCACCTCATCCGTCGAAAGCCAGACAAGGAAGCCGGTCAGGCTTGGTACATCGCCACGCTCATAGACAAGGGCCTGAGAAAGCAGTTCGTCGATCCCATCTTCCGCTTCGACCCCAAGGCGTTGCAACAACCTCCGCCGTCCATCGTGGCGGGTAAGCAGCCTCTCGATCAGGTCATAAGGGCGCAAAAAATCCGACTGGTCGCGTAGGTCGCTCAGCATGGCATGAGTGTCCGGAAAATCCGCTGCGCGCCTCCGCAATTCCTCCCAAAGCCAGCCCGTTCGCGGTTGTGCAAGATCGTGCAATTCGGCCTCGGTCCATCCGCAAAGAGGTGAACGAAGCACCGCCGCCAACGACAGATCATCCTCTGGTGTGGCAAGGAAAGCCAGCAAGGCGTAGATGTCCTTCACCGCCAGCTCTGCCCCCAATTTCAGCCGATCAGCCCCTGCGATCGGTAACCCCTTCGCTTTGCAGGCTCGGATAATCTCGGAAAACAGCGCCGACCGACGCTGAACCAAGATCAGAATATCGCCGGCATGGATTGTTCGTGTTTGACCCTTGCTGTCGCTGATCGCCGTTCCACTTTCGATCATCTCACGGATTTCGTCGGCAATCCTGCCGGCAAGCTGCGCCGTGTGGTGTTCTTCGGTGATCCGGTCTACTGGATTGCGCCAGTCATCTTCGTCTTTTCCGTCGACCTTTTCGATCAAGGGCCATAGGTCAACGCGCCCAGGCATTTGCGTCCACTGCGCGATATGTGCCGACGCTCCGCCCAATGCAGAAGGAAAACGATCACCGAACGTGTCGTCCACCACTCGAAGAATGGCGGCAGACGAACGAAATGAATGTTCAAGCCGCAAGGATTGAAACGCACGACCCACATCCCTGAAGCGGCCTTGGAAACTGAGCAGCTTTTCGTCAAACGCCGCGACATCTGCACCTTGAAACGAATAGATCGATTGTTTCTTGTCGCCCACGACAAACAATGTGCGATCCAGATCGCGCGCGCCTGACCCCGCTGTGAACTCTGCCGCCAAGGACTCGATCACGCGCCATTGTTCAGGACTTGTGTCTTGTGCTTCGTCCACAAGAATATGGTCGATCCCTCCGTCCAGCCTGAATAAAATCCACGCTGCTACGCTCGGGTCGGTCAAAAGGTCAGATGCGCGTGTGATAAGGTCATCAAAGTCCAGCCAACCGCGGGCCGCTTTCCGATCTTCGTAAAGCGGAAGAAACACACCCGCAAAGCGATGAAGGGCCAACGCTCGATCCATGGCCATCAAGGCGCAACGCAGAATTCGCGCCCCCTCAACGCGTCCCATCAGGTTGTTCAGTCGGTTCAGCACATCCGGCGGTAAAGCCTTCTGAGTATCCTTCGTTGGGAAAGTGCCGATCTTGGCAGCAAAAGGCTGTTTTGCCTTGGCCCCCAGCAGAAACAGATCCTCCAACGCAACGAGTGTGGCAAGTGACGGCGCTGAAAGGTCAAGCGTTTGCAACCGCTCAGCATTCCTCACATCAGTCGAAGACCCGTTCGCCATCGTCGAAATGACCTCTGGCATCCACCGGACTTCGTCCCCCAAAAAAGTTTCGGAAATCAAGGTTTCGTGGCTGTCCCCCTGCCGCAATCCGAACATGCGGCGGGCGGTATCCGGCGTCAGCGGTTTGGAAAATCGTGCGCGGTTACCTACGATTTGCCGCATCAATTGGCCAAACTCTTCACCCGTCCAAGCGCGGGCCAGATCGGCAACGATGTCAGGCGCGATGGTGTCCGCCATCTCCTCGACAATCTCATTCTGGATCAACAGTGCGGTCCTGTCATCCAACTCAGAAAATTGCGGTGATACGCCAGCCTCAAGCGGAAAACGCCGCAGAAGACTCGCGCAAAAGGAATGGATTGTCTGAATGCGTAGACCGCCCGGTGTTTCGATGGCGCGTGCAAACAATCGACGCGCCTTCGCCAGCGTTTCCCGATCCAACTGCGCATCTTCGCCCAAATCTGCCAAGGCTGCGCGCAACGCATCGTCTGGTTTCATTGCCCAATCGCCAAGGCGACGGAACAACCGATTCTGCATCTCGGTCGCGGCTGCCTTGGTGTAGGTCAGGCACAGGATGTGCTGCGGTTCGACTCCGCCCAGCAACAACCGCGCAACACGGTCGGTCAGAACGCGCGTCTTTCCCGACCCTGCATTCGCGGAAAGCCATGTCGAGACCGCAGGTTGCGCTGCCTGAACTTGTCGTTCCGAAGCGGCATCCCTCATCTCGCACCCCCTACTGGCGCGGGAACGGGATCATCAGTGGTATCCCATTCGCCAAGTCGCGACAGGTGGTCATAATCCCCGGCATAGCGTTCCTTCTGGACCGCTCGCCGCGCGGTGTAGCCAGACGCCTCTTTCGCGTAATGTGCGATCAAGGCCCTCAAACCCTCCCAGACTTCGGCGGTGATTTCCTGCGTGATCTCCGTTGTTTCGACTTTCGGAGAACTTCCCAGACCAACATAGGTGATCCGTGCTACATCTGCTGGATCAAGATCTGAAAAACCGCCCCTCTCTGCCATAGCGGCTGCCAAGAGCAATTGCTTGTCGAACGCTTTCTGCATCGCCTGAGTGGGAGGGTTCCCGGTCTTGTAATCCAAGATGTGCAGGCGCCCATCCGGAAGACGGTCAATCCGGTCCGGTGTCCCGGTCAGCCGGAAATCGAAGGGCGCAACCTTCACGGCCCCTGCCTTCTCTAAGATGATTGGCGTTCCACCATCTTTCCCATCCACATCCAGAAAGAAATTTGCGGCCCGCGCCAGTCGCGCCAACCAAAGCGCCCGTGCCGCGGGCCATGGCACCATCTTACCCAAAATTTCGCGTGCCGTGGACAGCAGGCGCGCTTTTGCCGCGTTCAGGTCTTCAGCATCAGGCCGATCACGCACGAAACGCTCAAGTATCTTGTGCAGGATTTGGCCGCGCAGGGCAGCGTCTGGCTCATGTCGCAAGGGATCAAGCCGCTTCAGGCGCAGGACATAGCGGCAGTAGATCGCATAAGGATCACGGATCAGCAGGCTTATCCTTGTCAGCGAAAGCTCCTTCGGCCTCTGATCGGACTTGGGGCGGGGCGATGGCCTATTGGCCGGTTGCAATCGCGGGTCCGCATCCATTTCTGTGGTGGGTTCCTCCAGCGCCTCCGCAAGTTTCAACCACTGGGTTCCGCGCCGTTCCATTGCGCGCAGGGCATCTGGCCCGCGTTTTTCGGGCAGACCAGCCATCAGGTTGGTCAATCGGTTCAGCCATCGGGATGACACCGTCTCCGCCTCTGCATCCCTTGCCGAACGGCTTAGGATGACGCGCGGCGCAGCGACGGCGATCTGATAATCATGGGCAGACAGACCCACTTGCCGTTCCGGAAGCAATAGCCCGGCATCCTTCCTCATCTGTCGGTTCAACCAAGGATCGGGATCGGGCAGGCGCGGCCAAGTCCCATCATTCAGCCCGGCAAGGATGACCAGTTCTGCCGCATGCTCCCGCGCCTCTCGTGGGCCGAGGATCAAAAGGCGGGGATGCGCCAAAACACTTTCCCTGACCTCACCACGCGCGATTACCGCTTCAAACATGTCCCGATAGGCCGCCACAGTTAGGTGACCACCCGCATCTGCCTCACAAAGCAGGGTATCCATAACCGCGCGCGCCTCGGAACCGGCCTCTTTATCCCACAGAACCCCGGTTCCTTCGGCCGCAGTTCCACGCGCCATCGCCTCTGAAAGTTCAAGATGCAGCGCCACAAGATCGACAAGCGGGGCATCCACCACTTGCGCGGCAATATCGATAATCCTAGCAAGGGCTTCGGCCCAAATCTCGATCCCGTCGTCCTTACCTCTTTCAACCCTGGCGCGCGCCCAGTTTCGAAGGTCATCCCCCGTCGGAAAAGCAGGCCCTTCCCGCCGTAAATGCAGTTCCAGCCGTCGCGTGTGCAGCAGGTGCTGTCCCCGATCTCCACCCGTGAAGGCAAGGGGATGTTTCAGCAACGTCAGCAGGACATCTGATGTCAGCTTAAGCCCCATGATGCCTGCCACATGGCGCAAAAAACGGCCGGGCGCGGAAAGGGCAAGCGGCTTACCCGCAGAATCATCGGGCAAAATTCCCCACCGATCCAAAGCAGCGGTGACACGGCGCGTCAGCATCCTGTCGGGTGTGATCAGCGCAGCCGTGACGCCTGTTTCGGCCGCTTCGCGCATCACAAGCGCAATCGCCAACGCTTCGCTGCGCGGAGATGGGGCCGTAATCAGGGCCATCCCTTGGGTCGCCTCGATCAGATCCGGCAGGTCTTTACCGGAATGAAGCCATTGATCTGTCACGGGGGCCGGGCGCAGTGAAAGGGAAATCAGCCGGTTCCGATCCTCAGCCGGAGGCACAGCTTCTGTCCAGGGTGCCACATCCGCCGGTTCAACCGACAATCGATCCATTAGCCGGCGTAGCCGGAATTGCGGATGGTCTTCGCCCGTCATCGCATCATCAAGGCTTTCCCACACATCCTGTGGCATGAACGGATCAAAACCCGGCAGAACCAGCGCCCCTTGTGGCAACTTCGCCACCGCCTCCATAAGCGCTGCCGTTGTTCCCCGCGAACCGGTGGAACCTGCCACGATTACCGGATCGTGCGGCGGAGCTTCCATCCACAGTGCTGATAGACGCGAAACCGCCATTCTTTGCCGGGTTTCCCCATCCGGCGCATCGTCCCCGGTGAAAAAGGGTGTGACGATACGCAGGAATTCGCGTGTGCGCGCCCAGTGAGCGGAATGGTTCGAGACGTCCAATGCGGCAATACGTTCGGGAAGCACCCCTTCACCCTGCATCTCGTCCATAAGTCCGGCCAGACTGTCGGCAAGGTCGAAAAGCGCAGACCGAGGGGCAAGATCAGGTTGCCGATCCAGAAGACCGGCGATCAATTGGGTCAATTCTAGCCTGCGACGCAGGGGTGACACCGGTCCCGGCAGGTTCAGAAGAGGTAGGCCCTCACCAATATCCGTTAAAAGCCGCAACCTTGGCAAAAGCCCCGGCCCATCTTCAAGAAAGCCCTCGATTACCCGCCGCCGCATCCGCGCCGTGTTCAGATAAACGGTTACCCGTGCCATCGCCTCCGGCGGCTGGCCCGCAAGTCGCGCTTTCAGGCCCCGAACCAGTTCGCGCGCGAAATCCACGCCTGGCGGCAGGTGAAAAAAACGTGGCCCCGCTGCCATAAACATCATGCGGGTGCCCTCAAAAGTGTTTCTGCCGATACGATCCCTTCTGGCCTTCCAACATCACACCAACCACCGTCATGGATCATCCCATAGAGTCGTCCGTCTGAAATCATCCGATCCCACAGCAGGTTAAGGGAAAAGACCTCTGCCTCAATCTCGGCCAGCCCCGCCGTTTTTAGGATTTGCGCCCCTAGGTAAACAGGCCCAAGTCTACCATTCGCCCGTTCCAGACGCCCATCCCCGTCCATCAGGAAGTCGCCCTTCGCAAAGTGACCCACGGCCTTTTCCACGGGCAACAACAGCAACAAACCGTCCATCCGTACTTCGTCCCAAGCCTCCATCAATTCAACCAATGGATTGCGCCCCGTCCAAACGGCATCGGTGTTCAGTGTCATCACCGGATCATCCCCCAACAGGGGAAGCGCACGCTTCAATCCGCCTCCTGTCTCAAGAACCTCAGGTTCTTCACGTGATACAATCAGGCCACGCGTCGCGATGTGGCTCTCAATCTGATCAGCAAGGTAATGTGTATTGACGACGACCCGATCTATCCCCGCATCATCCACCAAGGCGAGCGCGTGATCGATCAGAAACCGCCCCGCGACAGGGATAAGCGGCTTTGGTCGATTGGCAGTCAACGCACCCATCCGCGTGCCCATCCCTGCCGCAAATAGCATCAGCGGTGGGCATATCGGCCGCATTGGTTACCTATCCTTTCCAAGGCTTCCGGATCAGGCTCCGGAAGAAGTGCACTGCAAATTTCCGCCAGCGGCGTAAGTGATGGATGTTCCAGATTGCGTTGCAACTGCGTCCAGACGCGTGGCATCAGACTGACATAGCCACCCTTTCCGTTCTTCAGGCAAAGTCGGGCAAAAACACCAAGAATGCGAAGTGCCCTTTGCGCGCCTAGCGTGGCATAGGATGGCGCGAAAACGTCGGGGTCTATTCCCTTCCCCGCACAGAACCGCGCAATCATTGCGGCCTCTGTCTCTGCCGAAACATCGCGCCGCGCATCCTGCAGAAGCGATACAAGATCATATCCCGGCTGCCCCATCTGGGCCAGTTGGAAGTCCAAGAGTCCCACCCGTGCCACATCGTGCCGGTCCGGCAGCCAAAGCAGGTTTTCGGCATGGTAATCCCGCAGGATCATCACACGTGGGTCGTCTGCGTAGGCCCTCATCAACTCTTCCAAAACAGTCACAAATTCTGCTGAATTAGGCTCCTCGCCTGACACGGCGAAGACGTACCAGGACAAAACGAAGGCCGCCGCCTCTGCCCATTCCCGCGCTGAAAGGTCGGGCAGGTCAATCGGGGTCGGGCTGTTATGGATCGCCAAAAGAACATCGGTTGCCCCGGCATAAAGCGCGCCTTCCAGTCCCGGATCATGTGCGATCAAACGTGAAAAAAGCCCATCCCCAAGGTCTTCCAACAACAGAAAACCATTCTCGTGATCTTCGGCATAAATTGCGGGCGGTGACAGCCCCAGATCAGCCAGATGCCGTGCGATCCGCGCAAACGTGGCTGTGTCCTCTGCCGTTCCCGGCGGGGCGTCCATCAAAACCGCTGAATGCCCTTCCATCGACAGGCGGTCATAGCGCCGATCGGACGCATCACCCGCCAAGGCCCATCTGTCACTGGTTCCCCATCCGGCCGTTACGAGAAACCGCTTCGACAGTTCCTTTCGATCCGTCATGCCGACCAACCCTTGACCTGGTCCAGCAGTCCGGGCCGACCACCACTCAAATGGGCTTTCCTGCCTTCGCCCTCTGCACTTAGGCGCAGATGCAACGCATCATCTGGCA
Organism: Fuscovulum ytuae; assembly: GCF_029953595.1. Classification (NCBI taxonomy): domain Bacteria; kingdom Pseudomonadati; phylum Pseudomonadota; class Alphaproteobacteria; order Rhodobacterales; family Paracoccaceae; genus Fuscovulum; species Fuscovulum ytuae. The sequence goes on along the minus strand of NZ_CP124535.1, from coordinate 2,679,675 downwards.
GATAAGAGCCAAGCCGATCTGGCCACTCGATCAAACAGATGGCAGAAGCAAAGGCATCCTCCAGACCCAACTCCAGAACTTCATCCGGCACGGAAAGGCGGTAGAGGTCTGCATGCCAAATTTCGGTTTCGCCAGCATCATAGGTCTGCACCAGCGTAAAGGTTGGCGACGGCACATCCTCCATTCGCCCTAACTTTGCCCTGATCAACGCGCGGGCAAGGTGCGATTTTCCGGCCCCGATCGGCCCTTCTAGCAAGACAGTATCACCGGGCCGAAGGATCTGTGCCAGCCATTCACCCAAGGCGGTCGTCGCGGCCTCATCCGGCAGGACCAAAACAGCTTCTGGAGGGATCACGACCATCATGGCCGCAGTTTTATCTTCCCCTGCCGCTATCGCAAGCGTCAGCCGCGCCCAACCAAGACAGTCTTCATCGGTCCGTCGGTTGGCACGGCACGAAATCCAATCAGCATCGCACCTTCTGTCATCGGTTCGCAACGACAACGGATCAGGCGGCCATCGATCAGCCGCGCCTCGCCCTGCCATGCGCGCCGATCATCGGTCAAATCCCCGAACGCCTCCAACTCGGCCCAAAGGGACGTGGGGGCAGAGGCGGCCCGCCATTGGCTTGCCACCTGCCGCAGATCCATCTTTCCTACCCCCGCCACCGGATCGTGGTCCCAGAGGGCCGCGTAGGCCAGATTCGAAAGAACAAGCTGCCCAGACGCTGCAAAGACCGCAATCGCCTCATCCATCCTGTCGATCACGGCCTGACAGAGATCCAGACTGGCGCGATAGCGCCGTCCGCGCAGGATTTCAGGAGAGATATCCTCGATCATCAGGGCCAAGCCACCCCCCCTGTGTCGTCGGCCCGTCACTCGATATGTCTGGCCGCCTGGCAAGGCCCAAACATCTTCAAAAGCAGCTTTCGCTGCGGCCCTTTCCATATCGACAAGTTCCGCCTTCCAATTCTTCCAGTTCGCAGGTTCCGGTACCATGCTGCGATCCCTCATCGCATCAAGCATCGCCGTCAGGCTTGGCCGACGCGAGAGGAAGGCAGGCGAAAGTCCCGTCAGCTCCACAAGGACAGGGTTGAAACTGTTCAGATGACCCACCCGATCAAAGACCGCGACACCCAAAGGGAGTTGCGCAAAAGTCTGGGTCATCGATTGCAACATGTCGCGCAGGCTAACTTCAACGCGCGCCAAGTCGTCACAAGGAAGGGCAAACCCGATCGTCCCCACGGATTGACGCTCGAATTGTGCGGCTTCACTGCCTTCGCCGACAGTCAATCTTCCGCTCCCATGCAGAATGATCAGTCGGTCTTCCGCAGACAAGCGAAAGAATGCAGCGTTGGCCCAGTCTGGCGGCACGTCTTTCACCTGCTCGGCCCGGTTCACCCACACAGGAAAGGGAAGCCCCTCGGCCGCCCGCGCAGCAGCCCGCCGCAGGCTCAGCCGTCGCAAGATCGTCGCCCCGTCCATACGAACGGCTATCGCTAGAGCCAGGATCACAAGGCCCAGCCCAAACATGACGCTGCCTAATTCTCCCCAATAAGCCATGCAACCTACCCAAGGTGTCATGCAACTTTTGGGCGAGTAACCTTAACACTTCGTTAATTTTGCCAAAATAGTTCTCCCCTTTTTCACAGCGCGCGTCCTTTCCGCAGCGTGTTGCTTCGTCAGGCTTCAAAGGGTTTGTTATCTCCAAGACTGGAGCTGGGTGGTGCCGTAATGTCGCCTGTCATCCAGACAAGTTCCACGATCGCGCCACATCGTTCTGGCCGTTCCTCAGGCGTAAGAAAGGGGTCCGACGCATTGGCGAAGGAAAGTTCTGCCCCTGTCCGCTCTAGAAGGGTCTTCGCAATGAAAAGACCCAGCCCCATCCCCTCATATTCGGGGCGCCGTTCCAGATCCTGAACAGATCGCCGTGATCTGACGAAGGGGTCGCCGATCCGTCCGATCACTTGTGGCGGATAGCCCTCGCCGTCATCCACAATCCGGATCGTGATCGAGCGATCCGTCCATTCGCCATCGACCCATACCTTTGTGCGCGCAAAGTCCACGGCGTTCTGGATCAGGTTTCGTAATCCATGGATCACCTCGGGTCGCCGCAAGATCATCGGCTGCCGTTCGCCCGAGCCCGCTCCGGGTGACAAGCTAAATGCAACCTCCTTGCCCCGCCCCATATGCGGCTCTGCCGCTTCACGCAGAACAGACGCAAGCGGGGCCTGTCGAAGATGAAGGTCATCCTTCCCAGCCCGCCCCATACCGCGCAGGATATCCCGACAACGATCCGCTTGATCACGAATAAGGCGCGCATCCTCTGCTAGATCAGGTTGATCCTTCAACTCTTCCATCATTTCGGCGCTGACCAGTTTTATCGTCGCCAGTGGCGTGCCCAACTCATGCGCTGCAGCGGCGACCACCCCACCAAGATCCGTCAGCTTTTGCTCGCGCGCCAAGGCCATTTGCGTGGCCAACAGGGCGTCCGACATGGATCGAATCTCAGTTGCAATCCTTCTGGAATAAAGCCCCAAGAACACGATCCCGATCACGATGGCCAGCCAGAACCCGAATTCAAAAACCAGCGGCACCTGTAATGCGGACCCATCCGCGAAGCGCAACGGAACATTGACGAACGCGATCAATGACGTGAACAGAATGGCCAAAGCCCCCAGGAACAGCGTGGTCCGCAGTTCGAGGGCGGATGCCGAAATCGTCACGGGCGCAAGAATCAGAAGGGCGAAGGGATTTGTTAGTCCGCCTGTCAGGTAGAGCAGGAAAGCCAATTGAGACAGATCGAACAGAAGCGTCAGCATCGCTTCCACCTCGCTCAATCGCTTGTTTTCCGGATAGACGAAAATCGAAATAAGGTTGGCAATGATCGAAGCGCCCACTGCCATGTAGCAAAGGCCCAAGGGCAGCTCGATCCCGTATACACGGTCTGCGACTGTGATTGCTGCAATCTGGCCCGTAATCGCCATCCACCGCAAAAGGATCAAGGTTCGCAGCCGAACCCAATCGCTGCGCGTATCGCGGGAAAGCAGGCCGAAGCCGGGATTCATCATCGAAAGAGGCCCTACACGACGACGTGACCAAGTTTCGCATTGTTATGCAGCGCGGCTTGCAGGATCAATGTCGGCAAAAGCCAAGGAGCGATGGCATGAGCAAACTTTACGCAGGTCTGGCCGCAGCGGCGGTCGTTGGCATGGTGGGTGGCCTGTTCGCCTATGCCCAAATGGCAGCGCCGGATGATCGCTTTGCGCAATGCCGTGCGGGTGCGGTCGGAGGCGATATTGGCGGGCCGTTTTCCCTTGTGAACGGCGAAGGGCAGACTGTTACTGACAAGGACATCATTACCAAACCCAGCCTTGTATACTTTGGCTACACTTTCTGCCCTGATGTCTGTCCGTTGGATAATGCCCGCAATGCCGAGGCGATCGATATCCTTGATGAGCGCGGCTTTGACGTAACGCCCGTCTTCATCAGCATCGACCCAGAAAGAGACACCCCCGAAGTCGTGCGCGATTTCGCGGCCAACCTTCACCCCAAAATGATCGGCCTGACTGGCAGTCCTGAACAGGTAAAGGCGGCATCTCAGGCCTACAAGACCTATTTCCGCAAGCAGAATTCTGATGATCCGGAATATTACCTCGTCGATCATTCAACCTTCACCTACCTGGTTCTGCCTGAAACGGGTTTCGTCGATTTCTTCAAACGCGACGAAACCGCCGAACAGATGGCCGACAGGACCTCTTGCTTCCTGTCGAACTGACGGCGGTTGGATTTGACCAAAGCCGGAAACCCGCCTAACTTTCAGGCAAGAACAAAACACAGGGGAACCGCATGGCTGAAGACCTGACCGCCGAGCTTGGCCCGGACCGGACGCTGTTGCTTGTCGATGACGACGAGCCGTTCGTGAAACGTCTGGCAAAAGCGATGGAAAAGCGCGGCTTTCAGCCTGAAACGGCGGAAAGTGTGGCCGCGGGTAAAGCCATCGCAATGACCCGTCCGCCAGCCTATGCCGTTGTCGATCTGCGGTTAGAAGATGGTAATGGCCTCGACGTTGTCGAAACCTTGCGTGAACGCCGCCCAGATTGTCGCATCGTAGTATTGACCGGGTATGGCGCCATCGCAACTGCGGTTGCGGCTGTCAAAATTGGCGCCACCGACTATCTTTCAAAGCCAGCGGATGCCAATGACGTAACAAACGCGCTTCTTTCCCGAACCGAAACACTTCCCGGCCCACCGGAAAACCCAATGTCGGCAGATCGTGTCCGTTGGGAACATATTCAGCGCGTATATGAAATGTGCGATCGCAATGTATCGGAAACCGCGCGCCGCCTTAGCATGCACCGTCGGACGCTCCAGCGTATTCTCGCAAAACGGTCGCCTAAATAATACGGTTATTGAATTAACAGAGATCGTGCCCTAATAAAGCGTTATCCGGTCAATTGGAGAATGCTTAAATGACCATCGATCTCAATTCGCTTTCCCTCAAGGAACTCAAGGAACTTCAGGGACAAGTGACCCGTGCTATCGCGAATTTCGAAGACCGCAAGAAAAAACAAGCTCTCGCCGAACTTGAAGAAAAAGCACGCGAAATGGGCTATTCTCTGGCGGAACTGACGGGCACATCGGCCGCCAGGAAACGCGCGCCTGCTACCGCAAAATTCGCTAATCCTGCCAATCCCGCCGATACTTGGTCGGGCCGTGGCCGCAAACCCCGCTGGTTTGCAGAGGCGCTTGCCGCTGGAAAAAAACCGGAAGAAATGGCCGTCTGATCAGGCGGCCTGCTCCAGCCATTTCAAAAAGGCCCGCGTCGCGGCGCGTTGTGGGCCCGGTTGGGTAACGATGAAATAGGCGGGCAGTTTGTCCTTGCTGTCATGCAAAAGGACAAGCCGCCCTTCCTCCAGATCGCCTTCCAAAAGGGCTAGGCTTTCCACGACAAGTCCAAGTCCCTGCCGCGCTGCCGCCAATGACAATTCTTCATTTACGAAATCGGTTCGAGAGAGGGCTTCGGGACGAAGGCCTAGACTTTTCAGATAATTCTCCTGTTCGGGCCAGTCCCGTGCAAGGATCCACTCCATCTCTTGCATCTCTGCCGCCGACAGCGTTGTCCGTCCTGCAAGGAGATTGGGCGATGCCGCAACCGCCATCCGCGCCGGTGCCAAAAAGCGCGCCGTCACCCCCTGCCAGTCGCCATTCCCATATCGGATGCCTAGGTCCATCCCATCCCTACGCAAATCCACAACCCGCGCGTCGGGGTGCAAAGACAGGGCAATATCCGGGTAAAGGTCCCAGAATTCCTTCAATCTCGGCATCAACCACTGCGTCGCGAAACTGGCGGTAAGTGTAATCCGAACCGGTCGATCCGACCCGCCCGCTCGCAACGTGTCAACCCCTGCTGCAACTGTCGCGAAGCCGTCCAGCAAAGCCTGCGCAAGTTGCTGCCCCTCCGCTGTCAAGGCCATACCTCGACCGTCGCGGGCCACCAAAGCTGTATCAAGCGCCTGTTCCAGTCCACGCACTTGCTGTGAAACCGCCGCATGGGTGACAATCAGGACCCGCGCAGCCTGCGAAAAACCCCCAAGTTCCGCGACAGCCGCAAAGGCACGCAGAGAAGACAACGAAGGAAGGCTCCGCCAATCGATCGCCATGTGTAATCCATGCTAACAGTTCTGAAAGACTTCTGACTCGGAACCATGCCAATTTAAGTATATTCGTGCCAGAATAACTAAGTGACAGGAGAAGAAAATGTTACAAATTCTCGCCGAAGCCCTGCTCCTCGCCGCAGGTCAGCGCCTAGAACAGCGCCCCAGCAAAGGCCATCCTGTGCCGCAGGATGCCACGCGCGGCACGGAACGCCCCGGTCCTTACACTCCGCCTTCCCGCATTGTTGGCTGACCCGTGCAAGCCGCCAAAAGTTCTTCATGTCGTGAAATATAGTCCGTCCGCACAATCGCGGGCGGACGCAGTTTGATCTCTAGGCCCCGCAAAACCTGCGCATCCGGTTTCCCGAAGAAGCGATCCGCCTCGGCTGACGAAAATCCGGCAATCTGCACCGCCTCCATCCAGGCTGATATTTTGTCCGCCGACTTGATTGCCTTTTTGATCGGCGGAGGCAAAGTGATCGGCAGTCCAAAACGCAAATGCACCGCAGCGGTCAGACGTTCGTCCAGCGCACCATAGCCCGATCCGACCGCCGCCTTGACCGGGCTGATCATGTCTCCGATCACATATTCCGGCGCATCATGCAGCAAGGCTGCCAATTGCCAACGCGGTGCGACACCCGGATTGCAACGGCTAAAGATCACTTCGACCAGCAACGAATGCTCGGCCACCGAATAGGGCCAATCCCCCCGTGTCTGCCCATTCCATCGCGCAACAAAAGCCAGCCCATGCGCAATATCTTCGATCTCGATATCCATGGGCGTCGGGTCCAGAAGATCTAGCCGCCGCCCCGAAAGCATCCTTTGCCACGCCCGAGGCTGCTTCATCCCCTACCTCCCTTCGGCCATTAACCGACCTTTACCACCGTGTCATTGTCCAAGGCCGCACAGCATGCTATCTGCCGCCCAAATTGAAGGATCAAGGAGCAACGGCAAATGCCGCAGGATTACGTCGTCAAAGATATCGCGCTTGCAGAGTTTGGCCGCAAGGAACTCACCATTGCCGAAACGGAAATGCCGGGTCTTATGGCCTGCCGTGAAGAATTTGGCACATCCAAGCCGCTGAAGGGTGCACGTATTGCCGGTTCCCTGCACATGACGATCCAAACGGGCGTTCTGATCGAAACCCTTGTTGCGCTCGGCGCCGATGTGCGCTGGGCGTCCTGCAACATCTTTTCCACCCAAGATCACGCTGCCGCCGCCATCGCGCAGGCGGGCGTCCCTGTCTTCGCCATCAAGGGCGAAACCTTGGAAGAATATTGGGAATATACCGATAAAATCTTCCAGTTCGGTGGCGAGGGCGGCACCTGCAACATGATCCTCGACGATGGCGGGGATGCCACGCTTTACATCCTCCTCGGCGCCCGCGTCGAAGCAGGCGAAAAAGACCTGATCGAGGTGCCCACTTCGGAAGAAGAGGTTTGCCTCTTCAACCAGATCAAAAAGCGCCTTGCCGCATCGCCCGGCTGGTTCACGAAACAGCGCGCTGCCATTCAGGGCGTTTCGGAAGAAACCACCACAGGCGTTCACCGCCTGTATGAGCTGCACAAGAAGGGCCAACTGCCCTTCCCGGCGATTAACGTGAACGACTCGGTCACCAAGTCGAAGTTCGACAACAAATATGGCTGCAAGGAATCGCTGGTCGATGGCATTCGTCGCGCCACCGATACGATGATGGCGGGCAAGGTCGCCGTCGTCTGTGGCTATGGTGATGTCGGCAAAGGTTCCGCGGCGTCTCTGCGGGGTGCGGGCGCCCGCGTCAAGGTGACCGAGGTTGACCCGATCTGCGCCCTTCAGGCCGCGATGGACGGCTACGAGGTCACCATCCTCGAAGATGAAATCAGCACGGCCGACATCTTCATCACCACCACCGGCAACAAGGACGTGATCCGGATCGAACATCTGCGTGAGATGAAGGATATGGCCATCGTCGGCAATATCGGCCACTTCGACAACGAGATTCAGGTCGCTGCCCTGCGCAACCACAAATGGACCAACATCAAGGATCAGGTGGACATGATCGAAATGCCCTCGGGCAATCGCATCATCCTTCTGTCTGAAGGACGGCTCTTGAACCTTGGGAACGCCACCGGTCACCCGTCCTTCGTGATGTCGGCCTCCTTCACCAATCAGGTTCTGGCGCAGATCGAACTTTGGACCAAAGGTAAGGACTACGCGCCCGGCGTCTATATCCTGCCCAAGCAATTGGATGAAAAGGTCGCCCGCCTGCATCTGAAAAAGATCGGTGTAAAACTTACCGAACTGCGCCCCGATCAGGCCGCCTATATTGGCGTCAAACCTGAAGGTCCGTTCAAACCTGAACACTATCGCTACTGATCACAGAGCGCTGACGAAAGAAATCCACCCCCGTTCGGGCAGACCGGACGGGGTTTTTTCATCCCAAATCTGCCGAAATCCCGGCTTCGGGCAAAAACCTTTTGCACACTGCCTTTCTGACCGTAATCTTCTTTTGCGGCGGTAAGTCCTTCGCCGGACGTCAGGGAGAGAGTGAAGATCATGAGCAAACGAGCCGAACTGATTGCGAAATACGCCGAAGACCTGAAGACGAAATGCAAGATGACGCCTGACATGACGCTTCTTGAAAAGGTGACCATCGGCTGTGGCCCTGCAATCTACAGCGCCGATAGCGAAACTGTCGCCGCCACCGACAAAGCGGAATTGGAACGTGTGAAGGCCAATTTCTTGATCAAGAAACTTGGGCTGCCCGACTCCCCCAAACTGATGGAGGCGATCAATGCCGTGATCGACACCTATGGTCGGTCCGAGCGCAATAAGTATCGTCCCGTTGTCTATTACATGCTGGTCAAGCATTTCGGGAAAGAAAAGGCCTACGCCTGATCTGACCCACGACCGTCGCCCCGCGCCGCCCCGCGCGGGGTCGACCAATAAAATACTACGCATAATGGCTTTGCTTTGGTCCCTGCCTTCGGGCACGATCAAAGGGCAGGGCAGTATGCCCGGGACCCGTCTTTCATATCACGCACAGCGCATGGGGAGTGTGTGGGGTGGATGGAGGGTCCCGTAGGGGTGCGGGCCCTCCATTTCCAATGGGTTCAAGCAACCTTTTCGGCCCAAAAGTCGGCCTTAACGAACTACAGGCCTGAAGGGTCCAGTTCGCCCATTTCACAGACGATTTTCCATTCCTCTTCTGTCACGGGTTGGACGGAAAGCCGCGTGTTGTTGACCAGGGCCATGGACCCTAGTCCCGGCTGCACCTTGCATTGGTCAAGCTTCACAGGTTTCGGCAAGGCACAAACTGCCCGCACCGTCACACAATCCCATCTAGGATCGTCGGTTGTGCTGTCCGGCGCGCTCTCGCGGATGACCTCAACGATCCCGACAATCTCCTTCCCGATGTTGGAATGGTAAAAGAAACCCCGATCACCTACCCTCATGGCGCGCATATTGTTCCGCGCTTGATAGTTGCGGACCCCGGTCCATTCCTCCCCCGCATCGCCCTTGGCCACTTGATGCGGCCAACCGAACTCATCGGGTTCCGACTTGAAAAGCCAATAGGACATCAGCCGATCACTTTCTTCCATTCGCGGATATCGACCGATTGGAACAGGCCCGCCTTCGCATAGGGGTCATTCGCCGCCCATTCCCGCGCCTGATCAAGCGTCTCTACAGATAGGATCACAAGGGAACCGGCCATCTCGCCCGCCTCGTTCAAAAATGGCCCCGCCATCTCTACCAAACCAGAGCTTTCGATATGCGCCAGATGCGCTGGCCGGTTCTCTTGGCGGATATGGAGATGTCCGGGCCTGTCGATGCAGATAAGCGCTACGCGCATGCCTCATTCCTTCTTCAAAGGTCGTGACAAAAGGGTCTGTATTGCGTTTGGAAGGTCGATATGGCCGTCGATCAACGCCGCAACCATTCGCGTGACCGGCAGATCAATACCGCGTTTTTTCCCAAGGTTAGAAACTGCTTTCGCCGTTGCGGCGCCCTCTACCGTGACGGATGGGTCAAAGGCTTGTCCCGATCCCAGAGCGACCCCGAACCGGAAATTGCGCGACTGCGCCGATGTGCAAGTCAGCACCAGATCGCCCAGCCCGGAAAGCCCTCCCAGCGTTTCCGCGCGCGCCCCAAACGCAAGGGCAAGGCGCGTCATCTCGGCATAGCCGCGCGTCATCAGGGCCGCCCTTGCGGACTCGCCAAGGCCTGCGCCGATCACGATCCCCGCCGCAATCGCGATCACGTTCTTCAGCGCGCCCCCCAACTCGGCACCCGCCACATCATCCGTCAGATAAAGCCGCAAAGTCGCTGTAGACAATTGCTGTTGCAGCGTTTCTCCCAAGCCAGCCTCTCTGCAGGCCAAGGTCAGGGCGGTAGGAAGTCCCATAGCAATGTCGGCCGCAAAGCTGGGGCCGGTCAGAACCGCCGAACGGGCACTTGGCACTTCATTGGAAATGATGGCCGAAGGGCCGGTCAGTCGTTCAAGGTCAATCCCCTTGCAGCAGGCAACCAAAGGCCGTCCGGACAAGGCCTTTCCCGATCCAATCAGAAAGCCACTCAACACCTGCATCGGAAGGCAGAGCAAGACCGCGTCAGCATCACAAATACCATCCAAATCGGCCGTAACAGAGACGTTTTCTGGAAACAGAACTCCAGCCAGTCGCGCCTCGTTCTCTCGTTTTTCCTGCATCTTCCATGCACGCTCGGCGTCACGCAGCCATAGGGCCACATCACGCCCATCCCGCGCCAAGGTAACCGCCAACGCCGTTCCAAAGGCACCCGCACCTACGATGCCGATCCTGCCCCCGGTCATGCCTTCGCGCCTTTCTTCCCCGATCCGATCATCGGCGCTGCTTGCGCATCAAGCGGCCAGCGTGGGCGTGCCACAAGATCGATGCCAGACGGCATCCCTGCGCGTGCCTGTTCAATTCCGGCCCAAGCAATCATCGCGGCATTATCGGTGCAAAGCCGCAATGGTGGAGCAACGAAACGCACACCATTTTCGCCGCAAACCGTTTCTAACCTTGCCCGAATGGTCTTATTGGCCGCCACGCCCCCCGCCACGGCCAGCGCCGGGACAAGGGGCCGTTGCTCAAGATAGATCGCCAGCGCGCGATGTGTCTTTTCGGCCAGAACATCTGTCACGGCGGCCTGAAATCCGGCGCATATGTCGCGCCGGTCCTGAACCGTGATCCCACATTTCTCTGCCACCAGCGCATCCCGCGCCCGCAAAAGCGCAGTCTTCAAACCCGAGAAAGACAGGTCGCATCCGGGTCGGTCAAGCAAGGGGCGCGGAAAGGTAAATCGTGCTGGGTTGCCATCGGCGGCCTCTCGTTCGACGACAGGGCCCCCCGGCTGCGCCAGACCCAAAAGCTTGGCCACTTTGTCAAAGGCTTCGCCCGGCGCATCGTCGATCGTCCCCCCAAGGCGACGGAACCGATCTACCCCCTCCACGATCAGGAACTGGCAATGCCCCCCGGAAACCAGCAGCATAAGATACGGAAAGGGCAACCCATCCGTCAGCCGGGGCGTCAGCGCATGGCCCGCCAAATGGTTCACCCCCCAAAGCGGGCGCTTGGCACCTGCCGCCAAACCCTTCGCCAGCATGACACCCGAAAGAACCCCGCCAATGAGGCCGGGGCCAGAGGTAACAGCGATCCCATCAATGTTGTGCAGGCTTAGCCCGGCCTCTGACAAGGCACGGTCCACGCAATAGTCCAACCGTTCCGCATGCGCCCTTGCAGCAATCTCAGGCACAACTCCGCCAAAAGCGGCGTGTAGGGAGGTTTGGCCTTCAACGACAGATGCCATAACCTCTGCCACGCCATTTTCATCTGCCCGCACCACGGCGGCCGCGCTGTCATCGCAGCTCGATTCGATGCCAAGAAAAGTCAGCGCCGCCATATCCATTGCCCGATGGGATCGCTTGGGGGTAACACCCTTGTCATGGCCCTGCAATCCCGCCCCCTACCGTTGCTTCTCACGCGGCCCGCCGCACAGGGTGAGCGCTTCGCTGCCCAGATTGCGACGCGAATGCCCGGACGGTTCAATCTGATCCTGACGCCGCTTATGGCTCCGTCCTTCTTTTCGCCTGACCTTCCAGATCCGCCGTGGTCATCGGTTATCCTCACCTCCGAAACAGGGGTCGAGGCAACTTCGCGCTTAGCCCAAGCAGGCCATATCTTCCCGCCTCGGGCATGGTGCGTCGGCGACCGCACTGCCAAAGTCGCGCGATCCGCAGGGTTCGATGCGTTATCCGCCCAAGGTGACGCAGAGGCGCTTATCGCCCTTATTCTTGCATCCGATGATCAAGGCCCGTTTCTTCATCTCCGTGGGCGTGACGCACGCGGCGACATCGCGCCCCGGCTTGCGGCACATGGTCGCCCCGCCCATGCGGCCATCGTCTACGCACAAGATCCGCAGCCGCTTACAGCCATTGCCCTTAACGCCCTCGCCGGACCGGGTCCCGTGGTGGTTCCCCTGTTTTCGCCCCGCTCCGCGGCAGTTTTAACCGCCCAGGGCCCGTTTTCGGCGCCACTCTGGATCGTCGCGATAAGCGACGCCACCGCGCGCGCCGCCGCATCACTTGCTCCGAAAAGACTTATGGTCGCGGAACGCCCCGATGCTGATGCTATGGCAACCGCCGTTGAAACCATCGTGAACAACCCGGCTTCTTGAACCCACAACCCTCAGGGGATTAGGGTGATATAGAACCCGCCCGGCGCGGACGGGAAAAGGAGCCACCCATGGCCAGACGCAAGACCGACGAACCAGCACCTGACGCCGAGGCCGACCTTATGGCCGTCGTCGAAGCGACAGATCCGCAAACCAGCGCCTCAGAACCCCCCGCGCCCATTCCGCCCGAAACCCTGCATGTCACGGACTCCGCGCCCGCACAGACCGAGACGCAGGCCCGATCAGGCGGTGGCGCCGGGGCCTTTTTTGGGATGTTCCTCGGTGGCCTAGTTGCGGCTGCTGGAGGTTTCGGCCTTGCCCGTCTGGTGCCCGATCTCTTTCCCACGGCCGGTGACTCCGTCCTGTCTGAAACTGTGGCGGCACAGGCAGAAGAATTGGCAGCCATTCGAGAACAATTGGCAGCCCTCCCCGCCAAACCGACTCCTGACCCCAGTGTCGAGGCGCGGCTTGCGGCGCTGGAGGCAGCAAGCTCATCCGATCTTGAAGCGCGCCTTATGTCGCTGGAATCACAGTTCGCCGCCCTTCCATCGCCGTCGGCATCTGGCCAGACCGCCGATCCAGCTCTTCTTGCCGATATCGAGGCCCTTAAACAGCAAGTGGCCAGCCTTGGTTCTGGTGGCACGGTTCCCGCCGATGTCATCGCCGCCGCAACTGCCGCCGAAGCCCGCCTGCAAGAAGCCGAAGCCCGCGCCGCCGAACTTGCCGAACAGGCTGTCGCTGCGGCTGCGTCAGCGCGGCGCTCCGCCGCCGTGGACCGCATCGCCGCCGCCTTTGACAGCGGCGCACCTTACGCCTCTGCTGCCGCAGAACTTGGCCCAGACCTTCCCTCTGCCTTGACCGAACATGCCGCTGCCGGCATCCCCACTATCGCGGATCTGCAGAACAGCTTTGACGACGCTGCGCGCCAATCGCTCGAAGATGCACTCCGCGCGAATATGGGCGAAAGCTGGACGGACCGCGTCTCAAGCTTCCTACGCAGCCAGACGGGCCTGCGGTCGCTCACCCCACGCGAAGGGGATGATCCTGATGCCATCCTGTCGCGCGCCGAAGCCGCGCTAGCTGCGGGTCGAATCGGCGATGCTTTGGCAGAGTTGGATGCTATGCCCGATGCCGGTAAACCTGCCCTTGCAGAATGGATCGCTGAAGCCGGAAAAAGAACCGCCGCCGAAGACGCCCTTTCGCAACTTCGTGCCGAATAGGGGGCCTTGAATGATCTGGTCCCTCGCCAAGGTTCTGCTGTTTATTCTTATCATCGCCACACTCACGCTTGGGGCCGAGGTTCTGTTGAACACCGGTGGCGGTATCCGTATCGCGGTCGCGGGCTACGAATTCACTCTTGGCCCGCTTCAGGCCTTCATCACCTTTCTTGTGATGATCGTCCTCGTCTGGCTCTTGATGAAGTTCGTGGGTTTTACCATCGCCCTCTTCCGCTTCCTCAATGGCGACGAAACTGCAATCAGTCGCTATTTCGACCGCAACCGGGAACGCAAGGGGTTCGAGGCCTTATCAGAAGGCCTCATGGCCCTTGCCGCAGGTGAAGGACGCCTTGCTCTGAACCGTGCGATTAAGGCCGAGAAATACCTTGCCGAACCGCATCTCACCACGCTTCTCGTCGCACAGGCGGCCGAGGCGGCGGGTGACACGCGCCGCGCAACGGATGCCTATAAGGAACTGCTGTCCTCTGATGTCACCCGATTTGTCGCCATCCGGGGCCTTTTGCGCCAGAAGCTGACCGAAGGTGATACCGAAACTGCGCAGAAACTTGCGATCAAGGCGCTGGAACTTAAGCCGCGCCATGAAGAAACGCAGGATATCCTCCTGAAATTGCAGGCAGAAAGCCGTGATTGGAAAGGTGCACGCGGCACCCTGACTGCCAAGATGAAGGCAGGAGCCTTGCCCCGCGATGTCTACCGCCGCCGAGATGCCGTGCTTGCCTTGCAGCAAGCGCAAGCCGTGCTTGACGAAGGCAGCAGCATCGAAGCCCGCGAGGCCGCAATCGAGGCGAACCGCCAATCGCCCGACCTTATTCCCGCCGCTGCCATGGCCGCGCGGGCTTTGGCCGAAAAAGGCGATAGAAAAGGGGCGACACGCGTTCTGAAAAAGGCATGGGACGCCAAACCCCATCCCGATCTCGCGGCCGCATTCGCGGATATCGAACCCGGGGAATCAGCGGCTCAGCGGCTTAAACGCTTCCGCACCCTTGTGACGAACCATCCGCAGCACGAAGAGACCCGGCTTCTTATGGCCGAACTCAACATCGCCGCTGAAGATTTCCCCGAAGCCCGGCGCGCGATTGGCGACATTGTTGAAACACATCCAACACAGCGCGCGCTGGCCATCATGGCCGCCATTGAACGCGGCGAGGGCGCGGATGAGGCTGTGGTGCGCGGCTGGCTGGCGAAGGCGCTTATAGCGCCCCGCGGCCCGCAATGGTGCTGTGACAAATGTCAGGCTGTTCACGCGAAATGGGACCCGATCTGTGACAATTGCGGTGGCTTCGATACCCTTTCTTGGCGCGAGCCTCCCGAACGGACCGGACCCTCGGCCACGGGGGCCGAACTTCTGCCGGTGATTGTGTCCCCGCCCAAGCCAAGCGAACCCCCGGAGCCCGCCCCCGAAGAACCGAATGCCAAAGGTCCGGCAGAACCGGAAACCATCGATCTAGAGGCGATTGTTCGTCGCGGCGGTTAAGGCTTGCCACAACGTGTGGCAAGTGCCCAAAAAGCCCGCATTTACCTTGGGTTAACTAATCTTCCTGCGCACGGAAAAACTGCGCATCACGCGTGACGGGGCTTGCGTATCTCGCAGGTTGCAGAAATAAAAATTCGTCACAACTAACCAACGCAAAAGCAAATCATGGGAGGAAATACATGGATCGCCGTTCATTCCTGACCAAGGCCGCCGTTGGCGGTGTCGGGGCCGCCGCATTGGCCGCACCTGCCATCGCGCAGACAGCACCAAAGGTCACTTGGCGCCTCACCTCGTCTTTCCCGAAGTCGCTCGATACCATCTATGGCGGGGCAGAGGTTCTGTCGCGTATGGTGTCCGAGGCTTCGGAAGGCAACTTCCAAATTCAGGTCTTCGCTGCAGGCGAACTCGTCCCCGGACTTCAGGCCGCGGATGAAGTGACGGCCGGCAATATCGAAGCCTGCCACACTGTCGGCTACTACTACTGGGGCAAGGATCCGGCTTGGGCCGTTGCCGCCGCCGTTCCCTTCTCGCTCTCGGCCCGCGGGATCAACGCGTGGCACTACCACGGCGGCGGGATCGACCTCTATAACGAATTCCTCGCCCAGCATAACATCGTCGCACTTCCGGGCGGTAACACGGGCGTCCAGATGGGCGGCTGGTTCCGTAAGGAAATCAACAGCGTGGCAGACCTTTCGGGTCTGAAAATGCGGGTCGGCGGCTTCGCGGGCAAGGTCCTTGAAAAGCTCGGCGTCGTGCCGCAACAGATCGCGGGCGGCGATATCTATCCGGCGCTTGAAAAGGGCACCATCGACGCCGCCGAATGGGTCGGCCCGTACGATGACGAAAAGCTTGGCTTCAACAAAGTCGCGCCCTACTACTACTATCCCGGCTGGTGGGAAGGTGGCCCGACCGTCCATTTCATGTTCAACAAGGCGCAGTACGAGGCGCTTCCGCCGCAGTATCAATCTCTGCTGCGCACGGCTGCGCAGGCCGCCGACGCGAACATGCTCCAGATGTATGACTACAAGAACCCCACCGCGATCAAATCACTGGTGGCCGGTGGTGCACAACTGCGTCCCTTCTCTCCAGAAATCCTCGAAGCCTGCTTCAACGCTGCGAACGAGGTCTACGCCGAGATGGAGGCGACCAACCCCGGCTTCGCCAAGCTTTGGGGCTCGATCAAGGCTTTCCGCAAAGAGAACTACACCTGGGCACAGGTCGCAGAATACAACTACGACACGTTCATGATGCTTCAGCAGAACGCAGGAAAGCTCTGATCCCGACAGATCGGACGCAAAAGGAAACCCCCGGTCGCAAGACCGGGGGTTTTTTCGTCAGTTCCCCGCAGCCGGGGCCTGCAACGCTGCTGGGGGTTGCCCCAATCCACCCGGTTGCAACAGGGCAGGGGGCTGACCCAGCCCTCCCTGCGGCTGCAAAGCTGGCGGCGCGCCTAGCCCACCTTGTGCTGCTCCTGGTGGCTGCAACCCGGCTGGCGCTCCAAGCCCCCCGCCCAAGCCGCCCGGCTGGCCCAAACCGCCAAGCCCACCACCCAACGGCTGCAAGGTCGGCATCTCGATGGTCACTGTCGACGGATCGATCACCGGTGCCTTGTAGTGCAAAACCAGCTGCGGGAAGAGGATGACCACCACCACCATGAACATCTGGATCACGATAAACGGGATCGCGCCTGCATATATCTGATCCGTCCGCACCGGATCTTCCAACTTTCCAGTGACCGTATCCTTGTAGCGCGACTTGGGCGCGACCGACCGCAGATAGAACAAGGCAAAGCCGAAGGGCGGCGTCAGGAAGGACGTCTGCATGTTCATGGCAAGGATTACGCCCAACCAGATCAGATCGATCCCCAAGGCATCCGCCGCAGGCACGATCAGCGGCACGATGATGAAGACCAGTTCAAAGAAGTCGAGGAAAAAGCCAAGAACGAACAGGACCACGTTCACCACGAACAGGAACCCGTATTCGCCTCCGGGGACCGACGTCAGCAGATGCTCCACCCAAACATGGCCATTCACGCCATAGAAGGTCAGCGAAAACACCCTCGCCCCGATCAGGATGAACATCACGAAAGCCGACAACCGCGTCGTCGCCGCCAGCGCTTGGGTGATGACCGGCAACTTGAGCCGACGCTTCATAAAGGCCAGAACCAGCGCCCCTACCGCCCCCATCGCGCCCGCCTCGGTCGGCGTCGCAAGCCCGATGAAGATCGTCCCGAGCACAAGGAAAATCAGGGCAAGCGGCGGGATCAGCACAAATATCACCTGCTGCGCCAACCGTGACATCGTGTTTAGGCCCAGCGCCTTGTCGGCCAACGTGTACCCATAGATCACCAGAACACCGACCACCGCACCCAGAACATCAGCATTCGCCCCTTGGGTCGGATACAGCCAGACGTGCGCGCCATAGCCGATCCCCATCATTGCCGCTGCGGCCACCAACAACGATTTCACCCCACGACCCAGCGTCCGCACCTCGGGCGGCAGGGCAGGCACAGCATTCGGCCGAAAGATCGAAAGCAAAAAGACATAGGCCATATACAGCCCGACCAAGATCAACGCGGGCAGGATCGCACCGTGATACATATCGCCAACCGATCGACCCAACTGATCCGCCAGCACAATCAGAACCAGCGATGGCGGCACGATTTGCGCCAAGGTCCCGCTGGCGGCAATCGTGCCCGCTGCCACGCGACGGTCATACCCATAGCGCAACATGATCGGCAGGCTGATAAGCCCCATCGCGATCACCGATGCCGCCACCACCCCCGTCGTCGCAGCCAATAGCGCGCCCACCAAGATGACAGCATAGGCCACGCCACCCCGGATCGGCCCGAACAACTGCCCGATCGTGTCCAGCAGATCCTCAGCCATCCCGGACCGTTCCAGAACGATCCCCATGAAGGTGAAGAACGGGATCGCCAAAAGGGTCTCGTTCGACATTACCCCCCAGATGCGATTGGGCAGGGTGTTCAGCAATGGCCAATCCAGCGTGATCGACCCACCCGAAAGAGGCGCAAGCTCCACCCCGATGAAAAAGAACAACAACCCGTTCGCGGCAAGGGCGAACGCCACCGGATAGCCAAGGATCAAAAAGATCACGAGGCTCGCGAACATGATCGGCGCAAGGTTAAGCGCGATGAACTCGATCATTTCCGCACCTCATCCAGCAAAGCCTGCGCCTCAAGCTCTGCTTGCTCCTTGGCGTTATGGAACGGATGCGGGTCCTCGATCAGCCCGCGCATGATCGCGACCTTCTTTATGATCTCGGAAATCCCCTGCAACGTCAGAAGAATGAACCCAATCAGTAGGATGGCCTTTGCAGGCCAGATGATCAGCCCGCCGGAATTCGTCGACACCTCGCCGCTCCGGAAAGATGAAGCAACATAAGGCACAAGGTAGTAAACCATCAGCCCCACGAAGGGCATCAGAAAGAACAGATGCCCCAACAGATCAATCCACTGCCGTGTGCGGTCGCTCACCCGGCCGTAGATCACGTCGATGCGCACATGTTCGTTCTGCTTCAGGGTATAGGCGGCAGCCAACATGAACGCCGCCCCGAACAGATACCACTGCAATTCCAGCCAAGCATTGGACGAGGTAGAGAATACTTTCCGCACAACGGCGTTGGCCGCACTCACCAGAATGGCCACAAGGATCAACCAGCCGACCGCCTTACCGACGATGACATTGAAACGATCAATAAGTGTCGAGAGTCCAAGCAGACCCTGCATTCAAATACCCCCTGAGGATCGGTCGCTTAGGCGACGCTTAGTTGATCGCCCTACCTAGGGCGACGAGGCGGGGTGCGTCAATCGAAAGGGGTCAAAAACGACGCTTTCCGTCACGATTACGCTCTGTCCGCACGGTCAGTATTTGCCTGAAATCTAGGCAATTTCCCATTTCACCTCAGTTTTCCACAAGATTCTCTCCGGACCACGGTGCCGATCTGATTGAAGCGCTGGTCCCCGCCAAAGCGATCGTTTACCGGCCTTTAAACACCGTTAACCTGTCCTACTTTTGCCGTTATTAAGGATGAATTTTAGGCTGGGGTAGCTGATTTGCGTGTGACCCTTCCAATCAGGGCAGCGTGACCAAGGAATGGGAAGTTTTGTAATGAGAATCCTCGCGATCGATGACGATCCTGTGTTTCTCGAACTCTTGGCCGGTATGCTCAAGATGATCGGCTACGCACAGGTTACAACCATGCCCTCTGGTGAAGAGGCGTTGCACGAACTGGATTATTCCGGGACGCTCTATGATTGCATCCTGTCAGACATGCAGATGCCCGACATGGACGGTGCCGCCGTTACGGCCGCCATCCGCACACGCACGGCCTACAGGCAGACCCCGATCCTGATGATCACTGCCATGTCCGGCAAGAATGCCGTGGATGAAGCATTCGCTGCCGGTGCGACCGATTACATCACCAAGCCCCTCGACATCATCGAATTGCGGGCCCGGATCGGGATGGTTGACCGCCTTCTCGCCGAACGCCGGCGCCTTGCAGAATTCGCGCGCCTCGTCGGTCAACGTGCCGCAGCGGCCGAGATAAAGGCCGAATTCGAAACCCCGATCCTTATCCCCGGTTTCGAACGCGGCATCGAATTTCTCGCGATGGAAAACTACCTCCTGACCCTTGGGGTCAAGCGGATGTATTCCACCTCCGCCTTTGCGATCCACGTAAAGAACGCCAGCATCATTTTTAACAAGGCGTCTGGCGCGACCTATGTGCAGATGCTTGGTGATGTGGCCGCTCAGATCGTAGACGCACTCAAGACCGAAGAGGTCATGATCGCTTATGCCGGAAGCGGCACCTTCGTCTGCATGACGGAACGTGATCTTGGACAATCGCCGGATGACCTTGAAATCCTTATCAATATTGGCCTGATGGATTTTGAAACCATCTATGCATCGGATCGGTTGCCTGTGCCTCAGGTCCGCGTAGGAGAACCCGCGCGCAGCGCGTTCCTTTCACCGACAAAGCCGACCCGCATCCTTGAACGCGCAATCCAGTCGGCGACGACGCCACCGGAACGCCGCAGCAAGAACGGGCAACTCGTCGCATGACGGCAGTCGGGCTGTGGGTAGGCCAGAATGCCGATCACCCTTTGGCGCGCGCTGACCGGATGTTCCGCATGGCCGCTGGTGAACGGCTCGACATCCTCAATAGTGGCTGGATGCAATTGGAATCAGGCCACGACCCTGCGCCTGCCCGAAACGATATCCGCATTGTCGCGCATAAAATTGCGGGTGTTGCGGCCTCACTCGGCCATACGCGATTGGGCGAGATCGCCGATGAAGTCGAACAACTTTGCACCAAAGATGCAGCCCCCAAGGTTCTGCAACGCGCACTGCGAGAATTCATGTCGCTCTTGGCTGAACTGACCGAAGATTAGGCCTTCATCACCAGTGACCGAATGGCCTTGGTAACATCGGTCATGGTCAGCGGCTTCGACACGCAGCTGTCGAACCCCCACATCAGATACTCCACGATCTGATGCGACATCGCATTCGCCGTCACTGCGATGATCGGCACCCGGCCCTTGCCGATAGCTGCCTCGCGGGCCCGAATTTCTTCAAGTGCGCCTTTGCCATCCATCACTGGCATCGCGATATCCAAAAGAACGGCGTCGAACTTACCCGGCTCCCATGCCTGAACGGCCTGCCATCCGTCATCCACCGTGGTCACCGTCGCACCACATCGCGTCAGCATCAGTTCCAGAACGGAACGGTTTGTTCCATTGTCATCCGCAGCCAGAATCCGCAGCCCATCCAGCCGCCCGTCAACCTGCAATTCTGTCTGCACGGATGCGGGCTCTGGCGCAGCTTCCGTTACGGATAGGGGCAGGGTGACCCGCACCGTCGTCCCAACACCGGGGGCAGACGTCACGCGAATATCGCCGTCCATCCGGTTCACCAAGGTTCGCGTGATCGCCATACCTAGCCCGGTGCCGCCAAAACGCCGGGTGACGGAACTATCCGCCTGCCGGAATTCTTCATGCAATCGATCGATCTCTTCGGCCGACATGCCGATGCCGCTGTCCCGCACCTCAAGGACCAACGGCGTCCCCAGTCGCCCCGAAACCTCGACCGTCACTTCCCCCTGATCGGTGAACTTTATGGCGTTGGACACAAGGTTATGCATGATCTGTTGCACCCGGAACGGATCGCCCATCCGCCGCAACTCGGCCCCTGTGGAAACCAGAACTTCGAAATCCAGCCCTTTTTCATCTGCCTTCAGGCGATGCAGGTCTTCTACACGCTCGGCCAACTCAACAGGGCTGAACGGGACATTCTCGAGTTCAAGTTTCCCTGCCTCGATCTTCGACATATCAAGGATATCATTCAGGATATTCAACAGCGTCTCACCCGACTTGCGGATCGTGCCGATCATCCGCTTATGTTCCGGGTCGGTCAGGGCGGCCTCCAGCACCTCGGCCATCCCCAGAACGCCGTTCATCGGCGTGCGGATTTCATGGCTCATATTCGCAAGGAACATGGATTTCGTCCGACTCGCCTCTTCGGCCCTCGCTTTCGCAAGATACAGCTCTGAAACATCAGATCCGACGCCGCGATAACCAAGAAACACACCCGATCCATCAAAGACCGGCTGCCCCGAAATGCGAAACCATCTTTCGCTTCCATCGGGTGCCAGAGGCGCACGATAGACAAAATTGCGAAATGGTCTCCTCTCGCGCAGCGCCGACAGGACGATCTCCCAATCCGCGCTGGCCCGCACCTCTGGGTGCTCCTTTAGCCACTCGTCCCGCGTCTTGCCGATGATGCTGTCTGCATTCAGCCCCAGCTGCTCAAGATGTTCCGTCGCCGAAAGATAGGAAAAACGCAGGTCCTGATCCTGTTCCCACAGCCAGCCATCCGTCACCGCCGCGATGTCCGAAAACCGCTGTTCTGCGCTGGCCCTTAGCGCAAGCGCCTGTTCCAACTCGGCCTTCGCACGGATCAGTGCTGCCTCGCGTGACTTAAGTTCCGAAATCTCGATCTGGATGCCCGCCATCACCTTTGGCGATCCGTCCGGTTTGCGGCGCACCACTCTTGCGCGATCAAGCACCCATATCCAATGGCCGGCCCGGTGGCGCACCCGGTATTCGGCCTCATAGCTGTCGTCTTCGCCTTCGCTACACCTGCGCAACTCAGCCTCGACCCAATCCTTGTCATCCGGATGGATCAACGTGCTCCACGTCTCATAGGTAATCAGCGGCAATTCCGAAAGCTCGTAGCCCAGCATCGCCGCCCAGACATCATTCACAATCTGGCCGACCGAATCGAAATCCCAGGTCCAGGTGCCCACCTGCGCACCCTCGATCACATCGCGCAGGCGCCGTTCGGCCATCAAAAGCGCCTCAGGGGTCACAAGGCCCCAGTCCGGTTCGGCGCTATTACGCAATGGCTCTTCGCGTTCAGTCGTCATCCGCGCCTTCCATGGCCAAATGCGGGTCACGGATCACCCCAGTTGCAGAATGGATTCGATCGTCGAAAGGAATGTCTCGGCCTTCAGGGGTTTGGGCAGGATGGCATCGATCAATCCATCCTGTGTCCGGATATCCACCCGATCCGCATCAGCGGTGAAACGGATGACGGGCGTCGCTGCATTGCTCGAGTTTCCAGACCGAAGATAGCGGATCACCCGATCACCCGTGATATGGGGCATATTGTGATCGAACAGCATCAAATCATACTTCGTGCCCAGCGCAGCCTCCAACGCGCTGCGCCCATCGCCGACGATAGTTAGTTCGATATGGGGCGCTGCCGACAGGAACGCCATCACAATCTGCTGGTTCACCTCATCATCCTCCGCAAGGAGGACGCGATACTTCTGCTGATACGTCGCAGCGTTCATGCACATGCCCTGTTTACAATAACTAGCCCAATTCCACCGCACCACAACTCATGGGCGATAATGTGGTCAAATCAGGGATAGAAATACGTCTTAACACAGAACCAGATTCCCACTTACGATCAAGCGATATTTCGGTGGAAAATCGCTTCAACCCCGCAACAGTGTTTTCACGGCATGAAGCAGTTCTTTCCGCTTGAACGGTTTTGCCAGATGCGTGTCAAAGCCCCCCATGATGTAATCGGCAACCTGATTGGGCATGGCGTTCGCCGTCACTGCAATCGCAGGAACAGGGGCGTTCCCAGAATGACCTTCACGTTCACGGATTTCGGCAAGCGCGCGCATTCCATCCATGACAGGCATGGTAATATCCAGAAGCAACAGGTCAAACGGGCTTTCCTGCGCCTGCGCCCGTTCCCATGCTGTCACGGCCTCTAGCCCGTTCTCCACCATCGTGGTCCGCAATCCGCTATGGCCAAGCATTTCCGCTAGAACCATCCGATTGGTGACATTGTCATCGGCGATCAGCAGGTTACGCCCCTGAAGCGCAGAGATGTCGGGCGCTTCATCCGGTTCGGGAACCGACACCGATCCAATCTCTGCTTCTGGCAAGGGGATCACGACGCGCACTTGTGTCCCTTCCCCCGTTTGGCTTTGAAGCGAGATCATCCCCCCCATCAGGACAACCAGTTGCCGCACGATCGAAAGGCCCAGACCGGTGCCACCAAAGCGCCGGGTCATCGACCCATCGGCCTGTTCGAAACTCTCAAAGACACGGGAAAGCTGTGCTTCGGTCATGCCGACACCGGTGTCCGAAACATCTATGTTGATGGGCTTGCCCGGGCGGCAAGACAGCTTTAGCCGCACCCGCCCGGATTCGGTGAACTTGATCGCATTGCTCAAAAGGTTGTTCAGGATCTGAGTCAACCTATGCGGGTCGCCTATGCGCGGAAGATCGGCCCCCGCGCTGGTCAGAACTTGCAATTCCAACCCCTTTTCTTCGGCCTTCACCCGATGCAGCGCTTCGACTTGGGCAAGAATATCCGACAGCACCATCGGAACCCGTTCCAGTTCCATTTTCCCGGCCTCGATCTTCGACATGTCGAGGATCGAGTTCAGCACCGTCAACAGTGTCTCGCCCGAACGACGGATGGTCGCGACCATTTGCTTTTGTTCCGGCACTCCCACAAGGCTGTCCAGTACTTCTGCCATCCCCAAGACCCCGTTCAAAGGTGTCCGGATCTCGTGGCTCATATTGGCAAGGAAGATCGATTTCGCGCGGCTCATCTCTTCCGCCTTGGCGCGCGCTTCTTCCAACCGGGCGGTGGAGGCCAGTTCATCCGTGATGTCGGAAAAGGATACAACGACATGCTGCCCGCCATCGGCTGGCATCAAGGGAACCGCATTCGCCGAAAGAACCCGCCGCGTCCCGTCCTGCAAATGGACGGCAAAGCGAATGTCACGCACGATCCCACCATGGGCCAAAGCCTGCCGGAATGGCAGTTCTTCATCCGGTAGGGGCGTGCCATCCAGCCGCTGAAGCTGCCATTTTGGATCGTTGTAAAGACGGCCGCGGAGGGCCGATCTTTCCAGCCGCAGAATTCGCTCTGCTTCCTGATTGGCATAGGTCATGGCCCCACGCTCATTCAGAACCGCCAGTGCCGCGATGGATGTATCCATCACCTCAGACAGATAGGCGCGCCCGGCCTGCAACTGCTGTTCCAGCCGCTTGCGGTCCGAGATATCCAGATGAACCCCCGCCATACGAAGGGGAGTGCCGTCCGCAGCCCGCTCTGTCACCCGCGACCGCGAAAGCACCCACACCCAGCCGCCATCATCATGGCGCAGCCGGAATTCGATCTCATGAAATCTTTCGCCCAATTCAAGGTCATCTCGAAACGGATTGGGCAGCAACACCACATCATCCGGATGGATCGAGGCGCGGAATTCAGACAAGGTAAAGAGACCGGATTCCGATTTGTCGCGGCCCAACATCTCGGCCCAGCGGCCCCCCACCCGCAGCACATCGTTGGCGATATCCCATTCCCATGTGCCGACCGCCGCCCCGTCGATGATGCTTCGTAGATTGCGCTCGGCCTGATCGCGCTTCTCAAGTGCTGCACTCAGTTCCTGATTGGCGGAATCCAGCGCGGCAATCTGATTGTGCCGCGCTGTCACATCGATGGCGATGGCGACGATGCCACCGTCTGACGTTCGGGTGTGCAGACGGCGCATCCAACGGCCATCCGGCAGTTGCACCTCGTCTTGATCAAAGGGTTTCCGATAGGTGGCCATCCGTTCGGCAACCCAAGCCTCGGCCTCTTCGGGGGATGAGCAGGGGCCAAAAATTCCAAGCTCAACGCCCTTGCGAAGGGTCATTTCCAACTTCGCACCCGGTCGCACAAATGGGGCCATCCCCGGCAGCATGTTGGCATAGGCACCATTGGCGACCACGACACGCTCCTGATCATCAAGGATGATCACCGCATCGGGCAGGGCGCGCACCGCGTTTTCTAGCCGTTCGCGCGCCTCTGTCGCGCTACGGGCAAGGCCCGCCATGGCCGCTTCCTGCTCCTTCAGCTTGGTGATCACCGTCTCAATCGTCACGAAACCTGCCAGATCACCCTGCGCATCGTGCAAAGGCACCACGTTGAAATCGATCCAATAGCGATTCCCCCACCGATCCTGATTGATCGTCGTGCCCGAATAAGGCTCACGCTGGCGCATCGCCTCGCGGACGGCCTCGACATTCTTGGGATCGTTGCCCGGAACGCGGATCACCTCGCCCAAGTTACGCCCGCGCAGCTCATCAAGACTCCAACCAGTCTGCTTTTCGAAGGCCGCGTTGCACCAGACGACCTTCTCATCCAGATCAATGATACACACGAGGTTTGACATCGCCTCGACGATCTTGCCCAGCTGGGTCACCTCGTCGCGCATGCGCGTGTCGGCGGTCACGTCCCGCACAAGAAAGATGACGTTTGGCGGCGTATCGGGGGCATCCGACGGCTTCATTGCACCCGTCAATTCAAACCAATGCGGCCCGTCCGGCAGATCCAGCCGATAGCGCACACCCTCCACCCGGCCCTCGCTCAAGGCCCGTTCAAGCGCACCCTGCACGATTCGGGTCACCTTGGGCGGCAGCAATTTGGCAAAGCTCTGCCCCTGCAGCTTTTCCGGCGACACAATCATCAGATGCCTTGGTCCGGCCACGAAACCAGAGAACCGCCCATCTGCGGTCACCTCAAACAGCAGATCGGGCAGTGCGGAAAGCGTCGCCTCCATGCGCCGCGACGTTTCCAGATAGCGCATTTCTGTTTCGCGGCGGGCCAGCACCGTTTCCAGGACCTCCGCCGCCGCCTTCATCCGGTCGATCTTGATGGGGCCAAAATCGGTTTGCGGCGTTGCGAACACAAAAGCCAGAACACCGGTCAGTTTCCCGTTTTCATTGATCGGCAGCACCAAAAGGGCACCGCAGACGGCCACTTCGTGCAATGGATTATCGGCGGGCAGGGCGGTCCGGTCAGCCACATGGACAGGTCGGTTCGCAATCAACTCGGGCAGCAGCGGCTGCAACAGCCTGTCGCCATCGCATTCGATGGCCTCGTGTCCCGGCGCAATATAACTGCTGCGCTTCCGAAGGTGCGCCTCTTCCATACGATAAAGGCAGGCCCAGTTTGCACCGGAAACCTCGGCCAACTGCGCGATACAGCGGCTTACAGCCTCATCGAGGCCCGGAAGTGGCGTCCGCACCAGCTCATTGAGCATCCGAACGACCGAAATCTCTTCGGGCACCCTATCCTCCTGCCTTCCGGCCACAGCCAAACTGCGGCAGGCCCACACCCGAGGATTCATAAACATCAACCGATCCTGATTCACAATATCCCATAGGTTGCACGCAGCGTTGCCGGATTGGGTGTTATCGCTTGTCCAAGCCCTGCACTGCGATAATCATGCAATCATGAAGGAACTGTTTACGGATGATCGACTAGGACTTTTCCTCACCGTGATCACCGTCGCGGGAATGGTCATCGTTCTTGCCGGTTCCTTTTTTCTTACCCTACCGCCTGCCGTTGCATCACCTGCTCTCTGGGCTGTCTATCTTGCAGGCGGCATTCCAGCGGCCGCCTCAGCTCTGCGCGCGCTTTGGGTCGAAAAGGTGCTGGATATCGACCTTCTCATGGTCATCGCTGCCTTGACTGCCGCCGCTGTTGGATCGGCTTTGGAAGGGGCGGTGCTTCTCACCCTTTTCTCCCTTTCCGGCACGCTCGAAGATCGGGCGATGGGCAAGGCCCGCCGCGCGGTCGAGGCCCTGATGGCCCTGCGCCCGGAAACAGCGGTCCTTCGCCGCGATGACGGCACAACGGAAGAGGTCGCCGTCGATACGCTTGTCATGGGCGATACGGTCATCCTTCGTCCCGGCGCCCGCGTTCCCGTCGACGGCACATTGATCGAAGGCGAAGGCGCCTTGGACGAATCTTCCATCACGGGGGAATCCTTTCCCGTAACAAAGGCACCCGGTGCGAAACTTCATGAGGCGACCGTCAACCTGAACGCTATCCTCGCCTTGCGCGTGGACCGTCCCCTGTCGCAATCCACCGTCGCCCGCATGATCCGAATGGTAACAGAGGCGCAGGCAATGAAGGCCCCCTCTGAACGGTTTTCCGAATGGTTCGGCCAGCGCTATACGATTGCTGTCCTTCTCGGCTCATCTCTCCTCTTTCTTCTGTTCATCCGCCTTGGGATGCCAGAGTCCGATGCCCTTTACCGTGCCGCCACCATCCTTGTCGCGGCAAGCCCCTGCGCCGTCGTCATATCCGTTCCTGCCGCCATCCTTTCCGCCCTCTCCGCCGCTGCGCGGGGTGGTGTCCTGTTCAAGGGTGGCGCCGCGCTTGAACGCCTTGCCGAAGTGAAAAGCTTCGCCTTCGACAAGACGGGCACCCTTACCACCGGCAAGGCCGAGGTTACCCGCGTGCTGCCCGTGGAAGGGGATGCCCACGGTCTTCTGACCCTTGCGGCAGGACTTGAATCGCAATCCGAACACCCGATTGCCGCCGCCATTCGCCGCGCGGCCGCAGCACAGGGCCTGATGCCGAAATCCGTCACCGAAGTAACCTCCAGCCCCAGCGAAGGCATCATCGGCAAATGCGAAGGCGCGCAGGTCTGGGCGGGCAATCCACGCATGCTTGCCAGAATGCAGGCCACCGAGGACCACCCCGCCTTGGCCGAACTTGCGGATGGGGCGGAAACGGTCGTGTATTTTGGAACTGGGCCGCGTCTTCTGGGCGCAATCACCGTGGCGGATCAGCCCCGCGAAACCTCCCGTCGCGGGCTCGAGGCATTGCGCACTGCTGGCATCACCCAATTCCGGATGATGACCGGGGATCGGCGCCCTGTCGCCTTGCGTATCGGCCAATCGCTCGGCTTTGCCCCGCAGGATATTCAGGCCGATCTTCTGCCCGGCGAAAAGGTTCGGCTGGTTGACGAACTTGCTCGCGAAGGCCCCGTCGCCTTTGTTGGCGATGGCGTGAACGACGCCGCGGCCCTTGCCCGCGCCGATGTCGGCATCGCCATGGGCGCTGCCGGAAGCGAAGTGGCACTTCAGGCCGCCGAGGTCGCGCTTTTGTCCGAAAACATGGAACGCCTTGCCGCCGCCCATCACCTCGCCCGCCGCACCGCGCGCATCATCCGCCAGAACCTTGCCTTCGCGCTGGGCGCGATGGTCCTTCTGGTCATCGGGGGCCTGTTCTTCGACCTTCCGCTTCCCCTAGCGGTGATCGGGCACGAAGGTGGCACGCTTCTTGTGGTCTTAAATGGGCTACGTCTGCTGTTCGACCCCATACGAACGGATGCCCGTCACTGATGCTAATTTATAACCAATAAGCGAGTTCTTCCCCTAACTACCCCTATTGGTTGCAATTCTGCCCCTTCTCCGTCCCAGAGATGTGCTGATATTGCCTTTTTTTGGCCCCACCCACGCCGCCTGCAAAATGTCCTCTGTCCCCGCTGCTCTGCTTATCTTCGGGGACCACCATGCTCGCTCGCCCGCACCGTTTCCGGCACTTCTTTGCGCATCGCGCAGGGGCCGCCGTGCTTGCCGTTCTGCTCGGTATGGCTGCCACCATGCCCGCCATGGCTATCGATGCGCGTCGCCCTTCGGCCGACATCATCCCAATCCGGGCTGAGGTGACGCCCCCCCCTGGCGCACAGGGCATTTGCGCGACGTATGACTGGGCCTGTGCGAAATCCAACCGCACCATTCTGGTCGATGACGCGCTGATGCAAACGGTGCGCACCGTGAACTCCCGCGCCAATCGCAGCATCCGGCCGATCTCGGACTTGAACCAATACCGCATCATGGAACGCTGGTCCCTTCCCACCGCGCGCGGCGGCGACTGCGAAGATTACGCGCTTTACAAAAAGCGCGAACTGATCCGCGTGGGAATCCCTGCGGAGCAACTTCTCATTGCCGTCGTGCTGGATCGCAAGCGCCAACCCCATGCCGTTCTCATCCTTCGCACCGGAACGCAGGACCTCGTCCTCGATAACATGAACAGCCGCATCCTGCCGTGGCAGAAAACCGGCTACACTTTCCTGCGTCTGCAAGATCCGCGCCAACCGTCGCGCTGGGTATCGGTCATGGCCGGGGGGATTCTACCCAACAGCTGATCGCTCCCGTTTGTGCAGGGCCTTGCCACTTCGCGGCCCTGCCGGTCTGCCTGCCTTGACCTGACGTCCAACTCAAGGCCTTATCGACCGCATACCAAGATCAAGAAACGGACCAGAGTGTGAGCAGCCTGCAAGACGCCCTCGCAGACAAGCTGGAAGATGCCGACGAAGCAGAAGAAGACGGACGCTTCGAACAGGCGATCATCCTGTGCAACGAAGTCACCCGCATCGATCGTAAACAGGCCGAGGCGTGGAAGATACGCACCCGCTCCTTCATCGCGATGGAACGGCTTGATCTTGCAATTGAAAATGCGCGCGAAGCGGCGAAACTATTCCCCTCCTCTGTTACCCATCGCATCATGCAGGCGCGTATCCACGTCCTTGCACGCCGTTGGGAAAAGGGCGCCACCATCTATCGCGCCATCCTGCGCGACAATCCTGCCCATCTGAACTCGATCCGCGAGCTGATGGATTTCGAAACCATCACGCCGCAGGATGACATCTATACCCAACTCGTCCGCGCTGCCGATGACGATGGGATGAAACCTTATGATCGCGCCTCGACATGGTTCCTGCGCGCCCAGATTCACATGGTCGCCGGCGAAGATGATCTGGCCTTCCGCCTTTTTGACGAAGGCAACCGCCGGATGCGCGAAGACGTGCACGAAAACCGCCGCCTCGAATATTCCTTCAGCCGCCTGCTGCCGGAACTCGATTTGGCCTTCCAGCGGCGCCATTCCCCGATGACCCCACCTGACGCCTGCCCCCTTTTCGTGATCGCGGGCCTTCCCCGGTCGGGCAAGACGCTTCTGGAAAAGCTGCTTGGGTCTCAGCCCAGTCTTTATGCAGTCGGGGAAACCTCTGTTCTTTATAACCTCTTCCTCGATGTAGATCGGTCTGGTGGCGCAGATGGCACCATCCGCGCCCTGCGCGCCCTGCCTGGCCAACCCATCCGTGACCATTTTGCGGATCGCTTGAAATACGGCCCCAAGAAAGGGGCCATCCGCTGCATCGATACGACGCCCGGCAGTCTGGAACAACTCGGCCTCCTTGGCCCCTTGCACCCTGATGTGCCCATCGTCTTTGTCCGCCGGGATACACGCGATCTTGCCGCGTCACTTTACTTCAAGCAGTTCAACAAGGCGCATCGCTACACCTATGACCTCGGCACCGCCGCCCGCGCCATCGCCCGGACCGAATATCTTGCCCGCCGCTGGCAGGCTACGATGCCCAATCCGATGGCCGAAATCCGCTATGAAGAGATGGTGGCCGATCCTGTCGGTACCGCACGCCGCCTCCTCACACAGTTTGGTCTTCCTGTGGAAGAAGAGGCCCTTCGCCACGCCGCAGGCGATGATGGTCGGTCCCTCAACCTGCTGCCCGGAAGGTCCCTTGATGGTGTTGGCGCGATTCGGCGTGACCTAGTCGGGTTCTCTGAACGGTTCGCCCGCCAGCTTGAGACAGTTCTCCCGGCATACGAGGCTGAAATCCGCGACCTCGGCTAATCGTCGACCCGAGGCAAAAGAAAAAGGCCCGCGTAATAGCGCGGGCCTTCGTCATTTCATTTGGGCTGGCGATCAGGACTTGCCACCATTGCCGCCACCGGACTTGTCGCCTTTGTCGCCACCGGACTTGTCACCGTTTCCGCCCTTGTCGCCTTTGTCGCCACCGGACTTGTCACCGTTTCCGCCCTTGTCGCCTTTGTCGCCACCGGACTTGTCACCGTTTCCGCCCTTGTCGCCTTTGTCGCCACCGGACTTGTCACCGTTGCCGCCCTTGCCGCCCTTGTCGCCACCGGACTTGTCACCGTTTCCGCCCTTGTCGCCTTTGTCGCCACCGGACTTGTCACCGTTGTCGTCCTTGTCGCCACGGTCGTCACCGGACTTGTCACCGTTGTCGTCCTTGTCGCCACGGTCGTCACCGGACTTGTCACCGTTGTCGTCCTTGTCGCCACGGTCGTCACCGGACTTGTCGCCGTTGTCGTCCTTGTCGCCACGGTCGTCACCGGACTTGTCGCCGTTGTCGTCCTTGTCGCCACGGTCGTCACCGGACTTGTCGCCGTTGTCATCCTTGTCGCCACGGTCGTCACCGGACTTGTCGCCGTTGTCATCCTTGTCGCCACGGTCGTCACCCGACTTGTCGCCGTTGTCATCCTTGGACTTGTCGTCTTCCTTGGATTTATCGCCGTTGTCGTCCTCGGGCTCTCCATCGTCTTCAGGGTCGTCGCCGTTGTCGTCGTCCGAGTCGTCGTTGTCGTCGTCCGAGTCATCGGGATCGACCGGGTCCGTGCCATTGGTCGGATCGACCGGGTCCGTGCCATTTGTCGGATCGACCGGGTCCGTGCCATTTGTCGGATCGACCGGGTCGGTGCCGTTGGTCGGATCGACCGGGTCCGTGCCATTTGTCGGATCGACCGGGTCCGTGCCGTTGGTCGGGTCGACCGGGTCCGTGCCGTTGGTCGGGTCGACCGGGTCGGTGCCGTTGGTCGGGTCGACCGGGTCCGTGCCATTGGTCGGGTCGACCGGGTCCGTGCCGTTGGTCGGGTCAACCGGGTCCGTGCCATTTGTCGGATCGACCGGGTCGGTGCCGTTGGTCGGGTCGACCGGGTCGGTGCCGTTGGTCGGGTCAACCGGGTCCGTGCCATTTGTCGGATCGACCGGGTCGGTGCCGTTGGTCGGGTCGACCGGGTCGGTGCCGTTGGTCGGGTCGACCGGGTCCGTGCCATTGGTCGGATCGACCGGGTCCGTGCCATTGGTCGGATCAACCGGGTCCGTGCCGTTGGTCGGATCGACCGGGTCGGTGCCGTTGGTCGGGTCCACCGGGTCCGTTCCGTTGCTCGGATCGGTCGGGATCGTCGGGTCCGTCGGCGTATCGCCTTCGTCATCATCCTCTGGCGGGTCATTATCAGGCCCGTCCGTCGCCTGATCGGCCACTTCCGGGATCGTTCCCGTCGGCCCGATCAGCAGACCAGCCAGATCACCGCATTCGTTCTGCACGTATTCAAGGATCTCAAGATAATCCTCTCTCAGCCGCAGCTGGGCGAGAAGGGCTTCGTTGAGGGGGACTTCCTCAAGGATTTCGCACCACTGTTCTTCTTCATCATCAGTGGAAAGCGATTGCACATGCGCACCCGCCGTATGCGGCAGAATGAACAGGGTCCCCATGATCATGAAGGCCGAGCCGAAACCCGCAACCTTACGCTTCTTGGGAATGTAACGCGAACGACGAGACTTCATGACCTAACTCCTGGCAGCGGGTGCATCCCAACGTATGGGACGGTATTAACTTTCGTTAACGCGCCAACAGATGTCGGTCAAATTTTCGCCTTATTTATGCCTTTAGCCCCTCCAGAATAAGGCACAATTCACGCCCTAGAGTATTTTGAATGACAATCATACAACCTAAGCGTGTGGTCTGTTTAGGCTTGGGGAACAATCCGAACCAAGACGGAAACGAATCATCTGCTCCTAAGCCATTTTTCGCCGTCAATCGGGGTTGGGCGGCGAAAATGGGCCCATAAACCCCAGTTTACGGTCAGGTCCCCCCAAAAAAGACCACTTTGCCGTCAAAATCGTGGCCGTTTGGCCACAATGTGGCATCATCAGGGCGGCCATGCCCAGATTGCGACGGGATCAAGGTACCCTTTGCGCCAACTCCTTATCCTCAACGACACTGCTGCCGACGCCGTTGTCCGCGCTACCTGCCGTCGGTCACGAATGGCCCAAAAGGACCGAGCTTTCCCCCCGATCTGGCCGCTCCGACCCTTATCCCGCACCCCTCAAGATCCAATTAACTCGCAACCTTTAATTGCACTCGTTTCTCGCCTTAAAATCGAAAGTTAGAAAAACCACTCCCGAAAACTATAAAAAATCCCGGAAATCTTCCGCCACAGGCCCCCTTCTCCTCCACAAAGCGCTTGACGCCGACCGACGACCTTCTATGTGTGAATGAACGTTCATTCTCGCTTAAGCCCAACCAGAGACGCACCTTGAACCAACCCGATCGCACCCCACCACAGGCCGAAATCCGCGCTGTCGAAATCCTCGAAGGTGTGCGTCTGGCCTTTGCTGAAAAGGGATTTGACGGCGCATCGATGCAGGATCTCGCCCGCGCCTGCGGGATGAGTGTGGGGAACTTCTACCGCTACTTCCCGTCCAAGGCCGCCATCGTTGCCGCCCTCGTCACACGCGACCTTGCCGAAGTCGAAGATCAGTTCAGCCAGATCATTGAAAGCCCCGATCCGATGCGCACCCTGCGCGAGGCGCTCCGCTTCCGGATCGAAGAAGACACCTGCACCGACGATGGCCAGCTTTGGGCCGAAGTGACCGCCGCCGCCCGCCGCAAACCCGAGATCGCTGAAATCGCGCTTCAGATGGAAACCGAAGTGAAGCGTTATCTCTGCATCGTTTTCGCACGGGTAAGAGGCATCTCATTCGAAGAGGCCCATGTCACCTACGGTGCCCATGCAAGCCTCCTCGTGATGATGGTCAAGGCCAGCGCCATGCACCGTTCGCAAACCCCGCAAGCGCAGGAAGACCTCACCGCGCTCATCATTAGAACCCTAAACCGCATTCTCGACGAAATCGTCAGTGACGATGTGAAAGGTTGATCCCTCATGCGTAGCCTTCTTGTCGCCTCCGCCCTGTTCTCCGCCCTCACCTTCGCAGCGCCAATCTATGCCGCCGATGAGGCCGCAGTTGAAAACGCCCCCATTCTTCCGGCCATTACCGTCTCGCCCGTCGAGACTCGCCTGCTGCGGGATCGCGTCATCGTATCGGGTCTGGTGAACCCGGTGGAACAGGTGCAAGTCGCGCCACTGATCGAAGGTCAGCCCATCGAAACCCTGCTTGCCGATGTCGGCGATTGGGTCAGCGAAGGGCAGGTGCTTGCAACGCTGTCGAAAACCACACTCGAATTGCAGAAAAGCCAATACATCGCCTCCCGCGCCTCGGCCGAGGCGACCATCGCGCAGGCCGCAGCCCAACTTCTCGAAGCGAAGGCCGCCGCAGATGAGGCGCAGCGGGTCAACGAACGGACCGCCGCGCTCAAGGCGCAGGGCACCGCCTCGCAGGCCGCCGCCGATCAGGCCAGCGCGAATGCCATCGCCTCCACCGCCCGCGTCACCGTCGCCACCCAATCACTCGAAGCCGCCCGCGCCCAACTGGCTCTGGTGCAGGCGCAACTGGCGAATGTCGATCTGCAACTCTCGCGGTCCGAG
Source organism: Fuscovulum ytuae (assembly GCF_029953595.1). Taxonomy (NCBI): domain Bacteria; kingdom Pseudomonadati; phylum Pseudomonadota; class Alphaproteobacteria; order Rhodobacterales; family Paracoccaceae; genus Fuscovulum; species Fuscovulum ytuae. The sequence continues at coordinate 2,644,878 of NZ_CP124535.1, read as the reverse complement.
GTGAGGGCCCCGGTCTCCGGCGAAATCACCCACCGCAACGCCGTCATCGGTTCCATCGCCTCTGGGGCCGGGCAGCCGATGTTCACCATAATCCGCGATGGCGCCCTCGAACTTTCTGGCGACGTAGCTGAGATTGATCTCATCCGCCTCGCCCCCGGCCAAATCGTATCGATGGTCGCCGTCGGCGCACCTGATCGTCTGACTGGAACTGTCCGCCTCGTGGAACCGACGATCGACACCACCACCCGCCTTGGCCGCGCCCGCATCACCATAGATCAAGCCACCGATGTCCGCGCCGGGATGTTCATGGATGCCGAAATCCTTGTGGCCGAACGCGAAACCGTCGCTGTGCCGGTTACCGCTGTCGGTTCCTCTGCCGGTGGCAGCACCGTAATGAAGGTCGTGAATGGAGAGGTGACCCGCACCCCGGTCAAGACGGGCATCCGCGACGCTGGCTGGATCGAAATCGTCGAAGGCCTTTCCTCCGGCGATGTCGTGGTGACCAAGGCCGGTGCCTTCGTCCGCGATGGCGACAAGATCAACCCTGTCCCTGTGACCACGAACTGAGGTTTCGGCGATGAACTTCTCCGCTTGGTCGATCCGAAATCCCGTCGCCCCGCTGCTGGCCTTTGTGCTGCTCCTTGTGCTGGGCTGGCAAAGCTTCAACAGCCTGCCCATCACCCGTTTCCCGAATATTGACGTCCCTCTCGTCGCCGTCACCGTGAACCAATCCGGTGCGGCCCCGGCCGAGATGGAGACCCAGATCACCAAGGAAATCGAAGATGCCGTCGCCGGCATCACCGGGGTCAAGAACGTCGTTTCCACCGTGACCGATGGCGTATCAACGACCGTCGTCGAATTCCGCATGGAAGTGCCCACCGATAAGGCGGTGCAAGACACAAAGGACGCCATTGATCAGATCCGTGGCGATCTGCCGGGGTCGATCGAAGCCCCCGTCGTCACCCGGATCGATGTCGAAGGTCAGGCCATCATGACCTTTGCCGTCTCCGCCCCCGACATGACGATCGAGGAACTTTCTTGGTTCGTCGATGACACGATCATCCGCAGCCTTCAGGGCCAGACAGGCATCGGCCGCGTCGACCGATACGGTGGGGCCGAACGCGAAATCCGTGTTGAACTCGATCCGGTAAAGCTCGACAGCTATGGCATCACCGCCAGCGCGGTGAACGCCCAGCTTCGTGCCACCAACGCCAATCTTGGCTCGGGGCGCTCCGAACTCGGTGCCGCCGAACAGGCGATCCGCGCGCTGGGCGATGCGCAGACGGTGGAACGCCTTGCCAATACCACCATCGCGCTCCCCTCTGGCCGCCATGTCCGGCTCTCTGACCTTGGTCAGGTGAATGACACTTACGAAGAACTCCGCTCCTTCTCGCGGCTGAACGGCGAACAGGTCGTGACTTTCGCCGTCTTCCGCGCCAAAGGCGCGTCTGAGGTTTCGGTCGCCGAAGTGGTGAATGCCGAACTCGACACGCTCCGCACCGTCCACCCTGAGGTGCAGATCAAGCTGGTCGATGAAACCGTCTTCTATACCTACGGCAACTACGAAGCCGCGCTGCACACCCTGATCGAAGGCGCGATCCTCGCCGTCCTCGTCGTGCTCGCCTTCCTCAAGAACTGGCGCGCCACGCTCATCTCGGCGGTGGCCTTGCCTCTTTCGGCGATCCCCACCTTCTATGTGATGGATCTTCTGGGCTTCTCGCTGAACCTTGTCAGCTTCCTCGCCATCACGCTGGCCACCGGCATCCTTGTCGATGACGCGATTGTAGAGGTTGAAAACATCGCCCGCCACATCCGCATGGGCAAAACCCCCTACCGCGCCGCCATCGATGCCGCAGATGAAATCGGCCTCGCCGTCATCGCGACATCGGCCACCATTGTCGCCGTCTTCGTGCCCGTCTCCTTCATGCCAGGCATTCCGGGGCAATATTTCCGGCAATTCGGCCTTACCGTCGCCATCGCCGTCATCTTCTCGCTGATCGTTGCGCGCCTCATCACGCCAATGATGGCCGCCTATCTGATGCGCGCCAAGGATGCCGAAGAAAAGCACGCTGAAGACGGTCCAATCATGAAGGGCTACCTTCGCTTCGTGCGCGCCACCACGGCCGGTCGCTTCCTGTTCATCCCCGCCCGCTACCTGACGCTCGTTGGGGCCATAGCTGTGCTGGCCGTATCCATCCACTTCATGCTCAAGGTCCCCGGCAGCTTTATCCCACCGGAAGACGTCAGCCGTATCCCGATCTCGGTCGAACTGCCGCCCGGCACCACGCTGGCCGAAACCGACCGCACCACACTGAAGATGGTGGAAGTGATCCGTCAGGTCGAAGGGGTCGAAAATGTCTTTGTCCTCGGCGGCTCATCCCCCACAGGCGACCGCGACATCCGCCGCGCCTCTGTGACCGTTCTCCTCCAAAGACTCGATCACTCCCTTCTCCTGAAACTGTCCCAGATCGCCAACAAGATCCCCGTCGTAGGTCAGATCGTGCCCGATGTCGAAAACACCGGCCGCACAATCCCCCAGAACCAAGTGGAAGCGGAAATTTTCCGCCGCCTCGCTGCCGTCCCCGATATCCGCGCCTTCAAGCTGAATGATCGGGGCGAACGCGACCTGTCCTTCTCCATCCTCGCCAACAACGAGGCCGATCTGAACACCGCCGTGGCTCGGCTAGAAGAGGCGCTTTCTGGCGATCCGCTTCTTGCCAACGTTGCCTCCGAAGGTGCGCTGCCCCGCCCGGAAATTCAGATCACCCCCCGCGCGAATGAAGCAGCACGTCTGGGCATCACCACCGCCCAAATAGCCGAGGTTGTCCGCGTCGCCACCATTGGCGATGTGGATGCGGCGCTGGCAAAACTCTCCATCGACAACCGCCTGATCCCGGTTCGTGTCCGCCTGAACGATGCCAGCCGCGAAGACCTCACCCGCATCGGCGCGCTCAAACTCGCCACCGGAACGGGGGCCACCGTGCCGCTATCCGCCGTGGCAGATATCGCCATCGCCGAAGGCCCCTCGACGGTTGACCGTCTCAACCGCGAACGCCGCGCCACCATCGGGGCCAACCTCCCCGTCGGCGTGGCACTTGGCACCGCAACCGCCCGCTTCAACGAACTCATCGCCAGCGTTGAACTTCCTCCCGGCGTTCGGGTGCAAGAGGCAGGCGATGCCGAGGTGCAGCAGGAACTCATGGCAGCCTTCGGCAATGCCATGATCCTTGGGCTGATGCTCGTGCTGACGGTGCTGATCCTTCTGTTCAAATCGGTGATTCAGCCCTTCACCATCCTCTTCTCCCTCCCCCTCGCCATCGGCGGCGTGGCGGCGGCACTGATCCTGACCAACTCCGCCCTCTCCATGCCGGTACTGATCGGCATACTTATGCTGATGGGCATCGTGACGAAGAACGCCATCCTCCTGATCGACTTCGCGATCGAGATGCGCAATCAAGGCATGTCGCGCTTCGATGCCGTGATTGAGGCTGGCCACAAGCGCGCCCGCCCCATCGTGATGACCTCCATCGCCATGTCGGCTGGCATGCTGCCCTCCGCGCTGGGCGTGGGCGAAGGCGGGTCTTTCCGTGCGCCCATGGCCACGGCGGTGATCGGTGGCATCATCGTCTCGACCGTCCTCTCCCTCGTCATCGTTCCGGCCTTCTTCCTCATCATGGACGATCTCTCTCGCCTCATGACCCGCATCTTCAGCCGGATCATTGGCCCGAAAGAGGTGGAACCCGATGAACCACCCGCGCATATCCTCGCTGAACGGATCGAGGCGCTGGGTCAAAGGGTCGGTGAACTTGAGGCGCGGCCCTCCTCCACCCCACGGCCCAGCCTGCACGTGGCAGAATAGGGCCAAAGATGGCGCAAACGGCAAAGGATGGCCCATAAGGCCATCCTTTCGCTTTTCCGCACCGCACGTTAACAGCTATTACCGTCCCCAAGGGCATGACAGGGTCGGATTATGGCACGCAGCAGCACGGAACTCCTTGGTCAATCGGCTCTGGAACTCGCTCGCAAAGGGCGCTGGGATGAGGCGCTTCCGTCCCTCCGCACCGCCGCCGAACAAGGAAGCAGCGATGCGCAGGTCCACATGAACCTCGGCCACGCCTTGCGCCGGATCAAGGATTACGGTCCCGCCGCCGATGCCTTCCACCGCGCCGCCGACCTTGCGCCTGAACTTCCCGAACCGCTCTTCTACCTCGCCACCGCCCTCAAAGAGGGCCAAATGCTCCCCGAGGCCGAAGCCGCCTATCGCGACCTCAACGCCGCCCACCCCGATTTCTTCAGCGGGTGGAGCTTGCACGGAGTTTTCCTAAAAAACGCAGGCCGCTTCGAAGAGGCCGTGCCGATCCTGCAAAAGGCGCTCACCCTCAAGGACGATTACGAAACCCGCAACACCTTGGTGGTCAGCCTCAGCCGCGCCGGGCGCGACGCTGAAGCCATCGCCGCAGGCCGTATCAACCTTGAAACCAAGGATCGCGAGGCGCTCGCCCGCTTTCCGGGCAGCCCCGCCGCGACCGTCACGCTCACGGATCGCAACCCGCCCTTCAATCCGTCCAAGCGCCGCAACAACATCATCGCCTTCTCGCTCTGGGGCGATAATCCGGTCTATGTGCATGGCGCCATCGTCAACGCGCGCCTTGCCCCCAATCTCTATTACGGCTGGAACTGCCGCTTCTACTGCGATGACAGCGTCCCCTCCGATGCGCTTCAAATCCTGCGCGACGAAGGCGCACAGGTCGTGATGGTCACCGACCCAGCCCTTCAGGCCGTCCGCCCCATGTGGCGTTTCCTCGTCTCCGACGACCCCGCGGTTGACCGTTTCATCTGCCGCGACACCGACAGCCGCTTGAACGCGCAGGAACTGATTGCGGTGGAAGATTGGATTCGCTCTGGCAAGCGCTTTCACGTCATGCGCGATCACATCTACCATATGGAACTGATGCTCGCGGGAATGTGGGGCGGTGTCGCCGGGGTTATCCCTGATATGAAGGGCCTGATCCTCAAATCGAAAAAGCACTTCAACAACCGCTTCGGCGATCAGGCCTTTCTGATGGAACAAATCTGGCCCCTGATCCGCGAAGACCTCTGCACCCATGACAGCATCTATGGCTTTCGCGGCAAGGATTTCCCCGATGCCTACCGGGTTCCGCGCCCCATCCATGTGGGGGGCGCGATCAAGACCATGCCGCACTGGCGGAAATAGGCGTCAGAACGCCAGCCCGGAAAACCGTGAAGGTCGCTGCGGTACGCCAGGCAGAACGCACAGCATCTCATAAAGCAGATTGGCGCCAATCAGCGCGGTATTCCCCGACGGATCATAGGGCGGCGACACTTCCACCAGATCGCCCCCCACGATGTTCAGCCCCGCGCAGCCCCGGATGATCTCCAGTGCCTGCCATGTCGAAAGGCCGCCCGGTTCCACCGTCCCCGTCCCCGGCGCGAAGGCCGGATCCAGACTGTCGATGTCATAGCTGATATAGACGGGCATCTCGCCGATCCGTTCCCGAACGATCTCCATCAGGCGCACCAGCGACTTGCCCCAGCATTCCTCGGCCTGAACCACGGTCCAACCCTGCCCGCGCGCCCAGTCGAAATCATCCGCCGCATAGCCTGTGCCGCGCAGCCCGATCTGGAACACCCGATCATTGATCAGGCACTCGTCCTCCCAAGCCCGACGGAACGGGCAGCCATGCGCCACTGTCTCGCCGAACATATGCTCGTTTATATCGGCATGGGCATCGATATGGATCAAGGCGACCGGACCGTATTTCTCTTTCATCGCCCGCAGGATCGGCCATGTCAGCGTATGGTCGCCCCCAAGTGTCAGCGGTGTCACCCCGGCCGCCAGAACCCTGCGGTAATAATCGGTGATGATGTCCACCGTCTTTTTCAGATCAAAGGTGTTGATCGGCACGTCGCCCAAATCGGCCACCTGCAAATGGTCAAACGGCGCGGCCCCCGTCGCCATGTTATAGGGGCGCAGCATCCGGCTCTCGTCCCTGATCTGCCGCGGCCCCAACCGCGTGCCGGAACGGTTCGACGTGCCGTGGTCCATCGGTATGCCGATGAAACCCACGTCCAGCCCTTCGGGCGACGTGGCCGCAGGCAGTCGCATCATCGTGGCAGGGCCCCCGAAACGCGCCATCTCATTCCCGCCCAGCGGTTGGTTGAACGTTGTCATCTGCCTTTTCCTTCCAGCCACTCCCGGATGATCGTCCGGTGCTTTTCTCCCGAATAGCTTGGGAAATGCCCGCCATGCACCACCCGCACGGGCAGGGCCAGCAGTCGCTCCATCGACCGAATATACTGCGCCTGCTCCTGCGCCGTCGTTCCCTCAATCAACTCGCCATCGTAGACGATATCGCCCGAAAACAGCACGCCCGTCGCCGCTTCCCACAAGGCGATCCCCCCCGGCGAATGCCCCGGCGTATGGATCACCTCGAACTGCCGATCCCCCAGATCGACCACATCCCCATCCCACAACAGCCGAGTCGCGGGCGCTGCCTTCACCGCATAGCTGGCCGAAACATAAGGCTCCGGCGGCAGCGCGGTGAAAATCTCGTCCGTCACATATTTGTCGGCAAAGGTATTCTCCCGCGTGGGCGCGCGCAAAAGATGCGCCTCCGCCCCATGGCAGGATCGGCAGGGAAATTCGTGATGGCATCCCACATGGTCGAAATGCGTATGGCTCGCCACTGCCTCCAAAGGCCGCTCCGTCACCAAGGGCACCCACTCACGCAGGGAAACCACCCCCATCCCGCTATCCACCAGCATGTCCCGGTCCCGCCCCCGCACATGCCAGACGTTGCAGCGATAGAATTCCCGCACATGCGGCTCGTCGATCCACGTGACGCCATCGCCCACCGACCGCACGCGCCACCAATCCGCAGGCCCCATCCGTTCCATCATGCCTCCAGAACCACGAAATCCTCGGCCCCAAGATCCAGCTCCGTCCCCACGGCCACCTCTGCCCCTTGGGGTAGATGCACCACCAGCCGCAGGCCCGGCGCGGCCACCGGGGCAACATGCGCCCGCAGATGCGTGCCAAAAAACACGGTCTCCACCACCCGGCACGGACCCAGCCGCAGCCGTCCTCCTTCCAAAATCGCCTCAGGCCGGATGCATAACACCCCATCCGGCACCGCCACCGGGCCAAAGGCCGCCTCGCCGCCCTTCACAGGCACCTTGTTCACCTCGCCCATGAAGCCCGCCGAAAACAGGCTCTTTGGGCGCAGATAGACATCCCTCGGCGGTCCCTGATCGGCGATCCGCCCGCCATTCATCACCACGATCCGATCGGCAATCGCCATCGCCTCTTCCTGATCATGCGTCACATGCACAAAGGTCGTCCCCACCCGCCGCTGGATGGCCTTCAACTCGTCCTGCATCGCCCGTCGCAGCTTAAGGTCCAGCGCCCCCAAAGGCTCATCCAACAACAGCACATCCGGCTCCACCGCCAAGGCCCGTGCCAGCGCCACCCGTTGCCGCTGACCGCCGCTCAATTCATGCGGCCGCCGCCCCCCGCGCCCCTCAAGACCCACCAGCGTCAGCATCTCCTCCGCCTTCGCCTCGCGCGCGGCCTTGGCAACACCGCGCATCCGCAGCCCGAACCCCACATTTTCGGCCAGTGTCATATGGGGAAAGAGGGCGTAATCCTGAAACACCGTAGTCGTGGGCCGATCCTTCGGCGCCACCCCCGCCATATCCCGCCCGCCAATCAGTACGGCGCCCGCGGTCGGCTCTGCAAAACCGCCGATTATGTTCAACAGCGTGGTCTTGCCGCATCCCGACGGTCCCAACAGCACCACGAACTCTCCCGCCGCGATCTCCAGATCGACCGCATCCAGCGCGAGCGCCGTCCCATAGCGCTGCGTCACCCCGCGGATCGACACCCCCGCTGTCATTTCGCCCTCCGAAACACGAACACCTCCAGCAGAACCACCAGCGTCACGGAAACCAGAAACACCAAAGACCCCACCGCATTCGTCGCAGGCGAAATCCCCGACCGCAGCATCGACCAAATCTCTACCGGCAGCGTCACGTCAAACCGCGTCAGCAGGAAGGCGATGATGAACTCATCCCAACTGAACGTGACCGACAGGAAAAACGCCGCCGCCAAGGGTGCCGCCAGCATCGGGGCCGACACCAGCAGCAGCACCTTCCACTCCGGCGCACCCAGATCACGCGCCGCCCGTTCCGCGTTCTTCTGATGATCCCCCATCGCCGCATAGGTGATAGCAAAGCAGAGGGGCAGGTTGATCACCACATGCCCCACACCCGCCGTCCACAAGGACAGCCGCACCCCCGCCTGATTGAACAGCGTGAGCAACCCCAACGCGATAATCAGATAGCTCACCGTCATCGGCGCGATCAGCACGCCGCGCATCAGAACCGATCCCGGCAGCCGCACACGGGCCAGGGCATGCGCCGCCAAAAACCCCAAAATCAGCGCGAATAGTGACGATATTGCCGCCACCAGCGCCGAGTTTACCAACGCCTCCATCAGGTCACGCTCCCCCAGTACCCGCCCATACCAGCGCAGAGTGAACCCCTGAAAGGGCGGCACCGGCAGCCGCCCGTCCTGAAAGGAGAAGGCCACCAGAACCACCACTGGCAGAAAGACGAAAGCATAGGCAACGGCCAGATAGGCCCATGACAGCGCGCGCATCGCTACACCCGATCCAACCGCAGCCATCGGCTACTTGCGAAATAGGCCAGCGTCACCACCGCCATCAGAACCACCGAAAGGGCGGATGCCAACGGAAAATTCCCGCTCCGCCCCATCTGCAACATGATCAACTGCGGCAGCGTCAATTCTGCATTCCCGCCCAATATCTGCGGCGTGATGTAATCCCCGATACAGAGGACAAACGTCAGGAAAGCCCCTGTCACCACACCCGGCAGTGTCAGGGGCAGGATCACATGCCGGAACGTCTGCCATCGTCCCGCCCCAAGGTCCGCCGCCGCCCGCGCATAATTGGGCGAAAGCTGGATCAGATTGGCATAGATCGTCAGTGTCAGCAGCATCACGAAGAAATGCACGAACCCGATCACCGTTGCCGTCCGCGTCGCGGCAATCTCCAAGGGCTCGGCAATCACCCCCAACCCCAGCAGCGCCTTATTCACCACCCCGTTCTGGCCCAGCACCAAAAGCCACGAATAAGACCGCACGACATAAGACGTCCAGAACGGCAACACCGCCATCAACAGCGCCAACCGCTGCCACCGCGCAGGCACCCGAAAGGCGATGATGGCAGCCAGAGGATAGGCCAGCACCACCGAAACCACCGTCACCACCGCCGTGATCTCAAGGCTGTTCAGCAAAGCCTTCAGCATCGTCCAATCGGTGAAGATGCGGATGTAGTTGCCGGGGTCCAACCCATGCACCACCGCGCGCCCCTCCATCCGCGCGAAGGACAGCGCCACCATGATGGCAAAGGGCAGCACAAAGAATGCGATGGTCCAAAGCAGGGCAGGGGCCACAAGGCCCCAACCCATTCGTCGCTCCTGTACGGCCAGTGTCACGCCGTCACTGGTTCAGCATTTCGGTCCACATGTCCTGCATCGCCGTATCCAGCGCCGCATCCGGGATCGGGTACAGCTGCGCCCGCTTCAGGAATTCCGGCTGCTCACTCCAACGCAGCACTTCGCGGCTTTCCAAAGACAGCGAATCCCCCGCCTTCGCGTTGGCGGGCATCCCCCAATAGCAGGACGATGTTGCCAACCGCGCCTGGCCCTCCGGCGACACGATGTATTTCACGAATTCCAGCGCCAGATCAGGCTGCGTCGAACCCGCCACCACCCCGATTGATTGCGCCCAGCGCAGACCGCCCTGCTTCGGGATCGTCCAGTCAAGGTTCGGGTTATCCGCTGCCAGCACCGCCGTCAGCCACTCACCCCCGCCCACAACGATATCCACCTCGCCCGTGGCCAGCGCCGTCTGCGCCGACACCACATCCGCCACCTGCTTTGATGCCGCGCGCAGCGCCATCAGCGGGTCCTTCAGGCTGGGCAGAGTTTCCGCCGTGATATCGGCGGTATTCACCCCCTGACCCAGCGCCACCAGCCCGATCACCGGCAGATAATAGTCATAAATTCCGATCCGCCCGTCATATTTGCCGGAAGTCAGCGCCGCCATGTCCTGCATGTCGGCCGGGTCCACCTTGGTCTTGTCATAGGAAATGGTGTTGTAGCCGAACTTCTCGGTCACGGCGTAGGTCTTGCCGTCCACCATATTGTTCTCGGCCATCACCACTTCGGGAAAGAAATCCTGCGTCGGCAATTGATCCGCCGGCAGTTCCGCAAGGAACCCGCCCTCCACCGCGCGCTTCACATCCACCGCGTCGATGACCAGAACATCCCATTCGCCGGGCTGCGACTGTTCAAGGATCTGCAATCCCGCCGCCGTGCCCTCATATTCCTTCAGGTTCACCGTCACGCCGAACTTTTCCTCGAACGGCGCGATCAGCGCCGGGTCGGTATGGTCACACCAGACCAGCGCATTAATTTCCTGCGCGAAAGACGGGCTCGCCACAGCCAGCAGGGCAAGGGCAGTCAACGGAAGGGTCGCGTTATGGGCCATTCTCATCTCCATGTCGGGGTCACGTCGCACCTCTGCCGGGCGCATCCAGAAAAGAATTGAGTTCGTTCAAATTTGAAGTCAATGTTAAAAAGCAGGCGATTTGTGAACGGGTGCCATGACAGGACTGCGCGAAAGACAGAAGGCCGATAGAACCAGCCGCATCCTTTCCGCCGCCACGCGGCTTTTCCGTGAAACCGGCTATGGCGCGATCCGCATCGAAGACATCGCGCAGGCGGCCGAGGTGTCTGTCGGCACACTTTACAACTACTTCGCCAACAAGGGCGATCTCCTCCTCGCCATTGTATCGATGGAGGTGGAAGAGGTCGTCGCCGCTGGAAAGACCGTTGTCGCCAACCCGCCGCGCGACATCGGGCAAGCTCTCGCCACGCTGATCGGGGGCTATTACGACCACTCGCTCCACTACCTGTCAAAAGAGATGTGGCGCACCGCCATGGCCATCTCGATCGAGGCGCCGGGAACCCCCTTCTCCATCCGCTATACCGAACTCGATGCCACTCTCGCCCGGCAAGTCTGCGAACTGATCCGCAGGCTTCAGGCATTGGGCTATGCCCGTGCCGATGTGGATGCCGTGGCGATTGGCCAGCTTGTGTTCAACAACTTGAATCAGATGTTCACCGAATTCGTGAAACAGGACGCCATGCCGATGGAGGCGCTCCACGCCGCCACCGCGCGCCAGAACGCCCCCCTCGCCGATTATCTGACCCGCCGCTAGGCCCTCAGATATCCTTCACCAACCGCAGCGCATCATAGATCGCGGCGTGGATGTTGCGAGCTTCCACCGCATCCCCGATCCGATACAGGCGAAACCCCTTCGGCCCCCCACCCATCTCCTGCGGGCGCCCCGCCACCAATGCCTCGTAATCCACCGCGCCAAGGTTTTCCGACAGCGGCTTCAGGTCGAAATAGATATCCGCCAAGGGCTGTGTCCCATGGTTCACCACGATCTGGTCGAACACCCGCTCCTGCCGCAGGTCGCGCCGGTAATCCGATCCGATCACCGCCTTCAGCCGGTTTCCCTCCCGCTCCGCCGCCAGCAAGCGATAGGTCACGGTAAAGGTCACCGCCTTGTCCTGCATCGCCCGCATATAGGGAACAAGGTTCATTCCCATCACCTCGGGCGCAAAGGTCCGGTCAGGCGTCATCACCTCCACCACCGCCCCCGCCTCGGCCAGCATCTGCGCTGCCTGCATCGCCGTATGGTCGCCCGCATCATCATACAACAGCACATTCGCCCCCGGCTTCGCATCGCCCGACAGGATATCCCACGCGCTCACCACCAGATCGTTCCCGCGTTCCAGAACCGCCGTCTCCGGCAGACCCCCCGTCGCCACGATCACCACATCCGGTGACTGTGCCAGCACATCCCCCGCCTCGGCCCATGTGTTGAACCGGAACTCCACATCCCGCGCCGCGCATTGCGCCATGCGCCAATCGATTATCCCGATCATCTCGGCCCGGCGCTTCTGTTGCGCCAGCAGCCGCACCTGCCCACCGGGCTGCGCCGCCGCTTCGAACACCGTCACCGCATGGCCCCGCTCCGCCGCCACCCGCGCGGCCTCCAAACCGCTCGGCCCCGCGCCGATGACGACCACCCGCTTCCGCTCTGCCGCTGGGGTCACCACATGCGGCATCATCTCTTCCCTGCCCGTCGCCGGGTTGTGGATGCACAGCGCCATGCCGCCCTGATAGATGCGGTCAAGGCAATAGGTTGCCCCCACGCAGGGCCGGATGTCATCCTCCCGCCCCTCAGCCACCTTCCGCACGATATGCGGGTCGGCCATATGCGCCCGCGTCATCCCGACCATGTCCAACTGGCCTGTCGCCACCGCATGACGCGCCGTCGCAACGTCAGGGATGCGCGCGGCATGGAATGTCGGCATCCCCACCTCGGCCCGCACCCGCCCCGCGAAATCCAGATGCGGGGCCGACCGCATCCCCTGCACAGGAATCACATCCGTCAGCGCCGCATCCGTATGAATCCGCCCCCGGATGATGTTCAGGAAATCCACCAGCCCGGAATCCTTGAACCGCTGCGCGATCTCGATCCCTTCTTCGGGCGGTATCCCCCCCGGTTCATCTTCATCCGCCACGAACCGCACACCCAGTAGGAAATCATCCCCCACCCGCGCCCGACACGCCTTCAGCACGTCCATTGCAAACCGCATCCGGTTCTCCAGCGGCCCGGCATATGGCCCCGCCTCCGCCGCCGTCAGCGGGCTGATGAACTGGTCCATCAGATGCCCGTAGCACTCGAACTCCATCCCATCGAGTCCGCCTGCCTTGATCCGTTCCGCCGCATCCGCGTAATCGGTGACGATCCGCGCGATGTCCCAATCCTCCATCACCTTGGGAAAAGCCCGGTGAGACGGTTCGCGCGACTTGTTCGGTGCCACTACGGGCAACCAGTCGCCCTTGTCCCATCGCGTCCTGCGGCCCAGATGGCTGACCTGAATCATCACCGCCGCGCCCGCCTCGTGGCAGTCATCCGCCATCCGTCGGAGCCACGGCACCACCTCGTCCTTCCAGACCAGCAGGTTGTTGAACACAGGCGGGCTGTCGCGGCTTACGCTCGCGGACCCCGCCGTCATCACCATCGCCACGCCCGCCTTGGCGCGCTCCAGATGATACAGCCGATAGCGATCCTTCGGCATGCCATCCTCGCCATAGGCGGGCTCATGGCTCGTCGTCATGATCCGGTTGCGCAGGGTCAGATGCTTCAGACGATAGGGCTGCAACAGCGGATCGTTCGACATATCAGGCATCTCCAAGCTTGTCGTTCCGGCGACCATCCTGCAAAATGTTCACTACTGTCAAGTTTGCATCCATCCCTGAACATTTCCTTGCGACGCCACCCCCGCCCCGCTACCCTTTCCCCATGATCGACGATCTTCCCCAAGAAACCGGCTGGCGCGGCTCGCGCGAGGTTTGGCTCGATGCCGCCCTCACATTGCTCGTCGAAGGAGGCATTGACGCCGTTCGCATCCAGCCCCTCGCCAAACGCCTAAAGATCGCGCGCACCAGCTTCTACTGGCACTTCACCGACCGCGACACGTTGCTTGCAGCGCTGGGCGACGCTTGGGTCACCCGCACCACCACAAGCCTTACCGCCGCCTGCGCCGAATATGCCGAAAGCCGGGCCGAAGCGATGCTCAACGTCATCTCCTGCTTCCTGATCGATACCGCCTTTGACAGCCGCCTCGAACACGCCGTCCGCGCTTGGGCGTTGCAAGACGCCACAATTACGGCGCGCCTTCATGCCGAAGACGACACCCGCATCGCCGCCCTCACTGCGCTCTACCATCGCTGGGGCGTCACGGGGGTTGAGGCGGACACCCGCGCCCGCGCCGTCTACCTCACCCAGATCGGCTATATCTCCATGCAGGTCACGGAATCGCTGGCCACTCGCATGGCGCGAATCCCCTCATATGTCGAACTCTTCACCGACGCCGCGCCCAGCCCCCGCGAACTCGCGCGCTTTCACGCGCGGCACGGTTTCACAGGCTGACCCCGCCCCGCCACACGCCCCGCAGACCCCAATCTGCCCCCAGATACACCAGATCGGCCCGCGCGCCGGGGCGCAGATGCCCCAGATCGCCCCGCCCAATCACCGCCGCGGGAAGGGAAGAGGCCATTGCAAGCGCCCGCTCCGCCGAAATACCCACCTCTTCCACCAGAACCCGCACCGCCCGCGGCAGCGTCAGATCGGCCCCCGCCAAGGTCCCGTCCTCCAGCGTCAATCGACCCTGTTTCCGCAGAATCCGCCTGCCACCAAGAAAGAACTCGCTCCGATCCGTCCCTGCCAGTGCCATACAGTCGGATACAAGGAAAATCCCCTCGCGCTTCGCCGCCAGCGCCACCCGCAGGGTCAGAGGGTCAACATGCACCCCATCTGCGATCAGCCCGGCAAATCCGCCCGATCCCAGCACCGCCCCCACCATCCCCGGTTCGCGGTTTCCCAACTGGCTCATCGCATTGAACAGATGCGTGGCACATCGCGCCCCCGCCGCCATCGCTGCCCGCGCCACTTCGGCGCTGCAATCCGTATGGCCCAGCGAAACCACAACACCTGCCGCCGCCATCGCCCTGATCTGTTCAAGGCTCACGGACTCAGGTGCCACCGTGACCATCAACGCAGGCAATTCCGACGCGGCCTCCAGGATCAGGTCAAGGTCCCGCCCCGCCATCGGCCGGATCAGTCCCGCGTCATGCGCCCCTTTCCGGCGCGGGTCGAGATGCGGCCCCTCCAGATGCAGGCCCAGAAACCCCGGCACCTGCGCCTTGGTCGCCGCAATCCCCGCCTGCACCACCCGCGCCGTGGCATCGAAAGTATCGGTGATCAGCGTGGGCAGGCACCCCGTTGCCCCCAACCGCGCCTGAACATCACAAACTGTCTCTAACAACGCCAAATCAGTGGAGTTATCAATGGCCACACCGCCCGACCCATTCACCTGAAGGTCCAGAAATCCGGGGGCCAGAACCCCTCCTTGCAGATCGACGACCTGCCCATCCGGCGCGCCAATGCCGATCACCCGGCCGTCCTCAACCACCAGCGCTCCCTCACGGAACTGCGCCCCGTCAAAAACCTGCGCCCCGGTGAAGGAAACCCGCCCCATCACACCGTCTCCGTCACCTTGCGCAAATAGGGCGGCGTATCTGGATCAAACCCACGGCGCCGTGCCAAGGCCTCTACAAAGCCATAGAACCCAACGGCCAGCACCAATGGTGCCACCAAAGGATGCAGCCCCGCCACCGATGGCAGCGTCACGCATCCCTTTGCCGCCGCGCCTGTCACAAAGACATCCGCCCCCTGCGCCGCCAGACGCTCTGCTGTCTGCACCACCCCCGCCTGCGCGGCATCCTCCACCGCCAGCGCCAGCACCGGGAACTGCGCCTGCACGATCGCTGCTGGCCCATGCAGAACTTCAGCCGCCGAATAAGCCTCGGCATGCAACCCACAGGTTTCCTTCAATTTCAGCGCCGATTCATTGGCAATTGCAAAAGCAGGCCCGCGCCCCAGCACAAACCCCGATTGCGCCCGCGACATCCGCGCCGCCAGCGGCGACCAATCCAAGGCCAACGCCGCCTCAAATGCCTCTGGAATCGTCTCTATTGCTGCCAAAAGTGGCCCATCCTGCCGCCACTCCGCGAGCAGCGCCAATCCCGCCAGACACGAGGTGACAAAGGTTTTCGTCGCCGCCACCGATTGCTCCACCCCCGCCCGAAGCGGCAGGCAATGCGCCGACGCCTGCGCCATGGGGCTATCGTCAAAATTGGTGATCGCCACGGTCAGCGCACCGCCCGCGCCCGCCGCTCGCATCATTTCCACGATATCCGGACTGCGCCCCGACTGCGAAATTCCCACGCAGGCCGCACCTTCCAACCGCAAGGGCCGCCCATAAACCGATGCCACCGATGGCCCGACGGATGCCACCGGCACCCCCGCCAGCAATTCCACCGCATATTTCAGATAGGTCGCTGCATGGTCCGAAGACCCACGCGCCACCGTCACGATCAGCCCCGGATCAACCCTCCGCATCGCTGCCGCTGCCGCGGTCAAAGCATCCCGCGATTCCAATAAAAAACGTCTCGAAACCTGCGGAATCTCGCGCACCTCACGCGCCATGTGGCTGCTCATCGTCCAATCCTTTCCGCTTCAGGCGAAAGTTTAAGTTCCACCGCGAAGTCATAGGCATCGCCGCGATAAAGCGACCGTGTGAATTCAACCACCCGCCCGTCCGGCAAATAGCCGATCCGTTCGATCCGCAACCCCGCCGCCCCGGCTGGCACGTCCAACAACTCTGCATCCCGCGCACCCAGATTGGCCGCCGAAATCCGCTGCACTGCCCGCACCGGCCGCATCCCTCGGGCCTCCAGCACCGCATAAAGCGATGCCTCAACCGCCTCGGGCTCTGGCAGAACCCCCGCCGAAAGCGAGGCCCGCTCAATCGCCAATGGCACCCCATCCGACCGCCGTACGCGTTCCAGCCGCGCCACGCGATCCCCCGCCCCAAGGCCAAGCGCCATCACCTCTTCCGGCGCGGGTGCATGCAACCCCCGCGCCAGCCAGACGGACTCCACGCTCTTGCCCCGCCGCGCCATGTCTTCGGTAAAGCTTGTCAGCAGGCTCAGCGCCTGTTCCAACCGCTCCACCCGCGCCGCGACAAAGGTCCCCGATCCCCGCTTTTGCACCAATTGGCCCGCCGCGACCAAACCCTCCACGGCCTTGCGCACGGTCACCCGGCTCAATCCCGTCATCGTCGCCATGTCCCGCTCCGGTGGCAGGCTGTCACCGGGCCGCAACCGACCTGCCGCAATGGCCTCGCCAATCCGTCGTTGCAATTGCAGATAAAGCGGCCCGCCGCCGATCTCTTCGAACCCCTCCGGCGAAAAGATCCCCTCCATCACGCCGCCTCGCGCGCCAGCAACAACGCCCCGTCCAACGCGGTTCCCCGCGCCGCGCAAATCGCGAACCGCTCTGCCATTCTCTTGGCAAAAGCAGTCCCTAACCCGCCCAAAAAGACCACAGGCAGGTCATCACTCGCCCGCAACAACGCCACCGCCTCGGCCACATCCGCCTCGGCCTGCATCATCACCGCAACGGCTGCGGGATCACCGCTCGTCACCACCCTTGGCGCCAATGTGGCGAAATCCGCAGGCCGCGCGCGCAGGGAAAAGGCCACAATGCCATCCGGTCCGCCCATTTCGTCCAACAGGCCGGCCAAGAGGGGCGTCATATCGGAAAATCCATCCACAGCCCGCAGGGCACGCGCCAGCACCGTGCGCCCGATCCAAGCCCCGCTCGCCTCATCCCCCAGAACCAAGCCGCGCCCGCCGATCTGGCGGATCATGCCCGCCCGCTGCACCGCAAAGACCGATCCGGTGCCCAGCGCGACCACGACGCCGTCATCGGGCCCCAAGGCCCCCTTCACCGCCGTGATTCCATCGGTCACAACGGCGACGCGCGGCCAAGGCAGGGCCTCGCGCAGCCGTTCCGTCGCACCTGCCGCATTGGCCCCAGCCAATCCCAGACCTGCCGCCGCCACCGCGCCGCCCCCAGCCGCTGCCAAAGCCTCTCCTGCGGCCGCAAGGATGTTTTCCGCCGCCTTATCCGGGTCCGACGCAATATTGGCAGGCCCCGCCGCGCCCCGGCCCAGCACATGGCCCGCAACATCCGCCACCGCCGCGCGGCATCCCGTTCCGCCCCCATCGATGCCCAAGAAAAGCTGCATGACGAATCCTCTCTGGCGCAAAGATACCAAAACAATACCAAATGGAAAGAACCTTTGCGAAAAGCGGCGTAAAACCCATGCTGCACCTGCAAAACGACAAGAGGCTTTACAATTGGTATTATTTTGGCATTGTCAGGGAAACAGGAAGGGAATCACATGGCCGAACGCCCGACAGAGGCACGTCATCCCCATTCGGCAGGGCTGCATGCCCTTCCGGGGCCGACCGCCCTGTCGCATCTGCTGGATGCACAGCTTGCCGCGCTGGCCGCGGTGCGCCCTGCCATCCCGATGATTGACCTTGCGGCCACCGCTGCGGCGGGCAGCCTGCGCGCCGGCGGCAAGCTGGCCTATGCAGGGGCAGGGTCCTCGGGTCTTATGGCGCTGGCCGATGCGTTGGAACTGGCCGGAACCTTCGGGATCTCGCCCGCCAGCACCCCGATCCTCTTCGCAGGCGGCACAGCGGCCCTCCTTCATATGACAGGCGGCGTCGAAGATGACCCTGCATTGGCCGAGGCCGATTTCCACCGCGCGGGCCTTGCACAGGGCGACACAATCCTTTGTCTTTCGGCGTCTGGCAGCACGCCCTACACACTTGCACTCGTCAATCTTGCTCGCGCCCACGGCTTAACCGTCGTGGGTATTGCCAATGTTGCCGGGTCAAAACTGCTTGAACAGAGCCACATTTCCATCCTTCTCGACACAGGGCCCGAGGTTGTGAATGGCTCCACCCGCATGGGTGCTGCCACGGCGCAGAAGGTCGCGCTCAATATGCTGTCGGTCCGTCTGGGCATCCTGCTTGGCCATGTCCATGACGGCTATATGGTCAATGTCGTCGCCGATAACGCCAAGCTCATCGAACGCGCTGCCCGCATCGTGGCGGGCCTTTCTGGGCGTGACATGGAAACTGCGAAACACGCGCTGTCCCAGACGGGCGGCGCCGTGAAACCGGCTGTTCTAATGGCGGCCGGGTCCTCGCCCGAACAGGCCGAGGCATTGCTAAGGGACAGCGACGGGGCACTCGGCCCGGCCCTCGCCGCTTTGAACGCATAAGGCCACCAATAGGGAGATATTCAATGACAAAGACCTTCCGCTTCGCCCTCCTCGCCAGCACGCTTCTCGGCGGTGCAGCCTCGGCGCAGGACGTGACGCTGACGATCGAAAGCTGGCGCAACGATGACCTGACCATCTGGCAAAACAGCATCATCCCGGCGTTTGAGGCGCAGAATCCCGGCATCAAAGTCGTCTTCGCCCCCACCGCGCCCGCCGAATACAACGCTGCGCTCAACTCTAAACTTGCGGCAGGCAGCGCCGGTGATCTGATCACCTGCCGTCCCTTCGACGCTTCGCTGGAACTGTATAATCAGGGCCATCTGGCCGATCTCTCTGGGCTTGCCTCGATGGCGAATTTCTCGCCCGTTGCGAAATCGGCATGGCAGACGGATGACGGCGCGGCGACCTTCTGCGTGCCCATGGCCTCGGTCATCCACGGTTTCATCTACAACAAGGACGCCTTTGATGCCCTTGGCATCGCCGTCCCTACCACCCGTGACGAATTCTTCGCCGCGCTCGACACGATCAAGGCTGACGGCACCTATATCCCGATGGCGATGGGCACCAACGACCAGTGGGAAGCCGCGACCATGGGCTATAACAATATCGGCCCGAACTACTGGAAAGGCGAAGAAGGCCGCCTCGCCCTGATCGCGGGCGAACAGAAGCTGACCGATGCGCAATGGGTCGCCCCGTTCGAAGAACTCGCCCGCTGGAAGGATTATCTGGGCGACGGGTTCGAGGCGCAAACCTACCCTGACAGCCAGAACCTCTTTACCCTTGGCCGTGCCGCCATCTATCCGGCAGGGAGCTGGGAAATCTCGGGCTTCAACGCGCAGGCAGGCTTTGCCATGGGTGCCTTCCCGCCCCCGGTCGCCGCGGCGGGTGACACTTGCTATATCTCGGACCACACCGATATTGCCATCGGCATGAACGCCAAGTCGCCCAATGCCGAGGCGGCCAAGACCTTCCTTGAATGGGTCGGCAGCCCGGAATTCGCGGCGCTTTATGCCAATGCCCTACCGGGCTTCTTCAGCCTGAACTCCACCCCGGTGGAAATGCAGGATCCGCTGGCGCAGGAATTCGTGTCCTGGCGCGGCAAGTGCCAATCGACGATCCGGTCCACCTATCAGATCCTGTCGCGCGGTACGCCGAACCTGGAAAACGAAACCTGGAATGCCTCGGCCAACGTGATCCGCGGCAGCGAAGCCCCGGCAGATGCGGGCAAGCGTCTGCAGGACGGTCTGGCAAGCTGGTACGCACCGCAGCAGTAAGCGCGGTCTGAACCTAAAGGACCGGGGGGCTTTCCGCCCCCCGGACCCCCCAAGGATATTTTCATTCAGAAAATGAGGGCGTCATGGCGCGACGGAAGCCTTTCCGCTGGCATATCGGCGTATTCCTTGCACCCGCCGTGCTGGTCTATACCGCGATCATGATCATCCCGCTTTTCGGGACGCTGAACCTGTCCCTTTACAACGCGGAAGGTCAGAGCCGTATTTTCGTCGGTTTGGCCAATTTCGTGACGCTTTTCGGGGATCCGCGCTGGTCTGGTGCCTTCTGGAACGCACTCTGGAACAATTGCTGGTTCTTCGTCATTCACATGCTGGTCCAGAACCCCATCGGCATCCTGTTGGCGGCACTCCTCTCATCGCCGCGCCTGCGGATGGCGGCCTTCTACCGCACCGCAATCTTTATCCCCACGATCCTGTCCTTTGTCATAGTGGGTTTTGTCTGGAAACTGATCCTGTCGCCCATTTGGGGCATCGCGCCCGGCATGCTCGATGCTGTGGGCCTGAAATTCCTCTTCGCTCCATGGCTGGGGCGCGAGGAATACGCCCTGACCACCCTTGCCCTGATCTCCGTCTGGCAATTCGTGGGCATCCCCATGATGCTGATCTACGCCGCCCTCCTGTCCATCCCCGACGACGTGATCGAGGCGGCGGAAATGGACGGCCTCACCGGCTGGGCGCAGTTCTGGAAGATCAAGCTGCCGCTCATCCTGCCGTCGATCGGGATCATTTCCATCCTCACCTTCGTGGGCAATTTCAACGCCTTCGACCTGATCTATGTGGCCCAAGGTGCGCTGGCAGGGCCGGATTTCAGCACGGATATCCTGGGCACTTTCCTCTACCGCACCTTCTTTGGTTTCCAGTTGCAACTTGGCGATCCCTATATGGGATCGGCCATCGCCACGGCCATGTTCGGCATCATCCTCTTGGGTGTCTGCATCTACCTTTTCGGCATCCAGACGCGGCTGCGCCGCTATCAGTTCTAAGGGGGCCGCCATGTCCAGAACCCGCAGCCACACCGGACGCAACATCGCCGCTCATGCGATCCTGCTGACCTACACCCTCATCGCCCTCTTCCCCGTCTTCGTCATTGTCATCAACAGCTTCAAATCCCGCCGCGCCATCTTTGCCGAACCCTTGATGCCGCCGATGCCGGGGAACTGGGACCTTGTCGGTTACACCACGGTGCTGCAGCAGGGGGACTTCTTCCAATATTTTCTCAACTCGATGACCGTCACGGTCGCCAGCCTGTTTTTCGTCCTGCTCTTCGGGGCGATGGCGGCCTTTGCCCTGTCGGAATACCGGTTCCGCGGCAATCTACTGATGGGCCTCTACCTCGCGCTGGGCATCATGATCCCCATTCGCCTTGGCACGGTGGCGATCCTTGAGATGATGGTTTCGGCTGGTTTAGTGAATACTTTAACCGCCCTCATCCTTGTCTACACCGCCCAAGGCCTGCCGCTGGCCGTCTTCATCCTGTCGGAATTCATGCGCTCCGTTTCCGATGACCTAAAGAATGCGGGGCGGATCGACGGCCTGTCGGAATACCGCATCTTCTTTACCCTCGTCCTGCCGCTTGTCCGGCCTGCCATGGCGACCGTCGCCGTCTTCACCATGATCCCGATCTGGAATGACCTTTGGTTCCCTCTGATCCTTGCGCCATCTGAGGAGACCAAGACCATCACCCTAGGGTCACAGGTCTTCATCGGCCAGTTCGTCACCAATTGGAACGCCGTCCTTGCTGCCCTCTCCCTCGCCATCGTCCCGGTGCTGGTGCTGTATCTGATCTTCTCGCGCCAGCTTATCCGCGGCATCACAGCCGGAGCCGTCAAATGACCCCCATCCGCACGCTCGTCGCCGGTCTCGGCACCATGGGCCGCAGCCATGCGCTGGCCTATCACCGCAACCCGGCCTTTGATCTGGTCGGTCTAGTGAACCGCAGCGAACCAAAGCTCGACCCGACACTGGCCGCCTACAGCATCGAACCGGACTACAAACAGGCTCTAACAAGGCTAAAACCTGATCTCGTCAACATCTCCACCTATTCCGACAGCCATGCTGATTACGCCTGCATGGCGATGGAACAGGGCGCGCATGTCTTTGTCGAAAAGCCGCTGGCCACCACGGTTTCAGATGCCCGCCGCGTGGTCGATTGCGCCAAGGCGAACAATCGTAAGCTTGTTATCGGCTATATCCTGCGCCACCATCCGTCATGGATGCGCCTCATTGCAGAAGCGCGCGCTTTGGGCGGGCCTTATGTCTTTCGCCTGAACCTCAACCAGCAATCCTCGGGTCCGACATGGGAGGTTCACAAGACCCTCATGCAGACCACATCCCCCATTGTCGATTGCGGCGTTCATTACGTCGATGTCATGTGCCAGATCACCGATGCCAAACCGGTCGAGGTGCGGGGGATGGGCCTGCGCCTGTCGAACGAAATCGCGCCCGACATGTATAATTATGGCCATTTCCAAGTTCTCTTCGCCGATGGCTCCGTCGGCTGGTATGAGGCAGGCTGGGGCCCCATGATGTCTGACACCGCCTTTTTCGTGAAGGATGTGGTCAGCCCGAATGGCGCCGTTTCCATCCGCATGCCCGAAAGCGCGCGGTCGGATGACCACGACACCCACACCAAGACCTCAACCATCCGCGTCCACCGCGTGGACCAGCCGGATGAGGACCTCTCCATGGCCGATGAGCCCGGCCATCAAGACCTCTGCGAACGCGAACAGGCCTATATGGCCCGCGCCATCCACGAGGACATCGACCTGACCCGCCATATGGAAGACGCGGTCCAATCCCTCGCCATCTGTCTTGCCGCCGACGAAAGCGTCCGGTCCGGCCAGCCCGTCAAACTGTAAGGAAACGCCATGGGTGCGCTGACGCTGTCCAAAGTCACCAAATCCTTCGGCAAGACCGAGGTGATCAAGGGCGTTGACCTGCATGTCGAAGAAGGCGAATTCTGCGTCTTCGTCGGCCCCTCCGGCTGCGGAAAATCCACCCTCCTGCGGATGATCGCGGGGCTTGAGGATGTGACCTCAGGCACCGTCACCCTTGATGCCCGCGACATCACGGATGAGGCGCCTGCCAAACGGGAAATCGCGATGGTCTTCCAGACCTACGCCCTCTACCCCCACCTCACCGTGCGGGATAACATGAGTCTTGCGCTCAAACAGGCGGGCGAATCCAAAGCCGCCATCGACAAGGCCACCGCCCGCGCCGCATCCATGCTGGCCCTCGACCCTTATCTCGACCGCCGCCCCGCCGAACTTTCCGGCGGCCAGCGCCAGCGTGTCGCCATCGGCCGCGCCATCGTCCGCACGCCCAAGCTTTTCCTTTTCGATGAACCGCTGTCGAACCTCGACGCCGCCCTTCGCGTGGCCACCCGCATCGAAATCGCCCGCCTGCACCGCGAATTGGGTGCCACGATGATCTATGTGACCCATGATCAGGTAGAGGCGATGACGCTCGCCGATAAGATCGTCGTCCTCCGCGCCGGGGTGGTGGAACAGACCGGATCGCCGATGGAACTTTACAACAACCCCGCCAACACCTTCGTCGCGGGTTTCATCGGCAGCCCGCAGATGAACTTCCTCAAATCCGCAGCCCTTGGCGAACGCGGCGAAACCACGGGCATCCGCCCCGAACATCTGACCCTCTCCCGCGATACAGGCAGCCTTCCCGGCACTGTCAGCCATGTGGAAAAGCTGGGCGGCGAAACCCTTGTCTATGTCCACGCTGAACCGCATGGCCTTTTGACCGTGCGGCTGTTTGGCGAACATGACTACGCCGTGAATGAACCCGTCCACATCACCCCCGACGGCACCCGCGCCTTCCATTTCGACGCGGCAGGCCAGCGCTTGCGCTGATTCCAAACCGCCACATCCGGCCCCCATCTGACCCGCTACCGCAGCATATTGTCAGAAAAGGGCTGGAATCCGGGGCCATTTGCGGCTATGCATTTTTGCAAGGCCCGCCAAAAGGGCCATTCGAGAGCGGTGCGCCGGCACATTTTTCCGGCGGTTGAGGCGGAGTAGTGTCATGAGTTCGGCGATCGATTTCGCCGTCCGCAGTTCTGCGGGCGGAACCCAATACGGTCAGGTTGCAGGCCCCGACCAAAGCACCTTCATCCAGACAGCCGCGGGCGACAGCCTGTCCCTGAACCTCGGTCAATCCAGCGTGATCGGCTATACCCGCGACGGGGCCGATCTGGTGATCGAACTCGCCGATGGCCGTGTCATCACACTGGCCGATTGGTTCCACGCCGATGCCATCGTTCCCAACCGCCTTTACCTCTCGACCGATGGAACGATCACCGAAGTCGCACTGACGGATGCAGGCGATGGTTTCCTTTCCGCCAGCTTCATCCCCGCCGATATCGGCGGCAAGTGGAGCCCGCTTGACGGCCTTGTCTTCTACGATCAGGACCCGATCGTTGCCCTTGCCGGCACGGGTCAAGATGATCCCGCCGGAATGGGCATCTTTATCCCGGGCCTTCTTGGCGCGGGCGGCGCGGGCCTTGGTACCGCCGCCCTTGTGGGCGGCGGTGTTGTCGCGGCCTCCACCCTTCTTGGCGGTGGGGGCGATGGCGGCGGTACAGGGGGCGGCACGGGGGGCGGCACGGGGGGAACAGGCGGGGGCGGCACCACCACACCCACCTACACCCGCGGTGTCGATGGCGTCGGCAGCAGCACGACCATCACCTCAAATACCTCTAATCCGGCCATAACAGTGACGGGAACGGGCGTTCCCGGCGATACGGTCACCGTCACCATCGGGAACCAGCAGCAGACCACCACCGTCAACGGCAATGGCACATGGACGGCGGGCTTCTCCGGCCCCACGCTGCCCGCCGATGGCACCCACACCGCCACCGCCAGCTTCACGGGCAATGGCAGCAACGCCACCCTCAGCGGCCCCGGCTATATCATCGACCTCACGCCGCCCGATCTGCGCGCCACCACAGGGTTCCAGTCCAACGGCGATGTCGAAAACCTGGCCGAATATGCTGATGGCGTCACCCTGAAGGGCACCACCGAACCGGGTGCCACGGTCAATGTCACGCTGGGCATTCCGGGGGCGCCGGGTGCGATCACCCGTCCCGCCACGGTTGCCGCGAATGGCACATGGGAAATCACCTTCACCCCACAGGAAATTCCCGGCGGCGAACGCAGCCAAACCGTCACCGTCACTGCCGCCGATCCGCTTGGCAACACCCGTACCATCACGGAAAGCGTGGTGCTGGACACGATCCCCCCGCCGCTCGCCCTGAATGGCGTCGCAGGCGACAACGTGGTCAACCGCGCCGAAAGCCTGCAACCGATCGTCCTCACCGGCACGGCCACGCCCAATACCTCCGTCACCGTGACGATCGAAGGTATCCCCGGCACCGTGACGCGCACCGCCAACGCCAATGGCGTCTGGTCGCATGAACTGCCCGCCAACAGCTTCCCCGATGGCACCTATTCCCGGCAGGTCACCGTCACCACCCGCGACGCCGCCGACAACCCCACCACCGTCACCCGCAGCATCAACATCGACACCCAGATGTCGGTCGCCCTTGATCCCGCCCCCTTCGCCATCGACAATGTGGTGAACCTGACGGACTCCCAAGGCGCCCTCACCCTCACCGGCACCGCCCCCCGCGATGCCACGCGGGTCGAGGTGCAATGGCTCGGCCAACCTGTCCCCGCCACGCTGAACGGGGATGGCACATGGTCCATCCGCTTCCCGGCAGGCACCGCCACCGCTTCGCAAAACAGCACCCTTACCGTCACCGCATGGGATGCGGCAGGCAACAGCGCCACCGCCACCCGCCCCATTCGCATCGACCTTGAAACCGCCATGACGCTCACGCCCGAACCCGTGGGCGCAGACCGCATCCTGTCCGGCCCGGAACAGCGTGCAGGCTTCACCGTCGGTGGCACGGGCGAGGCGGGTGCGCAGGTCTTCCTCTCGCTCAACGGCACCAATTACGGCCCCGTCCCGGTGTCGGACACTGGCGCATGGACACACACCTTCACCAGCGCCAACCTTAATGGTCTTGCCCACGGGTCGCAGGCCACCCTCTCGGCCTATTCCGTCGATGCGGCGGGCAACCGCAGCGCCACCGAAACCCGCAGCTTTGCCGTCGATACCCAAGTCGGCAACTTCACCTTCGACGCCCCCGATCTGAGGGGCAGCGTCAACGATGGCCCCCGCGACGCCTCGGTCCTGAATGCCGTCGAACGGGGCCAAGGCCTTCTCGTCACCGGCAGCGTGGAACCCGGTGCCAGCGTCACCCTCGCATGGGGCAATGGCAAGACACATGAAATTCCGGGCAGCCAGACGACCAACGGCACATGGTCCTACCGCATCCCCGGCGCCGACCTGCCCGAAGGCGCGAATGCCAGCGCCACCATCACCGCCACCGCCCGCGATACCCTTGGCAACACCGCGCAGGCGCAACAGACCGTCGCCATCGACACCGTGGTCGCCAATTTCAACGCGGCGGACATCCGCCTTGGCACCGGCACCGACAACATCCTGAACGCCCGCGAACATGCCGCAGGCCTTAGGGTCGAAGGCAAGGCAGAGGTCGGTTCCACCATCAACGTCACCTTGGGCAACCACATCCACACTGCCACCGCCAATGCCGATGGCGATTGGTCCGTCAACTTCACCTCCAACCAAATTCCCACCGGCGAACGCACGGGCATCCCGATTTCCGTCACCGCCGTAGATACGGCAGGCAACACAAGCGGCCCGTTCGAAAAGACCTTTGCCGTCGACACCATCGCCCCGTCCACGCCCGACGTCATCGCAGCCGAAGATGTGGGAACCGGCCTGCGCGCCCTGACCACCGCCCCGTCGACCGATCTCTACACGTTCCAGCGGATCGATCCGACCGGGCCCGCCACCCCGCTTGCCGCCCGCGAAACCTATGACTCCTTCATGAACGAGGAACGGTTTCAATTCCTCAACAACCAGACCGTGCCGGATGGCAGTTATCTCGTCATCAATACCGCCGATGCGGCAGGAAACACGGCCAACACCCTCTTCATCAACGACACGAACTCCGCCACCACCACCGTCGATCTGGGCCGCGAAGGGCTGCAAGGCGTCGATCTTGCCGCGATCGACCTGACCCGCGTCCCCGATGCCCGCTTGACGATCACCGAGCAGCAGCTTCTCTCGGTCACCGGGCCGGACAATACGCTGCTCATCAAAGGTGATAGCGACGACGAAATCTCCTTGGTGAACGCCGTCAAGGTCGAAGACAACCGCATGATCAACGGCAACGCCTTCGATATCTACACCCTCGGCACCTCGGGCGCGCGGATCATCATCGAAGACGACATCAGCCTCAGACAAATCTAAGGGCCGCGCCATGCAGCCTGCCTCACTTCTATCCAGATCGGTCAGGGCACCCCATCTTGGCCCCACTTGGGTGCTTCTGTCCGTCGCGGTGCTGCTTTCGGGATGCATGGGCGGGTTGCAGCCGCCCGCCATGCTGGCCTTCGCGCCGGGCAAACCGCCCTCCGATCTTCAGGCGCGCCAGCGTCTTTCCCCCGAAGGCAGCACCGCTTCCCCCCTTGTGGCTGATCTTTCCGCCCGCCGCTCCATCCTGCCGCCGAATGGCGTCTTTGCCCGCATCGCCACCGCCACCCATGCCGCCGCCCCGCAGGTCGAGGCGGCCGAGCTTGGCCTTGCCCGGCTAAAGGCCGAGGCAGCGTCGCGTAACGGCTGGCCCACCATCACCCCCAGCCTGTCGCTCGACGGTATCGCAGGCCTCGCCGCGCGGCTCGTCGTCGATCAGCCCCTCTTCGATCATGGCCGCCGCGATGCCCAACGCGACCGCGCCGCCGCCGAGCTTGACCTTGCCGCCGTCACCCTATCCGCCCGCCAAAACCAGCGCGCCTTTGACGCTCTTTCCCGTTATCTCGATGCCGAACGCGCCCGCGCGCAGGCCGAGGTTGCGCAGCAGGCCGTCGCTCGCCTGACCGAATTCCACCGCATCGTCACCGCCCGCATCAAGGGCGGATTGTCGGACCGCAGCGAAGAACAGATCATCGCCCAGACCATCACCGAAATGCAGGCCACGCTGGCCGCGGATCGGCAGGCCCGAATGCAGGCCTTGGCCGATCTGCGCCTTCAAACAGGCTCTAACATGGCTGAAACGCTCTCTGGTCTTGATCCCTTGCCGCCTCCGTCTGACGCCGACCCCTTGTCGGTTCTGCGCCAACAGGCCGACGGCGCCCGCCATCTGGCCGAGGCGCGGATCACCCGCGCCAACGCCCTTCCCGGCCTTTCCGCCACCGCCACCGCGACCGAGGATGCCGTCACCTCCGGCCTTGCGCTGGGCGGCGTCACCCTTGGCCTTGGCAGCCCTGCCACATTGGCCGCCGCCGCCGCCACGCCCGACCTCGTCGCCCGCCAAACGGATGAGGCACGCCGCGCCGCCGACCGCAGCCGCCAAGAGACCGAGGGCCGCATCGCCACCCTCCGCACCCGTCAGGCCCAAGGGGCCGAGGTGCTTCGCCAAACCCGCGCCAATCTGGACCTTTACGCCGAACAATACCGCCTTGGCCGCCGCAGCCTGACCGATCTCACCGCCCAGACCGCCGCCGCCGCCCGGCTGGAACGCGATCAGGCCTCGCTCGCCTATGATATCGCCCGCCTCGAACTGGAAATTGCCCGCGATGCCGGGCTCCTCTTGGATGGGGCGCGATTGTGACAGAACCGGCGGCCCAGCCGCGCGTCATCGCCTTCGATCTTCATCCCGCCCGCGCCGTCCCGCAGGCCCCGACAGCCTTCACCCCCGCGCCCCCTGCCGCCCCCACCGCCCTGCGCGCCCGCGCCGAACTGGCCGCCGTCCTGTCCACCCGCCTCGGTGGCCGCCTCCTGCCGTCCGACCTTCTTGACCATCTTGCCGCCATCGGCGCCCCTGAACGCCCCGGCTTTGACCACCTCTCCGCCGCTTTCCGCCGTGCGGGCTATTCCGTCACGCTTGACCACGACCCCGACCTCACCACCCTGCCCGCACTGGCCGAGATGCAGACCGGCCAGCTCCTCCTGATCCTTTCCCGCCACGATGACCGGATCACGATCTACGATCCCACCACCCCAGACCGTTCCGCCGATATCCCGCTTCGGGATTTCACCCCCCATTTCGCGGGCTGGCTTCTGCGCGTCCGCCTGCCCTTTGCCGAAGTGGCCGCTCGCCATTCCGAACCGGGCGAGGAACCGCATTGGTTCTGGTCCGAATTCCGTCACCACCGTCGCGCCTTCGCCGAGGTGGCCGCCGCTTCCCTCACCGCCAACCTTCTGGCCACCGCCATCGCGCTTTATGCGCTGCAAATCTACGACCGCGTCATCCCCAACCAGTCCGAACCGACGCTCTGGGTCCTTACGCTTGGCGCGCTCTTGGCCATCGCCTTTGATGCTGCCCTCCGCATCGCCCGCGCCGCGCTCATGGATACAGCAGGCCGCCGCATTGAAACCGCCGTGCAAGACAGGCTGATGACGCGCCTCCTGCACCTGCGCCCCATCGCGGGCCGCCACCAGCCCAGCCAGATCTTCGCCGCCATGCGCGATTTCGGATCGGTCCGCGAATTCTTCACCGCCGCCACCATCGGCACGCTGGCCGATCTGCCCTTCCTCGTTATTTTCCTTGCCCTTGTGGCGATGATCGGCGGCAACCTCGTCTGGGTCCTCATCTTCGGCGGCATCCTGATGGTCGTCCCCGGTCTTCTCCTGCAAAAGAAGATGATTGCCCTCACCCAAGCAGGGCAGGGGGCCAATATCCGCGCCGCCCGCCTTCTGTTCGAGGCGGTCTTCGAACAGGAAACCGTGGCCACCTTGCGTGGGCAGGACCGTTTCACCCGGCTCTGGAACGAACTCGTCACCCTCTCGGCAATCCGCGCGTCCGACCAGCGCCACCTGACGACGCTTCTGTCGGCTTGGGCGCAGGGCGTGCAACAAGCCACCGGCATCGCCGCCATCCTGATCGGCACCTACCTCGTCTTTGCAGGCAGCTTCACGGTCGGCACCATCATCGCCGTCTCGCTCCTCACCGCCCGCACCCTTGGCCCGCTGTCACAGCTATCCGCCACGCTTGCCCGCTGGTCGCAGGTCCGCGCCGCGCTTTCCGCCCTCGACGCCATCGCCACCGCGCCACAGGTCGAAGACCCCGCCCGCCGCTACCTGCGCCGCGAAACATTGTCGGGCCGCTATGATCTGCGCGACCTGACCTTCCGCTACGCCCCCGATGCCTCCCCCGTCCTCGATATCCCGGCGCTTGCCATCCCGGCAGGCCAGCACGCCGCCATCCTTGGCGCGAACGGATCCGGCAAATCGACGCTCTTGCGCTGCCTTGCAGGCCTTGCCGATCCCAGCCATGGCCGCATCCAGCTTGACGGGGCCGATATGGGCCAGATCCACCCCCGCGACCTGCGCCGCAATATCGGCTATCTGGGGCAAGAGGTGCGCCTCTTCTCGGGTACCTTGCGCGAAAACCTCGTCCTTTCCGACCTCGAACCCGATGATGACCGCATCTATGCCGCGCTCGATTTCGCGGGGCTTGGCGCGTTCCTGCGCGGCCATCCCCGCGGTCTGGATCTTGAGATCCGCGAAATGGGCGAAGGCCTCTCCCATGGCCAGCGCCAATCCATCGGCTGGGCCCGGCTCTGGCTGCAAGACCCCCGCATCGTCCTTCTGGACGAACCCACCGCCGCGCTGGACCAGACGCTGGAATCCACCCTCGTGGCCCGCCTTGGCCCATGGCTGCACGGGCGCACCGCGCTCATTGCCACGCATCGCCTGCCCATCCTCGGCCTGACGTCCCGCACCCTCATCCTGCAAAATGGCCGCCTTGCCGTGGATGGCCCGCGCGAGGCCGTCCTCGCCCATCTGGCCCGCAGCGCATCATGACCCTCTCCACCTTCGATCCCCCCCTCGACCGCCGCGCCCGCACCCCATCACGCGTCATCCTGCTGATCGTGGCCACCGTCGCGGCCTTCCTCCTCTGGGCCGCCTTCGCCTGGGTCGAGGAAATCGTCCGTGCCCCCGGTCAGATCGTCCCCTCCTCGCGCCCGCAGATCATCCAGAACCTCGAAGGCGGCATCCTCGCGTCCCTCCAAGTGGCCGAAGGCGACACGGTCGAGGCAGGCCAGACCCTCGCCCAGCTTCACGGCACCCAATATCAGGCCGCCGTCGATGATCTCACCGATCAGATCGCCGCGCTGGACATCCGCCGCCTGCGGTTGCAGGCCGAACTTGACGGGCAGGAAACCTTCACCGCCCCGCCCGACCTTGCCGCCCGTGTGCCCGCTATCCTTGCCTCGGAACAGGCCCTGCTGACGGCCCGCCTGTCCGACCTCTCCTCCCGCCTGTCAGGCGCCCGCGCCGTGCTGAAACAGGCAGAGAAAGAAGAAGACATGATCCGCCGCATGGCCGATCAGGGCCTTGCCCCGGAAATCGAACGCACCCGCGCCGAAAAGGCCCGCGCCGATGCGCAGGCGCGGTTGGACGACATCGAAACGCAGGCCCGTCTGGAACGCGCCGATGCCTATGCCACCACGCAGGGCGAACTCGCCTCGCTCCGCCAGCGGCTGAAACTGTCGCAAGACCAACTCGCCCGCACCACGCTCACCGCGCCCATGCGCGGGGTCGTGAACCGCATCGCCGTCACCACCATCGGGGGCGTCGTCCGCCCCGGCGAGGAGATCCTTCAGATCATCCCCCTCGACACCGGCCTGTTCATCGAGGCTCGCGTCCGCCCCGCCGACATCGCCGCCCTCCGCGAAGGGCAACGCGCGACGGTCAAGCTATCGGCCTATGATTACACGATCTGGGGCACCCTGCCCGCCACGGTGACCTTCGTCTCGGCCGATACCTTCCGCGACGAACGCACCCGCGATGCCGAACCGCATTACCGCGTCACCCTGCGGGTGGACCTGTCCGAATTGACCGAACGGCAGCAATCGCTCGCCATCCGCCCCGGCATGCAGGCAGAGGTCGAATTTCAAACGGGTGGAAAAACCATCCTGCGCTACCTGACCCGCCCCCTCTGGCGCGGGTCCGAAGCCCTGCGCGAACGCTGATCAGGCCAGCGCTGCCTTCGCCCGCCGCCGCATCACAAACGCGCCAAGGCCAAGTGCGGAAAGCATAAGCGGCAGCGTGCCGCCAATCGGGACGGGTGTCGCGGACGCTGCTGCCAACCGCCCGACCTGGGTGGGGCTTCCAATAGACTGCGAAACAAAGCTTGTCCCTTGGAATGGCCCGTTCGTATTAGTCGTCGTAATTGTTCCAGTCGGATTGCCCTTCAAGTATCGTAGCAGTGTGCCACTTTGAAAATCGAAACTGGTGGCACCAAGGGCTGGCCACATCCAAGATATCCGATACTTCAGGCCCGGTCCTATTACCTGGCCAGCGGTGGATTGACCAGAAATGGTGAAGTACAACTCTGATCCTACGACGGACGATGAGTGCGCCAGCCCATCTGGCAAAGGTGCCAGATCAGCCTCATCAAGCGTCACATGGAAATAGTAGACTTGGCCGGCTGCGAATGCACTTGGCACTGAACCATAGTCATCAAACAACCCATCCACCGTCGCCGCCTGCGCACCTGTCGCAAACAGCATCGCCGCCACCGCTGCCCTCAATATTTTTTTCATTTTTTCCTCGTAAGCCCACGCCTCAGAAGCAACATGACAGACACAGATTCCACTGTGCAATACCTGTTAAGGTTCCATCAGACCTATGGCTGAAGGAAACTGGGGGATATCCCCCACCTTCCCCCGAGAATGATTTGCAAACTCCAAAACGGGCCAAAAACAGCCCTCACGCCCGCATCGTGAAGCCCCGCGCTATGTGGTTTCGCACGAACCAGATCATCCCCACACCGGGAATCAGTGACACCACCGTCATCGCCATGACCAGCCCGATATCCGTCTGAAAGGTGAACAGCGCGTTGATCGCCATGGTGATCGGCTTGCCCGCCGTCACCGTCAGGATGCGCGCGAACACCACCTCCACCCACGAAAAGACGAAACAGAAAAACGCCGCCACCCCGATCCCCGGCGCAATCGCCGGGATCAATCGCTTCACCATGAACCCCGGCAGGGAATGGCCATCAAGAAAGGCCGTCTCGTCAAACTCCCGCGGCACGGCGCGGATGAAACTCTCCAATATCCAGATCGCAATGGGCAGGTTGAACAGGCAATGCACCAGCGCAATCCCAAGCGGGCGGTTCACCAGCCCCACCTGCGCGAACAGGATAAAGATCGGCAGCGACAGAACCACCGGCGGCGTCACCCGGAAAGCCAGCATCATGAACAGGAAATGCCTGTCCCCCACGAACCGATACCGCGCCAGCGCATAGGCCGCTGGCAATCCCGCCACCAGACACAGGCCCACATTCAGCAACACATAAGTCAGGGAATTCAGGATCGATTCCACCAGAACCGGGTCCGCCGCGATGTTGCGATAGTTGATCAGGCTCCACTCCCCCTCCACCATCCCTTCACGCGGCAGGGTGGACATGAAGGAAAGTGCAAAGGT
Source organism: Fuscovulum ytuae (assembly GCF_029953595.1). Lineage (NCBI taxonomy): Bacteria > Pseudomonadati > Pseudomonadota > Alphaproteobacteria > Rhodobacterales > Paracoccaceae > Fuscovulum > Fuscovulum ytuae. The sequence continues at coordinate 2,611,153 of NZ_CP124535.1, read as the reverse complement.
CTGCACAAGCGGCAAAAGGATGAATAGCGCCAGCCCCCCGAACACCGCCCCCCGCAGGATCAGCGCCCTCATGCCCCCTCCTCCTGCCGCGACAGGCCCGCGATACGGACAAAGGCCCAGACCACCGTCACCACGATCAGGAAATAGACCATCGACCGCGCCGCCGCCGACCCATAGCTGAACCCCTTGATCTCTTCCCCCAGATCAATCGCCAGAAAATGCGTCGCCATATCCGGCCCGCCTGCATTGATGGCAAAGGCCTCGGTATAGATCATGAAACTGTCGACAAACCGCAGCAGCAGCACGATGCCCATCGGCGCGGCGATGCGCGGCACCTCGATATGCCGAAACACCGCCCAGCGCGACGCCCCGTCAATCGCCGCCGCCCGATAGAACTCTGCCGGTATCCCCGACAGCCCCGCATAGGCCAGAATCACCACCAGCCCCAGCCAGTGCCACGTATCCATCACCACCAGCAAAACCCATGTCTGCCACGCGGTGAACTTCCAGTCGAACACGACCCCCGCCGATGCCAGCACCCGCCCCACGATCCCGGTCCCCGGATCGATCAGCCCCAGCCACATCATCGCGATCATGTTCCACGGCACCACCAAAGGCAGCGCCACCAGCATCAGAACCAGCACCGCCCCCCGGGCCCTCCGCAGCAGCAGCGCGATTCCCACGCCCAGCGGCACCTGAACCGACAGGACGATGGCGGAAAACATCAGGCTGCGCAGCAGGCTTTCGTGAAACCGGGATGAGGTGACGATGTCCTCATACCATTCCACCCCCACCCAATGCACATTGGCCAGCGAAAAGATGTCATGCAGCGCATAGTTGAACACCGCGATCAGGGGCAGCACCCCCACAAAGGCCATCACCGCCGCCGCAGGCAGCATCAACAGCCATGCTCCGTTCCGCATCCCCGTCCCGCGCCCCGTCTTATCCGGCCCCGATAACCGCATGGAACGCGCACCAAGGCAACGCATGTGTCAATCCAGAGGCCCGGTTAACAGGTCTCACCCCACCGTGCGCTGCGTGCCCACAGTTTGCTGCACAAATCCCTGCACAAAACAGGGCACAACCGTTGGCGTGGTTAACGCGCCCCTCGCTTCACGCTCGCCGTCACGTAATTGCAGGAAAGATCCCGCGCTGAAAGCGACCATGACCAGCTTACAGGGTTGAAAACCATGCCTTTTTTATCCACCGGCTCCAGCCCTGCCTTGCGGATCAGGTCATACAGCTCATCCGGCGTGATGAACTTCGCCCAGTCATGCGTCCCCTTCGGCAACCAGCGCATCACATACTCCGCGCCAATAATCGCCATGACAAAGCTTTTCGGGTTACGATTCAGCGTGGAACAGATCATCAACCCATTGTTTTTCAATAAAAGTTGGCAGGCCGTCAGATAGGCTTGCGGGTCCGCCACATGTTCTACCACTTCCATATTGAGAACGATATCGAACTGCTCCCCCGCCTCGGCAAGCGCCTCTGCCGTGGTGTGGCGATAGTCGATATCCAGCCCCGATTGCGCCGCATGCACCTGCGCCACCGGAATGTTCCGCGGCGCCGCATCCGCCCCCACGACCGTCGCCCCCAGCCGCGCCATGGGTTCTGACAAAAGCCCGCCACCGCAACCAATATCCAGCAATCTCAAACCCTTAAAGGGAAGGGGCTGCGTCAGATCCCGGTCAAACTCTGCTGCGATCTGGCTGGTGATATAGTCCAACCGGCACGGGTTCAGCATATGCAACGGCTTGAACTTCCCGTTCGGGTCCCACCATTCCGCGGCCATCGCCTCGAATTTCGCCACTTCACTGGGGTCTACCGTGGTCGTTACCATCTGCCGTCCTCTTCTTTAACTTTGGCGCAAGGATTTTAAGCGTTATATAGGGCGGCGATGGACCAGAGATCAGGCCAAAAGCGCGCAGTCGAATTCCTCTACCCGCCGATCGATCCTTTCGATCAGCGGATTATCGACATGCGCGATGGGCATCGCATCTATGTCGAACAATGCGGCAACCCCGACGGCATCCCCGTCGTCGTGCTGCATGGCGGTCCCGGTGGCGGATGCAGCCCCGCCATGCGCCGCTACTTTGACCCCACCGCCTTCCGCGTGATCTTGTTCGATCAACGCGGCTGTGGCCGTTCCCGCCCCCATGCCAGCGTGCTGCAAAACACCACCTGGCACCTCGTCAACGATATCGAAATGATCCGCAAGGAACTCGGCATCTCGCGCTGGATCTGTTTCGGCGGCAGTTGGGGCGCGACCCTCGCGCTTGTCTACGCCATCACGCATCCCGACCGCGTCGCCCATCTGGTGCTGCGCGGCGTCTTCCTAATGACCCGGGCGGAACTTGACTGGTTCTATGGCGGCGGGGCAGGGGCCTTCTTCCCCGAACTCTGGTCACGTTTTGTTAACGCAATTCCGCAAGACGAGCGCGAAGACCTGATCGCCGCGTATCACCGCCGCCTCTTTTCCGGCAACGTGATGGAGGAAACCCGCTTTGGCCGCATCTGGGCCAATTGGGAAAACGCGCTCGCCTCCATCCACAATGATGGTCCCTTGGGCGAAAGCCCCGCCGAATATGCCCGTGCTTTCGCACGGCTTGAAAACCACTATTTCCACAATGGTGGCTTCCTTGAAGAAGACGGGTGGATTTTGCGTGAAAAATCAAGGATTAAGAACATCCCTGCGACCGTCATCCAAGGCCGGTATGATATGATCTGCCCGCCCGTTTCCGCATGGAAACTGGCCCAAGGCTGGGACAAATGCGATCTTCGCCTCATTCCCTTCGCGGGCCATGCCCTCTCCGAACCGGGCATCAGCGAGGGCCTTGTTCGCGCGATGGACAGCCTCCGCCGCGCCTGACCAAACCCCTTGCAGACTCACCCCCCGGCGCGTATATGCCCTTGCAACAGCGGTGTCGGGGTCCAAACCCGGCCCCACCGAACCTGACACGCGGGCCGCTGAGCCCGCTTTTTTGTTTCTACCGGAACCCGAATGACCGACCTGATCGCCAAGACCGCCATCGACCGCCGCCTTGCGGCCATCGTCGGCCCCGTTATCGAGGGGCTGGGCTTCGAACTGGTCCGCATCCGGCTGATGGGCGGCAAGACGCGCATCCTGCAAATCATGGCCGACCGCCCCGAAGGCGGGATCGAGGTGGACGATTGCGCCACCATCTCCACCGCCGTCTCTGCCGTTCTCGATGTCGAAGACCCGATCGAAGACAACTATGTCCTCGAAGTCTCCTCCCCCGGCATCGACCGTCCCCTGACGCGGCTCAAGGATTTCGACATGTGGGTCGATTACGAGGCACGGCTTGAAACCACCGAACTCATCGATGGCCGCCGTCGCTTCAAGGGCACGCTGCAAGGCACCGAAGGTGATGAGGTGCTGATTGAGATCGAAGAGGCCGGCGAACCCCTCACCATCGGCCTGAAATTCGATTGGCTGTCGGATGCCAAACTGATCCTGACCGATGACCTGATCGCCGAAATGCTCCGCCAGCGCAAAGCATCGGGCGTGATCGACGAATCGAAATTCACCGACATCGAAGAATTCGAAGGCGATGAAGGGGACGACACCGCCCCCGACGCGCCTGAGACCAAACACTGAAGCCCGGAGGCCATCATGGCAATTACCTCTGCGAACCAGCTCGAACTCCTGCAAACGGCCGAGGCCGTGGCACGGGAAAAGATGATCGACCCGGATCTCGTGATCCAGGCGATGGAGGAATCGCTCGCCCGCGCGGCCAAATCCCGCTACGGCAGCGACCTCGACATCCGGGTGAAGATCGATCGCAAGACGGGCCGCGCCACCTTCGCCCGCATCCGCACGGTGGTGGAAGATGAGGCCGTGGAAAACCACCACGCCCAACTCACGGTGAAACAGGCCAAGGCCTACAAGGCCGATGCCGCCGTGGGCGACGAAATCATTGACGAAGTGCCCCCCGTCGATCTGGGCCGCATCGCCGCCCAATCGGCCAAGCAAGTCATCCTGCAAAAGGTCCGCGAGGCCGAGCGCGACCGCCAGTATGAAGAATTCAAGGACCGCAAGGGTTCCATCATCAACGGCGTGGTCAAGCGCGAAGAATACGGCAACCTCATCGTCGATATCGGCCGGGGCGAGGCGATCCTGCGCCGCAACGAAAAGATCGGCCGCGAAGCCTATCGCCCGAATGACCGCATCCGCTGCTACATCAAGGATGTCCGTCGTGAGGCGCGGGGTCCGCAGGTCTTCCTGTCGCGCACCGACCCGCAATTCATGGCCGAACTCTTCAAGATGGAAGTGCCCGAGATTTACGATGGCATCATCGAAATCAAGGCCGTCGCCCGTGACCCCGGGTCGCGCGCCAAGATCGCCGTGATCTCTTATGACAACTCGATCGATCCCGTAGGCGCCTGCGTCGGTATGCGCGGCAGCCGCGTGCAGGCCGTTGTGAACGAACTCCAGGGCGAAAAGATCGACATCATCCCGTGGAATCAGGATCAGGCCACCTTCCTCGTGAATGCGCTGCAGCCTGCCGAAGTGTCCAAGGTCGTGATCGACGAAGAGGCCGGCAAGATCGAGGTGGTCGTCCCCGACGAACAGCTTTCCCTTGCCATCGGCCGCCGTGGCCAGAACGTCCGGCTTGCGTCGCAACTGACGGGCCTCGACATCGACATCATGACCGAAGCCGAGGAATCGCAGCGCCGTCAGGCCGAATTCGCGGAACGGACCAAGCTCTTCATGGACACGCTCGATGTCGATGAGATGATGGCCCAACTCCTCGTCTCCGAAGGCTTCACCAACCTCGAAGAAGTGGCCTATGTCGATGTGGACGAACTTCTGTCCATCGACGGGTTCGACGAAGACACCGCCGCCGAACTTCAGGCCCGCGCCCGCGACTTCCTCGAAGAACAGAACCGCAAGGCGCTTGAAAATGCCCGCGCGATGGGTGTGGAAGACAGCCTCATTGATTTCGAAGGCCTCACGCCCCAAATGATCGAGGCGTTGGCAAAGGACGGGATCAAGACGCTGGAAGACTTCGCCACCTGCGCCGACTGGGAACTGGCCGGCGGCTGGACGACGGAAAATGGTCAGCGCAAAAAGGACGAAGGCGTCCTCGAAAAGTTCGAGATGTCGCTAGAAGAAGCCCAGCACCTTATCATGACCGCACGTGTCATGTTGGGCTGGGTCGATCCGACCGAATTGGAAACCGCCGAACAGGCGGAATCCGAAGAGGAGGCCGAGGCCTGATCGCAGGTCTCGGGAAACGGCGCAGCCATGGCGCGGGGCGGGCGGCAGACAGATCAGGACGGACCGGAACGCAAATGTATCGTTTCCGGTCAAAGCCAGCCTAAGGCCGGCCTGATCCGTTTCGTCATCGGCCCCGATGCGATGGTGGTGCCGGATGTTCTGGCCCGCCTTCCGGGGCGCGGTATCTATGTGGCGGCAGATCGTGCCGCCATTGACAAGGCGGCGGCAAAGGGTCTTTTCTCCCGCGCGGCGCGCCAGCCGGTGAAGGTGCCCGACGGTCTTTCCGACCTGATCGAGGCGCAACTCCTCCGCCGGGTGATCGACCTCGTGTCGATGGCCCGCAAGGCAGGGGCAGCTGTCACCGGTTATGAAAAGGTGAAGGACTGGCTGGAAAAGGGGCAGGCTTCCCTTCTTCTTCAGGCCAGCGACGGATCGGAACGCGGCAAGACCAAGCTGCATCCGCCGGATGGGGAAGACAGCTTCATAGGCTGTCTTTCTTCGGGGGAATTGGGTTTGGCTTTCGGCCGTGAACGTGCCATACACGCCGCGCTTGCGGCTGGTGGACTCGAAAGACGTGTTGTAGAGGAAGCGGCAAGGCTCGCGGGCATTCGCGGGCGGATCGGTGGAATTTCCACCGGAGAGGATACGAAGACGGCATGAGCGATACTGACGGCAAGAAACCCCTTGGCTTGGGTGGCGGCGCGCGTGGACCCGGACAGGTGAAGCAAAGCTTCAGCCACGGCCGCACCAAAAGCGTGGCGGTTGAGGTCAAGCGCAAGCGCGTGGTGGTCCCCACGAAACCCGGCGCCCCCGGCACGGCTGGCGGCGCATCGGGCTCGGCCACCCATCTCGGTGATCCGTCCAAGCGTCCGGCAGGCATCACCGATGCCGAAATGGAACGGCGTCTGGCTGCCCTGCGTGCCGCCAAGGCCCGCGAACAGGAAGACGCGGCCCGCCGCGCCGAGGAAGAGAAGGCACGCGAGGAAGAACGCCAGCGCCGCCGCGAAGAGATAGAGGCCAAGGAACGCGAAGACCGCGAACGCGAAGCTGCGCTCCGCGCCAAGGCCGAAGAAGAAGAACGCGCTGCGCGTGCTGCCGAAGAGGCGAAAGCCGCCGCCGCCGCCGCCCGCAAGGCCGAGGTTCTGGGCACTCGCCCGAAATCGGCTCCCGCGCCCGAGGCACCCGCCCCCAAGGCAGCCCCGGCAGCTCCGGCCGAAGAAAACACCCGTGGCGGTGCCGCACCTCGCGCCCCCCTTGCCCCGCGCAAGGCTGAACGCGAACGCGACGAACGCGCCACCGATCGTGACCGCGGCAAGGTGAAGGGCGACGAAGGCCGTCGTTCCGGCAAGCTTACGCTGTCGGATGCCATCTCGGACGAAGGCGGCCGCCAGCGGTCGCTCGCCGCGATGAAGCGGAAACAGGAAAAGGCCCGTCAAAAGGCGATGGGCTTCGGCCAAAAGGCCGAAAAGCAGGTGCGCGATGTGCAGCTGCCCGAAACCATCGTCGTGTCGGAACTTGCCAACCGGATGGCCGAACGCGCCGCCGATGTGGTCAAGGCACTGATGAAGATGGGCATGATGGTCACCATGAACCAGACCATCGACGCCGACACCGCCGAACTTGTGATCGAGGAATTCGGCCACAAGGCTGTCCGCGTGTCCGATTCCGATGTGGAACAGGCCATCGAAACGGTCGCCGACCGCCCCGAAGACCTGCAGTCGCGCCCGCCGATCGTCACGATCATGGGCCATGTCGACCACGGCAAGACCTCGCTCCTCGACGCGATCCGCAAGGCCAACGTCGTCTCGGGCGAAGCTGGCGGCATCACGCAGCACATCGGTGCCTATCAGGTGACCACGCCGAACGGCTCGCTCGTGTCCTTCCTCGATACGCCCGGCCACGCGGCCTTTACCTCCATGCGTGCCCGTGGCGCGCAGGTGACGGATATCGTCGTTCTCGTCGTGGCTGCCGATGACGCGGTCATGCCCCAGACGATCGAGGCGATCAACCACGCCAAGGCCGCCAAGGTGCCGATGATCGTCGCCATCAACAAATGCGACAAGCCGGACGCGAACCCGCAAAAGGTCCGCACCGATCTGTTGCAGCATGAAGTGGTGGTCGAACAGATGTCCGGCGATGTGCAGGATGTCGAAGTGTCGGCCAAGACGGGCAAGGGCCTTGATAACCTGCTCGAGGCAATCGCCCTTCAGGCCGAACTCCTTGAATTGCGCGCCAACCCGAACCGCGCCGCCTCTGGCGCCGTCATCGAAGCCAAGCTTGATGTCGGTCGCGGCCCGGTCGCAACCGTTCTGGTCCAGAACGGTACGCTGAAGCGCGGTGATATCTTCGTCGTCGGCGAAAAATGGGGCAAGGTCCGCGCGCTGATCAACGACAAGGGCGAAACCGTTGCCGAAGCAGGCCCGTCCGTCCCGGTCGAAGTGCTGGGCCTAAACGGCACGCCCGAAGCGGGCGATGTGCTGAACGTCGTCGAAACCGAAGCACAGGCCCGCGAAATCGCCGATTACCGCGAAAAGGCGGCCAAGGACAAACGCGCTGCCGCCGGTGCCGCGACCACGCTGGAACAGCTGATGGCCAAGGCCAAGGCCGATGCCGACGTGGCCGAACTTCCGGTTCTGGTGAAGGCCGATGTCCAAGGCTCTGCCGAGGCGATCATCCAGGCCCTCGAAAAGGTCGGCAACGAAGAGGTCCGCGTCCGCGTCCTGCATTACGGTGTCGGCGCGATCACCGATTCCGATGTCGGTCTGGCCGAGGCGTCCAAAGCCCCGATCATCGGCTTCAACGTCCGCGCCAATGCCACGGCCCGCAGCTCGGCCCAACAAAAGGGCGTGGAAATCCGGTACTATTCGATCATCTACGACCTGATCGACGACATCAAAAAGGCCGCCTCTGGTCTGCTCAAGGCCGAAGTGCGCGAAAACTTCATCGGCTACGCCCGTATCCAAGAAGTCTTCCGCATCACCGGCGTGGGCAATGTCGCCGGTTGCCTTGTCACCGAAGGCGTGGCTCGCCGCTCTGCCGGTGTCCGTCTTCTGCGCGACAACGTGGTCATCCACGAAGGCACGCTCAAGACGCTCAAGCGCTTCAAGGATGAGGTCAAAGAGGTGCAGTCCGGTCAGGAATGCGGCATGGCCTTCGAACGCTATGACGATGTCCGCGCGGGTGATGTGATCGAAATCTTCGAACGCGAAGAAGTGCAGCGCACGCTCGCCTGATCGGAATTTTCGTAAAATACAAAAGGCCGGGCATCACTGCCCGGCCCTTTCGTTTCTCCGAGACGATGAAAGGCCCTCAAGCCGCCCGCAACGGTGCGACGGGATAGCCGACAAAGGTCTTCTCATCGACCTTCACCACGATCTTCCCATCCGCAAGCTGACCCACCACAATTCCCTGAACGGAAACGCAACTGCCCAGCATGATCGTTCGCAACATTCCCATGCTCCTCCCCGAGCAATTCGTCAGGGAAAGTTAACGAAAATCGTCTTCAGAGCTATCAAGAATCGCACAACCACAGGTTATCTTGTGGATAACTGCTGCCGAAAAGCTTCAAAGCCAGTCGCGAAGTATGGGGATCAGTGGCACATCGGCTGGGGGCATCGGGTAATCTTTCAGGTTCTGCGCACGAACCCATGCCAGATTCTGCCCTTCGCGCCCCTGCACGATCCCCTCCCACTTGCGGCAGGCGAACAGCGGCATCAGCAGATGAAACCCTTCATAGCTGTGGCTGGCAAAGGTCAGTGGGGCAAGGCAACTTGCCCATGTGTCGATGCCCAACTCTTCCTTCAACTCGCGGATCAGCGCGGCTTCGGGCGTCTCGCCCGGTTCCACCTTGCCGCCCGGAAACTCCCACAGCCCCGCCAGCGACTTGCCCTCGGGCCGTTGCGCCAACAGGACCCGCCCTTCCACGTCAATCAGGGCAACCGCCGAAACAAGGACGATCTTCACGACCGGTAATCCGCGTTGATCTCCACATAGCGATTGGTCAGATCGCAGGTCCAGACCGACCGCTTCCCCTTACCAAGCCCCAGATCAACCCCGATCACCAACTCCTCGCCCAGCATATAGGCCGCGCCATCCTCTTCCCGGTAATCCGGGTTGCGCCATCCCTTCGTGGCCACAAGGATATCGCCAAAGCGGATGGTCAACCGGTCCCGGTCCGCCTCGGCCCCGGATTTGCCTACCGCCGCAACGATCCGCCCCCAATTCGGGTCCTGCCCCGCAATCGCCGTTTTCACGAGCGGAGAGTTCGCCACCGCAAAGGCCACCTTCGCGGCATCCGCATCATCCTTGGCCCCGGTCACGCGCACCTCGACGAACTTGGTCGCGCCTTCGCCATCACGGATCACCTGATGCGCAAGGTTCATCATCACGCCCCGCAGCGCCAACTCAAAAGCCTTGGCCACCGTCCCCTTCACCTCAGCCGCAGCAGACCGCCCCGTGGCCGCCACCAGCAGCGTGTCGGATGTCGACGTATCGCTGTCCACTGTGATGGAATTGAACGTCGCGCCCACATTGCGCGACAGCATGCGCTGCAAGGCTGCCGCCGAAATCTTCGCATCGGTGAAGATATAGACCAGCATCGTCGCCATATCCGGCGCGATCATCCCTGATCCCTTGGCAATCCCGGCGATGCGAATCTCGCCGCCCTCACCCTGCACCACCGCCGCCGCGCCCTTGGGGAACGTGTCGGTCGTCATCATCGCATGGGCCGCCATCTCAATGGCATCCTCGCGCAGCTCAGCCACCAGATCGGGGATCTTCGCCGTGATCCGCTCATAAGGCAGCGGCTCGCCAATCACCCCGGTGGAAGACGAAAACACACGGCTCGCCGGAATACCCAGCGCCTCGGCCACGCCCCCGGTCACCGCTGCGACGGCCTCATCCCCCACTTTCCCGGTAAAGGCGTTGGAATTGCCGGAATTCACGATAATCGCCGCACCCGCACCGGCTGGAACCTTCACCGCCAGTTTCGCCTGACAATCCCGCACACAGCCCGAACGTGTCGATGACGTGGTGAACACCCCTGCGACCGCCGTATCCGGCGCCAGCCGCACCAGCATCACATCCTTGCGGTTCTGATAGCGCACCCCGGCCTCGACGGCGGCAAACTCCACCCCCGCAATCGTGGGCAGCATCGGGAACCCATCCTTGGGTGCCAGCGGCGACACGGCCTTTGCCTTCTTGGCCGGGACGGCGGCCACCGCCGCCCCGATCTCGTCCCCCATGATCCGGGCCTTCAGCTTGCGAACCTTCTTCTTCAGCGCCTTCGCCTCTGATTTCCAATCGTTCTTCGCCATCGGCCCGTCCCCTGCTTATTTGTCCAACAGAGTTGCATCCCGGATCAGCGCCGGGTCAAGCCCTTCGCCGGGCCGCGCGATCTCCGCCGCTCCGGTCAGTTCCGCCAGCTTCGCCTCTACGGCCTTCTGTTCGATCTCGGCGGCCAACTCATCGCGCACCTCGTCAATCGTCGGCTTCAAGGCGTCGCGCACCTCATTCACCTTGATCAGATGCCAGCCGAAATCCGTCTGCACCGGCGCGGTCACCGTGCCCGGCGTTGCCGCGACCACCGCCTCTTCGAACGGGGCCACCATCATGCCCAACCCGAACCAGCCCAGATCGCCGCCATTGATCGCCGAACCCGTATCGGTCGAATTGGCCTTTGCCACCTCGCCGAAATCCGCGCCGCCGTCGATCTGCGCCTTCAACTCGTTCGCCTTCTCCTCGCTCTCCACAAGGATGTGCTGCGCCGAATACTCCTTGGCCGCCGGGGCATTGGCAAATTTCTCGTCATAAGCCGCCTGCAAGGCGGCATCCGTCACCGCCCCCTGCACCACCGATTGCAGCGCCTTGCCCGCCAAATAGCTGCGCCGATCCGTCCGCATCCACAGCTCGTCACGCTTGGTTGTCGTCTCGGCCACCGATTGCTCCAGCGCTGTCTGCTGGATCGCCTGATCGATCAACCCGTTGAACAGCATGTCATCCGGCAGCGCCTGATACTGCGCCGGCAGCTTTTCGCGCAGGATGATCAGCTCGCCCAGCGTGATCTCGGTTCCGTTCACCGTGGCCACAACCGTATCCGCCGTCGCCGCCTCGTCCTGTGCCAGAACGGGGAAAGCCAGCCCGCAGGTCATCGCCAGCCCGGTCAGCACGCCACCAAAGGCTCTGCCATGTTTCGCCATATCACCTTCTCCTGATCGGGCCGCTTGCCTAAGCGACGTTGACTATACCCGGTCCGTCCCTTATTTCGCGGGGGTCGCGTGCGACGGGGCCGCCGGGCCACTTGGCTCTTCTATGGAAGGCGTTGGGGGCGGGCAAGGCCACAGCCTCACACGATGATGTCAGGTAGGCGGAGAAAACATGCTGGGTCTCGGAACGATTGCGCGAAAGGTCTTCGGAACGCCGAATGACCGCAAGGTAAAGTCGGTTCGCCCGCTGGTCGCAAAGATCAACGCACTGGAACCCGAATTCGCCGCGCTCAGCGACGATGGCATCAAAGCCAAGACCGCCGAATTTCAAAAGCGCGTGCAGGAAGGCGGCGAAAGCCTTGATGCGATCCTGCCCGAAGCCTTTGCCAATTGCCGCGAAGGGGCCAAGCGCGCCCTCGGCCTGCGCGCCTTTGATGTGCAGCTGAAGGGCGGCATCTTCCTGCATCAGGGCAATATCTCGGAAATGAAGACGGGCGAGGGCAAGACCCTCATGGCCACCTTCCCCGCCTATCTCAACGCCCTTACCGGCAAGGGCGTGCATGTCGTCACGGTCAACGACTACCTTGCCAAGCGCGATTCCGAATGGATGGGCAAGGTCTTTGCCCAGCTGGGCATGACCTGTGGTGTCGTCTACCCGTATCAGCCCGATGCCGAAAAGCGCGCCGCCTATCGCTGCGACATCACCTATGCCACCAACAACGAACTTGGCTTCGACTACCTTCGCGACAATATGAAGATGTCGATCGAAGACATGGCCCAGCGCGGCCATTACTTCGCCATCGTCGATGAGGTGGACAGTATCCTGATCGATGAGGCGCGCACCCCCCTCATCATCTCGGGCCCGTCGCAAGATCGCAGCGACCTTTACCAAAAGGTCGACCGCCTGATCCCCCTCCTGCGGGAAGAGGATTACAAGATCGACGAAAAGACCCGCTCGGTCACCTATACCGAAGACGGCAACGAACATATCGAAAAGCTGCTGCAAGAGGCGGGCCTTCTGCCCGAAGGCCAGTCGCTCTACGATCCCGAAAGCACCTCGCTCGTTCATCACGTGACGCAGGCGCTCAAGGCGCACAAGCTTTTCCACAAGGATCAGCAGTATATCGTCCGCGATGGCGAAGTGATGCTGATCGACGAATTCACGGGCCGCATGATGCGGGGCCGTCGCCTCTCCGAAGGCCTTCATCAGGCGATCGAGGCAAAGGAACGCGTCTCGATTCAGCCCGAAAACGTCACCTTGGCCAGCGTGACCTTCCAGAACTACTTCCGCCTTTACGAAAAACTCTCGGGTATGACGGGCACCGCCCAGACCGAGGCCGAAGAATTTATGGAAATCTACGGTCTCGGCGTGGTCGAAGTGCCGACCAACCGCCCCGTCGCCCGGATTGACGAACACGATCAGGTCTACCGCACCGCCAAGGAAAAATTCCAAGGCATCGTCGTGGCAATCAAAGAGGCCCATGCCAAAGGCCAGCCGATGCTGGTCGGCACCACCTCCATCGAAAAGTCCGAACTGCTGTCGTCGATGCTGAAACAGGATGGCATCGTTCACAACGTCCTGAACGCCCGCCATCACGAACAAGAAGCCAAGATCGTGGCCGAGGCAGGCCGTCTGGGCGCCGTCACCATCGCCACCAACATGGCCGGTCGCGGCACCGATATCCAGCTTGGCGGCAATGTCGAAATGAAGGTGATGGAGGCCATCGCCGCCGACCCCCACCTGCACCCCGATGAGGTGCGCGCGCGCATCGAAGCGGAACATGCCGAAGAAAAGGCCAAGGTCATCGCCGCCGGCGGCCTTTACGTCCTCGGCACCGAACGTCACGAATCCCGCCGGATCGACAATCAGTTGCGTGGCCGCTCGGGCCGTCAGGGCGACCCCGGCCGTTCCTCCTTCTTCCTCTCGCTCGAAGATGACCTGATGCGCATCTTCGGGTCTGACCGCTTGGATTCCGTCCTGTCGAAGCTCGGCATGAAGGAAGGTGAGGCGATTGTTCACCCCTGGGTCAACAAATCCCTCGAACGCGCCCAAGCAAAGGTCGAAGGTCGCAACTTCGACATTCGTAAACAGCTTTTGAAATTCGACGATGTGATGAACGACCAGCGCAAGGCCATCTTCGGTCAGCGTCTGGAAATCATGGAAACGCAAGAGATCGGCGATATCGCCACCGACATGCGCGTGTCCGTGGTCGATGATCTGGTCGATTTCTACATGCCGCCCAAAACCTATGCCGATCAGTGGGATGCCCCCGGCCTTGCCGCGGCGGTGAAGGACAAGCTCAACCTCGATCTTCCCATCGAAGCTTGGGCCGCCGAAGAGGGCGTCGACCAAGATGTGATGCGCGAACGGCTGATCGAAAAGTCCGACGCCATGATGGCCGAAAAGCTGGCCGCCTTTGGCCCCGACACGATGCGCAACATCGAAAAGCAGGTTCTCCTTCAGGCCATCGATGCCAAATGGCGCGAGCATCTGCTGAAACTGGAACACCTGCGCTCTGTCGTGGGCTTCCGTGGCTATGCCCAGCGCGATCCGCTTTCGGAATTCAAGACAGAGGCCTTCACCCTTTTTGAATCCATGCTCAACTCACTCCGTCAGGATGTGACGCAAAAGCTGTCCCTCATCCGTCCGATGACGAAGGAAGAGCAGGACGCCATGATGCAGCAAATCCTTGCCCAGCAGCGCGCGGCCCAATCCGCGGCCGAAGTGGCCAAGGCTGCGGCCCCTACCGCGGCCCCCGTTGCCGCTGCCGCCGCCACCGTCCCTGTCGGGGCGGCCGCTTCGGCACGTCCGGGCTTTGACGAACAGGATCGCGCCACATGGGGCAACCCGTCGCGTAACGATCCCTGCCCCTGCGGGTCCGGCGAACGGTACAAACACTGCCACGGCGTGAACGACTGATCAGTCGTTCGTTTCCCGTAATGCCACAATCCTGCCCTTAGCAGGTCCATTTTCCCTGCCATCCCACCAACAGTAACGGTGCGGCAGAGGTTTGACATGGATCGCAAGCGTAATCTTGGGATGATCGCGGTGACAGTGGCCCTTGCCATAGGGGCTGGCCAATATCTCCAATCCGGCAAGGCGCAGTCGGCGGCAACCATGACGCCGATCCCCAAATCGGACCCGCCGCCGCCCCTGCGCCTCGCCGCAGGCACACCGCTTTCCGCGTATGAACCTGCATTGATCCCCGTCGTGGCGGAACCCGACCCGCCTCCTGCGGCCCTGCCCGAACCTGCACCGCTGGTGGCCGAGGTTCCCGCCTGCCCCGTCACGCTTGATCTTTTTGCCGGCGATGCGGCCACCCTCTCGCTTAGCCTGACCGCTCCCTGCCGCCCCAATCAGGGCTTCGTCCTGCGCCATGGCGGCATCGCCATTACCTTCCAGACCAATTCCACGGGGTCATTCTTCCTCGACCTGCCCGCGCTTGACGCGAAGGGAGAGGTGAGCCTCCGCTTCGCCGATGGCACAGAAACCTCTGCCGCCGTCCCCCTGCCCGACATCGCCGCCTATCGTCGCCTTGCCCTGCAATGGCTTGACGGCGATACCTTCACCCTCACCGGCGATGGCCCCGTCACCAGCTTGGGTGAAAAGGCAACCATCCTGCCGATGTATGCCCAAATCATCACCCTTCCCGCCGCCGATGCCCCCCTCACGATCGAGGCACCCATAACCCCCACCTCCTGCGGGCGCGAGGCGATGGCAGTCGCCGTCTATTCCGAAGCCGGGCGCATCACCCTAAGCGACCTTTCCGTCGCCCTGCCCGAATGCGATGACGAAGGCGGTTTTGTGGTCTTGAATAATCCCGTCCCCGACATGAAACTCGCCGCCCAGAACTAGGGTCAAGGCGGGGTTCATGCGTCTTTCTTCGTGCCGCGCGGCGATCTTCGCCGCGCTTCTGTTTCCAATCGCGGCCTTGGCGCAGGATGTGACCCTGACGGCCCGTGACGGTGGTCTGTCCCTTACCGGCACCCTGCAAGGCTGGGACGGCGAGTTCTACCGCATCGACACCTCCTATGGCCTTCTCACCGTCGATGGGCAGGGTGTCATCTGCGAAGGCCCCGGTTGCCCCGACCTCACCGCCCCACGCATTCCCGTCCGCATCCTGGGCGAAGGTGAACCCGGCCGCAGCCTGATCCCGCCCCTCGTCACGGCCTTTGCTGCCTCCCGTGGCCTTGACCACGCTGTCACCGAAGACGGCACCGCCCGCCTGACCGATCCGACGACGGGCCAGATCCTTGCCGATTTCACCTTCACGCCCCTGTCCCAAGAACAGGCCCGCGCCGCCCTTCTGGCAGGCCGCGCCGAACTGATCCTGTCCACCGCCACCGAACCCGATCTCGGTTTCCGCCCCCTCGCCCTTGATGCGCTGGTCCCGGTCGCGGCCACCGATAACCCGGTTGCACAAATCTCCTCTGCCGATCTCGCCCGTGTTCTGGCGGGTGATGTGTCGAACTGGGCCGAAATCGGCGGTCCTGACATGCCCCTCGTCCTGCACGGTCTTACTCCCGACAGCGGGTTGCAACGCGCCCTGTCAGAACGGCTTGGCCGCGACAGCGCTGCCACCGTGATCCACCCCGATCTTGCCACCCTCGCCACCGCCGTCGCCCGTGACCCTTGGGCGCTGGCCGTCACAGGCCGCGCCATGGCAGGCCGCACCCGCATCCTGACCCTGACAGACAGTTGCGGCTTCCCCCTCCTGCCCAACAGCCTTTCCGTAAAGGCCGAAGACTACCCGCTCGCCCTTCCCCTCCATCTTCTCACGCCGCGCCGCCGGCTGCCGCTGATGGCGCGGGAATTCCTTGAATTCCTCACCCTGCCACAGGCGCAGGCCGTCATCGCCGCCACCGGATATGTCGACCGTGACCCCGAACGCCAACCAATGACGGCCGATGGCCTGCGCCTCATCAATGCCATTCAGGGCGCGGGCGCGGAAACCACGCTCGACGATCTCAAACGTCTTGTCGATGTGATGGATGGGGCCGACCGCCTCTCCCTTACTTTCCGGTTCGAGGATGGGTCCAGCACGCTCGACGCGCATTCCCAAGGCAACCTCGCCGATCTGGCCCGCCTCCTGCAATCGGGCGCGTTCCGGGGCGAATCCCTCATCCTTGCCGGGTTTTCCGATGGCTCTGGCGCGGCCGCTGCAAACCTTGCCTTGTCGGAAGACCGCGCCACGGCCATCCTCTCGGCCCTGACCAACGCCGCCCCCGACCTGCCCGCCGACCGCCTGCCCAGCGTCATCGCCTTTGGCGAGGCGTTGCCCATGGCCTGCGATGAAACTGCCGCAGGCCGCCGTCTGAACCGCCGCGTCGAACTTTGGCTTCGGCCCGATTTCCTTAGATCAGACGCTCCGACCGCAGACTGACTTCGCGGCTTTTGCCGATGATCAGATGATCATGCAGCGTGATACCCAATACGCCGCAGGCATCCGCGATCTTGCGCGTCATGTCGATATCTGCCCCCGAGGGCGTCGGGTCCCCTGACGGGTGATTATGCACAAGGATCAGTGCCGAGGACCCCAGTTCCAGCGCCCGCCGCACCACCTCGCGCGGATAGACCGGCACATGATCCACCGTCCCCTGCGCCTGTTCCTCATCCGCGATCAGCACATTCTTGCGGTCCAGAAACAGGATGCGGAAATGCTCCCGCTCCGCATGGGCCATGACGGTGTGGCAGTAATCCAAAAGTGCCGTCCAGGACGACAGCACGGGTCGCTGGATCACCCGCGACCGCGCCATCTTCTGCGCGACCGCCCCCATCAGCTTCAACTCCATCACCACCGCAGGCCCCACGCCATGCACCCGCGCCAGCTGCGCGGGCGATGCGGCCACCACCCGCGCCAGATCGCCAAACGTGTCGATCAACCGCCGCGCCAAGGGCTTTACATCCTGCCGCGCAATGGCCCGGAACAGGATCATCTCCAGCAATTCATATTCCGGCACACCCTGCCCTTCGGTTTCCATGAACCGGGCGCGCAGGCGTTGGCGATGATCGGCAATATAGCTAGGCAACCGCCCATTGGCCGACACCGGCGCGGCGGCAATGGCCTCATCCTCATCCCCATGGGGGAAAAGCGGAAGGGTAGCCTCTTGGAAATGCGATGTGCTTCTCATGCGCGCACCATCGCATAAAGGCGTAAACGCCCACTTAACGGCACCAAGCCATGAAAAAAGGCCCACCCCACGGGGTAGGCCCTGCAAGCCTTAGCTCTTCATCCCGTCCCAAAAGCCCTTCACCTTGGAGAAAAAGCTTTTGCCTTCGGGGTTGTTCTCTTCGCTCAGCTTCTCGAACTCGATCAGCAATTCGCGCTGCCGTGCTGTCAGGTTCACGGGCGTTTCCACCGCAAGCTCCAGCACCATGTCGCCGCTGCCGCCGCCCCGCAACGCAGGCATGCCCTTGGCACGCAGCCGCAACTGCTTGCCCGTCTGCGCGCCCACCGGCACCTTCACGCGGCTGCGCCCGCCGTCGATTGTGGGCACCTCCACCTCGCCGCCCAGCGCCGCTGTGGTGATGCTGATCGGCACGCGGCAGAACAGATGCACCCCGTCACGCTGAAAGATCGGGTGCTCCCGCACCTCGATGAAGATGTATAGGTCACCCGAAGGCCCGCCGCGCAGACCCGCCTCGCCCTCACCGGCCAGCCGGATGCGCGTGCCCGTCTCCACCCCCGCCGGGATGTTCACCGACAGCGCGCGCTCCTTCTCCACACGGCCCGCGCCACCGCAGGACCGGCAGGGGTTCTTCACGATCTGGCCCATGCCGTTGCAGGTGGGGCAGGTGCGTTCCACGGTAAAGAAACCCTGCTGCGCCCTGACCTTGCCCATGCCCGAACACGTGGGGCAGGTGACAGGCTCGGCGCCCCCCTCGGCCCCCGTGCCGCGGCAGGTGTCGCAAGACACCGAAGTCGGCACGTTGATCGTCTTTTGAACGCCCTGATAGGCCTCTTCCAGCGACACGCGCAGGTTATAGCGCAGGTCCGATCCACGCTGCGCGCGCGACCGCCCACCGCCACCCCGGCCCCCCATGAAATCGCCGAACAAGTCTTCGAACACGTCGGAAAAGGCGCTGGCGAAATCGGCATTCCCGCCGCCACCAAAGCCCTGCGGCCCACGCCCGCCGCCGCCGCCTTCAAAGGCGGCATGGCCATAACGGTCATAGGCGGCCTTCCGGTCCGCGTCTTTCAGAATGTCATAGGCCTCGTTCACTTCCTTGAACTGCGCCTCGGCATTCGGATTGTCGGCATTCCGGTCAGGATGCAGCTCTTTCGCCTTCTGGCGATAGGCCTTCTTCAGTTCCTCCGCCGATGCGCCGCGCGACACGCCGAGGACGTCATAATAATCTCGTTTTGCCATTCGGGACAAAACCCCCTCTCAGAACCGGGTGGGGGCGGCCCGTTCCCGAACCGCCCCCTCTTCCGATTCACGCGGTGTCACTTCCGCTTGTTTTCGCCAAGATCCTCGAAATCGGCGTCGACGATATCGTCATCCACCGGCCGCGGCCCGTCTTCGTCCTTGCCTTCGGCTTCCGCTTGGCTGGCCTTGTAGATCGCCTCGCCCAGCTTCATCGCCGCTTCGGTCAGGTTCTGGATCGCGCCCTTGATCTTGCCCGCATCCTCGCCCTTCAGCGCATCTTCAAGCGGGGACATCGCAAACTCGATGGCCTCCACCGTCGACGGATCGACCTTGTCGCCATGTTCGGCCAAGGATTTCTTCGTCGAATGCAGCAGGCTTTCGCCCTGGTTCTTGGTTTCCACCAATTCCTTGCGCTCGCGGTCCGCTTCGGCATTCGCCTCGGCATCCTTGATCATCTTTTCGATGTCATCGTCCGACAGGCCACCCGATGCCTGAATGGTGATGGCTTGCGATTTGCCGGTGCCCTTGTCCTTCGCGCTGACGGACACGATGCCGTTCGCGTCGATGTCAAAGGTCACTTCGATCTGCGGCATGCCACGCGGTGCCGGGGGGATGTTCTCAAGGTTGAACTGTCCCAGCATCTTGTTGTCGGCAGCCATCTCGCGCTCGCCCTGGAACACCCGGATCGTCACGGCGTTCTGGTTGTCTTCGGCGGTCGAGAAGATCTGGCTCTTCTTCGTCGGGATCGTCGTGTTGCGGTCGATCAGGCGGGTAAAGACACCCCCCAGCGTCTCGATCCCCAGCGAAAGCGGCGTCACGTCCAAAAGGACCACGTCCTTCACGTCGCCCTGCAGCACGCCCGCCTGAATAGCGGCGCCAGCGGCCACAACTTCATCCGGGTTCACACCCTTGTGGGGCTCTTTGCCGAAGAACTTCGTGACCTCTTCGATCACGCGCGGCATCCGCGTCATGCCGCCGACCAGAACCACCTCGTCGATATCGCTGGTGGACAGGCCCGCATCCTTCAGGGCCGCCGCACAAGGCTTCATCGACTTCTTGATCAGGTCATCGACCAGCGATTCAAGCTTCGCGCGGGTTAGCTTTACCACAAGGTGCAGCGGCTGCCCGGTGTTCTTGTCCATCGAAATGAACGGCTGGTTGATTTCGGTCTGCTGGCTGGAGGAAAGCTCGATCTTCGCCTTTTCGGCGGCTTCCTTCAGGCGCTGCAGCGCCATCTTGTCCAGCGTCAGGTCGACGCCATGCTCTTTCTTGAACTCGTCGGCCAGATAGCTGACGATCCGCATGTCGAAATCTTCACCGCCCAGGAACGTGTCCCCATTGGTGGATTTCACCTCGAACAGACCATCGTCGATCTCAAGGATCGTGATGTCGAAGGTGCCGCCGCCAAGGTCATAGACCGCGATGGTCCGGCTTTCCTTCTTGTCCAGACCATACGCCAGCGCCGCCGCCGTCGGTTCGTTGATGATCCGCAGCACTTCAAGACCCGCGATCTTGCCCGCGTCCTTGGTCGCCTGCCGCTGCGCATCGTTGAAATAGGCAGGCACCGTGATCACGGCCTGCGTCACCGTTTCACCCAGATAGGACTCGGCGGTTTCCTTCATCTTCTGCAGGATGAAGGCCGAAATCTGCGACGGCGAATACTTCTCGCCCCGCACTTCGACCCAGGCGTCGCCATTGCCGCCGTTGATCACCTTGTAGGGGATGTTCTTTTGATCCTTCGTCACCGCCGGATCGTCATGCCGACGCCCGATCAGGCGCTTTACGGCAAAGATCGTGTTGGCGGCGTTTGTCACGGCCTGCCGTTTGGCCGGCTGGCCCACCAGTCGCTCGCTTTCCGTGAAAGCGACGATCGAGGGCGTGGTGCGCGCCCCTTCCGAGTTTTCGATGATCCGGGGCTGCGATCCATCCATGATGGCAACGCAGGAATTCGTGGTCCCGAGGTCAATCCCGATGACTTTGGCCATGATATGCTACCTCTTCAGTCGGCGATGTTAGGGGGCTGGACCCTGGCAAGGCATCCGGCCCCGATCCCAATGGCGTCAGGTGCGGGCGGCCAGCCCATCACGCGGCGTCCGGCTGTATATAAGGGGGGGTGCCGGGGCCTGCAAGCGTTGCAAAGGATGGAATTTAGGCAGATGTCAGGGAGCATGCCGATGATCACGCCACAGGAAATCCGCGGCTGCCTGCATTGGCCGGGGCTTCTCGACCTGCCCGCGCAGCAGGCCTTGGTGGCCGATCTGCGCACCGTGGTGGCCGCCGCACCGCTGATGTCGCCCGTCACGCCGGGGGGTCGGCCGATGTCGGTGCGCATGACGGCGGCGGGGCGGCTGGGCTGGATCACCGATGCGACGGGCTACCGCTATGAACCGCGCCACCCCTCTGGCAAGCCGTGGCCCCCGATCCCGCCCGCCATCCTTGCGCTTTGGCATCGCCTCACGGGGCTGGACCGTGTGCCGGATTGCTGTCTTGTCAACTTCTACGGCGAAGGCGCAAAGATGGGCCTGCATCAGGATCGCGACGAAGGCGATTTCTCCTTCCCCGTCCTCTCCCTCAGCCTTGGGGATGAAGCACTCTTTCGCATCGGTGGCCCGAACCGCCGCGACCCAACCACCAGCCTCTGGCTCAAATCCGGCGACGCGCTGCTGATGGGCGGCGAGGCTCGGCTTGCCTTCCACGGGATCGACCGCACGCGCTTTGGCTCTTCCCGCCTGCTGCCGCAGGGCGGGCGCATCAACCTGACGCTGCGCGTGGTTGCCTGATCGTTACTTGCCCATCGACCAGCTTAGGCTGACCCGCTTGCCGGTGTAATATTCCCCGATCAATCCGATCGTCAGACAGGCCAGCATGATATAGATCGGATATTCCATGCTCGAATAGCGCGGCGCATAGTTTAAAAACACATAGCCCCGCGATTGATCGATCACATGGAACAGCGGGTTCCAGTCGAAAAAGGCCAGCACCGCTGTCGGCATCGCATTGGCCACGAACATCTTGCCCGACGCGATCATGTTGATCCGGGTATAAAGCTGCGCCACCGTCCCGAAGAACCGCGGTTGCCACGGCATCGCGGCGCGGAACATCATCCCGATGGCCAGCCCCGTGCCCCATGCCAGAAGCAGCATCCCCATCATGCCCACCGGTTCGTCGATGGTCAGGGGCGACATCACGGCATGATAGACATAAAGCACGATCGAAGCCGCAAAGATCTGCGTATAAAGCGCGCCCAGCGACGCCGCCCCCACCGCGATCAGCGTGTTCATCGGCGCGTGCTTCATGATGGCAGATGTCGGTCCCTCTGCCCGCATCACCGCCTGCAACGTCTTCACATGCGTCATGAACATGAAAATGCCGGACATCAGGAACAGCACATAGTCGCCCCGTATGGACGTCCCGCGCATCCCCGCAAAGTTCATCATCAGGTAAAAGAACCCGATCATGATCACCATTTGCGTAAGGTTCAGCAAAAGGCCGATCACCGCGCTGGTATGGGTCTTGCGCACATTGTGCACCGCGCCGTGGAACACCAGTTCCAACATGCCGAACGCCGTCCGCGCCCGTGTCCGCTTGACCTCTGCGTAAAACCGCACCTGCCGTCACCTCGTGCTGCGGGGCGCTTTCGACCCCGGTACCGCTCAATCTTGCCGTTTTTCCTTTCCGGCATGATAAGGCGACCACGTGTATCGTTCAACTGTGGCGGAAAATCCGCCGATGCGAGGTTTCTTATGGATTTCGACACCCTCATCCCGGTCATCCGCCGCTTGGCGCTTCAGGCGGGCGATGCCATCCTCGCGGTCTATAATGGCCCCGATTTCGAGGTGAAGTCGAAATCCGACGCCTCCCCCGTGACCGAGGCGGACGAGGCCGCCGATGCCCTCATCTCGGCAGGCCTGCGCGCGGCCTTCCCCGAAGTGACGCTCATCACCGAAGAACAGGCCGAAAGCCACGCCCTGACCGCCCGCACCTTCCTGATCGTCGATCCGCTGGATGGCACCAAGGAATTCGTTCAGCGCCGCGGCGATTTCACCGTGAACATCGCCTATGTCGAAGACGGCATCCCCCGGCGCGGCGTGGTCTATGCCCCGGCGCAGGGCCGCCTCTTCTACACCCTCCCCGATGGCATGGCGGTCGAGGAAACGGGTCCCTTCGACCAAAACCACCCCGGCGAAACCCGCCCCATCCGCGTGTCCACCCCCGACAATACCGCGCTCATGGTCGTGGCGTCGAAATCCCACCGCGATCAGGCCACCGATGACTACATCGGCAAATACGCCGTCCGCGATTCCAAAAGCGCTGGCTCCAGCCTGAAATTCTGTCTCGTCGCCACGGGCGAGGCCGACCTTTATCCCCGCCTTGGCCGCACCATGGAATGGGACACCGCCGCAGGCGATGCCG
Source organism: Fuscovulum ytuae (assembly GCF_029953595.1). Lineage (NCBI taxonomy): Bacteria > Pseudomonadati > Pseudomonadota > Alphaproteobacteria > Rhodobacterales > Paracoccaceae > Fuscovulum > Fuscovulum ytuae. Next base: position 2,587,921 of record NZ_CP124535.1, on the reverse strand, counting down.
TCCTGCGCGGGGCAGGGGGCCATGTCGTCCGCTTCGACACGCACGAACCGCTGACCTATGGCAAGCCGGGCTGGGACAATCCCTTCTTCATCGCCTTTGCCCCCGGAGTGGACCTGAAGAAATGACCGTCCTTATCGCCATCCCCGCCCGCTATGCCTCCACCCGCTATCCCGGCAAACCGCTGGTGGAACTGAACGGTCCCGATGGCCGCAAGACCCTCATCCGCCGGTCGTGGGAGGCCGCGATGGCCGTCCGTGGCGCCGACCGCGTGGTGGTCGCCACTGATGACACCCGCATTGCCGATCACGCCGCATCCTTCGGCGCCGAGGTGGTGATGACATCCCCCGATTGCCAGAACGGCACCGAACGCTGCGCCGAGGTGGCGGCGAAACTTCCCGGCCACGACATCATCGTGAACCTGCAGGGCGATGCCCCCCTGACGCCTGCATGGTTCATCGAAGACCTCGTTGCTGGCCTCCTCGCCGATCCGGGGGCCGAAGTGGCCACCCCCGTCCTGCGCTGCGAAGGCGCGATGCTGGCCAAGCTTCTGGAAGACCGCCGCCATGGCCGCGTCGGCGGCACCACCGCCGTTTTCGGCGCAGGCATGCGCGGACTTTATTTTTCAAAGGAAGTCATCCCCTACACGGGCCGCGCCTATGGCGATGACGAACCCACCCCCGTCTTCCACCATGTCGGCGTCTATGCCTATCGCCCCGCCGCCCTTGCCGCCTATCCCGGCTGGCAGACAGGCCCCTTGGAAAAACTCGAAGGCCTCGAACAGCTCCGCTTCCTCGAAAATGGTCGCTCCGTCCTCTGCGTCGAGGTAGCGGCAAAGGGGCGTCAGTTCTGGGAACTCAACAACCCTTCCGACGTGCCGGTGATCGAAGCCATGCTCGCCGCCATGGCATAGTGCCTTGCACGCAGGCATTTCGGCCCACAGATCGGCGACCCTTTGCCATAAAACAGCCTTGGCCTGATGCTTGATGAGGCAGGCTCCTTGCCTTGGGGCAAATGCCGCGCTACCGCAGAAGGCATTCGTTTCTTCTTGCGAAGAACGCTGCTAATCTGCCCTTGGCATGTCGCCCAAGGCGGGCCAGAGCTGTGCATTTAGGCAGGTGATGCCCTGGGCAGTCCGGGGCCAGAAGTAGGTGCTGAATATGAAGGTCCGTAAGGTCACCAAGGCTGTTTTTCCAGTTGCAGGTCTTGGAACCCGCTTCCTCCCCGCGACCAAGTCGATCCCGAAAGAGATCATGACGCTGGTCGACCGCCCCCTGATCCAATACGCAATCGATGAGGCGCGCGCCGCTGGCATCAAGGAATTCATCTTCGTCACCTCGCGCGGCAAATCCGCTTTGGAGGATTACTTCGACAACGCCCCCGAACTGGAAAGCGCGCTGCGCAAAGCCGGCAAGGAAGACCTGCTTGAGGTGCTCAAGGAAACCAACATGGATTCCGGCGCCATCGCCTATATCCGCCAGAACCGCCCACTCGGCCTTGGCCATGCGGTTTGGTGCGCGCGCCGCCTGATCGGCAACGAACCCTTCGCCGTGCTTCTGCCCGATGACGTGATCGCCGCCGAAAAGCCCTGCCTCCAGCAGATGGTCGAAGCCTATGCCGAAACCGGCGGCAATATGGTCGCCGCGATGGAAGTGTCACCCGAAAAGACGAAATCCTACGGCATCCTTGATATCGGCGAAGACATGGGCGCCATCGTCAAGGCCAAAGGGATGGTCGAAAAGCCCGCGCCCGGCACCGCGCCCTCGAACCTCGCCGTGATCGGCCGTTACATCCTGTCGTCGCAAGTCCTGACGAATCTCAACCGCATGAAACAGGGCGCGGGTGGCGAGATTCAGTTGACCGACGCGATTGCCGAAGAAACCGCCGCAGGCAAGGTCTATGGCTACCGCTTCCGTGGTCAGCGCTATGATTGTGGCTCCAAGGCAGGCTTCCTTCAGGCCACAGTGGCCTTCGGCCTGTCGCGCCCCGATCTGCGCGACGAATTCTCGGTCTACCTGAACGACATGGTCGCCCTTCAGAAGGCCGCCCAATAGGCGGCGCCGGGGGCAGGTTGACCACCACGCCCGATGACCTTTGGCAGGCCTACCGCCTGCGCTGGAAACGGCGCAGGTATCTGGCTCACGCCGTCCGCCATCGCCACGACCTGACCCCCCGCCACGACCGCACGGCCGCAATCGGCAAGGGCGACATCCTCGCCTTCGCCACCGTTCGGAATGAATCCATCCGCCTGCCGTGGTTTCTTGACCATCACCGCCGCCTCGGCGTGTCGCATTTCCTGATCGTCGACAACGGCAGCGATGACGGCACCACCGATCTCCTCGCCGCTCAACCGGATGTCTCGCTCTGGACAACCACCGCCTCTTACAAGGCGTCTCGCTTTGGGATGGATTGGATCAACTGGCTGCTCATGCGCCATGGGAACGGCCATTGGTGCCTCACCCTCGATGCCGACGAACTCCTGATCTACCCCTACTGGGACAGCCGCGATCTGCGGGCCCTGACCCGTTGGCTGGATGGGCAAGGGCGCCCCATGTTCGGGGCCATGATGCTTGACCTTTATCCAAAAGGCCCGGTCGGCGATTTCCCCTATCGCGCGGGTGAAGATCCGCTCGCCAATCTCCACTGGTTCGATCCGGCGGGCTATGGCATCCGGGTGCAGCAACCCATGGGCAACCTTTGGATTCAAGGCGGCCCACGCGCCCGTGCCTTTTTCGCCGCCGATCCCCGCCGCGCGCCCACCTTGAACAAGGTGCCCTTGGTAAAATGGCACTGGCGCTATGCCTATGTGAATTCCACCCATTCCCTCCTGCCCCCGCCCCTCAACCGCATCTATGACAAGGATGGGGGTGAGGCGCCTTCCGGCCTTCTCCTCCACACGAAATTCCTCCACACCATCGTGGATCGGGCCCGCGTCGAACAGGAACGGGGCGAACATTTCTCCAATTCCGCCCTCTATGACCGCTACTATGACGCGCTGACCGAAAACCCCGATCTCTGGACCCCGCATTCCCGCCGCCTGACCACATGGCGCGCGCTGGAATCCCTTGGTCTCATGTCACGCGGCGGCTGGGTCTGATCCGGCCCGATCCATGCAAATTTCACTGCCGTCCAGCAATTGTTTACTTGCCCCATGCCACATACTATCCTGTCGCAAAATGCCGGACGGGTGCCCGCTGGGCGGATCGTTCTGAAACGGCGCAGAGGCACGGAAGTTTCGGGAACAGCTTTCGCCGCAAAAGCATGGCGGCGAAGGGTAAAGGTAAGGACGGGCAGGGCCAGTGGGGATTGTCGGGGCATATCGGCTGAGGCTGCGCCGCAGACGTCTGCACCTTCGCGCTTGGGCCAAGCGGCGCGAAATGTCACCCGTCGTCAACCGCACCGGGGCGATAAGGGGGGATAGCATCCTTCTCCTCTCCACCCTGCGGAACGAACGCATCCGCCTGCCCTATTTCCTGCGCTACTACCGCGATCTCGGGGTGAACCATTTCCTGATCGTCGACAACGGGTCGGATGACGGGTCGCGCGAATATCTCCAGCAGCAACCCGATGTCTCGCTCTGGTCAACGCAAGCAAGCTATAAACGCTCGCGCTTCGGGATGGATTGGATCACCGCGCTTCAGCGCAAATATTGCCACGGCCATTGGACGCTGGTGGTCGACCCGGACGAATTCCTCGTCTACCCCTTCTGCGAAACCCGCCCCCTGCGCGCGCTGACGGATTGGCTGGAAAGTTCCGGGGTCCGCTCTTTTTCGGCCATGCTTCTGGACATGTATCCCAAGGGGCCGATGGACGCGCAGCCCTACCGCGAAGGGCAGGACCCGTTCGAAATCGCCCAATGGTTCGACAGCGCCAACTATTCCGTCAAACGCAACCCCGGCGATGGCAACCTCTGGATTCAAGGTGGCCCCCGCGCCCGCGTCTTCTTTCCCGAAGAACCGAAAAAGGCACCCGCGCTGAACAAGATCCCGCTCGTGAAATGGAACCGCGCCTACGCCTATAACAGTTCCACTCACAGCCTTCTGCCCCGCGGCCTGAACCTCGTCTATGATGAATGGGGCGGCGAAAAGGCGTCGGGCTGCCTGCTCCATGCCAAATTCCTCGACACTTTCGCCGTCAAGGCCCAAGAGGAACTATCCCGCCACCAGCACTATGCCAACAGCGTCGAATACCGCGCCTATCTGGACGGGGTGAAGAACCAACCCGATCTCTGGTGCAAGTGGTCGGAAAAATACATCAACTGGCGCCAGCTCGAAATCCTCGGCCTCATGTCCAAAGGGAACTGGGCATGACCGCAACGGATGACACGCTCCCCACCACCACCCCGCGCCAGAACGGCACGCTCGGCTTCGTCATGCTGTGCCACACAGCGCTGCACCGCGCCGCCGATACCGCGCGCCACTGGGCCGAACGCGGCTGCCCCGTCGTCATCCACGTCGACAAGCGCGTCGGCAAGTGGAGCGTTGAGAAACTTCAATCCGACCTTTCCGATCTGCCCAATATCCGCTTCTCGGAACGCTTCGCCTGTGAATGGGGCACCTGGGGCATCGTCGCCGCCACGCAATCCGCGTCTGAGGTGATGCTGGCCGAATTCCCCTCCGTCCGCCACGTCTACCTTGCCTCTGGGTCCTGCCTGCCGCTGCGCCCGGTCAAGGAACTCATCGCCTATCTCGACGAACGCCCCCGCACCGATTTCATCGAATCCGTCACCACCGAAGAGGTGGGCTGGACAATCGGCGGGTTGAACATGGAACGCTTCACCCTGCGTTTCCCCTTTTCATGGCGCACGCAGCGCTGGCTCTTTGACCGCTACGTGAAGCTGCAACGCGCGGTGCGGTTCCAGCGTGCCATCCCCAATGGCATCGTCCCGCATCTGGGCAGCCAATGGTGGTGCCTCACCCGCCAGACGCTTTCCACCATTCTCCAAGGTCCCGACCGCGCCACCTATGACCGCTACTTCCGCCGGGTCTGGATTCCGGATGAAAGCTATTTCCAGACGCTTGTCCGGCAGGTCTCGGCCAATGTCGAAAGCCGCTCGCTCACGCTGTCCAAGTTCGACTTTCAGGGCAAGCCCCACATCTTCTACGACGATCACCTGCAACTCCTGCGCCGCTCCGATTGCTTTGTCGCGCGCAAGATCTGGCCGCATGCGAATAAGCTCTACTCCACCTTCCTGTCCGATGATGCCGAAGGGCAGGCGGGCGGCGAACCCAATCCCGGCAAGATTGATCGCCTGTTTTCCAAGGCCGTCGAACGCCGCGTGAAGGGCCGCCCCGGTCTTTACATGCAAAGCCGGTTTCCGAATGAACATTGGGAAAACGGCCGCTCCGCCGCCGCCTATTCGGTGTTCCAAGGCTTCTCTGATGTGTTCGAAGGTTTCGAAGGCTGGCTGGGCAAAGTGACGGGCACCCGCGTGCATGGCCATCTCTTCGCCCCTGATCGCGTCGAATTCGCGGGGGGTGAGGCGGTGTTCAACGGCGCCCTGTCCGACAGCGCCGCAATCCGCGATTACAACCCGAAATCTTTCCTCGCCAACCTGATCTGGGCCACGCGCGGCGAACGCCAATGCTTCCAGTTCGGCCCCGCCGATAATCAGGATCTCAACTGGTTCATGGCGCTTGATTCCAACGCCCAAATCTCGGTCATCTCAGGGGCTTGGGCGATCCCGCTTTTCAAATCCAACCGCAACTTCGCCGATATCCGCCGCGATGCCGCCCGCCTCCAAAAGATCGAGATTGACCACCTCGCCATCCTCCGCCACGCCTCTTGCAAGGCGCGCATCCGCGTCTGGAACCTTGCCGAATTCATCGAAAACCCGATGGAACCTCTGCAAACCATCGTCGATGAAATCAGCCCCCGCTCGCTGCGCCGCCTGACCGAGGCGCCGCGTCTGACCGATCTTTCCGGCTTCGGCCAATTCCTGCAAAACCTCCGCAACCAAGGCATGCAACCCGTCCTGATGGGCGATTTTCCCGCCACGGGCGACCCGCGTCCCACCGATTCACGGCGGGGCCGCCCTTACCTAGTGAAGTGAACCAGTGACCCGCCCGTTCGATTCCTTTGTCATGTTCGCGGAAATGCGGACAGGCTCCAACTTCCTCGAAGCCAATCTGAACGCCATCTCCGGCATCGCCTGTCATGGCGAGGCGTTCAATCCCTATTTCATCGGCAAAAAGGACCAGACAGAGATGTTCGGCGTCACCCTTGCCGAACGCGAGGCGGACCCCGCCCTTCTTCTGCGCCGCATGCGCGAACGCACGCCGGGCCTGTCGGGTTTTCGCTATTTCCACGATCATGACCCCCGCATCTTCGATCTGGTCATGGATGATCCGCGCTGCGCCAAGATCATCCTGACCCGCAACCCGTTGGAAAGCTATGTCAGCCTGAAGATCGCGCAGGCCACAGGTCAGTGGAAACTGACCAACCCCAAGAACCTCAAACAGGCCAAGGCCCGCTTTGACGCCGTGGAATTCACCACCCATCTCGATCAGGTGCAGCAGGCCCAGATCCGCCTTCTCAACGCGCTTCAGACGCGCGGGCAGACGGCCTTTTGGATCGATTATGACGATATCCCCGATCTGGCCGTCCTGAACGGCCTAGCGGCCTTTCTGGGGGTCGAAGGGCGGCTTGAGTCCGTCGATACCAGCCTGACCGTCCAGAACCCCGAACCCTTGGCCGACAAGGTCACCAACCCCGCCGCGATGGAACTGTCGCTGGCGCGGCTGGATCGCTTCAACCTTGCCCGCACGCCCAATTTCGAACCCCGCCGCGCCGCCGCCGTGCCGGGCTATATCGCCTCTCAAACGGCCCCGCTTCTTTTCATGCCGATCAAGGGCGCGCCTCTGAAACCCGTTTTGAACTGGTTCGCCTCTCTTGGCGGCACGGAAACGGATTTCACGCATAAAACGCTCCGCCTGTGGCGTCGTGCGCATCCCGGCAGCCGCAGCTTTACCGTTCTGCGCCATCCCCTTAACCGTGCCCACCGCGCCTTTTGCGCGCTGGAAAAAGGCCCGCTCCAAGGTGATCAACGCCGGCAACTCGCGCGCCTATACGGCATCACGCTGCCCGCCCCCGGCCAACCCTTCACCGATCCCGCCGAACGCCGTACGGCCTTCCTCGCCTTCCTGCGTTTTCTCAAACGCAACCTTGCCGGGCAGACCTCGTTCAAGACCGATCCCGCATGGGCCACGCAATCGGCCGTTCTGCAAGGCTTTGCCACCCTGCAATCGCCCGATCTGATCCTGCGTGAAGACCGCCTTGCCGAAGGCATGGCCTATCTTGCTGCCGAATTGGGCCTGCCCGCCCCGCCGCCGCTTCCCCCGCAAGACCCCGAGGATGCGCTTCTCGACACCATCCGCGATGGCGAATTGGAAGAGGCCGCGCGCGACGCCTACACCCGCGATTATCAGGGATTGGGGTTCTACCCCCTGCGTTAGGCCGCCTGCGTCGTCCGCGCCTCGGTCAGGATCGCATAGATCTTGGCCGGGTCGTTATTGGCGCGCAGTTTCGCCACCACCGCCTGATCCCGCATCGTCCGGCTGACCAAGGCCAACGCCTTCAGATGATCCACGCCCGAATCCTTTGGCGCGAACAGCCCAAAGACAAGATCAACCGGCTGCCGATCCACGCTGTCATAATCCAAGGGCTTTTCCAGGCGGATGAACACGCCCCGGATTTGTGCCAGATCCTCCAGCCGCGCATGGGGCAGGGCGATGCCATGCCCCACGCCGGTCGGTCCCAGACTTTCCCGCTCTTGCAGCCCGTCGATGGCGGTCGCCCCGCTCATCCCATAGGCCTGCGCGGCAAGCTCTCCCAATTCCTGGAAAAGCCGCTTCTTGCTCGTCAACTGCCCGACAACACGCACCGCGCCGGGGATCAAAAGCTTGGAAAGGTCCATGCCTTACGTCGTTCCTATCCGCCGCAGGGGCGTCATTTGCTGTTGCGCGGATCGATCCAGCCGATGTTCCCGTCATCCCGACGGTACACGACATTCACGCCGCCATGTCCCTCATTGCGGAACACGAGCATCTTCTGACCCCCCAATTCCAGCTGCATGACCGCTTCGCCGACGGTGATCGAAGGGATCTTCGTCTCCATCTCGGCAATCACGATGGGCTGTGGATCGGTGCTGTGGTCGTCGTCCTCGGGTTCCTCGCTTGGCGCGAGGATATATGCAGACCCGGCGCCGAATTCAACAGGGGCCGTCCGCGCACTGTGATGGCTGCGCAAACGCCGCTTATAGCGACGCAGCTGCTTGTCCATTTTTTCGCGGCAGGATTCGAAAGCGGCATAGATTTCCGCTGCATGCCCCTTGGCCTGCGCCGTCAGGCCAGTGGAAAGATGGATCGTTGCTTCACAGACGAATTCATGCGCCACGCGCGAAAAGATCACCACGGCATCGGTCGGGCGCTGGGCGTATTTCTCCACCACCTCGCCCAATTCCGCCTTCACATGCGTTTGCAGCGCCTCTCCAATGTCGATCTGTTTTCCACTGATCTGGTAACGCATGCTGGGTCCTCCGCGTGAAACAGGCCATCGCGCCCCGGGATCGGGAACGTTCTCGGCCTCATGAATCTGACTTGGGTCCGAAGGTCCGATCCCGCAAGGTGACCTGCCGTCATGGCGGCGGTCCGGGTGGGATCGACAAGGGCGATTTGCACACGCATCACAAGCATTTGGCATCCGCCACTGCCCACTTGTCAACTGAGTCTTACAGACCCGGGGAAACCCGGCACCTGCGTGTTAGCTGATCCTGAAATTCTGACCCAGATAGACGCGGCGCACCATCTCGTCGCGGACCACCTCATCGGTGGTGCCGCTCATCAGGACCTTGCCGTCATGCAGGATATAGGCGCGGTCAACGATCTCCAGCGTTTCCCGCACATTGTGATCGGTGATCAGAACCCCGATTCCCCGCGCCTTCAGATCCTGCACCAGATGCCGGATCTCGCCCACCGCGATCGGGTCCACCCCGGCAAAGGGTTCGTCCAGCAGCAGGTATTTCGGGTCCGCCGCCAGACAGCGCGCGATTTCCACCCGCCGCCGCTCCCCCCCCGACAGCGCCAGCGCAGGCGCGCGCCGCAGATGGGTGATGGAAAATTCCGACAGCAATTCCTCCAACCGCTCGCGCTGCTTGTGGCGGTCGGAATAGGTAATCTCCAGCACGGCAAGGATATTGTCCTCGACCGATAGGCCCCGAAAGATCGAAACCTCCTGTGGCAGATAGCCGATCCCCAACCGCGCGCGGCGATACATCGGCAGCATGGTCACATCCCGCCCATCGATCAGCACTTCGCCGCCTTCCGGCGTCACCAGCCCCGCGATGGCGTAGAAACAGGTCGTCTTCCCCGATCCGTTCGGGCCAAGCAGTGCCACCACCTCGCCCCGGTTCAGATGCATTGATACATCCCGGATCACCGGACGCCGCTTGTAACTCTTGCGCAGCGACCGGACCGCCAATCCGGCCGATCCTTGCGTCACCGTCAGATCGGGCCCCGCCCTCATGGTGTGCCACTGCCGGGAACAAAGACGGTCTGCACGCGGCCTTCCATCACCCCGGTCCCGGCATCCAGATTATACACAAGGCGCGGCCCCGCGATGGTCGTCGTCCCCTGCGTCAACAGCACATTGCCCGTCATGACCACTTCACCCGTGGCCAGCGTATAGACCGCCTCATCCCCTTCCGCCGCATCGGTGGGGCTGGTGAACAGCACGTTTTCGTAAAAGAAAACCTTATGCACCTCGTTGCCGCCGGGCGTGTATTCCACCCGCGCGCGCTCTGAGGTGATGGTCATATCCCCCTGAACAACCTTCACATTTCCGGTAAAGACCGCCTCGCCCGTGCCCTGATCCACGCTCAGCGTATCGCTTTCGACTTCCACCGGAAGGGATGAGTCCTGCTTCAATCCCGTCAGCGCGACCGTCGTTTGCGCCTGCGCTGCCGCCGCGATTGCCATCGCCCACAGCGTCATCGGGACGATTATCGCGCGCAAAGACAATGGCATCCGATCCTCAATACATTCGCATTACTTCTTGGGTAGGTATATCAGCCTAACGTTTCCGTTGAAAACCAGAAGATATCCATTGGCACCAGCCCCACCCTGCGTCAGGCGCATCGTATCGGCGGTGACTTGCCCCAAAGGCCCATCCGCAATGACAGGAACATCCGACCGCACGTCCGTGCGTTGCAAGCTGGCCGTCATTGCCTCGCTGCGCACCCGATAGCCCGTTTCGTGATCCAGCACGACATTCCCGGTAAAGGTCACTTCGCTCTGATCCAAGGGCAGGTCGGCGGCATCGGCCACCAGATGCGTCACCACCCCGTCGGGCGTCGTCATCACGCCCGCCACATCCACCGCCGATTGGCCTTTCACGCCATCTTGCGCGGGGCGGGCCTCGGAGGCCTGCACTTCGATGGAACTTCCATCCTCGGTCACGCCCGCATAGGTGGGCAGCGTCATCCGCGGCTCGCGCAGCCGCGCCTCCACATCCACATCGGCAAAGGGCAGCGCGTCCTCCGGATTGATCCGATCCGACAAAAGGAACAGCGTCGACAAAGCCCCCAGCGCGGCCAAGGGCAATACCACCTTCAGCAGCGCCACAAGCCGCGACCAGCCATCCCCGCTGCCCGCCGCCCGCGCCATCACGCGATCCCGGCCCGCAGGCAATCATGGATGTGCAACACACCCGCCACGCTCTGGCTGCCGTCGGGGTCGACCACGAAAAGGCAGGTGATCTTTTTCTCGTTCATCACCCTGACCGCCGTCTCGGCCAGCGCCTGCGGCCCGATGGTCCGCGGCCCCGCCGTCATCACATCCCCCGCCGACAGGTCCAAAAGCCCGGCCATATGCCGCCGCAGGTCGCCGTCGGTGATGATGCCTTGAAGATACCCGTCCGAATCCGTCACGCCAACCACGCCAAACCCCTTGGACGACATCGCCAGTAAGGCCTCGCTCATCGGCGCATCATGCGCGATCAAGGGCGCATCGGCATGCATCAGATCACCCACCCGCGCCAGCCGCGCCCCCAGCTTGCCGCCTGGATGGAACACCCGGAACTGATCTGGCGTGAATTCCCGATGCTCCATCAACGCCACCGCCAGCGCATCGCCCAAGGCCAGCGTCATGGTGGTGGATGTCGTAGGCACAATCCCCGTCTCGCAGGCCTCGGGTGCCGCAGGCAGCACGATCGCCACATCCGCCGCCCGCATAAGGGTGGAGTCGGCCCGCCCCGCCACGCCGATCAACGGAATGTCGAACCGCCGCGTATGCGCGATGATATCGGCCAGTTCCGGCGTCTCGCCACTATTGGAAAGCACCAGCGCCACATCGCCCTTCATCACCATGCCCAGATCGCCATGGCTCGCCTCGGCGGGATGCACGAATTGCGCCGGCGTCCCGGTCGAGGCAAAGGTCGCCGCGATCTTCCGCGCGATATGCCCAGACTTTCCCATCCCCGACACGATCACCCGGCCTTCGGCCCGCAGGATCATCTCCACCGCCGCCGTAAAGGCCCCATCCAGCCCATCCGCCAAAAGAGTCAGCGCCTCCGCCTCGCGCCGGATGACGCGCTGCCCCGTCGCCAAAAGGTCAGTGGTGGAAGATGTCATTGGGTTCTTCCCATCCCAGCAGGTCCAACTCCGCCCGCGCGGGCAGGAAATCGAAACAGCGCTGCGCCAGCTCCATCCGCCCCTCGCGCAGCAGCCGCGCCTCCAGCGCCGCCTTCAAGGGATGCAGATACAGCACATCCGACGCCGCATATTCCTTCTGCGCCTCGGTCAGAACCTCTGCGCCCCAATCGCTCGTCTGCTGCTGCTTGGAAACATCCACGCCCACCAGTTCCAAAAGCAGGTATTTCAACCCATGCCGATCCGTGAAGGTGCGGATCAGCTTCGACGCGATCTTCGTGCACCACACCGGGGCCGTCACCACGCCAAAGGCCTTCTGCAAGGCCGCAATATCGAACCGCCCAAAATGAAACAGCTTCAGCGTCTCAGGGTCCGTCAACAGGCGCTCCAGATTGGGCGCCGACCTCTGCCCCCGCGCGATCTGCACCAGATGCGCATCCCCATTCCCATCCGACAACTGCACCAGACACAGCCGATCCCGCCGAGGGTCCAACCCCATCGTCTCGGTATCAATCGCCACGACGGGGCCAAGGGTCAGGCCATCGGGCAGGTCGTTCTGATGCAGGAAAATGGCCAAGGCAGGCGTCCTTTCGGCAGGGGATTGGGGTCCAGTAACCCTGCTGCCCCATTGGGTCAACCTGCTGTGGATCGCTGCGTCATCTCCCGCCGCCTTTACCCGCATTCCCGATGTTACCTGTCCACGGTTCAGGCAAAGGGCGGGCAGAGGACAACACCTCTTTTGCAGATGCATTTGCCGCGGCTCTGGCACGGAAAGGTCATGCTTGCGCCGCATCTCCACGCTGTCTTGGCGCGATCTTTGTAACGCGTGTGAAAGTAAATGGTCACCATGTCTCGAACCACCTCGACCTCCGCCCTCGCCCTATGCCTTTCCCTGTTTTCTGCCCAAGTTGCCGTCAGCGAAGCGGCGCCCTGTGACACGTCCCCAAAGGCCCAGCTATGCGCAGACAGCACAAAGCGCCCCGTTCCCGCAGAGACGCCCTCGCCCTCTGCCCGCGCATCGCTTCTGAAAGGGTCGGCGATTTCCATGTTCGCAGACCGGATGGACAGCGCGAAACCCTCTCTCGCACCACGAGGCAACCGAACCGCCGACAGTCAGGCCCCGACGGGTTACTCCCACCAATCCGGCGTGGCTGGCGCTGCCAGGAGAAACGCCTTCATGAATGGGCCCGACGCCGCCTCCGACGTTAACGGCTCATGGGCCAGCGCTTCGGCAGTAAACGAGGCGAACATGGCCGCAGCCGAACAGGCGTTCCAACAGGCCCAACAGGATGTTGCCAACTCGATCGCCACCGCGATGGAAGGGGCCCAGAAAAGCGTCGCCGCCGCCATGAGCGCCACGGGTCCGGCTGGAAACTGACCGCGCCACACCCAAAACCGTTCCGCAAACACCAAGGGGCGCGGCCAAAGCCAGCGCCCCTTCGCAAGATCGACATGGTGCCCAGAAGAGGACTCGAACCTCCACGCCTTGCGGCGCTGGTACCTGAAACCAGTGCGTCTACCAATTCCGCCATCTGGGCCCAAGTCGATGGAGGGCGATGTAAAGAACGCCCAAGGCACTGTCAACGGTCGCCAAAAAGAATCTTCCGGCCCGCTTTGGCCCCCTGCGGCGCAGCGGATGCTTGGCCTTCGCGCCACAAGGGTGTAATCACCCCCCAACAAAGAATTGGGGAACCGGACATGAACAAGCTTGTCACCATCTACGGCGGTTCGGGCTTCGTCGGCCGCTACATCGCGCGCCGCATGGCCAAGGAAGGCTGGCGGGTCCGCGTCGCCGTCCGCCGCCCCAATGATGCGCTCTTCGTCAAACCCTATGGCGTTGTCGGGCAGGTTGAACCCGTCGCCTGCAACATCCGTGACGATGCCTCGGTCCGCGCGGTGATGAAGGGGGCTGATGCGGTGGTGAACTGCGTGGGCATCCTCAACCGCTCTGGCAAGAACACCTTCGATTCCGTGCAGGCCGAAGGCGCCGCCCGCATCGCCCGCATCGCCGCCGAAGAGGGCGTGGCCAACCTCGTCCACCTCTCGGCCATCGGCGCGGATGAAAACAGCCCCTCGGAATATCAGCAGACCAAGGCCGCAGGCGAAAAGGCGATCCTCGCCGCCTTCCCCAAGGCCGTGATCCTGCGCCCCTCGGTCATCTTCGGCAACGAAGATGGCTTCTTCAACCGCTTCGCCGCCATGGCCCGTTTCGGGCCGATCCTGCCCGTCGTTGGGGCCGAGACCCGCTTTCAACCCGTCTATGTCGATGACGTGGCACAGGCCGCCGTCCTTGGCATCACCGGGCAGGCCGCGCCGGGGATCTATGAACTTGGCGGTCCCGATGTGGAAACCTTCCGCGATCTGATGCGCCAGATGCTGGCCGTCATCCGCCGCCGTCGCCTGATTGTGAACATCCCCTTCTTCGCGGCCTCCATCATGGGCGGGGCCTTCGACCTGCTTCAGGCGGTCACCCTCGGCCTTATCCAGAACGGCATGGTCACCCGCGATCAGGTCCGCAACCTGCGCGCCGATAACGTGGTTACCCCCGGTGCCAAGGGCTTTGCCGAACTCGGCATCACCCCCACCGCGATGGAGGCAGTGCTGCCCGAATATCTCTGGCGCTATCGTCCCTCGGGCCAATATGCCGCCATCAAGGAATCGGCCAAGAACCTGCGGAAAGCCTGATCCTATGCGGGCTGCGCTGGCCCTTCTCCTCATGGCCAGCGCAGGCCATGCGCAGGACGCGCCCGATTTCGCCGCCATCGGCACGCTTTTCGCCGAACGCTGCGTGATCTGCCATTCCGGCAGCGATGCCCCTTTGGGCCTGCACCTCGATAGCTATCAAGGCGTGCTGAACAGGTCCGAAAACGGCCCCGTCGTCATTGCGGGCGATGGCATGAGTCCCCTGCTCCAACGCCTGCGCGGGCAGGCCGAACCGCAGATGCCGCTCGACGGCCCGCCCTTCCTGTCGGAACCCGAGATTCAGCTTGTCGCCGACTGGGTCGGCGCAGGCATGCCCGAAGGCACCGCCACCTTCACCGCCCTGCCCGAACGCACGCGCCCCGCCCCCGGCGAAGACGTGCTCTGGGCCGATGTGGAACCCATTTTCCTCAAGGTCTGCGCCAAGTGCCATTCCGACAATTCCAAGGTCGGCGGCCCGCCCGAAGGGCTGCGGCTCGATACGTGGGAACACGCGCTTTCCGCCGATGAACGTGTGGCCGTGGTCCCCGGCAATCCGGAAATGTCGGAAATCTGGCGGCGCATCACGGGCCTTGCTGATCCGCGCATGCCCTTTGACGGCCCGCCATGGCTGCCCGATGACGATATCCGCCTGATCCGCGATTGGATCGCTCAAGGCGCCCGTGCCGCCGATGGCACCCCTGCCCCCATCCCGGTCGGCGCGCGCGTCCGCCTACGGGGCACCCTGACCGGCAAGAATGAGGTGGACGGCGCCCGCTTCACCGTGGACGCGGGAACCCGCCTTGATAAACCGCCCACCGTTGGCGGCTCTGCCGAAATGCGCGGCGAGGTGCAGCCAGACGGCACCGTCCGCGCCACCCGCCTGCGCGCCCGCTAGGACATTCCCATGGACATGAACACCCTCGTCGCGGCGATCCTCGGCCTTGTCGAAGGGCTGACCGAATTCATTCCCGTCTCCTCCACCGGTCACCTGTTGCTCTTGGGCCATTTCCTTGGCTTCGACAGCCCCGGTCGCACGTTCGAGGTGGTGATCCAGCTTGGCGCGGTGCTGGCCATCCTCACCGTCTATGCGGCAAAGCTTTGGCAGGTCGCCTCCACCATGCACACTGACCCGGCCTCGGCGCGGTTCGTGGCCTCGGTGCTCTTGGCCTTCTTCCCCGCCGCCGTGATCGGCGTCTTGGCGCATGACATCATCAAAACGATCCTTTTTGAAACCCCGGTCCTGATCGCGACCATGCTCATCCTCGGCGGCCTTGTCCTTCTGGTGGTCGACCGCATCGCCCCCGCGCCCCTCCATGAAGACGCGATGCAACTGCCCTTCCGCAAGGCGCTGTCCATCGGCCTGATCCAATGCCTTGCCATGATCCCCGGCGTCAGCCGTTCGGGCGCCACCATCGTCGGTGCGCGCCTGATGGGCGTGGGCAAGCGGGCATCGGCGGAATTCTCCTTCTTCCTCTCCATGCCCACCATGGCGGGGGCCTTCACCTATGACCTTTGGAAAAGCCGCCACATCCTCGACTTCTCGGCGCTGACGGACATCGCCGTGGGCTTCCTCCTCGCCTTCCTTTCCGCCGTCCTCGTGGTGCGCTGGACGCTGGATTTCGTCTCGCGCCACGGTTTCGCGATCTTCGGTTGGTGGCGAATCATCGTCGGCACCGCCGCCCTGATCCTGCTTTCGCTGGGCTTCTGACCGTAAATGTAAACTTTGCTGACCTAAATTCCACAAAATTGGACAGCAGAATTGACCCAACCGGGCAAAAACCGGTATTTAGGTCAAACATACTGACTTTTATTCCCCTCGCCACCAAAGTATCAAGGCGCACCCAGGTAACCCCGGTTGGAAAGGGCGCCCTCATGGCAAAGAACCGCATGCTCCAATTCGTCACCGTCGCGAAGGAGACGCCCGAAAAACGCCCCGCCAATCTGCGCGCGCAGGATTTCCATGAAATCTACCGCGAATACGCCGCCGAAAAGGCCGCCGAACAGGCTGGACGGTGCAGCCAATGCGGCGTGCCCTACTGCCAATCGCATTGCCCGCTGCACAACAACATCCCCGACTGGCTCCGCCTCACCGCCGAAGGCCGCCTGCAAGAGGCCTATGAGATCAGCCAAGCCACCAACACCTTCCCCGAAATCTGCGGCCGCATCTGCCCGCAGGATCGGCTTTGCGAAGGCAATTGCGTGATTGAACAATCCGGCCACGGCACCGTCACCATCGGGTCGGTCGAAAAATACATCACCGACACCGCATGGGAAAACGGCTGGGTCCAGCCGATCAAACCCCATGCCGAACGCACCGAATCCGTCGGCATCATCGGCGCAGGCCCCGGCGGCCTTGCCGCTGCCGACATGCTCCGCCGCAAGGGCGTGCAGGTCACCGTCTACGACCGCTATGATCGCGCAGGCGGCCTGCTGACCTACGGCATTCCGGGGTTCAAGCTGGAAAAGCCCGTCGTCATGCAGCGCATCGACCAACTGGCCGAGGCGGGCGTCCAATTCGTCATGAACTGCACCGTCGGCGAAACCATCAGCTTCGACGCCATCCGTGGCCAGCATGACGCCGTCCTTATCGCCACCGGCGTCTACAAGGCCCGCGATATTCAGGCCCCCGGCGTGGGCGCCACGGGCATCGTCAAGGCGCTGGACTACCTCACCGCCTCCAACCGCAAATCCTTTGGCGATGACGTCGCCGAATTCGACAGCGGCGAATTGAACGCCGAAGGCAAGCGCGTCGTCGTGATTGGCGGCGGCGACACCGCGATGGACTGTGTCCGCACCGCCATCCGCCAAGGCGCAACCTCCGTGAAATGCCTCTACCGCCGCGACCGCGCCAATATGCCCGGCTCCCAGCGCGAGGTGCAGAACGCCGAAGAAGAAGGCGTCGAATTCGTCTGGCTTACCGCCCCCAAAGGCTTCACCGGGTCGCCCCATGTCGAAGGTGTCATGGTCCAACGCATGCGCCTTGGCGCCCCCGATGCCACGGGCCGCCAATCCCCTGAACTGATCGAAGGGGCCGACTATGTGGAACCCGCCGACCTCGTCATTCAGGCACTCGGATTTGAGCCCGAGGAAATCCCCACCCTCTGGGGCGTGCCGGAACTCGCCGTCACGCGCTGGGGCACGATCAAGGCCGATTTCCAGACCCACGCCACCAGCTTGCCCGGCGTCTATGCCGCGGGCGATATCGTGCGCGGCGCGTCCCTTGTCGTTTGGGCCATCCGTGACGGGCGCGAGGCGGCGGATGCCATCCTCGCCTATCTCGCCCAGCCCGCACAGGTGGCCGCCGAATGACCGCCCGCATCCTCCTGCCCCTGCTGGCTATGGTCCTCGCCACCCCTGCGGCGGCACAGGGCACCTTCACGCCGCCCGAAGGCTGCACCACCTTCATGACCGTGCAATCGAAAGGCTGCCGCGTTTCGAACCATTTCAAATGCACCGCCGATGCGCCGGGCGACCAGTGGCGCACCGATTTCGATCAGGAAGGCCCCTTCTTCTCCTCGCGTGTTAACTACGAGGCGGAATGGGTCGAAAGCTATGAAATCGACCCGCCGGTCCGCCAGACGCTCGACCCCAATCCCGCCGATCCGGCCTCCTTCTCGGACCTTCTGGCCACGGGCAGCGACAATTACATCTTCGGCCTCTCCGATGACACGGGCGAACGCACCCGCGTGCGCGGCGCCGATACGCTGACGGGCCGCGTGGTCGTCATCGACGGGATCGAGTTGCAGGAAACCGCCTTCAACTTCACCGAGACGGACCTTGCCGGAAACGTCCTGCGGCGGTCGCGCGGCAACGAATATATCCATCCCGAATGGCGGCTGTTCTTTTCCGGCCCCTCACAATGGGATGGCGGCAACGGCAATTTCGTCCCGATAGACGGCTCGCCCCTGCAATTCATCTTCCCCGGCGAACCCGGTTTCGCCAGCACCCAACCGCTCTTCGATTGCGACGCCGTTCTGTCGTCGCTGCCGCTGCCGCCCAAGTCGTAAGGAGACCTTTGCCATGACGATCTATGACGAATCCTGGGTGAAGGCCGAAGAAGCCAAGCGCCAGTGGATGGACGAACACAGCCTCTACAAGACCGAGGATGAACATTCCTCCTGCGGTGTGGGGCTGGTGGTGTCGATCTCTGGCAAACCGTCCCGCAAGGTGGTGGAAAACGGGATCAACGCGCTCAAGGCCGTCTGGCACCGGGGCGCGGTCGATGCCGATGGCAAGACGGGTGATGGCGCGGGCATCCATGTGCAAATCCCGGTGCGGTTCTTCTATGACGTGATCCGCCGCACGGGCCATGAACCCGATCTGAACAAGCTCGTCGCCGTGGGTCAGGTCTTCCTGCCCCGCACCGATTTCGGCGCGCAGGAACGCTGCCGGACCATCGTGGAAACCGAAGTCCTGCGCATGGGCCATTACATCTATGGCTGGCGTCACGTCCCGGTGAACACCGAAGTTCTGGGCGAAAAGGCCAATGCCACCCGCCCGGAAATCGAACAGATCCTGATCCGCTGCGAAAAGGACATCGATCGGGAACAGTTCGAACGCGAACTTTACATCATCCGTCGCCGCATCGAAAAAGCCGCCGTCGCGGCGCAGATTCAGGGGCTTTACCTCTGCTCCCTCTCCTGCCAATCGATCATCTACAAGGGGATGATGCTGGCCGAACAGGTCGCCGTCTTCTACCCCGATCTGATGGATGACCGTTTCGAATCCTCCTTCGCGATCTACCATCAGCGCTATTCGACCAACACCTTCCCGCAATGGTGGCTCGCCCAACCCTTCCGCATGCTTGCCCATAACGGCGAAATCAACACGCTGAAGGGCAACGTCAACTGGATGCGCAGCCACGAAATTCGCATGGCGTCCAACAACTTCGGCGATGCCGCCGAAGACATCAAGCCGATCATCCCGTCGGGCACGTCGGACTCCGGCGCCTTGGATGCTGTGTTCGAAGTGCTGGTCAGATCGGGCCGCTCGGCCCCCATGGCCAAGACGATGCTGGTGCCGGAAGCCTGGTCCAAAACCACCACCGACATGCCGCAGGCATGGGCGGATATGTATGCCTATTGCAACTCCGTCATGGAACCGTGGGACGGCCCCGCCGCCCTTGCCATGACCGATGGCCGCTGGGTCTGCGGCGGGCTGGATCGCAACGGCCTGCGCCCGATGCGCTATGTCATCACCGGCGACGGCATGCTCATCGCCGGGTCCGAGGCGGGCATGGTCCCCGTCGATGAAACCACCGTGCGCGAAAAAGGCGCGCTTGGCCCCGGCCAGATGATCGCGGTGGATATGGCGGAAGGCAAACTCTACCACGACGCCGAAATGAAGGACAAACTGGCCGCCAGCCAGCCCTATGGCGAATGGATCGAAAAGATCGTCGATCTGAACAGCCTGCTGCGCGACGTGCCGGAAGCCGCCCTCTTCTCCGGCGCCGACCTTCGCCGCCGCCAGATCGCCGCTGGCTACACGGTCGAGGAATTGGAACAAATCCTCGCCCCCATGGCCGAAGACGGCAAGGAAATGGTCGCCTCCATGGGCGACGACACGCCCGCCGCAGTCCTGTCCAAGGTCTACCGCCCACTGTCGCATTTCTTCCGCCAGAACTTCAGCCAGGTCACCAACCCGCCGATCGACAGCCTGCGCGAAGGCCGCGTGATGTCGCTGAAAACCCGCTTCGGCAACCTCCGCAACGTGCTGGATGAAAACAGCAGCCAGACCGAAATCCTCGTTCTGGAAAGCCCCTTCATCGCCAATGCCGAATTCGACGTGATGGTGCGGCAATTCGGTGATCAGGTCGCCTTCATCGACTGCACCTTCCCCGTCTCGCCCGAACTCGACGATCTGCGCCAAGGGCTGGAACGCATCAGGGCCGAGGCCGAAGATGCCGTCCGCTCCGGCGCGGGCCATCTGGTGCTGACGGATCAGCATCAGGGCCCCGACCGCGTGCCCATGCCCATGATCCTTGCCACCTCTGCCGTGCATTCATGGCTGACGCGCAAGGGCCTGCGGACCTTCTGCTCCATCAATGTCCGTTCCGCCGAATGCATCGACCCGCATTACTTCGCCGTCCTCATCGGCTGCGGCGCGACGACGGTGAACGCCTACCTCGCCCAAGACTCCATCGCCGACCGCATCTCGCGCGGGCTTCTTGACGGCACCCTCACCGATGCCATGCGCCGCTACCGCGACGCCATCGACGCGGGCCTTCTCAAGATCATGTCCAAGATGGGCATCTCGGTCATCTCCTCCTACCGCGGCGGCCTCAACTTCGAAGCCGTCGGCCTCTCCCGCGCGATGGTGGCCGAATACTTCCCCGGCATGCAGTCCCGCATCTCCGGCATCGGCCTCACTGGCATCGAACAGAAACTGGAAGAGGTCCACGCCAAAGGCTGGCTCGGCGGCACCGATGTCCTGCCCATCGGCGGCTTCTACAAGGCCCGCCGCTCTGGCGAAAAGCACGCATGGGAGGCGCAGACCATGCACATGCTGCAATCCGCCTGCGACCGCGCCAGCTATGACATCTGGAAGCAGTACTCCGCCGCGATGCGCGCCAACCCGCCCATCCATATCCGCGACCTTCTGGATATCAAACCGCTGGGCAAACCCGTCCCGATCGAGGAAGTGGAATCCATCACCTCGATCCGCAAGCGCTTCGTCACCCCCGGCATGTCGCTGGGTGCCCTGTCGCCCGAGGCGCACAAAACCCTCAACGTCGCCATGAACCGCATCGGCGCGAAATCCGACAGCGGCGAAGGCGGCGAAGACCCGGCGCATTTCCACCCCGAACCCAATGGCGACAACCCATCCGCCAAGATCAAGCAGGTCGCCTCAGGCCGCTTCGGTGTCACCGCCGAATACCTGAACGCCTGCGAAGAACTTGAAATCAAGGTCGCCCAAGGCGCCAAGCCCGGCGAAGGCGGGCAGCTTCCGGGGATGAAGGTCACCGCCCTCATCGCGCGGCTGCGCCATTCCACCCCCGGCGTGACGCTGATCTCGCCGCCGCCGCATCACGACATTTATTCCATCGAAGACCTCGCCCAGCTGATCTATGACCTCAAACAGATCAACCCGCGCGCCAAGGTCACGGTGAAACTCGTCTCGGCCTCTGGCGTCGGCACCATCGCGGCAGGCGTGGCCAAGGCCAAGGCCGATGTCATCCTGATCTCCGGCCACAATGGCGGCACCGGGGCCTCCCCCGCGACCTCCATCAAATATGCGGGCCTGCCGTGGGAAATGGGCCTGACCGAGGCGCATCAGGTCCTCGCCATGAACAACCTGCGCGAACGGGTCACGCTGCGCACCGATGGCGGCCTCCGCACCGGGCGCGACGTGGTGATGGCCGCCATGATGGGGGCCGAAGAATACGGCATCGGCACCGCCGCCCTGATCGCCATGGGCTGCATCATGGTGCGCCAGTGCCAATCCAACACCTGCCCCGTGGGCGTCTGCACGCAGAACGAAGCGCTGCGCCAGAAATTCACAGGCAGCGCGGATAAGGTGGTCAACCTCATCACCTTCTATGCGCAGGAAGTGCGGGAAATCCTCGCTTCCATCGGCGCGCGGTCTTTGGATGAAATCATCGGTCGCGCCGATCTTCTGACGCAGGTCAGCCGGGGCCACGCAGCGCTCGATGATCTTGATCTCAACCCCCTTCTCATCACCGTCGATGGGGCGCAGAAGATCACCTATGATCGGTCCAAGCCGCGCAATGCCGTGCCCGATACGCTCGATGCCGAGATTATCAAGGACGGCCACCGCTTCTTCGAAGACGGCGAAAAGATGCAACTGTCCTATGCCGTGCGGAACACGCTCCGCACCATCGGCACGCGCGCCTCGTCGCATATCGTCAAGAAGTTCGGCATGCGAAACAGCCTGCAACCGGATCACCTGACGGTGAAACTCACCGGTTCTTGCGGCCAGTCGCTCGGTGCCTTCTCCGTGCGCGGTTTGAAGATCGAGGTGCAGGGGGATGCCAACGACTATGTCGGCAAGGGCCTGTCGGGCGGCACGATCACCGTGCGCCCGATGATGTCCTCCCCCCTCAAGGCGGAAGAGAACACCATCATCGGCAACACAGTCCTTTATGGGGCGACCGATGGCTTCCTCTTCGCATCGGGCCGCGCGGGCGAGCGTTTTGCGGTGCGGAACTCCGGCGCCAAGGTGGTGGTCGAAGGCTGTGGCTCGAACGGCTGCGAATACATGACGGGCGGCGTCGCGGTGATCCTTGGCCGGATCGGCGCGAACTTCGGCGCGGGCATGACGGGCGGCATGGCCTATGTCTACGATCCCGATGGCGTGGCCGAGGATTTCATGAACCTCGAGTCGATCCTCACCTGCGGCATCGGCCATCCCCATTGGGAGGCACAGGTGAAGGGCCTGATCGAACGCCACCACGCCGAGACAGGCTCGCGCATCGCCGAACGCATCCTTGCGAACTGGGAGGCTGAGAAGCGCAACTTCCTGCAAGTCTGCCCGAAAGAGATGCTCCCCCATCTGGCGCACCCCCTCTCGGACGAGGCGGCAAAGGTTCCGGCAGAGTGACGAAACAGAAAGGCCCCCGCGAGGGGGCCTTTTCTTTCACCCGTTCCGCAGCGCGGGATATGCAGGATCGAAACCCCGTCGCCCTTGGGTGCGGCTTTGCTCTCTGCATCCATCTGCCGATCCTACCCAACTCACTTAGACCCAAACCGTCGCCTTAACGCCCCCTTCATCCACCGCGCGCTCTGTGCCCACAGTTTGCTGCACAAAAGGCGGCACAAAACAGGGCACAGCCGTTGCAGCGCTTTCCCTTGCCGTCTCTTGACCGCGTGCCCCCGCCCGTGGTTCTAGTCCCCGCCATGACCGACAGTCCCGAAAAGCCCAAGGCCAAGCCGAAAAAGACCGCCGCCAAGGCCGCGCCGACCCCCGTCGCGCAGCCCCTGCGCCGCCGTGTCCTGCGCTGGGCGGGCCGCATCGCAGGCGGCATCGCGGGGCTTTACCTCCTCCTCATCCTCCTCTTTTCCTTCCTCCCGCCCCCCATCAATTTCTACCAACTGGGCGAAAGCTTCCGCCTTGGCGGGATCGAAAAGGACTGGGTCCCGATGGAGGATATTGCCCCCGTCATGGCCCGCGCCGCAGTGGCCGCCGAGGACGCAAACTATTGTCTTCATTGGGGTTTCGACATGGCCGCCATCCGCGAGGCGGTGGCCGAAGGCTCCAACCGCGGGGCCTCGACCATCAGCCAGCAGACGGTCAAGAACGTCTTCCTCTGGCATGGGCGGTCCTGGGCACGCAAGGCCGCCGAGGCCGCGCTGACCCCGGTCGTGGAAACCCTCTGGTCCAAGCGGCGCATCCTTGAAGTTTACCTGAACGTCGCCGAATTTGACGAAGGCGTCTTCGGCGTGCAGGCCGCCGCGCAGCACCATTTCGGCGTCGATGCGCGTGATCTCACACCCACCCAAGCCGCCCGCCTCGCCGCCGTCCTCCCCGATCCGAAAAACCGCAGCGCCTCCAACCCCTCCAACTTCGTCCGCCAAAGAACCCGCGCCATCCTCTCCGGCGCCGAAACCATCGCCGCCGACGGCCGCGCCGCCTGTTTTCAGGAATGACCGTTGAATTCCCGCCCCCAAAAGGGCAAGAGACTCCAATCCGTTACAAGATCCGCCGGGGTAAGCCCTCCCTATGATCCGTCTCTATCATTTCCCGCTCTCGCCCTTTTGCCGCAAGGTCCGCCTGACCCTTGCCGAAAAGCGGCTGGAGGTGGAATTGGTCGAAGAGCGCTACTGGGAACCCACCCCCGATTTCCTGCGCCGCAATCCCGCCGGAAAAATCCCTGTCCTGCGCTGGGACAGCCGCGTGATGTCGGAAAGCCAGGCGATATGTGAGTTTCTGGAAGAAACCGTTCCCACCCCGCAACTTATGCCCCGCGACCCCGAACAACGCTATGAGGTGCGCCGCCTCTGCGCATGGTTCGATGACAAGTTTCACGACGAGGTCACGTCGAAACTGCTCTATGAACGTGTGAACAAAAAGGTCATGGGGCAGGGCTACCCGGACAGCAAGAATGTCAAATTCGGCGCGAGCCGGATCAAGTATCATCTGGATTACCTCGGCTGGCTCTTGGATCAGCGCCGTTGGCTTGCCGGCGATGTGATGACGCTGGCCGATTTCACCGCCGCCGCGCATCTGTCCTGTCTGGATTACATCTCGGATGTGGACTGGAACCGCTCTGCCACGGTCAAGGACTGGTATGCCAAGGTGAAATCCCGCCCCAGTTTCCGCACCCTTCTTGCCGATCAGGTGCCGGGCTTCCCGCCGCCGCCGCATTATGCGGATCTGGATTTTTAGACCCAACCCGGGCAGGGGGGCTGTCTGCCCCCCACGGCGCGTGCCGCGCCTCCCCCCGAGAGTATTTTTGCCAAGATGAAGCCTGACGATCTGAAAGAACGGTTGTCAAATCAGGCCCTTGCGGAAGGCTTCGCCGCCATGGGCATCTGCGCCCCAGATGCTATCCCCGACGCCGCGCCGCGCCTGATGCGGTTTCTTGACCAAGACCATCACGGGCAGATGCAATGGATGGCCGACCGTGCCGAATGGCGTGGCAACCCTGCCGCGCTTTGGCCAGAAGCGCGGTCCATCATCATGCTGGCCGAGGTCTACAGTCCCGAAACCGATCCGCTTGCCGTCCTGTCCCAACCAGAGCGGGCCGCCATCTCTGTCTATGCGCAGGGGAAGGATTACCACGATCTGGTCAAGCGGCGGCTGAAACGGCTGGGGCGCTGGCTGCTGGATCAAGCCGGGCAGGGCGAGGCGATCAAGGTCTTTGTCGACACGGCCCCCGTGATGGAAAAACCGCTGGCGCAGGCCGCAGGTCTTGGTTGGCAGGGCAAGCACACCAATCTTCTGTCCCGCGATTTCGGAAATTGGGTCTTTCTGGGCGCAATCTTCACCACCATCGACCTGCCAAAGGACGCGCCCGAGATATCGCATTGCGGGAGTTGCACCGCCTGTCTCGATATCTGCCCGACCCGTGCCTTCCCCGCGCCCTACCAACTCGACGCGCGGCGCTGCATTTCCTATCTGACGATTGAACATAAAGGCCCGGTGGACCCGGACCTTCGCGCCCTGATGGGCAACCGAATCTATGGCTGCGACGATTGCCTTGCCATCTGCCCATGGAACAAATTCGCCAAGGCCGCCACCGAGATCGGCTATCAGAACCGCATTGGCGCGCCAGATCTTGCCGATCTTGCGATGCTGGACGATGCCGCCTTCCGTGCCCGTTTCGCAGGCAGCCCGATCAAACGCATCGGGCGTGACCGTTTCATCCGCAACGTCCTTTACGCCATTGGAAATTCTGGCCTTCCTGCCTTGCGCCCCGCCGCCGAGACGCTTCTCTCCGACCCCGATCCCACCGTGGCCGAGGCCGCGCGCTGGGCGATCCAGCGCCTGTCTTAAGGTGGCTTTTGGGCAAATGCCCGCATTGGTTCGGATCGGTCGCTTTGGCGAGGCGGGCTTTTCTGTTACCCTGTCTCTCCGTCCTTGAAGGGAGGCAGACATGACCAAGCATATCGCCGATAAGCGTAGCCCCTCGTCCGGCAGCCGTGTGCAGCAATT
The DNA here is from genome assembly GCF_029953595.1 of Fuscovulum ytuae. NCBI lineage: Bacteria > Pseudomonadati > Pseudomonadota > Alphaproteobacteria > Rhodobacterales > Paracoccaceae > Fuscovulum > Fuscovulum ytuae. Next base: position 2,561,985 of record NZ_CP124535.1, on the reverse strand, counting down.
CCTTCGCCTGTCGCGCAGCCCGCGCGAAACATGGCATCACTCGCGCCCCGCTGCTGGGTCCAGCCGCTTGATCCAATTCCTGCGCATCGCACGCGGGCGCAGCGCCTGATCAGGCCCGCTTGCGGGTGCATGGGTCGGGGGCATAGGCTGGCCCCGAACAGCAATCGGGGCCGCCATGACCAATCCGCACTGGATTTATACCCAGACGATCAAGACCTTTGCCGCAGGGGCCGAACCCGGTTTCGAAGACCCCGGAGAACTTGCTGCGACATGGGGCAAGGTCTGGGGCATCGACAATGACGTGGGCCGTATCCGCGAAATCCTGATGCACCGCCCCGGCCCCGAAATGGCGGTGGTGGACCCATCAAAACGCCTGCCTGAAATCGGGTCTTTCGGCGACCCTTCCGTGGGCTGGTATTTCCAATCCGATACCCCGCCAGACATTCCCCTGATGCAGCGCCAGCATGCCGCCTTTGTCGCCGCACTCGAATCCGAAGGGGTCATCGTCCACTATCTGGATGGAGAGGCAGGCAACCGCCTAAAGCAGGTCTATACCCGCGATCCGCTGATCATGGTGAAGGGCGGAGCCATCATCTGCCGCATGGGCGCGCGTATCCGGCGCGGCGAGGAATTGGCCGTCACCCGCACCCTTGCCCGCCTTGGCATCCCGATCTTGCGCACGATCAACGGCACAGGCGTCATGGAAGGCGGCAGCTTTGCGTGGCTGAATGACAAGACCTGCGCCATAGGCGTGGGCGTTCGCGTCAACCGCGACGGTGCCGAACAGGTGCGCGACGTGCTGGCGCGGCAGGGCGTCGAACTCCTGATCGTTGATCTGGTCGGCTATGACATCCATCTGGATGTCAGCTTCCTGATGATCGACCGCGATCTTGCCATCCTCAACCCGATGGGTCTGCCCTTCTCATTCCTAGAAGAGCTTAGGGCACGCGGCATCCGCTGGATCGAAACCGATCCCGCCGATGATGGCTGGATCGTCAATTCGCTGGCCATCGCGCCGGGCAGGGTGCTGATGCCCGAAGGCGCGACCAACCGCACGCTTGATCGGCTGGCGGCGGCGGGCGTGTCATGGGTGACCATCCCCTATGCCGAGGTGCAAAAGAATGGCGGCGGCCTGCATTGTTCCACCACGCCGTTGATCCGCGACAGGCTGTGAACCGAATCGAAAACGCTGTCTGCCATCGTCATCCATGTGGGAATGGGGGACAGATGGATGGACAGACTTCTGATTGCGGGATTGGTGCGCCGTGCGTTGGCGCAATATGTGCCGCGCGGCGCAAAGATGCGGGTGGCGGTTGAAGGCGGGCCAATAACACCCCTTCACGTCATGGTTGATCTGCCGGGGGACATCGCGCTCGATGGGGCGGCCATCCTGACCCTTGCGCGCAGCCTTCGCGAAAGGGCGGCACGCCGGGGTATTGCCGGCCTGCCGATCCTGACGCTTCGGTTGACCGAAGACCCAAAGGAAAAGGGGCACCGCGACCCGAAGTAGCGGCACCCCTTTATCGCTTGCGGCAGATGCCCGTCAGGCGCGGACCATGCGTTCGTATTCGGTGGCGATCCGCTTTGTCAGATCACCCACCTCGAAATTGTAATCGCCGATCTGGCCCACAGGGGTGACTTCCGCCGCCGTCCCGGTCAGGAAGCATTGCTGGAACCCTTCCAACTCATGCGCTTCGATCCGGCGCTCATGCACCTTGATCTGCATGTCCTTCAGCATCCCGATGACCGTCTGCCGCGTGATTCCGTTCAGGATCGCATCCGGGATCGGCGTATGCACCTCTCCGTCCTTCACGAAGAAGATATTCGCCCCCGTCGCCTCGGCCACATAACCGCGATAGTCGAACATCATCGCGTCGGAACAGCCTTTCGCTTCAGCTGCGTGCTTGGACATGGTGCAGATCATGTACAGACCCGCCGCCTTGGCCGCATGGGGGATTGTCTCGGGCGAGGGGCGCTTCCACTTGGCGATGTCCAGCTTCGCGCCCTTGAACTTTGCATCGCCATAGTAATTGCCCCAGGTCCAGGCGGCGACGGCCAGCCGGATCGGGTTCCGCTTCGATGCGACCCCCATATCCTCACCGGCACCGCGCCAGGCGATGGCACGCACATAGGCATCGGTCAGGTTATTGGCCTTCAGCACCGCTTCCTTGGCGGCGTTGATCTCTTCCACCGAATAGGGCAGCGGCATGTCCAAAAGTTCGCCCGACGTCCGCAGCCGTTCGGAATGCTCGGACGATTTGAAGATCTTGCCGTTATAGCAACGCTCCCCCTCGAACACCGCGCTGGCATAATGCAGTGCATGGGTCAGGATGTGGACATTCGCGCCGCGCCATTCCACCAGCTTGCCATCCATCCAGATGAACCCGTCGCGATCGTCGTAGCCAGCCATGTCCCACTCCCAAGGGCAGAATTTCCGATTGTTGCGCCGATTAAGTCCGCTTCGGACATAATATTGCGCAAAAGCGAGGCTGAGCTAACAGTTGTGACTTGGAAAGTCAACAAGGCTGACGTAAATTCCTTGGCAACACAGGGAGGCGCGCATGGCAGAGGGCAATACGGGTGGTGAAAGCCTGCTCTTCCTTACCGACGAACAGCTGAGAAAGGGGATCGAGGCGATGTTCTTCGCCTATCGCGGTTTCACCGCCGATCCTGACCGCATCCTTGAAACCATGGACTATGGCCGCGCGCATCATCGCGCGATCCATTTCATCCACCGCTCGCCCGGCACCACCGTTTCGAACCTTCTCGCCATTCTTGGTGTGACAAAGCAAAGCCTGAACCGCGTGCTGCGCAGCCTGATCGACGATGGTCTGGTTGAGGCGCGCGTTGGCAAATCCGACAAGCGCGAACGCAACCTTTTCCTGACACCGAAAGGGCAGGATTTGGAACGCCAGCTTTCCGATGCGCAGCGCGCCCGCATGCGCGCCGCCTACCGCGCCGCAGGCCCTGCCGCCGTGCAAGGCTTTCGCACCGTGCTTGAGGCGATGATGGACCCGGAAATGCGCAGGCAGTATCAATCCCTCCGCGAGGGAGAGAAATGACCGAACCGCAAGCCCATCTTCTGGTCGTCGATGACGACGAACGCATTCGCGGCCTGTTGCAGAAATTCCTGATGCGCAACGGCTTTCTGGTGACTGTCGCGCGCGACTCCGCGCAGGCCCGCCGCCTGCTGGCCGGGCTGGAATTCGATATGATCGTGCTGGATGTGATGATGCCCGGCGAGGATGGCATCAGTCTGACGCGCGAATTGCGAGCCAAAAATGCCGTGCCGATCCTGCTGCTTACAGCCCGCGGCGAAACCCAAAACCGCATCGAAGGGTTCGAGGCGGGGGCCGATGATTACCTTGCAAAACCGTTTGAGCCGAAGGAATTGCTGCTGCGGATCAACGCCATTCTGCGCCGGGTGCCGCAGGCACAGCCTGCGCCGCCGGCGCCGAAAGTGCTGCATATGGGGGCCGTGCGCTATGACATGGACCGGGGCGAATTGTGGCGCGGCCCCGATCTTGTTCGCCTGACGGCAACCGAATCTGCCCTGATGCGCCTTTTTGCGGCGCAACCCGGCCAGCCCATCCCGCGTGAGCGACTGGTGGGCGACCTTGGCCGCGGCGGCGAAGAGGGGGCACAGGAACGCGCCGTCGATGTGCAGATCACCCGCCTGCGCCGCAAGATCGAGGATGATCCCCGCCAACCCCGTTACCTGCAAACCGTGCGCGGCGAAGGCTATATGCTGCAACCGGACTGAGGGGTGGACGCACCCGGGGCTTTGCCCCGGACCCCAGAGTATTTTTCGCCAAGATGAAGGAGGCTGGTCCTTTGGCAACCATCGTCTATGCGCATCTCGACTGCATGACCCATGTAACGCCCCCCGGCCATCCAGAATGCGTGGACCGTCTGCATGCGGTAGAGCGTGGCCTTGCCGCTTTGCCGGTAACCCGCGAAGAGGCACCGCTTGCGGCAGCGGATGAGGTGCTGCGCTGCCATCCCTCCGCCTATCTGGCCAAGGTGCGCCGCGCCGTGCCGACAACGGGTTGGGTTGCACTGGACGGGGATACGATCCTGTCGCCCGGATCGCTGAACGCCGCCCTGCGCGCCGTGGGGGGGATCGCGGCGGCGGTCGATGCGGTCATGGCGGGTCAGGCGCAGAATGCCTTTGTCGCCGCCCGCCCGCCGGGGCATCATGCGGAAACGGAAACGGCCATGGGGTTCTGCCTTTTTGGTACCGTTGCCATCGCGGCCAAGCGGCTGTTGGATCATCACGGCCTGTCGCGCGTGGCGATTGTTGATTTCGACGTTCATCACGGCAATGGCACGCAAGACCTTTTGTGGGACGAACCGCGCATCCTCTTTGCCTCGACCCATCAGATGCCACTTTATCCCGGCACGGGCAGCGCGTCGGAATGCGGCGCCCACGGGAATATCCTGAACCACCCCCTGCGCCCTGAGACCGGCAGCGCCGCGATGCGTGCGGCCTATGACACCCATATCCTTCCCGCGTTGGAGGCATATGCGCCCGAATTCATCCTGATCTCTGCCGGGTTCGACGCGCATGAGGATGACCCCCTTGCCGCGCTGAACTGGAAGACCGAGGATTACGCTTGGCTCACCCACCGCCTCTGCGACATTGCGGATGCCCATGCGCATGGCCGCATCGTCTCGACACTTGAAGGCGGATATGATCTTCCTGCGCTTCAGGCCTCGGTGGCCGCGCATGTTGGCGTGTTGGAGGAACGTGGCAGATGACGACAAAACCCGTATCCGAAATGACCTTCGAAGAGGCGATGGCCGCGCTGGAGCAGGTCGTGACTCAGCTTGAACGTGGCGAGGTCGCGTTGGAGGAATCCATCGCGCTTTATGAACGCGGCGCGGCCCTGAAGGTGCATTGCTCGGACAAGCTCAAGGCCGCCGAGGAAAAGGTCGAACTCATCCGTGCGCAGGAAGGCCGCGCCACCGGCACCACCCCGGCGGAGGGGATGTGACCTTTCCCGAAACCCTGACGCAGGATGCCGCCCGGATCGAGGCGCATCTGATGGCCACGCTGGCCCATCGCGCCGATCAGCCCGTGATCCACGCCATGCGCTATGCCCTGCGGGGCGGCAAACGCCTGCGCGGCTTCCTCGTGCTGGAAGGCGCGCGGATGCACGGTCTTGCCACCACTCAAGCCCTGCCCGCGGCGGCGGCTGTCGAATCCCTGCATGCCTATTCCCTTGTCCATGACGACATGCCCTGCATGGATGACGATGATCTGCGCCGGGGCCAGCCCACCATCCACGTGACATGGGATGAGGCGACGGCAGTGCTGGCAGGGGACGCGCTGCAAACCCTTGCCTTCGAATTGCTGGCCGATCCCGCGCTGGGCTCGGGCGATACCCGCATCGCCCTTGTGGCGGGGCTTGCCAAGGCATCCGGGGCCGAAGGCATGGTGCTGGGTCAGGCGCTTGACATCGCGGCCGAAACCGCCACCGCGCCCCTGACGCTCCAGCAGATCACCGAATTGCAGGCGGGCAAGACAGGTGCCCTGATCCGCTGGTCGGCAGAGGCGGGGGCCATCCTTGCCGGCGCCGATCCGCAGCCTTTGGCACGTTATGCCACGGCGCTGGGCCTTGCCTTCCAGATTTGGGATGATGTGTTGGACGTGGAAGGTGACCCAGAAAAGACCGGCAAGCGCCTGCATAAGGATGCCGATGCGGGCAAGGCGACCTTCGTTTCGCTCCTCGGCCTTGATGCGGCAAAGACGCGCGCCCGGTCTTTGATTTCCGAAGCGGAAAGCCACCTTTCCCCCTATGGCGACAGGGCCGCGAACTTGATCGCCTGCGCCCGCTTCGTTATCAGCCGCGACACCTGACGCCCTTTTCGCCCGATCGGAGGGCCGCATGACCGACCGACCCAAGACCCCGCTTCTGGACCGTATCGCCGCGCCTTCGGATATGAAGGCGCTCTCGGACCGCGAATTGCGGCAACTGGCCGATGAACTGCGCGCGGAAACCATCAGCGCCGTTTCTGTCACCGGCGGCCATCTTGGCGCGGGTCTGGGCGTGGTGGAACTGACCGTTGCCATACATGCCGTTTTCGACACCCCACGGGACAAGCTGATCTGGGACGTGGGCCACCAATGCTACCCGCACAAGATCCTGACCGGGCGGCGCGACCGCATCCGTACCCTGCGGACCGAAGGCGGTCTATCCGGTTTTACCAAGCGCAGCGAATCGCCCTATGATCCCTTTGGCGCGGCCCATAGCTCCACCTCTATCTCGGCGGCCCTTGGCTTTGCCGCGGCGCGCGATTTGGGCGGCGATCCGGGTGATGCCATCGCGGTGATCGGCGACGGGTCCATGTCCGCCGGCATGGCGTTCGAGGCGATGAATAACGCAGGGCACCTCAAGACCCGTCTCTTCGTCATCCTCAATGACAATGAAATGTCCATTGCGCCGCCTGTTGGCGCGCTGTCCTCCTACCTGTCGCGCCTTTATGCCGAAGCCCCGTTCCAGGATTTCAAGGCCGCCGCCAAAAGCGCGGTCAGCTTCCTGCCCGAACCCTTTCAGGAAGGCGCGCGGCGGGCGAAGGAAATGCTCAAGGGCATGGCCGTCGGCGGCACTTTGTTCGAAGAGCTGGGTTTCAACTACATCGGCCCCATCGACGGGCATGATCTGGATCAGCTTCTCCCCGTCCTGCGCACGGCCCGCGCCCGCGCCACGGGGCCGACGCTTATCCATGTGCTCACGAAGAAGGGCAAAGGCTATGCCCCGGCCGAGGCTGCACGCGACCGTGGCCACGCCACCGGCAAATTCGACGTGCTGACCGGCGTGCAGGCCAAGGCCGTGTCGAACGCCCCCGCCTATACCAAGGTCTTCGCCCAAGGCTTGATCGCCGAGGCCGAGCGCGATGAAAAAATCGTTGCCGTCACCGCAGCCATGCCCGATGGCACGGGGCTGAACCTTTTTGCCGACCGCTTCCCCCGCCGCTGCTTTGACGTGGGCATCGCCGAACAGCATGCCGTGACTTTCTCGGCGGGTCTTGCCGCTGGGGGCCTGCGGCCCTTCTGCGCGATCTATTCGACCTTCCTGCAACGCGGCTATGATCAGGTCGTCCATGACGTGGCGATCCAACGCCTTCCCGTCCGCTTCGCCATCGACCGCGCGGGGCTGGTCGGTGCCGACGGCGCCACGCATGCAGGCAGCTTTGACGTGGCCTTCCTTGCCAACCTGCCCGGCATCGTGGTGATGGCCGCGGCGGATGAGGCGGACCTGATGCATATGGTCGCCACCGCCGCAGCGTATGACGAAGGCCCCATCGCCTTCCGCTATCCGCGCGGCGAAGGCGTCGGTTGCGACATGCCCGCGCGCGGCACGCCCCTTACCATCGGCAAAGGCCGCGTAATCCTCGAAGGCGGCCGCGCCGCCATCCTCTCCTTCGGCACGCGGCTGTCCGAGGTGCTGAAGGCCGCCGAATCCCTCGCCCAGCGCGGCCTCGCCCCCACCGTGATCGATGCGCGTTTTGCCAAACCGCTCGACCGCGACCTGATCCTTCACGCCGCCCGCCACCACGAGGCGCTGATCACCGTGGAAGAGGGTGCCGTAGGCGGCTTCGGCTCCCATGTGGCCCAACTCCTCGCCGATGAGGGCGTCTTTGACACGGGGCTGAAATTCCGCAGCATGGTCCTGCCGGACATCTTCATCGATCAGGCCAACCCCGACCGCATGTATCAGATCGCCGGAATGGATGCCGCCCAGATCGAGGCGAAAGTGCTGTCGACCCTTGGCGTGGCGATGGTGGGGCGGCGGGCCTAGCGGTCCGCCAATCGCTTCTCCAACGCCTCCAGCCGCGCCATCAGTTCCGCATGACGCGCCGCCGCCTCATCCGGCTTGTCGGCCTCAGCGGCCTCTTGCATCGAGTTCACCACCAGACCGACGAACAGGTTGATGACGGCAAAGGTGGTCACAAGGATGAAGGTCACGAAGAACATCCACGCATAGGGATAGACCTCCATCACCGGGCGCACGATCCCCATGGACCAGCTTTCCAGCGTCATCACCTGAAACAGCGTATAGGCCGACCGACCCAGATCGCCGAACCAATCGGGGAAGGACGCCGCGAAAAGCTTCGTCGCCATCACAGAGGCGATGTAGTAAATCAGCGCGATCAGCAGCGTCACCGACCCCATCCCCGGCAGTGCCAGAAGGAACCCTTCCACGACACGCCGCAGGCTGGGCGCGATGGAAATCAGCCGCAACACCCGCAGCACCCGCAAGGCCCGCAGCACCGAAAGCCCCCCCGTCGCGGGCATCAGTGCAACGCCCACCACCGCCAGATCGAACAGGTTCCACCCCGATCGGAAGAACCGCCCCCCCAGCGCGAAAAGCTTCAGCGCGATTTCCACGACAAAGATCGCAAGACAGATTCGATCCAGCGTCAGGATCACCCCACCCGCCGCCGCCATCACCGGCTTGGATGTCTCCAACCCTAGGAGAACCGCATTGAACAGGATCACCCCCATGATGAACCGGGTCACCACGGGCCGCTCCAGAAACATCGCCACTTGCTCGCGCATCACTTTATCCATCCCTCGCGCCACAACGCAGGACGCCCGGGCATTCCAGCCCGGGCGCACCACTCCAATTTCAACCCGTCACTCTGCGGGTTTCACCATCTCGCCCTTATCGCCTTTCGTCTTCCACAGCGAAAAGATCACGCCCGCCCCAAGGATCGCAAAAGTGATCCCCAAGGACCAACTCGGCGGGAACTTCTCCCATCCCATCGCATCCGCGATGAAGATTTTCGAACCAATGAACACCAAAAGCAGCGACAGCGCATATTTCAGATAGGCAAAGCGATGCAGGATCGCGGCCAGCGCGAAATACAGCGCCCGAAGGCCAAGGATGGCAAAGATGTTCGACGTGTAAACGATGTAAGGGTCCGTCGTGATCGTGAACACCGCAGGCACCGAGTCGACCGCAAAGACCAGATCGGCAATCTCGATCAGGATCAGCGCGATGAACAGGGGCGTCGCATAGCGCACCACCTTGCCGCTCGCATCCGCCCGCTTCACGAAGAAACGGTTGCCCTCCAACTCTTCCGTCACACGGAACCGCCCCTTGACGAATTTCAGGATCGGGTTCCCGGCGATGTCATGCTCCTCATCGCCCACGAAAAGCATCTTGATCCCGGTAAAGATCAGGAACACGGCGAAAAGATACAGAACCCAAGCGTAGGACGCGACAATCGTCGCCCCCAGCCCGATCATGATGCCACGCAGCACGATCACGCCAAGGATACCCCAGAACAGCACCCGGTGCTGATAGGCGCGGGGGATCGCGAAATAGGTAAAAATCAGCGCGATGACAAAGACGTTGTCCATCGCCAGCGTCTTTTCCACCACAAAGGCCGTCAGGTAATGCGCGGTGCTTTCCCACCCCATCTGCCAATAGACAAACCCGGAAAAGCTTAGTCCCAGCGCGATATACATCGCCGAAAGCTTTAGGCTCTCGGCCACCCCGATCTCGTGATTTCCATCCTTGTGCAAAACCCCAAGGTCAAAGGCCAAAAGCGAAATGACCAAGATGATGAACAGCAGCCACATCCACATGGGCTTGCCTAAGAACAGCAGATAGAGAAATTCCATTCCCCGACGACCTCTCTCGAACACGTATCAAACGCCGGGAAGTCAGCCGATCAGGTCCGGGCATGACATCGAGGCGCACTCGATGCGGTCCGACATGGCGCTTTCGCGTCAGAGGGGCCCGGCCCGCGTTCCAAAGGTGGGTAGGGGAGTCACGAATTCAACCCTCTGCACCGCAGAATTTTCACAGCCCCGTGAACTGGCCCGTGAACTGGCCCCGCTCTGCCGCAAGCAAAGCCGCCAATCCTTCGCGATAGGTTGGGTAGATCAGCCGCACGCCCAGTTCGGCCTTGATCCGGTCATTCCGCACCCGCTTGCTCTCGGCATAGAAACTGCGGGCCATCGGCGTCATCTCCGCCGCGTCATAGGGTACGGCCTCTGGCAGCGGCAGGCCCAGCAATTCCGCCGCATGGCCGATCACATCCTCGGGCGGGGCAGGGTCGTCGTCGCAGACATTGTAAATCCTGCCCGGGCTTGGCCGCGCGATGGATGCCGCCAGAACCTGCGCGATATCCTCCACATGGATGCGGCTGAACACCTGCCCCGGCTTGATGATCCGCCGCGCCGTCCCGTCGCGCACCTTCTCGAACGGCCCGCGCCCCGATCCATAGATCCCCGCCAGCCGAAAGATGTGCAAAGGCAGCCCCAGCGCTGTCCAGCCCCGCTCTGCCGCCACCCGCGCTTGGCCCCGTGCGGTCGTGGGGGTTAGCGCTGTATCCTCATCCACCCAACCGCCTGCATGGTCGCCATAGACGGCGGTCGTTGAAAGATAGCCCACCCATTCCGGCCGCGCCGCGCGCATTTCTTCCGCATGCTCGCGCAGGATCGGGTCGCCCGCCTCATCCGGGGCCACGGAGACAAGGATATGCGTCGCCTCCGCCAAGGCCCCCGCCAAGGGGCCGGGCAGCAGCACTGCCTCAACCCCTGTGGCCGCCATGCGCCGTGCCTTTTCCGCCCGCCGCGTGGTCCCGATCACCCGCCAGCCCTGTGGCAAAAGCCGCCGCGCCAGCGCCTCGGCCGAATAGCCATGCCCTATGGAAAGAAGCGTTTTCATGGCGGCGACTATCTCCCGCCCGCGCCGCCACCGCAAGGCCACCCGGCCGCACGTTGCAAAGCCTTCACTTGCCCTCGCCCCCCGGTTTCGGATTAGATGCCGGATCAAACCGAAGACGTAGAAAGAACAATAACGAATGAACGAAGATGCCCTTCCCCTTCTGACCCCCGACAGCAACCCCGTGGCCGAGTCCTTTACCGATCCCGCCGCCGCCGTCGCCCGTCTGGAAGAGCTTTATTTCAACGCCACCGCCTTCCTTTCTCAGCATTTCACCGCCGCCGTGACCGGGGGCAAACCCCATGCCCGCATCCGGGCCTTCTATCCGGAAATTCGCCTGACCACGACCAGCCATGTAAAGACCGACTCGCGCCTTTCCTTTGGCCATGTCGCGGAACCGGGCACCTATTCCACGACCGTCACGCGCCCCGACCTGTTCCGCAACTACCTGACCCAGCAGCTTGATCTTCTGATCCGCCACCACGGCCAGCCCATCGTGATCGGCCCTTCCGACACGCCCATCCCCGTGCATTTCGCAGTTGCTGGAAACCCCAAAGTGTCCGTCCCACAAGAAGGCGTGCTGGAATTTTCGCTCCGCGACATCTTTGATGTGCCCGACCTCGCCACCACCAATGACGATATCGTCAATGGCACACGTCAGGTTCATCCCGATGGGTCGCGCCCGCTCGCGCCCTTCACGGCACAGCGCGTGGATTACTCGCTCGCGCGGCTGTCGCATTACACCGCCACCGATGCGGCGCATTTCCAGAACCACGTCCTTTTCACCAACTATCAGTTTTACGTCGATGAATTCGAATCCTACGCCCGCCACGCGCTGGGCGATCCAGCCTCGGGCTATACCGAATTCGTCGCCCCCGGAAACCAGATCATCACGGCATCCGACGGCACCCTGCCGCCGCCCGCAAAGATGCCCCAGATGCCCAGCTACCACCTGAAACGGGCCGACGGGAATGGCATTACGCTGGTCAATATCGGCGTCGGCCCCTCGAACGCGAAAACCGCCACCGACCATATCGCCGTCCTGCGCCCCCACGCTTGGCTGATGGTCGGCCATTGCGCGGGCCTTCGCAATTCGCAGTCCTTGGGCGATTTCGTCCTCGCCCATGCCTACCTGCGCGAAGATCACGTCCTTGATGACGACCTTCCCATCTGGGTCCCCATCCCCGCGCTGGCCGAGATCCAGATCGCCCTTGAAGACGCGGTGGAACAGGTGACCCAACTCGAAGGCTACGAACTCAAACGCATCATGCGTACGGGCACCGTCGCCACCATCGACAACCGCAATTGGGAATTGCGCGATCAGTCCGGCCCCGTTCAGCGCCTCTCGCAATCCCGCGCCATCGCGCTTGATATGGAATCCGCCACCATCGCGGCGAATGGCTTCCGCTTCCGCGTCCCCTACGGCACCCTTCTCTGCGTGTCCGACAAACCCCTGCATGGCGAGCTAAAGCTTCCCGGCATGGCCTCGGAATTCTACAAGACGCAGGTCGCCCGCCACCTTCAGATCGGGATCAAGGCGATGGAACGGTTGCGTGCCATGCCCATCGAACGTATCCACAGCCGCAAGCTGCGCAGCTTTGACGAAACGGCCTTCCTCTAGGCCACAATCGCAAGGCCCGCGCAGCGTAAACCGGCCAAATCCGTCAGAATGGGCTTGATTTGTTCGGCGAAACAGAATTTAGCGACATCCAGTCGCTTCATGGACAGGGAAAGCCCCGCCGCATAATGGGGCCCGCAAACGAAGGAACATGACATGTCGAAACCGATGACCAAGACCCAGCTCGTCGCTGCCCTCGCCGAAACGATGGGGTCGGACAAAAAAACGGCTTCTGCCGCCCTTGATGCCATCGCCGCCGTCGTCGCGCGCGAAGTGGCGGCCGGCGGTGCCGTGACGCTGCCGGGTCTGGGCAAGGTCGTCTGCCGCGCCCGCCCGGAACGTCAGGTGCGCAACCCGGCCACCGGCGAAACCGTGACCAAACCGGCCGACAAGCAGGTGAAGTTCTCCATCGCCAAGGCGCTGAAGGACAGCGTCAACGCCTGATCTCAGGCATGGACTGAATGCAGGGCCGCCCCATCCCGGGCGGCCCTTTTTGCGTCGAGGCTACCGATGGACCTGCGCGCCCTTCTGATGGGCCTGATCTTCGCCCTGATGTGGTCCTCGGCCTTTGCCACGGCCCGCATCATCGTTGCCGATGCCGCACCCCTTGCCGCACTGGCGGCCCGTTTCCTGATTTCCGGCCTCTTGGCGGTGGGCGTCGCGCTGGCCCTTGGCGCGCGCGCCACCCTCACGCGCGCGCAATGGCGCTCTGTTGCGGCCTTCGGCCTCTTGCAGAACACGGCCTATCTCGGCCTTAACTTCATCGCCCTGCAATGGGTCGAGGCATCGCTTGCCGTGATCATCGCCGCTTCCATGCCCCTGATGGTGGCCGCCCTGTCATGGGCCTTCCGGGGCGAACGCCTGCCTGCCCTCGGTCTTGCGGGCCTTGTCGCAGGCTTTGCCGGAACCGCCCTCATCATGGGCACGCGCCTTTCCGGCGGGGCCGATCCCTTGGGGACCCTGCTCTGCATCCTCGGCGCGCTGGCCCTCGCGATCGCCACCCTGACTCTGCGCTCCGCCTCGGGCGCGCAAGGCGGCCTTGGCCCGCTTCTTCTGGTCGTGGGCTTGCAGATGCTCGCAGGCTCCGCCGCCCTGGCCATAATCGCCGCGCTGACGGAGCCCTTCCGCCTGACGCCCACCCTGCCGCTCGCGCTGGCCTTTGCCTACCAGATCTTCATCCCCGGCCTCGCCGCCACGCTGATCTGGTTCGCCCTCGTCCGCCGCATCGGCCCCACCCGCGCGGCCACCTATCACTTCCTCAACCCTGCCTTCGGCACGGCCATCGCGGCGCTGCTTCTGAATGAAACCCTTCAGCTGACCGACATCCTCGGCGCAGCCATCGTTGCCGCCGGCATTCTGGCCGTGCAGCTGTCACGCAAACCGGCTTAGCCGATCTTCCCCCGCACGCCGCCCGTCTGCCCACGATCCAAAAGCAGATGGTCCAGCAGCACGCAGGCCATCATCGCCTCGCCCACCGGCACGGCGCGGATGCCCACGCAGGGGTCATGCCGCCCCTTGGTGATCAGGTCGATCTCTTCGCCCTTCACATTCACCGTCCGTCGCGGCGTCAGGATCGATGACGTGGGTTTCACCGCAAACCGGCACACCACCGGCTGCCCCGTCGAAATCCCGCCCAAAATCCCACCCGCATGGTTCGACAGGAACTCCGGCCCCTCCGCCCCCATGCGGATCTCGTCGGCATTCTCCACCCCCGTCAACGCGGCCGAGGCCATACCGTCCCCGATCTCCACCCCCTTCACGGCATTGATCGACATCATCGCCGAAGCCAGATCGCTATCCAGCTTGCCATACAAAGGTGCCCCCAACCCGGCCGGAACCCCCTCCGCCACGACCTCGATCACCGCGCCCACCGAATTATGCGACAGCCGCAACTCATCCAGATAGACGGCCCATTCCTCTGCTGCGACGGCATCCGGGCACCAGAACGGGTTCCGTTCCACCTCCGCCAGATCAATCCGCGCGCGGTCAATCCCCTTCACACCCATCTGCACCATATATCCCGCGATCCGCAGCCCCGGCACCATCCGCGCCAGCACCGCCCGCGCCACGGCCCCCGCCGCCACCCGCGCCGCCGTTTCCCGCGCGCTGGACCGCCCGCCGCCGCGATAATCCCGCACCCCGTATTTCTGGTGATAGGTGATGTCGGCATGACCCGGCCGGAAGGCCTGCGCGATCTCGCCATAGTCCTTCGACCGCTGGTCGGTATTCTCGATCATCAACTGGATCGGCGTGCCGGTCGTCACCCCTTCGAACACGCCCGAGAGGATGCGCACCTCATCGGGTTCCTTCCGCTGCGTGGTGAACTTGTTCTGCCCCGGCTTCCGCTTGTCCATCCACGGCTGGATATCCGCCTCCGCCAAGGCCACCCCCGGCGGCACCCCATCTACCGTGCAGCCCAGCGCTGGCCCATGGCTCTCGCCCCATGTCGTCACGCGAAAGATATGGCCGAAGGTGTTGAAGGACATCGCAAAGGCTCCCTGATCCGGCCCCGTCCATAGGCCAAAGCGGGGCAGGGCGCAAAGGGGTTTGGCAGGCTCGCCCATGGCACCCCACCCGAAAACCCGGTTGACAGGCCCGCGCCCCGCGGCATTTTTCCCAGCCTCCCAGCCTCCCAGCCTCCCAGCCTCCCAGCCTCCCAGCCTCCCAGCCTCCCAGCCTCCCAGCCTCCCAGCCTCCCAGCCTCCCAGTGTCCCCGACTCCGATCCATCCACGTTAACCTTAACGCCCCAGCATTAACCCTAATGACTGCCCGTTAACCTTAACGCCTGCCGATCACTCCCGACCCCGCCCCGTTAACCTTAACGCCCGGCTTCATCTTGGGAAAAATACTCCACGGGGGTCCGGGGGTGTGAAACCCCCGGTCCTCCCGCACCACAAGCGCCAACGATCCCCCTTGCACCCGCCTCGCCATCCCTTATCTTCCCCCCTACCTCGGGGTGCCCATAGGGCTGAGATGCGAAAGCGGACCCGTTGAACCTGAACCGGATCATACCGGCGGAGGGAAGGTGCATGGAATTCGATCTCCATCTCCGACCACCCGTCGCAAATGGAGAGAAATATGAAACCTTCCATACTTGCGCTGGGCCTTGCCACCGTTGCCACCGCAGCCACGGCACAAGACAAGCCCATCCTCACCGTCCTGACCTATGACAGCTTCACCGCCGAATGGGGCCCCGGACCGGCGGTCGAAATGGCGTTCGAGGCAACCTGTGCCTGCGACCTGCAATTCGTGGCCGCGGGCGATGGCGCAGCCCTTCTCGCCCGTATCCAGATGGAAGGCGCGGCCTCGGATGCCGATATCGTCCTCGGCCTTGATACGAACCTGACCGCAGCCGCCACCGCCACGGGCCTTTTCGCCCCGCATGGCCAGACCTGGGCCAACACCCTTCCCGTGCCTTTTGAAGATCCCAACTTCGTCCCCTTCGACTGGGGCTGGTTCGCCTTCGTCCATGACAAGGCGAAACTCCCCGAACCGCCAAAATCCTTTGAAGATCTCGCCGCCTCGGATGTGAAGATTCTGATTCAGGACCCCCGCTCTTCCACCCCCGGCCTCGGCCTTCTGATGTGGGTCAAGGCCGCCTATGGCGACCGTGCTGCCGAAATCTGGGCAGCGCTGGCCGATAATATCGTCACCGTCACCCCCGGCTGGTCCGAGGCTTATGGCCTTTTCTTGGAAGGTGAGGCTGACATGGTCCTCTCCTACACCACCTCTCCCGCCTATCACCTGATCGCGGAAGAGGATGATACGAAGGCCGCCGCCCCCTTCACTGAAGGCCATTACATGCAGGTCGAAGTGGCCGGAAAACTGGCCGCCACCGATCAACCCGAATTGGCCAATGCCTTCCTCGCCTTCATCGGATCCGAAGCCTTCCAATCGGTGATCCCCACCACGAACTGGATGTATCCCGCCGTGACACCAGCCGTAGGCCTGCCCGCCGGGTTCGAAACGCTGATCCAGCCCGAAACCTCCCTCCTCCTTTCCCCGGATGAGGCCGCCACCATCCGCGACGCGGCGCTGTCCGAATGGCAAGCCGCGCTCGCCCGCTAAGGCTCCCCATGGGGGCGGCGCTTGCCGCCGCCCTTCTTGGGGCCATGACGCTCGGCACCGTCGGTGCCGTGGCGATTCATGCAGGCGCGGCCCCCATTGGCCCCGCCGACTGGGCGGCGCTTCGCTTCACCCTTTTGCAAGCCTTCCTCTCGGCGCTCATCTCCACCGCCCTCGCAATCCCCGTGGCCCGTGCGCTGGCCCGTCGCCGCTTTCCCGGTCGCGGGGCGCTGATCACCTTGATGGGGGCGCCCTTCCTGCTTCCGGTTATCGTGGCGATCCTTGGCCTTCTTGCCATCTTCGGTCGGGGGGGCACGCTGAACCAACTCCTCACCACCGCAGGCCTGCCGCCGATCTCCCCCTATGGCCTGCACGGCGTCCTGCTGGCGCATGTCTTCCTCAACCTGCCCCTCGCCACCCGCATGATCCTGCAAGGCTGGCAGGCCATCCCGGCGGAACGGTTCCGTCTTGCCCGGTCCCTCGCCCTCACACCCATGGCCCAGTTCCGCCACCTGGAATTCCCCATGCTGCGCGCCACCCTGCCGGGGGCCTTTCTCACCATCTTCACTCTCTGCCTTGCCAGCTTTGCCACTGCCCTCATCCTCGGCGGCGGTCCCGCCGCCACGACGGTGGAATTGGCCATCTACCAAGCGCTCCGCTTCGACTTCGCCCCTGACCGCGCCGCCACCCTTGCCCTGCTCCAATTCGCCCTCACCACTGCCGCCCTTCTGGCGGGCTGGGCGCTGATCCGTGACACGGGCTTTGGCGCGGGCCTTGGCCGCCCCCCCGAACTTCCCGCCCCGAAAGGCTGGCGCCGCGCGCTGGATGCCGCCGCCATCACGCTGGCCGCCGCTTTCCTGATCCTGCCGCTTGCCGCGCTTGTGGCCCGCGGCCTGCCCGGCCTGACGAACCTTCCCCAAGGCCTGATCGGTGCGACCACCCGCTCTCTTGCCATAGCGCTGGCCTCCGCCGCGCTGGCCACCGCCGCCGCGCTGGCCCTTGCGCTGGCCACCGCCCGCCGCGCCATGGGCCATCGCCTTTTCGACGCCGCAGCCACCTTCCCCCTTGCCGCCTCGTCCCTCGTTATCGGCACCGGCCTCTTCCTGATGCTCCGCCCCTTTGCTGCGCCATCCGACCTTGCAATCCCGGTCACCATCGCCACCAACGCCACCCTCGCGCTGCCTTACAGCTATCGCCTCCTCTCCCCGCCCGCCCGCGCGCTGCTTGCCGATTATGGCAGGCTGACGGCGGCCCTCGCCCTGACCCCTGCCGCCAAGTTCCGCCTTGTCACCCTCCCGCAGCTCGCCCGCCCCTTGGGCTTTGGTGCGGGCATCACGGCGGCGCTCTCGATGGGCGATCTGGGCGTCATCACGCTTTTTGCCGGCCAGACGAATGCCACCCTACCGCTCTATATCCACAGCCTGATGGGCAGCTACCGGATGGAACAGGCGGCCGCCGCCTCCCTTCTTTTGCTGACGCTTTCCTTCACCCTCTTCGCCCTTTTCGACGGGATCGGTCGCCGCCATGCTCCTGCTTGACCACCTCACCCTCACGGCCCCCGACTTTCGCCTGATGGCCAACCTGACCATCTCGCAAGGCGCGCGGGTCGCGCTGATCGGCCCATCAGGCGCAGGGAAATCCACCCTCTTGAATGCCATCGCAGGCTTTGTCCCCCCGCAATCCGGCCGCATCCTCTGGCAGGGCCAGAGCATCACTGAAACAAATCCCGGTCAGCGCCCCGTCACGATCCTGTTTCAGGATCAGAACCTCTTTCCCCATCTGACGCTGGAACGGAACCTCGCGCTGGGCCTTGCCCCGGATGGGCGGCTGATCCCGGATATCCGGGACAAGGTTGCCAAGGCGCTCGACCGGACCGGGCTGCATGGTCTGGCCCAGCGCAAACCGGGCCAATTGTCGGGCGGTCAGCAGGGCAGGGCGGCCCTTGCCCGCGCGCTTTTGCGGGCGCGACCGCTTCTTTTGCTTGACGAACCCTTTGCCGCGCTTGGCCCCGCGCTGAAACGGGACATGCTCGCCTTAGTGGCCGAGGTCGCAGCAGAGACTGGGGCCACCGTCCTGATGGTCACCCATGATCCGCAGGATGCGAAAACCTTCGCCGATCAGACGATCCTTGTCGCCGACGGGCTGGCTCATCCGCCACAAGACACGGCCATGCTTTTCGCCACGCCCCCCAAGGCCCTCACCGCGTATCTGGGCCAGGGCGGTTCCTGACGCAGGAACCGCGGCGGAATTTGACGCAAATTCCGCTCAACAACCGATGCACAACGGCCCCAGTGCGATTTCTGCGCCAGAAATCGCCGCGGAATTTGCGTCAAATTCCGCCTCCCCAACGCGCCAAATAAAAAACCCCGCCCTTTCAGGCGGGGTTTTTTATTCACATCACCGGATGGCTCAGGCCGTCTTGCCCTTCACGCTCGCCCAGATCCGCTTGTTCGTCAGATACAGAAGCGAGGCAAGGATGATCAAGAAGATGACCGCCTTGAACCCGGCCTCACGACGATCCATCAGCTTCGGCTCAGCCGCCCACATCAGGAAGGCCGACACATCCTCTGCCATCTGGCTCACCGTTGCCGGGGTGCCGTCGGCATAGGTCACCTGATCATCTCCAAGCGGCTGCGGCATCGCGATCCAGCTGCCCGGAATGGTGGAAATCCCCTTCTCGTCTTTGCAGGAGTCAGGAATCGCACCCTTGTCGAAAGAGGTGTTGTAATAGAACCCGTCGATGCCATCGGGGGCGCATTCCGGGTTCTCTTCGTAATGTGTCAGGATGGAATACATGTATTCCGCCCCGCCCATGCCGTTGAACAGCTGGCTCATCCCGGTGCCATAGGGCCCCGAGAATCCGGCCCGCGCCTTGGTCATCAGCGACAGGTCCGGCGCGCCTTCCATCCCCGAAACCGGGAAGTGGTCCGTCGGCTTGCCTTCGCGATCTTCCCCCGTTTCCTTGTCGGTCACGGTGAACTGCGCCGCATAGGCGCGCACCTGATCTTCCGGCAGCTGCGGGCCACCGGGATCGGCCAGCGTGCGGATCGGCACGTATTTCAGCCCGTGGCAGGCCGAACAGACCTCGGTATAGACCTGCAACCCGCGTTGAAGCTGAAACTGGTCGAACTTCCCGAAGGGGCCTTCATGGGCGAAGTCCACATCGGTGATTTCTTTATGCCCGCCCGCCGCCAGCGCCACCCCGGAGGACAGCGCCAGAACGGCAGCGGTTGTGAGTGCGATCTTCCTGATCATCTTGCTCAGTTCCCTTCTCACTCGGCCGGTTGCGCCACGGCATTGCCGCCGGGCTTGCCGTAGTGGGCATTGAAGTCATCCTCGATGGTCGCCGGCTGCGGCAGCGGCTTCTCGATCACCCCCAGAAGCGGCAGGATCACAAGGAAGTAGGCGAACCAATAGGCCGACGCGATCAACGAGATGGTCGCATAGGGCTCTTCCGCAGGCATTGCACCGACCCACATCAGAACCATGAAGTCGACAACCAGCAGCGCGAACCACCACTTGAACATCGGGCGATAGCGGCCCGACCGGACGGACGAGGTATCCAGCCACGGCGCCAGCGCCATCACAGCGATGGCCCCGAACATCGCCAGCACGCCGAAGAACTTGGCGTCGACGATCCCGAAGGTGATCCATTCCGCCGCGATCACCACCCAGACATCGGCCGTAAAGGCGCGCAGGATGGCGTAGAAGGGCAGGAAGTACCATTCCGGCACGATATGCGCAGGCGTCGCAAGCGGGTTCGCCTCGATATAGTTGTCCGGGTGACCCAGATAGTTCGGCATGAAGCCCACGATGGCGAAGAACACCGCCAGAATGACCGCCAGCGCGAACAGGTCCTTGATCACGTAATAGGGCCAGAAGGGCACGGTATCCTTGGCCGCCTCTTCCTTCGACCCGCGGCGCACTTCCACCCCGGTCGGGTTATTGTTGCCCGTGGTGTGGAACGCCCAGATATGCACGGCCACAAGGCCCGCGATCACGAAGGGCAGCAGATAGTGCAGGCTGAAGAACCGGTTCAGCGTGGCATTATCCACCGCAGGCCCGCCCAGAAGCCAAGTCTGAATGCTCGGCCCGATGCCGGGGATGGCGCCAAACAGGCCGGTGATCACGGTCGCGCCCCAGAAGGACATCTGACCCCACGGCAACACATAGCCCATAAAGGCCGTGCCCATCATCAGCAGATAGATCAACATGCCCACGATCCAGGTGATCTCACGCGGGGCCTTGTAGGACCCGTAATAAAGACCGCGGAAGATGTGCAGATAAACCGCCACAAAGAACAGCGACGCGCCGTTCTGGTGCAGATAGCGGATCATATAGCCGCCATTCACATTGCGCATGATATGTTCGACCGACGCGAAGGCGTAATCGACATGCGGCGTGTAGTGCATCACCAGGATGATGCCCGTGATGATCTGCAACGCAAGGCAGAAGGTCAGGATGATCCCCCAGATCCACATCCAGTTCAGGTTCTTGGGTGTGGGGATCATGATCGTGTCATACAGAAGCCCCGCGATCGGCAGGCGCTTGTGCAGCCACTTCTCGCCAGAGCTCTTGGGCTCGTAATGGTCGTGCGGAATTCCGGCCATCTCTTGTGTTCCTTACCCGAGCTTGATCGTGGATTCGTCTTCGAAAGCCGCCACCGGCACCGGCAGGTTGCGCGGTGCAGGCCCTTTGCGGATGCGGCCCGCGGTATCGTAATGCGACCCGTGGCAGGGGCAGAACCAGCCGCCGAATTCACCGGCGCCATCGCCCAGCGGCACGCAGCCCAGATGGGTGCAGACCCCCATCATCACCAGCCACTCGCCCGCCTCGTCCAAGGTGCGGTTTTCGTCCGAGGCATCTGCCCCCGGCTTGTTCGCGTTGTCCGACAGCGGATCGACCAGATCGGTCAGCGGGACAGCGCGCCCTGCCTCGATCTCTTCCGGCGTGCGGCGACGGATGAAGACGGGCTTGCCCAGCCACTTCACCGTCAGCTGCGTCCCGACATCCACGCCCGACACGTCGACGAAAATCGACGACAGCGCCTGAACATCGGCGGAAGGGTTCATCTGGTTGATCAGCGGCCAGACAGCGGCGCCCGTGGCAACCGCACCGGCCCCTGCCGTCGCGTAGTACAGGAAATCCCGCCGGGTACCTGCGTTTTCGTCAGCGTGGGACACGAGATATTCTCCCTTTCACAGGCGCGGGGGGCTCCCGCGACCCATTGTCGATAGGGCCGCGGTCACCCGCAGCCTTGCCGGGCGGCTTTTAGACAAGGCGCGCCGGATCGTCCAGCGGACAAACGGGCGCAGACCCTGCCAAAGCCTGCGGAAAATTTCGCCCTGTGGCCGGACGGGCGCGCAAACCGCCCCGCACCGGCCAAAGGCCATGCGCAAAGGATGTAACGGCAGCGGTCCCGCTCAACCCCCTGCGACAAGTCGTAGCGCAAAGCCAGCGAACAGGAGGCCCGCCACCCCCTGCAACAGCCAGCCCGCGCGCAGATAGAACCGCAAGGCCGGCGCAGTTGAAAACAGAATCATGTAGATGCCGTGAATCGAAAACGACAGGACACAGGCCCCGGCGCAAAGGACCGCCATATCCCCCGCCTGCGCATCCGCCACCGGAAACATGCCCATCACCGCCAGCCAACTCGTCAGCGCCTTGGGGTTGACCGCAATCACCGCCAGGGCCCGCCGAAACCCTGTTGCAAATCCCGCACCGCGCCGCGCCTCCGGCACCGCCATGCCGCGCGCCCGATACCCCGCCAGCGCCGCCCGCAGATAGCGCCCCGCAAACAACAAAAGCAGCCCCACCGCCGCCCAGCGCAGCACCTCCGCCATCCACGGCGCAACCGCGATCACCGCCGCCAGACCCAGCAGCATCGACAGGCACCACAACCCGATGCCCAGACCCACCCCGCAGGCCGATCCAAGCCCGGCCCGCCGCCCCGATCCCATCGCCAGCGCGATCGTGTTCAAAACATTCGGCCCGGGCGAGGCGATATTGGCCGCCAGAAACAGCCACACCGTGACAAAGGCGCCGAAAGGCAAAGACATGTCAGACAGGCATCGTCGCCATCATCGAAGGCCGCGCGGCAAAGCGCGCATACCATTCCGCCAGCGCAGGCCGCCCCGTCCGCCAACCCCGCGCATCATGCCGAAAATCCAGATAACCCAGCGCGCAGGCCACCGCGATCTGCCCGGCATCCAAAGGCCCGTCCAGATGCGCCATCCAGCGCTGTTCCAGCGCATCCAACGACCGGTCCACCTTGGCCCATTGCCCCTCCACCCAAGGGGCAAAGCGCATCTCTTCCGGGCGCAGTCGCCCCTCGTAAACCATCAGCAGCGCGGCATCCAGAATGCCATCCCCTGTCGCCTCCACCACCAGCGTGTCCCAGCGACGCCCATCCGTCGGATAAAGCCCGGCCCCCGCGCCCGCCTTGGCCCGCGCATCCAGAAACTGGCAGATCACCCGGCTGTCATAAATGGCAGGCCCATCCCCCCGCTCCAACGCAGGCACCTTGCCAAGAGGATTGGCCTCCAGCGGCGCCGCACCGGGGTCAACCGGGCTTCCCGACCCCGTCACAAGTTCGACCTCGTCCAATTGCCCCGTCTCATGCAACAGGACCATCACCTTGCGAACATAAGGCGAGGTGGGCGAGAAAAAGAGACGCATGTCACAGGCTCCTTCGGCTTTGGCCAAACCCTAGGCCCGCCCCGCTTCCTGGAAAAGCGATTTCCACAGTGGAACCGCGCCCTTCCGCCGCCCCAACCTCCGGCCCATCCCGCTCCCTCAGTCCAGCGCCTGCATCAGGGCCGCGATCTGCGCCGCCATCCCGCCCTGCGCCTCCAGCGCCGCGATCACCCTCGCCCGCGCCTCCGGGCTCTTGTTCTGGTTCAACTTCCACGTCCCGTCGATCTCGGTGACCTCAAGGCGAAAGGGCAGGATACCCCGCATCATCCGGGCCATCACCCCCTCGCCCATCTTCTCCTTGGTCCATGGCCGCTTGCCCGCGATCCGCCCCTCGAACATGGCCGAAAGCGCGTCCACCTGCGGTTCAAGTTCCTCTGCCTCCATCGGATGCAGCACGCCGCGCAGATGCACCGCCACATAATTCCATGTCGGCACCTGATCCGGCACGCCATACCAGTCGGGCGAGATATACGCATCCGGCCCCTGTACAGCCAAAAGCGCAGGCGCAGGCAACCCTGTCCGCGCCATCGCATTGGACCGCGCCAGATGCACCTCCACCACATGCGGCCCTGCCATCACGAAAGGCACATGCGCGGCGAGTGGCCCCGCCGCGCCATTCACGCAAAGCATCCCAAAGCCCTTCGCCGTGGCAAAGCGCAGATTCTCCTCTTCAGGCTGGCCCCGAAAGGCGGGATTCGGATGCATGACAAGGCCCTCCAAACGATTCGCGTCGTTAAGGTTAACGCGCACCCCAGCGTGCGCTGCGTGCCCACAGAATGCTGCACAAAAGGCGGCACAAAACAGGGCACAACCGTTTTCGCCCGAAAGCCCCGATTAAGCCAGCGTTCTCAATGCCTTGGGCGCGACGAAAAACAAAAGGCCGCCCACCGGGCGGCCCTGTCCTCCGGTCTCCCGGAAAAAATCAGCCCTGACGAGCCTTGTACCGCTTCTGCGTCTTGTTGATCACATAGACGCGGCCTTTGCGGCGCACGACCTGGCAATCGCGATGACGCGTCTTGAGCGAGCGGAGCGAGTTCGCAACCTTCATCGTTCTTCTCCCATTCGCGGCGCGCAGCGCCTTGAAATCCTTGATGTTTCCCTTGTCAGGAAACGGCGAAATGGTGGGCGGTACTGGGATCGAACCAGTGGCCACTACGATGTCAACGTAGTGCTCTACCGCTGAGCTAACCGCCCACGCTCCTTCACTTATCCGCCCGTTCCCAAAACAAAAGGACGCGGGCGGGTCCGCGTCGGTCGTGGGGTCTATAAAAGGAGTCGCCCATAGGTTCAAGGGGTTTTGGCATCTGGAAAAACACGGCTATATCTGTGGGATGCAAAGCGACGCATACACCCTCCACCTTCCCCGCCGCCGGACCACCCCGGTGGTCTTTTCGTCGCCACATTCCGGCGCCGACTACCCGCAAAGCTTTGTTTCGCAAAGCCTTCTTGATCGCCACACGATCCGTTCGTCAGAGGATGCCTTTGTCGATCACTTGTTTTCCGCCGCCCCCCTGCACGGCGCGCCCCTCCTCGCCGCCCGCATCCCCCGCGCCTATATCGACCTCAATCGCGCTGCTGACGAACTCGACCCGGCGGTGATCGAAGGCATCGACCGCGCCCCCCACAACCCCCGCGTCTCTTCCGGGCTTGGCGTCATTCCCCGCGTCGTCGCGGGTGGCCGGGCCATCTATCGCGGCAAACTCCCGCGGGCCGAGGCGGAACGGCGCATCGCCTCTGTCTGGCACCCCTATCACACCGCGCTAAAAACTCTTTTAGATGAAAACCTTGCGCAGTTCGGTCAGGCGATCCTGATCGATTGCCACTCCATGCCGCATGAGGCGATTGAGGCACATTCCCGCCCCGGCTATCCGCGCCCCGATGTGGTTCTGGGCGACCGTTTTGGTGCCGCCGCCTCTCGTGATGTGGTCGAACGCATCGAACGCGCCTTCGCCGCCGCAGGCCTGCGCACCGCCCGCAACGCGCCCTTTGCAGGGGCGTATATCGCCCAAGCCTATGGTCGCCCCTCGCGCCAACAGCACGTGGTGCAGATCGAAATTGACCGCGCTCTCTACATGGATGAACAGCGCATCCAGCCACGGCCCGATTTCAAGGAATTTCAACGGCTTGTAACCCGTGTCATCGCTGATGTGACGGCCCCGCAGGCAGGCAATATGCCCCTTGCGGCGGAATGATCAGCGCAGGCTTCGGCCCTTGATGATCGCATCCTTGCCGAATCTCGCCCGTATCGCATCCGCTGCCCGCTCTGCCTTTGCCCTTTGCCCCGCGCCGGGGTCCAATAGGTCACCTGATCGATCCGCCTGATCGGCCTGCACCAGATCGGCAATCCCTACCCCGATCAGGCGAAACGGCCCTTTCGCCCCCGCCTGATCGAACAAGTCCCGCGCCGCGCGATAGATGCGATCCGCGATCTGCGTCGCATCGCCCAAGGCATGCCGCCGCGTAACCGTCTGAAAATCATCACGTTTCAGCTTCAATACCACCGTCCGCCCGGCAAGGTCCTTGGCCTTTGCCCGATCCGCCACCTGTTCTGCCAGCCGCCAGATATGCCCATCAAGGATATCTGGGTCCCCCGTATCTTCGTTGAAGGTCGTCTCCTTGCTGATGGATTTCGGCCTCTCATCCCGGCTGACACGCCGCTGATCCTGCCCCCGCGCCAGATAATAAAGCCGCTCCCCCATGCTCCCGAACCGCGCCACCAGATCGGCCCTGTCCCAACGCAGCAGGTCTGCGATCGTTCTTATACCCGCCGCCTCCAGCGCGGATTGCGTGGCCGTCCCCACCCCCCAGATGATCCGCACGGGTTTCGGCGTCAGAAAGGCTTGCGTCTCGGCCCGCCCGATCACCGAAAACCCCTTCGGCTTATCAAGGTCGGAGGCGATCTTTGCCAAAAACTTGTTATGACTCAAGCCGATAGATCCGGTCAGGCCCAACTCTGTCTCCATCCGGCGCACCAGCCGCGCCAGCATCACGGCAGGCGGCGCACCATGCAGCCGCGCCGTCCCTGACAGGTCCAGAAATGCCTCGTCCAGCGACAGGGGTTCGATATCCGGCGTCAGCGCCTCCATCATCGCCCTGATCTTGCGGCTTTCCTCGGCATAGACGGCCATGCGCGGCTTCACCACCACCGCGTCAGGGCACAGTTTCAACGCCTGAAACATCGGCATCGCCGAACGTACGCCAGAGATTCGCGCGATATAACAGCAGGTTGACACCACTCCCCGCGTCCCGCCCCCCACGATCAGGGCCTTGTCCCGCAAATCGGGATTGTCGCGCTTTTCCACGCTGGCATAGAAGGCATCGCAGTCCATATGCGCGATGGACAGGTCAAACAGTTCTGGATGCGCCAGAACCCGCGGGCTACGACAGGCCGGGCAGCGCGGGGCATCCTCAAAGGTCGTCAGACAGTCGCGGCACAGGGCTGGCATGGCCCTATTATGCGCCGCCCCTTTTCGCGCGTCCATGCCCGACCCTTGCACCCAACACGCCAAACCCCCATGATTCGCCCGTAGCATTTCAGGAGGTAGCGGGCATGGAGCCTGAACTTTTCGGCGGCAACGCGATCTTTCTTTCAATCGCGATCTTCATCATCCTCTGCATCTTCCTTGGCGTGCGGATCGTGCCGCAATCCGAAAAGCATGTGGTCGAACGCTTTGGCCGCCTCCGGTCGGTCCTCGGACCGGGGATCAACTTCGTCGTCCCCTTCCTTGATCGGGTGCCGCACAAGATTTCGATCCTTGAACGGCAACTTCCCAATGCCTCGCAGGACGCCATCACCGCCGATAACGTGCTGGTAAAGGTGGAAACTTCGGTCTTCTACCGCATCACCGAGCCGGAAAAGACGGTCTACCGCATCCGCGACGTGGATGCCGCCATTGCCACCACCGTGGCCGGGATCGTGCGGTCGGAAATCGGTAAGCTGGAACTCGATCAGGTCCAGTCGAACCGCGCGCAACTCATTGAAAGGGTGCGCGAACAGGTCCGCATGATGGTCGATGACTGGGGGGTAGAGGTGACGCGCGCCGAAATCCTTGACGTCAATCTCGACGATGCAACGCGTGCCGCCATGCTGCAACAGCTGAACGCCGAACGCGCCCGCCGCGCCCAAGTGACCGAGGCTGAAGGGAAAAAACGCGCGGTCGAACTTGCCGCCGATGCCGATCTTTACGCCGCCGAGCAGGCCGCCAAGGCCAAGCGCATCACCGCGGATGCCGAGGCCTATGCGACAGGCGTGATCGCCACCGCCATCACCGCCAATGGGCTTGAAGCTGCGCAATACCAAATCGCCATGAAACAGGTAGAGGCCTTGGCCCAAGTCGCTGTGGGCGAAGGCAAGCAAACGATCCTTTTGCCCGCGAACGCGCTTGAGGCATTCTCGGATGCGTTCAAACTGGTTCGGGGAAAATCCTGATGTGGTGGTCCATCTGGTGGGTCTGGATCGTCGCCGGTTTCT
This sequence comes from Fuscovulum ytuae, assembly GCF_029953595.1. NCBI lineage: Bacteria > Pseudomonadati > Pseudomonadota > Alphaproteobacteria > Rhodobacterales > Paracoccaceae > Fuscovulum > Fuscovulum ytuae. The sequence goes on along the minus strand of NZ_CP124535.1, from coordinate 2,534,449 downwards.
TGATCGGTGTGCTTGAGGTGCTGCTGCCCGGCTATATCTTTCTCGGCTTTGCCATCGGCGCGGTGGTGACGGGCATCTTACTTGGCCTTGATATCCTTGTCGGTGGTCCGGCCTTCCTGTTTCTGATCTTCGCGCTCTGCTCTCTCGTCGCTTGGGTTGCGCTTCGCCGCACGATGGGGGTGCGCGCCGGACAGGTGAAACGCTGGGACCGCGATATCAATGATAACTGAGTCAGGCTTTGTGGGGGCCAAGGCCGCGCTTTTCTGCGGTGACGCCCTCCTTGCCTGCCTGCGCGATGATCGCCCCGGCCTGCCATGGCCGGGCATGTGGGACCTGCCCGGAGGTGGCCGAGACGGTAATGAAACCGCTGAAACCTGCCTCCTGCGCGAACTCCAAGAAGAATTCGGCCTACGCCTTCCCGCCACCCGTCTGATTTTTCGTGCCGTCTTTCCCGGTCTGGTCGATCCGGCACGTCCCGCCGTCTTCTTCGCCGGTCACATCACACAGGCAGAGGTTGCGGCGGTTCGCTTCGGGGCAGAAGGGCAGGGCTGGGCCTTGATGCTGATCGACGATTTCCTGAACCATCCCAAGGCGATACCCGGCCTTAAGGCGCGTGTCCGCCGCGCCCTTACCGCGCTGGCAATTCCGCAATGACAGCCCGCGCCGCCGCCGCCGGGTCTGCGGCTTGCCAGATCGGACGCCCCACCACGATGTGATCTGCCCCATCCCCGATGGCCTGCGCCGGGGTGGCGATCCGCTTCTGATCCCCTGCCGCCGCGCCTGCGGGCCGAACCCCCGGTGTCACGATCAGCTTGCCCTTGGCCTGCGGCAGTGCCCGGATCATCGCGGCCTCTTGCGGGCTGGCGATCACACCATCCGCCCCGGCCTCTAACGCCCGTGCCGCCCGTTCCAGTGTGATATCATGGATATCACCCGCCTTGATCAGATTGGCATCCAGATCGGCCCGATCCAGCGATGTCAGCACCGTCACCGCCATGATCTTCAACCCGCTGCCGCCCTTGCCTTCCGCTGCCGCCCGCACCACCTGCGGGTCGCCATGCACGGTCAGCAGGTCCAGATCGTATCGCGCGATCCCCCGCACCGCCGCTTCGATCGTGGCGCCGATATCGAACAGCTTCAGGTCCAGAAAGACCCGCTTGCCCATCTCGCCCTTGATCTCATTGGCCAGCGCCAGCCCGCCACCCGTCAGCATACCAAGCCCGATCTTGTAGAAATTCGCCGCCGCGCCGATGCGCGAGACAAGGTCCAACCCCTGCACCACATTCGGCACATCCAGCGCCACGATCAGACGGTCGTCAGACATCCGCATTCCCCCGATGAAAGCCCGCGCCAGATGATCCGCACAGGCGGGGCTGTCAAGCCGCGCGAAGCCCGTTAATCTAGCCGAAAACTGCAGGGATGGCGCATGATCCTCTGTTTCGATATCGGCGGCAGCCGCATCAAGGCCGCCTCCTCTACGGGCGGCACCCTCACGCCGCTGGGCGACACGCCCACTCCGACAGGGGATTTCACGGCCTTCATCGCCGCCATCGCCCGCTTTGCCCAAGGGCTGCATCCCAAGGCAATCGCCATTTCCATTGCAGGCGTCGTTGACCCCGAAACGCAATGCCTGCGCGTTGCCAACATCCCCTGCGCCGATGGCCGCCAATTGGGGCCAGAGCTTGAGGCGCATCTGAACCTCCCCGTCCTCATTCTCAACGACGCAGATTGCTTTGCGATGGCCGAGGCGACGCAGGGTGCAGGACAGGGCCACCGCACCGTCTTTGGCGTCATCCTTGGCACCGGCGTAGGCGGCGGGCTGGTGATCGACGGCAAGCCCATCTCTGGCCCCGGTGGATTTGCTGGGGAATGGGGCCACGGCCCCGTCGCGCGGACACAGGTCGAAGGCGTCACCCTGCCCGAATATCCTTGCGGCTGCGGGCTGACGGGCTGCCTTGATGCCGTCTGTTCGGCGCGCGGCATCGAACGGCTGCACCAGACCCTGCACCAAGCCGCGCTTTCCTCTGAAACCATCCTGCAAAGCTGGCTTTCAGGCGAACCACAGGCGGCGCAAACGGTGGATATCTGGCGTGCCATACTCGCCCCGCCGCTTGCCATGATTCTGAACACGGTCGGCGCTTCCATCGTTCCCGTGGGCGGTGGCCTCTCCAACGTGCCTGCCCTCATTGCGCATCTCGACCAAGCTGTCCGCGCCATGATCCTGCGCCGCGCGGATGCGCCCATCGTCACTCCTGCCCTATGCCGCATCGAACCCGGCCTGATCGGGGCTGCCGCCGCCGCCGAGGTGGCCTTTGCCTGACATCCTGCTTGAGGTTTGCGTCGAAGATGCCACCGGCCTTGCCGCCGCGATCCGGGGCGGGGCAGGGCGGGCAGAGCTTTGCTCGGCCCTCGCCCTTGGCGGCTTGACCCCATCCCCCGGTCTGATGGCCGAGGCGGCACGTGCACCGATCCCAGCGTTGGCCATGATCCGCCCCCGCGCGGGCGGTTTCGTCTGGTCTGCCGAAGACCTGCGCCAGATGAAGGCCGATATCGCCGCCGCCCGTGCTGCAGGCCTTGCAGGCGTCGTCCTTGGGGCCTCGCGCCCCGATGGTCGGCTGGATGAATGGATGCTGTCCACCCTTCTGGCCGAGGCGGAAGGGATGGACACCACCCTTCACCGCTGCTTTGACCTTACGCCTGACAAAGCGCGGGCGCTGGAAACGGCCATCGCCTTGGGCTTCCGCCGCATCCTTACCTCGGGCGGCGCCCTCTCCGCCCCGGAAGGTGCCGCGACCCTTGCCCGTCTCATGGATCAGGCGGCGGGGCGCATTCTGATTATGCCCGGAGCGGGCATCCGGCCCGAAACGCTGCCCGCCCTTTCGCATCTGCCCTTGCGTGAAATCCACGCCTCCTGTTCCATGCCGGAACCCGAAGCCGCCACCATCGCCGCCTTTGGCTTCGGCCCGCCCGAACGGCACGTCACCTCTGAAACGCAGGTGCGTGCCCTCTTCGCGGCCCTGACGACACAGTATCAGAAAAGGTAGACCCGTGCAGATCACCGTGACCTATGACCGCCCCCAAGACGGTCCCCGCTCAGGCCCCGTGCAGGTGGGCTGGTTCCTGTCCTCTGATAAGGGCGCGGTGCTGTATGAGCCGCCCGAACGTCTGGTCTCCCGACAGGTCAACCGCCAGCACGCCAAAAGCGCCAGCCGCTGCCCCGCCGTCATCCAGATGGAAAGCCGCTATTTCGTTGTCAAATGCCCCTTTGACCTTCAGATCGGCTTTGCCCGCGATGACAAGGGCAAGGCCGTGCTGGTCAACCGTGCAGGCAGCGCCTCTCCCATCCGGTCAAACAAACTGAACGAGGTGCTTACCCTCGTGGCTGAGGCAGAGTGGCGCTACCCCGACCGCCCCACGATCCAACTGCAATTGCCCTACACTTTCATCGCGGATGAACCCGTCTGGATGACGCAGGTGGGCACCTTCGCCCATTACCGCAAGGATCCGCTTCCCGGCACAATCTTTGGTGGCCGCTTCCAGTTGAACCTCTGGCCACGACCCATCATGTGGGCCTTCGAATGGCACGAACCGGAAAAGGACATCATCCTGAAACGGGGCGAACCCCTGTTCTATTGCCAGTTCGAACATGAAGGCCCCGACAGGCCCGTCCAGATGATCGAGGCCGACAAAACCCCCGAACTCACCGCTTATATGGAACAGATTTCCGGCGTGGTGAATTACGTCAACCAAACCTTCAGCCTGATGCGCGACGCTGAACGGCTGCGCCCGGCCAAGCTTCTCAAGGCCAAGGAAAGGTGAGATCGCACCTCACTCTCTGGACCCTCGCCGATGGGCTTTCCCGCACCATCCTGACTGTCGAACACCGGATCGAGGCCCCCAATTGGGACCCGTCCGGTGATACGCTGCTGGTCAATGGCGGCGGCAGGCTGTTTCGCGTGCCGCTTGCAGATCCTCGTCTGATCCCAGTCGATACGGGCTTTGCTGACCGCTGCAACAATGATCATGGTATCAGCCCGGATGGCAGGACCATTGTTCTCTCCCACCATCGCGGTGCGGGGTCTGAGATTTTCTTGATGCCCGCATCTGGCGGCACCCCCCGTCTTATCAGCCCCGCTGCACCCAGTTGGTGGCACGGCTGGTCGTCCGATGGCAAATCACTTGCCTATGTCGCTGCTCGCGGCGGCAGCAGGGTCATCGATGTTTATACCCTGCCTGTCGAAGGCGGCATCGAAACCCGCCTTACCCATGGCGAAGGCCATTCCGATGGACCGGATTACAGCCACGACGGCAGGCTGATCTATTGGAACTGCGACCGCGACGGTCACGCGCAGATTTGGGTCATGGCCGCCAATGGAAAGGATCAGCGCAGGCTTTTCGCCGATGATCACGTCAACTGGTTCCCCCATCCGTCGCCCTGCGGCAAGCACCTGCTCTATCTTGCCTACCCTCCGGGAACCGAAGGACATCCCGCCGACCTTCCCATTGCCCTTGTTCTGTGCCGCCCCGATGGCAGCGACCGTCGCCGCATTCTTGAATTCACAGGCGGTCAGGGCACGATGAACGTCCCAAACTGGGCCCCTGACGGCCATGCCTTTGCGTTCATCCGCTACGAAGCTTAGGGGCTGCCGCCCCCGCCGCCCGTTCCGGGCGTCTCCGCTGCGCGTACTTGGGCCAATATGAAGCCGGCTTTCAGGAAAAGTTGCCGCAGCCCGGCGTTGCAATCTTGCATCAGGCAGGGCTGCGTCCCATCTTTCTGTCAAGGCCGGGGCGGGCGTGCCTTTTCAGGGCGTTCGCAGGACGGTGCTATGAAAAGGAGAAATGCCGATGAACCTTGAAAAGTTCACGGAACGCTCGCGCGGGTTCCTTCAGGCCGCGCAGACGATTGCGATGCGGGAAAGCCACCAGCGGCTTGCGCCCGAACATCTTCTAAAGGCGATCATGGATGACGATCAGGGGTTGGCGTCCAACCTCATTCGCCGCGCCGGGGGGGAACCCGCCCGCGTGGCCGAAGCCGTCAATCTGGCGCTGTCCAAGCTGCCAAAGGTTTCGGGCGATGCGCAGCCCTTCACCGATCCGGGCCTTGTGAAGGTTCTGGATGAGGCTGAGAAACTGGCCAAGAAAGCGGGTGACAGCTTTGTTCCCGTCGAACGCATCCTTATGGCGCTGGCCATGGTTCCCGGCGGCGCCAAGCAGGCACTGGATGCCGGGGCAGTCACGGCACAGAAACTCAACGCTGCGATCAACGACATCCGCAAGGGTCGCACCGCCGACACGGCATCCGCCGAAGAAGGCTATGACGCGTTGAAGAAGTATGCCCGCGACCTGACCGAGGCGGCAGAACAAGGCAAGATCGACCCGATCATCGGCCGGGATGAAGAGATTCGCCGCGCCATGCAGGTTCTGTCGCGCCGCACCAAGAACAACCCCGTCCTCATCGGTGAACCTGGCGTTGGCAAGACCGCCATCGCCGAAGGCCTTGCCCTGCGCATCGTGAACGGCGACGTGCCCGAATCCCTGCGCAACAAGAAACTGATGGCACTGGACATGGGCGCCCTTATCGCAGGGGCCAAGTATCGTGGCGAGTTTGAGGAGCGGCTGAAAGCCATCCTGAACGAGGTGACCTCTGCCAATGGTGAGATCATCCTTTTCATCGACGAAATGCACACCCTCGTGGGCGCGGGCAAATCCGACGGCGCGATGGATGCCGCGAACCTGATCAAACCCGCTCTTGCCCGGGGCGAATTGCATTGCGTCGGCGCGACTACGCTGGATGAATACCGCAAATATGTGGAAAAGGACGCAGCCCTTGCCCGCCGTTTCCAGCCCGTGATGGTGAACGAACCCACGGTGGAAGACACGATCTCTATCCTGCGGGGGATCAAGGAGAAATACGAACTTCATCACGGTGTCCGCATCAGCGACTCGGCGCTTGTGGCGGCGGCGACCCTGTCGCATCGCTACATCACCGACCGCTTCCTTCCCGACAAGGCGATCGACCTTGTGGATGAGGCCGCTTCGCGCCTGCGGATGGAAGTGGACAGCAAGCCCGAAGAGCTTGACGCCCTTGACCGTCAGATCCTGCAATTCCAGATCGAATCCGAGGCGCTGAAAAAGGAAGACGACGCCGCCTCGCGCGACCGTCTGGAAAAGCTGGAGAAGGAGCTTTCGGATCTGCAACAGCAATCCGCCGCGATGACCGCCAAATGGCAGGCGGAACGTGACAACCTTGAACAGGCGCGTGAGTTGAAGGAACAACTCGACCGCGCCCGTGCCGAACTGGAGCAGGCCAAGCGCGAAGGTGATTTCGCCAAGGCAGGCGAACTCCAATACGGGCGCATTCCGGGGCTGGAAAAATCGCTGGCAGAAGCCGAAGCCCGCGAAGGTGAGGCCTTGGTCAGTGAAGCCGTGCGCCCCGAACAGATCGCCGAGGTTGTCGAACGCTGGACCGGCATCCCCACCAGCAAGATGCTGGAAGGCGAAAAGGAAAAACTCCTAAGGATGGAGGAAGAGCTTGGCCGCCGTGTCATTGGACAGCTTCAGGCAGTGGAAGCGGTGTCGAAAGCCGTCCGCCGCGCCCGCGCGGGCCTGAATGACGAAGGTCGCCCGCTGGGGTCGTTCCTCTTCCTCGGCCCCACCGGGGTGGGCAAGACGGAATTGACCAAGGCGCTGGCCGAATACCTTTTTGACGATGAAACCGCGATGGTGCGCATCGACATGTCCGAATTCATGGAGAAACACGCCGTGGCCCGCCTGATCGGCGCGCCCCCCGGCTATGTCGGCTATGATGAAGGCGGCGTGTTGACCGAGGCAGTTCGCCGCAAGCCCTATCAGGTTGTCCTGTTTGACGAGGTGGAAAAGGCCCATCCCGACGTGTTCAACGTTCTTCTTCAGGTGCTGGACGATGGCATCCTGACCGATGGTCAGGGCCGCACGGTGGATTTCAAGCAGACGATCATCGTTCTGACCTCGAACCTTGGGTCGCAGGCGCTGTCACTCTTGCCCGACGGGTCGGATGCGGCGATGGCCAAGCGTGAGGTGATGGAAGCGGTGCGTGCTCATTTCCGCCCCGAATTCCTGAACCGTCTGGATGAGACGATCATCTTTGACCGCCTTGGTCGCGCCGATATGACCGGCATCGTCGAAATTCAGCTTCGGCGTCTGGAAAAGCGTCTTGCACAGCGCAAGATCACGCTCGACCTTGCCGCTGATGCCAAGGCATGGCTGGCCGAGGAAGGCTATGATCCCGTCTATGGTGCGCGCCCCCTTAAACGGGTGATCCAGCGTCAGTTGCAGGACCCGCTGGCCGAGATGCTGCTTGCTGGCGATATCCTTGATGGGTGTACCGTTCACGTGACGGCGGGTGCCGAAGGCCTGATCGTTGGGGATCGGGTCATCGCATCGAACCGCGAAAGGCCGTCTCAGGCAGTCGTTCACTGAAGACAGGGGGCGCAGCGCTGCTGCGCCCCCTTTGATTCTGTTAAAAATCAGCCCTCGGGCGGAAGGATGACCGCGTCGATGACGTGGATCACGCCATTCGTAGCCTCGATATCGGCGGTCGAGATGGTCGCGCCATTGACCTTCGCGCCACCCTCCAGCGTGATGGTCACATTTGCGCCCTGCACCGTTGCAGCCGTCAGGCCTTCGGACAGATCGGTCGACATCACTTTGCCCGGAACCACGTGATAGGTCAGGATTGCGGTCAGCTTGTCCTTGTTTTCGGGCTTCAGCAGGTCTTCCACCGTGCCGGCCGGAAGCGCGGCAAAGGCGGCATCCGTCGGCGCAAAGACGGTGAACGGCCCCTCACCCTTCAGGGTATCGACAAGGCCGGCCGCCTCAACGGCCGCGACCAGCGTGGTAAAGCTGCCCGCGCCCACGGCGGTGTCGACGATGTCCTTCGAATGATTGTCTGCAAAAGCCGGGGCCGAAAGGGCCATAGCGGTGGTCAGGGCAAGAAATGTTCTGCGGATCATTGGCGTCACTCCCATTTGATCTGTCGCCAGAATTGGCCTCCCTCATATGGGGTTCGAATGCGATTGGATGACGCTGACAGATGCGTTACGCCGCCTTGCCGAAAACCGCTCCACGCCTAAGCCGCGCCCTGTTTCGCCTTCCAGTCAAAAACCTGTGACGCGGATTTACCATTCGTGACTGAAACACTTTGCCCTTTGCACACGTAAAGCCAAGGTGAAGGGCACACCCGTTGTCTTTTGCGTCAAGTGGCGCACACTCCATGGCAGATGCCGCGAAGGAGATTGGACTATGAAAAGAACCGCCCCCGGCTGGTCGGATGTTACGCCGCAACATCTCTGGCTCAACCGCCGCGCCCTGATCGCAGGGGCAGGTGCTGCCCTTGTCGCTGCCCCTGCTGCGGCGAAGCTGACCTATTCGCCTAGCCGCTATTCCACCGCCGAAGCGCCCAACAGCTTTGAAGACATCACCAGCTACAACAACTTCTACGAATTCGGCACCGGCAAAGAAGACCCCGCCCGCAACGCAGGCAGCCTGACCACCGATCCGTGGTCCATCGTCATCGACGGCATGGTCGACAAGCCCGGCACCTATGACCTTGCCGATGTCCTCAAGGGTCAGCCACTTGAAGAACGCATCTACCGCTTTCGCTGTGTCGAGGCATGGTCGATGATCGTCCCGTGGATCGGCTTCGAACTTTCCGGTCTGCTCAAGCGCGTCGGCGTTCAGCCGGGCGCGAAATATGTCGCCTTCGAAACCCTCGTCCGACCCGAGGAGATGCCGGGCCAACGGTCCCCAATCCTCGATTGGCCCTACCGCGAAGGCCTGCGTCTGGATGAGGCGATGCATCCTCTGACAATTCTCGCCACCGGTCTTTACGGGGAAGAGATGCCGAACCAGAACGGCGCACCGATCCGTCTGGTCGTTCCGTGGAAATACGGCTTCAAATCGATCAAGAGCATCGTTCGCATCAGCCTTGTCGATAAACAGCCACTTGCGACTTGGAATATGCTGCAACCTTCCGAATACGGGTTCTACTCCAATGTGAATCCGACAGTGGATCACCCGCGCTGGTCGCAGGCCACGGAACGCCGCATCGGCGCAGGCCTTTTCGCCGGACGACAGGACACGCTCATGTTCAACGGCTATGAGTCCGAGGTTGCCTCCCTCTATGCCGACATGGATCTGACGAAGTTCTACTGATGGACCAGATCAACAGCCTTGCCCGCCGGGTTCCGGTGAATGCCGTCTATCTCGCGGGCATCCTGCCGTTTCTCTGGATCGTCTGGCTTGCCATCAGCAATGGCCTTGGCCCCGACCCGGTAAAAGAGATTGAACTTCGGCTGGGCGAACTGGGCCTGCAACTTCTTGTGGCAGGCCTTCTGGTCACACCTCTGCGCTGGGTTGGTCTGAATCTGATCCGCTTTCGTCGTGCGATCGGATTGCTCGCCTTCTTCTAT